>NZ_JACVVE010000009.1 GCF_016648105.1 Pseudomonas sp. S31 | reverse complement strand
CCAGGCGGCGGGCCTACCCCCCCCCCCCCCCGCCGCGCCCGCCCGCGCCCCCCCACGACCCAGTCGACTCAGGACATGGCGGTATCCATCGCCATCATCAGGCAGAAACCGATGCACAACCCGAGACTCGCCAGGCGGTGATTGCCGTTACTGCGCGACTCGGGAATGATCTCCTGGGTCACCACCAGCAACATGGCCCCCGCCGCGCAGGCCAGGCCAAGCGGCAACAGCAGTTCGGCGACGTTCACCAGCCACGCGCAGATCACCGCTGCCAGCGGCTCCACCAGGCCAGAGGCTGCGCCGATCAGGAATGCCTTGAACCGGGGCATACCTGCCCCAGCCAGGACCAGCGCAATCACCAACCCCTCAGGTACGTCCTGCAAGGCGATTCCCATGGCCAGGCTGTCGGCATCGGCCATGCCGCCGCCTGCCGATACACCGATGGCCATGCCCTCGGGGATGTTGTGGGCGATGATGGCGATCACGAACAGCCAGATGCGCGCCGCGATGACCGGCTGGTTTTCGCTGCCGACCAGGGCCTCAGGCGAGGCGCCGGACACCTTCAGGTCGACCAGGAACAGGCAAAGCGCTCCCAACATCAGCCCTGCGCTGATCAGGCCAGCGGCGCCCCAGGAGCTGAAGCCGATGGCCTGCGCCGCGCTCAACCCCGGGATAACCAGCGAAAACGCCGTTGCCGCCAGCATCACACCGGCACCAAAGCCCAGCAGAGTGTCGGCAAGCGCCACAGGCATGTTGCGAATCACCAGCACCGGCACCGCGCCAAGCGCCGTGCCCAGCGCGCATAGCGCACCGCCTTCCAGGGCCCGCAGCATCCGTGGTTCCAGGCCCAGCCAGTCGATGCCACGGGCAATCAACAACGCGGTGCCCACCAGCAACAGCAGCGTACCCACCGCCAGGCGAAACAGGCGCACACTGCTGACAGACATCACATCGGAGCGCATACCGGTCGACTCACTTCAGGGCTTCGAGGTAACGACGCTCCACCTCGGACCAGTCGATGACGTTGTAGAACGCACCGATGTACTCCGGACGACGGTTCTGATACTTCAGGTAGTAGGCGTGCTCCCACACGTCCAGGCCCAGCACCGGCGTGTTGCCATGCATCAGTGGGCTGTCCTGGTTGCCGCTGCTTTCGACGACCAGTCGCTTCTGCGGGGTGACGCTCAGCCATGCCCAGCCACTGCCGAAGCGCGAAAGCGCGGCCTTGGTGAACGCATCCTTGAAGGCATCGAAGCCGCCAAGTTCGGCCTCGATGGCCTTGGCCACCTGACCTTGCGGCTGGCCGCCACCCTGGGGCGACATGACCGTCCAGAACAGGGTGTGGTTGGCGTGGCCCCCACCTTGGTTGACCACGGCAGGCTGGAGCTTCTCAGGCAGTTGCTTGACCGCACCGACCAGCTTCTCGACCGGCCATTCGGCCCACTCGGTACCCTCGATGGCGGCATTGAGGTTGTTGATATAGGTCTGGTGGTGCTTGGTGTGGTGGATTTCCATGGTCTGCGCATCGATGTGCGGTTCCAGGGCATCGTAGGCGTAGGGCAGTGCAGGCAAGGTATGAGGCATGTCAGTGCATTCCATAGGCAGGTTGGATGGCATCGGGCTGGACAGCCAGCTCGGCGGGCTCGGGCGAATGACGACCGAGCAGCCGCTCGGTACGCGGGTACTGGCCATATTCGCCAATGAAGCCCAGTAGCTCGGTGTAGGTGCGGCTGCTGTGCCGCAGCGCTGCATCCCTCAGCGCCTGGGGCAGGCGTGCGTCGCCGCTGGCCTGGAGCAGGCGCTGGTGGGCGGCGCAGAGGTAATCGGCGCTCTCGTGCGGCTGGTTGAGCCGCAGGTGCAGGTCCGCCAGGTTGTGATGGGCGATGACGAATGCCGCCACCGCCTCATCGACGTCATGCCAGCGCTCGAACAGCACCTGGGCCAGGGCCAGGGCTTGCAGGTAGTGCTCGCGGGCGTCCACCCACTCCCCCTGTTCGAACAGGCGATTGGCGGTTTCGGTGGTGCGTTTCCAATGCTGCATGACGTTTTCTCCTCGACGCGGACAGCGCGTCAGATACCGCCGGCGGTGAGTTTTTCCGGATCCAGCAGCGCTTCGAGCTGGTCACGCGACAGGTCGGTGTGCTCCAGTGCCACGTCGATGATCGGACGACCTTGCTTGTAGGCGGTCTTGGCAATTTCCGCCGCCTTGAGGTAGCCGATGATCGGGTTCAGCGCGGTGACCAGGATCGGGTTGCGCGCCAAGGCCTCCTTGAGCTTGCCTTCGTTGACCTTGAAGCTGGCGATGGCCTTGTCGGCCAGCAGGCGGCTGGCATTGGCCATCAGTTCGATGCTTTCGAGCAGGTTGCGCGCGATCACTGGCAACATCACGTTCAGCTCGAAGTTGCCCGACTGGCCGGCGACGGCGATGGTGGCGTCGTTGCCGATCACCTGGGCTGCGACCATGGCGGTGGCTTCGGGAATGACCGGGTTGACCTTGCCCGGCATGATCGACGAACCGGGCTGCAGGCCTTGCAGCTCGATCTCGCCGAGCCCGGCCAGCGGGCCGGAGTTCATCCAGCGCAGGTCGTTGGCGATCTTCATCAGTGCCACGGCAGTGGTCTTGAGCTGGCCCGACAGCGCCACGGCGGTGTCCTGGGAGCCGATCAGGGCGAACAGGTTCTGCCCCGGGGTGAACTCGATTTTAGTCAGGGCGCTGAGCTGGCGGGCGAAGCCGGCGGCGAACTGCGGGTGGGCATTGATCCCGGTGCCCACTGCGGTGCCACCCTGGGCCAGGGCCTGCACGCTGGGCAAGGTCGCCTCGATGTGCGCCTTGGCGGCGTTGACCTGCGCGGCCCAGCCGTCGAGAACCTGGCTCATGCGCACGGGCATGGCGTCCATCAGGTGGGTGCGACCGGTCTTCACGTACTGATGCACCTGCGCGGACTTCGCCTCGATCACCTGCACCAGGTGGCCGAGGGCCGGCAGCAGTTGCTCGTGCAGCGCCAGCGCGGCGCTGGTGTGGATGGTGGTGGGAATGATGTCGTTGCTGCTCTGGCCGCAGTTGACGTGGTCGTTGGCGTTGACCGGTTCACCCAGCACGCGCGTGGCCAGGGTGGCGATCACCTCGTTGGCATTCATGTTCGAGCTGGTGCCGGACCCGGTCTGGAACACATCCACCGGGAAATGCTGAATGAAGTCGCTTGCCAGCAACTGCTCCACGGCGCTGACGATGGCCTGGCCCTGGGCGGCGGACAGCTGCTCCAGCTCGATGTTGGCCTTGGCCGCTGCTGCCTTGGCCAGCAGCAGGGCACGGATGAACTGGGCCGGCATGCGCTGGCCGCTGATCGGGAAGTTGTCGACCGCGCGCTGGGTCTGGGCACCGTACAGGGCCTGGGCTGGCACCTGCAGCTCGCCCATGCTGTCACGCTCGATTCGGGTATCACTCATCTTCAAATCCTTGCATCAGGTCATCGGGGGAAATCGAAGGCAGCAGCACACAGTTCGCCAGTTGCAAGGCGTAGGGCTGCCAGCGCTGGTTCTGCTCCTGGCGGTCGAGGTTGCGCAGTTGCAGCAGCGGGCGCCAGGCCTGGTCAAGACACAGGCAGCGCCAATGCCAGGGCAGCATGCGGTCGCAGGCGGTATCCAGCAGCAGGCGGAAGGAGGTCAGCGCCACCGTCCATGGCGACGTTTCGGTGCAGCACACCAGATAGCGGCCTTCGGCCAGGTAGTGCTCGATCAGGCGCGGCTCGTCGGGCTCGAGGGCGCAACGGATGCGCCGGCTGAGCCAGCGCCAGTTTTCCAGGTAGGGCAGCTCGTGGAGGACGGTTTTCATGAACATCATCGCCGGGTGACTGGATAATGATATTCATTATTAATTGATAACTAGAATCACTTCAAGAGGTGGGCGACTAAAGTAAAAAACCCGGCGCGAGGGCCGGGTTTTTCTGGGTATCGATTTTTCCTGTGCCGGCCTCTTCGCGGGTAAACCCGCTCCTACAGGGCATCTTCGTCCCGTGTAGGAGCGGGTTTACCCGCGAAGAGGCCGGCACAGGCGCTGCATCAGCTCCCCGCGACAGTCATCCGCTCGATCAACACCGACCCCGTATGGATATTGCTGCGCGTCTCAAGATCGCTGCCAATCGCCACGATCTGCTGGAACATGTCCTTCATGTTGCCGGCGATAGTCACTTCCTGCACCGCATGCTGGATCTCGCCGTTCTCGACCCAGAAGCCCGCCGCGCCGCGGGAGTAATCACCGGTAACCATGTTCAGGCCGTGCCCCATCAACTCGGTCACCAGCAAACCACGGCCCATGCGGCGGATCAGCGCGGCCTGGTCCTCGACCCCATGGCTGACATACAGGTTGTGCACCCCACCGGAGTTGGCCGTGCTGGGCAGGCCCAGCTTGCGCCCGGAATAAGTGCCAAGCAGGTACGACACCAGCTCGCCCTTGTCGACGAACGGTTTGGCATAGGTGGCCAGGCCGTCGCCGTCGAATGCGGCGCTGCCCAGGGCCTGCGGGATATGCGGACGCTCGTCGAGCGACAACCAGGACGGGAACAGGCGTTGGCCGATCGCCCCCTCGAGGAAGGACGACTTGCGATACAGGTTGCCCCCCGAAATCGCCGACAGGAAACTGCCGAACAACCCACCGGCCAGCTCAGCAGAGAACAGCACCGGCACCTCGCAGGTCGGCACCGGACGTGCGCCCAGACGGCTAGCGGCACGCTGGGCAGCGCGCTGGCCAATGCTGCGCGGGTCGGCCAACAGGTTGCCCTGGCGGTTGACGTCATACCAGTAGTCACGCTGCATCTGCCCCTCGCCTTCGGCGATCATCACGCAGCTCAGGCTGTGCCGGGTCGAGGCATAACCGCCGATGAAGCCATGGCTGTTGCCATACACCCGACAGCCCTGGTGCGTGTTGAGCGTGGTGCCATCGGCGTTTAGGATGCGTGGATCGGCATCGAACGCGGCCGCTTCGCAGGTCAGGGCCATCTCGATGGCCTTCTCCGGCTCCAGGGCCCAGTCATGGTAAAGATCGAGATCGGGAATCTCGCGGGCCATCAGCGCCGCATCGGCCAGGCCCGCACATTCATCCTCGGAGGTGTGCTTGGCGATGGCCAGGGCCGCCGCGACGGTTTCGCGGATCGCCTCCGCGCCACTGGCCGAGGTGCTGGCCGACCCTTTACGCTGGCCGATGTACAAGGTGATGCCAAAGCCCTGGTCGCGATTGAACTCGACCGTCTCGACCTCACGCTGGCGCACGCTGGTGGACAGGCCCTGCTCCAGCGACACCGCCACTTCACAGGCGCTGGCGCCCTGGCGACGAGCCTCGGCGACGATCGCCTCGACCTGTTCCTGCAACGCTGGCAGGTCCTTCGGGCCTACGCTCTGGACTGCACTCATGGTTTTCTCCACTCAAATTCTGCGTTCGGATACGGTCATTCTACGACCGGGCCGGACAAGCGGCCCCCGACTGGTTATCATGGCGCCGATCTTTAGCGGACTGCCACCATGGTTGATTCATACGACGACGCCTTCGACGGCGAAAAAAGCAAAACCCAGATCAAGCGCGAGCTGCATGCGCTGGTCGAACTCGGCGAGCGCCTCACCACGCTCAAGGCCGACACCCTGGCGCGCCTGCCGCTGACCGACGAGCTGCGCAAGGCCTTGGACGAGGCCGCCAAGCACACGGCCCACGGCGCACGCAAACGCCACATGTCGTTCGTCGGCAAGCTGATGCGTGTCCAGGACCTGGATGCCATCCACGCCGTACTGGAACAGATCGACAGCTCCACCCGCCAGTACAACGAGCGCTTCCACGGCCTCGAGCGTTGGCGCGACCGGCTGATCGACGGCAATGACGAAGACCTCGAGCGCTTCGTCAACGAGTTCCCCGACACCGACCGCCAGCAGTTGCGCTCGCTGATTCGCCATGCCCAGCACGAAAAGGCGCGGAACAAGCCGCCTGCCGCCGCGCGCAAGGTGTTCAAGTACATCCGCGAACTCGACGAAATGCAGCGCGGCCTGCGCTGAAACCGTGGGCATCGACGCATGGCCCGCTCCCTGTAGGAGCGGCCTTGCGCCGCGAATGGACCGCATAGCGGTCCCCACGGCAATCAGGCACCCGTGCCGCCCACGGTAATCGCATCCAGCTTCAGCGTCGGCTGCCCGACCCCCACCGGCACCGACTGCCCATCCTTGCCACAGGTCCCCACGCCGCTGTCCAGGGCCAAATCGTTGCCGACCATCGATACCCGGCTCATGGCCTCAGGGCCGTTGCCGATCAGGGTCGCACCCTTGACCGGCGCGGTGATCTTGCCATCCTCGATCAGGTACGCCTCGCTGGTGGAGAACACGAACTTGCCGCTGGTGATGTCCACCTGGCCGCCGCCGAGGTTGGCGCAGTAGATACCCTTCTTCACCGAGGCGATGATTTCCTGCGGATCGCTTTCGCCGGCACGCATATAGGTATTGGTCATGCGCGGCATCGGCAGGTGCGCATAGGATTCGCGGCGACCGTTGCCGGTTACGGCCATGCCCATCAGCCGGGCATTGAGCTTGTCCTGCATATAGCCCTTGAGGATGCCGTTCTCGATCAGTGTGGTGCACTCGGTCGGGGTACCTTCATCATCGACACTGAGCGAGCCGCGGCGACCTTCGAGCGTACCGTCGTCGACGATGGTGCAGAGGCTCGAGGCGACTTTCTCGCCGATCCGGCCACTGAACGCCGAGCTGCCCTTGCGGTTGAAGTCACCCTCCAGGCCATGCCCGACCGCTTCGTGCAACAGCACGCCGGACCAACCGGAGCCCAGCACTACTGGCAACGTACCCGCCGGCGCAGGAATCGCCTCGAGGTTCACCAGCGCCTGGCGCAGGGCCTCGCGGGCATAGCCCATGACCCGCTCCTCGGTGAAGAAGCGGTAGTCGGTGCGCCCGCCACCGCCCTGCCCGCCACGCTCGCGCCGACCATTCTGCTCGACGATGACGCTGACGTTGAAACGCACCAGTGGTCGCACGTCGGCGGCCAGGCTGCCATCGGCGGCGGCGATGAGAATCCGCTCCCAGACCCCGGCCATGCTCACGCTGACCTGCTGGATACGTGGGTCCAGGGCCCGGGTGGCGGCATCGACCCGCTTGAGCAGCTCGACCTTTTCGGCACGGCTGAGCACATCCAGCGGGTTGTCCGCTGCGTACAGCGCCGGCACGTCCTGGCTACGGAACGCCTGGACCTGCCCATTCTGCCCAGCGCGGGAAATCGACCGGGCGGCACGGGCAGCGGACGTCAGTGCTTCCAGGTTGATGGCATTGCTGTAGGCGAAGCCGGTCTTCTCACCGGACTGGGCGCGAACGCCCACGCCCTGGTCGAGGTTGAAACTGCCTTCCTTGACGATGCCGTCCTCCAGCGCCCAGGTCTCGGATATCTGGCCCTGGAAATACAGGTCGGCAGCATCGATACCCGGCCCGGCCAGCTCGCCCAGCACTGCCTGCAGGCTGTCCAGGGTCAGCCCGCCGGGGGCCAGGAGCTGCTCGCTGACGGTGGATAACATCTGGCTCATAATCACTCCACGGTGTGCGCAGGCCGCAAAGCGTCCTGCGAGAAAAAGCGCCGGTGCGAAACCACCGGCATGCGCGCCCTTATGGACGCCTGTTCGTCTTTATCGCGCTCGACGAGCAATACCGCTTCGCCTTGCGCTTGTTCGGCGACGATCCGCCCCCAGGGGTCGACGATCGCTGCATGGCCGTGGGTCTCCCGCGGCCCTGGATGAGTGCCGCCCTGGGCCGCAGCCAACAGGTAGCACTGGGTCTCGATGGCCCGTGCGCGGATCAGCACTTCCCAATGCGCTGCCCCCGTGACGGCGGTGAACGCCGCAGGCGCGGTGATCAGCTCGGCGCCGGCAGCGCGAAGGGCGCTGTACAGCTCCGGGAAGCGCAGGTCGTAACAGACGCTCAAGCCCACCCGCCCCACCGGCGTGTCGGCGACCACCACCTCGGCACCATGGGCGTAGTCATCGGACTCGCGATAGCGACCCCGCTGGTCGGCCACGTCCACGTCGAACAGGTGCAGCTTGTCGTAGCGCGCGGCAATCTCGCCGTGCTCGTCGATCAGCAGCGAGCAGGCATGTGCCTTGGCGTCTGGCTGGCCTTGCGGTGGCAACGGCACGGTACCGCCGACAATCCATAACCTGAGGTCGCGGGCGGTGCGTTTCAACCAGGGCAGGATCGGCCCATCGCCCAGTGCTTCGGCACGGCCCAGCGCGGCGGCGTCGCGCCGGCCCATGGCGGCGAAGTTTTCCGGCAGCACGGCCAGTCGCGCGCCACCCTGCGCAGCCTGCTCCAGCAGGGCGCCGGCCCGCTGCAGGTTGGCCAGCACATCGTCCTGACTGACCATCTGGATCACCGCTGCCTTCATCCGCACCTCTATTTATCGAAAGGTTTCACAAATGTGATTCTAGGCTCTTTCACCGGCCCCTCGACCCGATAGTGCACGCTGGCGAAGCGCGACACTCGGTCGCCGATCAGCCGATCGACCAGGAACAACGCCCCACCGACAGCCGGGGCACCGACGATCAGCGCTGCCAGCGGCAGGTTGTTGGTCACCGGCAGCGATACCTGCAAATTGGCGTTGATTTGGTCGCGGACCATGTCCAGCGTACCTTCGAGCTCGAAATTACTCGATGGCCCGGTGACCGTGATCGGTTCGCGGGTGACATAGACCCCATTGCTGGCCACCAGCAGGCCCTTGACCCGATCGTAGGCCAAGCCCTTGGAGAACAGGTCGGAGAAGTCCAGGCGCAGGCGGCGACCGATGGCGTTGAAGTTGAGCAGGCCGAATATGCGCAGTGCCTGGGCGCTGCCTTCGACCTCGACGAACTGGCCGCTGCGCAGCGCCGCGTCCATGCTGCCGGAGAAACGATCGAGGCCGACCCAGGCTGGCGAGCCCGGCCAGCGGCCATCGACGTCCAGGCGGAAGTCGCGGCTGGTCACGGTCGGAGCAAAGCCCCAGGCCTTGAGCACGTCACCCAGGTTCTTGCCATCCAGCCGGCCCTTGTACCAGCTGCTGGTGGTGCCAGGAGTGCCCTCCCAGCCACCACTGCCGTCGATGCGCAGCCCCTTGAATGACAGGTCGATATCGTCCGCCGAGACGCCACGCACGGTGGGGCGCAGCTTGATCGCCGCACTGCCGTAGAAGTCGTCGCCCCGGTAGAGCTTGTCGATGGTCAGGTCCAGAGCCGGAACCTTGCGCGGATCGAAGTCGGCCAGCGGATCCGGGCCCTCCTCGCTCTGTGCCTGGGCCGGGTCAGCGGCGGGCAGGCGCAAGGTCTGCAGGCGCACCGACATGGCCGCACCCTTGGCATCCGGCAGCCGCGCATTGCCGATCACCTCCCGGCTGTCCAGGCGCAGGTCCCACGCCGGGCCGCCTCGGGCCAGGCGCACCACGGCCTGGTTCAGGTCCATGCCGAAGGCCTTGAGCTGGCCGATGCTCAGGTCGACGCTCTGCAAGCTCTGCCGGGCATTGCCTCCCGGGTCGCTGCCGCCGAGGCGCTCGGCCTGGGCTTGCCAGGGAGCGAGATCGAGGGTTTCCAGCCGCCCACGCACGCGCAAACCCTGGCCAGCCGGTACCTGGGCCGTACCGGTGCCCAGCAGTAACTCCCCGCGCCCCTGGACAAGCTTGTCTGCCGGCGCTGCGTAGGCGAACCGTGCAAGATCGGCGTAGGCCGCGTCGAAGCGGCGTTCGGCCCCCTGCAGGGTCATGCTGAAGCGGCTGTCGCGCGTCTCGGCAGCCGCCTTGCCGAACGGTGCCGGCAGGTCGATGGCCAAGCCTTTGAGCGACGAACCGACATTCAGGCTGTTGTCCCGCTTACCCAGGTTGAGCTGCAACTGGTAAGGCAGTTCGCCCGAAGCCGGCAGGGCCTGGTTGAACTGCAACCAGTCGGTCAGGGCCTTGAGCCCAACCTGGCCATTGGCATCGATGCGGGTCTGCATCTGCCCAGGCTCGCCCTGGGCGACGATCTGCGCGGTCACCGGCTTGCCGAATGCCTGCAGGCTGATGCCCTTGCCGCTCAGGCCCTTGTCCAGGTCGAAGCTAAAATCGCCTTTCAAGCGGCTGAGTTCCAGGGCTGGCGGCGCCACCTTGAGACGCGCGTCATGAGTGGCAAAATCGACCAGCACTTTCGGGTGTTCGCCATGGGCCAGCGGAATGTCCAGTTTCACCTTGCCATTCAACGGGCCCTCGCCCTCCCAGCCAGCGAAGATCTCGCCAGTGCCGATTGGTGCTTCCTTGAGGATCTTCAGCCCATCGCCCAAGGTCCCGGCGAAGTCGCCGTCCAGGTACAGGTGGCTATGCTGGCCCTCCTGCACATGTGGGATATCGACACTGACATCGCTGACCTGGGTATCGAGCAACAAGCCCTTGCGCGCCTTGATGCGCACACCGCTGTCCTCGATCAGCACATCGCCATCGACATGCTGCACCTGGGGCCAGCCAGGCTGGAAGTCGAGCGCGGCATCATTGACCTTGAAGAACAGGCTGATGCTGCGCGCCTCTGGCGTGGCGCCGTGGTTGAGCGAGCCCTGGTACTGGAAGTAGCCCTGTTCGACGTTGCCCTTGACGATGGCGCTGCGCAGCCACTCGTCCAGCGCCGGGCTGAGCACTTCGGGCAGGTACTTGGCGGTGTAGCGGCCATCACCTTCGGTCAGGCCGACCCGCAGGTCCATGTAGCTCTCATGATCCGGCTCCAGGAACAGGCGGATAAGGAAGTCAGCGGCGATCTTGCCTTCCTCGCCCAGCACCTTGATGTAGGGGGCGACCAGCGTGAAGCTGTCCTTGTCCAGGGTCCAGGTCAGGCGTGCGTTGGCCTTCTGGTACTGCCAGGGTTTGCCGAAGATCGGGTATAGATGCAGCATGAATGCGTCGGTATCCAGGCGCAGTTCGCCGTGCCCGAGGTCGCCGCTGATGCTGCCGCTGACATTGCCGGCCGCCGGCGCGCCGTGGTAGGCGTCGAAGCCGATCTTGTCCAGGTTGGCGGCAAACTGCAGGCGTTGGTCGCCCTCGGCCTTTGGCCGGATGTCCAGGCGCACGTTACGCAACGCCCCGGTCACCTTGAGCCCATCGACCACCGCCATGAGCTTGTCCGGCAGCGGCGCCAGGGCATCGATCAGCGGCGTCAGCGGCGTCAGGTCGAGGCGGTCGGCCTGTACCTGCCAGGTTGGGCCGTCCCCCTCCTGGCCGTCACGCTGGCGCAGTTGCAGATGGGACTCCCAGCGCGTCTTGCCGATACTCGCGGCCAGCGAGTCGATCGCCACCTCGAAACCTTGGTCGCGACGCTGGAACCAGGCCCCCAGGGCCAGGTTGTCCAGTTGGGCCGCCTGGCGCCCGGTGTAGGCACCGCGCAACTCGGGGGCATTGAGGCGCACCACCGCCCGCTCCAGCGCGCCCTTGCGCCAATCGACCCAGACCTCGCCACCCGCGCGCAGCACGTCGGCCTGCCACTGGCCCAGCAGGCGCGGCGGCAGCCAGCGTGACCAGTCGCTTTGCGGCAGGCTCAGGTAGGCTTCGGCGCTGCCGTCACGCCAGGCATCGGCCGTGGCGCGGCTGCGCAGGGTCAACGCCAGGGGCTGGCCGTCGGGCAAGGTGGCGCGCAGGTCGAGGGCCTGGCGCGAAGGGCCGGCCTGCAAACCGACACTGACGTAGGTGAGGGTCAGCGGATCACGCTGCCAGGAATGCAAGGTGACCTGGCTGTCGAACACATCGACACGCCCCAGTTGGCGTAGGCGCTCCAACGCAGTGGCCGGATCCAGCGGGGCGTCGTCTTTCTTCGGCAGGCCTTCGAGGGCCCAACCGCCCTGTTCGTCTTCACGGGCGATCAGCTGCAGGCCGCTGAGCTGGATGTGGGCCAGGCGTATCTGGCGAGCCATGAGACTGGCCCACAGATCGGGTACCACGCGCACATCGTCCAGGCGCAACGCCGAGGCCCCTTCGCCAAGCTGCAGATCGCGCAGTCGCAGCACCGGCACCAGGCCGCTCCAGCGCCCTTCGAGCGCGCCGATATGCACCGGCAGGCCCAGGGCCTGCTCGGCCTTGGCTTCCACGTCGGCGCGGTACTCGGCCACCAGCGGCACCAGTTGCCGACCGAGGCTGACGTACAACGCGACGAGTACTGCCAGCAGCGCGCAGATGCCAAGGCCCCAGCGGGTCATGGCAACCGGAACGCGGGTCAGACGCCCCATTGCCGTGGCCCTCCAAGTCGTCTATCCATCATGGCTCGAAGTACCGGTTTTGCCAGCCCGACCCCTTTCTACAAAGAGTCAGAGCAGCACCACATCGTATTGTTCCTGTGAATACATCGACTCGACCTGGAAGCGGATGGTTCGGCCGATGAATGCCTCCAGCTCGGCCACGTTGCCCGACTCCTCGTCGAGCAGGCGATCGACCACCTTCTGGTTGGCCAGCACGCGATAGCCTTCGGCCTGGTAGGCGCGGGCCTCGCGAAGAATCTCGCGGAAGATCTCGTAGCAAATGGTTTCAGGGGTTTTCAGCTTGCCGCGCCCCTGGCAGGCCAGGCAGGGTTCGCACAGCACCTGCTCCAGGCTCTCGCGGGTGCGCTTGCGGGTCATCTGCACCAGGCCGAGCTCGGTGATACCGATGATGTTGGTCTTGGCATGGTCGCGTTCTAGCTGTTTTTCCAGGGTCCGCAGCACTTGCCGCTGGTGCTCCTCGTCTTCCATGTCGATGAAGTCGATGATGATGATGCCGCCGATGTTGCGCAGGCGCAGTTGCCGGGCAATGGCCGTGGCCGCCTCGAGGTTGGTCTTGAAGATGGTTTCCTCGAGATTGCGGTGGCCGACGAACGCCCCGGTGTTGACGTCGATGGTGGTCATCGCCTCGGCAGGATCGACCACCAGGTAGCCACCGGACTTGAGCGGCACCTTGCGCTCAAGGGCGCGCTGAATCTCGTCCTCGACGCCGTACAGGTCGAAGATGGGCCGTTCGCCGGGGTAGTGCTCCAGGCGGTCGGCGACTTCCGGCATCAGTTCGACGACGAACTGCGTGGTCTTCTGGAAGGTTTCCCGCGAATCGATGCGAATCTTCTCGATCTTCGGGTTGACCAGGTCGCGCAGGGTACGCAGCGCCAGGCCGAGGTCTTCGTAGATCACCGTGGGTGCGCCGCAGGTCTTGATCTGGCTGCCGATCTGCTCCCAGAGCCTGCGCAGGTAGCGGATATCCTGGAGGATCTCTTCGCTGCGCGCGCCCTCGGCGGCGGTACGCAGGATGAAACCACCGGCATCCTTGATGTTCTCGCTGTCCATGCAATCGCTGACCACCTGCTTGAGGCGCTCGCGCTCGGCTTCGTCCTCGATCTTCAGCGAAATGCCGACATGGCTGCTGCGGGGCATGTACACCAGGTAGCGCGAGGGAATGGACAGCTGGGTGGTCAGGCGGGCGCCCTTGGTGCCGATCGGGTCCTTGGTCACCTGCACCACCAATGCCTGGCCTTCATGCACGAGGGCGGTAATGTTCTCGACCGCAGAGCCCTCGCGCTGGGAAATTTCCGAGGCGTGGATGAACGCGGCACGCTCCAGGCCGATGTCGACGAAGGCCGCCTGCATCCCCGGCAGCACGCGCACCACCTTGCCCTTGTAGATATTGCCGACGATGCCCCGGCGCTGCGTACGCTCGACATGCACCTCTTGCAGCACACCGTTTTCCACCACTGCCACGCGCGATTCCATCGGGGTGATGTTGATCAGGATCTCTTCACTCATGGCAGGCTCTCGTCCAAAGTCTTCGGTAATGATGGATCGCTGTCGGATTGCTGGCTAGCGCGGCGCTGAAACCTCGTGCTGCTGCCAGCAGGCGATGGAGAACTGCTCGAGCAGCTGGGCGGTCTCGAACAGTGGCAGGCCGACCACCGTGGAATAACTGCCCACCAGCTCGCGGACGAACACTGCGCCCAAGCCCTGGATGGCATAGCCTCCGGCCTTGTCCAGCGGCTCGCCGGTCTCCCAGTAGCGCAGCGCCTCCGCTTGGCTGATGGCGCGAAAATACACGTCGGTGCTCACGCAGACGTCCAAGCAACGCTGGCCATCGGTAATCGCGACGGCGGTGATCACCTGGTGATGGTCATCGGAAAGCTCGCCGAGCATTTCCAGTGCGTGGGCGCGATCACGCGGTTTGCCGAGGATTCTGGCCTGGCTCGACACCACGGTATCGGCACCCAGCACCACGCCGGGGCCGCTCAACTGGGCAAGACCCGCCTCGGCCTTGGCGCGCGCCAAGCGTACGGCGTAGGCCGAAACACCTTCACCGGGCAAGGGGGTTTCATCGACAGGGGCACTGACAACGCTGAACGGCACGCCGATCTGAGTCAGCAGTTCACGCCGCCGTGGTGAGCCGGAAGCCAGGTAAAGCGGGGTCATGTGGACATCTCCCTGTCAGTGGTGGCGGCGCCGTCAGTTGATGTGCAAGCGCCGGCGCAGGTCGCGCAGGGCGAAGCTGATCCAAGGCCAGAGCAAGGCACTGATGACCGCCGACCAGACCAGCGCCAGGGTCGGCAGGCGGTTGCCGGTGAGCGCGCTGAGCCACAGCTGGATCAGCTGGGCGATGCCGAACACCACCAGAATCACCAGGCTCTGCTGCCACATGGGAAACATGCGCAGGCGCTGCTGCAGAGACAGCACCAGGAAGGTGATCAGGGTGAGGATCAGGGCGTTCTGCCCCAGCAGCGTGCCATACAGCACGTCCTCGGCGAGGCCCAGGACGAAGGCCGTGGTCATGCCGACCTTGTTCGGTACCGCCAGGGTCCAGAACGACACCAGCAGGGCCAGCCACATGGGCCGGAACACTTCCATGAACTGCGGCATGGGCGAGACGCTGAGCAGCAGGCCGATGGCGAAGGTCAGCCAGATCACCCAGCCGTGATTGCGGCGCGAAGCAGGCATCATTGTCTCCGGGGTTGGGCCGGCGCCGCCGGGGCGGCAGGAGCCGCTGGCGCAACGGTGGGAACGGCCGGGGCCGGGGCTGGCGTTGCCGGCGCGGCGGGCACGGCCGCGCCTGGGGCTGCAGCCTCGGTGGCCGGCTGGGCCGGGGTCGCCGCGCCCTTGCGGTCGGCTTCTTCCTGGGCGATGGCCGCCTCCGTGGCGCGCTGTTCCGGGGTTCGCCGGTCGCTGAATACCAGCAGCATGTAACGGCTGCGGTTGAGCGCGGCAGTGGGAATGGCGCGGACGATGGCGAACGGCTGGCCAGAATCGTGGATGACCTCGTTGACCGTGGCCACCGGGTAGCCGGCCGGGAAGCGCTGCCCCATGCCAGAACTGACCAGCAGGTCGCCTTCCTTGATGTCGGCGGTATCGGCCACGTGACGCAGTTCGAGGCGCTCCGGGTTGCCGGTACCACTGGCGATGGCCCGCAGGCCATTGCGGTTGACCTGCACGGGAATGCTGTGGGTGGTATCGGTGAGCAGCAGCACGCGCGAAGTGTAGGGCATGAGCTCGACCACCTGGCCCATCAGGCCGCGCGCGTCGAGCACCGGCTGGCCGAGGAACACCCCGTCACGCTCGCCCTTGTTGATCAGGATGCGATGGGTGAACGGGTTGGGGTCGACGCCGATCAGCTCGGCCACTTCGACCTTCTCGTTGACCAGGGCCGAAGAGTTGAGCAACTCGCGCAGGCGCACGTTCTGTTCGGTCAGGGCCGCCAGCTTCTGCAGGCGCCCCTGCAGGAGCAGGGCTTCGGTCTTGAGTTTCTCGTTTTCGGCGATCAGCTCGGTGCGGCTGCCGAACTGGCCTGCCACGCCTTGCCACAAACGCTGCGGCAGGTCGGTGATCCAGTACGACTCCATCAACACCAGGCCCATCTGGCTGCGCACCGGCTTGAGCACGGCGAAGCGCGCGTCGACCACCATCAGCGCGACGGACAGCACCACCAGCACGAGCAGGCGCACGCCCAGCGAGGGGCCCTTGGAGAAAAGCGGTTTAATGGGCCGTTCCTCGCGGACGACTCAGGAAGTCATGGGACATGGGACAACGCACCAGCCTGGTTGCGGGTTGACGGAAACGGCGCACGACAGGCGCCTGCCCAACGCATACAGGTAGCACTGCGCGTGCTACCTGTAAACCGGGCGCTCGGGCACAGCGAGCGGAATCACTCGCTGGAGAGCAGGTCCATCGCGTGCTTGTCCATCATTTCCAGGGCACGACCGCCGCCACGGGCGACGCAGGTCAGCGGGTCTTCGGCGACGATCACCGGCAGGCCGGTTTCCTGGGCCAGCAGCTTGTCCAGGTCGCGCAGCAGGGCACCACCACCGGTCAGCACCAGGCCACGCTCGGCGATGTCGGAGGCCAGCTCCGGCGGCGACTGCTCCAGGGCGCTCTTGACCGCCTGGACGATGGTCGCCAGCGACTCCTGCAGTGCCTCGAGCACCTCGTTGGAGTTCAGGGTGAAGGCGCGCGGCACGCCTTCGGCCAGGTTACGGCCACGCACGTCGACTTCACGCACTTCGCCGCCCGGATAGGCAGTGCCGATTTCCTGCTTGATACGTTCGGCGGTGGATTCGCCGATCAGGCTGCCGTAGTTACGGCGCACGTAGGTGACGATGGCTTCGTCGAAGCGGTCGCCGCCGACGCGAACGGATTCGGCATAGACCACGCCGTTCAGCGAGATGAGGGCGATTTCGGTGGTACCGCCACCGATATCGACGACCATCGAGCCACGGGCTTCCTCGACCGGCAGCCCGGCGCCGATCGCGGCGGCCATCGGCTCTTCGATCAGGAATACCTCACGGGCACCGGCACCCAGTGCCGATTCACGAATGGCGCGGCGCTCGACCTGGGTCGACTTGCACGGCACGCAGATCAGCACGCGCGGGCTCGGCTGCAGGAAGCTGTTCTCGTGAACCTTGTTGATGAAGTACTGCAACATTTTTTCACAAACGCTGAAGTCGGCGATCACGCCGTCCTTCATCGGACGAATGGCAGCAATGTTGCCAGGCGTACGGCCCAGCATGCGCTTGGCTTCGGTACCGACGGCGACGACGCTTTTCTGGTTGCCGTGGGTACGGATGGCAACAACCGAGGGCTCATTCAGGACGATACCGCGCTCACGCACGTAAATAAGGGTGTTGGCAGTACCCAGGTCGATGGAGAGATCGCTGGAAAACATGCCACGCAGTTTCTTGAACATGGGAAAGTGACCCTGGGGAAAGCGTGGGTAAAAAAGTGCGGCAAACTCTAACAATGGCAGGGATTTTGGGCAAGGAGCCAATATGTTAAATTGGCTGTTTTTCCGAGCACGCCAGCAGATGATCGCGGCCGTTAGACCGCCAAAATGCTGACATGTTCCTCACTGCGGACCCGATTCCGTTCTTTGTTTCCCCTGGAGATCCCCATGGCGCTTGAACGCTGCGACGTGGAAAAGATCGCCCATCTGGCCCGCCTGGGCCTGAATGAAGGCGAACTGCCACGCATTACCGATGCCCTGAACAGCATTCTCGGCCTGGTCGACCAGATGCAAGCGGTCGACACCAATGGCATCGAGCCCCTGGCCCACCCCCTGGAGGCCAGCCAGCGCCTGCGCCCCGACCAGGTCACCGAAAGCAACCAGCGCGACGCCTACCAGGCCATCGCACCCTCGACCGAAAGCGGTCTGTACCTGGTTCCCAAAGTCATCGAGTAAGGGATAGAGCCTGCCATGCATGAATTGACCCTGGCCGAGATCGCCCGCGGACTCGCCGACAAGTCGTTTTCCTCCGAAGAGCTGACCGGCGCCCTGCTGGCGCGCGTCAAGCAACTCGACCCGCAGATCAACAGCTTCATCAGCGTCACCGAAGAGCTGGCCCTGGGCCAGGCCCGTGCCGCCGACGCCCGTCGCGCCGCTGGCGAAAACGGCGCGCTGCTGGGCGCCCCCATCGCCCACAAGGACCTGTTCTGCACCTTGGGCGTGCGCACCAGCTGCGGCTCGAAGATGCTCGACAACTTCAAGGCGCCGTATGACGCCACCGTGGTCGCCAAGCTGGCCGAAGCCGGCATGGTCACCCTGGGCAAGACCAACATGGACGAGTTCGCCATGGGTTCGGCCAACGAGTCCAGCCACTACGGCGCGGTGAAGAACCCCTGGAACCTCGAGCACGTGCCAGGTGGCTCGTCCGGTGGCTCGGCCGCCGCCGTCGCCGCGCGCCTGCTGCCGGCCACCACCGGCACCGACACCGGTGGCTCGATCCGCCAGCCGGCGGCCCTGACCAACCTTACCGGCCTCAAGCCGACGTACGGTCGCGTGTCGCGCTGGGGCATGATCGCCTATGCCTCAAGCCTCGACCAGGGTGGCCCGCTGGCGCGTACCGCCGAAGACTGCGCCCTGCTGCTGCAAGGCATGGCCGGCTTCGACGCCAAGGACTCCACCAGCATCGACGAGCCGGTGCCGGACTACAGCGCCAGCCTGGGCGGCTCGCTGCAAGGCCTGCGCATCGGCCTGCCGAAGGAGTATTTCGGTGCCGGCCTCGACCCGCGCATCGCCGAATTGGTCCAGGCCAGCGTCAAGGAGCTGGAAAAACTCGGCGCGGTGGTCAAGGAAATCAGCCTGCCGAACATGCAGCACGCCATTCCCGCGTACTACGTGATCGCGCCCGCCGAAGCTTCCTCCAACCTGTCGCGCTTCGACGGCGTGCGCTTCGGCTACCGCTGCGAAGAGCCCAAAGACCTCACCGACCTGTACAAGCGTTCGCGTGGCGAAGGCTTCGGCACCGAGGTGCAGCGGCGCATCATGGTCGGCACCTATGCCCTGTCGGCCGGCTACTACGATGCCTACTACGTCAAGGCCCAGCAGATCCGCCGGCTGATCAAGAACGACTTCATGAGCGCCTTCGAAGACGTCGACCTGATCCTCGGCCCGACCACGCCGAACCCGGCCTGGAAGCTCGGCGCCAAGAGCAGCGACCCGGTCGCTGCCTACCTTGAAGACGTCTACACCATCACCGCCAACCTGGCGGGCCTGCCGGGCCTGTCGATGCCAGCCGGCTTCGTCGATGGCCTGCCGGTCGGCGTGCAACTGCTGGCCCCGTACTTCCAGGAAGGCCGCCTGCTCAACGTCGCGCACCGCTACCAGCAAGTCACCGACTGGCACACCCGCGCCCCCAACGGCTTCTGAGGAATTCACACATGCAATGGGAAGTTGTGATCGGGCTGGAGATTCATACCCAGCTGGCCACCCAGTCGAAGATCTTCTCCGGCAGCGCCACCACCTTCGGCTCCGAGCCGAACACCCAGGCCAGCCTGGTCGACCTCGGCATGCCTGGCGTATTGCCGGTGCTTAACCAGGAAGCCGTGCGCATGGCCTGCATGTTCGGCCTGGCGATCGACGCCGAGATCGGCAAGCGCAACGTGTTCGCACGCAAGAACTACTTCTACCCCGACCTGCCCAAGGGCTACCAGATCAGCCAGATGGACCTGCCGATCGTCGGCAAGGGCCACCTGGACATCGCCCTGGAAGACGGCACCATCAAACGCATCGGCGTCACCCGTGCGCACCTGGAAGAAGACGCCGGCAAGAGCCTGCACGAAGACTTCAGCGGCTCCACCGGCATCGACCTGAACCGCGCCGGCACCCCGCTGCTGGAGATCGTCTCCGAGCCGGACATGCGCAGCGCCAAGGAAGCCGTGGCCTACGTCAAGGCCATTCACGCCCTGGTGCGTTACCTGGGCATCTGCGACGGCAACATGGCCGAAGGCTCGCTGCGTTGCGACTGCAACGTGTCGATCCGCCCGAAAGGCCAGACCGAGTTCGGCACCCGCTGCGAAATCAAGAACGTCAACTCGTTCCGCTTCATCGAGCGCGCCATCAACAGCGAGATCCAGCGCCAGATCGACCTGATCGAGGACGGCGGCAAGGTAGTGCAGGAAACCCGCCTGTACGACCCGAACAAGGACGAGACTCGCTCCATGCGCAGCAAGGAAGAAGCCAACGACTACCGTTACTTCCCCGACCCGGACCTGCTGCCGGTGGTCATCGAGGACAGCTTCCTCGAAACCGTCCGCGCCGGCCTGCCGGAGCTGCCGCCGCAGAAGGTCGAGCGCTTCCAGAGCCAGTACGGCCTGTCGGCCTACGACGCCAACGTGCTGGCTTCCAGCCGCGAGCAGGCGGACTACTTCGAGGAAGTGGTGAAGATCGGTGGCGACGCCAAGCTGGCCGCCAACTGGGTCATGGTCGAACTGGGCAGCCTGCTGAACAAGCTGGGCGTCGAGATCGACCAGGCGCCGGTCAGCGCCGCGCACCTGGGTGGCATGCTGCTGCGCATCCGCGACAACACCATCAGCGGCAAGATCGCCAAGACCGTGTTCGAGGCCATGGCCGCCGGTGAAGGCGATGCCGACAGCATCATCGAAAGCAAAGGCCTCAAGCAGGTCACCGACACCGGTGCGATCGACAAGATGCTCGACGAAGTGCTGGCGGCCAACGCCGAGCAGGTCGAACAGTACCGCGCCGCCGACGAGGCCAAGCGCGGCAAGATGTTCGGCTTCTTCGTAGGCCAGGCGATGAAGGCGTCGAAAGGCAAGGCCAACCCGGGGCAGGTGAACCAATTGCTCAAGGCCAAGCTCGAAGGGTGATTGTTTTACCCCCGTAATGCTGCGAGGGCTTCGCCCTCGTTCGCGGCTAAAGCCGCTCCTACAGGTACAGCGCTGTACCTGTAGGAGCGGCTTTAGCCGCGAATGGCCGCACCAGGAGAGCACCTGACTTGCTAAAACGATCCCTCGGCACCCTGGCCCTTTTCTCATTGCTGGCCGGCTGCGCCAGCCACGACATCGACCCCCGCGGCTACGACCAGACCGGCACCGCGTCCTATTACGGCTCCCGCCACCACGGCAAACGCACCGCCAGCGGCGAAGCCTTCAACCAGCATGGCCTTACCGCCGCCCACCGTAGCCTGGCCTTCGGCAGCCGGGTGCTGGTCACCAACCTGGCCAATGACCGTAGCGTGGTGGTCCGCATCAACGATCGCGGCCCGCACACCCGCGGCCGGCTGATCGACCTGTCACGTGCCGCAGCAGAAAAAATCGGCATGCTCCGTAGCGGAACGGCGCGCGTCCGGGTACAAGGTCTGAGCGACTGAGCCGAACCCGACCTGACTGGAGCCACACCATTTTCGACCTGGCCACCCTTCCCACCTTCAGCCTGCTGCAACTGGGCGTGGCGCTGCTGTTGTTGATCGGCGGCGCCGAACTGCTGGTGCGGGTTGCCCTGCGCCTGGCCCAGCGCCTGCACGTGCGCCCACTGATCATCGGCCTGAGCCTCGTCGCATTCGGCAGCACTGCGCCGCAATTGACCGTCAGCCTGCAGGCAGCCTACCAGGGCGCGCCAGACGTCGCCGTGGGCAGCGTGATTGGCAGCAATATCTTCAATGTCCTGGTGATTCTCGGCCTGGCCGCGCTGATCATTCCGCTGCGGGTGTCACGCCAGTTGGTGCGCCTGGACATCCCCCTGATGATCGCGGCCAGCGGGTTGGTCTACGCCCTGTGCGCCAATGGCCACCTGGGCAGGGTCGAAGGGCTGTTGCTGCTGCTCGGCCTGGTCGGCTACCTGGTCATGCTCTGGCACCAGTCGCGCCACTACGCACGCACCTACCCGGCAGCGGATCCGGGCGCCATCCGCCCCGCGCGCTTCTGGTCGGTCACGTTGCTGCAGGTCGCTACTGGCTTGCTGATGCTGAGCCTGGCCGGCCACTTGTTGCTGGAGGCAGCCGTGGAGGTGGCCACCGACCTGGGGCTTTCAGAACGGGTCATCGGCCTGACCGTGGTCGCGGTGTGCACCTCCTTGCCGGAGCTGGCCGCCGCGCTGGTCGCCGCGTTGCGCGGTGAGCGGGAAATCGCCGTGGGCACGGTGATCGGCAGCAACCTGTTCAACCTGCTGGGGGTATTGGGCCTGACCGCGCTGATCACCCCCGAGCCGCTGAGCATTTCGCCCAATGCCTTGGGCTTCGACCTGCCAGTGATGCTCGGCGTCGCCGCCTTGAGCCTGCCGGTGTTCTACTCCGGTTACCGAGTCACCCGCGCCGAGGGCCTGGTGTTTCTCTGCCTTTACCTGGCCTACGGCCTGCATGTGGCAGCCTTCACCATGGGCATGCCGCTGGCCGGGCGCCTGGAGCGGCTGATGCTGTTCTATGTGCTGCCGGTACTTGGGGCGGTGTTGTTGTTCACCACCGTGCGGGCGTGGCGGCGGCAGCACTGAGACCTGTAAAAGCAGGCCCGGCCTCTTCGCGGGTAAACCCGCTCCTACAGGGATTGCACTGCGCCCCGGATGTTGGACAACAAATCCAACACCGGGGATTGCACTGCGCCCCCCTGTAGGAGCGGGTTTACCCGCGAAGAGGCCAGGCCTGCTTTACCTATCTGCCCTGCCCAGCTTTTTTCAGTTTGAAGGCAAACCACAAGACGGCAATCCACGCCGGGATCAGCATCACCGAGATGCGGATCCCCGGGGTGAGGAGCATCACCACCAGGATCAACACGATGAACGCCAGGCACAGGTAGTTGGTCAGCGGGTGCCCCAGGCTCTTGTAGAACGGCGTGATACCCGCCGCCAGCTTGGCCTTGCGGAACTTCAGGTGGGTAATGCTGATGCTCGCCCAGTTGATCACCAACGCCGACACCGCCAGCGCCATCAGCAGGCCGAACGCCTCACCCGGCATCAGGTAGTTGATCAGCACGCACAGGCCGGTGGCGAACGCCGACACACCCAGCGCAGTCAACGGCACGCCACGGCGGCTTACCTTCAGCAACTGGCGCGGCGCGTCACCTTGGCTGGCCAGGCCGAACAGCATGCGGCTGTTGGCGTACACGCAGCTGTTGTACACCGACAGCGCCGCCGTGAGCACCACCACGTTGAGGATGGTCGCCACCAGGTCGCTGTCCAGCTCATGGAAGATCATCACGAACGGGCTGCCGCCCTCCACCACCTTCTGCCACGGGTACAGCGACAGCAGCACGGCCAGGGCGCCGATGTAGAAGATCAGGATGCGGTACACCACCTGGTTGGTCGCCTTGGGAATGCTCACCCGCGGGTTGGCCGCCTCGGCAGCGGTAATGCCGACCAGCTCCAGGCCACCGAACGAGAACATGATCACCGCCAGGGCCATGACCAAGCCACCGACGCCGTTGGGGAAGAAGCCCCCGTACTGCCACAGGTTGGCCACGCTGGCATCCGGCCCACCGTGCCCACTGCCCAGCAGCCAGGCGCCGAAGCCGATCATGCTGACGATCGCCACCACCTTGATCAGGGCGAACCAGAATTCCATTTCGCCATAGACCTTCACCTGGGTCAGGTTGATCAGGTTGATGACCACGAAGAAGATCGCCGCCGTGGCCCAGGTCGGGAACCCAGGCCACCAGTACTGCACGTAGATACCGACGGCGGTGAGCTCGGCCATGCCCACGAGCACGTACACCACCCAGTAGTTCCAGCCCGAGACGAACCCCGCGAACTCGCTCCAGTACTGGTGGGCGAAGTGGCTGAAGCTGCCGGCGACCGGCTCCTCGACCACCATCTCGCCGAGCTGGCGCATGATCAGGAACGCCATGAGGCCAGCGATGGCATAGCCCAGCAATACCGAAGGGCCGGCCAGCTGGATGGTCTTGGCGATGCCCAGGAACAACCCGGTACCGATGGCACCGCCCAGCGCGATCAGCTGGATATGACGATTCTTCAGCCCGCGCTGTAGCTGCTCGGGCGTGCTCTGGTCTTGCATGAAGTGTCCTTTGCTGAGTGAGGCAGTGTTGTTCTGTTCTAGGCCGTCAAGGATCTAGATCCATCCGCCCCACTGCAAGATGAAAATGCCAATGTTGGTGGTGATCGCCGCCATCAGGGTGGTAATCACGATGATCGACGCCGCCAGCTCGTGGTTGCCGTTGGCCGCGCGGGCCATGACGTAGCTCGCCGCTGCAGTGGGGCTGCCGATGTACAGGAACAGGATGCCCAGTTCGGCGCCACGAAAGCCACAGAGCCAGGCGCCGAGCGTGCCGATCAGCGGCAGCCAGACCATCTTCACCAGGCTGGCATCGATGGCCAGCTTGCCGCTGTCGCGCAGCGCAGTCAGCGACAGGGTGCCGCCGATGCAGATCAGCGCCAGTGGCAAGGTCATCTGCGCCAGGTAGTCGCCCGAGGTCAGCAGCCAGTTGGGAAGTGGCACCTGGCCGTAAGCCATCGGCGTCGCCACCAGCACGCTGATGATCAGCGGGTTGCTGAAGATGCTCTTGCAGATGCTCCAGGGGTCGGACTTTAGGTCCGGGCTGTACACCGCCAGCACCACCGCCGACAGCGAGTTGTACATGAGGATCACCAGGCCGGCGAGCACTGCCCCCAGGGAAATACCGTAGTCGCCATAGAGGCTGGCGGCCAGGGCCAGGCCGATCACGCCGTTGTTGCCGCGGAACGCGCCCTGGGTATAGATGCCGCGGTCGGCCAGTGGGCTGCGCCAGATCGCCAGGCCCCAGGCCACGGCGAAACCGACCAGGGTGGCGGCGACGAAGTAGAGGATCACCCCCGGCTTGACCGCAGAGGCCAGGTCGGCGTGATAGATGCCGAGGAACAGCAATGCCGGCATGCAGACGTTGAACACCAACTGCGAGGCGACACGGTTGAAGTTGTCGTCGATGAGGTGGATACGTTTGAGCAATATGCCCATGAACAGCATGGCGAAGACGGGCGCCGTGATATTCAGCGTCTGGATGAGAAGGGCGAGCATGCGCAAGCGGTCCTGAGGAAGGGTTGCCGTTAGGCGGCTAATGATACGCCAACGCGTCAGGAAATGCGGGGATCGTGGAGGAAATTCTGTTTTTCTATTGACTGTACCGGCCTCTTCGCGGGTGAACCCGCTCCTACAGGTATCCCACAAATTTCAGGAATTGTGGAATACCTGTAGGAGCGGGTTCACCCGCGAAGAGGCCGGTACAGGCAGCAGAGAATCAACGCCGAACCGGCCGCTTCTGCAACTTGCGCTGCAAGGTCCGGCGGTGCATGCCCAGCGCCCGGGCGGTGGCCGAGATGTTGCCTTCGTGCTCATTGAGCACACGCTGGATGTGCTCCCACTGCAAGCGGTCCACCGACATCGGGTTTTCCGGCACCAGGGTGTCCAGGTCGGCATGCTCGGACAACAACGCCGCCAGCACATCGTCGGCGTCGGCCGGTTTGCACAGGTAGTTGCAGGCGCCGCGCTTCACCGCCTCGACAGCGGTGGCGATGCTCGAGTAACCAGTCAGGATCACCACCCGCATCTCCGGGTCCAGCTCGAGCAGCTTGGGCAGCAGGACCAGGCCCGAGTCGCCCTCCATCTTCAGGTCCAGCGTCGCGTAGTCCGGCAGGTCCTGCTGGGCCAGGATCAGGCCCTCCTCGGCAGAGCCCGCAGTACTCACGCGGAAACCGCGGCGGCCCATGGCACGGGCCATGACTCGGGTGAAGGTGGCATCGTCGTCCACCAGCAGCAGGTGCGGCAGTTCTTCGCCTTCGACCTGGATTTCTTCGCTCATCGTTCATCTCCTCGCTTGCCATGGGGCAGGCGCAATTCGGTCAGGGTGCCACCCTGTTCATGACTATAGAGTTTCACCGAACCGCCCGCACGGGTCACGCTGGCCTTGCTCAAGAACAGGCCCAGGCCGAAGCCTTTGCCCTTGGTGGTAATGAAGGGTTTGCCGATAGCTTCGGCGATGGCCGGCGGCACGCCAGGGCCATGGTCGCGGATGCCGATCAGGATGTCCTCGGCGTCCCAGTCGAGGGTCACCTGCAGGTCGTCGGGGCAGGCATCGGCGGCATTGTTCAGCAGGTTCAGCAGGGCCTGGGTCAGGTCTGGCGGTGGCGTCAGGCGCGGCACCTGGCCGTCGCGCAGGCGCTGGAAGCGGTAGCTGGCCTCGGGGCGCATCAGGTGCCAGCGGTTCAGCGCCTCGTCCAGCCAGGCGGTGACGTCCTGCTCGCCCACATCCAGGCGACGGTTGGCCTCGGCGGCGCGTACCAGTTGCTGCAGGGTTTCCTTGCACAGCTTGACCTGGTCCTGGAGGATCTGCAGGTCCTCCTGCAACAGCGGGTCGGTGTGGTCCTGGCGCATCTCGTTGAGCAGCACGCTCATGGTCGCCAGGGGCGTACCCAACTCATGGGCGGCGCCGGCGGCCTGGGTGGCCACGGCCAGCAACTGCTCGTCGCGCAGGCTTTCTTCCCGGCGCTCGGCACGCAGTTGCTCCTGGCGGCGCAACTCCTCGGCCATGCGCGCGGCAAAGAAGGTGATCACCGCAGCGGCCAGGGCGATGCTCAGCCACATGCCGTAGACCTGCATCTTGTCTCGCGCCATCGGCAACCCTTCGAGCGGGTAGAACTGCACCAGCAGCAGGCTGTAGGCGGTCAGCGCGATGCCCGACAGAATCAGCGAATACAGCCAGGGCAAGGTCACCGCGGCAATCGCCAAGGGCACCAGGTAGTAGGACACGAACGGGTTGGTCGAACCGCCGGAGTAGTACAGCAAGGCGCTGTGGATCAGCAGGTCGCAGGCCAGTTGCAGGGCATATTCGAGCTCGGTGACCGGCAACGACAGGCGCAGGCGCAAGGCGGTGAAGGCACACAGGATCGACGACAGGGCCAGGGTGGCGGCCAGCGACAACCAGGGCAGCGGCAACAGGTCGGTCCAGTAGGCGACGCCCACGGAGCCAGCCTGGGCGGCCAGTACCAGCACACGGATGACGGTCAGGCGCCAGAGGTTCTGGCGGGTGGCGGACAGCGGTTGTACGGCGGCGAGCATGAGCTCTCCTGATGAGTGCTCCAGGAAAATCGGCTGGAGTATACCGAAGCCGGGCGCCTCGCTGCAGCGATGCGGCAAAGCGCCACACTTTGTCACAGGTTCATGATGGCACTTTTGAACCCACTACACTGATGCCGGTCTCATGGGCCATGCGTGGAAGGGAAGACCTCGATCCACGCCCAATATTGCCAAGGAGTAACACATGCCAATCCCCCGTCGCGGCGCCGCCCTGATCCTGTCCTGCGGCCTGCTGGCCAGCCTGCCGGCCCTGGCGGCCGATGAACCGCGCTTCAACCAGGTCTCGCTGCGTGCAGAAGTGAGCAAGGAAGTGGCCCGCGACCTGATGGTCGTGACCCTCTACAGCGAAGCGCAGAACACCGACCCAGGCAAGCTCGCCAAGCAAATCACCGAAACCATGAACAAGGCCGTGCAGCAGGCGCGCCAGGTCAAGGACGTGAAGCTCAGCCAGGGTAGCCGCAACAGCTACCCGGTGTATGACAGCAAGGGCCAGAAGATCACCGGCTGGCGCGAACGTGCCGAACTGCGCCTGGAAAGCGCCGATTTCCCGGCCCTTTCGCAGCTCACCGCTGATCTGCTGCAGGAGCTGAAAATGGGCGGCATGGACTTTTCCATCGCCCCGGCCACGCGCAAGTCCAGCGAAGACGACCTGCTCAAGGATGCCGTCAATGCCTTCAAGGCCCGCGCCCAACTGGCCACAGAGGCCTTGGGCGGCAAGGGCTACAAGATCGTCAGCCTCAACCTCAACAGCAGCGGCTACCCACGTCCCTACCTGCGCAGCGCACCGATGGCGATGAAGGCCATGTCCGCCGATGAAGCTGCCCCCGCGCCAGACATCGAGGCCGGCACCAGCGAAGTGAGCATGAATGCCGACGGTCTGATCGAAGTGCAGATGCCGTGACTCTGCAGCCGCCCCTCCACTGGAGGGGCGGCTTGTTTCAGCCCCTTCCTACGCACCATTCGGATGCGTCCTACACAGCACCCCCTCTGGAAACACCCTGAAAAGTCTATAATTTTTGCCACGCAAACGATCAACTTCGGCAAAAATTACACATATGCGACATCCATGTACGACCGTCCTACTTTTTGCCCGCCTACTATCCTTTTGAGGATTGCATTGGGGTCCCCCCTGCATAAGGATCCGCAGGTCGGCTCACGAGGCCACCTCGCACTCAACAATGACAACAATGAGGCCACCATGCTCAAACACGCAGTCATTCCGTTCCTGCTCGGCGCAGGCTTGCTCGCCCACACCCCGGGTGCCCTTGCCGCGTCCAACCTGGTGTTCTGCTCCGAAGGCAGCCCGGCTGGCTTCGACCCAGGCCAGTACACCACCGGAACCGACTTCGACGCCTCGGCCGAAACCGTGTTCAACCGCCTGACCCAGTTCGAGCGCGGCGGCACCAGCGTCATTCCAGGCCTGGCCACGAAATGGGAAGTGTCCGACGATGGCAAGGTCTACACCTTCCATCTGCGCGAGGGGGTCAAGTTCCACACCACCGACTACTTCAAGCCCAGCCGCGAATTCAACGCCGACGACGTGCTGTTCACCTTCGACCGCATGCGCGACAAGAACCACCCGTTCCGCAAGGCCTACCCCACCGAGTTCCCCTACTTCACCGACATGGGCATGGACCAGAACATCGCCCAGCTGGAAAAACTCGACGAGCATACCGTGCGCTTCACCCTCAACCAGGTGGACGCCGCGTTCATCCAGAACCTGGCGATGAGCTTCGCCTCGATCCAGTCCGCCGAGTACGCCGACCAGTTGCTCAAGCAGGGCAAGGCTGCCGATATCAACCAGAAGCCGATCGGCACCGGCCCATTCGTGTTCAGCAAGTACCAGAAGGACGCGCAGATCCGCTTCAAGGGCAACAAGGACTACTGGCAACCCGACGACGTGAAGATCGACAACCTGATCTTCGCCATCACCACCGATGCCTCGGTGCGCATGCAGAAACTGAAGAAAAACGAGTGCCAGGTCACCCTGTTCCCGCGCCCCGCCGATATCGAGCCGCTGAAGAAAGACCCGAAACTGCAGATGCCCAGCCAACCGGGCTATAACCTGGGTTACATCGCCTACAACGTGATGGACCAGATCAAGGGCAGCAACGTGCCCAACCCGCTGGCCGAGCTCAAGGTGCGCCAGGCTCTGGACATGGCGGTGAACAAGCCGCAGATCATCACCTCGGTGTACCAGGGCGCCGGGCAGCTGGCGGTCAACGCCATGCCGCCGACCCAGTGGTCCTATGACACCAGCGTCAAGGATGCGCCCTACGACCCGGAGAAGGCCAAGCAACTGCTCAAGGAAGCCGGCATCAAGGAAGGCACCGAGATCACCCTGTGGGCCATGCCAGTGCAGCGCCCCTACAACCCCAACGCCAAGCTGATGGCCGAGATGCTGCAGGCCGACTGGGCCAAGGTCGGTATCAAGGCCAAGATCGTCAGCTACGAATGGGGCGAGTACATCAAGCGCGCCAAAGCCGGTGAGGTCGGCGCCATGCTGATCGGCTGGAGCGGCGACAACGGTGACCCGGACAACTGGCTGGGCACCCTGTTCAGCTGCGATGCCTTGAACGGCAACAACTTCTCCAAGTGGTGCTACAAGCCGTACGACGACCTGATCAAGCAAGCCAAGGCCACCACCGACCAGGCCAAGCGCACCGAGCTGTATGAAAAAGCCCAGCACATCATCAAGGAGCAGGTGCCGATGACGCCCATCGCCCACTCCACGGTCTATCAGCCGATGAGCAAGCAGGTGCAGGGCTTCAAGATCAGCCCCTTCGCCCTGAACTCCTTCTACGGCGTCAGCGTGACGAAGTAACCCGTCTCACTCCTACGACCTGAACCCTTGCTGCCTCCGGTGCCCTGTGCACCGGGGTCGGCGAGCCGTTGCCGGCGACCCGGCTCCCTACGGCCCGCACGGAGGCGATGGCTGCGGGAGCCGGCTGGCCGGCGAGAAGCCCGACTGGCGATCCCAGTGGCTTCTGCAGCACCCAGCAGCCGGCCACCAAGCCCGGCGATAACTAGAAAAAGCACGAAAGGGAGCTTCCACTTGAAACCATTCACCCTCACCGCACTGGCCCTCGGCACACTTTCGGCATTCGCCCAGGCCGAGCCGCAAAGCCAGGCCTATCTACCGCTCAGCCTCAAGGCCAGCAGCGAGCAGGACCAGGCCAAGGGCTTCATCGAAGGCCAAAGTCTGTCGGGCAGCACACGCAACTGGTACGCCCGCGAACGCGCCACCCGCGCGCCATTGTTCAGGTACTACAAGAGCGACGGCAGCCAGCACGACAGCCACAGCCGCGACAACTGGCTGCAAGGCACCATCCTCAACTACCGCTCAGGCTTCACCCAGGGCACCGTCGGTTTCGCCATCGAGGCTGCGGGCTACAACGCCATCGCCCTGGAGCGAGGCCGCGCCGCCGTGGCCGGGCCGAACAACCGCACCCTCACCCACAGCGATGGCGAGCCCCTCGACCAGTGGAGCAAGATGGGCCTGGCCAACGTCAAGGCGCGCGTCGGCAACACCACCCTGACCCTCGGCCGGCAATCGATCAACACGCCGATGATCGCCGAGATCGGCAACCGCGCCCTGCCGTCGAGCTTCCAAGGTGCCTTCCTGCACAGCGCCGAGTTCGACAACCTGTCGTTCGACCTGGGCACCTTCGACCGCGTCTCGCCGCGTACCGAACAGAGCCTGAGCAAGTTCCGCAGCGAATACGGCGCCACCGGCGTGGAGACCGACCGCGCCAGCACCGTCGGCTTCAGCTACCAGCCACTGCGCAGCCTCACCACCAGCGTCTATGCCACCCGCGCCGAGGACTTCTGGAACCAGTACTACTTCGGCGCCAGCCACGTGCTGGGCGACAACGCCGTGCTGGGCCTGACCACCGACCTGAACTACTACAAGACCGTGGACCAGGGCAGCCGCAAGCTCGGCCAGATCGACAACGACACCTACAGCCTGTCGTTCGGCCTGACCCACCAGGCGCACACCGTCACTGCCGCCTGGCAGCAGGTCAATGGCAACGAGTACTTCGACTACCTGCACGAAACCAACGGCATCTTCCTGGCCAACTCTCTGCTCTCGGATTTCAACGGCCCGAACGAGAAATCCGTGCAGCTTTCCTACGTGCTGAACATGGCGCCCTACGGCATACCGGGGCTGAAATTCAACCTGTACAACGCCCGTGGCTGGGGCATCGACGGCACCCATTACCGTGGTAGCGCCTACGACGTGCGCGGCCTGGACGGCGAGACCCACTACGAGTGGGGTATCGGCACCAGCTATGTGGTACAGAGCGGGCCGCTGCGCGACACCAGCATCCGCGCCACCTACACCGCACACCGGGCAAGCAAGGCCCAGGCCGACGGCAGCCTGGACGAGTTGCGCGTCGTCACCACCATTCCATTCGACATTCTCTGACCGATAGCTGCCAGGGCCCCTCCAAGCCTGGGCCCTGGCAGCTACGCTGGAAACAACGCCCACTGGGAGGTTTCATGAATTCAGCCGCATTGCGCAGCATCCTCGCGGTGCTCGTCCTCGGCGCCGCCGGGCAGGCCACCGCCAAGCCTCTGGTGGTGTGCACCGAGGCCAGCCCGGAAGGCTTCGACATCGTCCAGTACACCACCGCCGTCACCGCCGATGCCTCGGCCGAGACGGTCTTCAACCGCCTGGTCGACTTCAGACCAGGCACCACCGAGATCGAGCCGGCCCTGGCTGAGCGCTGGGAAATCTCGCCCGATGGCCTGACCTACACCTTCCACCTGCGCCAAGGGGTCAAGTTCCACACCACCGACTACTTCAAGCCGACCCGCGAACTCAACGCCGACGACGTGCTATGGAGCCTGAACCGCCAGCTGGACCCGAACCACCCATGGCACGACAAGACCAGCGTCGGCTACCCGTACTTCGAAAGCATGGCCTTCAAGGAGCTGCTCAAGTCGGTGACCAAGACCGACGAGCATACCGTGGTGATCACCCTGACCCGCCCCGAAGCGCCCTTCCTGCGCGACATGGCCATGGCCTTCACCTCGATCTACTCGGCCGAATACGGTGACCAGCTGCTCGAGGCCAGCAAGACCGGCGACCTCAACAGCAAGCCGATCGGCACCGGCCCGTTCATCTTCCAGCGCTACAACAAGGACGCCCAGGTTCGCTACAAGCCCAATCCGGACTACTTCCGCGGCAAGCCACCGGCCGATGCGCTGATCTTCGCCATCGCCACCGACAGCAACGTGCGCCTGCAGAAGCTGCGCGCCAACGAATGCCAGGTGGCGCTGTACCCCAAGCCCGATGATGTACCGTCGATCAAGCAAGACCCGACCCTCAAGGTCGACGAAATCGAAGCCCTGGTCACCGGCTACATCTCGATGAACACCGAGCACAAGTACCTGAGCGATGTGCGCGTGCGCAAAGCCATCAACATGGCCTTCGACCGCCAGACCCACGTCGACCAGCTGTTCGGCAAGGGCAACGCACTGGTCGCCGTGAATCCCTATCCGCCGACCATGATCGGCTACAACACCGAGAACAAGAACCCGCCCCGCGACCTGGCCAAGGCCCGTGAACTGCTCGAGCAGGCCGGGATGCCGGAAGGCACGGTGATCACACTGTTCACCCGCAACGGCGGTGGCCCGACCAACCCCAATCCGCGTCTTTCGGCCGAAATGCTCCAGGCCGACCTCAAGCAGATCGGCCTGAAGCTGGATATCCGCGTGATGGAATGGGCCGAGATGCTGCGCCGCGCCAAGAACGGCGAGGCCGACCTGGTATCCACCGGATGGGCCGGCGACAACGGTGACCCGGACAATTTCCTCAGCCCCCTGCTCAGTTGCGATGCCGCCAAAAGCGGCGAGAACTATGCGCGCTGGTGCAACCCTAAGTTCCAGGAACTGATCACCCAAGCCCGCGAAGTGATCGACAACGACCAACGCGCAAGGCTCTATACCGAGGCATTGAAGGTGTACGATGACGACCAACCCTGGATCAACATGGCCCACCCAAAGATGTTCACGGCCATGCGTGACACCGTGGAGGGCTATGTGATCAGCCCTCTGACCAACAACAACTTCGCCACCACGCGGGTGAAGTAGAACAACAACGACCGCCGGCAGCCCACACGGGGACCGGCGGCACTGCCCTGACCGGCTGATTGAGGTAACCCCGACAATGTTGAGTTTTATTGCCCGGCGCCTGGGCCTGCTGATACCGACCTTCTTCGGTATCACCTTGCTGACCTTCGCGCTCATACGCCTGATCCCCGGCGACCCGGTGGAAGTGATGATGGGCGAGCGCAGGGTGGACCCCGAAATGCACGCCCAGGCCATGGAGCGCCTGGGCCTGAACAAGCCGCTGCCGGTCCAGTACCTGGACTACGTCGGCAAGCTCGCCCAGGGCGACCTGGGCGAATCGCTGCGGACCCGCGAAAGCGTGTGGCGCGAGTTCCTCACCCTGTTCCCGGCGACCCTCGAACTGTCCCTCGCCGCCCTGCTGTTCGCCGGCACGTTCGGCGTGCTGGCCGGGGTGATCGCCGCGCTCAAGCGCGGGTCGCTGTTCGACCACGGGGTGATGGGCATCTCGTTGGCCGGCTATTCCATGCCGATCTTCTGGTGGGGCCTGATCCTGATCATGTTCTTCTCGGTGAGCCTGGGCTGGACCCCGGTTTCCGGGCGCATCGACCTGCTCTACGACGTCGAGCCGAAGACCGGCTTCATGCTCATCGACACGTTGCTCAGTGACGAGGAAGGCGCGTTCAAGGACGCGGTCATGCACCTGATCCTGCCGGCCATCGTGCTGGGCACCATCCCCCTCGCGGTGATCGCCCGCATGACCCGCTCGTCGATGCTCGAGGTGCTGCGCGAGGACTACATCCGCACTGCCCGGGCCAAAGGCCTGTCACCGGCCCGTGTGGTGTTCGTGCATGGCCTGCGCAATGCGCTGATCCCGGTGCTGACGGTGTTCGGCCTGCAGGTCGGCACGCTGCTGGCCGGTGCGGTGCTGACCGAAACCATCTTCTCCTGGCCGGGCGTCGGCAAATGGCTGATCGAAGCCATCGGCGCCCGTGACTACCCCGTGGTCCAGAACGGCATCCTGCTGATCGCCTGCCTGGTCATCCTGGTCAACTTCGTCGTGGACATCCTCTACGGCCTGGCCAACCCACGCATCCGTCATCAGCGCTGAGGCCTCCCATGACCAGTCCGACCGTAAAAACCGTCGCGCCGGCCCAGCCGGTGGATACCAGTCTGCTCTACCCCTCCCCGTTCAAGGAATTCTGGCACGCCTTCGCCCGCAACAAGGGCGCGGTGCTGGGCCTGGCCTTCATGTGCCTGGTGGTGTTCTGCGCGTTGTTCGCGCCGTGGGTGGCGCCGCACGACCCGAGCGAACAATACCGCGACTTCCTGCTGACCCCGCCGGTGTGGCTCGAAGGAGGCACCTGGCAGTTCGTGCTGGGTACCGACGAACTGGGCCGCGACCTGCTCTCGCGCTTGATCACCGGCGCACGCCTGTCGCTGCTGATCGGCCTGTCGTCGGTGGTGATGTCGCTGATCCCCGGCATTCTCCTGGGCCTGCTGGCAGGCTTCTTCCCGCGTCTGCTCGGCCCCTCGATCATGCGCCTGATGGACGTGATGCTGGCCCTGCCGTCGCTGCTGCTGGCCGTGGCCATCGTCGCGATCCTCGGCCCTGGCCTGATCAACACGGTCATCGCCATCGCCATCGTGTCGCTGCCGTCCTACGTGCGCCTGACCCGCGCCGCGGTGATGGGCGAGCTCAACCGCGACTACGTCACCGCCGCACGCCTGGCCGGTGCCGGGCTGCCCCGGCTGATGTTCGTGACCGTGCTGCCCAACTGCATGGCGCCGCTGATCGTGCAGGCCACCCTGAGCTTCTCCTCGGCGATTCTCGATGCCGCCGCGCTGGGCTTCCTCGGCCTCGGTGTGCAGCCGCCGACCCCGGAATGGGGCACCATGCTGGCCTCGGCGCGTGACTACATCGAGCGCGCCTGGTGGGTGGTGAGCCTCCCTGGCCTGACCATCCTGCTCAGCGTGCTGGCAATCAACCTGATGGGCGACGGCCTGCGCGACGCGCTGGACCCGAAACTCAAGAACGCCGCCTGAGGAGCACGCCATGTCACTGTTGCAAATCAACAACCTCAACGTGCGCTTCGGCGACGCCGATGCCGTGCCGGTGGTCGATGGACTCGACCTGGCAGTGGATGCCGGCGAGATCCTGGCCATCGTCGGCGAGTCCGGTTCGGGCAAGTCGGTGACCATGATGGCGCTGATGGGGCTGATCGATGCCCCGGGGCGCATCACCGCCGACACCCTGCGCTTCGACGGCACCGACATGCTCAAGCTCAGCGCCCGCCAGCGCCGCAAGATCGTCGGCAAGGACATCGCCATGGTCTTCCAGGACCCGATGACCGCGCTCAATCCCAGCTATACCGTGGGCTTCCAGATCGAGGAGGTGCTGCGCCAGCACCTGGGCCTCAAGGGCAAGGCGGCGCGCCAGCGGGCCCTGGAGCTGCTGAAGAAGGTCGAGATCCCGGCCCCCGAAAGCCGTCTGGAGGCCTACCCGCATCAATTGTCCGGCGGCATGAGCCAGCGCGTGGCGATCGCCATGGCGATCGCCGGCGAACCCAGGCTGCTGATTGCCGACGAACCGACCACCGCCCTGGACGTGACCATCCAGGCACAGATCATGGAGCTGCTGGTGAACCTCCAGCAGGAGCGCAACATGGCGCTGATCCTGATCACCCACGACCTGGCCGTGGTCGCCGAGACCGCCCGGCGCGTCTGCGTGATGTACGCAGGCCAGGCCGTGGAGGTAGGCCAGGTACCCGAGCTGTTCGACATACCCGCCCACCCCTACAGCGAAGCGTTGCTGGCGGCGATCCCCGAGCACAGCATCGGCGCCGAGCGCCTCGCTACCCTGCCGGGCATCGTTCCCGGCCGCTACGACCGGCCCCAGGGCTGCCTGCTGTCGCCGCGCTGCCCCTACGTGCAGGACAACTGCCGGCAGCAGCGCCCGGCACTCGAACCCCAGGCTCACAGCCTGGCGCGCTGCTTCTACCCGCTGAACCAGGAGGTGGCCTGATGGCTGTGGTACTCACCGCGCGGGAGCTGACCCGCCATTACGAGGTGTCCCGTGGGTTGTTCAAGGGCCATGCCCTGGTGCGTGCGCTCAACGGGGTGTCGTTCGAGCTGGAAGCCGGCAAGACTCTCGCCGTGGTCGGCGAGTCCGGCTGTGGCAAGTCGACCCTGGCTCGCGCCCTGACGCTGATCGAAGAGCCCTCTTCCGGCTCGCTGCAAATCGCTGGCACCGAGGTGAAGGGCGCCAGCAAGTCCGAGCGCAAGCAACTGCGCCGCGACGTGCAGATGGTGTTCCAGAGCCCCTATGCCTCGCTCAACCCGCGGCAGAAGATCGGTGATCAACTCGCCGAACCGCTGCTGATCAACACCTCGCTGAGCAAGGCCGAACGGCGCGACAAGGTGCAGAAGATGATGGAACAGGTCGGCCTGCGCCCCGAGCACTACCAGCGCTATCCGCACATGTTCTCCGGTGGCCAGCGCCAGCGCATCGCCCTGGCCCGGGCGATGATGCTGCAGCCCAAGGTGCTGGTGGCGGATGAGCCGACCTCGGCGCTGGACGTGTCGATCCAGGCCCAGGTGCTGAACCTGTTCATGGATTTACAGAAGGAGTTCAACACCGCCTACGTGTTCATCTCGCACAACCTGGCAGTGGTGCGGCATGTGGCCGATCAGGTGCTGGTGATGTACCTGGGGCGACCCGCGGAAATGGGGCCGAAGGAGGACATCTACGAGAAGCCGCTGCATCCCTACACCCAGGCCTTGCTGTCTGCGACACCGGCGATTCATCCGGACCCGCTGAAGCCGAAGATCCGCATTGCCGGTGAGCTGCCCAACCCACTGAACCCGCCGGATGGCTGTGCGTTTCACAAACGTTGCCCGTATGCCACCGAGCGTTGTGCCAGCGAGATACCGGCGTTTCGGAAAGTGGGGACGCGGCAGGTGGCATGTCATTACGCCGAGCAGTTTCTCTAATAAGACGGGGGCACCGCGTGCCCCCATTTATTCATCACTCAGAGACTGACGACTAACTGGCCGTTCTCGTCGACTTCCCCCTGCACTTCGGCGCCATCTGGCAACGTGACAATTTTGGAGGCTCGGTTATAACTCGCCTGGTTCTGGTACTTCACCACCCCATCGGGCGTCGACACACTACCATCAGGATGTTTTATTTCCGTATCCGTCGCGATGGACCCATCTTTATAGCGGTACGAACCATCCGGGTTCTTCTGGCTATCGGCAGGATGCTTGAAGCGATTTCCCTGAATTTCATCGACAATGATCTGCACCGCCACCGGCGCTACGAAATGCTCCAGAAAAGCCTTGCCTGCGCTCGACACTACCCCTTTCAGCAAACGCCCCTTGGTGCGAGTGCTGCCGACACCGGGCGATGGCCGCTTGACCCGGCGAAAGCGACCGGCCAATCGCAAAGCAGAATGCTGTGGCGCCTCGGGGTCAAAATCACCGGTCATGATGACCCAATCACCATTGGGGTTCAGCATTTCCCATTCGCCATCGTCAAATTCTTCGATACCAGACATATTTGCCACCTGCATGATTTAGTTGTTATGAGCCGGAGACAATTGAATGCCTCCCTGCGTACGACGCCGGTCATACGGCTGTCGTGGAATACAAACTAAACCTTGCGCGTAGCCCAACCCATCCGAGCGCAATTCCCCGAGGGGTCATGATTCCAAACAACAAAAGGGCCACGATGCGGCCCTTTTTGCTTAATGCATGAAAATTGCGATCAAGATGATGACGGGAATCGGCACCCCAAGCATCCACAACAGTATCGAGCGCATGTCCGTATCTCCTTCTTAACGTTGAATGGTTCGATGAGCTACATGCTCGCCTTCCAGCCACTGCACCTGATCACGACGGCGACCGCCGTACAGCGCTGCGAGGCTGGCGAAGAAGGCACCACACAGCAGCGCGACGAAGGTCCACAATGCCGTCCATGCGGCCACCTTGGCGGCGGTGTCAGCCGCTTGCTTGGCATCCAGCTTCAGCTGCTGAACCTGTGCAATCACCTGGTCGACACGTGCTTCGGCTTCTGGCTGGGTCAGGCGGGTACGCTGCGCCACCAGCTGGGCCAGGTAGGCGCGATCTTCGGCTGGCAGTGCGGCGTCGCCGGCCACGTTCTTAGCCAGAATGCGTGCTGCTACCCCGTTGGCGGCATCGTCACTGACCGGAGCCGGTCCATTACCCCGGAACAGGCTGTCGACGAAGTAACCCATCGAGTTGCTGTCGTCACCCGCTGCTGCTGCCCCGCCTGCGGCAGCGCTGACCGTTGCCGCCTGCGAAGCTGCGCTGGCGCCAGCGCCTATCAGGTTGCCCGCAGTGCCCAGCACCAGCATGGCCGCCACCAGGGTCGCCACAGCCCATGCCAGGAAGCCATGGGCGGTGTCGCGGAAATACACTTCATCACCATGCAGATTGGCCCATTTCACCCGCAGTCGGCCGGCAATATAGCCGCCCAACCCGGAGGCGATAATCTGGGTGAGCAGTAGCCAGACGATGGTGGAGATGCCCAAGGCTTTGGCGCTAGCGCCCTCGTCGGCCCACGGCGAGGTAGCGGCAAAGCCCAAGCCACTGCCCAGTACCACGAGGATCAGCGACAACGCCGCCGCTGCAGCAGCACCGGCGAAAATGGCCGCCCACGATACCCCGGATCGGTTGGGTTCATTGGTTGGATATTCGGCAGTTGTAATCATGATCGAGCGCCTATTGTTGGTGGGGAAGTCCGTTTGCAAAGGTGAAGGTGCACGGGCTGTGCCAGATGTGACAAAACATGACTTCCAACAAAAACAATGGTTTAGCTTGTAGGAGGATTCTGATGACCATGCAAAATGCCAGATCGGCTCGTGCAGGGCATGGCCTTCTGCAATACCTTCGCCTTGCTTGGCCCTCAAAGCCCGAGGCACCATACCCGTCATGAATGCATTAGCTGCGCGCGACGACGCCGCCCAGACACCCCTGACCCAGGCAACCGTGACCCGCTACCACCTGTGCTGGAAGCGTCGCGACCTCGATGGCGTAATGGCGCTGTATCACCCCGACGTGCAATACCACGACTTCTTCCAGGACCGCGTGCTCGGCTACCACGAGCTGCGCGACTACGTGCGCGCCTGCCTGCCCCATGAAGCCGGTGAGGACATCGTTCACAGCGACCGCATCCGCGTGGACGGCTGCACCGCGTTCATCCAGTACCAAGTCACGGTGCAGGGTGGCGAAGGCCTGGTGGCGTTCCAGTCCAGCGAGGCAATCACCGTGAAGGACGGCCTGATCTGGCGGGTCAACGAGTACGCCACCCTGGTCCGCGGCAACGCCCCCGGCAGGGCCGACCGCGGCCCACGTCCAGCCACCAGCCGCCTGGGACTGTCGCCTCGGCAATTGTCGACCATGGCCCAGGACCTGGAGCACTACTTCCAGCGCCAGCGCCCCTACCTCGACCCAGACCTGGACCTGCAACAGGTGGCCGACGCCAGCGGCTACAGCCGCAACCAGATCTCCTACCTCCTCAACCAGGTGCTCGGCCAGAGCTTCTACCGCTACGTCAACCAGGCACGCCTGCAGCATCTGCTGGCCAGCCTTGACGATGACAGCGTCGCAGCGCCGATCGACGACCTGGCCTTCAACGCCGGTTTCAACTCCCTGTCGGCGTTCTACAAGTGCTTCCGCGAATACACCGGGCTGACACCCAAGGCTTACCTGCGGGAAATTTCCCTGCGTGCACGCACGTAGGACACCCTCAGGCCGAAACCACTAGCATCGTCCACAGACCCTGACGGATGTGGAGCCACCCCCTCGATGCAAGCCCTGCGCACTCTCAGCCTGTGGATGGACCAGCTCGACGAGCCGCTGTGCGCACGCCCAGCCTTGTGCCAGGATCTCGACGTCGACGTGTGCATCATCGGCGCCGGCTACACCGGCCTATGGACCGCCTACTACCTCAAGCGCCAGGCGCCACAGCTGAGCATCGTGGTGATCGAAGCCAACATCGCCGGCTTCGGCGCCTCGGGGCGTAACGGCGGCTGGCTGATGGGCAACCTGCTCGGCGAGGACCGCCTGCTCGCCAGCCTGTCGCCGCAACAGCGCCGTGCCAGCATCGACCTGCTGCACGGCATTCCCGATGAAGTCGACGACGTGCTGCGGCGCGAGGGCATCGACTGCGACTACCGCAAAGGGGGCGTGCTGTACTGCGCCGCGCGCTACCCGGAGCAGGAGCGCAGCCTGCGCGCCTACCTCGACGACCTGTATCGCCAAGGCATGACAGAGGATGACTACCGCTGGCTGCGCCCGGAACAACTGGATGCGCAACTGCGGGTCAGCAATGCCTACGGCGCCATCTACAGCCCACACACGGCGACCATCCACCCGGCCAAGTTGACCCGTGGCCTGGCCCGGACGGTGGAAGCACTTGGCGTGCCCATCTATGAAAACACCCCTGCCATCGACTGGCAGCCCGGCGAAGTCCGCTCGCCCCTGGCGCGCATCCACTGCCAGTGGGTGGTGCCCGCAGTCGAAGGTTATGCCGCCAGCCTACCGCCACTGGGCAAGCACCAGTTGCCGGTGCAGAGCCTGCTGGTGGCCACCGAGCCACTGCCACAAACCACCTGGGAACAGATCGGCCTTGCCCAAGGCCAGGCGTTCAGTGAAAGCAGCCGCCAGGTCACCTACGGCCAGCGCACCGCCGACAACCGCCTGGTGTTCGGCGCCCGCGGCGGCTATCGCTTCGGCGGCCGACTGCGGGAAAACTTCAACCTCGACGAACACGAGATCGAGCTGCGCCGCTACCTGTTCAGCGAGCTGTTCCCACAGTTGAAGCACGTGCGCATCACCCATAGCTGGGGCGGCAACCTGGGCATGGCCCGGCGTTTCCGCCCGCACATGCTGTGTGACCGTCAGCGTGGCATCGCCCTGGCCGGCGGCTACGGCGGCGAAGGGGTCGGCGCTACCAACCTCGGCGGACGCACCTTGGCGGCGCTGATCCTCAACCAGCATAACGAGCTGACCGCGCAACCCTGGGTGCTCGACAACCGCCCGGTTTCGAGCCTGGCCAGCTGGCCGCCAGAGCCCTGCCGCTGGTTGGGCTACAACGCGATCATCCAGAGTTTCGTCCACGAGGACCGGACCCTCGCCAACCCTGCGAGCCCACCCTGGCGACGGCGCCTGGCCAGCTCGCTGGCGGACTTCATGGAAGGTTTCATGCACTGAATCGCCATTCCCCACAGAGGACCTATCGGTCATGAGCATCACCCAGTTCAAACACACAGCCAGCGCCGTCCTGGACAGCAGCAACCCGGTCGCGGTACCGCTCGGCGAGCCCGTGGCGGTCACCTCGGTCACCTGCGTGGAGCGCAGCGACGGGGTCGAGACCGGCATCTGGGAGTGCACCCCCGGGCGCTGGCGACGGCAGATCGAGCAACAGGAGTTCTGCCATTTCATCAAGGGCCGCTGCACCTTCACCCCCGACGGTGGCGAAACCCTGTTCATAGAAGCCGGAGACGCATTGATGCTACCGGCCAATAGCACCGGCACCTGGAACATCCAGGAGACCGTGCGCAAGACCTACGTACTGATTTTCTGATCCGCTGATCGCCTGCCTTCGATAAAAACACACAAAGCAAGGTAAACCCGATATGCGCATGTTCCTGTTCGCTCCCCTGGCGTTGGCCGCTGGCGTGGCCAGTGCCGCCGAGACGGTGAAAATCTACAACTGGTCCAGCTACGTCGCCCCCGACACGCTGAAGAACTTCCAGCAAGCCACCGGCATCGTGCCGACCTATGACGTGTACGACAGCAACGAGACCCTCGATGGCAAGCTGATGACCGGCAATTCCGGCTATGACGTGGTGTTTCCGTCCAACCACTTCATGGCCCGGCAGATCCAGGGCAAGGCCCTGAAACGGCTGGACCGTGCGCAACTGCCCAACTGGCACAACCTCAATCCGGTACTGCTCAAGGCCCTGGAAGTGAACGACCCTGGCAACCAGCACGGATTCCCCTACCTGTGGGGCAGCACCGGCATCGGCTACAACATCGACAAGGTCAAGGCCGTACTCGGCGACAACGCCCCGGTCGATTCCTGGGATCTGATCTTCAAGCCCGAGTACATGAGCAAGCTGAAAAGCTGCGGCGTCGCGGTGCTCGACAACGGTCCCGAGCTGCTGCCGATCGCCCTGCATTACCTGGGCCTGCCCCACCACAGCCAGGACCCAGCGGACTACGAGAAGGCCAAGGCGTTGCTGATGCAGGTGCGGCCGTACATCAGCTACTTCCATTCCTCTAAGTACACCGGTGACCTGGCCAATGGCGACATCTGCGTGGTGGTGGGCTTCTCGGGGGACGTGCTGCAGGCGAAGAACCGTGCCGAAGAGGCGAGGAACGGAGTGAAGGTCGGGTACTCGATCCCGAAAGAGGGCGCGCCGATGTGGTTCGACATGGTCGCCATGCCGGCCGATGCGCCGGATGAGAAGGCTGGGTATGCCTATATGAACTACCTGCTGCAGCCGCAGGTGATGGCCAACATCAGCAACCATGTGCAGTACGCCAACGGCAACCTCAAGGCGGACGCGCTGGTGGACCCGGCGATGAAGGGCAATACGATGATTTACCCGAGCGACGATGTGATGGACAAGCTGTATGCGCTGGAGGCGATGCCGGCGAAGATCGACCGCATCAGGACCCGGATCTGGACCAGTATCAAGGCAGGGAATTGATTCCAGCCGTCATGCGATTCCCTGTAGGAGCGAGTTTACTCGCGAATGCATCGGTAGACCCAACATCGCATTCGCGGGTGAACCCGCTCCTACAGGGGCAGGTGAAGGCTGCCTGGATCAGTGATGCTCGCGAGTAGCGCGGAACTTGATGTCCGGCCAGCGCTCTTCCATCAGCGCCAGGTTGACGCGGGTCGGCGCCAGGTAGGTCAGGTGACCGCCACCGTCGATGGCCAGGTTCTCCATGGCCTTGTTCTGGAATTCCTCGAGCTTCTTCTTGTCGTCGCAACCGATCCAGCGGGCCGACCAGACGGTGATCGGCTCGTAGGCGCACTCGACCTTGTACTCCTCCTTCAGGCGGCTGGCGACCACGTCGAACTGCAGCACACCGACCGCACCGAGGATGATGTCGTTGCTGCGCTCAGGGAAGAACACCTGTGTCGCGCCCTCTTCGGCCAGCTGCTGCAGGCCCTGACGCAGTTGCTTGGACTTGAGCGGGTCTTTCAGGCGCACGCGGCGGAACAGCTCCGGGGCGAAGTGCGGGATACCGGTGAAGCCCAGGGCCTCGCCCTCGGTGAAGGTGTCGCCGATCTGGATGGTGCCGTGGTTGTGCAGGCCGATGATGTCACCGGCGTAGGCCTCTTCGAGCTGCTCGCGCTCGGACGAGAAGAAGGTCAGCGCATCGCCGATGCGCAGGTCCTTGTTCAGGCGCACGTGGCGCATCTTCATGCCTTTTTCGTACTTGCCCGAGCAGATGCGCATGAAGGCGATACGGTCGCGGTGCTTCGGGTCCATGTTCGCCTGGATCTTGAACACGAAACCGGTGAACTTCTCCTCGACCGGCTCGACGGTCCGCTCGTGGGCGACACGGCCCAGCGGGCGTGGTGCCCAATCGACGACCGCGTCGAGCACATGGTCGACGCCGAAGTTGCCCAGCGCGGTACCGAAGAACACCGGGGTCAGCTGGCCGTTGATGAACTCATCCTGGTTGAACTCGTGGCAGGCGCCCTGCACCAGTTCGAGCTGCTCGACGAACGAATCGTACTGGTCGCCCAGGTGCGCGCGGGCCTCGTCGGAGTCCAGCTTCTGGATGATCTTGGCTTCGGTACGCTCATGGCCGTGGCCTGGGGTGTAGACGATGATGTAATCGCCGGTCAGGTGGTAGACACCCTTGAAGTCGCGGTAGCAACCGATCGGCCAGGTGATCGGCGCGGCCTTGATCTTCAGCACCGCCTCGATCTCGTCGAGCAGCTCGATCGGGTCGCGGATGTCACGGTCGAGTTTGTTGATGAAGCTGACGATCGGCGTGTCGCGCAGGCGGCAGACGTCCATCAGGGCGATGGTCCGCGGCTCTACACCCTTACCGCCGTCGAGCACCATCAGCGCCGAGTCCACCGCGGTCAGGGTGCGGTAGGTGTCTTCGGAGAAGTCTTCGTGGCCGGGGGTGTCGAGCAGGTTGATCATGTGCTCGCGGTAGGGGAACTGCATCACCGAGGTGGTGATGGAGATACCGCGTTGCTTCTCCATTTCCATCCAGTCGGAAGTGGCGTGGCGGTCGGACTTGCGCGACTTCACGGTACCGGCGACGGCAATGGCCTTGCCCATCAGCAGGAGCTTCTCGGTGATGGTGGTCTTACCGGCGTCGGGGTGGGAAATGATTGCGAAAGTGCGGCGCTTCGCGACTTCGGCGGCCTGGTTGGTCATGGGAAATCGCCTGACTGGGGGATTTGAAAGGGGCAGTATCATACCTGAAGTTGGGCGGGGGACCAAAACCGATCCCTCCGTCAGTCGAGCAAGTGCTGCAAGCTAGTCGCGGACAATCGGCGCTTCAGCGAAACCATCAAGGGTAACAGGCGGACGGCCTGGCAAATGCGCCACCAACTCTAGCGTACCCCCCATCGCCTCTACATAGCCCCGTAGCGTCGAAATCAGCATGTCAGTACGCTTCTCGACCTTGGATATATTGGCCTGGCGAATGTCCAGTCGCTGGGCCATGCCTTCTTGCGTCAACTCCAGCTGCTTACGCAGCGCCTGCAAAGTCATCTCCTCACGGATCAGCTCGCGCCCACGTTCCTCAGCCGCAGCCCGGAGCTCCGCGGGCAAGCTGTTCATTACCTCATCAAGCGTCTTGGACATTACGTTCTCCCCTGAGCAAATACTTGTCAAAACGATCATCGGCACGCTTTATCAGGCGCCGATAAAAAAGCTTCTCGCGTAACCCCGCCTTATCCCCTGCAACCAGGATCACGGCACTTCGCGCTGGATCGAATGCAAAAGCAACTCGCCAGACGCCATTGCCTGCGCAGAACCTCAACTCCTTCATGTTGTGATGCCGGGATCCCTTCAGCGTATCGACTCGCGGACGCCCCAGTACCGGCCCCAGAAGCTCCAGCAACCTGAGCTGACCTACCAGCTCTTTCTTGATCGCACTCTCGAGCCCGTCGAAATCGGCAACGAACTCCGTGCAAAAACTGATCGACCACGCCAACAAAATACCTCCAGAGGAATATTCCCTCAAGCGAATATTGAAAAAATCAGGAAGAGAATTTTGTCGATAGGCGAAGGTAGATCGATAGCAGGTAATTCAACGCCTTGAAGTAAGAATTACGCTTATTTTTTGTGCGAAATATACATAGTTCCAGTGATTAACGCTGGCCAAATGCCGCCTCAGATGGGAACCTTTACGCCCACGGAGACGTCCACTCCCCTGCAACCCGCTTCGGTTGGGGACTGGTTTCATCAGCATTTTCGGGCCCGACGGGGTTCGGCTCATGGCCTGATCGCAGCCTTCGGTTGCCTCACGCTGCTACTCGCGAACACACCCACCGCCGCCAAGAAAAGGCGGCAACAAAAGAAGTGTGCTCGCCGACAACACAAGGAGTCCGCCTGTGGCTAAACGCTACGGAAAGGGGCTGTTGGGATGGGCCGCCGTGCTCGTCATCCTGGCCCTGCTGGTCCACTGGATCGGCATCGACACGATCGCGCGTTATCGCGACGATCTTGGTTTCTACCTGCAAGCGCACCTGGTCCTGGTGCTGGCTTCGATGGCGGCGGCGTTGGCCGTGGGCATCCCTGCCGGCATTGCCTTGAGTCGACCGCACCGGGTCGACAAAGCCGAACGCTTCATGCAGTTCTTCAACGTAGGCAACACCGTTCCCCCTCTGGCCGTTCTGGCCATCGCCCTGAGTATCCTGGGCATCGGCGCCGGTCCCGCGATCTTCGCGCTCTTCCTCGCCTCCCTCCTGCCCATCGTGCGCAACACCTACGAAGGCCTGAAAAACGTCCCCGCCTCGCTCAAGGAGGCCGCCACCGGCATCGGCATGACCCCGCGCCAGCAACTGTGGCAGGTCGAGTTGCCCAATGCCGTGCCGATCATCGTCGGAGGTGTGCGCGTGGCCCTGGCCCTGAACGTCGGCACCGCGCCACTGGCCTTCCTGATCGGCGCCAACAGCCTTGGCAGCCTGATCTTCCCCGGCATCGCCCTGAACAACCAGCCACAGCTGCTGCTGGGCGCCGCCTGCACCGCGCTGCTGGCCCTGGTGCTGGACGCCGCGGTGAGTTTCTCCAGCAAGCGCTGGTTGGAACGTGGCCTGGCCCAATAACAGAGGGAACGTATGAAGAAGAGAATCGCCTTGCTGCTGGGCGCGGCCCTGCTGTTCGCAGGATTTGCCCAGGCAGCGGAAAAACCGCTGATCCGCATCGGCGCGCGCGTCTTCACCGAACAGACCGTGCTCGCCGAGATCACCGCACAGTACCTGCGCGCCAACGGTTTTGACGTACGCGTGACCACCGGCCTTGGCAGCAGCATCGCCCGCCAGGCCCAGGAAACCGGCCAGCTCGACCTGATGTGGGAGTACACCGGGGTCTCGCTGGTGTCCTACAACCATATCGACGAACGTATGCCCGACGCCGCGGCCACCTACGCCAAGGTCAAGGAACTGGATGCCAAGAAAGACCTGATCTGGCTGACTCCGTCCAAGTTCAGCAACACCTATGCCTTGGGTCTGCCCAAGGAAGTTGCCTTGCAATACCCGCAGGTCAACACCATCAGCGATCTGAACCAGGTGCTGCGCGATGAAAGCAAGCGCAATCACCTGGTGGCACTGGACACCGAGTTCGCCAACCGCCCGGATGGCCTGGTCGGCCTCAAGGAGCTGTACGACCTGCAAGTGGGTCGCGCCAACATCCGCCAAATGGATGCCGGCCTGGTCTATACCGCCATGCACAACAACCAGGTGTTTGCCGGCCTGGTCTACACCACCGACGGCCGCCTCAACGCGTTCAACCTCAAGCTACTCGAGGACGACAAGCACTACTTCCCCGACTACACCGCCGCCCCGGTGATCCGCAAGCCGGTGCTCGACGCCAACCCGCAATTGGCCGGCCTGCTCAAGCCGCTGGCCGAGCAGCTCGACGACGAGACCATGCGCCAGCTCAACGCCAAGGTCGACGTCGAGCACCAGAGCCCGACCGCCGTGGCCGCTGACTTCCTGCGCGAACACCCCCTCAGCGAGGTACAGCCATGAACCTGCTCGACACCTTCGCCCACCTTGACTGGGCCCAGGTCCTGCAACTGACCTGGCAGCACGTCATGCTGGTCGGCATCGCCGTCGGCCTGGCCATCCTCGTCGGCGTGCCGCTGGGCATCCTGATGACCCGCTTCCCGGCCCTCGCCGGCCCGTTGCAGGCCAGTGCCACGGTGCTGCTGACCATCCCGTCGATCGCCCTGTTCGGCCTGCTGCTGCCGTTCTACTCCAAGTTCGGCCAGGGCCTGGGGCCGCTTCCGGCGATTACCGCAGTGTTCCTTTATTCACTGCTGCCGATCCTGCGCAACACCTACCTGGCCCTGACCAACGTCGAGCCCGGCATCCGTGAAGCCGCGCGCGGCATCGGCATGACCTTCGGCCAGCGCCTGCGCATGGTCGAACTGCCCATCGCGGTGCCGGTGATCCTCGCTGGCGTGCGCACCGCCGTGGTCATGAACATCGGCGTCATGACCATCGCCGCGACCATCGGTGCCGGTGGCCTTGGCGTGCTCATCCTCACCTCCATCAGCCGCAGCGACATGTCGATGCTGCTGGTCGGCGCCGTGCTGGTCAGCCTGCTGGCCATCGTCGCCGACCTGCTCCTGCAAACCCTGCAACGTGCCCTGACTCCAGAAGGACTGCGCTCATGATCGAACTCAAGAACCTCAGCAAGACCTTCAACGTCAACGGCAAGGACGTCAAGGCGGTCGACTCGGTAAGCCTCACCGTCAACGAAGGCGAGATCTGCGTGTTCCTCGGCCCCTCGGGCTGCGGCAAGAGCACCACGCTGAAGATGATCAACCGCCTGATCACGCCCACCTCCGGGCAGGTGTTCATCAACGGCGAGGACACCAGTGCCCTGGACGAAGTGACCCTGCGCCGCCATATCGGCTACGTGATCCAGCAGATCGGCCTGTTCCCCAACATGACCATCGAGGAGAACATCACCGTGGTGCCGCGCCTGCTCGGCTGGGACAAGCAGAAGTGCCACGAGCGTGCCCGCGAGCTGATGCACATGATCAAGCTCGAGCCCAAGCAGTACCTGCAACGCTACCCGCGTGAACTGTCCGGCGGCCAGCAACAGCGCATCGGCGTGATCCGCGCACTGGCCGCCGAAGCGCCCGTGCTGCTGATGGACGAGCCGTTCGGCGCGGTCGACCCGATCAACCGCGAGATGATCCAGAACGAGTTCTTCGAGATGCAGCGGGCGCTGAACAAGACGGTGATCATGGTCAGCCATGACATCGACGAAGCCATCAAGCTGGGCGACAAGATCGCCATCTTCCGCGCCGGCAAGCTACTCCAACTGGACCACCCGGACACCTTGCTGGCGCATCCGGTGGATGACTTCGTCAGCAACTTCGTCGGCCAGGACAGCACGCTCAAGCGCCTGTTGCTGGTCCGCGCCGAGGATGCCGCGGACAACGCCCCGTCGGTGAGCCCGGAAACGCCGGTGGCCGATGCCCTGGAGCTGCTGGACGAACACGACCGCCGCTACGTGGTGGTGACCGATGCGCAGAACAAGGCGCTGGGCTATGTGCGTCGACGCGACATGCACCGCCAGCAAGGCAGCTGTGGCGACTTCCTGCGCCAGTTCAATGCCACCGCCTCGCACGACGAGCACCTGCGCATCCTGCTGTCGCGGATGTACGAGTTCAATCGGGCGTGGTTGCCGGTGCTCGATGCCGAGCAGGTGTTCCTGGGTGAGGTGACGCAGGAATCGATTGCAGCTTACTTGAGCTCGGGGCGTTCGCGGGGGGCGAAGACCAGTATCGTTTCGCCGGCCGAGGTGGCGGCGTCCTGATAGGGCTCTTTCGCGGGTAAACCCGCTCCTACAGGTACAGCACGACCCTGTAGGAGCGGGTTCACCCGCGAAGCAGCCGACGCGGTGTCAGAACCCTACACTGGCCTGCACATAGAAGGTCCGTGGCTCACCCACGTAGATGCCGGCATTGTTGTCGCTGGAGCGGGTGAAGTACTGCTTGTCGAACAGGTTCTTCACCCCCGCCGCCAGCTTCAGGTTGGACATCTGCGGCCCGAAGTCGTAGCCACCACGGGCATGCCAGGTCACATACCCCGGAATGTCGCCATACTGCCCATCCGCACTCGGCTCGGTGATGTAGTCACCGGTGAAGCTGCCATCGCTGTTGATCCCGGTCCCCGGCGCGCGCTGCTTGGATTGGGCATAGGCGTCCAGGTTCCAGGTCCAGTGATTGACCTCATATCGCACCCCGGCAGTCGCCACCTGGCGCGAATAGAACGGCAGGTCGCGGCCCTTGAAGCCTGGGATCTCGCCTTCGTAGGTAGCTCGGGTGTAGGTGTAGCCACCATTCACCGAGAGCCCTTCCAGCCGCGGGTCCAGCCCCGCCAGGTCATAGCGCACCGACGCTTCGATGCCCTGGTGCTTGGTCGCGCCCAGGTTGGTCCAGCCCACGTCGTTGCTGATGTACTGCAGCTCGTCGTCGAAGTCGATGTAGAACGCCGTCAACTCCCCGGCGAAACCGCCGTTGTCGTACCGAGTGCCGATTTCATAGGTCTTGGCCTTTTCCGGCTCCAGGCCATTGGCCGTGCTGTCGCCGCTGCCACCCTGGCCCAGCTGGAAGTACTGCAGGCTGCCGAAGGAAGTCTCGTAGTTGGCGAACAGCTTCCAGGCATCGGAGACGTGATACATCACGCTCAGCGCCGGCAGCGGCTCGTTGCTGGTGATGCTTCGGTTCTTCTCCGGCACCGGCTGGCCGTTGGTTCCCAGCACAGGGCGGTCACGCCAGTCGGTATTGATGTGCTCGAAGCGGATGCCTGGGGTAATGGTCCAGTTGCCGACGTCGATCTTGTCATCGATGTAGTAGGCGCTCGCCTCGGTACCACCGCTGCGGTCCTGGAACACGTGGCCGTCGGACGTCGGCGTGGAGGTCGGCACGTTGTCGATCAGTGCCAGGCGCGACGACTGCTCGCGCATGCCTTCCTTCAGGTAGCGATAGCCGACGCTGACTTCCTGGGTGGTCGGGCCGGCGAAGAAGATTCGCGACAAGCGTGGCTCGATGGCGAAGGTGTGGTAGTTGCGCGGGAATGACGACAAGGTTTTCATGTCCCGAGAGGCGATGGCGCTGCCGCGGAAACTGTCGGTGTAGTAGGTCAGCACTTCGAACTGGGTAGCATCGTCGAGCTGGCGTTGCCACTTGAACGACACATCCTTGCGCCGCCCGGCGAAGTAGTCGTAGTCGCGCAGCGACTGGAACGGCTTGCTGTCGTACTGGGCCTGGGTCAGGCCACCCGGCATGTCCGCGCGGCCGTCGTAGTAGTGGAAATTGAGCCAGAATTCGTCGACGTCGGTAGGCGCCCAGTGGGTCTTGAGGATCACGTCGTCGATGTCGTTGCCGTTGTTGCTCTCCCGATAGCCATTGCCGTTGACCCCGGTGTACAGCAAGGCCACGCCCATGCCATTGTCGGCCGTACCGCCGACGAACGCCGACTCGGTGTGCTTCCAGCCACCATGCTGGGAGGTTTCCAGGGTGGTGGAAAGCTCCGCCGAAGCCTTCTCGGGGATCGCCCGGGTGACGAAGTTGATCACCCCGCCGACGTTCTGCGGGCCATAGCGCACGGAGCCTGCACCGCGCACCACGTCGATGCTGTCGAGGTTGCCGGAGGATATCGGTGCCATCGACAACTGCGGCTGGCCATACGGCGCGAAGGCCGCTGGAATGCCGTCGATGAGCACCGTCGAACGGGGCGACAGGCGCGAGGTCAGGCCACGCACGCCAACGTTGAGCGACAGGTCGCTGCCACCGGTGCCGTTGGACTCCTGCACCTGCACGCCAGGGATACCACGCAGCACGTCGCGCACGTTCATCGCGCCCTTCTCCACCATGGCCTCGCGGCGCACCACCGTGCGTGCGCCCGGGTGGTTCTGCACCACGGCCTGGTCGGCATCGCCCAGCCAGTCGCCGACCACCTTGACGTCGGTCGGGGCCAGCTCCAGGCTGCCAGTGGTGAGTGTGCCAGCGGTTTCGGCTGGCTTGACCACCACGGTGTCCTGGGACATCTCGTAGGTCAGCCCGCTGCCCTGCAGCAACAGCTGCAGCGCCTGTTCTGGCGCCAGGCTGCCGGACACCTGCGGCGCCTGCTTGCCGGCCACCAGCTCCGGGCTGAAGAACAATTGCAGGTTGGTCTGCTGGCCCAGTTGGGTCAGCGCCGTGGCCAAGGGCTGCGCCTGGATCTGGATCGTGCTGATGGCTTGGTCGGCCTGGCTGTTGGCAGTGACGGCAGCGACCGCTAGGGCCAGCGCCAGGGCGCGCCAGCGTGGGAATGGCTTGTTGTTGTTCACGTCGTCGAAACATCCTGAAGATTCGGAATGGACCCAACCGCATGCAAATGAAAATGCTTGGCAGTTGCAGCTGGCGGGGAAGACGAACGAGCGAAAAAAAACCTGAATCTATTTCGCGATTATTTCGCGGGAACCATCTTCGTGGGCCTTGATGGCCACCGGCAGGATGTTCGGCAAGGCGCGCAACAGCGCGTCCGTGTCATCGGTGCTGAAGGTGCTGGACAAGCGCAGTCGAGCCACCTTGCCCGGGGCGACCCGCAGTGGCTGGGCACGATAACGCGAGGCTTCGGCTACGACCTCGGCCAGCGTGGCGTTTTCGAACACCAGCTTGCCCTGGCGCCAGGCGGTCAGCGCGGCCGCGTTGACCGCGTAGGGCGCGGCTACCTCGCCCTGCGCATCGATCTGCGTCCCCTGGCCGGCCCCCAGTTGCGCCAGCGAGGCGTCCTTGCCCTGGACCCGGACCGAACCCTGCTCGACCGCCACGCGGGTGGCGGCCGGATCGAGCCGCACATCGAAGCGGGTGCCGGTCACGGTGACACTGCCCTGGGCGGTGGCGACCACGAACGGCCGGCTGCTGTCGTGGGCGACGATGAACATCGCCTCACCCGCATCCAGCTGGATATGCCGGCGCGCACCACTGAAATCGACCTGCAGCCGGGTTGCGCCGTTGAGCTCCAGGCGAGAACCATCGGGCAGCTCGACCTGGCGCCGCTCACCGAAGGCCGTCTGCAAATCATCCTGATGGTTGAGCTGCTGGTACTTCCAGGCGCCCCACCCCAGGCCCAGCGCCAGCACCGCGACACTGGCCGCCAGCGCCTGGTGCAGCAAGCGCCGGCGTGGCAAGCGCTGCACAGGGTCGGCCTGGCACAACGCTTCGAGGCGCTGGCGCGGCACCAGGTCGACCGCCTGCCAGAGCCGAGTCAGGTGCAGGTACTCCTGAGCATGCAGCGGGTCGGCGGCCAGCCAGGCTTGCAAGCGGGCCTGCAGCGCGGCATCGCCAGGCGCATCCTGCGCGCGGGCGAACCATTCGGCTGCCTGTTCGCGGACCGTTTCGCTACCGTGCTGTTTCATGGGAAAGGTCTCCTGCCTCATCTTGCCGACACATCCAGGTGCTCACGCAGATGCCGGAGCGTGCGGATCATATACTTTTCGACCATGTTCTTGGACAACCCCATGCGCTCGGCGATCTCGGCCTGGGTCAGGCCTTCGAGCTTCTGCCAGATGAACACCCGGCGGCAGTTCAGCGGCAGCTCGGCCAGGGCACGCTCGATGCTGTCGGCCAGCTCCAGGGCATGCACATAGGCTTCTGGGTCGCCGTTGGCGGCTGTGCCTTCGTCCAGGGCCTCGCGCTCCAGGCTCTGGCGGCGGTCTTCACGGCGAAAGCCATCCACCGCGATATTACGTGCGGTCTGATGGAGATAGGCGCGAGGCTGCTCTACCTGCTCGCGCGAGGTTTCCAGTACCCGGACGAAAGCATCATGGGTGAGGTCCTCGGCCTGCTGACGACTGCGCAGCTTGCGCGTCCAGGTGCCGATCAGCTCTTGGTAATGGTCGAGAAAGCCTTTGTGTCCAGCCACGGGAGGAGTCGTCAGGGAGGCAGATGAGGGTGCGAATAGTAATGTTTCTCATCAATGGCGGCAAATCCGCATGTCGGTAACAAAAAAATTCATGATTTTTTTCATGTGCCGATGGGCGCCTGAACGTGGCCATAAATATGAACACCGTGAGGGCCTTCGCGGGTAAACCCGCTCCTACAGAAATCTGCAAAACCCTGTAGGAGCGGGTTCACCCGCGAAGGGGTCGACAGCGTCCATTCCACAATTTTTTACGCCTGAAACCTGCGATGGAACATCAGCCGGTCACATGAGTCGGTTATTCAAATGGCTGCTCGTCGATCCGCGACGAACACGCCCGGATTGCCTGTTGATTCTGCATTCTTCACGCCCTAAAGTGCGCGCCGAACGTCCATGCTGGAAACGATCCATCCGGCTCAAGTACTGAGTAGGCGAACCAAAGTGGGGATACGGAGGACGTTCAGTTTGCAGCCACTTAATCTTTCAGTTTGCCCATGGAGTCCCTGAGCATGTCGATCCAGGTCGAAGACTATTTCGCGCGTGACACCTTCCAGAAAATGAAGGCATTCGCCGACAAGCAGGAAACCCCGTTCGTACTCATCGACACCCAGATGATCAGCCAGGCCTACGACGACCTGCGCGCAGGTTTCGAGTTCGCCAAGGTCTACTACGCCGTCAAGGCCAACCCTGCCGTCGAGATCATCGACCTGCTCAAGGAAAAAGGTTCGAGCTTCGACATCGCATCGATCTACGAGCTGGACAAAGTACTGAGCCGCGGCGTCGGCGCCGACCGCATCAGCTATGGCAACACCATCAAGAAGTCCAAGGACATCCGCTACTTCTACGAGAAGGGCGTGCGCCTGTATGCCACCGACTCGGAAGCCGACCTGCGCAACATCGCCAAGGCCGCGCCGGGCTCGAAAGTGTACGTGCGTATCCTCACCGAAGGCTCGACCACTGCCGATTGGCCGCTGTCGCGCAAGTTCGGCTGCCAGACCGACATGGCCATGGACCTGCTGATCCTCGCCCGCGACCTGGGCCTGGTGCCGTACGGCATCTCCTTCCACGTAGGGTCCCAGCAGCGCGACATCAGCGTCTGGGATGCCGCCATCGCCAAGGTCAAAGTGATCTTCGAGCGCCTGAAGGAAGAAGACGGCATCGAGCTCAAGCTGATCAATATGGGTGGCGGCTTCCCGGCCAACTACATCACCCGGACCAACAGCCTGGAAACCTACGCCGAAGAGATCATCCGCTTCCTCAAGGAAGACTTCGGTGACGAGCTGCCAGAGATCATCCTCGAACCCGGCCGTTCGCTGATCGCCAACGCCGGCATCCTGGTCAGCGAAGTGGTGCTGGTCGCCCGCAAGTCGCGCACCGCCGTCGAGCGCTGGATCTACACCGACGTGGGCAAGTTCTCCGGCCTGATCGAAACCATGGACGAAGCCATCAAGTTCCCGATCTGGACCGAAAAGAAAGGCGAGGCCGAAGAAGTGGTCATCGCCGGCCCGACCTGCGACAGCGCCGACATCATGTACGAAAACTACAAGTACGGCCTGCCGCTGAACCTGGCCATCGGTGACCGCCTGTACTGGCTGTCGACCGGTGCCTACACCACCAGCTACAGCGCGGTGGAATTCAACGGCTTCCCGCCGCTGAAGGCTTACTACCTGTAATGCGAAACGGGGCCGAAAGGCCCCGTTTCCATATGTGCCGTCCTGCACCGGCCTCTCGCGGGACAAGCCCGCTCCCACAGGAGCAGTGTTTCCTCAGGTCAGTCACTGTACCTGTGGAAACACTGCTCCTGTAGGAGCGGGTTTACCCGCGAAGAGGCCGGCACAGGTAACATCAGGCCTCGCGCCGTTCGATCTCCTCGGCATAACGCCCGGCAAAGCTCATCAGCACCGGCCCCGCGTCCTGCAATGTCACCAACGCAGCCCGCAGGAAGTTCAGGTTGCCCTCGATCCTGGCTCGCTCCAGCCAGGGCGCAGCCTCGCCCACCTGACCCCGCTCGACCAGCACCATCGCCAGGCTGAACATCCCACGAAAATCCCCCGCCTCGGCCGAGCGCCGATACCAGCGCACCGCGCGCACCGGGCTCGGCGTGGTGGCGATGCCATGCTCCAGGTAGCGCCCATAAAGGTTCATCGACTTGGCATGGCCCATCTGCGCGGCCTTTTCGTAGCAGTTCAGCGCCTGGGCCTGATCGGCCGGTAGCCCACGCCCGGTCGCCAGCAGGTTGCCCAGGTTGTACAGGCCCCAATCAAGGCCGGCGTCTGCCGCTCGCGCATAGTGGATGGCGGCCTGGGACGGGTCCACCGCGCCTCCCCAGCCATGCTCCAGGCAGCGCCCGAGCATGTTGTGGGCCATGGCGCTACCGCCCTGCGCGGCGATGCCGAACCAACGCCGTGCCACGCTGGCGTCCTGCTGGATACCACGCCCGTCGAGCAGAATCTGCCCGAGCAACAGCTGCGCCTCGCTCACGCCCTGCCCCGCCGCCGCCAGAATCGCCTGGGCCGCCTTGCCTGGGCTGTGCTCGAGCATCGCCTGCAGGCCAGCGACATCCAGCACTTCCTCACGACGCAATTGATAGGACATGGTCAGACCTCGGCCCAGCGGCGCAGCAGGTTATGGTAGGTGCCGGTCAGTTGCAGCAAGGACGGATGGTCCGGCACGTCGGCGGTGAGTTGCTGGATGGCATTGTCCATCTCGAACAGCAACGCCCGCTGGCTGTCCTCGCGCACCAGGCTCTGGGTCCAGAAGAACGCAGCAAGACGGGTACCACGGGTCACCGGGTTGACCTTGTGCAGGCTGGTGCCGGGGTACAACACCAGGTCGCCGGCCGCCAGCTTGACCTGATGGGTGCCGTAGGTGTCCTGGATCACCAGCTCGCCGCCGTCGTAGCTGTCCGGCTCGCTGAGGAACAGGGTCGAGGACAGGTCGGTGCGCACCCGCTCGACGCTGCCTTTGGGCTGGCGCAGGGCGTTGTCGATGTGGAAGCCGAAGCTGCCGCCTTCGCGGTAGCAGTTGATCAGCGGCGGGAACACCTTGTGCGGCAGCGCGGCCGACATGAAGCGCGGGTTGCGCCACAGGCGCTCGATCAGTGCGCCGCCGATCTCCTTGGCCAGCGCGTGCCCTTCGGGCAGTTGCAGGTTGTACTTGGCTTTGGCCGATTGGTAGCCAGCGGTGACCTTGCCATCCGCCCAGTCGGCTTGCTCCAGGGCCTCGCGGATACGGGCGAGCTCGCCTTGGTCGAACAAGCCGGGGATATGAAGCAGCATGGCGGCGGCACCGTGAAGAAATGTAAAGGGCCAATGATATTGATTCCCTTTTACACCGCACAAGCCCTTTTGTGACGTTTCACGTTTCAGCAAATGTAAACCAGAAACCGAAATTGTAAAGAATGTAAATTTCTAACGAATGGTAATGACTCTCAATTGTTAGTCACAATTGCTTACATTAAGATCCGCGGCCTTCACACCTTGGGGAAGGTCCTACAACCATGAGTCACGTACCATCTGCAGTGAGTTCGCCACGCCGAATTGCTTCTGCCATCGGAGTCGCCATTTCCGCCGCGTCATCTACACAGATCGCCCTGGCGGCCGACACCGACAACAGCTCCGTAGTATCGCTGGATGCAACCAGCGTCAACGCGACTCAGGACGTCACCAGCTACAAGACTGACGTCTCCAGTTCGAAGAAATACACGGCGCCCCTGCGCGAAACGCCTAAGAGCGTGACCGTCATTCCCCAGCAGGTGATCCGCGATACCGCAGCTACCAGCCTGGCGGATGCGCTGCGTACAACGCCTGGCATCACTTTCGGAGCCGGTGAAGGTGGCAACCCGGCAGGTGACCGCCCGATCATCCGCGGTTTCAACGCCGAGAGCGATGTCTTCGTCGATGGCATGCGTGATGTAGCGTCGCAAAGCCGCGAGATTTTCAACGTCGAGTCCATCGAAGTCAGCAAAGGCCCAGGCTCGGCCTTCACTGGAGCAGGCTCCACAGGCGGCAGTCTGAACCTGGTGACCAAATCGGCGAAGCTGGGTGACAGCTACAACGGTGGTTTCACCTGGGGCTCGGATCAGACCAAACGCACTACCCTGGACTTGAACAAGCAACTTACCGATTCCTCGGCATTTCGTCTGAACCTGATGAAGCACGAGGCCAACGTCGCAGGGCGTGACGACGTCGATGTGAGCCGGTGGGGGGTCGCCCCTTCCTTCGCCTTCGGTCTGGGCACCGATACACGTGTGACCGTCGGCTACTACCATCTCAAGACGGACGACATGCCCGACTACGGCATTCCACTGAACCGAAGCGCCGATCGCAGCAAGTACAACGTCGACGGCCCCGCGCATGTCGACCGAGACAACTTCTACGGCCTCAATGATCGCGACTACCGCAAGACAACCAACGACAGCGGTACGATTCGCATCGAACATGATCTGAACGATAGCCTGACGTTGTCGAACAGCTTCCGCATGTCCCGCTCGACGCTGGACTACATCGTCACCAACCCAGATGACAGCAAGGGCAACGTGGCCAACGGCACGGTGTACCGCTCGACCAAAAACCGCAACTCGACATCCAAGGGGTGGGTCAACCAGACCGACCTGAGCGCCAAATTCAATACCGGGTTCGTCGAGCACAGCCTGGTAACCGGGTTGGAGTTCACCTACACCGACACCCACAATCGCGGCTATGTGATCACTTCGGACGCCGGCACCGGCACCGTTTGCACCCCTGCCCTGCTGGCCTCGGGGGACTGCACCAGCCTGCACGATCCGTCGCCGGACGACAGCTGGTCGGGCACCATCACCGACAGCAAGGCCTTTACCGACACTGACACCAAAACCAGTGCCGCCTACGTGTTCGACACCCTGACGTTCAATGAGCAGTGGTCGTTGAACCTCGGCCTGCGCTACGACGACTACCGGACCAAGTCCAGCGGCTACAGCACGGGCGGTCGTGGCTCGGTGGCCGGAGATTTCTCTCGCGAGAACAATGCCCACCTGTGGAACTACCAGGTTGGCGTGGTCTACAAGCCATTGCCGAACGGCAGCATCTATGCTGCCTGGTCGACCTCAAGCAACCCATCCGGCGAAACTAGCGGTAACGGCGGCCTGGAACTGGCCACCAACAACAGCGATCTGGATCCGGAACGCAACCGCAACTACGAGATCGGCACGAAGTGGGACTTCTTCGATGAGAACCTGTCGCTGACCGCCGCTCTGTTCCGTACCGACAAGACCAATGCCCGGGTCACCGATCCTGACAACGCGACCTACCAGGTTCTGGATGGCGAACAACGCGTGCGGGGCGTGGAGCTTACCTACTCTGGCAACCTGACCAGCAAATGGAAGGTCTACGGCGGCTACACCTACATGGAAAGCGAGATCGTCAAGACCAGCACTGCGGCCAACGAAGGCAACCACATGCCAAGCACGCCTCGGAACAACTTCACCTTCTGGTCGACCTACGACATCATCCCGCAGTTGACCGTCGGGGCCGGTGCCACTTTCGTCGACTCACGCTTCGGCGACGAAGCCAACTCGGTCGAGGTGCCCTCGTACTGGCGCTACGACGCCATGGCCACCTATCGTCTGACCAAGAACGTCGATCTGCAACTGAACGTGCAGAACCTCACGGACAAACGCTACTTCGACCAGGTGTTCGCCCCTCACTACGCTCACGTAGCGCCAGGACGCACCGCCCTGATGAGCGCGAACTTCCACTTCTAAAGCAGCCTCCCCGAGCCCCGTTCATTCCAGTGAGCGGGGCTTTTGCGTATCGAGGCATAATGCACGCCGCGCAGAACGCGGCGGCAATACAAGGTGAGAGATGTGGTGAAGAAGACGCTGTTCCAACTGCACTGGTTCTTTGGCATCACCGCTGGCCTGGTGCTGGCCTTGATGGGCATCACCGGGGCGCTCTACTCGTTCCAGGAAGAACTGCTGCGCGCGTTCAACGCCGATGTGCTCAAGGTCGAGGTACGCCCCGAGGGCGTGCTGCCGCCCGCTGAGCTGGTGCGTCGGGTCGAAGCCGAGCAAGGCGACAAGGTCTCGATGTTGTGGGTCGATGTGCGCGAAGGCAATGCCGCACGGATCTTCTTCACCCCACCGCCGGGCGAACGCCGTGGCGAGCTGCGCTATGCCGACCCGTACACCGGCGAGCTCAAGGGCGAGGCAACTGGGCAAGGCTTCTTCAACCTGATGCTGACCCTGCACCGCTTCCTCGCCATGGGCGATACCGGCCGGCAGATCACCGGTGCCTGTACCCTGATGCTGGTGTTCTTCTGCCTCTCCGGCCTGTACCTGCGCTGGCCGCGCAAGGCGCTGAACTGGCGCACCTGGCTGACCTTCGACTGGGCCAAGAAAGGCCGGGCCTTCAACTGGGACCTGCACGCCGTGGCGGGTACCTGGTGCCTGCTGTTCTATCTGCTGTTCGCCCTCACCGGGCTGTTCTGGTCCTATGAGTGGTACCGTTCGGGCCTGAACAAGCTGCTGGCCGACGCACCCGCTGCCGGGCAGCAGAAGCGCGGTGAAGGCCGTGGCCGACATGGCCCGCCCAAGGTCGACAAGAACGCACCGCCGCTGGTGGTCGACTACGACGCCATCTGGGCCAATCTCAAGGATGCCGCAGGTCCCGGCCTGGCCATGTACAACCTGCGCCTGCCACCGGCCGGCGGCCAGCCGGCCAATCTGTTCTACCTGCTCGAGGACGCCGCTCACCCGCGCGCCTTCAACACCCTGGTGATCGACCCGGCCAGCGGCCAGGTGAAAAGCCACGACCGCTACACCGACAAATCCTTCAAGGCACAGCTGCTGCAAAGCGTCTACGCCCTGCACGTGGGTGAGTACTTCGGCCTGCCGGGGCGGATCATCGTCACCATTGCCAGCCTGACCATGCCACTGTTCTTCGTCACCGGCTGGCTGCTCTACCTCGACCGCCGCCGCAAGAAGCGCCAGGTGCGCGCAGCCCGCGGCAGCGTGGGTGCCACGGCGGCCAGCGACGACAGCTGGCTGATCGGTTTCGCCAGCCAGAGCGGCTTCGCCGAACAACTGGCCTGGCAGAGCGCCGGGCAATTGCAGGCCGCTGGCCTGCCGGTACAGGTACGCGCTCTGGCCGACCTCGGCGAAGACGACCTGCGCCACGCCCGCCGCGCCTTGTTCGTGGTCAGTACCTTCGGCGACGGCGAAGCACCCGACAGCGCCCGTGGCTTCGAACGCAAGGTACTGGGCCAACCTTGGGCCCTGGACAACCTCAGCTACGCCCTGCTCGCCCTGGGCGACCGCCAGTATCCGCACTTCTGCGGTTTCGCCCGACGCCTGCAGGCCTGGCTCGGCGAACGCGGTGCCAGCAGTGCGTTCAGCCCGGTCGAGGTGGACAACGCCGACCAGGCCGCCCTGCAACAGTGGCAACAGGAGCTGGCACAACTGACCGGCGCCCAGCCGGTGGCGGCCTGGCAACCGCCGAGCTTCGGCAACTGGAGCCTGGTAAGCCGCGAACGCCTCAACCCCGGTAGCCAGGGGCAACCGGTCTATCTCCTCGGCCTGCGCCCGGAACAACCCGCGCAGTGGCAGGCCGGCGACCTGGTGGAGATCCTGCCGCTCAATGGCCAGCCCCGCATCAGCGCCTTCCTCGCAGGCCTGGCGCTGGATGCCGATACCAAGGTACAGGTCGATGGCCTCGCGGAAACCCTTGGCCAGGCGCTGTCCGGCCGCCAGTTGCCGATACGCCGCGACCATTTGGTCGGCCTGCATGCGCAGGCGCTGGTCGATGCGCTGGTGCCGATCGGCAGCCGCGAGTATTCGATCGCCTCGATCGCCAGCGATGGCGTGCTGGAGCTGATCGTGCGCCAGGAGCGCCACGCTGATGGGCACCTGGGCCTCGGCTCGGGCTGGCTGACCGAGTACCTGCCGCTGGGTGGCACCTTGAGCCTGCGCCTGCGTCGCAACAGCGGGTTCCACCTGCCGGAAACCTCTGCACCGATGATCCTGATCGGCAACGGCACTGGCCTGGCCGGCCTGCGCAGCCTGATCAAGGCACGTATCGGCAATGGCGAGCAGCGTAACTGGCTGCTGTTCGGCGAACGCAACCGGGCGCATGACCTGCTGTGTGGCGCCGAGTTGCAGGGCTGGCTCGATAGTGGCGACCTGGCACGGCTGGACCTGGCATTTTCCCGGGATCAGGCCGAGAAGGTGTATGTGCAGGATGTGCTGTTGCAGCACGGCGATGAGTTCAAGCGCTGGGTGGCCGATGGGGCTTGCGTGTATGTCTGTGGCAGCCTGCAGGGCATGGCTGCGGGCGTGGATGCGGCGCTGCATGGGCTGCTGGGCGAGGAAGCGGTGCAACAGCTGATCGAGGATGGGCGGTATCGGCGGGATGTGTATTGATCTGAAATCGAGGTAGTCAGGGCCGGCCTCTTCGCGGGTAAACCCGCTCCTACAGGGATCACACGGTACCTGTAGGAGCGGGTTTACCCGCGAAGAGGCCGGGCCTGCTCAATGCAACTCGAAGGTATCGGCATCCAGATTCGCCGGGAAGCGCGTCCGGTAGCTCGCCAGCTCCGCCGCGCTCAGCACCGCCGTGAACACCCCATCCGCCTCGCCCGCGCTCAGCAGGCTCTCGCCCTGGAAGTCCAGCACCTGGCTATCCCCTGAATAGGCGAAGCCCTTGCCGTCCGTCCCCACCCGGTTCACCGCCGCCACATAACACAGGTTCTCTATGCCCCGCGCCGGCAGCAACCGGTTCCAGTGCTGGCGGCGCGCTGCCGGCCAGTTGGCGGTGTACAGCAATAGGTCGGTGTCCTGAGCGTCGCGGCTCCACACCGGGAAACGTAGGTCGTAGCAGATCAGCGGGCGCACGCGCCAGCCCTTGACCTCGAACTGCACCTGGCGCTCACCGGGGGTGTAGTGCTTGTGCTCGCCGGCCATGCGGAACAGGTGGCGCTTGTCGTAATGCAGGATCTCGCCATCCGGTCGCGCCCACAGCAGGCGGTTGCGGTGGCTGCCGTCGGCATCCTGGACGATGATGCTACCGGTGATCACCGCGTCGATTTTCTTCGCCTGGGCCTTGAGCCATTTGTAGGTCGGGCCATTCTCGGGCTCTGCCAGGCGCTCGGACTCCATCGAGAAGCCGGTGGTGAACATCTCTGGCAGGATCACCAGGTCGGCGTCACCGACCTGCTCCAGCAACACCTCGAAATGCGCATGGTTGGCCTCGCGGTCGTGCCAAGCCAGGGTGGTCTGCACCAGGGCGATTTTCAGGTTGGGCAGTTGACTCAGATCGCGCATAGTTTTTCCGCCGCCTGACGCAGCGTCTCCTCTCGTTTGGCAAAGCACAGGCGCACCAGGCGTTGCTCGGGGATGGGTTGCTGGTAGAACACCGACACCGGAATGGTCGCCACGCCGTGCTCGCGGGTCAGCCACAGGGCCATGTCGACATCATTGAGGTCGGGGCGGAGCTGCGAATAGTCCACCAGTTGGAAGTATGTACCCGCCGTGCGGGTGAAGCGCAGCCGCGAGCCTTCGAGCAGGTCGCAGAACAGGTCACGCTTGGCCTGGTAGAAGCCCGGCAGCTCGTCGATGTGCTGCGGATGCTCGGCCATGAAGTCGGCCAGCGCACACTGCAGCGGCGTGACGCCACAGAAGTTGACGTACTGGTGCACCTTGCGCAACTCGGCGCTGAGCGCTGCCGGGGCGACCACATAGCCGGTCTTCCAGCCGGTCACGTGATAGGTCTTGCCGAACGAGCTGACCACGAAGGCGCGGGCGTACAGTTCGGCGTGGGCCAGCACGCTGGCGTGCTGCACACCGTCGTACACCAGATGTTCGTAGACCTCGTCGCTGACCAGGTAGATGTCGCGGTTGGCGATCAGCCGGGCGAGCTGGTCCAGGTCTTCGCGGGTGATCAGCGCGCCACTGGGGTTGTGCGGCGAATTGAGGATGACCATGCGCGTGCGCGGGCTCAGCGCATCACTGAAGGCCTGCCAGTCGATGCGAAAGTCGCCGTCGCCCAGTTGTACATGCACGCAACGCCCGCCAGCCAGGGTCACCGAGGGCTCGTAGCTGTCGTAACAGGGGTCGAAGACGATCACTTCGTCGCCGGCCTGGACCACCGCCTGTATCGCACAGAAGATCGCCTCGGTGGCGCCGGGGGTGATGGTCACTTCCTGGTCGGCATCGACCTTGGCGCCATACAGGCGCTCGACCTTGGCCGCCACCTGTTCGCGCAGAGCCGGCAGGCCGGTCATCGGGGAATACTGGTTATGCCCGGCAGCCACATGCCGGCCCACTGCATCGAGCAGTGCCTGGGGACCGTTGAAGTCGGGAAAACCCTGGGAGAGGTTGAGCGCGCCGGTTTGCGCAGCGAGCTGGGACATGGTGGTGAAGATGGTCGTGCCGACGTTCGGCAGTTTGCTGCAGATCATGGAGCCCTCTTTCCTGGGGTGTATCCGGCACGGGGTGGAGTCCGAGCATAGCGGATCGAGCAGTCAGGAAAAAGGTTGAAACAATAGGGGGATTGCCTGGAGTCAGAAGACCTCTTCGCGGGAAAAACCGCGAAGAGGTCGGCGGGCATCAGCGCTTGTCGCGGCGCTTCTTCTCAGCCTTCTTGTGGTGCGACATCAAGCGGCGCTTCTTGTTGACCTGACGATCGGTAAGGGTGTTCTTCTTGCCCTCGTACGGATTTTCCCCGCCCTTGTACTCGATGCGGATCGGCGTACCGACCAGTTTCAGCACGCGGCGGTAGGTGTTTTCCAGGTAGCGCGAGTACGACTTGGGAATCTTCTCGGTCTGGTTGCCGTGGATCACGATCAGCGGCGGGTTGGCACCACCCAGGTGGGCATAGCGCAGCTTGATACGGCGGCCGTTGACCAACGGCGGCTGGTGCTCGCTGACCGCATCCTCGAGGATCTGCGTCAGGCGGCTGGTCGGCCAACGGGTAACTGCCGACTTGAACGCAGCCTGCACCGACTTGTACAGGTGACCCACGCCGGTACCATGCAGCGCCGAAATGAAGTGGATATCGGCGAAGTCGACGAAGAACAGCCGGCGCTCGAGCTCGGTCTTGACGTAGTCACGCTCGCCAGGCTCCATGCCATCCCACTTGTTCAGGGCGATGACGATGGCGCGGCCGGCTTCCAGAGCGAAGCCCAGCAGGTTGAGGTCATGGTCGACCACGCCTTCGCGGGCATCCATGACGAAGATCACCACGTTGGCGTCCTTGATCGCCTGCAGCGTCTTCACCACCGAGAACTTCTCGACTTCCTCGTGGATCTTGCCGCGCTTGCGCACACCCGCAGTGTCGATGAAGGTGTACTTCTCGCCATCACGCTCGAACGGGATGTAGATACTGTCGCGGGTGGTGCCCGGCTGGTCATACACCACCACGCGCTCTTCGCCGAGCATGCGGTTGACCAGGGTCGACTTGCCCACGTTCGGACGGCCGATGATGGCGATCTTGATGCCATCCTTTTCACTCGGGCCAGGAATGCGTACCGCTTCCTCGCCTTCGGCGACTTCCTGGTCGAGGGCTTCTTCTTCGGCGTCGCGTGGAATGTGGCCGAGTACCGACTCCATCAGGGCATTGATACCACGGCCCTGGGAGCCGGCCACAGGAATGGCGTTGCCCATGCCCAGTGGCGAGAACTCGGCGCGCGCGACGTCGGCGTCGATGTTGTCGATCTTGTTGGCCACCAGGATCGCCGACTTGTTGCGCTTGCGCAGATGCTCGGCAATCATCTGGTCGGCAGCGGTCATGCCGGCGCGGGCATCGACCAGGAACAGGACGTAGTCGGCTTCCTCGATGGCCATGAGCGACTGCTCGGCCATCTTCTCGTCCATGCCCACTTCATCACCGGTGATGCCACCAGTGTCGATCAGGATGAACGAACGACCCTGCCAGGAAGCGTCGCCGTACTGGCGGTCGCGGGTCAGTCCCGACAAGTCGCCGACGATGGCATCGCGGGTCTTGGTCAGGCGGTTGAACATGGTGGATTTGCCGACGTTCGGCCGGCCCACCAGGGCGATTACGGGAACCATGCGGCTCTCCACTCTTGAATTCTTGAAAATGCAAAGGCCGCTGCAAGGCAGCGGCCGGAGTTCGGGCGGCGTGTCCTACGCCGCGGCTTGAAGCCCGCCAAGGCTTCAAGCATAGCTTCAGCGGATGGTCAGTGCCTCGAGCTTGCCGCTGTTGCCGAAGACATAGATGGTGTCGCCGACCACCAGGGGCCGAGCGCGCAGGCCATCGCTGTCGATACGCTCACGGCCGACGAAGCGGCCATCGACCTGGCTGAGCAAGTGCAGGTAACCCTCGAAGTCACCCACCGCCACGTAGCTGGAGAACACCTCGGGGGCGGTCAGCTGGCGGCGGGCCATCGAGTCGTTGCTCCACAAGGCGCTGGTCGAGCGCTCGTCAACGCCTTCGACGGTGCCGGAGGCCTCGCTGACATAGACGTTGCCGAAGCCCTGGGCGACACCGACGTAGCTGGAGGCATCACGCTGCCACAGCACGCGGCCGCTCTCCAGGTCGAGGCCAGCCATACGGCCCTGGTAGGTGCTGACATACAGGGTACCACCGGACAGCAGCAGGCCACCGTCGATGTCGACCACGCGATCCAGCTCGGAACGGCCCTGCGGGATGGCCACGCGGCTTTCCCACACCGGCACGCCGTTGTTGATGTCGACTGCCACCACCTTGCCGGTGGACAGGCCGGCAACGGCCAGGCGGTTGGTGGCGATCGGCGCACCGGTGCCACGCAGGGTCAGCACGGCCGGAGTGTTATCGTAGGTCCAGCGGCGGTCGCCGGTGGCGGCGTCGAGGCCGATCAGGCGGTCGTCCTGGGTCTGCACGACGACGACATCACCGTTGGTCGCAGGCGGGGCCAGCACTTCGCTGGTCACGCGCGAGCGCCAGCGTTCCTCGCCAGTGCTGGAGTCGAGGGCGATGACCTCGCCTTTGAGGGTACCCAGCATGACCAGGCCGTAGCCGACGCCGACAGCACCGGAAACCGGCAGGTCGAGGTCCTTGTTCCAGACCACCTTGCCGGTGATGCGGTCGAGGGCGTAGACCTCGCCGTTGACATCGGAGGCGTAGATGCGGTCGTTCTCGATGGCCGGAACCAGGGTGTTGTAAGTCTCACCCTGGCCGTCACCGATCGAACGGCTCCACTGTTTCTTCAGCACCACTTCCTCGGTGAACTTGGTCAGCTCGGCCGGGGGCAGTTCCTTCTTGCTGTTGCTGCTGCAACCTGCGGCCAATACGGCCAGGGTCAGCACTGCTGCTTGTTTCCAACCGATCACGTCACGCGTCCCCTTTGGCCAGGTCGTCCAGCTTCAGTTGCAAGCCACCGACCGCGGCGTCATCCGACAGCGCAGCCTTGGCTTTTTCATATGCAGCGTGGGCATCGTCGGCGCGACCCAGCTGTACCAGCAGGTCGCCCTTCAATTCCTCGCGGCTGGCCAGGAAGGCCTTGTCGGTGTCGCCATCGAGCAGTTTGAGGGCATCGGCGGCCTTGTCCTGTGCAGCCAGCACACGCGCCAGGCGCTGACGCGAGATCTCGCCCAGGGTCACATCGGCGGGTTTGTCCAGCACACCCTTAAGCTCGGCGACGGCGTCGTCGAGCTTGCCGCTCTCGACCGCGACCTTGGCGACGAACAGGCTGCCGTACTGGGCATAGGCGGTACCGCCGAACTCGCTCTTGAGCTTGCCGGCCAGTTCCGCGACCTTGGTCGCGTCAGGCTGACCGCTTGGCGTGAGGCTGGTTTCCAGCAGGGCCTGGTACAACTGCGAGGCACCTTGCGACTGGTTGCTCTGGTACTTGTGCCAGGTGTTCCAGCCCAGCACCACCACACCGGCCAGCAGCGCGCCGGTCAGCAGCGGCTTGCCGTTGCGGTTCCACCAGTCCTTGACCCCTGCCAGGTCATCATCATCGGTACTCGACACCCCAATACTCCTTTTCGCCTATTCGCTTGTCGGACCGCGTTACGCCTGGGCGATCGCGGTTTCCAGGTGCTCAGCCAGAGCATCCCAGGCAATGTTCTGTTGTTCGCCCTGGCCACGCAGGGGCTTCAGGCCGATCTCTTGCTTGGCCAGTTCGTCGTCGCCGAGGATCAGGGCGAACAGCGCCCCGCTCTTGTCGGCCTTCTTGAACTGGCTCTTGAAGCTGCCACCGCCGGCATTCACCGCCAGGCGCAGGCCCGGCAGACGGTCACGCAGGCTTTCGGACAGGCGCAGGCCGGCAATTTCGGCCTGTTCGCCGAAAGCGCACAGGTAGACGTCGATCTGGCGGTTGATCGACTCGGGCACCTTGCCCAGGGTCTCCAGCAGCAGGATCAGGCGCTCGATACCCATGGCGAAACCCACGCCCGGAGTCGGCTTGCCGCCCATCTGCTCGACCAGGCCGTCATAGCGGCCACCGGCGCAGACAGTACCCTGAGCACCGAGCTTGTCGGTCACCCACTCGAACACGGTCTTGCTGTAGTAGTCCAGGCCGCGGACCAGCTTGGTGTTGATCACGAACGGAATGCCGGCGGCATCCAGGCGGGCCTTGAGGCCGGCGAAGTGCACGCGCGAATCTTCGTCCAGGTAGTCTTCCAGCTTCGGCGCGCCGACCAGTACGGCCTGGGTGCCCTGGTCCTTGCTGTCGAGGATGCGCAGCGGGTTGCTCTTGAGCCGGCGCTGGCTGTCTTCGTCGAGCTGCTCGAGGCGCGCCGAGAGGAACTCGACCAGCGCGTCACGGTAGCGGGCGCGGGCTTCGCTGGTACCCAGGCTGTTGAGTTCGAGCTTGACCGCGTCCTGGATGCCCAGCAGGCCCCACAGGCGCCAGGTGAGCATGATCAGTTCGGCGTCGATGTCCGGACCGTCGAGGTTGAACACTTCCACGCCGATCTGGTGGAACTGCCGGTAACGGCCTTTCTGCGGCCGCTCGTGGCGGAACATCTGGCCGATGTACCAGAGTTTCTGCACCTGGCCGTTGCCGGTGATGCCATGCTCGAGCACGGCGCGCACGCACGCGGCGGTGCCCTCGGGCCGCAGGGTCAGCGAATCGCCGTTGCGGTCCTCGAAGGTGTACATCTCTTTTTCGACGATATCGGTGACTTCACCGATCGAACGCTTGAACAGCTCGGTGAACTCGACGATCGGGGTACGGATCTGGCTGTACCCGTAGGTGTCCAGCAGGCCGGCCACGGTGCCTTCGAAATAGCGCCACAGGGGTGACTGCTCGGGCAGGATGTCGTTCATGCCACGGATGGCTTGCAGCGATTTGCTCACGAAATGTCCTTACGAATCTGTGTGTCAGCCACGGACGATCAACGCCGCGTCGGCTTCGGCCTTCTCGGCCGCTTTCTGGCGGATGAGCTTTTCCAACTCATCGACCAGGTTGTCATTGGTCAGCTTCTGCGATGGTTTGCCGTCGATATAGACCAGGTTCGGCGTACCGCCGGTCAGCCCCACGTGGGACTCCTTGGCTTCACCCGGGCCGTTGACCACGCAGCCGATCACCGCCACGTCCAGCGGTACCAGCAGGTCTTCCAGGCGCCCTTCCAGCTCGTTCATGGTCTTGACCACATCGAAGTTCTGCCGCGAGCAGCTCGGGCAGGCGATGAAGTTGATGCCACGCGAACGCAGGTGCAGCGACTTGAGGATGTCGTAGCCGACCTTCACTTCCTCGACCGGATCGGCGGCCAGGGAGATGCGGATGGTATCGCCAATCCCCTCGGCCAGCAGCATACCCAGGCCGACCGCGGATTTCACCGTTCCCGAACGCAGGCCACCGGCTTCGGTGATACCCAGGTGCAGGGGCTGGACGATCTGCTTGGCCAGCAGGCGATAGGCTTCCACGGCCATGAACACGTCGGAGGCCTTGACGCTGACCTTGAAGTCCTGGAAGTCCAGGCGGTCGAGATGCTCGACATGGCGCAGGGCCGACTCGACCAGTGCAGCCGGGGTCGGTTCGCCGTACTTCTTCTGCAGGTCCTTTTCCAGGGAACCTGCATTGACCCCGATGCGGATCGGGATACCACGATCGCGAGCGGCATCGACTACCGCACGCACGCGGTCTTCACGGCCGATGTTGCCTGGGTTGATGCGCAGGCAATCGACGCCAAGCTCGGCCACGCGCAGGGCGATCTTGTAGTCGAAGTGGATATCGGCGACCAGCGGCACGCTGACCTGCTGCTTGATGCGGCCAAAGGCTTCGGCGGCGTCCATGTCCGGCACCGAGACGCGCACGATGTCGACACCGGCGTCGACCAGGCGCTGGATCTGCGCCACGGTGGCCGCCACGTCGTTGGTGTCGGTGTTGGTCATGCTCTGCACCGCGATGGGGGCATCGCCACCCACCGGTACATTGCCGACCCAGATTTTGCGGGATTCGCGACGTTTGATCGGAGATTCGCCGTGCATGACTTACTGTCCCAACTTCAGGCGAGCGGTCTCGCCACTGGTGAACGGGGCAACATCGACGGCCTGGCCGTTGAAGCTGACCTGGGCGCCGCGGGCAAAGCCCAGGCGCACCGCGAACGGCGGCTTGCCGTTCAGGTCGAGGTTGTCGCCCTTGCGCTTGATGCCGCTGAACAGCACCTTGCCGTTGCCGTCGGAGACCTGAGTCCAGCAATCGGCGGTGAATTGAATGGCGACCTTGGCGCTACCGGCAGGCACTGCAGCTGGCTCGGCGGCGGTTGCCGGTACGCTGGCGGCAGGGGCAGCGGGCGCGACTGGCGCGGCCGGAGCCGGGGTCGCGGCTGGCGCGGCCTGCTCGACGGGAGCAGGCGCCGGGGCGACGGCGGTTGGCGTAGACGGTGCTGTTTCGCCAGCCGGCGCAGCATCGCTGGTGGCTTCGCCTGCCGGCTCGGCGTTGGCCGACTCGAGCGGCAACGGCGCAATCTCAGGCTGCTGCCCGGCAGTCACCGCCTGATCTTCGGGCTCGTCCAGTGGGTGGATCTGGGTGGTGCCGTCAGCGCTCTCGACCTCGACGTGCTCCAGGGCGATCTTGGCCAGGTCCTTGCCTTTCAGGCTGCCCTTGTCCTGCCACCAGACGAAGCCGCCGCCGACCACGGCCACCAGCAGCAACAGGCTGACGCCGCGCAGGATGTTGTGCGACAGACGCACCGGCTCTTCGATACGGCCCAGCGAGTGCACCTCGCTGCCCTTGGCGTGGGTACCGGTGTACTGGTCGAAGGCGGCGACCAGGGGCGCCTGGTCCATGTCCATCAGCTTGGCATAGGCGCGAATATAGCCACGGGCGAAGGTATGCCCCGGCAGCTTGTCGAAGGCTCCGGTTTCCACGTGGTTCAGCGAACTTACGGTGAGGTTCAGCTTGCGGGCCACCTCGGCTTGCGACCACTCGCGTTTCTCGCGGGCCTGGCGCAACAGCTCGCCGGGGTTCTGGCCAGTCGCTGCTGCTACTTCGGGATGCGCGGCTTTCATCGTTGCTCCGACAGGTATTGCTGATATTCCGGCGTACCGGGATAAAGTCGTTGTAGTTGCTGGCCCAGTTCGGCCTGCGTGCCCTGCTCGTCGAACGCCCTGGCAAGGCGGCTGCCCAACAGGAGACTACGGGCGCCATGCTCGCTCAACTGGCTGAAACGTTCGTAGTAATCCCGGGCCGGCACATAATGCCTGTTTTCGAAGGACAACTCAGCCATTTCCAGCAACGCCCTGGGTTGCCGTGGGTTGAGTTGCAAGGCCTTGGTCAGGTAAGCGTGCGCCTGGTCGTGGGCACCGAGCCGCAGGGCTGTAAGGCCGAGGTTCTCGTACACTCGCGAACGTTCAGGATACAGGGTATCGGCACTGGCCAGGCGAAACATCTGCTCAGCTTCGGGGAAACGTTGCTGAGCATATAGGAAACTGCCGTAGTTGTTGCGAATTCGCGTGTCATCGGGGCGCGCCGCCAGCGCTTGGCGAAAGTGCGACTCGGCCAGCGCCGGCTCGGCCTCGGCGGCGAACACCAGGGCCAGGGCAGCATGGGCATCGGCGTCACGGGGGCTGAGGGCAAGCGCCTTGGCCAGTGGCGCCTTGGCCTGCTCGGTCAAACCTTGTTGCAAATAACCCAGGCCCAATTGCACATAAGCCCGCCCCGCCTCGGCCCGCCCCTGGCTGCTGGCCAGGGGATGATGCGCGCCGCCCGACACACAGCCGGCCAGCAGCGAGAGCGCAAGGATCGACAGCGCGACGCGCAGGCTCATGGCAGGCCCGGACTCAGTGGCGCACGGCGCTGTCTGAAAGCTCAGCGTCGGCGGACAGCTGGCGCACGGCGATGTAGCGCTCGCTGCGGCGGGTACGGTCGTTGACCTGGCCGACCAGCTGACCACAGGCAGCGTCGATGTCATCACCACGGGTGGTGCGAGTGGTCACGTTGAAGCCACCGTGGTGCAGCAGGTCCTGGAAGCGGCGGATCGCGTTGTTGCTCGGCCGCTCATAGCCCGAATGCGGGAACGGGTTGAACGGGATCAGGTTGATCTTGCAAGGTACGTCGCGCAGCAGCTCGATCATCTGCGCGGCGTGCTCGGGCTGGTCGTTGACGTCCTTGAGCAGGGTGTACTCGATGGTCAGCACGCGCTTGCCGCCCAGGGTCGACATGTAGCCCATGCACGAGTCCAGCAGCATCTTCAGCGGGTACTTCTTGTTGATCGGCACCAACTGGTTGCGCAGTTCGTCGTTCGGCGCGTGCAGCGACAGGGCCAGCGACACGTCGATGTGCTTGGCCAGCTCGTCGATCATCGGCACCACGCCCGAGGTGGACAGGGTCACGCGACGCTTGGAGATGCCATAGCCCAGATCTTCCATCATGATCTTCATGGCGGCGATGACATTGTCGAAATTCAGCAGGGGCTCGCCCATGCCCATCATGACCACGTTGGTAATCGCGCGGTCGATCTTGGCCGGAACGGTCCCGAAGGATTTGTTCGCAAGCCACACCTGGCCGATCACTTCGGCGGCGGTGAGGTTGCTGTTGAAGCCTTGCTTGCCGGTGGAGCAGAAACTGCAGTCCAGGGCGCAGCCGGCTTGCGACGAAACGCAGAGGGTGCCGCGGTCGTCGGTGGGAATGTAGACGGTCTCGACGCAGCTGCCGGAGGCAACGCGGACCACCCACTTGCGGGTACCGTCGGCGGAAATGTCTTCACTGACCACTTCCGGGCCCCGAATCTCGGCAACGGCCTCGAGCTTTTCGCGCAAGACCTTGCCGACATTGGTCATGGCGGCGAAATCATCGACGCCATAGTGGTGAATCCATTTCATGACCTGACCGGCACGAAAACGCTTCTCTCCGATCGACTCGAAGAATTTTTCCATTTCCTGCAGGGTCAGGCCCAACAGGTTGATCTTGCCAGTCATGTCACTCATGGAATCACCCAAGACCTGCTTCGCTTAGCGAATGCGGTCGCACAGCTCGGTAGCGGAGAAGAAGTAAGCGATTTCGCGGGCAGCCGAGGCTTCCGAGTCGGAACCGTGAACGGCGTTCTCGTCGATGGAAACGGCGAAGTCGGCGCGGATGGTGCCGGCAGCGGCTTCTTTCGGGTTGGTGGCGCCCATCAGCTCACGGTTGGCCAGGACGGCGTTTTCGCCTTCCAGAACCTGGACGATGACTGGACCGGAGGTCATGAAGGCAACCAGGTCGCCGAAGAAGCCGCGCTCTTTGTGCTCAGCGTAGAAGCCTTCGGCTTCGGCTTTGGACAGTTGCTTCATTTTCGAAGCGACGACGCGCAGGCCGGCTTTCTCGAAGCGAGTGGTGATCTCGCCGATGACGTTCTTGGCAACGGCGTCAGGCTTGATGATGGAGAAAGTACGTTGAACAGCCATGGAAAACTCCAGAAATATGAGTGTTGCGAAAAATTAAACCCGCGAATTATACGCGGGTTCCAGGGGATTGCCTAACCTGCAGAATGCGTTCAGTCGGCTTCTTCGATCCAGGCCGCCTGGATGGCCTCGAGCACTTTCTCACCGCCACGTGACGGATCGTCGCTGAACTCTGGCAGGGCCAGCACCCAACGGTGCAGATCGACGAAATTCACATATTTAGGATCGACCTCAGGCTTGCTTTCCGCAAGCTGGATGGCGATCTCAAGTACATCAACCCATTTCAGACTCATGTACAAAACCTCAGTGCGGCGCTTCGGCGGCGTGGTTGAGCGAATACTTTGGAATCTCGATGACCAGGTCCTGGTCGGCGACGACTACCTGGCAGCCAAGACGCGATTGCGCCTCCAGGCCCCAGGCCTTGTCCAGCATATCCTCTTCCAGCTCGTCGGCCTCTTCCAGCGAGTCGAAGCCCTTGCGCACGATGCAGTGGCAGGTGGTGCAGGCCTTTACGCCGCCGCACGCGCTCTCCATCTCGATATGATGGTCGTGGGCCAGCTCCAGGATGTTGGTCCCGGCAGGCACTTCCACGGTCAGCCCCTCGGGGCAGAACTTCTCATGCGGCAGGAATGTTACCAGCGGCATCGATTACTCCTCGATCTCATTCAGGTTGCGCCCGGCCAGTGCGGCTTTGACCGTCGAATCAAGGCGACGGGCGGCAAAAGCATCGGTCACCTGCGACAGACGCTTGGTCTGTTGCTCGATGGCCGCGCCATCGGTGCCGCGCAGCAAATCACGCAATTCTTGCATCTGGAACTCGATGGCGATCCGCTCGTCTTCGCTGAGCAGGCGCTCGCCGTCAGCGTCCAGGGCGCCCTGCACCGCTTCGAGCAAGCGCTCGGCGTCGACCTGGTGCTCGCGCAACTGGCGGGCCTGCTTATCGACGCCTGCGTGCTCGAAGGAGTCCTTGAGCATGCGGGCGATCTCGCCATCGGTCAGGCCGTAGGACGGCTTGACCTGGATGCTGGCTTCCACGCCCGAGCCCAGCTCGCGGGCGGCGACGCTGAGCAGGCCGTCGGCATCGACCTGGAAGGTCACGCGGATCTTCGCCGCACCGGCGACCATGGCCGGAATGCCGCGCAGCTCGAAACGCGCCAGGGAGCGGCAGTCGCTGATCAGCTCGCGCTCGCCCTGCAGCACATGGATCATCATGGCCGACTGGCCATCCTTGTAGGTGGTGAACTCCTGGGCCCGAGCCACCGGAATGGTGGTATTGCGCGGGATCACCTTTTCCATCAGACCGCCCATGGTCTCGAGGCCAAGGGACAGCGGGATGACGTCGAGCAGCAGCAGTTCGCCACCCTCACGGCGATTGCCGGCCAGGGTATCGGCCTGGATCGCGGCACCGATGGCCACCACCTGGTCAGGGTCGATCGAGGTCAGCGGGGTGCGGCCAAACAACGCACCCACGGCTTCACGGACACGCGGCACACGGGTCGAACCACCGACCATGACCACCGCACCGACCTCTTCCAGCTCCACGCCACTGTCACGCACGGCGCGGCGGCAGGACTTGAGGCTACGGGCGATCAACGGCTCGATCATGGCTTCGAAGGCAGCGCGGCTCAGTTCGCCCTGCCAGTTGCCATGGCTGACGCTAACCACGTCGGCGTCGGTCAGGGCTTCCTTGGCGGCACACGCGGCCTCCAGCAGCTGGCGCTGGGTAGCCGGGTCGAGGTCGGACGACAACCCGGCCTGGTCGATGATCCAGCCAGCGATGGCCATGTCGAAATCGTCACCGCCCAGGGCGGTATCGCCACCGGTGGCCAGCACTTCGAAAACGCCAGCGGTCAGGCGCAGGATGGAGATGTCGAAAGTACCACCGCCCAGGTCGTAGATCGCCACCACGCCTTCGGCGTTCTGGTCCAGGCCATAGGCCACGGCAGCGGCGGTCGGTTCGTTGAGCAGGCGCAATACGCTCAGCCCGGCCAGGCGCGCGGCGTCCTTGGTGGCTTGGCGCTGGGCATCATCGAAGTAGGCCGGCACGGTGATCACCGCGCCCACCAGCTCACCGCCGAGCGTCTGCTCGGCACGCTCGCGCAGCACCTTGAGGATATCGGCCGACACTTCCACCGGGCTTTTCGGACCCTGGACGGTGTCGATGAACGGCATGTGCGACTCACCGCCGACGAACCGGTACGGCAGCTGCTCGCCCAATTGCTTGACGTCGGCCAGACCACGCCCCATCAGGCGCTTGACCGACAACACGGTGTTGAGCGGATCGCTGGACGCGGCCTCGCGCGCGGCCAGGCCGACTTCGCTGTGGCCGGCCAGGTAACGCACCGCCGAAGGCAGGATGACGTTGCCCTGCGCATCGGGCAGGGGCTCGCTGCGACCGCTGCGCACGGCAGCGACCAGGGAATTGGTGGTGCCCAGGTCGATACCCACCGCCAGGCGACGCTGGTGCGGCTGCGGGCTTTGACCGGGTTCGGCGATCTGCAGTAGGGCCATGCTTATCTGAGTACCTTAGGCGTCATCACGGGCGACACCGGGTTAATCGTCGAGGCGCTCTTCGAGTTGGCGCACTTCTTGGGCGAGCTTGTCGAGGAACTGCATGCGGCGCATCAGGCGTTCGGCCTGTTCACGCTCGGCAGGCACATCCCAGCAGGCGGCGAAATCGTCGTCGAGCGTGCTCTGGGCGATCTTCAGGCGCTTCTTGAACACGGCCACACCGTCGAGATCGGCATCGTCCTGCAGCTCTTCGAGCTCTTCACGCCATTGCATCTGCTGCAACAGGAAGTCCGGGTCGTGAACCGTGACTTCCTGCGGCACTTCATGGCCACCGATGGCCAGCAGGTAACGGGCGCGACGCGGCGCACTGCGCAGGGTCTGGTAGGCGTCGTTGAGGGCGGCGGACTTTTCCAGCGCCACGCGCTGCTCACGCTCGGAAGCGTCGGCAAAGCGGTCCGGATGTACCTCGCGGGCCAGCTCGCGGTAGCGAGTGGCCAGCTTATCGAGGTCCAGGCGGAAGCTGGGCTGGAGGTCGAACAGAGCGAAATGACAAGGAGTACCCACAGCCAGCCTCAGACGTTGAAGCTTTCGCCGCAGCCACACTCACCGCGCACGTTGGGGTTGTTGAACTTGAAGCCTTCGTTCAACCCTTCCTTGACGAAGTCCAGCTCGGTGCCATCGAGGTAGACGAGGCTCTTGGGATCGATGATCACCTTCACCCCGTGGTTCTCGAACACGGTGTCTTCCTCGGCCAGCTCGTCGACGAACTCCAGCACGTAGGCCAGGCCCGAGCAACCGGTGGTGCGCACGCCCAGGCGAATACCCTCACCCTTGCCGCGCCCGTCAAGGGAACGGCGAATGTGGCTGGCGGCGGCTTCTGTCATGCTGATAGCCATCGGAACTCCTCAATTACCTTGCAACAGGCGGCTTAGATCAAGCCTTTCTTCTGCTTGTAGTCGCGAACGGCTGCCTTGATGGCATCTTCGGCGAGTACCGAGCAGTGGATCTTGACCGGCGGCAATGCCAGTTCTTCCGCCAGTTGGGTGTTCTTGATGGTTTCGGCTTCGTCCAGGGTCTTGCCCTTCATCCACTCGGTGGCGAGGGAACTGGAAGCGATGGCCGAACCGCAGCCGTAGGTCTTGAACTTGGCGTCTTCGATGATGCCTTGCTCGTTGACCTTGATCTGCAGACGCATCACGTCACCACACGCAGGGGCGCCGACCATGCCGGTACCGACATCCGGGTCCTCGGCATTCATCTTGCCGACGTTGCGTGGGTTTTCGTAGTGGTCGATGACCTTTTCACTGTATGCCATGGTGTTATTCCTTCCTCATCAGGGAGCCGCTCTTGCCGGCGACTGCTTAGTGGGCGGCCCACTCGATCTTGGAGATGTCAACGCCGTCTTTGTACATATCCCACAGCGGCGACAGCTCACGCAGTTTGTTAACGGCCTCGCAGACTTTCTGCGCGGCGTAGTCGACTTCTTCCTCGGTGGTGAAGCGGCCGAAGGAGAAGCGGATCGAGCTGTGCGCCAGTTCGTCGTTGCGGCCCAAGGCGCGCAGAACGTAGGACGGCTCGAGCGAAGCGGAGGTACAGGCCGAACCCGAGGAGACCGCGATGTCTTTCAGGGACATCAGCAGCGACTCGCCTTCGACGTAGTTGAAGCTCAGGTTCAGGTTGTGCGGTACGCGGTGGGTACGGCTGCCGTTGACGTACAGCTCTTCGAGGTTGGAAACCTGCTCGAAGAAGCGGTCGCTCAGGGCTTTGATACGCGCGTTCTCGGCGACCATTTCCTGCTTGGCGATGGCGAAGGCTTCGCCCATGCCGACGATCTGGTGGGTCGGCAGGGTGCCCGAACGCATGCCACGCTCATGACCACCGCCGTGAATGATGGCTTCCAGGCGTACGCGAGGCTTGCGGCTGACGTACAGTGCGCCGATGCCTTTCGGGCCGTAGACCTTGTGCGCCGAGAACGACATCAGGTCGACCTTGAGCTTCTGCAGGTCGATCTCGACCTTGCCGGCCGACTGGGCGGCGTCGACGTGGAACAGCACGCCGCGCGAGCGGGTCAGCTCACCGATGGCGGCGATGTCGTTGATCGAACCGACTTCGTTGTTGACGTGCATCAGCGAGACCAGGATGGTGTCGTCGCGCAGCACAGCCTCGACCATGGCCGGGGTGACGATGCCGTCTTCGCCGGGCTCGAGGTAGGTGACTTCGAAACCTTCACGCTCGAGCTGGCGAGCGGTATCCAGGACCGCCTTGTGCTCGATCTTGGAGGTGATGATGTGTTTGCCCTTGGTCTGATAGAAGTGCGCCACGCCTTTCAGTGCGAGGTTGTCGGACTCGGTGGCACCGCTGGTCCAGACGATTTCGCGCGGGTCGGCGTTGATCAGCTCGGCAACCTGGCGGCGACCGTTTTCGACGGCTTCCTCGGCCTTCCAGCCGAACACGTGGGAACGCGAGGCCGGGTTACCGAAGTTCCCGTCGACCAGCAGGCAATCGGCCATTTTCTGGGCGACGCGCGGGTCGACTGGGGTGGTCGCTGAGTAATCGAGGTAGATCGGCAACTTCATTGGGTATCTCCTATCAGGCGGTGGCGTCGCTCGTCGCTGTCATCGGATCCGGGTCAATCGACGGCGGACGTCTCAATCTTGTCCAACTGGGCGCAGCGGCCTGCGACACGACGCAGGTCCTGGCGCTGGGCAACTTCCTGCACCTCACGGCGCATGACGAGGTCGGCCAGGCTGATGCCGCTGAGGAATTCGTGGATCTGCTGGCTGAGGTCGCACCACAGGTGGTGGGTCAGGCAGGTGTCACCGGCATGGCAGTCTCCCAACCCCTGGCAACGGGTGGCATCGACCGATTCGTTGACCGCATCGATGACCTGGGCAACCTGGATGGTCTCCATGCCCCGCGACAGCTGGTAACCACCGCCCGGGCCGCGCACGCTGGAAACCAGGCTGCTGCGGCGCAGCTTGGCGAACAGCTGCTCCAGATAAGAGAGGGAGATGCCCTGGCGTTCGGAAATGTCGGCCAAAGACACAGGCCCATGCTGCGCGTGCAGTGCCAGGTCGAGCATGGCAGTCACGGCGTATCGGCCTTTGGTAGTCAGTCGCATGGCTAATGGGTACCACGGGAGTTACAGGATGTGAGCGAGTATGCGATTCCCGAGCATTTAAGTCAACTATTAGACCTACTGCTTTAGTCGGGTTTGCATCGGGGAGGCGGGCGCGATTGTAGCAGCAATGGGGCGTGAGCACACGCCCCATATGTCAGTAGGCCTTCAGTGCGGCGCAATCAATGCGACTGAGTGTCGCGCTGGGCGGCCTGCGCCTCCTCGGCGAAGTCGTCCTCCGGCAAGGCCGGCAACTCTTTGGCGCAATAGTCGCTGCCCATCTTGGTCAGCGCACCGCACATGCCTTCGAGGCGCTCGTCCACCGCCTGCAAGTGGTCGAGCATCTGGCCGATGGCGCGCGCCACCGGGTCGGGCATGTCGCCGCTCACGCCATAGGCATCGAAGCCGATCTTCTCAGCCATGGCCTTGCGTTTGGCCTCGACCTCGCCGTCTTCGCTCTTGACGATGATGCGCCCAGGAATGCCCACCGCGGTGGCGCCAGCCGGCACCGCCTTGGTGACCACCGCGTTGGAACCGATCTTGGCCCCGGCACCCACGGTGAACGGGCCAAGCACCTTGGCGCCGGCACCGACCACCACGCCGTTTTCCAGGGTCGGGTGGCGCTTGCCTTTGTTCCAGCTGGTGCCACCCAGGGTCACCCCCTGGTACAGGGTGACATCGTCGCCGATCTCGGCGGTTTCACCGATGACGATACCCATGCCGTGATCGATGAAGAAGCGCCGACCGATGGTCGCACCGGGGTGGATCTCGATGCCGGTCAGCCAGCGGCCGAAGTTCGACACCAGGCGTGCCAGCCACTTGAAATCGCGCATCCACAGCGCGTGGCCAAGGCGGTGCAGCCAGATCGCATGCATGCCCGGGTAGCAGGTGAGTACCTCGAAGGCGTTGCGCGCCGCCGGGTCACGATGGAATACGCTCTGGATATCTTCACGCAGACGTTCGAACATCTGTTCAGTCCTTCCGTTTATGCGGCTCGCCCCGGACGACCTTCTGGGTCTCGGTGAGGATGCCACGCAAAATGCTCATTTCCGAACGATTGACCGCGCTGCGCCCGTACAGCCGACGCAGGCGCGGCATCAGGTGCTTGGGCTTCTCGGGGTCAAGAAAGCCGATGCCCACCAGGGTTTTCTCCAGGTGTTCATAGAACAGCTCCATTTCGTCCATGGTCGCCGGCTCGTTGCTGCGCAACGAATTGGCCTCGAACTTCTCGATTTTCGACGGCTCGCCCTCGGCCGCCAGCCAGGCCATGCGCACCTCATAGGAGAGCACCTGGACCGCTGCGGCAAGGTTCAGCGAGCTGAAGTCGGGGTTCGACGGAATGTGCACGTGGAAGTGACATCGCTGCAGTTCTTCGTTGGTCAGGCCGGCGTGCTCGCGCCCGAATACCAGAGCGATTTCTTCGCCGGCGCCGGCATGCTCCACGGCCTTGGCCCCGCACTCGCGCGGACCGATCAATGGCCAGGGGATGCTGCGCTCCCGCGCGCTGGTGCCCATCACCAGCGCGCAACCGACCAAGGCGTCCTCGAGGCTGTCGACCACCTGGGCATTGGCCAGGATATCGTCGGCTCCCGAGGCGCGCGCAGTGGCATCGGCCGCTGGGAACTCTTTCGGCTGCACCAGCACCAGGCGCGACAAGCCCATGTTTTTCATGGCACGTGCAGCGCCGCCGATGTTGCCGGGGTGGCTGGTATTGACCAGAACAACACGAATATTTTGCAGCAAGGTGTTGTGCTCACAGATGCAGGTAAAGGGGCCAACGATCTTACAGAACCGACCAGCGTAACGCCATGAAAGCAAATGTGACACTTCTGCCGCCAAACTTTTCTGCTAGAATGTGCGGCTTTCTTCTTTAACATCCCCAGGTGACCCGCCCATGCAGCCTATGCTGAATATCGCCCTGCGCGCCGCTCGCAGCGCCAGTGAACTGATTTTCCGCTCCATCGAACGCCTGGATAGCATCAAGGTCGACGAGAAAGAGGCAAAGGACTACGTCTCCGAGGTTGATCGCGCCGCCGAACAGAGCATCGTCAATGCCCTGCGCAAGGCCTACCCGAACCACTCCATCCAGGGCGAGGAAACCGGCCTGCACGCCGGCACCGGCGAAGAAGGCAAGGACTACCTGTGGATCATCGATCCACTGGACGGCACCACCAACTTCCTGCGTGGCGTCCCGCACTTCGCCGTCAGCATCGCCTGCAAATACCGTGGCCGCCTCGAGCACGCCGTGATCGTCGACCCGGTTCGCCAGGAAGAGTTCACCGCCAGCCGTGGCCGTGGTGCCCAGCTCAATGGCCGCCGCCTGCGCGTCAGCTCGCGTACCAGCCTGGAAGGCGCCCTGCTGGGTACCGGCTTCCCGTTCCGGGACAACCAGATGGCCGACATGGACAACTACCTCGGTATGTTCCGCGCCCTGACTGGCCAGACCGCCGGCATCCGCCGCGCCGGCTCCGCCAGCCTGGACCTGGCCTACGTGGCCGCCGGCCGCTTCGACGCCTTCTGGGAGTCGGGTCTGTCCGAGTGGGACATGGCTGCGGGCGTACTGCTGATCCAGGAAGCAGGTGGCCTGGTAAGCGACTTCAACGGTGGCCACGACTTCCTCGAGAAAGGCCACATCGTTGCCGGCAACATCAAATGCTTCAAGGCCGTACTGACCGCTATCCAGCCGCACCTGCCTGAGTACATGAAGCGCTAAGCGCAGATTGCAGGCATGAAAAAGCACCCCTCGGGGTGCTTTTTTTGTGCCTGTGGCCTGGCTGCGCCTCTTCGCGGGTAAACCCGCTCCTACCTGCGCCGCGCAATGCCTGTAGGAGCGGGTTTACCCGCGAAGAGGCCAGCCCAGGCACCGTCCATCACTGCCCCGCTTCGCTCAGGATCAGCTTGCCGTTCTTGTCCACCGGAATGGTCGAACCAGGCTCGCGATCCATCTTCACTTGCCCGACTTGGTCACCGAGGGTGTACTTGACGTTGTAGCCAACCACCTTCTCGCTGATGTCGTTGACCGTGTTGCAACGGGTTTGCGTAGTGGTATAGGTGTCACGCTCCTGCATGCCTTCCTGCACCTTGTTACCCGCATAACCGCCACCAACCGCGCCGGCCACGGTGGCGATCTTCTTGCCGGTACCGCCACCGATCTGGTTGCCCAGCAGGCCACCGGCCAGGGCGCCGACCACTGTGCCTGCGATCTGGTGCTGGTCCTTGACCGGCGCCTGACGCGTCACGGTAACGTCCTTGCAGACCTCGCGCGGCGTCTTCACCTGCTGCTTGATCGGCTGCACGTCGGTGACCTGCGCGTACTCAGGGCCTTTGTTCACCAAGCTGTAGGTCGCCACAGCACCTCCGGCGGTTACACCGACAGCACCCAGAACCGCACCCACCAGCATTGATTTATTCACATGAACCTCCTGACCTGACCGCGGGAACCGGCCCGCCTACTCCCTGCCTTGGAGCATAAAAAAAGGCGCAAGTTCAGCACTTGCGCCTTTTGAGTCGCCGAGCGGCGTAGGAAAGACCCTTATGGACGGTCGTCCACACCCTCGGTCTTGGCCGGCGGGATCAGGTCTTCGCTGTTCAGGTTCAGCCAGATGAGCACCACGTTGGCGATGTAGATCGACGAGTAGGTACCCGCCATGACACCGATGAACAGTGCCAGGGAGAAACCGAACAGGTTGTCACCACCAAAGAACAGCAGCGCAGCGATCGCCAGCAGGGTCGACACCGAGGTCGCGATGGTCCGCAGCAGGGTCTGGGTGGTCGAGACGTTGATGTTCTCGATCAGCGAGGCTTTGCGCATCACCCGGAAGTTTTCGCGCACCCGGTCGAACACGACGATGGTGTCGTTGAGCGAATAGCCGATGATCGCCAGCACCGCCGCCAGCACCGTCAGGTCGAAGGTGATCTGGAAGAACGACAGGATACCCAGAGTGACCACCACGTCGTGAATCAGCGAGATGATCGCACCCACGGCGAACTTCCACTGGAAGCGGAATGCCAGGTAGATGAGGATGCCGCCCAGGGCCAGGAGCATGCCCATGCCACCTTGGTCACGTAGCTCTTCACCCACCTGCGGGCCTACGAACTCGACACGCTTGACCGTGGCCGGGTTGTCGCCGCCCACCTTTTGCAGGGCTGCGGCAACCTTGTTGCCCAGTTGCGGGTCGTCGCCCGGCATGCGCACCAGCAGGTCGGTGGTGGCGCCGAAGCTCTGCACCACGGCCTCGTGGAAGCCGGAATCGACCAGTTCGGCACGCACCGACTTGAGGTCGGCCGGGCGTTCGTAGGTCAGCTCGATCAGCGTACCGCCGGTGAAGTCCAGGCCGAAGTTCAGGCCTTTCTGCCACCAGCTGAACAGCGCCAGCACGGTGAGGAGCACGGTAATGGCGAACGCGACATTGCGCACGCCCATGAAGTTGATGGTTTTCATCGCAGCTCCCTCAAACCCACAGCTTCTTGATGTCACGCCCGCCACAGGTCAGGTTGACCATGGCGCGGGTCACCATGACCGCGGTGAACATCGAGGTGAAAATCCCGAGGGACATGGTAACCGCGAAGCCTTTGACCGGGCCGGTACCCATGGCGAACAGGATACCGCCGACCAGCAGGCTGGTCAGGTTGGCATCGATGATCGCGGTATAGGCACGGTTGAAGCCTTCGTGGATGGCGCGCTGCACCGACATGCCGGCTTTGAGCTCTTCGCGGATACGCGAGAAGATCAGCACGTTGGCGTCCACCGCCATACCCATGGTCAACACGATACCGGCAATACCCGGCAGGGTCAGGGTGGCGCCCAGCAACGACATCAGCGCCAGCAGCAACACCATGTTGCCCGCCAGGGCGATGGTGGCGATCACGCCGAAGCCGCGGTAGATGGCGATGATGAACAGCGAGACGAACAGCATGCCCCACAGGGAAGCGTCGATACCCTTGGTGATGTTGTCGGCACCCAGGCTTGGGCCGATGGTGCGCTCTTCGGCGAAGTACATCGGTGCAGCCAGACCACCGGCACGCAGCAGCAGGGCCAGTTCGGACGATTCACCCTGGCCGTTGAGGCCGGTGATGCGGAACTGGCTACCCAGCGGCGACTGGATGGTCGCCAGGCTGATGATCTTCTTCTCTTCCTGGAAGCTCTGCACGGCAACGTCTTTTTCGACGCCGTCGACGGTCTGCTTGACGTAGCGGGTGATCGGCTTCTGCTCGATGAAGATCACCGCCATGCTGCGGCCGACGTTGCTGCGCGTTGCGCGGCTCATCAGCTCGCCGCCGTGGCCATCCAGACGGATGTTGACCTGCGGGCGACCGTGCTCGTCGAAGCTGGCCTGGGCATCGGTGACCTGGTCACCGGTGATGATCAGGCCACGCTCGACCGGCGCGGAGCGGCCGCCTTCACGGAACTCGAAGACCTCGGTAGTGGCCTTGGAGGCGCCCGGCTCGGCACCGAAACGGAACTCGAGGTTGGCGGTCTTGCCGAGAATACGCTTGGCTTCGGCAGTGTCCTGTACACCTGGCAGTTCGACCACGATGCGGTTGGCGCCCTGGCGCTGAACCAGCGGCTCGGCGACGCCCAGCTCGTTCACCCGGTTGCGGACGGTGGTGAGGTTCTGCTTGATCGAGTATTCGCGGATCTCGGCGACCTTGGCCTGAGTCAGCGCCAGACGCAGCACGGCGAGGTCGTTGCGCTCGGTGGTGGTCAGGTCGAAATCATTGAAATTCTTGCGGATCAGGGCACGCGCCTGTTCGCGGGTGGCATCGTCGGCAAAGCCCAGCATCACGGCGCCGTCCTGCTGCGGCAGGCTGCGATAGCGGACGCGCTCTTTGCGCAGCAAGGTCTTGACCTCGCCTTCGTAGACTTTCATGCGGGCCGTCATGGCCTTGTCCATGTCCACTTCCAGCAGGAAGTGCACACCACCGGACAGGTCTAGGCCCAGTTTCATCGGGCTCGCGCCCAGGTTGCGCAGCCATTGCGGAGTGGTCTGGGCCAGGTTCAGGGCCACGACGTAATCATCGCCCAGGGCCTTGCGCACGACATCCTTGGCCGGCAGCTGGTCTTCCTGGTTGGTCAGGCGGATCAGCCCACTGCCCTTCTCGCCCAGGCTCGCGCCCTTGACGGTGATCTTGGCATCGACCAGGGCCTTGGAGACGCGATCGAGGTCGGCCTGGCTCACCTGCAGCGCCGAGCTGGCACCGCTGATCTGCACCGCCGGATCATCCGGGTAGAGGTTGGGTGCGGAATAAATAAAGCCGATCGCCAGTACCAGCACGATCAGTGCGTATTTCCACAGAGGATATTTGTTCAGCATCACGCCGCCCGTTCAAGACGCGGGGCGCGTTGCGCGCCCCGACTGGAAAAAGTAAAACCGGTAACTCAGATAGCCTTGAGCGTACCTTTAGGCAGGGTCGCGGCGATGGCGCCCTTCTGGAACTTCAGTTCGACGTTGTCGGACACTTCCAGGACCACGAAATCGTCGGCAACCTTGACGATCTTGCCGGCGATACCGCCGTTGGTGACAACTTCGTCACCCTTTTGCAAGTTGCCCAGCAGGTTCTTCTGCTCTTTGGCACGCTTGGCCTGCGGGCGCCAGATCATCAGGTAGAAGATGACCAGGAAACCGACCAGGAAAATCCACTCGAAGCCGGTACCGGCAGGGCCAGCGGCAGGTGCTGCAGCGTCCGCGTAGGCGGCGGGGATCAAGAAGCTCATTGGGCACTCCTAATGTAATTTTCTAATAATGGATGCGAACAGTCAGTCCAAAGGCGGCACGGGAAGCCCACGTTTGGCGTAGAAGGCGTCGACGAAGGCGGCCAATTTACCCTGTTGAATAGCCTCGCGTAAACCGGCCATCAAGCGCTGGTAATGGCGCAAGTTGTGGATGGTATTCAGCATGCTGCTCAACATTTCGCCGCACTTGTCCAGATGATGGAGGTAGGCGCGGGAGAAGTTGCTGCAGGTATAGCAATCACAGGTCGGATCCAGCGGCGATTCATCATGGCGATGGAACGCGTTGCGGATCTTGATCACCCCTGTATCGACGAACAGATGGCCGTTGCGCGCGTTACGCGTCGGCATCACGCAGTCAAACATGTCGACGCCGCGGCGCACACCCTCAACGAGATCTTCCGGTTTGCCTACCCCCATAAGGTAACGAGGTTTGTCAGCAGGCATCTGGTCCGGCAGGTAGTCGAGCACCTTGATCATTTCGTGCTTCGGCTCGCCCACCGACAGGCCGCCGATGGCCAGGCCGTCGAAGCCGATGTTCTCCAGGGCCTCCAGCGAACGCATGCGCAGGTCCTGGTACATGCCACCCTGGACGATGCCGAACAGCGCCGCGGTGTTGTCGGCATGGGCGTTCTTCGAGCGCTGGGCCCAGCGCAGCGACAGCTCCATGGAGGTACGTGCCACGTCGTGCTCGGCCGGGTACGGGGTGCATTCGTCGAAGATCATGACGATGTCCGAGCCCAGGTCGCGCTGCACCTGCATCGATTCCTCGGGGCCCATGAACACCTTCGAGCCATCGACTGGCGAGGCGAACGTCACGCCCTCTTCCTTGATCTTGCGCATGGCCCCCAGGCTGAACACCTGGAAACCACCGGAATCGGTGAGGATCGGGCCCTTCCACTGCATGAAGTCGTGCAGGCCGTTGTGCTTCTTGATCACTTCGGTGCCTGGGCGCAACCACAGGTGGAAAGTGTTGCCGAGGATGATTTCGGCGCCGATGGCCTCGATATCGCGCGGCAGCATGCCCTTGACCGTGCCATAGGTGCCCACCGGCATGAAGGCTGGGGTCTCGACCGTGCCACGGGGGAAGGTCAGGCGGCCGCGACGGGCCTTGCCGTCGGTGGCCAGCAGTTCGAAGGACATTCGACAGGTGCGACTCATGCTTGATCCTCTGGGCCGCGTGGCGCCGGATTGCGGGTGATGAACATGGCATCACCGTAACTGAAGAAGCGGTAGCCCTGCTCGACCGCCGCCGCGTAGGCGGCCATGGTCTCGGGGTAACCAGCGAAGGCCGAGACCAGCATCAGCAGCGTGGACTCTGGCAGGTGAAAGTTGGTGACCAGGGCATCGACCACATGGAACGGGCGGCCCGGGTAGATGAAGATGTCGGTGTCGCCGCTGAAGGCCTTGAGCACGCCATCGCGGGCCGCGCTCTCCAGCGAGCGCACGCTGGTGGTGCCCACGGCGATCACCCGCCCGCCACGGGCACGACAGGCCTCGATGGCGTCGACCACGTCCTGGCTCACTTCGAGCCATTCCTTGTGCATGTGGTGGTCTTCGATCTTGTCGACCCGCACCGGCTGGAAGGTACCGGCGCCGACGTGCAGGGTGACGAAGGCGCGTTCCACGCCCTTGGCGGCGATCTTTTCCAGCAGCGTTTCGTCGAAATGCAGCCCGGCGGTAGGCGCGGCCACCGCACCGGCGCGCTCGGCATAGACCGTCTGGTAGCGCTCGCGGTCGGCGCCCTCGTCGGGGCGGTCGATGTACGGCGGCAACGGCATGTGGCCGACGCGGTCGAGCAGCGGCAGCACGTCTTCGCTGAAGCGCAGTTCGAACAGCGTGTCGTGGCGCGCGGTCATTTCCGCTTCGCCGCCGCCGTCGATGAGAATCTGCGTGCCGACCTTGGGCGCCTTGCTGGCGCGCACGTGGGCGAGCACGCGGTGGCTGTCGAGCACCCGCTCGACCAGCACTTCCAGCTTGCCGCCGGTGGCTTTCTGGCCAAACAGCCGCGCCGGGATCACCCGGGTGTTGTTGAACACCATCAGGTCGCCTGGGCGCAGGTACTCGAGCAGGTCGGGAAATTGCTGGTGCGCCAGCGCCCCGCTCGGCCCATCGAGGACCAGCAGGCGGCTACCATGGCGCTCGGCCAGTGGATGGCGAGCGATCAGGGAATCAGGGAGTTCGAAGGAAAAATCGGCGACGCGCATGATGATGTTCGGTTCGGCAGGGCCGGGAAGTTTAGCCCAATGCGTGAAAATTGACCATGAAACCCGATTGACCGGCGTATGGCACCTCTCTATACTGCGCGCCACACGCCCTGATGGCGGAATTGGTAGACGCGGCGGATTCAAAATCCGTTTTCGAAAGGAGTGGGAGTTCGAGTCTCCCTCGGGGCACCAATACGTGTATATAGACGTCCAATGACGGCTACGCAATACCCAAGAAGCCCGCTAACTGCGGGCTTTTTGGTCTCTGGGGTTCCACCCCCGTCTCTTGTCAGCCACTCTCTTTTTGGTACATTTTCTGTACAGATTCCAGTTCGAGAATTGGAGGTGTACAGATATGCCACTCACAGCCTTGCAGATCAAAGCCTCCAAGCCGACGGACAAGCAATACATGCTTGGTGATAGTTCGGGTCTTGGCCTATTGGTTCACCCAAACGGAAGCAAGTACTGGCATTTTCGGTACACCTACCGTGGTCGAGCGATGAAAATGTCACTTGGTGTCTGGCCGGTAGTGTCGCTGCAGGAAGCTCGTGACAAGGCCGCAGAGTGCCGCCGACTCGTGAAAATCGACATCAACCCAGGTGCTAAGGCTCGGGCAGATAAACGTGAAAAACGAGAAGCCGGACTCAACACCTTCAAGCGTGCAGCCGAATACTGGTATCAGTTCAAAGCCGACTCTGGACGCGCCCAGGCGACGCTGAAGAAGATTCGTGACTACCTAGACAAGGACCTCCTCCCAGCATTGGGTTCAAAGCAATTGGAAGAAATCACGAGGGCTGACTGCGCACGATTACAGGCAAGCATCGAAAAACGTGGCGCGTTCAATGTTGCCGACAAAGCACGGACTTGGCTCAAGCAGATTTTCAGTCAGGCAATTGCTCGCGGATTGTGCGAACACAACCCAGCATCAGAGCTCCACACGATCGCCCTCGCTCCTCCTCCCACCCTGCACTACCCCCACCTGCACGAAAATGAGCTCCCAGAATTTCTCCAAGCATTAAGTAGAACCACTAGCCGCTTACCCGCGCGAGTAGCTGCTTGGATGGCCATACTGACTGCTGCTCGCCCCGGTATGGTTCGCTACGCAGCTTGGGAAGACATCGATTTTGAGGAAGGAACGTGGACCGTTCCCGCAGAGCGTATGAAGATGCGCCGAGATTACGTCACCCCCCTACCCCACCAGCTCATCGCGAAGTTGGTTGAGCTTCACCGACTAACCGGGCGCAGTCGCTACCTGTTTCCGGGCAATGGCAATAAACGTGCTGTGCTCTGTGAAAACACTATAAATCTAGTCTTCGTGAAGATTGGCTATCAGGGCCGGCTAGTCAGCCACGGAGTTCGCCACACAGCGAGTACGCTCCTCCGAGAGCATGGCTGGCTGAAGGATCACGTTGAAAGCCAGCTTGCGCATGTCGAGGGCGGCATCGCTGGCGAATACAATCAAGCCCTTTACATGACACAAAGGCGGATCATGATGCAGTGGTACGCCGACTACCTTGATGCACTCCGAGAAGGAATGACCCCAGATCTGCGAGACCAGCTTGACGCGAGGGTAAACCAATTCCTGTCGCACAAGGCGACAGTACTCTTGGGGAACAACGCTACCAGTTTTGGTCACAATGGAATGGAAGGACAACGCGGCGCGCTTCAGCGATAGTTCTGCCGCAAGATTTGCACCGATTTTGCTTTCTTCGCGGGTCCATCCAAACAGGGCTGCAAAGCCGCCCTGTTTGGATGGACCTCACCTGAAAAGTCAAAAGCACCACATCGGCCACTGGAAACCACGGGACTCCGTACACACCCAATGCCATTTTCAACCACAAAATCCTGCGGGCGAGTCGCTTGACCCTCTCGGATTGCGGGCGTAGAAAAGACAGTGCAAAGGCTGTCGTTGACAGCCCCCAGGTGACCCGAGCCTTCAAGGTCACGCTGCTCTCGCAGTGGTTCTCCCCAAGGGCGATTCGCATTCGGCAGCTCGCCCGGTCACTACCCATGTGATGGATGCTCTTACACATATAGCGCTCGTGCGCCAGATACACCGTACTTCGCTGCCCTGCAGCAACCTATCCGCTTGGCCGAATATTGCGCCAACCTGTGCCCGTCTCTTTCTTTTGGAAAGAGACGGGCACTTCTACCACTGCTGCAGCCCTGATCGCACAAGGCTTTGCGGCATTTCCCCTCGTGACAATCGGCGTGACAAACGCCGATGTCACCAGCAACAGCGCTGTAGATGATGGTGCCGCAGACCACGGAATGGACTGCACCTGACTGACAGTCAGGTATGCCCCGGTCATCGCATTGCTGCTTGCACATGGCTCAGGATCTTCAGGCGCCGGTCTCGTCAGCCAGTGCTGCCTCCACCCGCCCACCGGTAACGGTGTTCAGGAGGCCAGATCATGAGATGCCCTTGCTCCCGGTCGTAAGGAGCCGCCAGTCCCGCGTAGAGGACACTCCCCACAGGTCGCAGGGGCCTTGATCCCTGATAACACTCATCATTCTTGGCGGGATGACGTGGGGCGAGGATCGGAGGTCGGAAGATGAGGTGACTGACATGGCATTGGTGGGTAGACGCGATGGCCGCAATTTCGGCTATGACAGACAGTTGAGCTACGCAGGGCCGCAAGCGCTGAAAGACATGTTCGGCGGAGGCCACTACGGCACGGTCAAGGCGCACTGTGATCGGTGGCAGGCATTCGTGAAGTGGTGCCGCTCCGAACAAGGGCCAGGTATCAATGATGCGCGGCAGATTGATCGGAAGGTATTGGCGGACTATGCGGCGTATCTGCGCGATGCGGTTGAGTGCGGTAGCCTCGCCATCAGCACCGCACAAAACCGCCTATCCAGCGTTAACAGGACCATGGCAGCGCTGCGCGGTGATCAGTGTGTGAAATTGCCCAGTCCGAGCAAGGCGTTGGGAATGCAGCGCACCGGAGTTCGCCAATCGGCTCCGCAAGGCCAAGACCGCGAACAGGTTAAGCAGATCGTCGATGCGCTTTGTCGCGATCATCAGCAACGGGCCGCAGCGATTGTTCTGTTGGCGCGAGCCACCGGCATGCGCCTGCGTGAGGCCATCCTGGCTGACCTGCCACGGTTAAGTCGTGAGGCTAACGACCTAGGCAAGATCAACATCCAGGATGGCACCAAAGGCGGCCGAGCTGGCGCCTCAGCGCCACGATGGATTGCGGTGGACCACCATGTTCAAGACGCACTAGGATTTGCACGGCAGGTGTCGCCTGCGAGTAGCCGTAACCTGATTGCGCCAGACGAAAGCTATCTGAATGTTCTGCAGGAAATCATCCGCCCAGCGCGGGACGTCCTCCAAGCGCATAACGTAAAAGGCTTCCACGAATTTCGAGCTGCCTATGCCTGCGAGCGCTTTGAAAAAATCACGGGGTGTACTGCTCCGGTCAACGGTGGATGGCTTCATCGGGCTAACCCACATCTTGATCAGTTAGCACGCAAGCAGATTAGCTGTGAGTTAGGGCATGGGCGAGTTGATGTGGTAGCGGCCTATATCGGAGGGAGACGCGGCCATGGCATTTGACATGTCAATATTCTTGTCCGGAGTTCTGAGTGGTGCGCAAGTTACGCGCGGCAGGCATATAAAGCAGGCTTTAGCTATTCAATCAGCGATTTCAGAACGATGGGGTATTGCGAATCCTTGGCTCTGGAAGCGGAAGCACCTCATATGGTTTCGGCGTCATCACCTAAAAAATCACTCAGAGTCAAGCCGCTATTACTACCTGCTGACGATGCGGCTAATTGTGCAAAGGATGGAGAGGCCTTGGTATCCGCGAGACCTTTGAGGTCGCTACGAAGCAACCTCTCACCTGACCAATCCACTCAATGAACAGAGCCGCCGGGGAGCCCAAAAGCCCGGAGTTGATAGTCTGTGACAGCTTGAAACATCGACTCAGCGACCTGCCTCAGCCGCTCGACTTCCACAATGGATGCACCGCCATCCCTAGCCTCCTGCCAGCGGCGCATGGCTTCGACGGCGTCGGTGTACGCGGGATGATCGGGGAGTAAGACCTCAAGCGGATTAGGCATTTGCCACCTGGTTGATTAGTGGAACGACTCTGACAGACCACCGCCTTTCAAAATTTGATAGTCCACAACTGTTTGGAAAAGTGAATCTGCAAGCAGGCGAAGCCTTTCAATTTCATCTCCAGGAGCATCATCTATGACCGCTTGGCGATGAGCCCTAATCGCTTCTAGCGCCTGCCGCAAAAGCGGCTCGCCGGCTAACGCTATGCCTTCCAGGGTTCGCTTCATTCCTGTTCCTGCCCCCTCTTCCAATCAGCACCAGCCTCGAATCGCTCTGCAGCGCGTCTTAGCGTCAGCCCTCACGGCTTTCCGTGCCACCTAACGCTGCTCACCGCAAAGGCTTTCAGGACCACTCAACCACCAACAATCACGTTTTGACTGAGTGCGAGCTAGGCCCGAGGCACGAATCAATCAGCTCAGCAGTATCTAGCAAACGCTGCCTCAAAGCAGGAAGCAGCACGATACCAACGATGGATCTACGTTGGGCCAACTCAAGTACCGCATGAAGAACCGTATCAGAGTGCCGCATTATTTCTATCAGATGTAGCCCACTAGGTCCATTAGCACCAGCCAGCCAATTTTTTGTAGTTCTCTCACTCGCATTGGTCCAGTTTCGTAGGGTCTTTATGGCACGGTGCGAATTCCCGAGCTCGTCCAGCAGTGCTGATGCTAGGGCATGAGCATAGACATCTGCACTGATTGGAAAGGAAATGCCCATTTTCGCGATCATTTTTCCACCTCCCCTTCCTAGATTTAATAGTTGATGACCAGCGATAGGCGTACAGCAAGCTGCCTCACCCTTACTGGTATGCCATGAACCGACACAATAGGTCTGCCCATGCGACAAATTACATCATTTAGCGCAGAAGCTAATAACAACGCAGCGGCTTATGTCCGGATGTCGACAGAGCACCAGCAGTATTCTACAGAGAATCAACTGGACACTATCAACATCTATGCACAGACCCATAATCTTAATGTTGTTAAGATTTACACTGACGCGGGAAAAAGCGGGCTTAATCTAGAGGGTCGCGAAGCCCTCCAAAGACTCCTATCTGATGTCGAGTACAAACACAGTGACTTCTCCACCGTTCTCGTCTATGACGTAAGCCGATGGGGTCGCTTTCAAGACCCAGACGTTAGCGCAAGCTACGAAGTGCGATGCCGGCAAGCTGGAGTACGAGTAGAATATTGCGCAGAGCAATTTGTAAATGACGGCTCTCCCGTTTCCAGCATAATAAAAAGCGTTAAACGCATGATGGCGGGCGAATATAGCCGCGAACTTTCCGTTAAAGTATTCGCCGGACAGTCCCGCCTAATCCAGTTAGGGTATCGACAAGGCGGAGCTGCAGGCTATGGCTTGCGCCGCCAACTGATTGACCAGACAGGGAAACCTAAAACCACTCTGCATCAAAAGGAGTACAAAAGCCTTCAAACTGACCGCATAATTCTTACACCAGGGCCGAAGACAGAACAAGAAGTAGTACTGGAGATATATAACGCCTTCATAAAAAAAGCTCAGACTGAAAAGGAGATTGCTGAATCGCTGAATAGACGTGGTTTACTGACCGACCTAAATAGGCCGTGGACCCGCGGGGTGGTTCATCAAATCCTTGTGAACGAAAAATACATTGGAAACAATGTATGGAACCATACGTCATCAAAACTGAAAATGCCTCGAACTATAAATCCCTCTAAAGACTGGGTACGAGCAAACGCAGCTTTCCCTGCAATAGTTGACCAATCTCTATTCATCGCTGCCCAAGCGATCATCCAAGCCCGCACACGCTATTGGTCAAACGAGGAAATGCTCACAGGTTTAAAGGATTTATTCCAAGAAAGAGGCTGCCTATCTGGCCTTATTATAGATGAACAGGAAGATTTACCTTCGAGTAGCTGTTACAGAAAAAGATTTGGAAGCCTGATTGATAGCTATCGCCTAATAGGATATGAACCAACTCGAGATTATGGATTCATCGAAGCCAATCGACATCTACGCGAGCGATTTCCGGAAATCCTAACTGATACTCAATCAAAAATTGAGGCGGTAGGCGGCAAAATTTCAGTGGACCCTAAGACACAATTAATACTTGTCAATGAAGAATTCACAGTCTCAGTGGTTCTATGCCGCTGCCAATTAGTTGGCAGCACACGTCGACGCTGGCAGGTACGGTTTGACTTCAGCTTATTTCCAGACATCACCATTGCCGTTCGTATGCTACCCGGAGAAAGAGAAGTATTAGACTATTACCTTTTCCCTATGATTGACCTGATAGCACCAAATTTGAGACTGGCCGAATTTAACCCTCGAGAGCTTGAGCTATATCGATTTGAAAGCCTGGACATATTGTCCACTCTTAGCAAACGGTTTCACTTGTCGAGCGCCGCATAATGAACGCGCCTCAAGAGACCCCCTTGACATTACATGTTGCTCGGGCCTCAACAATTGAACAAATACCACTTGAACTTATACGAGTTATCAACCCTAGACAGCGAAATAAGAAAGTATTCTCCAGACTGGTCGATAGCATTGCGACTTTAGGATTGAAGAGACCGATAACGGTAGCCCGCACTAGTACAGGTTTTGATCTAGTATGTGGTCAAGGGCGACTGGAAGCGTTCAAGGCTCTCGGAGAACGAAGCATACCATGCGTAATCATACTGGCTAGCGAAATAGAAAGGTATTTAATCAGCCTAGTCGAGAATCTAGCTAGGCGTAAACACTCTAAACTTGACCTATTAGAAGCAATTAACTCACTCCACGACCGAGGATATACAACCAAACAAATATCGGAAAAAACCTGCCTTGATTATAACTATGTGGGCGGAATATTAATCTTACTTCGCCAAGGAGAGGAAAGATTAATCAGCGCCGTGGAAAAGGGTTGGCTCCCGATTAAAATAGCCATAACAGTTGCACGATCTGACGACACCGTTATTCAAAACGCCATGCTTGAGGCATATGAGAGCGGACTGTTAAAGGGCAATCAACTGATGAAGGTGCGCCAGTTGATAGACAGTCGCCGAGCAACTGGAAAATGCTTCAGCCACCAAAAAAAACAAGAGCAGATTACAACTTCGCGCCAGTTGCTTAATGCCTATCAATCTGAGGTTCGCAGACAAAGAATCATGGTAAAAAAAGCAGACATCGGAGAGCAGCGCCTACTTTTCGTCGTTACCGCCCTAAGGAAACTCCTATCAGATGAATACTTCTGTTCCTTGCTGAAAAGCGAAGGAATTGAAGACATGCCACAGGTTCTGGCGGACCGGGTAAAGGGGGAAACATGAGCGAAGTTAAAAATGCTTTTGACAACAACCTAATAACCATTCCAACCTCCCAGCTACTGCCATCAAGAATAATTCCAGCTGCCACTTTTGGCTCACCTAAATATTTATCAATACTCGCATCCGTGCGAGAGCTCGGAATAATTGAACCACTTGCCATCCATCACGAGCCTATCGATTTAAACGAACAACCGCCAAGATACTTAATACTTGATGGACACCTGCGGCTCGCTGCATTAAAACAGCTTGGAGCACGACACGCACTCTGCTTACTCTCTACAGATGACGAAGGCTTCACATACAACAGACAAATAAACAGACTGACGCCAATCCAAGAAAGCAAGATGATTATACAGGCAATCGAGAGAGGAGTTTCAGCTGAAAGAATTGCTGAGGTTCTCAACATTAGCATTGATCGAATTCATATACGCCAAAACCTATTAAAGGGCATAGCGACCGAGGCCATTGAATTACTAAAAACACGGATGGTTGGGCAACCCGTATTCCACATATTGCGTAAAATGAAACCAATGCGTCAAATTGAAGCTGCAGAAATGATGATCTCAGCCAACTGTTACACTGGACGCTATGCGCATATGGTTCTTACCGCCACGAGACCTGAAGACTTAACGGAGTCGAAAAATTCCGTTGAAGGGGTATCTCCAGAAAACATCCTGAAAATGGAACGCGAGATGGAGAGACTTTATCATGACTATCGACTTGTTGAGGATACTCTGGGTGAGACTATGCTAGTCCTCGTAGTAGCCAAGGGTTATCTCTGTAGGCTCCTACGCAACGAAGCTATTTCAGCGTACTTAAATCGTTTTGAACCTGACCTGTCTCGTGAACTAGTTGGCATCATGGATGCGGTAACAGCAGACTCTAGAAATCTAGATCGAGAGTAGCTATATATAAAGCTGAAGAAATCACTGGGATGTTTATAACTAAAAGCTATGGCCAAAAATAAAGATCAGATGATGCGCCCTTGCGGAGTCATCCACTCGTCGGGTATTTGTCCGTCAAGCTACATGACGATCCAGCGCCTACCGGAAAAATCAAAAATCATGCCAAAAATCAATAATCTGTACAAAAACCTCAACCCCTGAAAAATTTTTCAGCAAAAACAGATGGCTAGATCACAGTTGGAGTTACCCTCGGGGCACCAAATCCAGAAAAAAACCTTGCTTCGGCAAGGTTTTTTTTTGCCTGGGATTCAGGTTTTCAAGGAAGAACGCGCATGCTTTCGTACGCGAAGCGCAGTCGCAAATGGCGGCTGCCCAGTTTCATGAGGGTTTTGGCGACATCACCCCAAAGGTGCTTTCAGCGAAGATCACCACTTCCCTGGAGGCGTTGCTGGGCATGGCCTACGGCGTGACCGCCGTGTTCATCTTCCTGGGGCGCCTGGCTTGGCGCAATACCAAGGGCGAGGCTGATCAGCCGGAGTCTGGACGCAGCGGCGCGATCCAGCCTGAGCCTCAAACAGATATCGAAGCGCTCTTGCAGCAGTCCACTGTCCTGTCCGAACAACTCGCCGAACTGCGCGCTCTGCATGACACTCACGTCAGCGAGGTGAGTCAACGCTTGAATCGGCTGACCACCGCAGCCTGGATTCTGACCTGCCTGGTGGCGATCCTCACGGTGGCCTGCACATTCCTCACAGTGCTTCTACTTCGCCTTGGTTGATTCGTGACCACTTCGCGCGCCCATGCTGATCAACCACTCGGCAGGGTCGGTTTTTTGTACCTGGAGTTATGCTAGGTCAGTCCCTGCAGCGCCTCCACAATCGCCTGAGGCAGATCGCCAGTTCGTAACAATACCTGTTCACACCCGCCGACATGCGCCGCTCATGACTCTCAGGTGAACCCCGCACGCTGCCAGCTACTCCACAGCGAAACCAAGCTGTGGAGCCTGTCATGACCACACTCACCCCGCCTGCAACACCGAGCGATCTGCGGATGCTAGCGATCGATACCTGGTACGCCACGTACGAAGACGTGGCGCTACGCAAGGAATGCCCAAGTACCTACCACGAGACGCTGCTGCGCCAGGCGGATGAAATGGACCGTCAGAAGCTCGTCGAGTGGAAGGAGTGGCGCGACTTGCGCGTCTTGGCCGATGAGGCCTTTCTGGTAGCGGTAGCCGGTGGCGATTATCGCGGCGGTTCGACCTGTTCGCCGCCGAGGCAAGATTTGTACAGCGACAACGTCGATGCGTTAGGGTGAGCACTCACGCCTAGAGGAAATTTTCGAGTGCCACACATCGAAGAGCAACTGGCCCACATCCGCACCGGTCAGATGTACAACGACCTGACCCCGGAACTGGTCACCGCCCGCGAGCAGGCAGTCTTGCTCAGCAATGAATACAACGGCGCCTTTTCCCGCCCCATCGCCGAGCGCCAGGCCATCCTGAGCCGGTTGCTCGGTAGCATCGGCGAGGGCGTGCATTTCGAGCCGACCTTTCGCTGCGAGTTCGGGCGCAACATCCATATCGGCAACAACTTCTACGCCAACTTCGATTGCGTCATGCTCGATGGCGGCGGCATCTACATCGGCGACGACGTACTGCTGGGGCCACGGGTCGGGATCTACACCTCCAACCATGCCATCGACCCAGCCGAGCGGGCTGCGGGGGGCTGCTACGCCAAGCCGGTGCGCATCGGCAATCGGGTGTGGATCGGCGCTGGGGTGCATGTCAACCAGGGCGCGACCATCGGCGACGGCAGCATCATCGGCTCAGGTAGCGTGGTGACCTCGGACATCCCTGCGAATGTCGTGGCCGCCGGTGTGCCGTGCCGTGTGCTGAGGCCGATCACCGAAGCCGACAAGACCGGTTTCATGGCCTGAGGCCGATCGCCGGGTTGCCGATGGCAGCGCCGCTTGCATCTACAGGCATCAGTGTCGGAGAATCGATGAAACAATTCTCATTCACTGACAACCCATGCCAGCATCCTCCCCCCCTTCTCCACAGGACACCGTCGGCTCGCTGTACCGCGAACACAGCGACTGGCTGCACCAGTGGCTGCGCAAGCGCATGGCCTGCAGCGAGAGTGCAGCCGACCTCGCCCATGACACCTTCGTGCGCCTGTTGAGCAGCCGTCGGGTGTTCGACCTGCGCCAGCCGCGGGCCTACCTGAGCAGCGTGGCGCGCAGCCTCCTCATCGACAGCTATCGCCGCCGCTCGATCGAGCGCGCGTACCTGGAAACCTTGGCAAACCTGCCCGAGGCCGTGGAGGTCTCCCCGGAAACCCGCCTGCTGATCCTCGAGACCCTGGTCGAGATCGATGCCATGCTCGACGGCCTGGGGGCCCGCACCCGCAGCGTCTTCCTGCTGTCTCAGCTCGAAGGCCTGAGCTACGTGGAGATCGCCCGGCGCCTGTCGCTGTCGGTGACCACCGTGAAGAAGCACGCGACACGGGCACTGACCCATGTGTTGTTGCACCTGGAAGGCTGAGCGATGACGCCTGCATTGAATCGCGAAGTGCTCGAAGCGGCCGCCAACTGGTACGTGGAACTGCGCTGCGCGCCAGGCGACTTGGCGCTAGTCGGTGCGCACAGCCGCTGGCTGGCCGCAGACCCCAGCCACGCGGCGGCCTGGAGCCGGGTGGGCATGTTGCAGAGCAAGCTCGATCGGATCACCCCCGGTGTCGGCGAGCGCACCCTGAACAGCGCATTCGCCCGCCGCCGCGCCAGCCTCAAGGTGCTCGGCGTGCTCATGCTCGTGGGTGGCAGCGGCCTGCTTGGCTGGCAACAGACGCCCATGCGCGCCCTGCGCGCCGACGAGCAGACCGCCATCGGCGAGCAGCGCGGCCTGACCCTGGCCGACGGTAGCCAATTGCAACTCAACACCGGTAGCGCAGTGAACATCCATTTCGATGCACGCCTGCGCAGCATCGAACTGGTCCGCGGCGAGATCGCCATCAGCACCCGCCCCGACCCCTTGGCCAGGCCTTTTCTGGTGCACACGCCCGATGGCTCGGTACGCGCCCTGGGGACGCGCTTCGTGGTGCGCCGTGACAGCCAGGGGTCGCAGGTCAGCGTGCAGGAACATGCCGTGGAAGTACGCCCAGCTGCGGCGCCTGGATACGCCACCCGTGTCGAAGCCGGCCAGTGCGCAAGCTTCGACGCGCAAGGGTGCCAGGCGGTCCTGCCGGCCAGCGGTGACGAAGATGCCTGGGTCCAAGGCATGCTGGTGGTCCACGATTGGCGCCTGGAGACCTTCTTGCGCGAACTCGGGCGTTACCGGCACGGCCACCTGGGCTGTTCCAAGGCGGTGGCCGGGCTGCGCATCTCCGGCGCGTTCCAGCTCGACGACAGCGACCTGGTACTGCGCAACCTGTGCACCACTCTGTCACTCCGGGCCCGCCACTTCACCCGCTACTGGATACAGCTGGAACCTGCATGAAGAATCGCTGAAAAAAAGTTCGCCGAGGGGTTATCGATTTTCTTTCTCATTCGACTTGGTCTGTAACTGCACTCACCTGGCCAGCTCGGCGAAAGGAAATCACATGCCCTCTACCCCACTCAACCGCGGACACCGACGCGCCCCCTTGCAACAGGCTTTGCGCCGGGCGCTGCTAGGCAGCGTACTGGCATTCGCCGCCGTGCCGCTGCAGGCCCAGCCGCACTCGACCGCGACCACCGTGGCGATCGCCGCCGGCCCGTTGGAAACGGCGCTCAAGCAGTTCGCTGCCGCCACCTCGACCAGCGTTTCCTATGAGCCGGCCTTGGTCCGTGGCCTGCGCAGCCCGGGCGTCAGCGGCCAGCACAGCCCGAGCGAAGCCTTGCAGATCCTGCTCGGCGGCACCGGCCTGCACATCATTGCCGTCGACGACGGCAGCTTCTCCCTGGCCCCAGACAGCGAAGGCGCCCTGGAGCTGGGCGCGACCACCATCTCCAGCCAGACCCTCAACCCGACCTCCGAGGGTACCGGCTCCTACGCCGCCCGCGCGGTGACCATCGGCAAGGGTGTGCACAGCCTGCGCGAGACCCCGCAGTCGGTCACCGTGATGACCCGCCAGATGATGGACGACCAGAACCTCAACACTCTCGAACAGGTGCTGGACAAGACCCCGGGGATCACCGTCTACGACTCGCCCATGGGCGGCAAGTACTTCTACTCCCGCGGCTTCAACCTCGACGGCCAGTACCAGTACGACGGCGTGCCGCTGGATGTCGGCGGCAACTACGTGCAGGCCAACAGCTTCTCCAGCGACATGGCGTTCTATGATCGGGTCGAGATCCTCAAGGGCGCGGCCGGCATGATGAAAGGCTCCGGCTCCTCGGCCGGTGGCGTCAACTTCGTGCGCAAGCGCGGCCAGGACAAGGCCACCACCACGTTCACGCTGTCCGCCGGCAGCTGGGACAACTACCGCGGCCAGCTCGACGTGGGCGGCCCGCTGAACGAATCGGGCACCGTGCGCGGCCGTGCGGTGGCATCGCTGCAGGACCGCCAGTACTTCTACGACAACGCCGACCGCCAGGACCAGGTGCTGTACGGCGCCATCGACTGGGACGTCACCGACGACACCACCCTGGGCTTCGGCCTGGCCTACGAGGATGTCGATGCCTCGCCGTGCTACCACGGCCTGCCGCGCTACGCCAATGGCGCCGACCTCAAGCTGTCGCGCTCGACCTGCCTGGGCGCCAGCTGGAACGACCTGCAGAGCCAGCGCATCACCGGCTTCGCCGACCTCAAGCACCGTTTCAACCAGGACTGGACGCTGAACTTCGCCTCGGTCTACACCCACAACAACCAGAACATCGAGTACGGCTACTCCGAAGGTTCGGTGCCGGTGGGTGCCAGCAGCGCCGCCATGAACCGCTACGCCGGGCGCTTCGACTACGACCAGGACGACTACGGCTTCGATAGCTACCTCGATGGCAAGTTCGAGGCCTTCGGCCTGGAGCACGAGATCATCGTCGGCGCCAACGCCAGCGACCAGAAGACCCACGACTACTTCGCACTGATGTCGCTGAGCGGCAGCCAGAACCCGTTCGACCCGTCGTCGAACTTCCCGCGACCGTCCAAGGCCGACTACCTGGCCAACCCGATCCGCGGCGGCAGCGAGCCGACCGACACCCGCACCCGCCAGTGGGGCACCTATGCCAACCTGCGCCTGAAGCTGGCCGAGCCACTCACCCTGGTGCTCGGCGCCCGCGTGAGCTGGTACCGCAACAGCAGCGACTCGTACACCCAGGCCTGGGACTACTGGGTGCACAACCGCAGCCAGGAGAACGGCCAGGTCACGCCGTTCGCCGCCGTGCTCTACGACCTCGACGACCAGTGGACCGCCTACGCCAGCTATTCGGATATCTTCCAGCCGCAGGGCAACCTGGTGAATGCCCAGGGCCAGGCCTTGCAGCCCAAGACCGGTGCCAACTACGAGATCGGCATCAAGGGCGAACTGCTCGACGGCGGCTTGAACACCGCGTTCAACCTGTTCCGTACCATCGAGGACCACCGCGCCGAAACCGACTATGCCGATGTCTGCCCAGGCTCGGGCGATGGCTATTGCTACACCGACAGCGGCAAGGTCCGCGCCCAGGGTTTCGAAGCCGAGATCAGCGGCTCGCCGATGGATCGCCTGCAGCTGCTGGCAGGGTACACCTACACCCAGACCAAGTACCTGAAGACCATCAACGATACCGATCCCACCGAGCTGACCTTCACCTCCAGCTTCATCCCGCGGCACATGCTCAAGGTCTGGGGTGACTACCAGCTGGCCGGCGAGCTGGACCGCTGGACCCTCGGTGCGGGCGTCAGCAGCCAGAGCGAGAACTCGCGCAAGACCGGCAGCACCCGCGTGGTACAGCCGGGCTACACCCTGTGGAGTGGCCGCGTGCAATACCGCATCGACCAGAACTGGAGCATCGCGCTCAACGGCAACAACCTGTTCGACAAGAAGTACTACGCCACCATCGGCGCGCCGGGCTGGGGCAACTTCTATGGCGAGCCGCGCAACTTCATGGTGACCTTGAAAGGCACCTTCTGACCTGACAGTGATGGACAAATCATCCCTGTAGGAGCGGGTTTACCCGCGAAGGCGTCGGTGATTTCACCACAGCCTTCGCGGGTAAACCCGCTCCTACAGGGAACGCGCTGCCTTTGGGAATTCGCCTATCGCGTCAGCACCGCGCGCACCACGTGATCGGCCATCGCCCGTCGCGTCTGCAGCGTTGCGCTGCCCAGGTGCGGCTGCAGCACCACATTGTCCAGGGCGAACAAGGCCTCGGGCACCTGGGGCTCCTCGGCGAACACATCCAGCGCCGCACCGCCGAGCCGGCCATCGCTCAGCCGCGCCACCAGCTCGCTCTCATCGACCACGCTGCCGCGCGCCACATTCACCAACACCCCTTCAGCACCCAGCGCCTCCAGCACCTGGCCATCGACCAGGTGCCGCGAGCCTGTGCCGCCAGCAGCGGCTACCACCAGGATGTCACTGGCCGCAGCCAGGCTGCATGGATCGGGATGGTAGGCATAGGCGCAATCTGCCAGCGCCCTTCGGTTGTGATACGCCAGCTCGACCCCGAACGGCCGCAGCCGCTCGGCGATGGCCTGGCCGATCCTGCCCAGACCGATAATGCCGACTCGCTGCCCGCGCAAACTGGTGCCCAGCAATGGGAAGCCTCCCTGGCGCCAGCGGCCGGCCCTGACGAAACGGTCGGCCACGCACACCTGGCGCAGCAATGCCAAAAGCAGCGCCACCGCCTGATCCGCCACGGCATCGGTGAGGATATCGTCGGTGGTACTGACACGGATGCCGCGAGCGCCAGCCTGCTCCAGGTCGATGGCATCGACCCCTACGCCATTGACCGCGATCAGCGACAGCTTCGGCAACGCCGCCATGAGCGCCGGTGGAACGCCCTGCACGCCATTGGTGACGACTACCTCGAAGCGCTCCGACCGTTCGGCCAACAGCGCCTGGCGGGCGTCGGCGTCATACGCCCGCACCAGCTCGAAACGTTCGGCCAGATAGGCTTCGTGCTCGGCCAGCAGCGGCGCCAGCATCAGCAACGCAGGCTTGCCCTGGATGATGCTCATGCCGCCTCCAGCTGCAGTCGCGTGTCTGCCTGCTCCTTGCGCCGGCCGAGCATCGCCGCCGGAATGGCCAGGATCAGCAAACCGCTGACGAACAGGCACAAGCCAAGCACGTAGGTGCCGTTGTTGATGTCACCGGTGAGGTTCTCCGCCACCGCAGTGATCATCGAGCCGGTGAAACCGGACAGGTTACCGATGGCGTTGATCATGCCGATGCCCGCCGCCGCCGCGACACCCGAGAGCACGGTGCCCGGCAGGGTCCAGTAGATCGGCATGAGGCTGAGCACGCCGGAGGCGGCCACGGTCAGGAACAGGATCGACAGCACCACGTTGCCAGAGAACGCCGCACTGAGGATCAGCCCGCAACCGCCGATGAACGCCGGGATCGCCGCATGCAGGCGGCGTTCGCCGGTGCGGTTGGAGTGGCGCGCGTTGAGGAACATGGCGACCACCGCCACGCCATAGGGGATGGCAGTCAGCAGGCCGATTTCCAGGCTGCTGGTCACCCCAGCGCTCTTGATGATCGACGGCATCCAGAACGCCAGGCCGTAGAAGCCGGTGTTGAAGGTCAGCAGGATGAACACCAGCAGCCACACGCGCGGATTGAAGAACACCTCGCCCAGGCGCGAGACCTTGCCGCCCTCCTCCTGCTGCAGGTTGGCCTTGAGCAGTTGCTTTTCAGCGTCCGACAGCCAGCCGGCCTTGTCGATGTTGTCGCACAGGCAGGTGAACACCACCACCGCCATGATCACCGAAGGCACGCCTTCGAGCAGCAGCATCCACTGCCAGCCAGCCATGTCGTGCCAGCCATCGAGGCTGGTCATCAGCCAGCCCGACAGCACGCCGCCCAGGGTCAGGCTGACCGGCATCGCCATCAGGAAGCCCGACATCACGCGGCTCTGCCGATGGGTCGGGAACCAATAGTTGAGGTACAGGATGACGCCGGGGAAGAAGCCGGCCTCGCAGATGCCGAGCAGGAAGCGCAGCACGTAGAACATGGTGCTCGACTCGATGTGGAAGAACACCGCCAGCGGCTGGGTAAACGCCACGGCCATCGAGATGATCGCCCAGCTCAGCATGATCCGTGCGATCCAGAAGCGCGCGCCGTAGCGATGCAGCAGCAGGTTGCTGGGCACCTCGAACAGGAAGTAGCCCCAGAAGAACACGCTGGCGCCCAAGGCATACACGGTGTTGCTGAACTGTAGGTCGTCGAGCATGCTCAACTTGGCGAAGCCGATGTTGACCCGGTCCAGGTAGGCCGCCATGTAGCACAGCAGCAGGACCGGCAGGATACGCAAGATGACCTTGCGGTAGGTGCGATCTTCGAAAGCCTGATCGCAGGCGGGGTCGACAGTTTGATGTTCCATGGCCAGCCTCTCGGCATGTCATGCATGCCTGATTGTTGTTATCGAAGGGGCACCGGGCGCGAGCACGCCCGGTGGTACTGCTTCAGCGTCGGTCAGCGAATCGGTTCGCGGCTGGGCTGGCCATCGACCAGGCGCAACAGCCCCAGTGGGTTGGCGTCGCGCAGCGCCTCGGGCAGCAACGCATCGGGGAAGTTCTGATAGCACACCGGGCGCAGGAAGCGGTCGATCGACAGGGTGCCGACCGAGGTGCCACGGCTGTCGGAAGTGGCCGGGTATGGCCCACCGTGAACCATGGCGTCGCACACCTCGACACCAGTCGGATAACCGTTGACCAGCACCCGCCCGGCCTTCTGCTCGAGTACCGCCACCAGCGGCGCGGCGTCGGCCAGGTCGCCAGGCTCGCCGATCAGCGTGGCGGTCAGTTGCCCGCCCAACGCGTGCAGCGCGGCCAACAACTGCGCCTGGTCGGCCAGCTCGACCAGCACCGTGGCAGGGCCGAAGACTTCCTCTTGCAGCAGCGGTTCAGCGTCCAGCAGCAATTGCGCATCGGCCTGGAACAGCTGCGGCCAGGCCTGGTTGCCCTGCTGCTCGGCGCCGGCCAGATGGCGAATGCCAGCCTGCGCCTTGAGCGTGGCGACACCGTGGGCGTAGCTGGCCAGGGTGCCGATGTTGAGCATGGTCTGCGGCGCCTGGTCGGCCATCTGCGCCCGCAGGTGCTCGACGAAGGCGCTGAATTCAGGGGAGCGCACACCCAGCACCAGGCCAGGGTTGGTGCAGAACTGGCCACAGCCCATGACCACCGAGGCGGCCAATTCACGGGCCACAGCCTCACCACGGGCGGCCAACGCGCCTGGCAGGACGAGCACGGGGTTGATGCTGCTCATTTCGGCGAACACGGGGATTGGCTGTGGCCGCGCCGCAGCCATGTCGCACAGGGCGCGGCCGCCCTTGAGCGAACCGGTGAAGCCGACCGCCTGGATGGCCGGGTGCTTGACCAGCGCCTCGCCGACCCCACCGCCGAAGATCATGTTGAACACGCCGGCCGGCATGGCGCAGCGCTCGGCAGCGCCGACGATGGCCTCGGCCACCCACTGCGCGGTGGCCATATGACCGCTGTGCGCCTTGAACACCACCGGGCAGCCGGCGGCCAGTGCCGCAGCGGTATCGCCACCGGCGGTGGAGAACGCCAGCGGGAAGTTACTGGCGCCGAACACCGCTACAGGCCCCAGGCCCATGCGGCACTGGCGGATGTCCAGGCGTGGCAGCGGGGTGCGCTGGGGCTGCGCCCGGTCGATGCGGGCACCGGCGAAATCGCCGCGGCGCAGCACCGTGGCGAACAGCCGCAACTGCCCGCTGGTACGTGCCCGCTCGCCCTGGATTCGCGCTGGCGGCAACGCCGTCTCCCGGCAAACGGTGTCGATGAAGTCGTCGCCCAGGGCGTCCAGCGCCTCGGCGATGGCCTCGAGAAATTCGGCGCGGCGCGCTGCGGACAACGCCCGGTAGCTCGGGTAGGCAGCGGCCGCTGCCAGCGCGGCTGCGTCCACTTCCGCGTCGGTGGCCTGATGGAACGCTTCGGGCAGCGCCTGCCCGGTACGTGCATCGACACTGTGCAAGGCCGCTTGGCCGGTAGCGCGGCGAACCCCGCCGATGAATTGTTGGCCTGCAGATGAAGTCATGGGTGGTTCCTTGGCGTTGCGAAAGACATTGGGCGCTAATCTAGGCGGCTCTGCGATTCTTGCCCAATGGCTTTTAGGGATCATTCGATAACGGCTTGTTATCAATCCCCTTGCGTACGCCGTGCATTGGCCACGAGGATCTCGGCGAACTCCAGCGCCGCGCCACTCAAGGGCTCGCCTTTGCGAGTGAGGATGCCGTAATCCTGGGGCGTCAAGTGCAGCGGCGTGTCGAGGTTGACCAGCACGCCGCTGGCCAGGTGCGGCTCGACCATCGCCTGGGGCAGCATGCCGATCATCGGGCCGCCCAGCAGCACCTTGAGGAACGTCTGCATCGAGATGGTATCGATGGTATTGCGCGGCACCGCCACTCCCGCCTCGGCGAACGCCCGTTCCATGCGCCCACGAATCGGCGTGCCCTTGGGGTAGAGGATCCACGGCCATTGCAGCAACTGCGGCAGGGTCACCGGGCCGGCATCGCTCAACGGGTGCTGGTCGTTGACCACGAAGCAGAACGGCTCGGGGGCCAGCGGCTGGAAGTCGAAGCGCTGGTGCTGCGACACATCGGTAAAACGCGCCACGGCCAGGTGCAGGTTCTTGTCTTCGAGCATGGCCATCAGGTGGTCGCTGGTCTGCTCCACCACCTCGATCGACAGCAACGGCTTGCGCTGCTTGATCTCGACGATGGCATCCGGCAGCGCCACGGCGGTGGCAGCAAAGATGCCGCCCACCTTCAAGTGGCCGTGACCGCCCTGGCGCAGGCTGTCGATCTGGTCGACGAAGTTGCGTGCGTCGTTGAGCGCGACCTGGGCATAACGCACCACCTGTTCGCCCAACGCGGTAGGCGGCATGCTGCGCGGCAGGCGCTCGAACAGGGCGAAGCCGAGCAGGTTCTCGATCTCCTTGAGCATCTTGCTGATCGCCGGCTGGCTGAGGTTCATCTGTTGCGCGGCCAGGTGCATGTTGTGGGTGCGCCCGAGCGTGTCGATGAGCAACAGGTGGCGGAACTTGAGCCAGTTGCAGACGTGGGAGAAAGACAGGTCCGACATGGAATCCACCTTTGGTGCAATAACCTGATGTTATCGAATAGTGAAAAGATGCCATTGGAGTTTATCGCGTGGCTTGCCTAGCGTGCAGCTTTCCAGATCCAAGAGACTTTGATGCCATGCCGATGACCCTCACTCCCGCCAACACCCTGCCCGAGGACGGCCTGACCGGCACCCTGATCGGCCGCGCCTGGACCCCTGGCGAGCCGGGGGGCCCTTCGCTGATCACTCTGCGCGCCGACGGCGTGTTCGACCTTTCCGAACGCTTCGCCACCCTCAGTCAGCTGCTTGAATGCGAAGATCCGTTGCAGGCCGTACGCGCCACCCCCGGCCGCTTCCTGGGCAGCGTCGAGGCGTTGCTGGGCAACAGCGGCGAGGCCTTCGACGCCAGCCAGCCCTACCTGCTCGCACCGGTCGACCTTCAGGTGATCAAGGCGGCGGGCGTGACTTTCGCCGCCAGCATGATCGAACGGGTGATCGAGGAGCAGGCCGGTGGCGACGCCAGCAAGGCCGAGGCGGTGCGTGCCACCGTGCGCTCGGTGATCGGCGACAACCTGCGCGCGGTGCGCCCGGGTTCGCAACAGGCCATGGCACTGAAGGCGCTGCTGATCGAGCAGGGCATGTGGTCGCAGTACCTGGAAGTCGGCATCGGCCCGGATGCCGAAGTGTTCACCAAGGCCCCTGTGCTGGCGGCGGTGGGCAGCGGCAGTGCCATCGGCGTGCACCCGCATTCGGCGTGGAATAACCCCGAGCCCGAGGTGGTGCTGGCGGTCGACAGCCGCGGTCGGATCCACGGCGCGACCCTCGGCAACGACGTCAACCTGCGCGACTTCGAGGGCCGCAGCGCCCTGCTGTTGAGCAAGGCCAAGGACAACAACGCTTCCTGCGCGGTCGGCCCGTTCATTCGGCTGTTCGACGAGACCTTCGACCTGGACGCGGTGCGCCACTGCGTGGTCGACCTGGAAGTCCAGGGCGCCGACGGCTACCGCCTGCTCGGCAGCAGCTCGATGGACCAGATCAGCCGCGACCCCGAAGACCTGGTGCGGCAGACCCTCAACGAAAACCACCAGTACCCGGACGGTTTCCTGCTGTTCCTCGGCACGCTGTTCGCGCCCACCGAAGACCGCGACCAGCCAGGTGCCGGTTTCACCCACAAACCCGGTGACCAGGTACGCATCGCCAGCCCGCTGCTGGGCCAGTTGCACAACCAGGTCACCACCAGCGACCAGGCCCGCCCCTGGACCTTCGGCCTCGGCGCGATGATGCGCAACCTGGCCGCCCGGGGGCTGCTGCAAGGCTGAAGCGACCGACAACTGCGGCACCCATAACAACAAGAAGCGAGGCAGAACATGCAAACCCACGCCAGGGACACCGCTCCCGACCCGCGCCAACTGCGCCGGGCCATCTATACCGGCGCCATCGGCAGTGCCCTCGAGTACTACGATTTCGCCATCTATGGACTGGCCTCGGCGCTGGTCTTCGGTCATATCTTTTTCCCTTCGCTGGGCACCACCGGCGCGCTGCTGGCCAGTTTCGCCACCTATGGCGCGGGGTTCCTGGCGCGACCGTTCGGCGGGTTGTTCTTCGGCTCGCTGGGCGATCGCAAGGGGCGCAAGCTGGTGCTGCTGCTGACCATCGCCCTGATGGGCAGCGCCACCACCCTCATCGGCCTGCTGCCGACCGGCGCCACCGGTGCCGTGTTGCTGGTGCTGCTGCGCCTGCTGCAGGGCTTCGGTGCCGGCGCCGAACAGACCGGCGCGGCGACGCTGATGGCCGAACTGGCCCCCCGCGAGCGCCGCGGCTTCTATGCCGCGCTGCCGTTCATCGGCGTGTTCAGCGGCTTGGCCCTGGCCACTATCACCTTCCGCGTGATGCAGACCTCGCTGACCCAGGAACAACTGCTCGACTGGGGCTGGCGCGTGCCGTTCCTGGCCAGCGTGGTGCTGATCTTCATGGCCGTGTGGATCCGCCTCAAGCTCAAGGAAAGCCCGGTGTTCCAACAGCTCAGCCAGAGCCAGCAGGTGATCGAGTCGCCGATGCGCGCGGTGTTGCGCAATGCCCGCCGGCCGCTGGCGGCGACCACCTTGATGCGCATGGCCGAAACCGGTTGCTCGACCCTTTATGCCACGGTTTCCATCGCCTTCCTCACCGGCTTCGCCAGCCGTCGCCTGGGCGAGAGCGGCGCTGACCTGGCCAGCATCGGCACCAATGCGGTGCTGGCCGCCAGTGTCCTCAGTGTGCTGACAACACCCCTGTTCGGCGCCCTCTCCGACCGCTTCGGGCGCCTGGCGGTGTACCGTGGCGGCGCGCTGTTCGGCGCATTGTGGGCGTTCCCGTCCTGGTGGATGATCGACAGCGGTGACCCGACCCTGGTGTGCATCGCCGTGGTCGGCGGCTTCGCCCTCGCCGCCAACAGCATGCTCGGTGCCCAATGCGCGCACTTCACCGAACTGTTCGGCAACCGCTACCGCTATTCCGGCGTGGCCCTGGCCCGGGAAATCGGCGCCATGCTGTCCGGCGGCCTGGCGCCGATCCTGGGTATCTTCCTGGTCGGCCTGGCCGGCGGTGCCTACTGGGTGCTGGCGCTCTATACCCTGGCGCTGACCGGGCTGACCCTGATCGGCACCTGGCTGTCGACCGAAACCCGTGGCCGCGACCTCACCGCCCTGGACGATGCGGTGGGCAGCGGCGCATCAACCGTGCACAGCCCTGCAGGCGCCGGCGTGCTGCAACGCTGACCGGCGCCAATGAATACAAGAGAGAACGACATGACCGATACCCCGAAACGCCCGCTGCGCAGCCAGCAATGGTTCGACGACCCGAGCCACGCCGACATGACCGCGCTGTATGTCGAGCGCTACATGAACTACGGCCTGACCCGTGACGAACTGCAGTCCGGGCGGCCGATCATCGGCATTGCCCAGACCGGCAGCGACCTGACGCCCTGCAACCGCCACCACCTGGAGCTGGCCCAACGGGTCAAGGCCGGTATCCGTGATGCCGGCGGTATCCCGATGGAGTTCCCGGTGCACCCGATCGCCGAGCAGAGCCGCCGGCCGACCGCCGCGCTGGACCGCAACCTGGCGTACCTGGGCCTGGTGGAAATCCTCCACGGCTATCCGCTGGACGGCGTGGTGCTGACCACCGGCTGCGACAAGACCACCCCGGCCTGCCTGATGGCCGCCGCCACCACCGACCTGCCGGCCATCGTGCTGTCCGGTGGGCCGATGCTCGATGGCCACCACAAGGGCCAGCTGATCGGCTCGGGCACGGTGTTGTGGCATGCCCGCAACCTGATGGCCGCTGGTGAGATCGATTACGAAGGCTTCATGGAAATGACCACCGCCGCGTCGCCATCGGTGGGCCACTGCAACACCATGGGCACCGCGCTGTCGATGAATGCCCTGGCCGAGGCGCTGGGCATGTCGCTGCCTGGCTGCGCCAGCATCCCCGCGCCCTACCGAGAGCGCGGGCAAATGGCCTACGCCACCGGCAAGCGCATCTGCGAGCTGGTGATGCAGGACGTGCGCCCGTCATCGATCATGACCCGCGAAGCCTTCGAGAACGCCATCGCCGTGGCTTCGGCCCTGGGCGCTTCGAGCAACTGCCCGCCGCACCTGATCGCCATCGCCCGGCACATGGGCATCGAGCTGTCGCTGGACGACTGGCAGCGCATCGGTGAAAACGTCCCGCTGCTGGTCAACTGCATGCCGGCCGGCAAGTACCTGGGCGAGGGCTTCCATCGCGCTGGCGGCGTGCCGGCCGTGATGCACGAGCTGCGCAAGGCCGGTCGCCTGCACGAATCGTGCGCCACGGTCAGCGGCAAGACCATCGGCGAAGTGGTCAGCGACACCGTCACCAGCAACCGCGAGGTGATCCTGCCATTCGACGAGCCGCTCAAGCACAGCGCCGGTTTCATCGTGCTCAGCGGCAATTTCTTCGACAGCGCGATCATGAAGATGTCGGTGGTCGGCGAAGCGTTCCGCAAGACCTACCTGGCCGAGCCTGGCAAGGAGAACAGCTTCGAGGCCCGGGCGATCGTGTTCGAGGGCCCCGAGGACTATCACGCGCGCATCGACGACCCGGCGCTGGACATCGACGAGCGTTGCATCCTGGTGATCCGGGGCGCCGGCACCGTGGGTTACCCGGGCAGTGCCGAAGTGGTCAACATGGCGCCGCCAGCGGCGCTGATCAAGCAAGGCATCGACTCGCTGCCCTGCCTGGGCGACGGCCGCCAGAGCGGCACCTCGGCCAGCCCGTCGATCCTCAACATGTCGCCGGAAGCGGCGGTAGGCGGCGGCCTGGCACTGTTGCAGACCAACGACATGCTGCGCATCGACCTCAACCAGCGGCGCGTCGACCTGCTGGTTGACGACGAAGAAGTAGCGCGCCGACGTGCAGCCTGGAAGCCGAGCATTGCGCCTTCGCAGACCCCTTGGCAGGAGCTGTACCGGCAATTGGTGGGGCAGTTGTCCACAGGCGGCTGCCTGGAGCCTGCGACCCTGCACATGCGCGTGATCGCCCGTGAGGGCGGGATGCCAAGGCACTCGCACTGACACCTGCAGGGTCGCGAATCGCCGGCAAGTCGGCGATCGCGGCCTGCAGGGCCACAAACTAACCACACCGCCCCCCACCGCGCACCTGGTAAAACTGCCAGTTTCCTGCAAGCGGAACGTCTTTTAGGCTCGATTCGACTTCCCGCCTCAGGAAACGTTGCCATGTTCGCGCGAGCCACCACCATAACAACGCTGTTTTTCACCATCGCTGCCCAGGGTGCGGTTGCCGCCGATGCCGAGCGAACCGCACGCTCGGTCACGCATCATGTGGCGCCGTGCGTCGCCGCCACGCAGCTTTCCCCTGGTGACAACAATTCGGTATGCCAGGTGTCGGGAGTGATCCGTAGCGGCGAGGCGCTGGTGTTCGCCAACGACAAGCCGATCCCCGTTGAAGGCAACCCGGCGATCTTCAGCCTGCCGCTGGCAGACGGCAAGGTCGGCGACACGCCACTCAGCTACCTGCACGCCCCGGCCATCGATGGCGCCGACAAGTTCGAAGCGCTGACCTCCACTGCCGATGGCCGCTACATCATCGCCAGCACCGCATTCATCCGCAGCGGTACCGAGAACGATCCTAAGGATGACAAGCTCAATGCCATCGTCTATTGGCCGGCAGACGCCGTGCAGAAGGCGAAAGTCCTCGAGCCGATGACTCGCGGCGGCATCACCAGCTCAATCAACCTGCGCAAGCAGATCAGCGAGGCCACCGGCTCGGGCTATTTCAAGGTCGAGTCCCTGGCGGTGGCACCCGGAAACCAGCTGGTGCTGGGCATCCGCAAGCATGGCAACAGCTCCCGCGACTCAGCCCATTCGTTCTTGCTCATCGCAGCCCCGTTCCACCTCAACAAAGATGTGATGAAACTCACCGGCACCTTCCACAAGATCCTCGATGCCAAGCTGTCCGTTCCACAGCAAACGCGCCTGCTCGGGCTGTCGGGGCTGGTATTCGACAGCTCCAGCGACCGCCGTTTCTACGCGGTGACCAGCATGGAGGACGACCAGGGCATCGGCGGCTATCTGTGGGAGGTTCCCTGGGCCGAAGGCAAAGCGGGCGAGCCAATACTGGTGAAAGACGCCAACGGTGAGCCACTGCGCTTCGCCAACAAGCCCGAAGGCATCACCACCCTCGGCTCCCATCAGTTGCTGGTGGTGCACGATGACGACCAGATCCAGGTCCAGACTTCGCTCAATGGCATCGCCCACCGACCGAATGAATTCGCCTACAGCATCATCAAGTTCTGACGCTTGCGGGCAGGGCCTGCACCATGCGGTGAAAACTTCGCTCGTGTTTCACCGCATACGGCCGATAACACGGCAGCTGGCCCAGCCATACGTCGGATATATCATTAAGGCATTGATGTCATATTGGCAGCATCCGATAGTACTATCTCCAACCAACTATCACCGCCGCCATTATGAAACCTACCCTGCCCTGCCTGGCAGCCATGATGCTGCTCAGTGGGTGCAATGGAATGCCCACGACGTACGTTTCCGACCCCGTCTACGACCAAGCTTTCGTGGTTACCTCAGGCCCACCCTTGCCGATGCTGCTGATGGCCACCGCCATCCAGTGGAACGACGACTACGCCGTCACCGCCAAGCACACGCCGTTCCTGCGCGGGGTGGTGCATGAGGGTCTGGGCGACCTGGTGTTCTTCAAGCACAAGGCCCGCACCGTGCCCCTCTGGCGTCAGTACGTGCCCGGCGAGCAAGTCACGGCAGTGGGCTTCAATAGCCTGATGATGCCCGTGCAAGGCAAAGGCCACGCCCTGTCCTCGCTGGTGCGCCTGGAAGGCACCCCTGGCAGCGTGTTCTATTCGGTGCATGACGGGCCGATGGTCAAGGGCATGTCCGGTGGCCCGGTGTTCGCCGACGACGGCAAGGTCGTGGGCATCAACGTCGCGTTCATCCCCACCCGCGGGATCGATGCGCAGAAGCGCCCCGACCTGGCAGGTCGCGAGCGGGTCAGCGTGTTCATGTCGTACGCCGAGATCGACAAGGAATGGCGCCGCTACCAGTATTTGCTGGCGCACAAGAACAAACCCCGGGCCCCTGCCGCCGTGCAGGGCTTCGTCGCGGTGGCCAGCAAGCCCTGAGGTTCAGGCCGAGCGCTCGGCCTGCTGGCGCGTAAAAAACTCAGTAGCCTCTTAAGCTGATATCAGATAATTCCGTTGCATGCACCCACCAAAACCTCTTGCAACACCCCTGTAACGAACCTTCCCCCACCCTCGACGTCGGATTCTTCATCCCACGCACTTCGAGGTAGCCCGTGTGAAAGAGATCATCGCCCGCAAGTACCGCCTGATGGTGAAGACCTTCGGCTACATCGGCTGGTCGCTGTTCTGGCTGCTGCTCTGGGACGTGCTGGTCACCATCGACTTCATGCTGTTCTTCAACAGCAGTTTCAGCCTGCCGCTGATCCCCCTGACCCTGCTCGGCTCGGCGCTGGTGGTGCTGGTGAGTTTTCGCAACAGCAGTGCCTACAACCGTTGGTGGGAGGCGCGCACGTTGTGGGGGGCGCTGGTCAACAGTTCGCGCAGCTTCGCCAGGCAGACACTGACACTGATCGACGACCCCGAAGAAGGGCTGAACCCGGTCAAGGCCACCCTGCTGCGCCGCCATATCGCCTATGTGAATTGCCTGGCCGCACACCTGAAGGGCGAGAGCTGTCCCGACGAGCTGATGGCCTTCATCCCTCCGGCCGAATTCGAGCGGCGCAACAAGTCGAACAACTTCGCCAACGATATCCTCGGCGGCTCGGCCGCGCTGTTGGCCCGGGAATACCAGGCCGGGCGCCTGGACAGCATCCGCCTGGCACGCCTGGAATCGACCCTGGTCGACCTGTCCAATGCCCAGGGCGGCATGGAGCGCATCGCCAACACGCCGCTGCCCTACCCCTATGTGTATTTCCCGCGCCTGTTCATCACGCTGTTCTGCCTGATCGTCCCGGTGGGGCTGGTCGAGTCGTTGGGCTGGTTCACGCCACTGGCATCGACGGTGGTCGGCTTCATGCTGCTGGCGATCGAACGCATCGGCACCGACCTGCAAAGCCCGTTTCGCTTCAGCGAGCATCAGATCCAGATGGACACCATCTGCGAGACCATCGAGCGCAACCTGGAGTCGATGCAGCGGGAAGCCCAATGTGGAGATCTGGTCCACTAGAAGGGGGCCGCTCTTGTGTAGGAGCTGGCTTGCCCTGCGATGGGCCGCACAGCGGCCCCGGCTATCGTTCAGGCCCGCACGTAGCGCTGGCGCAGCACATCGCTGAACGCATCCACCAGCAACACCAGCACCAGCATGGCGATGATCACCGTGCTGGCCTGCGCTTCCTGGAACAGGCTCAAGGTGGTGTAGAGCATCTGCCCCAACCCGCCGGCACCGACGAAGCCCAGCACGCTGGCCATGCGGATGTTGTTCTCCCAGCGGTACAGGCTGTACGCCAGCAGCTGCGGCCAGAGGTTGGGCAAGGTGCCGAAACAGAACGCCGCCAGTTGCCCACCACCGTGCAGGCGAATGGCCGCCGCTGGCTCGGCAGGTGCGTTTTCCAGCGCCTCGGCGAATAACCGCCCCAACACCCCCGTCGTGTGCAACGCCAGGGCCAGGGTACCGGCATTCGGGCCGAGCCCTGCGGCCAACACCGTCAATGCTGCCCAGACCAGCTCGGGGATGGCCCGCAAGGCGTTCAGCAGCAGCCGAGCAGCGGCCTGCAGGGGCCAGCCAAAGCGCCCGGCCGCCGGCAGCGCGAGAAGCATGCCCAGGGCCATTGCCAGCAACGTCCCCCACCCCGACATGGCCAGGGTTTCCAGAGCACCTCGGGCGACCGCGCGCAGGTGCTCGGCAGACAGGTCAGGCTGCAGGAAGCGGCCGGCATACTCGCCCATCTGCCCCAGCCCGCCATCGCCAACCAGCGCATGCAGGTCCAGTTCCAGGTAGCCGAACGAAGCCACCACCGCCGCAACGATACCTACCAGCAGCAAAAAGTTTATCGCCCGGTTCATGCCAGCCTCCCGCGCAACAAGCGGCTGAGCAGGTCGGCCAACAGCACCAGGCCGAGGAAGGCCAGCAGCATGCTCGCCACCTCGCCGCCGGCGAACATGCGCATCGACAGGTCGATCTGCTGCCCCAGCCCGCCTGCGCCCACGAAGCCCATCACCACCGAGGCGCGCACCGCGCACTCCCAGCGATAGACCGTGTACGACACCACCTCCGCCGCCGCACTGGGCAGGATGCCGTAGAAGAACGCCGCCAGCCGGCCACTGCCGGCCTGCAGCAAGGCATGCGCCGGGCGCTGGTCGACCGATTCGAAGATTTCGGCGTAGACCTTACCCAGCATGCCGCTGTAGGTGATGGCGATGGCCAGCACGCCAGCGGTCGGTCCCAGGCCCACCGCGCGCACGAACAGCAGCGCCCAGACGATCTCCGGCACGCTGCGCAGGAAGATCAGCAGGCCGCGCACCGGCAAACGCAGCAGCCGGGAGGCAACGCCGGCACGCCCGCCACGGGAGGCCGCGCGCAACGACAGCGCGCGGCTGGCCAGCAGGCTGGTGGGAATCGCCAGCAGCAGCGCCAGGGCCATGCCGGCGGTGGCCACGGCCAGGGTCTGCAGGGTCGATTGGTAGAGCAATTCGAGGAAATCGGCATCGTGCGCCGGAGGCCAGAAGGCACTGGTGAAACTGGCGATCTGCTGCCGGTTCTCCGCCTGCAGCAATACCCCTGGATTCAGTTCGCTCAAGCGCAGTCCAGGCCATAACACAGCCAGGGCCAGCACGGTCAGCAATACGCGCGGCAACGTTGCCGGGTCGCGGGTAGCGGCCTTCAGCATCGTGGAATCTGCACGCTCAGGGTCGGCCCCTGGACCTGATGTGATGCAAGCTGCTCGTTGGCATACAGCGCATCGAGCAAGACCTCGGTCACCGCCTCGGCCGGGCAGTCGAACGCCACCTTGCCTTCACGAATGCCGATGACCCGTGGAAAGTGCGCCAACGCCAGATCGACCGCATGCAGGCTGGCCACCAGGGTGACGCCGTTGGCCTGGGCATGGCGGTTGAGCAGCGCCAGGCTGTGGTCGGCGAGCACCGGGTCCATCGCCGACACCGGTTCGTCGGTCAGCAGTATCTCGGGGCGCTGGTACAGCGCCCGGGCGATGCCGACGCGCTGCAACTGGCCGCCGGACAACTGACCGCACTGCACGAACAGCTTGTCCGCCAGACCCAGTTCAGCCAGTACCTGGCGCACCCCCGGGACATCGGTCGGGTACACCAGGTTAAGCAAGCCGCGAAGCGTGCTCCACTGCCCCAGGCGCCCGGCCAGTACCGCGGTGACCACCCGCTGGCGCGGTGGCAGCGGTGGCGCCTGGTGCACCAGGCCGACACGCGCGCGCAGGCGTTGCCGGGCCCCGGCCGACAACGCCCAGGGCTGCTCACCGAACAGCTCCAGGTGCCCGCTGCTGGGTTGCACGGCAGTGGCCATCAGGTGCAGCAGGCTGGACTTGCCAGCCCCGGACGGGCCGATGATCGCCACCCGTTCGCCCTGCTCGACACCCAGGCTGACCCCGTCGAGCGCGCGAACCTGGCCATGGCGCAGGCCGGCGCCTTGTACATGGATAGTCACTTGAGCAGGCCGGCCTCGCGTGCCGCTTGCTCGGTGCCCGCGTAGTTCTCTGGCTTGGTCTCGATGAAACGGCTGGCAGCCTGCAGGTCGAGGATCGCCTTGTGCTCAGGGTTGGCCGGATCGAGGTCGAGGAAGGCCTTCTTGATCTTCTCTTTCAGCGCCGGGTCCATGTTGCCGCGCACGGTCCAGTTGTAGTCGTAATAGGCCGGCGTGGTGGCGAACACCTTCACCTTGCTGGTGTCGACCTTGCCGGCATCGACCAGCTTCTGCCACACGCTGGCGTTGAGCACGCCGCCGTCGACCTTGCCGGCCTGGACCCAGGCCACGGTCGCATCGTGGGCACCGGAATAGGCCACCCGGCCGAAGTAGCTCTCGGGCTTGATGTTGTCTTCCTTGAGCATGAAGTAGCGCGGCATCAGGCTGCCCGAGGTGGACGAAATCGAACCGAACGCGAACGACTTGCCCTTGAGGTCGGCCAGGCTCTTCACCTCAGGGTTGGCGGTGATGAACTTGGAGGTGAACTGCGCGTCCTGCTCACGCTGCACCAGAGGCGTGGCGGTGGGGTCCTTGAGGTGCACCTGGACGAAGGTGAAACCGCCCAGCCAGGCCATGTCCAGGCGATCGCTGGCCAGCGATTCGACCACCGCCGGGTAGTCGGCCACCGGCACGAACTTCACCTCCATGCCCAATCGCTTGGACAGGTACTCGCCCAGCGGCTTGAACTTGCGCAGCAGTTCGGTCGGCGCTTCGTCGGGGATGGCGCTGACTCGCAGGGTGTCAGCCGCCTGGGCGACAACGGCACAGCAGGACAGCACGAGGCCGGCGGCGAGCGCCATAGGGCGTTTGAGCATGGGAGTTCTCCGGTTCGATAGCGGGGCTGGTGCCGGCAACGCGCCGACGCTGGGAAGTATAAGAGTCACGGGCGCAAAGGCCAGCTTTGCTACAATCGCGCAATCATTCATCTGCCCACAGAGGTGCGTATGAGCGAACCGATTCGCCTGACCCAGTACAGTCACGGTGCCGGCTGTGGTTGCAAGATTTCCCCCAAGGTGCTGGACGTGATCCTCGCCGAAAGCGGCGCCCAGGCCCTGGACCCTAAGCTGTGGGTCGGCAACGCCTCGCGTGACGACGCCGCCGTGTATGCCCTGGACGACGAACGCGGGGTGGTCTCGACCACCGATTTCTTCATGCCGATCGTCGATGACCCGTACGACTTCGGCCGCATCGCCGCGACCAACGCCATCAGCGACATCTACGCCATGGGCGGCGACCCGCTGATGGCCATCGCCATTCTCGGCTGGCCGGTCAACGTATTGCCGCCGGAAGTCGCCCGCGAGGTGATCCGCGGGGGCCGCGCCGTCTGCGCCGAAGCCGGCATCCCGCTGGCCGGCGGCCACTCCATCGACGCCCCCGAGCCGATCTTCGGCCTGGCCGTGACCGGCGTGGTCAGCAAGCGCCACCTCAAGCGCAACGATACCGCCAGTGCCGGCTGCCGCCTGTACCTGACCAAACCGCTGGGCATCGGCATTCTCACCACTGCCGAGAAGAAGGCCAAGTTGCGCGAGCAGGATCAGGGCCTGGCGCGTGACTGGATGTGCACCCTCAATACCCCGGGCAGCCGCTTCGGCAAGCTCGCCGGGGTCACGGCAATGACCGACGTGACCGGCTTCGGCCTGCTCGGCCACTTGGTCGAACTGGCTGAAGGCAGCGGCCTCACCGCACTGCTCGACTACGCCGCGGTGCCCCGCCTGCCGAGCGTCGAGCACTACCTGGCCGAAGGTTGCATCCCCGGGGGCACCCTGCGCAATTTCGACAGCTACGGGCACAAGCTCGGCGCCTTGAGCGACGAGCAGAAACACTTGCTGTGCGACCCGCAGACCAGCGGTGGCCTGCTGGTGGCGGTGACGCCCGAGGGCGAAGCCGAGTTCCTTGCGGTGGCCGCCGAGCTCGGCCTGCAGCTGTCGCCGATCGGCCAGTTGGTCGAGCGACAGAGCCACGCGGTCGAGGTGAATTGATGCGCCCCGACTGCACCGACTTCCGCCAACTGTTCCTCGATGACGCGCCGATGATGGACATGCGTGCGCCCATCGAATTCGTCAAGGGTGCCTTCCCTGGCACCGTCAACCTGCCGCTGATGAACGACCAGGAGCGGCAGAAGGTCGGCATCTGCTACAAGCAGCAGGGCCAGGCCGCCGCCATCACCCTCGGCCACCAGCTGGTCAGCGGCGCCACCAAGCGTGAACGCCTGCATGCCTGGGCCAGCTTCGCCAAGGCGCACCCGGACGGTTACCTGTACTGCTTCCGTGGCGGCCTGCGTTCGCTGATCGTGCAGCAATGGCTGCGCGATGAGGCCGGCATCGACTACCCGCGCATCAAGGGGGGCTACAAGGCGTTGCGGACTTTCCTGCTGGAGACTACCCAGCAAGCCGTGGACCAATGCGATTTCGTGCTGGTCGGTGGCCTGACCGGCACCGGCAAGACCGACGTGCTGCACCAGTTGAACAACGTGCTGGACCTCGAAGGCCACGCCAACCACCGTGGCTCGAGCTTCGGCAAGCGCGCCACCGCGCAGCCGGCGCAGATCGACTTCGAGAACAAGCTGGCCATCGACCTGCTGAAAAAACGCGCCCGGGGCGTCGAGCAGTTCGTGCTCGAAGACGAGGGCCGTATCGTCGGCAGCTGCTCGGTGCCGCTGGCGTTGTACCAGGGCATGCGACACTACCCGATGGTGTGGCTCGAGGACAGTTTCGACAACCGGGTCGATCGCATCCTGCGCGACTACGTGATCAACCTGTGCGCCGAGTTCATCGACGTGCATGGCGAGGAACAGGGCCGCCGGCTGTTCGCCGAGCGGATGCTGCAGAGCATGAACAACATCCACAAGCGCCTGGGCGGCGAGCGCTTCCAGCGGTTGTCGGAGATCCTGCGCCAAGCCTTGGAAGAGCAGCAGCGCAGCGGCACGGTGGATCTGCACCGGGGCTGGATCGAAGGCTTGCTGAAGGAGTACTACGACCCGATGTACGCCTACCAGCGCGAGGCCAAGGCTGAGCGCATCGAGTTCGCCGGCGATGGCGTGGAAGTGCGTGAGTACCTCAGAGCCCGCGAAGCACGGTCCCTGTAGAACGGTTCAAAACCTCGGCATCATCACTGGCCAGGGCTAAGCACCCTCTCAAGCTCCGCACCACGCTCGCGGGTCAGATCCAGCACGCACATGCCCCCTTCCAGTTGCGCCATGGTCCCTCCGCTGGCCTGCACATGGAATTTGCAATTGGCGTCGCGATAGGCGATCCACTGGCGCTGCACATCGCGCAGGCTCTTCTTCGGGCCGGTATCGAGCTTGGTCATCAACTGTTTGTACACGCGGTTCAGCCGCTCATCCTGCAGCTGGGTCTCGGCCTGGATACAACTGCTCATGGCCACGGTACTGGACGCCTTGTCCATGCATTGCGTGTAGGCCGCAGAGTTGTCCTCGGCCATGGCCAGCGGAGCCAGGCAGGCCAGCGCAAAGCCGATCAGGTGTCGCTTGTTCATCGAGTATCCCTCCAGGTGAACATCAAAGCGTCTGTGCCGGCTCAGGCGGCATCAGCACCTTGCCCGGCTCGAAGCGCAACGCCGGCATCTGCGTGGCGGCATACAACGTCACCGCCAACGCCGCGATCAGTACCACGTCGAGCCAGTGCCAACCCGGCACATCCGCAGCGCTGCGGGCCTGCCAGCATTGCCAGGCCTGGCCGGCGCAGAACACCAGCAGCGCCAGCAACCACAGGTAGAAACCGGCACCGAAGCCGGTGAGGTCGTGGAACGCGTAACTCAGGTTATCGGGCAGCCGTTCGATACCCAGGCTGCTGGCCGCCAGGTACAGGGCTGCCAAGCCCAGCACCAGGGCCAACCGGCGAAACCGCCGATGGGCCAGGATCGCCACGGCCAGCAACGGGTTGGCGAACCACTGGAACAATCCGAAGGGCACGCCCCAGGGCCCGTACAGCAGCATCTGCAAGGCCGGCATATGCCGCCCGCCCCCCATCAGGGCGCCATCGAACGCCAGGCTGAGCAAGTACAGGGCGAGGCTGATGGCGATGTAAAAGGCTGGCAAACGTTCGCTCCGCGTCAGGTCGTGAGAAATGCCGACCATACCGTACGATGGCGTCAGGCGACAGGCGGTTCGAGCAGCAACCCGTAGATCCCCGAGTCGGACAACTCGCCGGCGACGCACCACCGCGCCCGCAAAGTGCCTTCCAAGACGAAGCCCTGGCGTTCGAGAGTGCGCGCCGAACCCTGGTTACGTGGGTCGATCTCGCCTTCCAGGCGGCGCATGTGCAGGGTGTGGGCGAGGTAGTCGATGAAGCAGGTGAGCGCTTCATCCATGTAGCCCCTGCCCTGCACCGCACTGGCCAGGCAATAGCCGATCTCGCCGCGGCGGGAAACATCATCGATGTTGAACAACTGAACCATGCCAATCAACTCACCGTTGTCGCGGCGGTACATGCCGAGCTTGAGCTGGTCGCCGTTGGCATAGGCTTCGCGGTCCGCCGCCAGGGCGCTCTGGGCTTCGGCCAGGTCCTGCCACGGCGCATGGTGCCAGTAGCGCATGACCTCGGGGTCGGCCATGATCGCCAGCCATTGCGCGGCATCGGCGTGGCGCATGGGGCGCAGTTGCAGGCGCGGGCTGTCGAGGCAGAGGTCACTGGGGAAATTGCGGGGTGGGGTCACGCCGGATCTCCTGTCCATGGCTGAGGAGATGACAGTTTAACGTCAAGCGGCGGATTGTCGCACCCAATCGCCGGCACGCCGGCGATTGGGCCAGTCCGGATCAGGCCACCTCGGCCCCATCGTCCGGCCAATGCGGCTCGTTGGCCCCCGGCGGGGTCAGCGGTGGCAGGCCATAGGCCGCCCGGGCAGCGTCGCAACTGGGGTTGTGCATCCCGCCTTCCCACGATGCCTCGAACTCACGGCATGGGCTGGAGCGGTTGGCGTAGATGGTACAGGCCACGTCCTTGCCGATTTCGCCCTGCAGGCTCACGCAGCGGCATGGCTTGGCATCGGTGCCGATCATGGCAACACGGGAGGGGTTGATCTGCACCACCAGGTCATCCGGCACGAGACCTCCGGCAGACTGGCATTCACCCCAAAAGAAAGACACACGGAAAAACCCGCAGCAGGCGCCGCAGTCAAGGCAAGGGTTGTATTCGGACATGATGGCACGGAGGGAAGGTTGTTGTTATCGGGGCTCGCCCGCGGCGCCATTTGTAATCCAACCGAGGTCGGCTGAGAAGAGGGGCAAGCAAAAAAACATTGCCACCGATCCGGTGGCAGTGGGGCCGCCTTGCGGCCCCTGCATCGCAGTTACTTGCGGGCCAGCCCGTCAGCCCGGAACATCTGCCGGATGCCGCGGATCGCCTGGCGAATACGGTCCTGGTTCTCGATCAGGGCGAAGCGCACGTGGTCGTCACCGTAGTCGCCGAAACCGATGCCCGGCGATACGCAGACCTTGGCCTCGGCCAGCAGCTTCTTGGAGAACTCCAGCGAGCCCAGGTGCGCGTACTGCTGCGGGATCTTCGCCCAGACGTACATCGACGCCTTGGGGTTCTCGACCATCCAGCCCAGCTCGTGCAGCCCCTTGACCAGCAGGTTGCGCCGCTGGCGATACTGCTCGGCGATATCGCGTACGCACTGCTGGTCGCCTTCCAGCGCGGCAATGGCCGCGACCTGCAACGGCGTGAAGGTGCCGTAGTCGTGGTAGCTCTTGATGCGCGCCAGGGCACTGACCAGCTCGGGGTTGCCAACCATGAAGCCGATGCGCCAGCCAGCCATGTTGTAGCTCTTGGACAGGGTGAAGAACTCCACCGCGATGTCCTTGGCGCCCGGCACCTGCATGATCGAGGGCGCCTTCCAGCCGTCGTAGACGATGTCGGCGTAGGCCAGATCGTGCACCACCAGCACATCGTACTGCTTGGCCAGCGCCACTACGCGCTCGAAGAAGTCCAGTTCCACGCACTGGGCGGTAGGGTTGGACGGAAAGCCGAGAATCATCATCTTCGGCTTGGGGATCGACTCGCGGATCGCCCGCTCCAGCTCGTTGAAGAAGTCCACGCCAGGCACCAGAGGCACCGAACGCACTTGGGCACCCGCGATGACAGCGCCGTAGATGTGGATCGGATAGCTGGGGTTTGGCACCAGCACGGTATCGCCATGATCGAGGGTGCCGAGCATCAGGTGCGCCAGGCCCTCTTTCGAGCCGATGGTGACGATGGCTTCGCTTTCCGGGTCGATCTCGACCTCGTAGCGTTCCTTGTACCAGTTGGAGATGGCTCGACGCAGGCGTGGGATGCCGCGGGAGGTGGAGTAGCCATGGGTGTCGTCGCGCTGGGCAACCTGCACGAGCTTTTCGACGATGTGCGGCGGCGTGGCACCATCAGGGTTGCCCATGCTCAGGTCGATGATGTCCTCGCCACGGCGGCGGGCGGCCATCTTGAGCTCGGCGGTGATGTTGAAGACGTAGGGGGGGAGACGATCGATGCGCGCAAAGCGGCGCGGCGAACCTGGGTTGGCCATGGCTTCCTCTGGAGACGTAAGCGCCCGGAACCGTCCGAGCGACGCTGGCCGATATAGCGGCCTGGATCAGAAGATAATGCCGAAACTCATTTTATGTAAAGGATAATTTCTCGTTTTATTATATCTTTTCAGGTGGATGCCTTAAAAATTCAAGATCTACATTTTCAAGCTAGGCCTCTTCGCGGGTAAACCCGCTCCTACAGGTAATGTGGAACCCTGTAGGAGCGGGTTTACCCGCGAAGAGGCCATTACAGGAAAACATCCATAAAAAAACCCGGCACGATGGCCGGGTTTTTTCAGCTGTAACAGGCGAGCATCAGCGTGCGTAGGTCATCAGCACGTCCGCAGCAGTCTGGCTGTCCACACCCATCATCACGCTCAGGGCAGTAACGGTGAGAATGGAGAAACCAAACACCTTGCGCGCCCACTTGCTGTCGTCCTCGGCCTTGTAGCCAGCCCAGGCCATGTACAGCCAGTACAGGCCCATGGCTGCCGCCACGGCCAGGTAGCCGAGGCCGGCGTAACCGCCGAGGGTGAGCATCAAGGTCGCGAGCACGAAGGCCAGCACGTACAGCACGATCTGCTTCTTCGCCGCGAGGATACCGCGCGCCACCGGCAGGACCGGGATGTTGGCAGCGCTGTAGTCCTTGAAGCGGAAGATGGCGATGGCGAAGCTGTGTGGCATCTGCCACAGGCTGAACATCACCAGCAGGGTCACCGCAGCCAGGTCGAAGCTGTTGCTCACGGCGCAGTAGCCGATCACCGGAGGCATGGCACCGGAGAGGCTGCCGACCAGGGTGCCGTGCACCGATTTGCGCTTCAGCCAGAGGCTGTAGAAACCGACGTAGACGATGAAGCCGATCAGCGCACAGAACGCCGACAGCGGGTTGGCCTGGACATACAGCAGGCTGAAGCCCGCCACCCCGAGCAGGGTGGCGTAGATCAGTGCGAGGGGCAGCGACATGCCGCCCTGTACCATGACGCGGTTCTTGGTGCGCTCCATCTTGTGGTCGATGTCACGGTCGATGCAGTTGTTGAACACGCATCCGGACGCCACCACCAGCGAAGTACCGATCACCACCGCCAGGAACAGGGCGAAATCCACATGGCCCTTCGCGGCAAGGAAGAATCCGCCTGCCACGGAAAGCACGTTACCGAAAATGATCCCCGGTTTGGTGATTTGGATAAAGTGCTTAACGGACATGCAGTCTTACCTCACTTGGCCAGCATTTCGGTGTGGATGCTGAACATGATCCACAGCGACAGGCCGACCAGCAGCGCGATCACCAAGGTGGTGAACAGGAACGTCGACACATTGGAACGCTGCTCTTTCGAGCGATCCATGTGCAGGAAGTACACGAGGTGTACGACAACCTGAATCACAGCCATGGCCACGATGATCAGAACGGTCAGGTTCTTCGGCAGGCTTGGCGACATCGCCAGGCCGAACGGGATCGCGGTCAGGATGATCGACAGGATGAAGCCGATCATGTACGACTTGACGCTGCCGTGATTACCTTCGTGATGAGTGTCGTGTGCGTTAGCCATTACAGAACTCCCAGCAGGTAGACGACGGTGAACACGCAGATCCAGACCACGTCCAGGAAGTGCCAGAACAGGCTCAGGCAGCTCATGCGGGTCTTGGCGGTCGACGTAATGCCGTGCTTGTTGATCTGGTACATCATGATTGCCATCCAGATCAGACCGGCGGTCACGTGCAGACCGTGGGTACCTACCAGGGCGAAGAAGCCCGACAGGAAGCCACTGCGGGTCGGGCCGAAGCCTTCGCCGATCAGGTGATGGAATTCATAGATTTCCATCGCGATGAAGCCTGCACCGAACAGGAAGGTCACGGCCAACCAGCCCAGCACGCCCGCTTTCTTGCCGGCGAACATCTTCAGCATGGCGAAGCCGAAGGTGATCGAGGACAGCAGCAGGAACAGCGTTTCAACCGCTACGAAGTCGAGCTGGAAGATGTCGTGACCCGACGGGCCGCCGGCAAAACTGCCGGACAGCACCGCGTAGGTGGCGAAGAGCGACGCAAACAGGATGCAGTCGGTCATCAGGTACAGCCAGAAACCGAGGACGGTCATCTGGCCCGAGTCGTGGTGGTGGTCATCGTGCGCATGGTCGTGACCATGCGCGCCACCGTGGATTACTTGGCTGGACATTGATTACACCCGTTCAAACGATTCGACACGTGCGCCGGCAGGCAGAGCACCTGCATTGGCCAGCGCCTTGAGACGCTCGCCTTCGATGCGCGCCACTTCTTCGGCCGGAACCATGTAGCCCTGGTCGTCACGCGCGGCGTGGCGAACGAAGACCGCGATGGTTGCCAGCAGGCTCGCGCCGACCAGCCACCAGATGTGCCAGATGAAAGCGAAGCCGAAGACAGTCAGGAACATACCCATGAACAGACCGGTAGCGGTGTTGTTCGGCATGTGGATCGCTTCGTACTTGCCCGGAACCTTGTAGGCAACACCGGCTTCCTTGGCTTCGTTCCAGCAGTCCAGGCCAACTTTCTCTGGCATGTGGGCGAAGTTGTAGAACGGAGGTGGCGACGAAGTCGACCATTCCAGGGTACGGCCGCCCCATGGGTCGCCGGTCACGTCCAGGTTCTGCTCGCGATCGCGGATCGAAACGACGATCTGGATCAGCTGGCAGGCGATACCGAACAGGATCAGCACGGCGCCGGCAACGGCTACGTACAGGTAGGGTTCCCACAGCGGGTTGTCGGAGTGGTTCAGACGACGGGTCATGCCCATGAAGCCCAGGGCGTACAGCGGCATGAACGCTACGTAGAAGCCGGAGATCCAGAACCAGAAGGCAGCTTTGCCCCACTTCTCGTTCAGCTTGAAGCCGAACGCTTTTGGCCACCAGTAGGCGAAGCCGGCGATGTAGCCGAATACCGCACCACCGATGATCACGTTGTGGAAGTGAGCGATTACGAACAGGCTGTTGTGCAGAACGAAGTCAGCACCTGGAACAGCCAGCAGAACGCCAGTCATGCCACCGATCGAGAAGGTGATCATGAAGCCCAGGGTCCACAGCATGGGTGGCGTGAAACGCACACGGCCCTGGTACATGGTGAACAGCCAGTTGAACAGCTTCACACCGGTCGGAATGGAGATCAGCATCGTCGCCAGGCCGAAGAAGGTGTTGACGCTGGCGCCGGCACCCATGGTGAAGAAGTGGTGCAGCCATACGGCGAAGCCCAGCACGGCGATGGCTCCCGATGCGTAGATCATCGAGTGGTGGCCGAACAGACGCTTGCCAGAGAACGTCGAGGTGACTTCCGAGAACACGCCGAAGGCCGGCAGGATCAGGATGTATACCTCAGGGTGACCCCACGCCCAGAACAGGTTGACGTACATCATCGGGTTCCCACCAAGCTCGTTGGTGAAGATGTGGAAGTCCAGATAACGGTCAACGGTCAGCAGAGCGAGTGCAGCGGTCAGGATCGGGAACGAAGCGACGATCAGCACGTTGGCCCAGGTGCAGGTCCAGGTGAAGATCGGCATGTCCATCAGCTTCATGCCAGGTGCGCGCATCTTCATCACGGTGACGAGGAAGTTCACACCGGTAAGCGTCGTACCAAGGCCGGATAACTGTAGCGCCCAGATGTAGTAGTCGACACCTACCCCAGGACTGTACTGGATGCCTGCGAGCGGCGGATAGGCAACCCAGCCGGTCTTGGCGAATTCACCAACGCCCAGCGAGATGTTGACCAGCAGCACGCCTGCCAGCAGCAGGTAGAAGCTCAGGGAGTTCAGGAACGGGAAGGCAACGTCACGTGCACCGATCTGCAGAGGAACCGCCAGGTTCATCAGGCCGGTGAAGAACGGCATCGCCATGAAGATGATCATGATCACACCGTGAGCGGTGAAGATCTGGTCATAGTGTTCAGGCGGCAGGTAGCCTTCGGAGCCACCGGTAGCGGCAGCCAGCTGAGTACGCATCATGATGGCGTCGGCAAAGCCGCGCAGCAGCATGACCATCGCGACGACGATATACATCACCCCGATTTTCTTGTGGTCGACCGTGGTCAGCCACTCGCTCCACAAGTAGGTCCACTTGCGGAAATAGGTGATAGCACCAACGACAGCGATACCCCCGAGCGCGATCATGGCAAGCGTCACCATGACTATCGGCTCGTGGAAGGGTATCGCCTCCAGGGTTAATTTACCGAACATCTCTTACTCCTCTGCACCGGCAGCTGGTTGCATACTCGATTCCACACCCTTGGTTGTGGCCAGATCTTTGCTGCCTGCTTCTTCGTGACCACGACCGCGGTTCATGCCTTCGTACTTGTCGACGATCAGCTGGAACTGCTCTGGCGAAGCCTCGCTATACAGCACGACTGGGTTGTTTTCGCTTGGTTTGGCCAGGGCGTCGTATTCAGCCTTGTCCAGTTTCTTCGGCGACTGCTTGACCTCGGCGACCCACTTGTCGAAGTCTTCCTGAGAGGTGGCAGTGGCCTTGAATTTCATGCCGGTGAAGCCAGCACCGCTGTAGTTGGCGCTGATACCGTCGAACTCGCCGTTTTCGTTGGCGATCAGGTGCAGCTTGGTGGTCATGCCGGCCATGGCGTAGATCTGGCCGCCCAGGCCCGGGATGAAGAACGAGTTCATCACGGCGTCGGAAGTGACGCGGAAGTTGACCGGGGTGTTAGCTGGGAAGACGATCTTGTTGACCGTGGCGATGCCCTGCTCCGGGTAGATGAACAGCCACTTCCAGTCCAGCGCGACCACGTCGATCTGCACCGGCTTCACATCGGAATCCAGCGGACGATACGGGTCCAGCTTGTGGGTGGATTTGTAGGTGACGTAACCCAGGGCGATGATGATGATGATCGGGATGATCCACACCGCGGCCTCGATCTTGGTCGAGTGCGACCAGTCGGGGGTGTAGGTGGCAGCCTTGTTGGAAGCACGGTACTTCCAGGCGAAGGCCACGGTCATGATGATGACCGGGATGACCACCAGCAGCATCAGGCCGGTAGCGATCAGGATCAGGTTCTTTTGCTCAATGCCGACCTGACCTTTCGGGTCGAGCAGGGTCCAGTTGCACCCACTGAGTAAAAGCATGCCTAAAAAGGGCAATATGCCAAACAGTCTGGGGTAACGCTTTTTACTCATCTCACGACCTCTAGATCAGCTTGCTTCAATGCAATTTGTGTTTTGGTAGCCAACACCTCGTCCTGCCAGGTGTCAGCAATGTGCGCCCGTACTCGCTCCCGCCGGGGTCCGACTGCAGGATCCTGGCTTCAAGCGTGTTAGCGGTGCTTTTGGTTTCGTAGGCACAGGCCTGTACTTCAGACCAAGTCCATTTGGTGCGGAAAACGCGGAGGGGGGTCCGCCCGGTATCGCCGTTGGGCGAAACTTGACGAAGTCAGCAAAAAGGAGCGCTGGGGCTTCCTTCAATCCTGCGACTTGCAAGCAGTGCCGAACGGAAATTGGGGGCGATTGTAGATAGGTCGCCAACCCTTGACTATGACTTATTGAGCAACAGTCTTTTACAGAATACGCAACAATCAAGCCCGATAAATCAACTTCGCGACAGTTTGTCGCACCCCGCCTGATAGCCCTCAAGGCCTTGCCAGACAAGGCCTTGAGCTTGATCCGGAGCAACCGGCGGGGGACTTTTCACTCGTCTCGTCCGGCGTAAAAGCCCCTGCGTAATTCGGGACTTTTGTCTAACCCCGGCGCCGGTTGCGGAGGATGCCCAGCGGCACCAGCACGGCCGTGAGAACGAAGGCCACCAGAGCCCATTGCGCCAACGACAAGCCGAGGATCGGCGGGTATGGCGTGCTGCAGAAGCCATCGACCTGGAACACCAGTGGCCAGACCTTGGCCAGGGGCAGGTCATCGACGATCGGTTGGAGCGTATCGATGCCGCAGCTGACCATCGGGTTGGCGAGTATATACACATGGTTGCCGGCTGCAATGATTCCGCCAACCGCACTCAGCACCACCAGCCCCTCGAACAGCGTCAGGCTGCGTCGCCCCGGCATGGCCGCGCCGATGAAGGCGAACAGCGCGATCAGCAGCAAGGCATAGCGTTGCAGGATGCACAGCGGGCAAGGCGCCTCGCCGAGCACCACCTGCATGTACAGCGCACCGCCGATCAGCGAGAGGCAGATTACCCCAAGCAGCACCAGGAAGCGCCGCTCGCGATTCAGGCGCAGTGTTTGTTCGTTCATTGCCGGTTCCTTCGATGGATAGTGGCAGCGTGGTTGCCTGCCTCGCGCAAGTCTACACGCTGGCATGGCCCTGGGAGCATGCCGAGGAAGCGGCCGGAGCGCTGCGCGGAGCTATTCATGGAAGCTATCGGCAGAGGCCATGTGACCGGCGAGAGCCGAACGGGTTCAATGCCGGCCGGCAAAAAGCGCCTGCCCGGGCGTCGCGCAGGGGCAAGCCCCTCGACACCCGGGAGTGAAGGATACCGTGATTAAAGGAGGATTAAAGATGAAAAATCGCCCAGGGGGCGTTCATCTTCTTCCTTTATATATAGGCAGGAAGTGTGTGCCTGTGCTGGCGGATTCGCGGGGCAGTCCACTTTGTGGGAGCGGGCTTGCCCCGCGAAGAGGCCAGCACAGGCGCTGCATCACTCCAGCGCTGCCGCCGGCCCGAAGAACTCGTAGCGGCTCTGCTGCTCCGGCACACCCAGCCCTTTGAGCTGGCGCTTGACCGCCGCCATGAAACCTTTCGGCCCCAGGAAGTAGGCATCGACGTCACGCTCCTGCGGCAACCACTGGCCCAGTTGCTCCTGGCTCAGCAGGCCCACGGCGCTGGCGGCCTGGCTGCCGTCGTCCTCGGCATAGCAGTAGAAGCGCTTGAGCTGCGGATGGCGTGCCGCCAGGGCGTCGACCCAGTCACGGAAGGCATGCACCGCGCCGTTGCGGGCACAGTGGATGAAGTGCACAGGACGCTCGCCCTGCAGCGCCGCCTCGAGCATGGCCAGGGTCGGGGTGATGCCCACGCCGCCGCTGATCAGCACCAGTGGCTTGTCACTGGCTGCCAGGGTGAAGTCGCCTGCCGGCGGGAACAACTGCAGGGTGTCGCCGACCTGCAACTGATCATGCAGGTAGTTGGAGACCTTGCCTTGGGCCTCGCGCTTGACGCTGATGCGGTATTCCTTGCCATCGCACAGGGCCGACAGGGAATAGTTGCGGCGCTGTTCGGCACCGTCGATGAACAGTTGCAGGCCGATGTATTGGCCAGGCTCGGCCTTGAGCACCGGCTTGCCGTCGACTGGGGCAAAGTAGAACGAGACGATCTCGCTGCTTTCCTGCTCACGGCGCACCACGCGGAACTCACGGCTGCCACGCCAGCCACCCGCTGCCTCTTCCTTCTGTTTGTACAGGCCTTCCTCGGCACCGATCAGGATGTCTGCGAGCTGACCATAGGCCGCGCCCCAGGCGTCGATCACCGCCGGGGTGGCGATGTCTTCGCCGAGCACTTCCTTGATCGCACGCAGCAGGCAGCCTCCGACGATCGGGTAGTGCTCCGGCAGGATCTGCAGGGCAACATGCTTGTTGATGATCTGCCCGACCAGCCCGCCCAATTGCTCGAGCTGATCGATGTGCCGGGCATACATCAGCACGCCGTTGGCCAGGGCCCGTGGCTGGTCGCCACTAGCCTGGTGGGCCTGGTTGAACAGTGGGCGAACTTCCGGGTGCTCGCTGAGCATCATCTTGTAGAAGTGGGTGGTCAGTGCCTCGCCACCGCTTTCCAGCAGCGGAACGGTAGCCTTGATGATTGCACGTTGTTCGGCAGTGAGCATTTGCAACGACTCCTAAGCCTGCGGCTTCGAATGGGTTGCCATGGATGTATCAGCAATCGTGCCAACTCTGCGGCCTAGTAAAACCAAGGGCTAGGCGCTAGCCATGTCAAAACGACATAGGGCGGCGTATAGTCATAACGACTCACAGGAGTCCATATGACTGCAAAGCCACTGCTCACCGCCCTCCTCCCCCTGGTCAGCGACCTGTCCCGCGACCTGCCCGACCAGGAACGCTACCGACGCCTGCTGCAAGCCATGCGCGGCCTGCTGCCGTGCGACGCCGCCGCGTTGCTGCGCCTGGATGGCGAATGGCTGGTGCCGCTGGCAGTCGATGGCCTGTCCGCCGATACCCTGGGGCGGCGCTTCCGGGTCAGCGAACACCCCCGTTTCCAGATCCTGCTCAGCCACCCCGAGCCCACGCGCTTCGCCAGCGACTCGCCATTGCCCGACCCCTACGACGGCCTGGTCAACGCCCCCCATGCCGACCTGGAAGTCCACGACTGCATGGGCTGCCCGCTGATGGTCGACGAACGCCCCTGGGGGCTGGTGACCCTGGATGCCCTGACCCCCGGCCAGTTCCAGAGCCTCGAGCTCGACGCCCTGCAGGCCTTCGCCAGCCTGGCGGCGGCCACCGTCACCGTGGCCGAGCGTATCGAAGGCCTGGCCCTGCGCGCCGAGGACGAGCACCAACGCGCCGAGGTCTACCGCCAGGCCAGCGGCCAGGACCGCGAGCTGATCGGCCAGAGCAAGGCGCACAAGCGCCTGGTGGAAGAGATTCGCCTGGTCGGCGGCAGCGACCTGACCGTACTGATCACCGGCGAGACCGGCGTCGGCAAGGAGCTGGTCGCCCAGGCCCTGCACCAGGCCAGCAGTCGCGCCGACAAGCCGTTGATCAGCCTGAACTGCGCGGCTTTGCCCGACACCCTGGTGGAAAGCGAACTGTTCGGCCATGTGCGCGGCGCCTTCACCGGCGCCCACGGTGAACGTCGTGGCAAGTTCGAACTGGCCAACGGCGGCACGTTGTTCCTCGACGAAGTCGGTGAGCTGCCGCTGGCCGTGCAGGCCAAGCTGCTGCGCGTATTGCAGAGTGGCCAGCTGCAACGCCTTGGCTCGGACCGCGAGCACCGGGTGGACGTGCGCCTGATCGCCGCGACCAACCGCGACCTGGCCGCCGAGGTGCGCAGCGGCAACTACCGCGCCGACTTCTACCACCGCCTGAGCGTGTACCCGCTGCAGGTGCCGCCGCTGCGCGAGCGAGGCCGCGATGTGCTGCTGCTGGCCGGTTACTTCCTGGAGCAAAATCGCTCGCGGCTTGGCCTCGGCAGCCTGCGTCTGAGCAGCGAGGCCCAGGCCGCGCTGCTGGCCTACGACTGGCCGGGCAACGTGCGCGAGCTGGAGCACCTGATCGGCCGCTCGGCGCTCAAGGCCATGGGCCAGCACCCGCAACGTCCGCGCATCCTGACCCTGGAAGCCGGCGATCTCGACCTGCATGCCGTGGCACCCCTCGCCGAAACGACCGCTCCAGCACCGACTGCCCCCTTGGAATTCCCCGGGGGAGGGCTGCGTGAAGCGGTCGACGACTACCAGCGCAAGCTCATCGAAACCTGCCTGCACAAGCACCAGGACAACTGGGCGGCAGCCGCTCGTGAATTGGGACTCGATCGCGCCAACCTGAGCCGCCTGGCACGCCGTCTGGGCGTACGCTGAAGCGCTCCGTTAACGAAAGGATTAACCCAGAAAGCCATCTGGCCGGGTGCCACCAGGCTGCTATATCTCCCTAACGAACCGGTAACAGGGCCGTTACTCCGCCAACATGTTGCGCACTTCGTCCAGTGACCGGACGACCTGCGCGAACCCTGCTGGTCGGCAGTCGATCCTCTACCGCGAACATCAGCAGGGAGCACCCATGGACAACATCGTCGTCGCCGATAAGCAATCCGCAGTCGCCACTCAGAACGCCTGGGGCAACATCAGCCTGAACAGCCCAGGTGTCGTGCAGATGCCTGTTTCTCCCGACCAGGTGGCCACGGTCACGCAGCGCGGCCAAGACCTGATCGTCACGCTGAAGTCTGGAGAGAAAGTCACCGTCGCCAACTTCTTCGCCGTGGACCAGACGGGGATGGCCAGTGACATGGTGTTCGTCGGTGAGGACGGCACGTTGTGGCATGCCAATTACGACGCCCAGGCCTTCAACGGCTTCACCTTCGATGAAGTCAACTCCCTCGATGAACTGGTCGCAGGTGTCGGCGAGGCCGGCGGCGCCATGCCCACCTGGGCCATCGCCGGCCTGAGCCTGCTGGGCATCGGCGGCGCGGCTGCCGCCGCTGGCAGCAGTGGCGGTGGTGGCAGCAGCGGTGGTGGCGGCGGTGCTGACACCGACGCGCCAGCCACGCCCATCGACTTGCTGGTATCCCCGGACGGCCTGCGCCTGACCGGGCGCGGCGAGCCAGGCACCACTGTGAACATACGCGACGCTGCCGGTCATCTGATCGGCACTGGCACGGTCGGCGCCGATGGAAGCTTCGACATTGCGCTCAACCCGCCACAGGTCAACGGTGAGGACCTCGACGTCACCCTCACCGACGACGCCGGCAACGTATCTGCCCCCGGTAACGTCGCAGCCCCCGACATCACCGCCCCGGACGCCCCCACCGACCTGGCCCTGGCCAACGGCGTGACCCTGACCGGCCACGGCGAGCCCGGTACCACGGTACAGGTGCGCGACGCCGCAGGCGTACTGATCGGCAGCGGCCGGGTCGGCGCCGATGGCAGCTTCACCCTCACCCTGTCGCCGGCCCAGGCCAACGGCGAGGCGCTCGACGTGCGCCTGGTCGACGCCGCCGGCAACAGCTCGCCACCCCTGCAATTCGACGCCCCGGACATCACCGCGCCAGCCGAGCCCACCAACCTTGCGGTATCCGCCGACGGCACCCACCTCACCGGCCGCGCCGAACCCGGCAGCACCGTGCGCGCACTGGCCGCCGATGGCACCGTGCTCGGCACTGCCACTGCTGGCGCCAACGGCGTGTTCAGCATCACCCTCAACCCGCCACAGATCGATGGCGAACAACTGCGCGTCATCGCCAACGACCGCGCTGGCAACGCCTCCGAGGCCGGCACCGTCACCGCGCCGGACGGCGGCGCGCCGACCGACACCACCCCGCCGCAAGCGGCCAGCGAGCTGGTCATCAGCAAGGATGGCCGTACCGTGTCCGGCCGTGGCGAAGCGGGCTCCACCGTGCGCATCCTGGATGAACAGGGCAACCTGGTGGCCACCGGCACGGTGGGCGCGGATGGCCATTTCACCCTGCAACTGGGGACTCCGATCATCAATGGCTCGACCGTACAGGTCACCCTGACCGACGCTGCCGGCAACGTATCCGCCCCAAGTTCGTTGAAGACCCCTGACCTGGTGGCACCAGGGCAACCCCAGGACGTTGCGCTGACCAATGGCACCACCCTCACCGGCCATGCCGAGGCCGGTGCCCGTGTGGAGGTACGCGACGCCAGCGGCACGCTGATCGGCAGCGCCATCGTCGGCCCCGACGGCAACTTCAGCCTGACCCTCGACCCGGTCCAGGCCAACGGCCAGGCGCTGGCAATCCGGGTGGTCGATGCTGCGGGCAACGCCTCGGCCCCGCTGGCATTCACCGCCCCTGACACCACGCCACCGGCCGAGGTCAGCGGCGTGGTGGTCGGCGCCGGCAGCCTCACGGTCGGCGGACGCGGCGAGCCCGGCGCCACCGTCGAGGTCCGCGATGGCAATGGCAACCTTCTTGGCTCGGCGGTCGTTGCGGCAAACGGTACCTTCCTGGTTGACCTGGATTCGCCGCTCGCAGCGGGCCAGACCGTGGTGCTGTCGCAAACGGATGCCGCGGGTAATGCTTCCGGTGAGCTGTCCATCGTTGTCCCGGCCACGCCGGTGCCGGACAGCCCCGAGGGGCTCAACCTGGCGGGCGACGGATCGTCGATCAGCGGCACCGCGCCGGCGGGCAGCCTGGTCGAGGTGCGCGACGCCAATGGCGATGTGATCGGCAGCGTCCAGGCAGGCAACGACGGCACCTTCACCCTCCCTCTCAACCCGACCCAGGCCAACGGCGAGCTGCTCGACGTGGTAGCCATCGACGCCGATGGCAACGTCTCCCTGCCGACCCAGATCACCGCCCCTGACATCACCGCACCCGCCGAGGCCAGCAACCTGGAACTCAGCGCCAACGGCGTGACCCTCACCGGTCGCGGTGAAGTCGGCGCCCGGGTCGAGGTCACCGATGCCCAGGGCAACGTCCTCGGCAGCGCCGTGGTCGCCGCCAACGGCACCTTCACCGTCACCCTGTCGCCTGCGCAAACCGATGGCCAGGTGCTCGACGTGGTGCTGCGCGATACGGCCGGCAACAGCTCCATCGCCACCCTTACCGCGCCAGACCTCGACGGGCCGCTGCAGCCGACCGACGTCACCGTCGGCAACAACGGCACGCTGGTCACCGGCACCGGCCAGAGTGGTTCGACGGTGACCGTGCGCGATGCCGATGGCAATGTGCTCGGCACCGTAACGGTGGGGGCCGATGGCAACTTCCAGGTACCGCTCGACCCGCCTCAACGCAATGGCGAGAGCCTTACCGTGGAAGCGTCCGATGGTGCCGGCAACAGCTCCGGCACGGTAGACGTCACCGCGCCGGACAGCACCCCGCCGCAACCCATCGCCGCACCCTCCATCGACGGGACCGGCACCACGGTCAGCGGCACCGCCGAGCCAGGCGCCACGGTCATCGTCCGCGCGCCCGATGGCACCGAACTGGGCAGCGCCGTGGCCGATACCGATGGTGATTTCGAAGTCACCCTGGCCCCGCCGCAAACCAACGGCGAGGCCCTGACCGTGGAGCAGCGCGACACGGCGGGCAACGTCTCGTCGGCGGTCGAACTGCCCGCGCCGGACACCCAGACCCCGGATGCTCCCGGCGACCTCGTGCTGTCGGCCGATGGCACCACCGTTACCGGTACCGGCGAACCTGGCGCGCACGTGCGCGTGGTCGGCGAAGGCGGAGTCGAACTGGGCACGGCAGTGGTGCGGCCCGACGGCAGCTTCAGCGCGACGCTGACCCCGGCGCAGCTCAACGGTCAGACGGTATCGGTGACCCAGACCGACGCCGCCAACCATACCTCCGGCGCCAACGAGGTGATCGCGCGGGATGTCCAGGCTCCGGAGCCCGCGCAGGACCTGGCCCTCACCAACGGCGGCAGCGTGCTCGTCGGTACCGGTGAGCCTGGTGCCACGGTGCAGATCCGCAATGCCGCTGGTGACCTGATCGGTGAAGGCGAGGTCGACGACCAGGGCAGCTTCAGCATCACCCTGGATGCACCACAGACCAATGGCGAAACGCTCTCCGTGGTGCTCACCGACGGCGCTGGCAACATCTCCCCCTCCGCCCCCGTCACGGCGCCGGACAGCACTGGCCCCAATGCGCCGACCGGCCTGAGCGTGAGTGCCGACGGCACCTCGCTGCAAGGTTCCGGTGAGGTCGGTGCTAGCGTCGAAGTGCGCGATGCCGACGGCAATCTGCTGGGCACCGTGACCATTCCAGCTGGCGGCAACTTCCAGGTCCTCCTGGCCCCCGCGCAGCTCGACGGCGGATCGCTCACCGTCAGTCTCACCGATGCCAGCGGCAATGCCGGCGGCTCGGCCACCACAACGGCCCCGGACCTCACCGCACCTGCCGACCCGATCGACCTGGAGGTGACCACCACGGGTGGCGTCACCACTGTCACGGGTAACGCGCCGGGTGCCACCGAAGTGACCGTGACCGGGCCCAACGGCACACCGATCTCGGTGCCGGTAGAGGCCGACGGCAGCTTCAGCGTCGACCTCGACGCGCCGTTGAGCAACGGCGAAGCCGTGACCGTGGTGGTCAGCGATGCCAGCGGCAACACTACACAACCGATCACCGTCAATGCCCCCGACACCACTCCTCCCGCCGAGCCGACCAACGTCGCGGTCAGCCCTGATGGTTCGATCGTCGGCGGGGGTGCCGAACCGGGCACTACGGTCACCATCCTTGACCCGGCCGACGACACCGAACTGGGCAACGGGGTGGTGGGTCCGGATGGTACCTTCACCATCCAGGTACAACCCCCGCTCGCCAGTGGCCAAACGGTCAACGTGGTGGTCAGCGACGACGCCGGAAACACCACCATGGTCGCGATCACCGGCCCCGATGGCAGCGAAGTGGCCGCCCCCACCGGCCTGGACCTGAGCGACGACGGCTTCGTGCTGACCGGCCAGGGCACGGTCGGCACGCTGATCACCGTGACCTCCGGCGGCACCACGCTCGGCACCGCCACGGTCGGCAGCGACGGCACCTTCCGCGTGTTCTTCACCAACGCCCAGCTCAATGCGCAGACGTTGCAGGTTTCGGCCCGTGCAGGCGTCGATGGCAAGCCATCGCTGCCGACGACCATCGTCGCCGACGACACCACCGCGCCGGATGCGCCGACCAACGTCGCCATCGACCGCAGCGGCACCACCGTCACCGGGCGCGGCGAAGTCGGCGCCACCGTCAACATCGTCGACGCCCAGGGCACCGTGGTCGGCACCGGCACCGTCGACAGCAACGGGCTGTTCAACGTGACCCTGCAACCGGCCCAGGCCAATGCGCAGAACCTGGTCATCACCCAGGCCGATGCCGCCGGCAACGCCTCGCTGGCCGCCACCGTGGTGGCCCCCGACCTGCTGGCACCGACCGCTGCCACCGGCGTCACCCTCAACAATGCCGCCACCGTGGTCAGCGGCCAGGGCGAGGCTGGCTCGACAGTTACCGTGCGCGATGCCAGCGGAGCCGTGCTGGCCACCGGCACGGTGAACCAGAGCGGCCAGTTCCAGATCACCCTGCCCAGTGCGCAGACCAACGGCAGCCCGCTGCAAGTGACGCTCACCGATGCTGCGGGCAACACTTCCGCCCCGACCAACTTGGCAACTCCGGACCGCACGCCACCGGCCGCCGTTGCCGATGCGCTGCTCAGCGGCGATGGCCGGCAGTTGTCCGGCAGCGGCGAAGTCGGGGCCACGGTGCAAGTGCGCAACGCGGCGGGCACCGTGCTGGGCACCGCCACGGTCGGTGCCGACGGCCGCTTCACAGTCACCTTCGACACGCCACAAGCCACGGGCCAAGCCATCGGCGTGACCCAGGTCGATGCCGCCGGCAATACCTCGCCAGCGGTCAATGTGACGACGCCTGACCTGACCGCACCGGTGCCATTGACCAACCTGGTGCTCAACAACAACGGCCTGACCCTCACCGGCCTGGGCGAAGCCGGCGCCACCGTGACCGTGCACGGCCCGGACGGCACGATCATCGGCACTGGCCTGGTGGCGGCCAACGGCAGCTTCACCCTGACCCTGGACAGCGCGCAGCTCAATGCCCAGCGCCTGAGCGTCACCCAGACCGATGCAGCCAACAACACCTCCAGCCCGACCCCGGTCATCGCGCCGGACTTCACCCCACCCGCGGCACCCACCGGCTTGGCCTTGGCCAATGCCGGCCTGCAACTGAGCGGCACCGCCGAAGCCGGCAGCACAGTCACCGTGCGCGATGCTGCGGGCAACGTGCTGGGTACGGCGGTAGCCGCTGCCAACGGCACCTTCCAGGTGACCCTGAACAGCGCCCAGACCAATGGTCAGGTGTTGCAGGTTACTGCCACGGACGCCGCCGGCAATGTGTCGCCGAACGCCCCCTACACCGCAGCCGACACCACCGCACCGGTCGCCGTGGCCAACCTGGCGGTAACGGCTGACGGCGCCACGCTCACCGGTACCGGTGAGGCGGGTGCCACGGTCACAGTGCGCGCCGCCGACGGTACCGCCCTGGGCACCGCCACCGTGGGCGCCGACGGCCGCTTCACGGTCACGGTGGCCCCACCGGCAGCCACAGGCGACAGCCTCAGCGTGGTCCAGGCCGACGCCGCCAACAACACCTCGCCGGCACAATCGGTCACCGCTCCTGGCGCCCTGGCACCGGACATTCCGGCTGACCTGGCGTTGTCCGCCAACGGCCTGGTGCTCACCGGCAGCGGCTCACCGGGCAGCACCGTCAACGTCCATGGGCCCAATGGCGTGCTGCTGGGCAGCGCACCGGTCGCCAACGACGGCACCTTCACCGTCAACCTGGGCAGCGCCCAGGCCAACGGCGAAGTGCTGCAAGTGAGTGCCGTGGGCACCGATGGCAGTGCCTCGCTGCCTGCGACCCTGCAAGCGCCAGACACCACCGCGCCACAACCGCTCACCCAGCTGACGCTGTCCAGCGATGGCACGGTGCTCACTGGCCACGGCGAGCCGGGTGCCACGGTCACCGTGATCGGTGAAGGCGGCATCGACCTGGGCACCGCCGTGGTCGCCGCCGACGGCAGCTTCAGCGTCGACCTCGCCACGGCCCAGATCAACGGCGAACAGCTCAGCGCCAGCCAAGCCGACCCGACTGGCAACGAGTCCGACAGCATCAACCTCACCGCGCCCGACCGCGTGGCACCCGATGCCGCCGAAGACCTCGCCTTCAGCGGCGGCGGCAGCCTGCTCGACGGTACCGGCGAGGCCGGTGCCAGCGTGCGTGTGCTGGGTGCCGATGGCACCGAATTGGGCAGGGCCGTGGTACGCGACGACGGCACCTTCCAGGTGCCCCTGGCACCGCCACTGGCCAACGGCCAGGCCGTCCAGGTGGTGCTGACCGATGCGGCGGGCAACCAGTCGGCTGCCAGCCCCATTACCGCGCCAGACACCACCCCACCGACCGCCCCGGCCGAGCTGGCCATCAGCAGCGATGGCGCGACCATCACCGGCCGTGGCGAACCAGGCGCCGAAGTGGTCGTCAACAACCCGGCGGGCGAGCCGATCGGTACCGCCACCGTCGATGCCAGCGGCTACTTCACCGTCACTCTCGATACGCCGCTGAGCAACGCCGAACTGCTGAGCGTGGTGCAGACAGACGGCGCAGGCAACGCATCGCCTGTCGCCACCCTGCAGACTCCTGACTTCACGCCACCCGACCAGCTCACCGACGTGGTCATCAATGCCGATGGCAGCGTGGTCAGCGGCCTGGGTGAAGCAGGCGCGACCGTCACCGTGACCGACCCCAACGGCGTGGTGATCGGCACCACCACGGTGCTGGCCGATGGCAGCTTCCGCGTCGAGTTGAACCCGGCGCAGATCAACCAGCAGCTGCTGTCGGTGCAACAGGCCGACCCACCTGGCAACGTCAGCTCGCCGGTCGATGTCCAGGCACCGGACCTCACGCCACCGGAGGCGGCCAGCGGCTTGCGCCTGAACGCCGACGGCACGCAGCTGAGCGGCATCGGTGAGGCCGGCACCACCGTCACCGTCTACCTGGGCACCCAGGCCATCGGCACCGCAGTGGTGGCCGCCAACGGCACCTTCGTGGTGACCCTGGACGAACCGCAGACCAACGGCGAAGTGCTGCAGGTCACGCTGACCGACGCCAGCGACAACGTCTCGCCGATCAGCAGCCTCACAGCCGCAGACACCACACCGCCTGCAGCCGTCACCGCCACCCTCAACGCCAGTGGCACCCAGCTCACCGGCAGTGGTGAGGCCGGTGCACGCCTTGTGGTGATGAACGACCGGGGCGACATGGTCGGTGAAGGGGTGATCGATGCCGAAGGCAACTTCGTGCTCAACCTCACTGCGCCACAGGTCGATGGCCAGGTGCTGACCATCATTTCCCGCGATGCCACCGGCAACCCGTCTACGCCTACCGATGTGACCGCCCCGGACCTGACCGCACCGGATGCGCCGATCGTGACCGAACTGACCGGTAACGGCACGGTACTCACCGGCACCGCCGAAGCGGGCACCACAGTCACCGTATACGCACCCGACGGCACGGACGTCGGTAGCGTTCTGGTGCCAGACAACGGCCAGTTCAGCGTCACCCTCGCCCCTGCGCAGAACAACGGCCAGGCACTGACCGTGGTCGCCACCGACGCAGCGGGCAACGACTCGCTGCCAACGCCCTTCCAGGGCCCTGACACCGCACCGCCCGCCATCGTCACCGAGCTGTCCATCAACAACGCATACGACCTGCTCAGCGGTAAAGGTGAGCCTGGCGCAGCGGTGACGGTCAGCGATGGCGACGGCAACGTCATTGGCCGGGGCACCGTCGATGCCAATGGCTTTTTCCAGGTGCAATTCGACACGCCAGTCGAGGCCGACGCGACCTTGTCCGTCACTCAGACCGACGCGGCCAGCAATACCTCCGACGCGACGTCGTACCAGACGCCACTGCTTGCGCCACCCGTTGCGCCAACCGGGGTCACGCTGGGGGCCGATGGCCTGACCGTGACCGGCACAGCGACCGCCGGCGCCTCGATACAGGTGTACGACGCGGCGGGCAACGTGATCGGATCGGGCCTGGCCGACAGCGACACCGGCGCCTTCACCCTGCAGTTGGACAGTGCCCAGCTCAACGGCGAGACCATTGCGGTCAGGGCGGTCACCAGCGACGCCCAATCCGAACCGGTAGTGCTCCAGGCAGCCGACGTCACCGCACCGGATGCGCCGGTGGTCACCGCCCTGTCGGCCAACGGCCTGGTACTCACCGGTACCGGTGAGGCCGGCGCCCGAGTCACGGTGACTGGCACGGACGGTACCGTGCTCGGCACCGCCGTGGTCAACACCGCTGGCGGCTTCAGCGTCAACCTGTCCAGCGCCCAGCTCAACGGCCAGGTGCTGGGCGTGACCCAGACCGACGCCGCCAACAACGCGTCGGGGAGCACCCGCTTCACCGCAAGCGACGTGCAGGCGCCAGTGGCACCGAGCAACCTCGCGGTCACCAACGCGGGTGCCACCCTCATCGGTGTCGGCGAACCCGGCGCCACCGTGACGGTGCTCGGCCCCAACGGCACCTCGCTCGGCACCGCCACCGTGCTGGTCAACGGCACGTTCAGCGTGGACCTCAGCGCCACGCAGAACGACGGCCAGGTGCTCACCGTGCGCCAGAGCGACGTGGCCGGCAACCAGTCCGGCAGCGCCAGCGTCACCGCTCCGGACACCACGCCCCCGGCGGCGCCTACGGCGACCATCAACACCAACGGCACCTCGATCAGCGGTACCGGGCAAATCGGCAGTACAGTCACCGTGCGCAATGCCGCCGGCACCGTGCTCGGCACCGCCACCGTGGGCAGCAATGGCGTGTTCGTGGTCAGCCTCGCTGCGGCGCAGGTCGACAACCAGGCGCTGAGCGTCACCCTCACCGATGCTGCGGGCAACACCTCGACGCCGACCGCCGTCACCGCGCCGGACTTCACCCCGCCGGCCGCTGCCGCCAACCTGGTGGTCAGTGCCGATGGCAGTACCCTCACCGGTACTGGCGAAGCCGGCGCCACGGTGACCGTGCGCAGCGCCTCGGGCACCGTACTGCAAACCGGCACGGTGCAAGCGGACGGCACCTTCAGCGTGACCCTGAGCCCGGTCCAGGACAACGGCCAGGTGCTGTCGGTGACCCTCACAGACCCGCGCAACAACGTCTCCGGCAACGTCAACATCACCGCACCGGATGTCGATGCCAACGCGCCGGTGGTGGCCAGCGACAACCTCGCCACCGCTACCGTCAACCTCGCACCGGTCACTGCCACGACCACCTACACCGACAACTTCACCACCCTCATCTCCGGCTTCAGCAAGACCTACACCTGGACGGTGGCAGCCGGCACCACGGTTGATCCGACCCTGACGCTGACCACCAACAGCGTGCTGGCATTGCTCAACAACTCCACGTTCACCTTGCAGGTCAAGGATGCCAGCGGTGCCTGGGTCACCATCGCCACCGGCGGCAGCCAGGGCCTGCTCGACCTGATCGTGCTGCCGCTGGGCCTGCAGGTGGACATCGGCACCCTGCAGGCCGGTGACTACCGGCTGACCGTCGCCAGCGGCGGCATCGGCCTGATCACCAACGTCAGCACCACACTGGATATCACCGCCACCAGCCTGACCCAGTTCACCGGCGTCGGTACCGCGGTGTCCGGCAACGTGGTCACCGACCCGGGCACCGACGGCACGGTGGATGCCCGCGGCCCCGACAGCGGTGCCGTGCTGCAGGTGCTGAAGAACGGCGCTTATGTCAGCGCAGGCGCCGGCACCACGGTGCAAGGCCAGTACGGCACCCTGGTGATCAACGCCGACGGCAGCTACACCTACACCCCCAACGGCAGCCCATCGAGCGTCGGCAAGGTGGACGTGTTCAGCTACCAGCTGGTGCACGCCAACGGCAAGAGCGACGCCGCCAACCTCTATGTGCGCATCGACAGCCCGCAGGCGGCGGAGGTCTGGAACGACAGCGACCTCAGTGCACCGGCCACGGTGGTCGATGCGGTCAACGACGTCAGCGCCACCCGCATCACCCTGGTCAACCACGAGAGCACCAGCAGCGCCACACTAGGCAACATGACGCTGCCGTTGCTAGGCTCGAAACAGGCCATCTACACCACCACCGTCGGTGCCGACACCACCGCCGACCTGCAGGTGGTGCTCAACTCGACCAGCATCCTGTCGCTGCTCAATGGCGCCACCATCGAGCTGCTCAAACTCAACCCCAGCACCGGGCAGTACGTACTGGTGCAGACGGTGCAGGGCAACTCGTTGCTCAGCCTGGGCAGCGGCGCTGCCGGCTACACCTTCCAGGACCAGACCGCCGGCACCTACCACATTCGCGTCACCGCCGGCGGTATCGGCCTGGCCGCCTCGGTCATCACCAACCTCAACACCACCACCACCTACAACAACCAGTTCGATGTCGGCAGCTACACGGCGGTAACCGGCAACCTGCTGACCGGCAGCGGCGCCGACACCCTCGGCTCCCCGCTCACCGTGCTCAGCGTGCTGGTGGCGGCCAATACCTACTCCATCCCCGGGCAGAATGGCGTGTCGGTCACCGGCCAGTACGGCACGCTGCTGGTGCATGCCGACGGCAGCTATACCTACACCCTCAAGAGCGGGCTGACCTCGGAGGTGATCGGCCAGCACGACACCTTCACCTACGAGCTGACCCACCCCAACGGCACCAGCGACACCGCCACGCTCACCGTCAACCTGAACAACGCCAGCAACGTCACGTCGTTCAGCTCGCTGCTGGCCGATACCGGCGATGACAGCAGTGCTGTGGCCACCGTGGCGGCGGCCGCTTCCAGCGAGGTGATCGCCGGCACCGACGGCAACGATCATCTCGATGGCAGCCATGGCGGGGCCATCACCCTGCAGGGCGGGGCGGGCGACGACACCCTGGTGGTGGTCGACCAGAACTTCACCAGCGTCGATGGCGGCACCGGCACCGACACCCTGCTGTGGGGCGGTGGCGATGCCGGCATCGACCTGGGCAACCTGATCGGTCGAGTCCACGACATCGAGATCATCGACCTCAACGACACCAGCGCAGTAGCGCTGACGCTCAATCTCGCTGACGTGGTGGCCATTACCGAAACCGGCAAGGACACACTGATGATCAAGGGGGATGACAAGGACTCCGTGCACATGACGGACGACTGGACACTGGTAGGTAACCAAACGGCAGACGGCATCGACTATACCCAGTACACGGCTCAGGAGGATCCGAGCCATCACCTCTGGGTGCAGAACGGCATCCATGTGGTCTGAGCTCGCTGCGACCCGCCGGGCAATCGCCCGGCGGCAAGGATGGACAGCAGTAAGGGAATGACGTGAAGCGAAGCAGTACGCTGTCACCGCTGTTGCTGGGAGCCTGCGGGCTCCTGGTCCTGAATTTCATGCCGGTCGCCCAGGCGGCCGACGACATCGACCCAGCATTGCGGACCATCGGGCCATCGCTACTGCGCGATGCCCCCGATGCCATCCGTGCCCGCCCACCTTCCGGCATGGCCCCTGCCAGCAACGACCGGCTCGGGCTGAGCGAGGCGGTGCTGGCCGCCGCCCAGTGGCATCCGAGCATCGCCGAGGCCGTTGGCAATGTGTACAAGCAGGGCGAAGGCATCACGGTCGCCCGCGCCGGCTACTACCCACAACTCAGTGGCGGCATCCGCGCCGGCTACGACACTGGCAATGGCAGTGACCGCGGCAGCCAGGCACTGAACCTGTCGCTCAAGCAGATGCTCTACGATTTCGGCAAGGTCGACAGCGCGGTGGATGCCGCCCGCGCCGCCACCGCCCGAGCCCAGGCCAACGTCCTGCTGGTGGTCGACGAACTGGCCCGCGACACCGCCTACGCCTGGATCGAGACCCGCCGCTACGAACAACTGATGGTCATCGCCCGCGACCAGATCCGCGGGGTCGGCGACATCGCCGGCATGGCGCGCCAGCGCAGCGACATGGGCGCCAGCACCCGCAGCGACGTGGTCCAGGCCGAGTCGCGGGTCGAGGCTGCCCGCGCCACCCTGGAGGAATACCAGTCGCAATACGAACGCTGGCGCTCGACCCTGGCGGCCCTGCTCGGACGCGTCAGCCCGCCGGCGCTGGCCGAGGAAAGCCCACCGGAACTCACCGCCGCGTGCAAGCGCCCGGCCGCTGGCGACGACCGCCTGCCCGCCGTGCTGATGGCCCTGGCGCTACGTGCGCAGTCCCAGGCAGAGCTGGCCCAGGCCAAGGCCGAGGCCTACCCGACCCTGTCCCTGCAACCGCAGGTCAACCACTACCTGGACAACGACTACGACCGCGACAACGACCGCCTCGACCGCACCCAGGCGGGGATCTACCTCAATCTGGAAGTGCCGATCTACCAGGGCGGCGCCATCAATGCCCGCTCCCGGGCCGCCGGCTACGCACTGACCGCCGCCGATTCGGCCGAGGATGCCGCGCGCCTGCAGGCGCGGCGCGGCCTGGCCGAAGCCACGGCGCAGACCTCCGGCCTGGGTCGCCGCCTGAGTTCGCTCGAAGCGCGTCAGGGCAGCATTCAGGAGGCCCGCATGCTGTATGGCCGGCAGTACCTGGACCTGGGCACCCGACCGCTGCTCGACCTGCTCAACGCCGAGCAGGAAATCTACCAGTCCCGCTTCGACCTCGCCGGCACGCGCTCCGACCTGCTGCGCCTGGATGTCGACTGCCTCTACAACACCGGGGCCATGCGCACCGCCTTCGGCCTCGAAGGGCGCAACCTGCAAGGTGTGGAGATCGAGCCATGAACGATACCGTCAACCTGGCTCAGGCCAGCCAGACGCCGAGCGCCGAACACCTGGTAACGCCACGTCCGGACCTCGGGCCGTGGCTCGAAGTGATGCTCCAGGTCGCCCATCACTACCGCCTGGATGTGTCGCCACAGCGCATTCGCCTGGCGGCGGTCGAGGACGCCCGCCCGCTGGACGAGATCCTCCGGCACATGGCGCGCCAGGCCGGCCTGACCCTGCGCTTCGTGCGCTTCGACGCCAAGGGCTTGCGGCAATGGCGCACGCCGCTGGTGCTGGAGCTCGACGATGGCCAACTGGCCACGGTCGAGGCGGTCACCGAGGAAAACGAACTGGCAGTGGTGTTCGCCGGCGACCAGGGCCTGACCTCGCGCCTGCCCCGCGAAGCGCTGGAGGGCCGCATCGTCCGCGTGGCGCTGATGCGCCCGGCGCGGCCGCTGCGCGACGTGCGCACCGACGACTACACCGCGCCCTACGACCGCCACTGGTTCGCCCGCATCGTGCTGCGCGACCTGCGCCCATATGGCCAGGTGATGATCGCCTCGCTGGTGGCCAACGTGCTGGCCCTGGCCGGTGTGCTGTTCTCGATGCAGGTCTACGACCGGGTCATTCCCGCCGAGTCGCTGCCGACCCTGTACGTACTGTTCGGCGGTGTAGTGCTGGCGCTGGTGTTCGACTTCAGCATGCGCCTGCTGCGCCTGAAGGTCACCGACCTGCTCGGCAAGCGCGCCGACCTGCGGGTATCCGACCTGGTCTATGGCCACGCGCTGCGCTTGCGCAATTCGGTGCGCCCGAAGTCCACCGGCTCGTTCATCTCGCAATTACGCGAGCTGGAGTCGATACGCGACCTGATCACTTCGAGCACCGCCACGGCCCTGGCCGACTTGCCATTCTTCCTGTTGTTCCTGTTCGTGTTCTGGCTGATCGGCGGCGTGCTGGTGCTGATCCCGCTGGTGGCATTGCTGGCCATGGTGTTGCCCGGGCTGCTGGCACAGCGGCGCCTGGCCAGGCTGGCCAACGCGTCGATGCGCGAATCGGCGCTGCGCAACGCCATGCTGGTGGAGAGCATCCAGGGCCTGGACGAGATCAAGGCGCTGCAGGCCGAGGCGCGTTTCGAGCGCCAGTGGAACCAATACAACGCCGCCTGCGCGCATACCAACCTGCGTCTGCGCACCCTCACCAACGGCCTCGTGACCTGGACCCAGAACGTCCAGGGCGCGGTGTTCGCGGTGGTGATCGTGATCGGCGCGCCGATGGTCATCGCCGGCGACCTCACCACCGGTAGCCTGGTGGCCGCCTCGATGCTGTCCTCGCGAATGATGGCGCCGCTGGCACAGCTGACCCACGTACTGACCCGCTGGCAACAGGCCAAGGTGGCCTTGCAGGGGCTGGACAAGCTCATGCAGTCGCCGGTCGATCACCCCGAGGGCGAGGCCCGCGTGCACCTGCCGGCGATCAGGGGCGAGTACGCGCTGCGCCAGGCCAACTTCCGCTACAGCCCCGAAGCGCCGCCAGTGCTGAGCATCGGCCAGCTGGACATCAAGCCGGGCGAACGCATCGCCGTGCTCGGGCGCAACGGCGCCGGCAAGTCGACCCTGCTGCAGGCGCTGGGGGGAGCCATGGACCTGGTCGAAGGCGAGATCACCCTGGACGGCATCGCCCTGGCCCACCTCGACCCCGCCGACCTGCGCCGCGACGTCGGCCTGCTGCCACAGTATGCCCGCCTGTTCCACGGCACCCTGCGGGAAAACCTCACCCTCGGTGCCGGCCAGGCCAGCGACCAGGAGCTGGTCGCTGCGCTGGCCGCCACCGGCGCACTGGACTTCGTGCGGCGCCTGCCCAAGGGCATGGACCACCTGGTCCTCGAAGGCGGGCTGGGCCTGTCCGGCGGCCAGCGCCAGGCCCTGGTGCTCACGCGTCTACTCGTGCGCCAGCCACAGGTGCTGCTGCTCGACGAACCCACCGCGTCGCTGGACGACATGACCGAGCGCAAGCTGCTCGACAACCTCGAACGCTTCTGCCAGGGCCGCACCCTGGTGATCGCCACCCACCGCCTCAGCGTGCTGCAACGGGTCGACCGGATCATCGTGCTCGACGGCGGGCGCATCGTCGTCGACGACCTGCGCGACGCTGCGCTGGCCAAACTGCAAGGAGGCCAGGCATGAGCGACCACGAACTCCCCGCCTCGTATCTCGATGGCCAGGACGACCAGGCCGTGCTGCGCGCCGGCCGAGTCATCACGGTTTGCGCCGTGATGCTGGCGGCGTTCCTGGCCTGGGCGGCCTGGTTCGAAGTGACCGAGGTCTCCACCGGTACCGGCAAGGTCATTCCCAGCTCCCGCGAGCAGGTGATCCAATCGTTCGAGGGCGGCATCGTCGCGAAGATGAACGTCGCCGAAGGCGACCTGGTCGAGCGCGAGCAGATCCTCGCCCAACTCGACCCCACCAAGACCGCCTCAAGCGTCGGTGAAAGCGAGGCCAAGTACCGCGCGGCCACCGCCAGCGTGGCGCGCCTGCGCGCCGAAGTCACCGGCAAGCCGCTGAAGTTTCCCGACAGCCTGAGCGGTTCCCAGGAGCTGATCGAGACCGAAACCGCCCTCTACCAGACCCGCCGCCGCGGCCTGGAGCAGACCCTGGCAGGCATCGAAGATTCGTTGCGCCTGGTGCGCAGCGAACTGCAGATCACCGAGAACCTGGCCAAGATGGGCGCCTCGAGCCGGGTCGAAGTGATCCGCCTGAACCGCCAGCGCTCGGAGCTGGAGCTCAAGGCCAACGAAGCCCGCTCCGACTACCTGGTGCGTGCCCGCGAAGAGCTGGCCAAGGCCAGCGCCGAGGCCGACAGCCTGGCCGAGGTGATCCGCGGGCGCAGTGACTCGCTGACCCGCCTGACCCTGCGCTCGCCGGTACGCGGCATCGTCAAGGACATCGAGGTCAACACCTTGGGCGGCGTGGTGCAGCCGGGCGGCCAGGTGATGAAGATCGTGCCGATGGACGAGCGCCTGCTGATCGAAACCCGCATCGCCCCGCGCGACATCGCCTTCATCCACCCCGACCAGGCGGCCAAGGTGAAGATCAGTGCCTATGACTATTCGGTGTACGGCGGGCTGGATGGCAAGGTCGTGGGGATCTCGCCCGACACCCTGCAGGATGAGGTGAAGCCGGAGATCTACTACTACCGGGTGTTCATCCGCACCGAACAGGACAGCTTGCAGAACAAGGCTGGCAAGCGCTTCTCGATCGTGCCGGGGATGGTTGCCATGGTGGATATTCGGACGGGGGAGAAGACGATTCTCGATTATCTGATCAAGCCGTTGAACCGGGCCAGGGAGGCTTTGCGCGAGCGGTGAGAGTGTACGCCTGGGGATTTGCAGGGGGGCGGAGATCGAGCGCCGCGCGGGCGGCGCTCGATTTCAGCGCCACTGCAAATCCATCGCCATACCCCACATCCCCCTAAAGCCCTCCCAATCCAGGCCGATAACCCGTCATCCCCTGTCTTCCACGAAGGTCACCATGGCCACGCAAAACGCCCGCGCGGACTCGCTGTCGCTGCTGCTGTTCACCCTGCGCAGCGGCAAGCTGATGGCAATCAACCTGCTCAAGGTCAGCGAAATCATCCCCTGCCCGCCGCTGACCAAACTGCCGGAGGCACATCCGCACGTCAAAGGCGTGGCCACCCTGCGTGGCAATTCGCTGTCGGTGATCGACCTGTCGCGTGCCATCGGCGAGCGCCCGCTGGCCGACCCGGATGGCGGCTGCCTGATCGTCACCGAGATCAGCCGCTCGCGCCAGGGCCTGCACGTGCAAGCGGTGAGCCGCATCGTGCACTGCCTGAGCACCGACATCAAACCGCCGCCGTTCGGCTCGGGCAGCCGCTCGTTCATCACCGGCGTGACCCGCGTGGACAACACCTTGGTGCAGGTGCTGGACATCGAAAAAGTCATCCATGCCATCGCCCCGCCCGCTCCCGAGGCGCAGCCCGGCGAACTCGGCGAAGAAGACGCCAGCCTGCTGGCCGCCGCCAACATCCTGGTGGTCGACGACAGCCAGGTCGCCTTGCAGCAATCGGTGCACACCCTGCGCAATCTCGGTATCGAGTGCCACACGGCACGTAGCGCCAAGGACGCGATCAACGTGCTGCTGGAGCTACAGGGCACGGCCCAGGAAATCAACATCGTGGTTTCCGATATCGAGATGTCGGAAATGGACGGCTATGCCTTCACCCGCACCCTGCGCGAGACACCGGACTTCCAGCACCTGTACGTGCTGCTGCATACCTCGCTGGACAGCACCATGAGTGGCGAAAAGGCCCGCCAGGCCGGCGCCAATGCGATTCTCACCAAGTTCTCCTCGCCCGAGCTCACCGATTGCCTGGTGGTGGCGGCGCGGGCCGTGGTGTTCGCCGAGCGCTGAGCGCCCCCTGTCATAATTGACAGGTGAGGCCCCTGCCCAGCCGCTGTTATATTCAGCGACAAACTCCCTGGCCCCGTGCCAGGGGTGTCTCGGGCATAATTCGCGCCCCTCGCATGTTTTTTGCCGGAATTGTGTATGAAGTTTCTCAGCACTCTCCTGATGTCCTGCGCTTTGTTCAGCGGTGTCGCGCAGGCCTCCAGCAGCCAGGCCTGGGACGACTACCGCAAGAAAGTCGTCGATGCCTGCCTCCACGCCAGCCAGCTCAAAGCCCCCTATGTGCTCAGCAAGCTCGCCGAGTTCGACGACCAGGTCGGCATCAGCGCGCTGTTGATCGAAGGGGTCTATCCGCAGAAGCACATGAATGGCCAGCGCGGCACCGAGCTGTGCCTGTACAACCGTGACAAGGCTCAGGCTGCGGTCAGCGAGTGGAGCCCAGGGGGCAAATAGGCAAGGCGCAGTCATTGGCAATTGGCCACTGCCGCGGCGAAACTGTCAGCGCTGTCAGCCTGACGTCACGCTGGCGACCCGGTTCGGGCGCTATAACCTGACTATTCCCTACCCTGGCCAAGGTCCCCGCCACGATGCGCCTTCGCACCCGTTCCCTGTTCCTCGCCGGCGCAGCACTGCTGGCCCTGTTGCTCCTGGCTGCCTGGTTCGGCTTGCGCCAAAGCCCCCCGGCCAGCCATGCCCAGGCCGCCGTACCGGTGCGAGTGGTCAGCGTCGTGCAGCAGGACGTGCCCCGTTTCGCCAGCGCCATCGGCTCGGTGCAATCGTTGCACAGCGTCGAGATTCGGCCCCAGGTCGAAGGCGTGCTGACCCAGGTGCTGGTCAAGGAAGGCCAATGGGTGAAGGCCGGCGACCTGCTCGCTACCCTCGACGACCGGGCGATACGCGCCCAGCTCGACCAGGCGCAGGCGCAACTGGGCCAGAGCCAGGCGCAGCTCCAGGTGGCCGGGGTCGATCTCAAGCGCTACCGCCTGCTGAGTACCGACAACGGCGTGTCGAAGCAGACCCTCGACCAGCAGCAAGCGCTGGTCAACCAGCTGCAGGCCACGGTCAAGGGCAACCAGGCGGCCATCGCCAACGCCCAGGTGCAACTGTCGTACACGCAGATCCGCTCGCCGGTCACCGGGCGGGTCGGCATCCGCAATGTCGATCCCGGCAACCTGGTGCGCACCAGCGATACCCAAGGGTTGTTCAGCGTTACCCAGATCGACCCGATCGCCGTCGAATTCGCCCTGCCGCAACAGATGCTGCCCACCTTGCAAGGCTTGCTCGCCGCGCCGACGCCGGCCCTGGTGGAGGCCTACATGGACGCCGATGGCGAACGCAACCTGCTCGGCGAGGGCCACCTGGCGCTGATCGACAACCAGGTCTCGGCCAACACCGGCACGGTGCGGGTCAAGGCCGAGTTCGACAACAAGGCTGGCCACCTCTGGCCGGGCCAGTTGGTCACCATCCGCCTGCGCACCGCCATCCAGGAAAACGCCCTGGTGGTGCCGCCGCCCGTGGTGCAACGGGGCGCCGAAGGGCACTTCGTCTACCGCTTGGACGGCGACAAGGTCACCAGCGTGCCGGTCAAGGTGCTGTACCAGGACAGTGGCCTGAACGTGATTGCCGGGGTCGAGCCCGGTGAGCGCCTGGTCGTCGACGGCCAGTCGCGGCTCAAGCCGGGCGCACGCGTGGAGGTCACCCCCGGCGCGCCACCCGCCGCGGATGTGGCCGACCGCCGGAGCCTGCCATGAACACGCGCAACGGTGTTTCGGCCTGGTGCATCGATCACCCGATCGCCACCTTGCTGCTGACCTTCGCCCTGGTCCTGCTCGGTGCCATCGCTTTCCCGCGGCTGCCGGTGGCACCGCTGCCTGAGGCGGACTTTCCGACCATCCAGGTCACCGCCCAACTGCCTGGCGCCAGCCCCGAGACCATGGCCTCGTCGGTGGCCACCCCGCTGGAAGTGCAGTTCAGTGCCATTCCCGGCATGACCCAGATGACCAGCAGCAGCGCGCTGGGTTCGACCACCCTGATCCTGCAGTTCACCCTCGACAAGAACATCGACACCGCCGCCCAGGAAGTCCAGGCGGCGATCAACACCGCCACCGCCCGCCTGCCCCAGGACCTGCCCAACCCGCCGACCTGGCGCAAGGTCAACCCGGCCGATAGCCCGGTGCTGGTGCTCACCGTCAGTTCCGAGCAGATGCCCGGCAACGACCTCAGCGACTACGCCGAGACCCTGCTGGCGCGCCAGTTGAGCCAGATCGAAGGGGTCGGTCTGATCAACATCACCGGCCAGTTGCGCCCGGCGATCCGCGTCCAGGCCCAGCCGGAGAAACTCGCCGCCATCGGCCTGACCCTGGCCGACCTGCGCCTGGCCATCCAGCAGACCAGCCTCAACCTGGCCAAGGGCGCGCTGTACGGCGAGCATAGCGTGTCGACCATCGCCGCCAACGACCAGCTTTTCCACCCCGAGGACTACGCCCGGCTGATCGTCTCGTACCGGGACGGCGCGCCGGTGCACCTGCAGGATGTCGCCAAGGTGATCGATGGTGCCGAGAACGCCTACGTCAAGTCATGGTCGGGCGAGAAGCCCGGGCTCAACCTGGTGGTGTTCCGCCAGCCCGGCGCCAACATCGTCGACACCGTGGACCGGGTCCTGGCTGCCTTGCCCAAGCTCCAGCAGATGCTCCCCGCGTCGGTCGAGGTCTCGGTGCTGCAAGACCGTACCCAGACCATCCGTGCCTCGCTGCACGAGGTGGAACTGACCCTGATGATCGCCGTGGCCCTGGTGATCGGGGTGATGGCGCTGTTCCTGCGCCAGTGGTCGGCCACGCTGGTGGTCTCCAGCGTGCTCGGGGTGTCGCTGATCGCCAGTTGCGCCCTGATGTACGTGCTGGGCTTCAGCCTCAACAACCTGACCCTCGTGGCCATCGTCATCGCCGTGGGCTTCGTGGTGGACGATGCCATCGTCGTGGTGGAGAACATCCACCGCCACCTGGAGGCCGGCGACGACAGCCGCACCGCAGCGCTCAAGGGTGCCGGCGAGATCGGCTTCACCGTGGTGTCGATCAGTTTCTCGCTGATCGCCGCGTTCATCCCGTTGCTGTTCATGGGCGGGGTGGTCGGCCGGCTGTTCAAGGAGTTCGCCCTGACCGCCACGGCCACCATCCTGATCTCGGTGGTGGTCTCGCTGACCCTGGCGCCGACCCTGTGCGCGCTGTTCATGCGCCGCCCGCCCAGCGGGCACCACGGAGGCTTGGGCGAGCGCCTGGTGCGCTGGTACGAAAAGGGCCTGGACCGCGCCCTTGCCCACCAGCGCCTGACCCTTGGCGTGTTCGGCCTGACCTTGGCCCTGGCCGTGGTCGGCTACGTGGCCATCCCCAAGGGGTTCTTCCCCCTGCAAGACACCGGTTTCATCCTGGGCACCACCGAAGCGGCGGCGGACATCTCCTACCCCGCCATGATCGAGAAGCATCTGGCGCTGGCCAAGATCATCGAAGCCGACCCCGCCGTGCGCGCCTTCTCGCATTCCGTGGGCGTGACCGGCAGCAACCAGACCATCGCCACCGGGCGCTTCTGGATTGCCCTCAAGCCACGCGGCGATCGCGACGTCTCGGCCAGCGAGCTGATCGACCGATTGCGGCCCAAGCTCGCCCAGGTGCCGGGCGTGGTGCTGTACATGCGCGCCGGCCAGGATATCAACCTCAGCTCCGGGCCCTCGCGCACCCAGTACCAGTACGTGCTCAAGAGCAACGACGGCGCGGCGTTGAACCTGTGGACCCAGCGCCTGACCGAGCGCCTGCGGGAAAACCCAGCGTTTCGCGACCTGTCCAACGACCTGCAGCTGGGGGCGAGCGTCACCCGGATCGACATCGATCGCCAGGCTGCCGCGCGCTTCGGCCTGACCACCACCGACGTCGACCAGGCGCTGTACGACGCCTTCGGCCAGCGGCAGATCAGCGAATTCCAGACCGAGACCAACCAGTACAAGGTCATCCTCGAACTCGACGCCCAACAGCGCGGCAAGGCCGAGAGCCTGAACTTCTTCTACCTGCGCTCGCCGCTGACCAACGAAATGGTCCCGCTGTCAGCGGTGGCACACGTCGCCCCGCCCAGCACCGGGCCGCTGTCGATCAGCCACGACGGGCTGTTCCCGGCCGCCAACCTGTCGTTCAACCTGGCGCCCGGCGTGGCCCTGGGCGATGCGGTGCAGATCCTCGACCGCACCCAGCGTGAACTGGGCATGCCCGACTCGATCAGCGGCAACTTCCAGGGCGCGGCCCAGGCCTTCCAGAGTTCGCTGTCGAGCCAGCCGTGGCTGATCCTCGCTGCGCTGGTAGCGGTGTACATCATCCTCGGTGTGCTCTACGAGAGCTTCGTGCACCCGCTGACGATCATCTCCACCCTCCCCTCGGCGGGCCTTGGCGCGTTGATCCTGCTCTGGGCCATGGGCCAGGACTTCAGCATCATGGGCCTGATCGGCGTGGTGCTGCTGATCGGCATCGTCAAGAAGAACGGCATCCTGCTGATCGATTTCGCCCTCGAAGCCCAGCGTCACCAAGGCCTGACGCCCGAGCAGGCGATCCACCAGGCGTGCCTGACTCGCTTCCGGCCGATCATCATGACCACCCTGGCCGCCCTGCTCGGCGCGGTGCCGCTGATGTTCGGCTTCGGCACCGGCGCCGAGCTGCGCCAGCCGCTGGGTATCGCCGTGGTTGGCGGGCTGCTGGTGAGCCAGGCGCTGACGCTGTTCACCACCCCGGTCATATACTTGGCCCTGGAACGCCTGTTCCATCGCCGCCAGGCCGCCCCAGCGGCCGCGCCCAGTGCCAGTTGAGAGCAAGCCATGCGTGTGCTGATCATCGAAGACGAAGAAAAAACCGCCGACTACCTGCACCGCGGCCTGAGCGAGCAGGGTTTCACCGTTGACCTCGCCCGGGACGGCATCGATGGCCTGCACCTGGCGCTGGAGGGCGACTACGCGGTGATCGTGCTGGATGTGATGTTGCCTGGCCTGGATGGCTATGGCGTGTTGCGCGCCGTGCGTGCGCGCAAACAGACGCCGGTGATCATGCTCACCGCCCGCGAGCGCGTCGAAGACCGCATCCATGGCCTGCGCGAAGGCGCCGACGACTACCTGGGCAAGCCGTTTTCCTTCCTCGAACTGGTCGCTCGCCTGCAGGCCCTGACCCGTCGCAGCAGCGCCCACGAGCCGCTGCAGATCCAGGTCGGCGACCTGTGGATCGACCTCATGGCGCGCAAGGCCAGCCGTGCCGGCCAGCGCCTGGAGCTGACCGCCAAGGAGTTCTCGCTGCTCAGCGTGCTGGCCCGGCGCCAGGGCGAGATCTTGTCCAAGACCGCCATCGCCGAGCTGGTCTGGGACATCAACTTCGACAGCGACGCCAATGTCGTCGAGGTGGCGATCAAACGCCTGCGCGCCAAGCTCGACGGGCCGTTCGACAACAAGCTGCTGCACACCATCCGAGGCATGGGCTATGTCCTGGAAAACCGTGCCGGTTAACTCCATCGCCCTGCGCCTGTCGGCGCTGTTCATCCTGGTGGCGCTGGGGGTGTTCGTGTTGATCGGCTCGGCGTTGTATCGCCAGGTCGACCGCAGCCTCGACCTGCTGCCGGCGGCCGAGCTGGACGCGCGCTTCAGCGTGCTCGAATCCACCCTCAACCGCTTCGGCACGCCAGATCACTGGGCGAAGATCTACAACAAGCTGAACCTGCTCAGCGAAGAGGACAAGCGCATCCGTTTCTGGGTGGTCGGCAGCGACCCGGACTTCGAATACGGCCATCCCAGCGCGCTGGTACGTGCCTTCGCCAAAGGCGCCGAGGGCATGCGCGACCTGTACCTGCCCGAGCATCCCTATCCGTACAAGGTGCTGGTCAGCGAGCTGCCGGCGTTGGGCCAGCGCCCCGCGGTGCGGTTTCTGATCGGCATCGACACCGAGACCTTCTGGCAGGCGCAACACAGCCTGCTGGTGGCCATCGTCGGCCTGGCGGTACTCGGCGTGCTGCTGGCCTCGGTGCTCGGCTACTGGGTCGCGCGCATCGGCCTGCGCCCGCTGCTGGCGCTGTCCAACGAGGCCCAGGCGCTGGCGCCGCCACGCCTGGACGGCCGCCTGCAAACCGTGAACCTGGCACCGGAACTGGCGCAGTTCGCCGGCGCCTTCAATGCCGCGCTCGACCGGGTCAGCCAGGCCTATTCGCGGCTGGAGGCATTCAACGCCGACGTCGCCCATGAACTGCGCTCGCCGCTGACCAACCTGATCGGCCAGACCCAGGTCGCCCTCACCCGTGGTCGCAGCGCCGAGCACTACTTCGAGGTACTGCAATCGAACCTGGAAGAACTCGAGCGCCTGCGCAGCATCATCAACGACATGCTGTTCCTGGCCAGTGCCGACCAGGGCAGCAAGGCCACCGCGCTGACCCAGGCCTCGCTGGCCGAGGAAGTCGCCACCACCCTCGACTACCTGGACTTCATCCTCGAGGATGCCCAGGTCAGCGTAAGCGTGAGTGGCGATGCCCAGGCGCCGATCGAGACGGCGCAGTTGCGCCGGGCGCTGATCAACCTGCTGAACAACGCCGTGCAGCACACCGCGCCGGGCCGGATGATCGAGGTACGCATCGAAGCCGGCGACGGGCAGGTCAGCATCGCCGTGAGCAACCCTGGGCCGGCCATCGACGCCGCGCACCTGCCACTGCTGTTCGAGCGCTTCTACCGGGTGGATGCCGCGCGCAGCAACAGCGGTGGCGGCAACCATGGCCTGGGGCTGGCGATCGTCAAGGCCATCGCCCTGATGCACGGTGGCGAGGTGTTCGTGCACAGCGAAGGCGGCGCCAATACCTTCGGCCTGCGCCTGCCCAGCCAAGGTCAAAGGCTCTAGCACGGGCTTTTCCTACATTTAGCTGCTATTTAGCCGCCTGATCGTTACCTTTTGCGCAACAGTGCTTATCGCCGTGGGGGCTGTTTCCAGCAGACCGAAGCGACTAACTTAGGCTCTGTCCTCATAGCACTTGCATCGCAAGAAGGTAAGAAACAAATGTCCAACAGTATGGGTGTTGCCAGCGTTTTCATTCTGTCTTCCCTGTTGTTGTCGCCCCTGGCCATGGCCGAAGAATCCCAGGCTTTCGTTGCCCGCAATGCCGAACTCGCCGCGGTTCACCAACACGCCCGCGAAGTTGTTGCGCAAAAGGCAGATTCCGCCAAAGCCGCAGAGCAGACCGTTTCGAAAACCAGCCAGGGCGCCAATGCCGACAGCTGATCTTGCCCTGCAAGCGTTTCCGATTTCCCTCGGCTACACCATGGGCAGCCTTGCTGCCCGTATGTTAGCCTTTCAAAGCCGCTGCCGATCAGCGGCTTTTTTTATGTGCTTGTAACGCTAAGCCCCGGCGTTTCGTTCCTAATAAGAAAGTTGCACATTCAAAAATAAAAACTGCCACAACGTCAGACCAAAGGAGCTAGTACCGGTGCCTAACGCGTTCCGTTTCACCCCGCTGTTCATTGCATTGGCCGCAACGATGCCTTTCGCCGCCCAGGCAGATGAAGACCAGGCAGAGGGCTTCATCGAGGGTTCCTCGCTGAACCTGCATCTGCGCAACGCCTATTTCAACCGCAACAACCACGACACCGGCAAGAACGACACCCGTGAGTGGGGCCAAGGTGCCGTGCTGCGCTTCGAGTCCGGCTACACCCCGGGCACCGTCGGCTTCGGCCTCGACGCCCACGCCATGCTGGGCTTGAAGCTCGATGGCGGTGGCGGCCACGCGGGCAGCAGCATCCTGCCGATCCACCAGAAGAACGAAGACGAACTGGGCGCCGCGCCCCACTCGTTCTCTACCGCAGGTGCTGCAGTCAAGGTCAAGGCCTTCGACACCGAACTCAAGGCCGGTGACCTGTTCCTCACCAATCCGGTGATCGCCGGCGGTGAGACGCGCATGCTGCCGCAGACCTTCCGTGGCTTCAGCCTGACCAACAACAGCATCGACGGGCTGATGCTCGAAGGTGGCCAGGTCAGCTTCACCAAGCCGTACAACCAGAGCGGTCACCGCCGTATCGACACCTTCTACGGCCTGCTGCAAGGCAACGCCAAGAGCAAGCACCTGAACTGGGCCGGTCTGTCGTGGAGCGGCACCGAGAACATCACCGCCAACCTGTACGCGTCCGAACTCAAGGACATCTGGAACCAGTACTACGCCGACTTCGACTACACCTACGTGGTCAACGACCTGGTCAGCCTCAACCCGGGCGTGCACTTCTACCACACCCAGGACACCGGCCAGGCACTGCTCGGCAAGATCGACAACAACACCTACAGCGTGCACTTCACGGTCAACGCCGGTTACCACAGCGTCACTGCCGCCTATCAGCGGGTCAATGGCGACACGCCGTTCGACTACATCAACCAGGGCGATAGCGTGTACCTGGACAACTCACGCATGTACTCGGACTTCAACGCTCCGAACGAACGCTCGTGGAAGTTGCAGTACGACTACAACTTCGCCGGCCTGGGTATCCCCGGCCTGACCACGTCGCTGTCGTACTCGCGCGGTAAGGCCGACCTGACCAAGGCCGACCAGAACAACGACAGCTACAAGTACTACTACAACCCCGAAGGCAAGAACGCCACGCACTGGGAACGCGACCTGGACGTCAAGTACGTGTTCCAGGAAGGCGACCTGAAGGACCTGGCGGTGCAGGTGCGCTACGCCACCCACCGTGGTGGCCAGGGCTACTCGGCGGCCGATGCGACCAAGGACAACGACGAACTGCGCGTGATCGTCGATTATCCGTTGAATATTTTCTAAGTCGGCATCATGGGGGCCGGATGTTGGCCCCCTGTGTGCGCTTGAGAGTTGTGGCGGGGGGGGGGGGGGGGGGGGAGAGGAGGCCGGCGCGCGGAAGGGGGGGGGG
>NZ_JACVVE010000099.1 GCF_016648105.1 Pseudomonas sp. S31 | reverse complement strand
AGTCGTAAGCCCCACTGACAGCTCGCCGGGCGGCAGTTGCTCAAATGAGGTTTCCATGGCTACGATACTGTATCCATATACAGTATTGGTGCAGCATGTACTTCCTTCTCGTCCGCCGCCGCGTGAACGGCGTGGTCATCCCTTCTGATCAGATCCGCAAGATCCAGCCCCTGCGGGCCGACATTCATATTGGCGACCACCACAGTGAGCCGCTTGGCCGGGTATCGACCCAGGCCTGGGTGTTCAACCCGTCGCCTGGGCCGGACATAATCCCGAGGCTGTACGACGCTGCCGTGACGACAATGGCCCAGCGCGGCATAAGCATCTCGGGTGTTGAGCACATCGACGGCGTGATGTACGCCCAGTCCTGGTGGTGCAGG
>NZ_JACVVE010000098.1 GCF_016648105.1 Pseudomonas sp. S31 | reverse complement strand
GAACCAAAGCATGGCGCCGTTCAAAGCGCCTCCGCCTCCTGAGGTAAGTAACCCCAGAAAGGTAGGTTTAAGTCGTACTGTAGTGGTGAGTTCCAGTGCGATGCTCCGACTTCCGCTGATTCGAAGTTGCCTCATTTCCTCAACTTGGGCCATCCCATTTCTCAGATACCGCTCCACCTCCTGGCTGAACGGGTTGTCGCGGATCAGCTGATCGGTAACGTTGTAGCGAGCAGCCAAGAGTCCCAGCGCTTTTTCCAGGTTGCCCTCCCGAGCGGCCAGTTGCACCTGCTGGCGAAGGCTATTGCTCGCACTCCAGCGGGTTTCCCCGCGCATGCGTTTGAGCAGCACTGTGGTCACGGACTGGGCGGTCAGATCGGTGATCCCTGCCATGGCTGG
>NZ_JACVVE010000097.1 GCF_016648105.1 Pseudomonas sp. S31 | reverse complement strand
GTGTTATCAGGGATCAAGGCCCCTGCGACCTGTGGGGAATGTCCACTACGCGGGACTGGCGGCTCCTTACGACCGGGAGCACGGGCATCTCATGATCTGGCCTCCTGAGCACCGTTACCGGTGGGCGGGTGGAGGCAGCATTGGCTGACGAGACCAGTGCCTGAAGATCCTGAGCCAGGTGCAAGCAGCAATGTGATGACCGGGGCATGCCTGACTGTCAGTCAGGTGCAGTCCATTCCCTGGTCTGCGGCACCATCATCTACATGGCTGTTGCTGGTGACATCGGCGTTTGTCACGCCGATTGTCACGAGGAGGAATGCCGCAAAGCCATGTGCGATCAGGGCTGCAGCAGTGTTAGAAGTGCCCGTCTCTTTCCAGAAGAAAGAGACGGGCACAGGTTGGCGCA
>NZ_JACVVE010000096.1 GCF_016648105.1 Pseudomonas sp. S31 | reverse complement strand
ACCGAGGGTGCGAAGTTCTGGATGAAAGTGTTCAACGACCTCAAGACGCGTGGTATCGAGGACGTGCTGATTGCCGTGACCGATGGCCTAAAAGGTATGCCAGAGGCTCTCAGTGCCGTGTTTCCAGACACGACGTTGCAAACGTGCATCGTGCACCTGATCCGCAACAGCCTCGACTTTGCGGCCTGGGACAAGCGACGGGCTCTGGCCAAGGAGCTGAAACCGATTTACCAAGCCATCAATGCCGAAGCAGCTGCGCAAGCACTCGATGAGTTTGAGAACGGGCCGTGGGGCGAGAAATATCCGACGGTGGTGGCTGCCTGGAGGCGCGCCTGGGATCGAGTAATTCCATTTTTCGTCTTCCCACCAGCCATCAGAAAGGTGATTTACACCACCAACGCCATCGAGAGCATCAACGCCCAG
>NZ_JACVVE010000095.1 GCF_016648105.1 Pseudomonas sp. S31 | reverse complement strand
CGTCACTGTAGCGAGCGGCCCGCTTAATGGCAATCAGTCTGTGGGAGCGGGGGTTGCCCCCCACACCCCCCGGAGCTGGCGGTCTTGGCTTTTTGCTTCAAACTCTTCCAAGCCTTGCTCAACATAGCTTTGCTTCTTCGTAAGTAGCGTGTAGACCAGCCGAGCGAGTTGATGCGCTGTGGCCTTGATCGCACAACTGGTATCCATGCGGGTCAACCTGGCGCGATGCGATGCCCCAATGAATCCGTTGTCATTGCGAGCATTCGAAGCTGCCTGCTTGAGTGCCTGAGCAGCTCTGTTGATTATCTTGGGCCCACCTCCTGATAGCTGTCGGCCACCCGAAATTCGGGTTGGGGGCGCTAGACCCAGCCAGGAGCAAAAATGCTGTGAGGACGGAAATCGCGAAAGATGGGACTGTCAGATTTTTTGTGTGCGGGCCGGTAACGGCCTGCCGTCAGGCA
>NZ_JACVVE010000094.1 GCF_016648105.1 Pseudomonas sp. S31 | reverse complement strand
GAATGTTGATTTCTGACTTTTGTCAGATCGTTCTTTAAAAATTCGGATATGTGATAGATATAGACTGATGACCAGTTTCACTGCTGGAAATCAGGCTAAGGTAAAATTTGTGAGTTCTGCGCGCAAGCGCAACGTACGAATTTTCGGCGAATGTCGTCTTCACAGTATAACCAGATTGCTTGGGGTTATATGGTCAAGTGAAGAAGCGCATACGGTGGATGCCTTGGCAGTCAGAGGCGATGAAAGACGTGGTAGCCTGCGATAAGCTTTGGGGAGTCGGCAAACAGACTGTGATCCAGAGATCTCTGAATGGGGGAACCCACTCAGCATAAGCTGAGTATCTTGTACTGAATACATAGGTGCAAGAGGCGAACCAGGGGAACTGAAACATCTAAGTACCCTGAGGAAAAGAAATCAACCGAGATTCCCTTAGTAGTGGCGAGCGAACGGGGACCAGCCCTTAAGTTG
>NZ_JACVVE010000093.1 GCF_016648105.1 Pseudomonas sp. S31 | reverse complement strand
TTTCATCGGCACCGGCATCATGGGCAAGCCCATGGCCCAGAACCTGCAAAAAGCAGGTCACAGCCTGTTCGTCTCCAGTCACCACAAACCTGCTCCTGCTGAATTGACCGACGCTGGTGCGGTCGCCCTGGCCAGCCCCAAGGAAGTGGCCCAGGAAGCCGAGTTCATCATCGTCATGCTCCCCGACACCCCACAAGTCGAGGAGGTGCTGTTCGGTGCGAACGGTGTGGTCGGTGGCATCGGCCCGAACAAGGTGGTGATCGACATGAGCTCGATCTCACCTACCGCCACCAAGGCCTTCGCCGAGAAGATCGACGCCACCGGCGCCGCTTACCTGGATGCCCCGGTGTCGGGCGGTGAAGTCGGTGCCAAGGCCGCGACCTTGAGCATCATGGTCGGCGGCAGCGAATCTGTGTTCGAACGCTCCCTGCCGCTGTTCCAGGCCATGGGCAAGAACATCACCCGCGTCGGCGGCA
>NZ_JACVVE010000092.1 GCF_016648105.1 Pseudomonas sp. S31 | reverse complement strand
GTTCTTCACCGGCTCCGGTTCCGAAGGCAACGACACCGTGCTGCGCATGGTTCGCCACTACTGGGTGCTAAAAGGCAAGCCGCACAAGCAGACCATCATCGGCCGCATCAACGGCTACCACGGCTCAACCGTCGCGGGTGCCAGCCTGGGTGGCATGAGCGGCATGCACCAGCAGGGCGGGTTGATCCCGGATATCGTGCACATCCCCCAGCCCTACTGGTACGGCGAAGGCGGCGACATGAGCGAGGCCGACTTCGGCGTGTGGGCGGCCGAGCAGTTGGAAGCCAAGATCCTGGAAGTCGGCGAAGACAACGTCGCCGCCTTCATCGCCGAGCCGATCCAGGGTGCCGGGGGCGTGATCATCCCGCCACAGACCTACTGGCCGAAGGTCAAGGAAATCCTCGCCAAGTACGACATCCTGTTCGTCGCTGACGAAGTGATCTGCGGGTTCGGCCGTACCGGCGAGTGGTTCGGCTCCGACTACTACGACCTCGAGCCC
>NZ_JACVVE010000091.1 GCF_016648105.1 Pseudomonas sp. S31 | reverse complement strand
CAAGGATTCGCCCCGCTGCAGCACTCTGCCTATACCCTGCGTGCGCTGCGCCCTGGCTATGTCTACGTGTTCATGAAAGGCACCTGCGGCGAGAAGCTGGTCATTCATGAATACAACGGTAACGGGCAGTACAAGGAGCTCCGCTACCAAGGCCTTGAAGGCTACCACGCACGCAACCGCTACCTTGCCGGCTATGCCACGAGCTGGGTCTGGGCCGAGACCGGCGAGGACACTGCCCAGGAGGTTTGGATCGGCTATAGCCCGCACCTGTGGACCAATGCCATGACCCGGCGCATCACTGGTTCGGTCGCCGTACGCAGGCGCCACATGCGCCAGTTGGACATGGCCGAACTGGTGACGGGTAACAAACAGCAGTCGACTCAGCCCCATGTGCTGCCAGTCAGCGCCTTGAAGACCTGGGTCGAAGACTTCAAGCCTGATGATCAACGCATGTCGCTCACTTGGAGCAGCCACCCGGTCCATGAGGTGCTGCCCATTGGCAGACTAACGGCCATGGCGCGCCATTACCCCTACACCCA
>NZ_JACVVE010000090.1 GCF_016648105.1 Pseudomonas sp. S31 | reverse complement strand
TCGACACCCGTCACCCTCAGCGGCACATGAGGGCAGCAGCTGCCTCACGCAGTGAGCTGGGTTCAGGTAACCAAGTGGCGCGCATGCCAATGCGGGGAAGCGCGTAGCCCAGAGAGCGATGGGCGCCTGGATCACTTCAATTTCACTGGCTGGCCTTGGCGACAGGGCCAGACGGGAAATCAACCGCCCTGGAGGGCAAGACGATGGGACAAATCCAGATCGTTGGTTATGAGAGCAACTGCAACTGCGAGCACTGCGGCCGAGCTCTGAAGCACGGTGTTCGCCTGAGTGATGGTCGTACCGTGGGGGCCACATGCCTCGACAAAAAGCTCACACAGCCTCGCGTCTACCAGGGCAAGCAATATCGCTTCGGTGCCGAGTTCATCGTGAAGGTGGCAAAAGTGGTCGAGTTCTATTCGCCTTCCAACTGGGCTCGCTTCGGAGTTTCGGCGTCAAGCACAACCTTCGAGGCGGCCGCATGAAAGCGAATCAGAAACGCGGACAAGCAACCCTGAGGGGCGACGGGCGCGACTATTCGCGCCTGGTCCTAGCAGCCTTTGATTCGATTCAGGCTGAAGCCGAAAGGGATCGAATCATCGAGTTGAATCGCCAGCGCCGTGAAGTTAATGAGAGCGCCAAGAAGCGGTTTTGAACAACCAGCGCCACGTCAGCCTG
>NZ_JACVVE010000008.1 GCF_016648105.1 Pseudomonas sp. S31 | reverse complement strand
AACGATCACCTGCGGCTCATGGACTGGCCAGCTCGGCAAGGCGCTGGCTCCCCGTGAGCTCGAAGCACTGCTGTGGGTGGCTCAAGGCCTCACCACCAAAGAAATCGCCCGCCAGATGGCGGTCAGCCCGGGCACCGTGGCCAACCGCATCGAGAATGCCCTCTTCAAGCTGGAAGCCGGCCGCCGCATCGAGGCGGTCACCAAGGCCATGCGCCAACAGATCATCAGCCCCCTCTGCATCGTGCTCGCCGGCCTCATCGCCATGCACGCAGCCATCAACGACGGCGACCCAATGCGCCGTGATCGCAGGGCGCCCGAGCGGCGCACCGCCCAGATTCGAATCGTTCGCCGGGCTGAGGCCCTGGAACTTCATGCCTGACCCTACCGAGGATCAACCCATGCAGACAGCAATGCACCCTGCTTTCGAGCAGAAGATTGCCGTGCTCGCGGCTTTGCTCGAGCGCAGCAAGTCAGTGAGGGCCGAGGCGCACGCCAAGGTCGGCCAGCCAGCTCCGCGCTACCAGGCTTCCGGCAAGGGTGGCACGTGGGATGTGGTTGAGATCGCCACGGGCGCGGTTCAGGGCTTCGCCTACAGCTACCGTGCGGCCCTACGCTTTGTGGATGTGATGGAGGCCGGCGCTGCCAGCAAGCGAGGCATGCAGTGAACAGCGTTCCAGATCATCGAGCCGAAGTACTCGCCCAGCTCAATGCGAGCATCGACAGCTTCTTTCGCAGCGGAGGAGTTGCCCAAGTATTGCCCGGATCCGGCTACGTGCCGCCGAGGGCGCGCCGCGAAGTGGTGAAGGTTGAAGTCAGCGAACCTGCCCAAAAGCAATTGTCAGCACGCCAGCAAAGACTGGATGAGATACGCGAGCTGGCAAAGACCATGACCTACAAGGAAGCCATGGCCCACACGGGCCTTAGCCAGTCCGCACTGGTCAGGGCCGCATCGCGAGGCGGCTTCAAGTTCAAGCGCGATCCGAATTACGGCATGAGCAATTACGGCAAGAAGCTCAGCGACCCAGTCGAAGACAGGGAAAAGGCTGAGCGAATCATTGCCTATCGCAATGTGGGCATGACCAGGGCGGACGTTGTTCGGGCCTTGGAGATCTCTTACAAGCAGCTCGGCCGGATTATTCGAGAGTTCGAGATCGATTTCCCCACTACGGCCGACAAGCGAGCGAAACGCAGAGCATGAGGCGCATCTCGGCGCGCGTTCGGCATGGCCGGCGCCAGCAGCACATCACTTTGCCGCCAAGAGGCATCCATCCCAAGGAGTCGAAGCAATGTCCACCCCAACCAATACTGCCGAGTTCCTCGAAGAGCTGAACGGTGGAGCCTTCGCCAGCCAAGTTGGCCACGCGCTGTCCGAGGTCGCCGCGGGTGTAGTCGATCACGGCAAGGCCGGCAAAGTAACCATCACGCTGGACTTCAGCCGTGTTGGTGAATCCAGCCAGGTGAAGATCAAGCACAAGCTTGAGTACAAGGCCCCCACTAAACGCGGCACTCGCAGCGAAAACACCAGCCTCGATACGCCGATGCACGTCGGCTCCGGCGGCAAGCTGTCCCTGTTCCCAGAGAAGCACGACCAGCTCTTCACCCGTGACGAAGCACCCGTACACCCACGCTCGTAACTCACAGCACCTACAAGGAAAAGCGCATGTCCCTCAGCAAAGAAGCTCTCGAACTGATCCAAGAAAACGCCGTCGCCGCAGCTGGGATTCAGCTGCCGGCCCTGGGCCCGGTTGCTGTTGTCCCGCAGAACTTCAACGTGGTTGATCTGGAACGCTACCAGGCTGGCCGCAACCGCTTCCGTGGCACGTACTCCACCCACTCGCTGGCTGACTACAGCGCCTACGTTGTCGAGCGCGCCGCGCCGGCAGCCCGTGGCTTCATCGATCAGGACAACATGAGCTGCACCGTGCTGTTCAACATCGGGACCGCCGACCTGCCGGGCCATGCCGACGACCGCGCAGTGCTGCGCCTGAAGGCTTCCGCTGCTTTCGCAGCCGTTCAGGCGGTGTGCGGCCAGAGCTTGGTGCAGAAGGCCATGAGCGACTGGATCGAAGATTGGAACCAGCACTTGTCGGCCACCGATGAGAATGGCCAGACCATGACCATCGCCAAAGCGATCGCTGCGGTTCGCACCATCACCGTGAAAGCCTCGTCGGAGAGCGATCACGCCGTCGGCGAGACCCGAGCCAGCCGCAGCACCATGGACCAGATCGAGGCCAGCAGCAAAGAAACCCTGCCAGCCTGGCTGGACTTCAAGGTCATCCCGTTCGAAGGCCTGGGCGAGCAAGTGATTCGCCTGCGCGTTTCGGTAATCACCGGCGGCTCTCAACCGGTGCTGAAACTGCGCTGGATCGGAGAAGACGCGCAGCGCGAGGCCATCGCTCAAGAGTTCAAGGCCGTACTCGACGACAAGGTCGGGACTTCCGCGAAGCTGTCCCTGGGTACATTCGACGCCAAGTAACCCATCAGGCGGCCCCGAGGCCTGGGGCCGCCGCAACGGCATGGAGACAGCAATGATCGAAGCCACCGAGAAGCAGCTCGGCCTGCTCTGGCACACCCTGGGCCTGTGCGCTGAGCGATCGGATCGCCGCAGCATCAGCCGCAACCACTTCCTCACCAGTCCAGGCTACGACGATTCGAACAACCTGGATGTGCTGGTGGCCGCCGGCCTGATGACTCGCGGTAAGGCCCCGGCCTTCTGCGCCGAGGACGAGGTGGTGTATCGAGCCACGGACGAGGGAAAGCAGTTCGCCCTGGACAAGCTGCCACCGCCCACTCCTCCGGCCAAGCGCACCAAGTTCGATGCCTACCTCGACGAATGCGAGTGCTACGACGGCTTCGCTCACTTCCTCGGCATCAACATGCCGCAGTACCAGCAGCGCGGCGAGTGGGGAGCACGGGAGTACCGAATGGTTCGCTACCCCCGCGGTAGCGCGTACCGGCAATACCGACGCCACTACGACTTTGCGCGGTGGTCACCCTACGAGACGCTTGAGGTCGTGGGCGAGTGGGCGCCGACCATGAAGGAAGCCAAGGCAAGCTACAAGGCAGCACTCAAGGAGTTCCGCGCAAAACCCAAGATGCCGGCCAACGACTTCGATCGTCTCTACTCCGCCTGACCCTCCGGCGCTGCCCGCCAGCGCCTCTCGTTACTCATAGTGGAGCGAGTTGATCTACTCACCCGACTTAGCTTTCTCCCATTCTTGCTTAAGAATGTGCTGACACCACTCAACCACCGTCTGCGCGAGATCTTTGGCCGGACCACCCGCACGATCACATTGAAGGTGGAGATCGTTAATCGCCTTCATCAGCTCTTTAGAGTCAACTTCTTCTGGATTTAGCAGTAGCTCAATTTTTGCTCTTAGGCTAACAAGGTTCTTCATCGCAAGAACGTGCGAATTAGTCCAGTCAGAGTGCATTTGATACGCGATTTCTGGTTTCGCTTCGAGATATTCGGCGTAACGAACCCGAGCTGACTCCCAGTAAACATTGAGGCGATTTACGTTGAGCGCCTCTGCAATGTAACCGGCGCAAGTGTCGCGAAGGTCATTTATCCAGTTTTGCCTACTTGCCTTGAGGGAATTTTGCTTTGCAATTAGCTCCTGACTAGCAATGTTGTCACGCTGTACCTCTTGCTGATCCTGAGCAACTCTCTCTTGACTTTCTATGGTGCGCTTGAAGTTGCGGATTGTTAAATGCGTACCAAGGAGAAACAGCAGGGCTGTCGCCGAGAAACTCCAAAAAGTCGGCCAGTCAAATCCTGTCTCAAGAACAACCTTGGGTAGTTGTTCCAGATAAACCACAGATGTTTCGAAATTCATAAAGGCCCTGCAACTCCCTGATAGCGGTTCAGCATCATACTTCAAGGAAACCCCATGCCCACAGAAAACCGATCCAGCAACACCGAACTGAGCAAAATCGTCACCGAAGCCTTAGTCGGCATGGTCTCCGGCGTGACAGGCATGAAGCCGCCAGCAGATGAGCCGCTGCCTGGCTTCATTCAGGCTCCAATTGATCGCGCCGTGGAGCGAATCGCCGGCCTTGTTTCCCGGCCAGCCGAGCAACCCCAGGTCGAGCCGATAGGTGAAGTCGTGGCGTTCGGCAAGGGGTTGCATGAGATCGCATGGTCGCAAGGCAAGATGCCGAGCCTTGGGGCCAAGCTCTACACCCACGCTGATCCTGGCGAGGTTGAGCGGCTGCGCGAAGAGCTCGCAGCCCAGCAGCGTATTCATCAGCGCTATAGCGATGCCATGTGCGAGCTGGGCGAGCTGCTGGGCATACCTGAAGATGATCAGTGCACCCCTGAGGTCATTGAGGCCGCCAGGTCTATGCTCGCCCAACTGGCCGAGCGGGATGCGCTGCTGCGCGAAAGCAGCGTGTTCTTCCAGTCCATTGCCCACAAGCTGAAGGGCTTTCACAAAGATAATCCCGGCAAGTGGTGCGGCTACCTGGATGACGCCTTGGGGTCTGCGGCCTGGCAGCAAGACAAGATCGACACCGCCCTATCCGCCAGCGCAGAGCCGCAGGTGAAGCCGTGAAGACCCACTTCGCGCCATTCACCGACTTGGAAGACCTTGAGCAAGCGCCCTGCGGCACCTGGCTCGGGGAATCCTCCGAGCTGTCAGGCGACTGGACAATGGTCGATTGCCGGCTGTGCAAGAAGCGCAAAGAGCGTATCGCCTCAGCTGCAGCCGCCGAGGATCGCGCCATCGTCGAGCAGATGGGCAACATGGCGACCTTCATGCGCGCACAAGGCTAGATCCATCAGGAGCACATTTGTACTCCACCCCACTGTAACCCCTCTCCCCTCTATTCACTGCCGCGATATGGCGGCCAAGGCGAAGCTATGTCTCAAGCAAAGGAACGCCCGATCCTATTCAGTGCGCCGATGGTGCGCGCGATCCTCGAGGGCCGGAAGACGGTCACCCGCCGGGCGGCGAAGGTTCAGCCCCGGTCGAAGGGTGATATCGGCAGCTACGGCCTTGGCCAGCCATTCATCCGTCACCCGGAATCGACCAAGCGCAACCCTGAATGCCCTTATGGCCGGCCAGGCGATCGCCTCTGGGTGCGCGAAACACATAAGATCGCCACGGGCAAGGTAGGAGATATTCAGGCATCCGTGCGCTACGAAGCCGACGGTGATTACCAGGCGAAGGTCATGCCGCAGCCCGAAGCGATCGGAGCTCGCACGTTCGAACGAACTAGGCCGAGCATCCATATGCCTCGCTGGGCCAGCCGCATCCTGCTGGAGATCACCGACGTGCGCGTCGAGCGCCTGCAGGATGGCGAGGGCGAAACCGATTTCGAAAGCCGCTACGTCGCCGAGGGCATACACCGCATTCACCACGGCGACGGTGAGCACTACTACCACCCATTCAAGAGCGAGCCAGGGCCTGGAAACTGGGCCGACCCGTTCGACGCCTGGCGTGAGCTCTGGGTATCCATCAACGGAGCCGACTCCTGGAACGCCAACCCCTGGGTCTGGGTCGTCGAGTTCAAGCAGGTGGCGGCATGACCCGCCTCGCCCTCTGCCTCCTACTGCTGGCCACCGGCGCCAGCGCCACCGAACTACCGTCAGGCGTCACATCCTTCGAGGACAAGCCCCGCGGCGTCGTCTGCTACGTCATGAACTCGCTGGGGAACAACGCCATCAGCTGCGTGAAGGTCTGGCTCCCGAAGTTATCCGGCAACCAGCGCCAGCTCTCCCCGCACGAAACACAACCAGAACCTACACCCGCACTGGCGCCTGGGCGCTGGATTGATGAGAGGTATTCGATGTGAGCGATAAATTTGAGCGCGAAGAGCGCTACATCGTCTTTAAGGTGAAAGACCTGAGCGAGCACAAGCTCGGCTGGGTACGCGACGTGATCCGGCTGAACGACATCCCAACCGTGGACGCTGTGGTCGTTGAAGCCGACTGGCCCGAGTACGAAACCACCTGGGCGGCGATCGAGCGCCGCGTAGCCGGTACGCAGTGGAACGGCGAAGGTCTGCCGCCAGTTGGCCAGAAGATCGAGATGAAGCACAAGCGCTCCACGGAAGAATGGGCCCGGCCTGGATTCAATGAGGTGACCATCACCGCCATGGGCACGCAATTGTTCCTAGTCACGCACAGCGATGGCGGTGATGAGAGCTGCGGACACCTCAGCGAGTACGATTTTCGCCCGCTCAGCTCCCCAGAGCAGAGGGCAGCCGAGGAGCGCCAGCGAGCTGCGCGACAAATGTGCCTGGATGCCGGGCATGAATCACCAACGCCTGGGCAGATAAATATGGGCGTCAAGCTCTACGACGCGGGCTACCGGAAGCAGGTGGCACCATGATCGCCCTCGCCTACATGGCCTACCTGATCTACAGGGGGCCGCGATGAGTGATGCGCCCATCGAGCCGCAAGACTGGGCATTCGGCGTCAAGGTCGTGCAGATCGAAGACATTCGGGTCGCCCGCGGCCTCACCCGCCGACCGAGATCCTCATGCCGGCACCGGAAGATGGTCTACGACGAGAAGGAACGGCGAGTCTGGTGCAGCGATTGCGAGACCGAGGTTGAGGCATTCGATGCATTTACCTTCCTGGTCGAGCATTACGGCGCCGCGGTAAGCAGGCTCAACCGCAGAGCGGAGGAACTGACCCAGGCCGAGAAATTTCAGCTCCGGAGTCGTGCAGCCAAGGCGATGGACGATGCATGGCGAAGTACGACGATGACCCCGCTATGCCCTCACTGCAACAACGCGCTCTTGCCCGAGGACGTGGTTGGCGGGCTAGCCAGCATGTCCAAAGAGATCGCTCGGGCCGAGCGCAAGCGCAAAGCCAGCCTCAAGTCGAAGTAACCCACTCCCCTACTACTCAAGCCCGCCGACATGCGCGGGCGAGGACTCCTCATGCCCGAAATCAAATGCGAGCACGGCCACACCATGCGCGTCGGCACCGACCAATGGGTAGAGACCCTTACCCTGGACCAGTTGCGCTACGCCCGCGACCAGATGGCCCTGAAGATTCAGGCGGCCGAGGCCCAGCCGAAACGCTGCGTGTGGCGGGTCTGCCGCGGCGGCCTTGCCGAAGGCAACTACCGCGAGGAGGAATTCGAGAAGGCAGCCGACCACCTGGTTCGCGTCTTCAAGGAGCACTTCGTCGAAGAGGCCCAGGCATTCGTCAAGCGACATTACGGGACGCTGCGCTTCGAGCGCGAGATCCCCCACATCGCCGTCGAGCTGGTAACCCAGTTCGAATACGACAACGAGTGGTTCCCGGCCAAGGCCTGACCACCAACCTGCCGCCACCGGCGGCGTGGAGAGAAACCATGTTCATGACACCGGATGAGGTAGCCGACATGACTGGCTACCTCCGCCCGAAAGACCAGGTCCGCTGGCTGCAGGCAGAGAAATTTGGGTATGTGATAGGCGCCGACGGAAAACCGAAGGTGTTGAGGCAGGTCGTGCTCGCCCGGCTGGGCGGGCACGCCGAGAAGAAAGGACCGGAACTCCGGCTTTGATAGAAGGGACGACCGATGAGGCCGCGCAAGAAGGACAGGCATCTGCCGCCGTGCATGTATATGAAGCACGGCGCTTATTACCTGGTGAGGAAGGGAAAGTGGGAGCGCCTGGATAGCGATTACCAGGGCGCCCTGCTCGCCTACGCCAAGATGATGGGAGGCAAAGGGCTGGGCGGGATGCCCAAGCTGATCGATGAGGCGCTGGATTCGATGCGCGATCGCCTGGCAGAAAATACCGTCAAGCAATACGAGGCGGCGGCAGAGCGGCTCAAGAAGAACTTGGCCGAGTTCGAGCCGCGCCAGGTGCTGCCCCGGCACGTAGCGGCCCTCAAGCTGCACATGTCGGACACTCCGAACATGGCAAACCGGGTTATCTCGTTCCTGCGGATGGTGTTCGCCTACGCGCTGGAGCAGCAGATCGTCGACTCCAACCCCTGCACTGGCATCAAGCGGCACAGCGAGAAGAAGCGCGACAGGTACATCACCGATGAAGAGTTCGCCGCCATCTGTGCAGCCGCATCCCCCTACATCCGGTCGATCCTCGAAATGTGCTACCTCACGGGGCAGCGGATCGGCGACGTGCTCGCCATCAAGCTGTCGGACATCAGCGACAGGGGCATAGCATTTGACCAGCAGAAGACCGGAGCGAAGCTCATCGTCAGCATGACGCCAGATCTCGAAGCCCTGATTGCACGGACCAAGGCTTTACCTCGGAAAGTTAGAGGCCTGACCCTGTTCTGCACCCGCGGCGGCGGCAAGCCGGTGTCCTATGACACGGTGAAGGATGCGTACCGGAAAGCGTGCGAGAAGGCCGGGGTAACCGGCGCCACCATCCACGACCTGCGCGCCAAGTCCCTGACCGACACCGACAAGCAGGGCAACGACGCGCAGAAGCTTGGCGGTCACACCGACGCGCGCATGACAAAGCGCTATCTGCGCCTGCGGGAAATCGACGTAGCACAGCCTCCAGCAATGCCGAAAAAAAGCCTGTAGTATTAGACACTTTGCGATTGTCTAATAGACGCACAGCTTCAAGGCCTTGAATGTCCAGTCTTTCCGACCACACTCCAATGATGCAACAGTACTGGAAGCTGAAGAACCAGCATCCAGACCAGCTGATGTTCTACCGCATGGGCGATTTCTACGAGATCTTCTACGAAGATGCGAAGAAAGCCGCAAAACTGCTGGACATCACCCTGACCGCCCGTGGGCAGTCCGCGGGCCAGTCCATCCCCATGTGCGGGATTCCTTTCCATTCGGTCGAAGGCTACCTGGCCAAGCTGGTCAAGCTCGGCGAATCGGTGGTCATCTGCGAACAGATCGGCGACCCAGCCACCAGCAAGGGCCCGGTCGAGCGCCAAGTGGTGCGGATCATCACCCCCGGCACCGTCAGCGACGAGGCCTTGCTCGACGAGCGCCGCGACAACCTGATCGCCGCCCTGCTGGGTGACGAGCGCCTGTTCGGCCTGGCCGTGCTGGACATCACCAGCGGCAACTTCAGCGTTCAGGAAATCAAGGGCTGGGAAAACCTCCTCGCCGAGCTCGAGCGCCTCAACCCGGTCGAGCTGCTGATCCCCGACGACTGGCCCCAGGGGCTGCCGGCAGAGAAGCGCCCCGGTGCGCGCCGCCGTGCACCGTGGGACTTCGACCGCGACTCGGCGCGCAAGAGCCTGTGCCAACAGTTCGCCACCCAGGACCTCAAAGGTTTCGGCTGCGACAAGCTGACCCTGGCCATCGGCGCCGCCGGCTGCCTGCTGACCTACGCCAAGGAAACCCAGCGTACCGCCCTGCCGCACCTGCGCAGCCTGCGCCACGAGCGCATGGACGACACGGTCATCCTCGACGGCGCCAGCCGCCGCAACCTGGAACTGGACATCAACCTGGCCGGGGGCCGTGACAACACCCTGCAGTCGGTGATCGACCGCTGCCAGACCGCCATGGCCAGCCGCTTGCTGACCCGTTGGCTGAACCGCCCGCTGCGCGATCTCAAGGTACTGCAGGCGCGCCAGCAGTCGATCCGCTGCCTGCTCGACGGCTACCGCTTCGAGAAACTGCAACCGCAGCTCAAGGAAATCGGCGACATCGAGCGGATTCTCGCCCGAATCGGCCTGCGCAATGCCCGCCCACGTGACTTGGCGCGCCTGCGCGATGCCCTTGGCGCGCTGCCTGAGCTGCAGAACGCCATGGCCGAACTGGAGGCGCCGCACCTGGCACGTCTGGCCGCCATTACCGGCATCTATCCGGAGCTGGCCAGCCTGCTGGAGCGGGCGATCATCGACAACCCTCCGGCGGTGATCCGCGATGGTGGAGTGCTCAAGCAGGGTTACGACAACGAGCTCGACGAGCTGCTGGCCATGAGCGAAAACGCCGGTCAGTTCCTCATCGACCTGGAAGCCCGTGAGAAGGCTCGCACGGGCCTTGCCAACCTGAAGGTCGGCTACAACCGCGTGCATGGCTACTATATCGAGCTGCCGACCAAGCAGGCCGAGCAGGCACCGGGCGACTACATCCGGCGTCAGACCCTCAAGGGTGCCGAGCGCTTCATCACCCCGGAGCTCAAGGCCTTCGAGGACAAGGCGCTGTCGGCCAAGAGCCGCGCCCTGGCGCGCGAGAAGATGCTCTACGACGCGCTGCTGGAAAACCTCATCGGCCACCTGGCGCCGCTGCAGGACAGCGCCGCCGCCCTGGCCGAGCTGGACGTGCTCAGCAACCTGGCCGAACGCGCGCTGAACCTCGACCTGAACTGCCCAAGCTTCGTCGACGAGCCGTGCCTGCGCATCGACCAAGGCCGCCACCCGGTGGTCGAGCAGGTGCTGACCACGCCGTTCGTGGCCAACGACCTGAGCCTGGATGACAGCACCCGCATGCTGATCATCACCGGCCCGAACATGGGCGGTAAGTCGACCTACATGCGCCAGACCGCACTGATCGTGCTGATGGCGCATATCGGCAGCTTCGTGCCAGCGGCGCGCTGCGAGCTGTCGCTGGTCGACCGCATCTTCACCCGTATCGGCTCCAGTGACGACCTGGCCGGTGGCCGCTCGACCTTCATGGTGGAGATGAGCGAAACCGCCAATATCCTGCACAACGCCACCGACCGCAGCCTGGTGCTGATGGACGAGGTCGGCCGTGGCACCAGCACCTTCGATGGCCTTTCGCTGGCCTGGGCCGCCGCCGAGCGCCTGGCCCAGCTGCGCGCCTACACGCTGTTCGCCACCCACTATTTCGAACTGACCGTGTTGCCGGAAAGCGAACCGCTGGTGGCCAACGTGCACCTGAACGCCACCGAGCACAACGAACGTATCGTCTTCCTGCACCATGTGCTGCCTGGCCCCGCCAGCCAGAGCTACGGCCTGGCCGTGGCGCAACTGGCCGGCGTGCCCGCGCCGGTCATCCAGCGCGCCCGCGAGCACCTGGGCCGCCTGGAAACCAGCAGCCTGCCGCACGAGGCCCCCGTGGCCAAGAAAGCACCCGACGCACCGGCCGTGCCGCACCAGAGCGACCTGTTCGCCAGCCTGCCACATCCAGCCATCGAGAAGCTGGGCAAGCTGGCGCTGGACGACATGACCCCGCGTCAAGCTATCGAAACGCTATATCAACTAAAGAACCTGTTATAACGGCGCCCACTACAAGCTGGTAGAATCCGCCGCGGTTTGCTGGTGCTGCAGGTTATTAGCCTGGCCTGCAGCCACTTGCCAGTAAACCGCGCGGCCCTGAGAGGAAGGGCCGCCGCCGTCGCCTGAGGAGAGAACTAGAAATGACCTTCGTCGTCACCGACAACTGCATCAAATGCAAATACACCGACTGCGTGGAAGTCTGTCCGGTGGACTGCTTCTACGAAGGCCCGAACTTCCTGGTCATTCACCCGGACGAGTGCATCGATTGTGCACTGTGCGAGCCTGAGTGCCCGGCCCAGGCGATCTTCTCGGAAGACGAGATCCCGGCAGGCATGGAAAACTTCATCGAGCTCAACGCCGAGCTGGCGGAAGTCTGGCCGAACATCACCGAGAAGAAAGACGCACTGCCCGACGCCGAAGAGTGGGATGGCAAGACCGGCAAGATCGCCGATCTGGAGCGCTGATAGCGCCGGATACGAAAAAGGCCCGCAAGGGCCTTTTTCATTTTCAGCGGACAAAAAAAAGGGGCGGTTTGACCCGCCCACATTTTTTTCCGTAGTCCCTGCTTGTCCTGAACATCATCCTGATGAAATCGCTTCTTGCGATGTCCCTGGCCCTCATCCGTTGAAAGCCTGTGCATGTCCGTGTGCACAGTTCGAATACTAGCGACTTGAGCGGGAGTCGCAAACCGCGAAACCTCACAAGACATTACCGGCGACACACTTCAACACATCCAAAAAATCTTTTAATTTCAATTGGTTATAGATAATCAAGATTTGGAAACGACAATGATTTACTGATCATTGCATAAAAGGCTTACGCAACGAGTAAGCAAAGGCTTACACGCAACGCTACGAGGGTAGCGGGTGACACAGTTTCCAGGTGCCATTTTCAATGGTTGTGCGCAGGCCAGAAGGGGCGCGTGTGAGATCACGCGCCGCCCGCGCGGCGCTCGATATCCGGCGAGCTGTAACCAGCAAGACGAGTCCATAAAAAAACCCCGCCATGGGCGGGGCTTTTAGTCAGGGTTCGTGTTACTGGAACAGCGACTCGCTGGACAGGCCATTCTTCTCGAGGATCTCGCGCAAGCGCTTGAGCCCCTCGACCTGAATCTGCCGCACGCGTTCGCGGGTCAGGCCGATTTCCAGGCCGACGTCTTCCAGGGTACTGCTTTCATGCCCACGCAGACCAAAGCGGCGTACCACCACTTCCCGCTGCTTGTCGGTCAACTCGCCCAGCCACTGATCGATGCTCTGCGACAGGTCATCGTCCTGCAGCAGTTCGCACGGGTCGGTCGGGCGATCGTCAGTGAGGGTGTCGAGCAGGGTCTTGTCGGAGTCCGGCCCCAGCGACACATCCACCGAAGAGACTCGTTCGTTGAGACCGAGCATGCGCTTGACCTCGGCGACCGGTTTCTCCAGCAGGGTGGCGATTTCTTCAGGGGATGGCTCGTGGTCGAGCTTCTGGGTCAGTTCCCTCGCGGCCCGCAGGTAGACGTTGAGTTCCTTGACCACATGGATCGGCAGGCGAATGGTGCGGGTCTGGTTCATGATCGCCCGCTCGATGGTCTGGCGAATCCACCAGGTCGCATAAGTCGAGAAGCGAAAACCACGCTCGGGGTCGAACTTCTCGACCGCGCGGATCAGGCCCAGGTTGCCCTCCTCGATCAAATCGAGCAGCGACAGACCGCGGTTGACGTAGCGACGGGCAATTTTCACCACCAGGCGCAGGTTGCTCTCGATCATGCGCTTGCGCCCGGCAGGGTCGCCTTTTTGCGACAGGCGCGCGAAGTGCACTTCCTCCTCCGGGGAAAGCAGAGGCGAGAAGCCGATCTCGTTGAGATACAACTGGGTGGCATCGAGCGCCCGGCTGTAATCGATATACTTGTGTTGCTTGAGCGAAGGGCCTGACTTGGCCCTGGTCCGAACCGAAGTTACAGCAGGTTCGTCTGACACCACATCCGTTTCCAAAACGATACCCGTCTCCATGAGGAGTACGTCATCGTCGATGTCAAACTCCGGCGCTTCTTTACTGAGAGCCATTGTTATAGTCCTTTGCTGAGTTCGAACTCAGACTCGAGCGGCGCCTGCTTCCCTGGCATCGCTAGAGCCCGTCCCCTCTACATCATCAAAGGAACAGGCCAGGCACAACGGTCAACGACGTGGCAGGAACTGGAGTGGATCGACGGGTTTGCCCTGGCGGCGAATCTCGAAATGCAGCTTCACCCGATCAGTGCCCGTGGACCCCATTTCAGCAATCGACTGCCCTGCCTTGACCTGCTGCCCCTCCCGAACCAAAAGCCTGCGGTTGTGGCCGTAGGCACTGACGTAGGTATCGCTGTGCTTGATGATGATCAGCTCGCCGTAGCCCCTCAAGCCACTCCCGGCGTAGACCACCGAACCATCAGACGCAGCAAAAACAGGCTGTCCCAAATCACCGGCGATATCAATGCCTTTATTCAAACTACCGTTTGAAGCAAATTTTCCAATCAGTACACCGTTGGCCGGCCAGGTCCAGCCGCCTACCGCGCGCTCCGCGGCCGGCACGGTGGGGACCACCGTGGTGCCGCTCGGTGTCGTGGTGGTGGCCGGCTTGCTGGTGCTGACAGTGGTCGTCGTGGTGGTCTCAGCAGGGCGCCGGATGACCGTGGTGCGGCTCGAGGAGGATGGGCTGGACACCACCGTGGTACTGCCGGCAGAACCGCTGCTGAAACGAATCGCTTGGCCCGGGCGGATGGTGTAGGGCGCCGCGATGCCATTGCGCGCGGCCAGTTCCTTGTAGTCCCAGCCGTAGCGGAAGGCGATGGAGAACAGCGTGTCTCCAGGCTTGACCACGTATTGCCCCGAGGTCACGGTCGGCCGCTTGGGTGCCGAGCTCGCCTTGCTGCGGTCGACCACGCGCGCGCCACTGGAGCCGGTGCTCGAACAGCCAACCAACAGGGTGCCCATGGCCAGGGCAATCGCCAGAAGCTTGAAACCCGCTCGATCCCTGCGCTGCCGCATGCCTGTGTGACCCACCCGCGCTCCCCTCATGGTGCCAAAACCGTAAATACGAAATGAAATGCAATATTGTTGCAATTATAACCAAGCCCACTCGCAATGGGAGGGGCGCTGACCTGGTAATGCATGAATACCCAGGAGCCCCGCCAGATAGACAGACGGCTTGCGCAAGAATTCGCGGCGGCTGCGAAAAAGCCGCGCGCTTCAGGCCACCGGGCCGTTGAGCAACGGCACGAAACGCACCGCACCGAGCACGCGCCGCGAGAAGCCGTGCTCCTCGCGCACGATCAGCATTAGTTGCTGCACTTCGCCCGCCGGGCCGACCGGGATCACCATGCGCCCGCCCGGGGCCATCTGGTCGAGCAGCGCCTGCGGCACCTCCGGCGCCACCGCGGTGACGATGATGCCATTGTAGGGTGCCAGAGCCGGCCAGCCCTCGCAGCCATCCCCCCAGCGAAACACCACGTTGCGCAGGTTGAGTTCGACCAGGCGCTCCTTGGCGCGGTCCTGCAGGACCTTGATCCGTTCCACCGAAAACACGCGCTCGACCAGCTGGGCGAGGATCGCGGTCTGGTAGCCCGAGCCGGTGCCGATCTCCAGCACCTTGTCCAGCGGGCCGGCCTCGAGCAACAGCTCGCTCATGTGCGCGACCATGAACGGCTGGGAGATGGTCTGGTTGTGGCCGATCGGCAGCGCGGTATCTTCGTAGGCGCGGTGCGCCAGGGCCTCGTCGACGAACAGGTGGCGCGGGGTACGGCGGATCGCCTCGAGCACCTTGGGGTTCGACACGCCCTCCTCGCACAGGCGTTGGATCAGCCGCTCACGCGTGCGCTGCGAGGTCATGCCGATACCGTGGCGCATATCGTCCTTTTCACGCATCAGAGCACACCCTCCAGCCAGCCATCGAGCTGTTCGAAGGCATCGTTGAAGGTTCGGTCCAACTGCAACGGCGTGATCGACACATAACCTTGCATCACCGCATGGAAGTCGGTGCCCGGGCCGCCATCCTCGGCGTCGCCGGCTACGGCGATCCAGTAGCCTTCCTTGCCGCGTGGGTTGACCACCTTGGTCGGTGCCGCGGCGCGGGCGCGATGGCCCAGGCGGGTCAGCTGGATGCCGCGGATATGCTCCAGCGGCAGGTTGGGTATGTTGATGTTGAGTACGGTACGCGGTGGCAGTTGCAGGCGCGACTGCGCCTCGACCATGCGTCGGGCGATGTAGGCGGCCGTGGGCAGGTTGTCCGGCTGGCGCGAGAGCAACGAGAAGGCCAGCGAGGTCCCCCCCAGGAAGCGCCCCTCCAGCGCCGCGGCGACGGTGCCGGAATACAGCACATCGTCACCGAGGTTGGCCCCCAGGTTGATGCCCGACACCACCATATCCGGCGTCTCGGGCAACAACCCGTTCAAGCCCAGGTGCACGCAGTCGGTCGGCGTTCCGTTGAGGCTGATGAAGCCGTTGGCCAGTGTCTGCGGGTGCAGTGGCCGGTCCAGCGTCAGCGAGCTGCTGGCACCGCTTTTGTCTTGATCCGGGGCAATTACCGCGCACTCGGCGTAGTCCGCCAGCGCAGCGTGAAGCGCGGCGAGGCCGGGTGCGGTAACACCGTCGTCATTCGAAATCAGAATACGCATGGGCTGTCCGTCTGCCCTGCCGGCACCAGATCGACGAGTTCGCGCACCACCACGGTGGCGAAGCATCCGGCCGGAAGGACGAATTCCAGTTGCAGGATATCAGGCTCTGGATAATGCCACGTCAGGCCGCCAATAGGGAGTCGCAGGATGCGTCGTTCGTGATCCATGCCCGCCTGGGCCAGCCAATGGCACAGCTGGGGGTGACTTTCAGCGACCGCCGATTCCAGTGCGCCTGGGGCGCCAGAAGTCGGTACGGCGCCCTCGCCCCACAGTGGACCGGTCGGGTGCAGGTCTAGAATCGCCAGGCGTGGATCGCTGCATTCCTGCTCGCCTGCCGGAAAGAAGCTACGACTGGTGGTGAATGCCAGGAGGTCGCCGACCTGGGCCTGCTGCCAACTGCCATCGGCCACGCGCGCCGCCAGCACCTGGTTGAACAGGTAGCTGCGGGCTGCCGAAAGCAGTCGCGAACGTACGTTTCGTTGCTCAGGCAAGGCCTGGCGCGTGGCCCAGTCGAGCGCGTCATGGACATTACCGCCGCCATGACCGAAGCGCTGGCTGCCGAAGTAGTTCGGCACGCCCTGCGCCTTGAGCGTTTGCAGGCGCGCATCCAATGCCGCGTGATCGGCGGCGAGCGCCGTCAGGCGCAGAGTGAAGCCGTTGGCCGAATGGGCACCGCGCTGCAGCTTGCGCAGGTGGCGCACCTGCTTGAGCACACGCAGGCTGGCATCCTCGGCCCGCGACAGGTCGGGGTCGGCCTTGCCTGGCAGGTGCAGGCTGAACCACTGGCGGGTCAGCGCCTGGCGATCCTTGAGCCCGGCGTAGCTGATGGCCCGTACCGGTACGCCTGCGGCGCGCGCCAGGCGGCGGGCGGCCTCCTCGGTATTGAGGTCGCGCTTCTCGACCCACAGCCACAGGTGCTCGCCCTGGCCCGACAGCGGGATGTCCAGCACCTCGTCGACCTGGAAGTCCTCGGCTACCGCCTTGAGCACGGCAGTGCCCAGGGCCTCGCCCGATGCGCGCGGGCCCAGCAGTTCCAGTTCGGTCATGCTGGCAGCAGCAGGGCGACCGCATGCACGGCGATGCCCTCCTCGCGGCCGGTGAAGCCGAGTTTCTCGGTGGTGGTGGCCTTGACGTTGACCTGGTCGAGTTCGACCTGCAGGTCTTCGGCAATCACCTGGCGCATGGTTTCGATGTGCGGGGCCATCTTCGGTGCCTGGGCGACGATGGTGGCGTCGACGTTGCCGACCTTCCAGCCCTTGGCCGCGACGATACCCACCACATGGCGCAGCAGCACACGGCTGTCGGCGCCCTTGAACTGTGGATCGGTGTCGGGGAAATGCTTGCCGATATCACCCAATGCGGCGGCGCCGAGCAAGGCATCGCTCAGGGCATGCAGCAGCACGTCACCGTCGGAATGGGCCAGCAGGCCGTATTTGTGGGGGATACGCACCCCACCCAGGGTAATGAAATCACCGTCGCAGAAACGGTGCACATCGTAGCCGTGGCCAATACGCATAGAAAAACGCCCTGATTGAGTCAGGGCGTGATTCTACCTGCTTTGGGCGGGGATTGGGCTGCTTGCGCAGCCCTTCGCCTGCAACAGCGGCTGTCGCTATACCCGCCCGAGCGCCACCGCATGGTGCCGCAGGTGCTCATCGATGAAGCTGGCGATGAAGTAATAGCTATGGTCGTAGCCAGGTTGCAGGCGCAGGGTCAGTTCATGCCCCCCTTTGCGTGCAGCCTGCTCCAGCGCCTCGGGCTTGAGCTGCTTCTCGAGGAAGTCGTCGCGGTCGCCCTGGTCCACCAGCAATGGCGGGCACTGCCCCGCCGGCGTCTCGGCCAGCAGCACGCTGGCATCCCACTCGCGCCAGCGTGCCCGGTCTTCGCCCAGGTAGCGGCTGAAGGCCTTCTCGCCCCACGGGCAATCCATCGGGTTGCTGATCGGCGAAAACGCCGACACCGAGCGATAGCGCCCTGGGTTGCGCAGGGCGCAGACCAGCGCGCCATGCCCACCCATGGAATGGCCGCTGATGCTGCGCTGGTCGGAGGCCGGGAAATGCGCCTCGATCAGTGCCGGCAGCTCCTGCACCACGTAGTCGTGCATGCGGTAGTGCTGGGCCCAGGGCTGCTGGGTGGCGTTGAGGTAGAAGCCAGCACCGAGGCCGAAGTCATAAGCGCCGTCCGGGTCGCCGGGCACCTGTTCGCCCCGTGGGCTGGTGTCCGGTGCCACGATGATCAACCCCAGCTCCGCGGCCAGGCGCTGGGCGCCGGCCTTCTGCATGAAGTTCTCGTCGGTGCAGGTGAGGCCGCTGAGCCAGTACAGCACCGGCAGCTTCTCGCCCTGCTCGGCCTGCGGTGGCAGGTAGACCGCGAACACCATGTCGCAGCCCAGCACCTTGGAGTGATGCCGGTAACGCTTGTGCCAGCCGCCGAAGCTCTTCTGGCAGGAGATGTTATCCAGGCTCATGGCACACCTCAGAAGTGGATCACGCTACGGATGCTCTTGCCTTCATGCATCAGGTCGAATGCTTTGTTGATGTCCTCCAGGCCCATGGTGTGGGTGATGAAGGTATCCAGCGGGATTTCGCCCTTCTCGGACATTTCCACGTAGCTTGGCAGCTCGGAACGGCCACGCACGCCGCCGAATGCCGAGCCGCGCCAGACCCGGCCGGTGACCAGTTGGAACGGACGGGTGGCGATCTCCTGGCCGGCACCGGCAACACCGATGATCACCGACTCGCCCCAGCCCTTGTGGCAGCATTCCAACGCCGCACGCATCAGTTGCACGTTGCCGATGCACTCGAAGGAGAAGTCGACGCCGCCATCGGTGAGATCGACGATGACTTCCTGGATCGGACGGTCGTAGTCCTTGGGGTTGATGCAGTCGGTGGCGCCCAGCTGGCGAGCGATCTCGAACTTGGCCGGGTTGATGTCGATGGCGATGATGCGCGAGGCCTTGGCCTTGACCGCACCGATCACCGCCGACAGGCCGATGCCGCCCAGGCCGAAGATGGCCACGGTGTCACCCGGCTTGACCTTGGCAGTGTTGAGTACCGCGCCGATACCGGTGGTGACGCCGCAACCCAGCAGGCAGACCTTCTCCAGCGGTGCTTCCTTCTGGATCTTGGCCACGGAGATTTCCGGCAGCACGGTGTACTCGGAGAAGGTCGAGGTTCCCATGTAGTGGAACAGCTGCTGGCCCTTGTACGAGAAACGGGTGGTGCCGTCTGGCATCAGGCCCTTGCCCTGGGTAGCGCGGATCGCCTGGCACAGGTTGGTCTTGCCCGAACGGCAGAACTTGCACTGGCCGCATTCCGGGGTGTACAGCGGGATGACATGGTCGCCCACGGCCACCGAGGTCACGCCCTCGCCCACCGCCTCGACGATCGCGCCACCTTCATGGCCGAGGATCGACGGGAAGATGCCTTCCGGGTCGGCGCCCGACAGGGTGTAGGCGTCGGTGTGGCAGACACCGCTGGCGACCACGCGCAGCAGCACTTCGCCGGCCTTGGGCATGGCCACGTCGACTTCGACGATTTCCAGGGGTTTCTTGGCCTCGAAGGCTACGGCAGCACGGGACTTGATCATCGACGGTCTCCAGTCGGTTAGGTGAACTCAGGCAAGCAGTGTAATTCAGTGTCTTTTGATGAATAATCCAGGCGAAGACAAAACATTATTGCCATGCAGGGATAATCAATGAGCAGCCGCTGGGAAGGCATCGACGAATTCGTGGCTGTGGCCGAATCGGGCCAGTTCACCGCTGCTGCCGAGCGCCTCGGGGTTTCGTCCTCGCATGTGAGCCGGCAAATCGCCCGCCTGGAAGAGCGCCTGCAAACCCGCCTGCTGTACCGCAGTACCCGGCGAGTGACCTTGAGCGAGGCCGGGCAGACCTTCCTGCAGCATTGCCAGCGCCTGCAGGACGGCCGCGACGAAGCCCTGCGTGCCGTTGGCGATCTGGCCAGCGAACCGAAGGGCCTGCTGCGCATGACCTGTGCGGTGGCCTATGGCGAACGCTTCATCGTGCCGCTGGTGACGCGCTTCATGGCCTTGTACCCGCAACTGCGCGTCGACGTGGAACTGAGCAACCGCACCCTCGACCTGGTGCACGAAGGCATGGACCTGGCCATCCGCCTCGGTCGCCTGCAGGACTCACGCTTGGTCGCCACGCGCCTGGCACCGCGGCGCATGTACCTGTGCGCCTCGCCCGATTACCTGGAACGCTACGGCCGGCCGCACAGCCTGTCGGAACTGGCGCGACACAATTGCCTGGTGGGCAGCACGGACTTGTGGGCCTTGCAGCAGGATGGCCGGGAAATCAGCCAGCGGGTGCAGGGCAACTGGCGCTGCAACAGCGGCCAGGCGGTACTGGACGCGGCGTTGCTGGGGATGGGCTTGTGCCAGTTGCCGGACTACTACGTGCTCGAGCATTTGCACAGCGGGGCGCTGGTGTCGTTGCTCGAGGCCCATCAGCCTCCCAATACCGCGGTGTGGGCGTTGTATCCGCAGCAGCGGCACCTGTCGCCCAAGGTCAGGCGCTTGGTGGATCATTTAAAGGCAGGGTTGGCGGGGTTGCCGGAGTATCGGCAGGGATCGCACAGATTTCAGACTGAGTGAAATCTTGTAGGAGCGGGTTTACCCGCGAAGAGGCCGGTACAGGAATACGACTATCAGCTTCGTCCAGCCCAGCGCTGACGCAACCACTCCAAGTCTTCCGGCCGGGTCACCTTGATGTTGTCGCTACGCCCTTCGACCAATCGCGGCGCTTGCCCTGTCCACTCGATGGCAGACGCCTCGTCGGTCACCGCCACATCGGATACCAGGCACTCGGCCAAGGCCCGATGCAAGGTCCCCAGGCGGAACATCTGCGGGGTGTAGGCCTGCCAGATGGTGCTACGGTCCACCGTGGCGCTGACCCGTCCATCGGTATCGGCGCGCTTGAGGGTATCCCGCGCCGGCACTGCCAGGAGCCCCCCCACCGGGTCGTCCGCCAACTCCGACAACAGCCGGTCGAGATCGCTACGCGCCAGGTTCGGCCGCGCGGCATCGTGCACCAGCACCCAGTCGCTGTCCGCAGCGCCCTGGGCATGCAGCACCAGCAAGGCGTTGAGTACCGAGTCGGCCCGCTCGCGCCCACCCGGCGCGCGCCGGATCCGCGGATCGCGCGCGCATGACAGGTTGGGCCAGTAAGGGTCATCGGTAGCGATGCTGACCACCACACCCTTGAGCGAGGGGTGGCCAAGAAAACAGTCGAGGCTATGCTCGAGAATGGTCTGCCCGGCCAGCTCCAGGTATTGCTTGGGACGGTCGGCAGCCATGCGGGCACCTACGCCCGCAGCAGGAATCACGGCCCAGAAGGCCGGTAGCGTATCAGTCATTTTTGCGGCAGCTGGAAGAGGGTCTCGCCCTCTTTGACCATTCCCAATTCGTGACGAGCCCGTTCTTCGACGGTCTCCATGCCTTTCTTCAGCTCCAGCACCTCGGCATCGAGCACGCGGTTACGCTCCAGCAGCCGCTCGTTCTCGGCGTGCTGTTCGTCGATCTGCTGCTTGAGCTCGGCCACTTGCGCCAGGCTGCCGTTACCGACCCATAGGCGGTATTGCAGGCCACCGAGCAGCAGAAGCAGGACAAGAAACAACCAATAGGGACTGCGCATCAAGGTATCCAGGTTAAAGACCGCCGCACACGGGCGTCATATAGCACGAAGCCTGGCCGAGGCCAGGCTTCGTTGACAGAAACCCGCATGAAGCGTCGGACATTTCATTACGAAACGTCCGCCAGCCTCGGCTGCTGTCTTTTTACCATCTCTTGCTTAGCCGCGAAACTCGGCGCGACCACGGTACACCGCCTTGGCACCCAGTTGCTCTTCGATGCGCAGCAGCTGGTTGTACTTGGAAACGCGGTCGGAACGGCACAGCGAACCGGTCTTGATCTGGCCGGCAGCGGTACCCACGGCCAGGTCGGCGATGGTGGAGTCTTCGGTTTCGCCGGAACGGTGCGAGATGACCGCGGTGTAGCCAGCGGCCTTGGCCATCTGGATGGCTTCCAGGGTCTCGGTCAGCGAGCCGATCTGGTTGAACTTGATCAGGATCGAGTTACCGATGCCCTTCTCGATGCCTTCCTTGAGGATCTTGGTATTGGTCACGAACAGGTCGTCACCGACCAGTTGCACCTTGGCACCGATCTTGTCGGTCAGGATCTTCCAGCCAGCCCAATCGGACTCGTCCAGGCCGTCTTCGATCGAGATGATCGGGAAGCGCTCGGTCAGGCCTTTCAGGTAGTCGGCGAAGCCTTCGGCGTCGAACGACTTGCCTTCACCGGACAGGTTGTACTTGCCGTCTTCGTAGAATTCGGAAGCCGCGCAGTCCAGCGCCAGGGTCACGTCGGTGCCCAGCTTGTAGCCGGCTTTTTCCACGGCTTCGGCGATGGCGGCCAGGGCATCTTCGTTGGACGCCAGGTTCGGCGCGAAGCCACCTTCGTCACCCACGGCGGTGTTCAGGCCACGGGCCTTCAGCACGGCCTTGAGGTGGTGGAAGATCTCGGTGCCCATGCGCAGGCCGTCGGAGAAGGTCTTGGCGCCAACCGGCTGGACCATGAACTCCTGGATGTCGACGTTGTTGTCGGCGTGCTCGCCGCCGTTGATGATGTTCATCATCGGCACCGGCATCGAGTACTGGCCCGGGGTGCCGTTGAGGTTGGCGATGTGCGCGTACAGCGGCAGGTCCTGGTCCTGGGCAGCGGCCTTGGCGGCAGCCAGCGACACGGCGAGGATGGCGTTGGCGCCCAGCTTGGCCTTGTTCTCGGTACCGTCCAGCTCGATCATGGCGCGGTCCAGGGCCTTCTGCTCGGAAGGATCCTTGCCCAGCAGCAGGTCACGGATCGGGCCGTTGATGTTGGCCACGGCCTTCAGCACGCCCTTGCCCAGGTAACGGCTCTTGTCGCCATCACGCAGCTCCAGCGCTTCGCGCGAGCCGGTGGAAGCACCGGACGGCGCGCAGGCGCTGCCGATGATGCCGTTGTCGAGCAGTACATCGGCTTCCACGGTGGGGTTGCCACGCGAATCGAGAACTTCACGACCTTTGATGTCGACGATCTTTGCCATTGTTGTAAGCACTCCAGAATTGACGAAAACAACGCAGCTTGAGGAATTCTTGCGTCACCAGGCGATTTCACACAGCAAGGCAGGCCTGATGAACAGGCCCCCTGACCGGAAGGTCAGGGGGAAACGGGCGGTACTTTACCCGAGAAATGAGCTTTACGCGGTTTCTACCGTCGGAAAACTCTTGACCAGGTCGTCCAGTTGCTTGAGCTGGGCCAGGAATGGCTCCAGTTTGTCCAGGCGCAGGGCGCATGGACCATCGCACTTGGCGTTGTCCGGATCGGGGTGGGCTTCGAGGAACAAGCCAGCCAGGCCCTGGCTCATGCCAGCCTTGGCCAGGTCGGTGACCTGGGCACGGCGGCCACCCGCGGAGTCGGCACGACCACCCGGGGTTTGCAGGGCATGGGTCACGTCGAAGAACACCGGGTACTCGAACTGCTTCATGATGCCGAAGCCGAGCATGTCGACTACCAGGTTGTTGTAGCCGAAGCTGGAACCACGCTCGCAGAGGATCAACTGGTCGTTGCCCGCCTCCACGCACTTGGCCAGGATGTGTTTCATCTCCTGGGGCGCGAGGAACTGGGCCTTCTTGATGTTGATCACCGCGCCGGTCTTGGCCATGGCGACCACCAGGTCGGTCTGGCGCGACAGGAAGGCCGGCAGTTGGATGATGTCGCAAACCTTGGCCACCGGTTCGCACTGGTAGGGCTCGTGGACGTCGGTGATCACCGGCACGTTGAAGGTCTGCTTGATCTCCTCGAAGATCTTCAGGCCCTCTTCCATGCCCGGGCCGCGGTACGAGGTGACCGACGAACGGTTGGCCTTGTCGAAGCTGGCCTTGAACACGTAGGGGATACCGAGCTTCTCGGTCACCCGCACGTACTCCTCGCAGACCTTCATGGCCAGGTCACGGGACTCCAGCACGTTCATGCCGCCGAACAGGACGAACGGCTTGTCGTTGGCGATCTCGATGTTACCGACGCGAATGATCTTCTGGGTCATGGATCAGGCCTTGTTCTTCTGTGCCAGGGCTGCCTTGACGAAGCCGCTGAACAGCGGGTGGCCGTCACGCGGGGTCGAGGTGAACTCGGGGTGGAACTGGCAGGCGACGAACCATGGGTGATCCTTGGACTCGACCACCTCGACCAGCGCGCCATCCTCGGAACGACCGGATACCACCAGGCCAGCCTCGACCAGCTGCGGCAGCAGGTTGTTGTTGACTTCGTAGCGGTGGCGGTGACGCTCGGTGATGACGTCCTTGCCGTAGCAGTCGTGCACCTTGGAACCGGCTGCCAGCTGGCAGTCCTGTGCGCCCAGGCGCATGGTGCCGCCCAGGTCGGAAGCTTCGGTACGGGTCTCGACCGCGCCGGTGGCATCGGCCCACTCGGTGATCAGGCCGACCACTGGGTGGCCGCTGTTGCGGTCGAACTCGGTGGAGTTGGCGTCTTTCCAGCCCATGACGTTACGGGCGAACTCGATCACGGCGACCTGCATGCCCAGGCAGATACCCAGGTACGGCACCTTGTTCTCACGGGCGTATTGCACCGCGGTGATCTTGCCTTCGACGCCGCGCAGGCCGAAACCGCCCGGCACGAGGATGGCATCGGCGCCCTCGAGCAGGCTGGTGCCCTGGTTCTCGATGTCTTCGGAGTCGATGTAGCGCAGGTTGACCTTGGTACGGTTGGTGATGCCGGCGTGGCTCATCGCTTCGATCAGCGACTTGTACGCGTCCAGCAGTTCCATGTACTTGCCGACCATGGCGATGGTCACTTCCTGCTCGGGGTTGAGCTTGGCATCGACGACCTGGTCCCACTCGGACAGGTCGGCGCTGTTGCACTGCAGTCCGAAGCGCTCGACGACGAAGTCGTCCAGGCCCTGGGCGTGCAGTACGCCAGGAATCTTGTAGATGGTGTCGACGTCTTCCAGGGAGATCACCGCACGCTCTTCGACGTTGGTGAACAGCGCGATCTTGCGGCGCGAGGAAGCATCGACCGGGTGGTCGGAACGGCAGATCAGCACGTCAGGCTGCAGGCCGATGGAGCGCAGTTCCTTGACCGAGTGCTGGGTCGGCTTGGTCTTGGTCTCGCCGGCGGTGGCGATGTACGGGACCAGGGTCAGGTGCATCAGCATGGCGCGCTTGGAGCCCACTTCGACGCGCAGCTGGCGGATCGCCTCGAGGAACGGCTGCGACTCGATGTCACCCACGGTACCGCCGATCTCCACCAGGGCCACGTCGGCATCGCCGGCACCCTTGATGATGCGACGCTTGATTTCGTCGGTGATGTGCGGGATGACCTGGATGGTCGCGCCCAGGTAATCACCACGGCGCTCCTTGCGCAGCACGTGCTCGTAGATACGGCCAGTGGTGAAGTTGTTGTTCTGGGTCATGGTCGTGCGGATGAACCGCTCGTAGTGGCCCAGGTCGAGGTCGGTCTCGGCGCCGTCGTGGGTGACGAACACTTCACCATGCTGGAACGGGCTCATGGTGCCCGGGTCGACGTTGATGTACGGATCCAGCTTGAGCATGGTGACCTTCAGGCCCCGCGCTTCCAGGATGGCCGCCAGGGAAGCCGAGGCAATGCCTTTCCCCAATGAAGAAACAACACCGCCCGTGACGAATATGTAGCGCGTCATGAAAAACCCTAGAAGTCTGCGTTAAGGCGGCCAGCGCCGCCGGAGAAAGCGAAGGAAGGCCGAAGCCCCCGATCACCTGCGTCAATCACAGTGCATCTCGAAAAACTGCCGCGTCTGTACAGACCAGGGGTATCCCCGGCATGGAGCTCGCTCGTCATTTCCAGAATCAGCCCAGCAAAAAACTGCTTGGTAATCGGCAACTCCTGTGTTTTCGCGGAACCCACAGAAGCTGTATCAAGAAGGGAGGGTAGTCTACCCGAATGTACCCTTCAGCTCAAACCTTGCGCGTTCGTCGGCAACTGCCAGTGAAGCTGGCAATCCGCCTGCGCCAGGCCCGGCAGGTTGGCCACCGCCAGCAGGCGCTCGCCCTGGTACAGCAGCGGCAGGCGCGCACGCAGGAAATGCGGCACCTGCAGCTCGTTGAGCAAGCGCTTGAGGTCGCGCCGGCCACGCCCAGGCAGCTCGAGCACTTCGCCACCCTGACGGTAGGCGACGTGCAGGTTGGCCAGGGGCTGGCCCGCTTGCAGGCGCACGCTGCCGTTGCCGGGCAAGGCCAGCGCGCTGCCTGGGTCCGCCCAGGCGTGGCGGCCTGCGGGCAGATGCAGCCAGTCGCCGCTCAACCACCAGATCCGGCCATGACTGCGCACCAGCTGGCCATCGGCCAGGCACCACTGTGGGCAGGCATCGACGGCGGCGTCGCGCAGGTCGGCCCAGCCGGCCCAGTGGCGCGTGTCGGGCAACCGGGTGCGACGGCTGAGCCAGTATTGCAGGGCGTTGCGCTGGCGCGCTGGCGACAGCGCGGTGAGCGTGGCGAGATCCAGCGAATCCAGGCGCGTCCAAGGCAACGGGGCGCCCTGCCCGGCAACGGCCAGGTCAGCCTCTGCCACCTCATCGAGCAGGCCCAGCGCCTCGCCCAGGTGCTCGGCCGAGCGCGCCATGTTCTGCGCAGCCTGCGGCCAGCGGCGCTGCAACACCGGCATCACCTCGCCGCGCAGGTAGTTGCGGGCAAAGCGTGTGTCGCTGTTGGAGGGGTCTTCGATCCAGTTCAGGCCGTGGGCCTGGGCAAAGCTCTGCAACTGCTGGCGGCTCTGCGAGAGGAGCGGTCGGGCCAGGCTGCCCTGCCCCAGCGGTCGCCGCTGAGGCACGCCTGCCAAGCCACGCACTCCAGCACCGCGTAACAGACGAAAGAGCAAGGTCTCGGCCTGATCGTCGCGGTGCTGGGCGGTAAACAGCACATCACCTGGGCCCAACAGTTTTTCGAAGGCTGCGTAGCGGGCCTCGCGGGCGGCCTGTTCGAGGCTCGCGCCAGGGGCGACCTGGACGTGGATGACCTGGAGGTCGATACCGAGGGTGTCGCAGATGGACTGGCAGTGGGCGGGCCAGGCGTCAGCGGCGGGTTGCAGGCCGTGGTGGACGTGCAGGGCGCGCAGTGGCGGGGATGCGTGGTTACGGGCGTGGCTGGCCAACAGGTGCAGGAGGACGGTGGAGTCGAGGCCGCCGGAGAAGGCGATGTACCAGGTGGAGGCGCTGAGCCAGGGGGTGAGGTTGATCATCAGGACCTCGAACAGTTCGGTACCGCATTCGCGGGTAAACCCGCTCCTACAGGGACGGCGCCGTCCCTGTAGGAGCGGGTTTACCCGCGAACACCGGCTACGCCGGTGCCAGTCACCGCGTTATCAGAGGCCGTAGCTCATCAGGCGCTCGTAACGACGGGCCAGCAGTGCGTCGTTGTCGAACTTACCGAGCATGTCCAACTGCTCGACCAGGTCGGCGCGGATGCTTTCGGACATCTGCGCCGGATCACGGTGAGCGCCGCCCAGCGGCTCCGAGATGACCTTGTCGACGATGTTCAGGCTTTTCAGCCGCTCGGCAGTGATGCCCATGGCTTCAGCAGCATCGGCAGCCTTGTCGGCGGTCTTCCACAGGATCGAGGCGCAGCCTTCCGGCGAGATCACCGAGTAGGTGGAGTACTGCAGCATGTTCAGCTGGTCGCACACGCCGATGGCCAGTGCACCGCCGGAACCACCCTCGCCGATAACGGTGGCGATGATCGGGGTTTTCAGGCGCGCCATGACCCGCAGGTTCCAGGCGATGGCTTCGCTCTGGTTGCGCTCTTCCGCATCGATGCCCGGATAGGCGCCCGGGGTGTCGATGAAGGTGAGGATCGGCATCTTGAAGCGCTCGGCCATTTCCATCAGGCGGCAAGCCTTGCGGTAGCCTTCAGGGCGCGGCATGCCGAAGTTGCGGCGTACTTTCTCGCGCACTTCACGGCCCTTCTGGTGGCCGATGACCATGACCGGCTTGCCGTCCAGGCGTGCGGTACCACCGACGATGGCGGCGTCGTCGGAGAAGTGACGGTCACCGTGCAGTTCTTCGAACTCGCTGAAGATGTGCTCGAGGTAGTCCAGGGTGTAGGGACGACGCGGGTGACGGGCCAGGCGGGCGATCTGCCAGCTGGTCAGGTTGCCGAAGATGCTTTCGGTCAGGGTATTGCTCTTGTCTTGCAGACGGGCAATCTCATCGCTGATGTTCAGCGAGTTGTCGTTGCCCACCAGGCGCAGCCCTTCGATCTTGGCTTGCAGGTCGGCAATCGGCTGTTCGAAATCGAGGAAATTCGGGTTCATAGGCATCCGTCTTGGGTCTACGGCCAGGCGGCCGGCCGGTTGATCCGTTTGGCGCCCTACCTTAAGGGATCAGGCGCATTCAGGTCGAGATTAAAATTCGTCGGTTCAACGATATTGCAGGAAGACGTTCTCACGCCCGAACTGGTCACGCAGAGCCTGAATCAGGCCATCGGCGGGGTCGATCGACCATTCATCGGAGAACTGCAGCATGGCCTTGGCATCGTTGCCGGTGTATTCGAGCGTGATCGGGCACCCCCCGCGGTGGCGGGTGATCAATTCCCCCAGCCAGTTCAGGCGGTCGCCCTTGAGGGCATCGTGCGCCACCTTCAGGCGCAGGCTCTCGGCGAGCTTGGTGCGGGCATCCTCCATGGTCATCACCTGCTTGACCCGCAGGCGCAGGCCGCCGGAGAAGTCGTCGTTGCTGACCTCGCCTTCGACCACCACCATGGCGTCGGTCTGCAGCAGCGCCTGGGCCGCCATGTAGGCATCGGCGAACAGCGAGGCCTCGATGCGCCCGGAGCGGTCGTCGAGGGTGACGAAGCCCATCTTGTCGCCTTTCTTGTTCTTCATCACCCGCAGGGCAATGATCATGCCGGCCACCGTCTGGGTCTCACGCGATGGCTTGAGGTCGATGATGCGCTGGCGGGCGAAGCGGCGGATCTCGGTCTCGTACTCATCGATCGGGTGCCCGGTCAGGTACAGGCCAAGGGTGTCCTTCTCGCCCTTGAGGCGCTCCTTGAGGGTCAGCTCGCGGACCTTGCGGTGGTTGGCGTAGACGTCGACATCCGCCTCATCGAACATGCCACCGAACAGGTCGACGTGGCCACTGTCAGCGGTATGCGCCGCCTGCTCGGCAGCCTTGATGGCCTCGCCCAGCGCCGAAAGCAAGGTCGCGCGGTTGATATCGATGTGGGCGTGGTAGGCCTTGATCTCGTCATGGAAGTGCGGACCCAGGCGGTCCAGCGCGCCACTGCGGATCAGCGCATCGAGGGTGCGCTTGTTGACCCGCTTGAGGTCGATGCGCTCGCAGAAGTCGAACAGGTCCTTGAACGGCCCGCCCTGGGCGCGCGCCTCGACGATCGCCTCGACCGGACCTTCACCGACGCCCTTGATCGCACCCAGGCCGTAGACGATGCGGCCATCGTCGTTGACGGTGAACTTGAAGTCGGAGAAGTTCACGTCGGGCGAGTCGAGGCGCAGCTTCATGCTGCGCACTTCCTCGACCAGCACCACCACCTTGTCGGTGTTGTGCATATCCGCCGAGAGCACCGCCGCCATGAATGGCGCTGGGTGGTGGGTCTTCAGCCAGGCGGTCTGGTACGACACCAGGCCATAGGCGGCGGAGTGCGACTTGTTGAAGCCGTAGCCGGCGAACTTTTCCACCAGGTCGAAGATGTTACCGGCCAGGTCCGCATCGATATTGTTGGCAACGCAACCCTCGATGAAACCACCGCGCTGCTTGGCCATTTCCTCGGGCTTTTTCTTACCCATCGCCCGGCGCAGCATGTCGGCACCACCGAGGGTGTAGCCGGCCATGACCTGGGCGATCTGCATCACCTGTTCCTGGTACAGGATGATGCCGTAGGTCGGCGCCAGCACCGGCTTGAGGCCTTCGTACTGGTAGTCCGAGTGCGGGTAGGCCAGCTCGGCGCGGCCGTGCTTGCGGTTGATGAAGTCGTCCACCATGCCCGACTGCAGCGGGCCGGGACGGAACAGCGCCACCAGTGCGATAAGGTCTTCCAGGCAGTCGGGCTTGAGCTTCTTGATCAGCTCCTTCATGCCCCGCGATTCGAGCTGGAACACCGCCGTGGTCTCGGCCTTCTGCAGCAGCTCGTAGGTCTTGCGATCATCCAGCGGAATGAAGTCGATGTTGACGTCGGGCAGGTTCTTCTTGGCCTGCTCGCGGTTGATGATCTCCATCGCCCACTTGATGATGGTCAGCGTACGCAGGCCGAGGAAGTCGAACTTCACCAGGCCCGCAGCCTCGACGTCGTCCTTGTCGAACTGGGTCACCAGGCCGCCGCCCTCTTCGTCACAGGCGATCGGCGAGAAATCGGTGAGCTTGGTCGGCGCGATGACCACGCCACCGGCGTGCTTGCCGGTACCCCGGGTCACGCCCTCGAGCTTGAGGGCCATGTCCCAGATCTCGCGGGCGTCTTCGTCACCCTTGAGGAAGTCGCGGAGGATTTCTTCCTGCTCGTAGGCCTTCTCCAGGGTCATGCCCACTTCGAACGGAATCATCTTCGACAGACGGTCGGCCAGGCCGTAGGACTTGCCCTGCACCCGCGCCACGTCACGCACCACCGCCTTGGCGGCCATGGTGCCGAAGGTGATGATCTGGCTCACCGCGTTGCGCCCGTATGCCTCGGCCACGTAGTCGATGACCCGGTCACGGCCGTCCATGCAGAAGTCGACGTCGAAGTCGGGCATGGAAATACGTTCGGGGTTGAGGAAGCGCTCGAACAGCAGGTCGTAGGCCAGCGGGTCGAGGTCGGTGATCTTCAGTACGTAGGCCACCAGCGAGCCCGCACCCGAACCCCGCCCGGGGCCGACCGGCACGTCGTTGTTCTTGGCCCACTTGATGAAGTCCATGACGATCAGGAAGTAACCGGGGAAGCCCATCTGGATGATGATGTCCAGCTCGAACTTCAGGCGGTCCAGGTAGACCTGGCGCTTCTCTTCGTAATTGGGCGTGGTCTCCTTGGGCCAGAGCACCGCCAGGCGCTCTTCCAGGCCTTCGTGGGAAACGTGGCGCAGGTAATCGTCGATGCCCATGCCGTTGGGCGTGGGGAAATCGGGCAGGAAGTACTTGCCCAGCTGGACCTGGATGTTGCAACGCTTGGCGATCTCGACGGTGTTGGCTATCGCGTCGGGCAGGTCGCTGAACAGTTCGGCCATTTCCTCGGCCGACTTGAGGTACTGCTGGTCGCTGTAGTTGCGTGGACGGCGCGGGTCGTCGAGGGTCCAGCCTTCGCCGATGCAGACGCGGGTTTCGTGGGCATCGAAGTCCGACTGCTTGATGAAGCGCACGTCGTTGGTCGCCACCAGTGGCGCGCCGAGCTTGTCGGCCAGGGCCACGGCAGCGTGCACGTACTCTTCGTCACCTGCGCGGTTGGTGCGCTGCACTTCGACGTAGAAACGCTCGGGGAACATGCCCATCCAGTCGCCCAGCAGCGCTTCGGCCTCGTCGGTACGACCGCTCATCAGGGCCATGCCGATATCGCCCTCGCGGGCCGCGGACAGGGCGATCAGCCCCTCGCTGGCCGGCGCGATCCACTCGCGCTGGAGGATCACCAGGCCATTGCGCTGGCCATCGGTCCAGCCGCGGGAAATCAACTCGGTGAGGTTGCGGTAGCCCTTCGGGTCCATGGCCAGGAAGCAGATACGCGACAGTGGCGCTTCCGGGTCGGCCCCGGCCAGCCACAGGTCGGCACCACAGATCGGCTTGATGCCCGCGCCCATGGCGGTCTTGTAGAACTTCACCAGCGAGCACATGTTGCTCTGGTCGGTGATCGCCACCGCCGGCATGTTCATCCCGGCCAGTGCCTTGGCCAGCGGCTTGATCCGCACCAGGCCGTCGACCAGCGAGAATTCGGAGTGTACGCGCAGGTGAACGAAGGGAACCGACATGGGAGATCCTGTAGCAGTGGCGAACGACAAGGGCGGGATTGTAGCGTAAATGGGCGGGGGATTTGCGGGCGGCTTTGCAACCGGATCCCTGTAGGAGCGGCTTTAGCCGCGAAGCAGACACCGCGGTGGCTGGCACCGGCCATGCCGGTGTTCGCGGCTGAAGCCGCTCCTACAAAGGCGCAAAGCCGCGACGCACTAGATCAGGGAATCGCTGATCCCTGCACGCGCTTCCCAAGCCACCCGCACCGGGGCGAAGGAACGCCGATGAATGGGCGTCGGCCCAAGCCGCGCAAGGGCTTCGAGATGCACCGGGGTCGGATAGCCCTTGTGCCCACCGATCCCGTAACCCGGATAGATCAGCTCGAAAGCGCTCATCTCCCGGTCCCGGGTGACCTTGGCCAGGATCGAGGCGGCCGCGATGGCCGGCACCTGGCTGTCGCCCTTGACCACCGGCGCCGCCGGCACCGCCAGTTTCGGGCAGCGGTTGCCGTCGATCAGGGCCAGCTTGGGCGTGATGTGCAGGCCTTCCACCGCACGCTGCATGGCCAGCATGGTGGCATGGAGGATGTTCAGCCGGTCGATTTCCTCGACCTCGGCGCGCGCGATGCAGAAGCTCAGGGCCTTCTCCCGGATCTCGTCGAACAGCGCTTCGCGCTTGGCCTCGGTGAGTTTCTTCGAATCGTTGAGGCCAAGGATCGGCCGCGCCGGATCGAGGATCACCGCGGCGGTGACCACCGCGCCGCACAACGGGCCACGGCCCACTTCGTCGACACCGGCGACCAGCTCCTCGACCAGGTTGAAATCCAGTCCAATCTGCATCTCAGCGCTCCTCGAGCAGGGCGAGCACCGCGTCGGCCGCCTGGTTGGAGGCGTCGCGGCGCAAGGTGCGGTGAATCTCGTCGAAGCGTTCGGTCTGCTGGCTGCCGTCGGCGACCAGCGGCGCCAGGGTCTGGGCCAGGGCTTCGCTGGTGGCGTCGTCCTGCAGCAGTTCCGGCACCAGCTCGCGCTGGGCGAGCAGGTTGGGCAACGACACGTAGGGGCTTTTGACCAGACGCTTGAGAATCCAGTAGGTCAGTGGCGCCAAGCGATAGGCCACGACCATCGGCCGCTTGTACAGCAAGGCTTCAAGCGTGGCCGTGCCCGAAGCGATCAAGACCGCATCGCAGGCCGCCAGGGCCTGGTGCGACTCGCCATCGAGCAAGGTCAGCGGCAGGTCGCGCCCTGCCAGCATCTGTTCGATCTGGGCGCGGCGCGTGGCATTGGCACAGGGCAGCACGAAACGCACACCTGGCACCAGTTGTTGCAGGCGCTGCGCAGCGTCGAGGAACAACGCCCCCAGGCGCCCTACCTCGCCGCCCCGACTGCCGGGCATCAACGCCACCAGCGGCCCCTCGCCCAGGCCCAGCGCCTGGCGCGCAGCCTGGCGATCGGCATCCAGGGGGATGGTGTCGGCCAGTGGATGGCCGACGAAGCGCACCGGCACGCCCTGCTCTTCATAGAAGCGCGCCTCGAACGGCAGCAGCGTCAGCATCAGGTCGCAGCCTTCACGGATCTTCAGCACGCGCTTCTGCCGCCACGCCCACACCGACGGGCTGACGTAGTGCACGGTCTTGATCCCGGCCTGGCGCAGTTTCAGTTCGATGTTGAGGGTGAAGTCGGGAGCATCGATACCGATGAACACATCGGGCTTCTCGGCGATCAAGGTCTGGATCAACGCCTTGCGCCGCTTCAGCAGCTCGCGCAGGCGGCCCAGCACTTCGACCAGGCCCATGACCGCCAAGCGCTCCATGGGAAAGTACGATTGCAGGCCCTCGGCCTCCATCAACGGACCGCCGACCCCGATGAAACGCACATCGGGATGGCGCACCTTGAGGGCGCGCATCAGCCCGGAACCGAGAATATCGCCGCTGGCCTCACCCGCGACCAAGGCTACACAGAGCTGTGCCATGTCAGCGGGTGATGCCGCGCGCGGAGGTCAGGATCGACTGGCGGAACAGCTCGACTTCGGGGAATTGGCCCGCCAGCTCATCCAGTTCCTTGACCGCGTCTTCCACGGTGAGGCCCTGGCGATAGACGGTCTTGTAGGAACGGCGCAAGGCGTGGATCACCTCATCGCTGAAGCCCCGGCGGCGCATGCCCTCGAAGTTCATGCTGCGGGCTTCGGCAGGGCTGCCGAACACCGTGACGAACGCTGGCACGTCCTTGCCGATGGCCGTGCCCATGCCGGAGAACGCATGGGCGCCAATGTGGCAGTACTGATGCACGAGGGTGTAGCCGGACAGGATAGCCCAGTCGCCGACGTGGACGTGCCCGGCCAACGCCGTGTTGTTGACCAGGATGCAATGGTTGCCGATCACGCTGTCATGGCCGATGTGGGCATAGGCCATGACCAGGTTGTGATCGCCCAGGGTGGTCTCGGCGCGGTCCTGGACAGTGCCGCGGTGAATGGTCACGCCTTCGCGGATCACATTGTGATCGCCGATCACCAGGCGAGTCGGCTCACCCTTGTACTTCAGGTCAGGGGTGTCTTCGCCGATCGACGAAAACTGGTAAATGCGGTTGTGCTTGCCGATACGGGTCGGACCCTTGAGCACCACGTGCGGGCCGATGACCGTACCTTCGCCGATCTCGACGTCGGGACCGACGATGGACCAAGGGCCGACTTCGACGCCGTCGGCCAGCTTCGCCGACGGGTCGATGATCGCCCGAGGGTCGATCGAACTCATAGGGAGCGTTCCGCGCAGGTGATCTCAGCCGAGCAGACCGGCTTGCCGTCGACCAGCGCACGGCACTCGAACTTCCAGATCATGCTCTTGCGGCTGAGGAACTTGGCCTCCAGGACCAACTGGTCACCCGGCAGCACCGGCTGGCGGAAACGCAGCTTGTCGGAGCCGACGAAGTAGTACAGGGTGCCATCGGCCGGTTTGGCGTCGAGCATCTTGAAACCGAGGATGCCGGCGGCCTGGGCCATGGCTTCGATGATCAGAACGCCCGGCATGATCGGGTGTGCCGGGAAATGGCCGTTGAAGAACGGCTCGTTGATGCTGACATTCTTGTAGGCACGAATGCTCTGGGCCTCGAAGTCCAGATCCGTCACACGGTCTACCAGCAGGAACGGGTAGCGGTGAGGCAGGTATTCGCGAATCTCGTTGATGTCCATCATTTCGGGGGGAAGCCTGTAATAAGAATAGGGAGCGCAGGGGCTGACCGCACGCTCCTTTTGCAATCCAAAGAGGAGCCAGCTAGCGACTGTTCACTCTTGCTCAGCAAATGGTATCAGCCTTCTGATGCCGGCTGGCCACCTGAGGTCACGGTATCGACGCGTTTTTCCAGCTGCTGCAGACGCTTGGCCATGTCATCCAGCTGGCGAATACGCGCAGCGCTCTTGCGCCAGTCAGCCAGGGGCTGCATGGCAGTACCGGAAGAATAGGAACCCGGCTCGGTGATCGAACGGGTCACCATGGTCATCCCGGAAACGAATACGTTATCGCAGATATCGATATGCCCCACCAGGCCGACGCCGCCGGCCAGCATGCAGTGCTTGCCGATGCGCGCGCTGCCGGAAATACCGACACAGGCGGCCATGGCCGTGTGGTCGCCGATCTGCACGTTGTGCGCGATCTGGATCTGGTTGTCGAGCTTGACGCCGTCGCCAATGCGGGTGTCGGACAACGCACCGCGGTCCACGGCGGTATTGACGCCGATTTCCACGTCATCGCCGATGGTCACGCCACCGATCTGGGCGATCTTCTGCCAGACGCCCTTCTCGTTGGCGAAGCCGAAGCCCTCGCCGCCGATGACGGCGCCGGACTGGATCACCACTCGCTTGCCGATGATCACATCGTGGTACAACGTGACCCGCGGTGCCAACCAGCCACCTTCGCCGATCACGCTGCGGGCACCGACCACGCAGTGCGCGCCGAGGGTGACATTGGCAGCGATGCGCGCACCGCTTTCGATGACCACGAACGGCCCGACGCAGGCACTGGCGTCGACCTGGGCGTCTTCCGCCACCACGGCGCTGGGATGAATACCCGCCACAGCCTTGGGTTTGGGGTCGAACAGGTGCGAAATGCGCGCGTAGGCCAGGTACGGGTCAGGGACGATCAGGGCATTGCCGGCAAAGCCTTCGGCATCCGCCGCCTTCAACAGCACCGCTGCGGCCTGGCTGTGCTCCAGGTACTTGCGGTACTGCGGATTGGCGAGGAAGCTCAATTGACCGGGGCCAGCCTCCTGCAAGGTAGCCAGCCCGGTAATCTGCACGGCCTCGGCGCCCTGGAGGGTGGCGCCGAGGGCCTCGGCCAACTGGCCGAGTGTCATGGTCACGGTCATATCAACGCGCTTGGTTCATGCGCTCGATGACTTGGCGGGTGATGTCGTACTGAGGTTTGACATCGATGACCGCACCGCGCTCGAGAACCAGGTCGAAACCGCCCTTCTTGATGACTTCCTCGACAGCGCCATCGAGCTTAGGCTTGAGCTGCTTGAGCATGTCACGGTCGGCAACGGCCTTGGCTTCGTTCAGTTCCTTGGACTGGAACTGGAAGTCGCGGGCCTTTTGCTTGAATTCCAGCTCCAGGCGCTCACGCTCCTGCTGCTGCATCTTGTCGCCACCTTTGAGCAGGCGGTCCTGGATGCCTTTGGCGCTGCTTTCCAGGGTCTTGAGCTTGGTCAACTGCGGGCCGAACTTCTTCTCGGCATCGACAGCGTACTTCTTCGCCGCGTCCGATTCGAGCAGGGCCATCTGATAGTTCAGCACGGCTACCTTCATTTCAGCGAAAGCCGGGGTGGCGACCAGCGCCGCGGCCACGAAGGCCAGTTTGGTCAACTTACGCACGATGCACTCCTGGATAAACCGTTGTTTGAGCGAGGGCCGACCTTAGAAGGTCTGGCCCAGAGAGAATTGGAACACCTGGGTATCGGCGTCGTCCGGCTTCTTGATCGGCATCGCCAGGCTGAAGCTCAGCGGGCCGAGTGCGGTGATCCAGGTGACGCCCAGGCCGACCGAGCTGGCCATGTCCGAGAAACCGACCTTCGCGCAGTCCGGCTTGCTGCCGCAATTGGTGTCGAAGACGTTACCCACGTCCCAGAACACGGAGGTGCGCAGCGAACGCTGGTCCTTGACGAACGGCAGTGGGAACAGCAGCTCGACACCGCCTTGTACCAGCACGTTGCCACCGAACGGCAATGGATCCTGATCCGGGTCACGAACGGTTCCGTTACGAGTGCCGTCGCTCGGCGTACTGCGCGGACCCAGGCTGCTGTCCTTGAAGCCACGTACGGAGTTGAAGCCACCCGCGTAGTAGTTCTCGTAGAACGGCAGGCCGGAAGTACCACCGAAGCCATCACCATAGCCCAGCTCGGTGTGCAGGCGCAGGGTGTAGTCGTTGTTGATCGGCTGGAACAGCTGACCGCGGTAGTCGAGCTTGTAGAACGACAGGTCGCTGCCTGGAATGGTCGATTCCAGGGTCAAGCTCTGGGAGTGACCACGGGTCGCCAGTACGCCTTTGTTCAAGGTGGATTCGGACCAGCCGATCGATGCCTTGAAGTTCAGGAAGTTGTCACCTTCTTCTTCGAGGAAGTCGAAGATCTCGTCGACGGTGTACTTACCGGTCTTGATCTTGTCCTGCTGCACGCTCAGGCCGTAGGTCAGGCGCGAGGTTTCGCTGATCGGGTAACCCAGGCTGACGCCGGCACCGAGGCTGTCCACCGCATAGCTGGCCACGTCGACGTCGAGGTCGTCGTAGTCGGTGCTGCGGTAGAAGGCGTTGTAGCCCAGGCTCACGCCGTCGGCGGTGAAGTAGGGGTCAACGAAGCCGAAGTTGTAGCGGGTCTGGTATTCCGAACGGGTCAGGCCGATGGATACCTTGTTACCGGTACCGAGGAAGTTGCTCTGGCTGATCGAGCCACCGAGGATCAGGCCGGCGCTCTGGGCGAAACCGACGCTGGCGGTGATCGAACCGGAAGCCTGCTCTTCGACGGCGTAGTTGACGTCGACCTGGTCGTCGGTGCCTGGCACCGGCGGCGTCTCGACGTTGGCTTCCTTGAAGAAGCCCAGGCGCTCGAGGCGGGTCTTGGACTGGTCGATCAGGTAGGTCGAAGCCCAGCCGCCTTCCATCTGGCGCATTTCGCGACGCAGCACTTCGTCTTCGGTCTTGGTGTTGCCGCGGTAGTTGATGCGGTTGACGTAGGCACGCTTGCCCGGATCGACCACGAACATGATGTCCACGGTGTGGTCTTCGTCGTTGGCCTGCGGCACGCCGTTTACGTTGGCGAAGGTATAGCCTTCGTTACCCAGGCGGCGGGTGATCAGGTCGGAAGTCGAGGTCATCACCTTGCGCGAGAATACCTGGCCCGGCTGCACCAGCAGCAGCGACTTGACCTGGTCTTCCGGCACCTTGAGGTCACCGGACAGCTTCACGTCGCGGACGGTGTACTTCTCGCCCTCGTTGATGTTGACGGTGATGTAGACGTGCTTCTTGTCCGGGGTGATGGACACCTGGGTGGAGGTGATGTCCATGTTGATGTAGCCGCGGTCCAGGTAGTAGGAACGCAGGCGCTCCAGGTCACCGGAAAGTTTCTCGCGGGCATACTTGTCGTCGTTCTTGAAGAACGACAGCCAGTTGGTGGTGTGCAGTTCGAACAGCTGGCCCAGGGTATCGTCGTCGAACACGTTGTTGCCGACGATGTTGATGTGCTGGATGGCAGCGACGGTGCCTTCGTTGATCTTGATCTTCAACGCGACGCGGTTGCGCGGCTGCGGCACGACCTCGGCGTCGACCTCGGCCGAGTAGCGGCCCTGGGCCACGTACTGGCGCTGCAGTTCGTTACGCACGCCTTCGAGGGTGGCACGCTGGAAGATCTCGCCTTCGGCCAGGCCCGATTGCTTCAGGCCTTTCATCAGGTCTTCGGTGCTGATCGCCTTGTTGCCTTCGATCTCGATGCTCGACACCGAGGGGCGCTCGACCACGTTGATGATCAGGACGTCGCCGTCACGGTCCAGCTGGATGTCCTGGAAGAACCCGGTCTTGAACAGCGAGCGGGTCGAATCCACCAGGCGCCGATCGTCAGCCTGGTCGCCCACGTTCAGGGGCAAGGCGCCGAACACGCTGCCGGCGGACACCCGCTGCAGGCCGTTGACTCGGATATCGGAGATGGTGAAGGACTCGGCGTGAACTTCAGCGATCATCAGTGCGGACATGACCGCAGTTAGCAGCAGACGTTTCATGAAGTCCTTTTATTCCAACTGGCAATAAACAACCTGCCGCATAAAGGCGGCAGGTTCGCAATTGAGCGAAGCTTTTATAGTCGACCCAGATCGTTGATCAGGGCGAGCAACATCACCCCTACGACCAAACTGATACCGATCTGGACCCCCCAACCTTGCACCCGATCCGACAGCGGACGACCGCGCGCCCACTCGACCAGGTAAAACAGCAAATGCCCCCCATCCAGTACGGGGATGGGCAGCAGGTTAAGAACCCCCAGGCTTATGCTCAGGTAGGCCAGGAAATTCAGGAAATCCCCCACGCCGGACTGGGCTGAAGCGCCCGCCACTTTAGCAATGGTTATCGGTCCGCTCAAGTTTTTTACCGAGAGCTCCCCGAACAGCATTTTCTTCAGCGACTCCAGGGTAAGCACGCTCATGTTCCAGGTTCGCGACAGGCCCTCACCTACCGCATCCAGCGGACCATAGCTGACCTCGCGAAGCATGTTCGCCGGCCATTGCCCGGGTTTCACCCCTGCCCCCAGGTAGCCGCCAGAGGCCTTGCCCTCACCGTGACGCGCCAGGGTGACCGGCACATCCAGCTGCGCACCGTCACGTTCGACACGCAATGTCACTTTTGTTTCCGGACGGGCGCGCACGGCGTCCACCAGTTGCTGCCAGTCACTCATCGCCACGCCGTCGAGGGCCAGCAACTTGTCGCCGGTTTGCAGCCCGGCGGCGGCAGCCGGGCTCTTTGGCGCGATCTCGGCGAGCACCGGGGCGATCGCCGGGCGCCATGGACGCAGGCCCAGGGATTGGATCGGGTCCGGCTCGTCGGCACCCTTGAGCCAGGCGTCGAGTTTGATCTGCAATTTTCGTTCAGCACTGGCGCTGTCATCGCGCACGCCCACTTGCAGAGTGCCACTCTCGCCCAGGCGGCGGACCAGTTGCAGATTCACCGCTGACCAACCGCTGGTCGGTTCGCCATCAATGGAAACGATTTCCTGGCCCGCCGTCAGACCGGCCGAGGCAGCCAGGCTGCCTGGCTCGACCGCGCCGATCACTGGGCGGACCTGCTGGGTGCCGAGCATGGCCAGGATCCAGAAGAACACAATCGCCAGGAGGAAGTTGGCGATCGGGCCGGCCGCCACGATGGCGATGCGCTGGCGTACCGATTTGCGGTTGAACGACTGCTCGACCAGGGCTGGCGGCACTTCACCCTCGCGTTCATCGAGCATTTTCACGTAGCCGCCCAGCGGGATCGCCGCCACGACGAACTCGGTGCCCTGCTTGTCGTGCCAGCGCAGCAGCGGCGTGCCGAAGCCGACCGAGAAGCGCAGCACCTTGACGCCACAGCGACGCGCCACCCAGAAGTGGCCGAATTCGTGGAAAGTGACCAGAACACCCAGGGCCACCAGGGTGCCGATAATCATGTAGAGCGCAGTCATGTCTATCTCCGAATGACGTTCAGCGGAACCTGGAGGCTGGCGGCATCAGCGGCCGTGGCGCCTCAGCCATTCCCGGGACAGCTCCCGGGCACGCTGGTCTGCGGCGAATACCGCATCGAGCGAAGGCAGTGTCACCACCGGTTCCTGGTCGAGCACCTGTTCGATCATACCCGCGATTTCCGGGAAGCGGATACGCCGCTGGAGAAACGCCTCCACGGCGATCTCGTTGGCCGCATTGAGCACGGCCGGGGCACTGTTGCCAGCCTCGGCAGCCTGCCGTGCCAGGCGCAGACAAGGAAAGCGCTGCTCGTCGGGTGCCTGGAAATCCAGGCGGGCAATGGCGAACAGGTCGAGCGGGGCCACCCCCGAGTCGATGCGTTCGGGCCAGGCCAGGGCATTGGCGATCGGCGTGCGCATGTCCGGGTTGCCCAACTGGGCCAGCACGGAACCGTCCACGTAGTCGACCAGCGAGTGGATGACGCTCTGCGGGTGCACCACCACCTCGACCTTGGCCGGCGCGGTATCGAACAACCAGCACGCCTCGATCAGTTCGAGGCCCTTGTTCATCATGCTCGCCGAGTCCACCGAGATCTTCCGGCCCATGGACCAGTTGGGGTGGGCGCAAGCCTGCTCAGGCGTTACATCGGCTAGCGCGGCCTGCGGCGTCTCGCGGAACGGGCCGCCCGAAGCGGTCAGCAGGATACGGCGCACGCCCACCTGCCCCAGGCCACGGGCGTAGTCGCCAGGCAGGCACTGGAAGATCGCGTTGTGCTCGCTGTCGATGGGCAACAGCACGGCGCCGCTGCGCCGCACCGCATCCATGAACAGCGCGCCGGACATCACCAGGGATTCCTTGTTGGCCAGCAATACCTTCTTGCCGGCCTCCACCGCCGCCAGGGTCGGACGCAGGCCAGCGGCGCCGACGATGGCAGCCATCACCGCGTCCACCTCGGCCGCCGCCGACACCTGGCACAGCCCGGCCTCGCCAACCAGCACCTCGGTGGCGCAGTTGGCGGTGGCCAGGCCGTCACGCAGACGCGCGGCCTGTTCGGCGGCCGGCACCACGGCGTAGGCCGGGCGATGGCGCAAGCACAGGGCGAGCAACTCGTCGATGCGCGAGTAGCCGCTCAGGGCGAACACTTCATAGCGATCGGGGTGCCGGGCGATCACGTCCAGCGTGCTGAGACCGATCGAACCGGTGGCACCGAGCACGGTGATGCGCTGAACCGCACTCACATCACACCCCATTCGGCGGCCCACAGCAGCACCGCAAACACCGGAATGGCTGCAGTCAGGCTGTCGATGCGATCGAGGACGCCACCATGCCCAGGCAGCAGGTTGCTGCTGTCCTTGATGCCGGAGCGGCGCTTGAACATGCTTTCGGTGAGATCCCCCACCACCGAGGACGCCACCACGATCGCGGCGCCCAGCAGGCCCAGCAGGATCTGGCCGAAGCCCCAGTCACGGTTCAGGCCGACCACCAGGGTGATCACCATGCTCAGTGCCAGGCCGCCATATACGCCCTCCCAGCTCTTGCCCGGGCTGACCTGCGGCGCCAGCTTGCGCTTGCCGAACTTGCGACCGGAGAAGTAGGCACCGATATCGGCGGACCAGACCAGGACCATGACCGACAGGATCAACCAGTTGCCCAGCGGCCAGTGCTTGAGCAGCACCAGGCCCTGCCAGGCCGGCAGCAGCACCAGCAAGCCGATCAGCAAGCGGCAGGCAGCACTGGCCCAGAGCTCGCTGGTACGCGGGAAGGTCAGCACCAGCCAGGTCGCCAGCGCCCACCAGATCACCGATGCCCCCAGCACCCAGGGCGCCAGTTCCGGAAGGATATACAGCAGCATCAGCGCCCCGGCGACGACGGCGGCGTAGACAATGCGCAGCGGCTGGGCCATCAGCCCGGCCAGACGCGCCCATTCCCAGCCCCCCAGGGTCACCACGAAACCGATGAAGAGGGCAAAATCCCCACCGTTGAGCAGGAAGAAGCCACCTATCGCGATCGGCAGCAGGATCAGCGCGGTAATGATGCGTTGTTTAAGCATTAAGCACGAGCTCCAGCCTCGACCTGCTCGCTGGTCTTACCGAAGCGGCGCTGGCGCGAAGCGAAATCGGCCAGGGCGTTGCGCATGGCCTCGTGTTTGAAGTCCGGCCAGAAGAGGTCGGAGAAATACAGCTCGGCATAGGCCAGTTGCCACAGCAGGAAATTGCTGATGCGATGCTCGCCGCCCGTACGGATGCACAGGTCCGGCAACGGCAGTTCGCCGGTGGCCAGGCAGGTCTGCAACAAATCCGGGGTGATGTCATCCGGGCGCAGGTGCCCCGCCTGGACCTCACGCGCCAGGCGCTGGGCGGCCTGGGCGATATCCCACTGGCCACCGTAGTTGGCGGCGATCTGCAGGATGAAGCGGTTGTTGCCTGCGGTCAGTGCCTCGGCTTCGCGCATGGCGGCCTGCAGCTCAGGGTGGAAGCGCGAACGGTCACCAATGATGCGCAGGCTGATCCTGTTCTCGTTGAGGCGCCTGGCCTCGCGACGCAGGGCCGAGAAGAACAGCTCCATCAAGGCACCGACCTCCTCGGCCGGGCGCTGCCAGTTCTCGCTGGAGAAGGCGAACAGGGTCAGGACCTCGACCCCCGCCTCGGCGCACACCTCGATGACCGCACGCACTGCATCGACGCCGGCCTTGTGCCCGGCAACGCCGGGCAAAAGGCGCTTCTTCGCCCAGCGATTATTGCCATCCATGATGATCGCGACGTGACGCGGCACCGAGGACGGTGCCGCCAACTTGGACTTTTCCATTAAAAAACCTCGGCCTTAGACGGCCATCAGGTCCTTTTCCTTGGCTTTGTAGGCAGCATCGACTTCAGCAATGAACTTGTCGGTCAGCTTCTGGATCTCGTCCGCGGCACGACGCTCTTCGTCTTCGCTGATTTCCTTGTCCTTGGTCAGCTTCTTCAGGTCGCCCAGGGCATCGCGGCGCACGTTGCGCACGGCTACCTTGGCGTCTTCGGCAACACCGCTGGCCTGCTTGGTGTAGCCCTTGCGGGTCTCTTCGGTCAGGGCCGGCATCGGCACGCGAATGGTGGTACCGGCGCTCGATGGGTTAAGGCCCAGGTCGGAGGTCAGGATGGCCTTCTCGATGGCGGCGCTGAGGTTCTTGTCGTGGGCGACGATCTTCAGGGTACGGGCGTCCTCGACGGTGATCGCGGCAACCTGGTTCAGCGGCATTTCGCTGCCCCAGGCAGTAACCTTGACGGTATCCAGGATGCTTGGGTGAGCGCGACCGGTGCGGATCGCCGCCAGGTTGCGGCCCAGGGCTTCGAGGGACTTGGTCATGCGCTCCTGCGCGTCTTTCTTGATGTCGTTGATCATGCTTGGACTTCCTCGATCAAAGTACCTTCACCGCCACCGACCACGATGTTCAGCAGGGCGCCAGGCTTGTTCATGTTGAATACCCGCAATGGCATCTTGTGGTCACGGCACAGGCAGATTGCGGTCAGGTCCATCACACCCAGCTTGCGATCCAGGACCTCGTCATAGGTCAGGTGATCGAACTTCTCGGCATGCGGATCCTTGAATGGATCGGCAGTGTACACACCATCAACCTTGGTCGCCTTCAATACCACGTCGGCATCGATTTCGATGCCGCGCAGGCAGGCCGCGGAGTCGGTAGTGAAGAACGGGTTGCCGGTACCGGCGGAGAAAATTACCACATCCCCGGAGTTGAGGTGGCGAATAGCTTTGCGACGATCATAATGGTCGGTCACGCCCACCATGGAAATGGCCGACATCACCAGAGCCGGGATGTTCGAGCGCTCCAGCGCATCGCGCATGGCCAGGCCGTTCATCACGGTGGCGAGCATGCCCATGTGGTCACCGGTGACGCGATCCATGCCAGCTGCGCTCAGCGCGGCACCGCGGAACAGGTTGCCACCACCGATCACCAGGCCGACCTGGACACCGATACCTACCAGCTGGCCGACTTCAAGGGCCATGCGGTCCAGCACCTTCGGGTCGATCCCGAAGTCTTCCGAGCCCATCAGGGCCTCGCCGCTAAGTTTGAGCAAAATGCGTTTATAGCGAGGTTGGCGACCACTCACCTGCTGAGCCATTGCGAGTCTCTCCTGCGGCGTACTTTTAGAAAATTCGTGCGGGCTGTTTACAGCCTGCTAACTGTAGCGTGGCACCGCTTCGGTGCCAGCGGAGCCGGGCCGGATAAACCCTTCTCCGTTTTGACAAAGAGGCTGCGCGCGTGAGCGGGCAGCCTCTTCGGGGCGACAGACGGGGCTGTCTTACTGCTTGGCAGCAGCTACCTGAGCGGCAACTTCGGCAGCGAAGTCGTCGACTGGCTTCTCGATGCCTTCGCCAACCTTGAAGTAGGTGAAGGAAACGATTTCAGCACCGGCTTTCTTGGCCAGCTCGCCAACTTTGACTTCTGGGTTCATGACGAAGGCTTGCTCTTTCAGCGAGGCTTCGGCCTTGAACTTGGCGATACGACCGTTGACCATGTTTTCAACGATGTTTTCCGGCTTGCCGGCGATCTTGTCAGCGTTCAGCTGCAGGAAGACGCCCTTCTCGCGCTCGATGGCCTCGGCGGAGATTTCCGACGAATCCAGGAACTCTGGGTTCGAAGCTGCAACGTGCATGGCGATGTTCTTGGCCAGCTCGACGTCGCCGCCTTTCAGGACGACAGCGGCACCGATCTTGTTGCCGTGCAGGTAGGCACCGACAACGTCACCCTCGACGCGCACCAGGCGACGGATGTTGACGTTCTCGCCGCACTTGGCGACCAGGGCTTCACGAGCAGCTTCACGCGAGGCGATCAGCGGAGCAGCGTCGGTCAGCTTCTGGGCGAAGGCTTCTTCCAGGCTTTCGGCCACGAAGTTCTTGAAGTCGTCTTGCAGGGCCAGGAAGTCGGTCTGCGAGTTCACTTCCAGCAGAACGGCGACCTTGCCGTCGGTCTTGACGGCGATGGCGCCTTCAGCAGCGACGTTGCCAGCCTTCTTGGCGGCCTTGATGGCGCCCGAGGCACGCATGTCGTCAATGGCTTTCTCGATGTCGCCGCCGGCCTTTTCCAGGGCCTTTTTGCAATCCATCATGCCTTCGCCGGTACGCTCGCGCAGTTCTTTGACCAGCGCTGCAGTAATTGCTGCCATTTCAAAATCCTCTTGGAAAGTTTTTCAACCATTCCACCCGCTCGTCACGGGCGTTAAATTCTGCAAATCGCTGCTGTTATATCAGCTTGCCCATGATGCGGGGCCGTTGCTGACAGCAGGATTTCAAGGTGGCAAAAAGGGGGCAGAGCCCCCTTTTCGCGTGCCAAGCAGACGCTAGCGTCTATTACTCGGCAGCAGGTGCAGCCGCTTCTTCAGCGTAGACTTCGGTGCCGCCGGCAACGTTGTTGCGGCCGCGGATGATGGCGTCGGCCATCGAAGTCATGTACAGCTCGATGGCGCGGATGGCGTCATCGTTACCTGGGATCACGTAGTCAACGCCTTCTGGGCTGCTGTTGGTATCGACAACGCCGATAACCGGGATGCCCAGCTTGTTGGCTTCGGTGATGGCGATGCGCTCGTGATCAACGTCGATCACGAACAGGGCATCAGGCAGGCCGCCCATGTCCTTGATACCACCCAGGCTGCGGTCCAGCTTTTCCAGATCGCGCGAACGCATCAGGGCTTCTTTCTTGGTCAGCTTGGCAAAGGTGCCATCTTCGGCCTGGGTTTCCAGGTCGCGCAGACGCTTGATCGAGGCGCGGATGGTTTTGTAGTTGGTCAGCATGCCGCCCAACCAGCGGTGATCAACGTATGGCGAACCTGCGCGAGCTGCTTGCTCGGCGACGATCTTGCCGGCGGAACGCTTGGTGCCGACGAACAGGATCTTGTTCTTGCCCTGGGCCAGGCGCTCTACGAACGACAGAGCGTCGTTGAACATCGGCAGGGTTTTTTCCAGGTTGATGATGTGGATCTTGTTACGCGCGCCGAAAATGTACTTGCCCATTTTCGGGTTCCAGTAACGGGTCTGGTGGCCGAAGTGCACACCGGCCTTCAGCATATCGCGCATGTTGACTTGGGACATGATAGTTCCTTGAGTAAGTCGGGTTGGGCCTCCACGTATCCCAATGACCAACCCGCGATCCACGAGGAATCGGGGCACCCAGGCCATCGTGTCGACACGTGTGTGGGTTTGAGCTTCCAGGGACGTCCCTGAAAGCGGCGCATGTTATACCACACACCGCAGGCAAACGGAACCCGGCAAAGCGGTGGCAAGCGACAAGCTGTAAAGCATCATAAAAAGCAGATCAGCCGTTGCTTGAAGCTTGAAGCTGCAAGCCCGCTCCCCATGGTAGAATGCGGCCTTTCCCGTTTGTTCGCGCCCCAGATGGCGCCGTAGAGAGCCTGCAATGACCGTTACCATCAAGACCGCAGAAGACATCGAAAAGATGCGCATCGCCGGCCGCCTGGCCGCCGAGGTGCTGGAAATGATCGAGGAACACGTCAAGCCCGGCGTTACCACCGAAGAGCTCGACCGCCTGTGCCACGACTACATCGTCAACGTCCAGCAAGCGATCCCGGCGCCGCTCAACTACAAGGGCTTTCCCAAGTCGATCTGCACCTCGGTCAACCATGTGGTGTGCCACGGCATTCCCGGTGAAAAGCCGCTCAAGGACGGCGACACGCTGAACATCGACGTCACCGTGATCAAGGATGGCTACCACGGCGACACCAGCCGCATGTTCCACGTCGGCACCGTGCCGGCCTGGGCCGAGCGCCTGTCCAAGGTCACCCAGGAATGCATGTACAAGGCCATCGAGCTGGTCAAGCCGGGCTGCCGCCTGGGCGACATCGGCGAAGTGATCCAGAAGCATGCGGAGAAGAACGGTTTCTCCGTGGTCCGCGAATTCTGCGGGCACGGCATCGGCAAGGTGTTCCACGAAGAACCGCAGATCCTCCACTACGGCAAGGCCGGCACCGGCATGGAGCTCAAGGAAGGCATGACCTTCACCATCGAGCCGATGATCAACCAGGGCAAGGCGGACACCAAGGTGCTGGGCGACGGCTGGACCGCCATCACCAAGGACCGCAAGCTCTCGGCCCAGTGGGAACACACCCTGGTGGTGACCGCCAGCGGCTACGAGATCTTCACCCTGCGCAAGGACGATACCATCCCGCGCACTTCGGCCTGACCCTATTCGGCCTCTCTACGACAGGAACGCGACAGCATGCCCCAGGTGGACCCCGAGCTGTTCGACCGCGGCCAGTTCCAGGCGGAACTGGCCCTCAAGGCAAGCCCGATCGCCGCTTTCAAGAAAGCCATCCGCCAGGCTGGCGAAATACTCGACCGGCGCTTTCGCGAGGGTCGCGAGATCCGCGGGCTGATCGAGGATCGCGCCTGGCTCGTCGACAATATCCTGCAGCAAGCCTGGAACCAGTTCGACTGGGGCGACCCCAGCGGCATCGCCCTGGTCGCGGTTGGCGGCTACGGCCGCGGCGAACTGCACCCGCATTCGGACATCGACCTGCTGATCCTGCTCGGCGCCGCGCAACATGAGCAGTACCGCGAGGCCATCGAGCGTTTCCTGACCCTGCTCTGGGACATCGGCCTGGAAGTCGGCCAGAGCGTGCGTACCGTCGACGAATGCGCCGAGCAGGCCCGTGCCGACCTGACGGTGATCACCAACCTGATGGAAAGCCGCACCGTTGCCGGCCCGGAAGCCTTGCGTCAGCGCATGCTGGAGGTGACCAGCACCGCCAGCATGTGGCCCAGCAAGGCGTTCTTCCTGGCCAAGCGTGCCGAGCTCAAGGCCCGCCACCACAAGTACAACGACACCGAGTACAACCTCGAACCCAACGTCAAGGGCTCGCCCGGTGGCCTGCGCGACATCCAGACGGTGCTCTGGGTAGCCCGCCGCCAGTACGGCACCCTGAACCTGCACGCCCTGGCCGGTGAAGGTTTCCTGCTGGAAAGCGAGAACGAGCTGCTGGCCTCCTCCCAGGACTTCCTGTGGAAGGTGCGCTATGCCCTGCACATGCTCGCCGGGCGCGCCGAGGACCGCCTGCTGTTCGACCACCAGCGCAGCATCGCCGCGCTGCTGGGCTACAGCGACGAGAACCCCAAGCGCGCCATCGAGCAGTTCATGCAGCAGTACTACCGGGTGGTGATGAGCATCAGCCAGCTGTGCGACCTGATCATCCAGCACTTCGAGGAAGTCATCCTCGCCGACGACGACAGCGGCAGCACCCAGCCGCTGAACGCCCGCTTCCGCCTCCACGACGGTTACATCGAGGCGGCCAACGCCAACGTGTTCAAGCGCACCCCGTTCGCCATGCTGGAGATCTTCGTGCTGATGGCCCAGCACCCAGAGATCAAGGGCGTGCGCGCCGACACCGTGCGCCTGCTGCGCGAGCACCGGCATCTGATCGACGACACCTTCCGCACCGATATCCGCAACACCAGCCTGTTCATCGAGCTGTTCAAGTGCGAAATCGGTATCCACCGCAACCTGCGGCGGATGAACCGCTACGGCATCCTCGGCCGCTACCTGCCGGAGTTCGGCCTGATCGTCGGACAGATGCAGCACGACCTGTTCCACATCTATACCGTGGACGCGCACACCCTCAACCTCATCAAGCATCTGCGCAAGCTGCAGTACACGCCGGTGTCCGAGAAATTCCCGCTGGCCAGCAAGCTCATGGGGCGCCTGCCCAAGCCTGAGCTGATCTACCTGGCCGGCCTGTACCACGACATCGGCAAGGGCCGCCAGGGCGACCACTCCGAGCTCGGCGCGGTGGATGCGCAGAAGTTCTGCGAACGCCACCAGTTGCCGGCCTGGGACTCGCGCCTGATCGTCTGGCTGGTGCAGAACCACCTGGTGATGTCCACCACCGCCCAGCGCAAGGACCTGTCCGACCCGCAGGTGATCAACGACTTCGCCCTGCACGTCGGTGACGAGACCCGCCTGGACTACCTCTACGTGCTCACCGTGGCCGATATCAATGCCACCAACCCCAGTCTGTGGAACTCCTGGCGGGCCAGCCTGCTGCGCCAGCTCTACACCGAGACCAAGCGCGCCCTGCGCCGAGGCCTGGAAAACCCGCTGGACCGCGAAGAGCAGATCCGCCAGACGCAGAGTGCGGCACTGGACATCCTGATCCGCGAAGGCACCGACCCGGACGACGTCGAGCAGCTCTGGTCGCAGCTGGGCGACGACTATTTCCTCAAGCACACCGCCGCCGACGTGGCCTGGCACAGCGATGCGATCCTCCAGCAGCCAGCCGACGGCGGGCCGCTGGTGCTGATCAAGGAAACCACCCAGCGCGAGTTCGAGGGCGGCACGCAGATCTTCATCTACGCCCCCGACCAGCACGACTTCTTCGCCGTGACCGTGGCCGCGATGTCGCAGCTGAACCTGAACATTCACGATGCCCGGATCATCACCTCGAGCAGCCAGTTCACCCTCGACACCTACATCGTGCTCGACAACGACGGCGGCTCGATCGGCGACAATCCGCAGCGGGTCAAGCAGATCCGCGATGGCCTGACCGAAGCGCTGCGCAACCCCGAGGACTACCCGACCATCATCCAGCGCCGGGTACCGCGTCAGCTCAAGCACTTCAACTTCCCGCCGCAGGTGACCATCCTCAACGATGCCCAGCGCCCGGTGACCATCCTCGAGATCACCGCCCCGGACCGCCCCGGTCTGTTGGCCCGGCTCGGGCGGATCTTCCTGGAGTTCGACCTGTCGCTGCAGAACGCCAAGATCGCCACCCTCGGCGAGCGCGTGGAAGACGTGTTCTTCATCACCGATGCCGACAACCAACCGCTGTCCGACCCGCAATTGTGCAGCCGCCTGCAGGAGGCCATCGTGCAGCAACTGCAGGCGGGCCAGGCCAGCGACGCCAGCCCCGGCCGCGTGAACATTTAACGATTAGACAGACGATTGACGAGACCTTGCGCCGATGAACCATGCCTTGACCCAGCTGCAGCCCTACCCGTTCGAGAAACTCCGCGCCCTGCTGGGTAACGTGAAGCCGGCCGCGGACAAACGTGCCATCGCCCTGTCGATCGGCGAGCCGAAGCACGAATCGCCCGCGTTCGTCGCCCAGGCCATGGCCGACAACCTCGACAAGCTGGCCGTCTACCCCAGCACCATTGGCCTGCCAGCCCTGCGCCAGGCCATCGGCCAATGGTGCGAGCGTCGTTTCGGCGTGCCGGCCGGCTGGCTGGACGCCGACCGCCACGTACTGCCGGTCAACGGCACCCGCGAGGCACTGTTCGCCTTCACCCAGGCCGTGGTCAACCGCGCCGATGATGGGCTGGTGATCAGCCCCAACCCGTTCTACCAGATCTACGAAGGCGCCGCGTTGCTGGCCGGGGCCACCCCGCACTACCTGCCGTGCCTGGAGAACAATGGCTTCAACCCCGACTTCGACGCCGTGCCGGCCGACATCTGGAAACGCTGCCAGATCCTGTTCCTGTGCTCGCCGGGCAACCCGACCGGCGCCCTGGTGCCGATGGACACCCTGAAGAAGCTGATCGCCCTGGCCGACGAGCACGACTTCGTGATCGCCGCCGACGAGTGCTACAGCGAGCTGTACTTCGACGAGGACGCACCGCCACCGGGCCTGCTGAGCGCCTGCGCCGAACTCGGCCGCAGCGACTTCAAGCGCTGCGTGGTGTTCCACAGCCTGTCCAAGCGCTCCAACCTGCCAGGCCTGCGTTCGGGCTTCGTCGCCGGTGACGCCGAGATCATCAAGCCGTTCCTGCTGTACCGCACCTACCACGGCTGCGCCATGCCGGTGCAGACCCAACTGGCCAGCATCGCCGCCTGGCAGGACGAAGCCCATGTACGCGAGAACCGCGACCAGTACCGGGCCAAGTACGATGCCGTGCTGGATATCCTGCAGCCGGTCATGGACGTGCAGCGCCCGGATGGCAGCTTCTACCTGTGGGCCAAGGTGCCGGGCAGCGATGCCGACTTCACCCGCGACCTGTTCGAGGCCGAGCACGTGACCGTGGTGCCCGGCTCGTACCTGTCGCGCGAAGTGGATGGGGTCAACCCGGGCGCAGGCCGGGTGCGCATGGCGCTGGTCGCGCCGCTGGCCGAGTGCATCGAGGCGGCGGAGCGGATTCGCGCCTTCCTGCAGAATCGCTGATAAAGCTGGGGGCGCTTTGCGCCCCATTCGCGGGGCAAGCCCGCTCCCACAGGCCAATGGCCATAAGCAGGCCTATTTGACCGGCCCCAGATTCGCTTCTTTCATATCCAGCTCCCCCAGCACCTGCCGCACCACTTCATCGCCCACCTGATGCTGGCGATGCAGGTTGTACAACTCCAGTCGCTGCGCCCTTAGCGCACGCACCCGCAGACGGCGCTCGAGCAAGTCCATCTGCTCGGCCAAGGCCCGCGCTTCGGCGGTGTCGTTGTAGCTGTCCAGCTCGTCCCGGTACTCGGCCATCAATCGCGCCTTGAGCTCTGTGGCCATGGTCGCCTGCGCGGCATCCTGGGGGGCATGGGTGTCGATCACTTCCTCGGCCTCCAGCGCGTGGATCGCCGCCTCGGCCGTACGCCGCCAGGCCTCTTGCACCTCTTGGTGCAGGCGCTCGTCAGGGCTCTTGACCACACCACGCAACAGCAACGGCAGGGCGATACAGGCACTGATCAGCGACAGCAGGATCACCCCGGCAGCGATGAAAATCAGCAGGTCACGCTCGGGGAATGCCTTGCCCGCGCCCATCAGCAGCGGTACCGACATCACACCAGCGAGAGTCACCGCACCGCGCACGCCACCCAGGGTGATCAACCAGCAGGAACGCGCGGTAGGCACCGACACCAGCGCCGGCTTGCCGCGCCAACGGCGTACCGCACCGACCGCTCGCCAGATGCTCTGCACCCAGATGAAGCGCAGCAGCACCAATGCCGCGAAGATCGCCACCACGTCCAGGCACCGCCAGGCCAGGGTTGGCCACACCGTGGCCTCGTGGCTGACCACGGCCTTGATGATGTCGGGCAACTGCAGGCCCAGCAGCAGGAATATCAGCCCGTTGAAGGCGAACTCCAGCAACGACCAGACACTGCGGTTGAGCAATCGGGTGCTGGTCTGGCGCGGTAGCAGGTCGAGCCAGCTCTGCATCATGCCGGCCGCCACCGCTGAGAGAATGCCCGAGACGCCCAGGCGCTCGGCCAGTACGTAGGCGGCGAACGGCAACAGCAACATGAACACAACATGGGTCGCCGGGTCGTCCCAGCCACGGGCGATCATCCAGGCGCGCAGGCGACCGATCAGCCAACTCAAGGCCACCCCCACTGCCAGGCCACCGAGAGCGACCAGAACGAAACTGAGGCTGGCATCGGTCAGCGAGAACACGCCGGTGATCGCCGCAGCCAGGGCGAACTTGAAGGTCACCAGGCCAGACGCGTCGTTCATCAGCGCCTCGCCTTGCAGGATGCGCATCAGCGGGGTAGGCAGGCGGTCCTGGGCGATGGCTGAAACCGCCACGGCATCGGTAGGCGACAGCACCGCCGCCAGGGCGAACGCGACCGGCAGCGGGATCGACGGCAGCAACCAATGGATGAAATACCCTGCCCCCACCACGGTGAACAGCACCAGCCCTACTGCCAAGGCCACCACCGGGCCACGGATGTGCCACAGCTCGCGTTTGGGGATACGCCAGCCATCGGCGAACAGCAGCGGCGGCAGGAACAGGAACAGGAACAGTTCGGGGTTGAGGGCGACGTGCAAGCCGAGCGTCGGCCAGGCCAGCAGCGCCCCGGCGGCGATCTGCAACAACGGCAACGGCAGCGGGATGACCCGCGCCACCAGTTTCGACACACTTACCAGCGTCAGCAGGATGAGGACGGTATAGGCGGACTGCATCCGTGAAAGCTTCCTTTGTGAACCTAGAACTACAGCGGGGCGAAACATCGCCATTGAAACAACATGTTAGCGGGGTCGGGCGCGACGGATCCGCTGCACGATAGTCGCAAGGGGTGGGCAAATATGTAACATGATAATACTCAACAGGGTGTGGCGACTTCGGGTAAGTGCATGTCACGCAGACTTGCAAAGAGGGCGCATCCTCGTATAATCGACCTTAACGAATAACGTTAAGCGTTCCGAGCATGATTCGAAGCTTCAGCTGTACCGATACCCAGACGCTCTTTACTACTGGAAAGACGCGGCGGTGGTCGGACATCAAGTCAGTCGCGGAACGCAAGCTGGCCATGCTCGATGCTGCCTCAGAATTGCGCGACCTCAGGTCCCCACCGGGCAACCGTCTCGAGGCTTTGCACGGCAACCGAGCAGGCCAGCACAGTATCCGTATAAACGACCAGTGGCGCCTGTGTTTCACTTGGACCGACAACGGTCCAGCCCACGTCGAAATTGTCGATTACCATTGAGGTGCACCATGCTCAAGAACGGTATGCGTCCCATCCACCCCGGAGAGGTCCTGCGTGAGGACTTCCAGAAGGAACTTGGTTTCAGCGCAGCCGCGCTGGCCAGGGCATTGGGTGTCGCCACGCCCACTGTGAACAATATCCTGCGCGAACGAGGCGGTATTTCCGCGGACATGGCGCTGCGCCTGTCCATCTGCCTGGATACCTCCCCCGAATTCTGGCTCAACCTGCAAAGCGCCTTCGACCTGCGCACGGCAGAACAACAACATGGCGCTCAGATCCTCGGTTCGGTACAGCGCCTGGTTGCCTGAAACCCCTCCCAATCAACAAACAGCCACACCATGGACGTGGCGCCGCAAGGATCGTTCCCGCATAATCCCGCGACTGACATTCGGCAACGGAGAGATTGGGGCGGCGCCTCCCCAATGAAGACGATGACCTACACGCTCTACGGCATCAAAGCCTGCGACACCATGAAAAAAGCCCGCACCTGGCTCGAAGACAAGGCCATCGGCTACGAATTCCACGACTACAAGACCCAGGGCATCGACCGCGACAGCCTGAACCGCTGGTGCGACGAACATGGTTGGGAAGTCATCCTCAACCGTGCCGGCACCACCTTCCGCAAGCTCGACGACGCCAGCAAGGCCGACCTCGATCAGGCCAAGGCCGTCGAGCTGATGCTGGCCCAGCCGTCGATGATCAAGCGCCCGGTGCTCGACCTTGGCGAGCGCACCCTGGTCGGCTTCAAGCCCGACCTGTACGCCGCGGCACTGGCCTGAGTCCGTCCACGCTCCACCCCCTATTTCGTACGAGGTAACGCTATGTCCACCACTCTGTTCAGCCTGGCCTTCGGTGTCGGCTCGCAAAACCGCCAGGGCACCTGGCTGGAAGTCTTCTACGCCCAACCGCTGCTCAACCCGAGCGCCGAGCTGGTCGCGGCCATCGCCCCGATCCTCGGCTACGAAGGCGGCAACCAGGCCATCACCTTCAGCACCGCCCAGGCCGCACAGCTGGCCGAAGCCGTCAAAGGCATCGACGCCGCCCAGGCCGCCCTGCTGACCCGCCTGGCCGAAAGCCACAAGCCGCTGGTCGCCACCGTGCTGGCCGAAGACGCCGCGCTGAGCTCGACCCCAGAGGCCTACCTCAAGCTGCACCTGCTTTCGCACCGCCTGGTCAAGCCGCACGGCGTGAGCCTGGCCGGCATCTTCCCGCTGCTGCCGAACGTGGCCTGGACCAACCAGGGCGCCGTCGACCTGAGCGAACTGGCCGAACTGCAACTGGAAGCACGCCTGAAGGGCGAGCTGCTGGAAGTGTTCTCGGTGGACAAGTTCCCGAAGATGACCGACTACGTGGTCCCGGCCGGCGTGCGCATCGCCGACACCGCCCGCGTGCGCCTGGGCGCCTACATCGGCGAAGGCACCACCATCATGCACGAAGGCTTCGTCAACTTTAATGCCGGCACCGAAGGCCCGGGCATGATCGAAGGCCGCGTGTCCGCTGGCGTGTTCGTCGGCAAGGGTTCGGACCTGGGCGGCGGCTGCTCGACCATGGGTACCCTGTCCGGTGGTGGCAACATCGTCATCAAGGTCGGCGAAGGCTGCCTGATCGGTGCCAACGCCGGTATCGGCATTCCGCTGGGCGACCGCAACACCGTAGAAGCAGGCCTGTACATCACCGCCGGCACCAAGGTGAACCTGCTGGACGAGAACAACGTCCTGGTCAAGGTAGTCAAGGCCCGCGACCTGGCCGGCCAGACCGACCTGCTGTTCCGCCGCAACTCGCTGAACGGGGCCGTGGAATGCAAGACCCACAAGTCGGCCATCGAGCTGAACGAGGCGCTGCACGCCCACAACTGAGAACCCTGCGCGGTTTGAAGTGATAAGATCGGGTCTGATGTCGTGTCAGACCCGATTTTTCATTCCAGGCCCCGCTCACATGTTCCAGCCCTCCCCCTGGCGAGCCGATTTCCCCGCCATTGCCGCTCTGCAACGGCAGCACCAGACCTACCTGGACAGCGCCGCCACTACCCAAAAGCCGCAAGCCTTGCTCGACGCCCTCGGCCACTATTACGGCCATGGCGCGGCCAACGTGCACCGTGCCCAGCATTTGCCTGGCGCCCTGGCGACCCAAGCCTTCGAAGCCTGCCGCGACAAGCTGGCGGCTTGGCTCAATGCCGGTGACTCGCGGCAGATCGTCTTCACCCACGGAGCCACCTCGGCGCTGAACCTGCTGGCCTACGGCCTGGAGTATCGTTTCGAGCCTGGCGACGAGATCGCCATCAGCGCCCTCGAGCACCACGCCAACCTGCTGCCTTGGCAGCAGCTGGCGCAGCGGCGCAACCTGCGTCTGGTGGTGTTGCCGCTGGATGCACGCGGCTGCATCGACCTGGACCAGGCCCTGCAATTGATCGGCCCGCGCACGCGGGTACTGGCGGTCAGCCAGCTGTCCAACGTGCTCGGCACCTGGCAACCGTTGCCCGCCCTGCTCGCCCATGCCCGCGCCCAGGGCGCGCTGACCGTGGTGGACGGGGCCCAGGGCGTTGTTCACGGGCGTACCGACGTGAGCGAGCTGGGTTGCGACTTCCATGTGTTTTCCAGCCACAAGCTGTACGGGCCGGAAGGTGTGGGCGTGCTGTATGGCCGGCCCGAAGCGCTGGGGCTGCTGCGCCACTGGCAATTCGGCGGCGAAATGGTGCAACTGGCCGACTACCAGGGCGCCAGCTTCCGCCCTGCGCCGCTGGGCTTCGAGGCCGGCACGCCGCCGATCGCCGGGGTGATCGGCCTGGGCGCGACCCTGGACTACCTGGCCAGCCTCGACCTGCAGGCCGTCCAGGCCCATGAGGCGAGCCTGCACCAGCACCTGCTGCGCGGCCTGAACGACCGCGAGGGTGTGCGAGTGCTCGGCGCCCCCCAGGCGGCACTGGCCAGTTTCGTCATCGACGGCGTGCACAATGCCGACATCGCCCATGTGCTGACCGAGCAAGGTATCGCCGTACGTGCCGGCCACCACTGTGCTATGCCACTGCTCAAGGGGCTGGGGCTGGAAGGCGCGATCCGGGTATCGCTGGGGCTGTACAACGACAGCGACGACCTGCAGCGCTTCTTCGAGGCGCTCGACCAGGGCCTGGAGCTGCTGCGATGAGCCTGCCGGCAGCAGCCCGGGAGGCACTGGAGCACTTCGAGCAGGCCCGAGGCTGGGAGCAGCGCGCGCGACTGTTGATGCAATGGGGTGACCGGCTCGATCCATTGAATGATGCAGACAAGGTCGAAGCCAACCGCGTGCACGGCTGCGAGAGCCTGGTGTGGCTGGTGGCAGAGAAGGTTGAAGATCGATGGCACTTCAAGGCTGCCAGCGATGCGCGGCTGCTACGCGGGTTGCTTGGGTTATTGCTGGTAAGAGTGCAGGGCTTGCCGAGCGATGAGCTGGCCGGGCTGGACCTGCGAGCCTGGTTCAGCCAACTGGGATTGGAGCGGCAGCTGTCGCCTTCGCGCAGCAACGGCCTGCATGCTGTGCTGCTGCGGATGGCCGAGTTGGCGGGCAATCGCTGAATCGGCGGCGCCGACCCAGCCGTTGCACGTACCTGTAGGAGCGGGCTTGCCCCGCGAAGCAGGCAACGCGGTTATTCGGGTTTGACTCGCTCCGAAGGCCGACGCGCCCCTGCCACCAGTTTCTCCACGGCCTTGCTCGCCGCCACCATGCCGAAGGTCGCGGTGACCATCATCACCGCACCAAAGCCCCCGGCGCAGTCCAGGCGTACACCTTCACCGACGAAGCTCTTCTGCAGGCACACGCTGCCATCGCCCTTGGGGTAGCGCAGTTGCTCGCTGGAGAACACGCACGGCACGCCATAGTTGCGACTGACGTTGCGCGAGAAGTTGTAGTCGCGGCGCAGGGTCGAGCGTACCCGCGAAGCCAACGGGTCGTTGAAGGTCTTGTTGAGGTCGCCGATCTGGATCTGCGTAGGATCGATCTGCCCGCCGGCGCCACCGGTGGTGACCACGGCGATCTTGCGCCGCCGACACCAGGCGATCAATGCCGCCTTGGCCATCACGCTGTCGATGCAGTCGATGACGCAATCGAGGTTTTCGGTGATGTACTCGACCATGGTGTCGCGGGTCACGAAGTCGGCCACGGCATGCACCGTGCAAGCCGGGTTGATCGCCCGCAGGCGCTCGGCCATGACCTCGACCTTGGGCCGCCCGACCTGCCCCTCCAGAGCATGGGCCTGGCGGTTGGTATTGCTGACGCAGACGTCATCCAGGTCGAACAGGGTGATCTCGCCCACGCCACTGCGCGCCAGCGCCTCAGCCGCCCACGATCCGACCCCGCCGATCCCCACCACCGCCACATGGGCCTGGTGCAGGCGTTGCAGGCCGTCGTCGCCATACAGGCGGGCAACGCCGGCAAAACGTGGATCTTCTGTGCTCATGTCGATACCCCGTGACTCATACCTCGAAAACCGGCGCGCATTATAGGCCAGCTGCCCCATGACCTCCACGGTTAGGAAAGAGCCTACTAACCCTGCTTTAATGTCCTATCTCTTCGACAGATTTGGACGACGATGTCTTCACGTAAATTGGGCATGAACCTGGTGGTGGTCCTGGCCATTGCCGCGCTGTTCACCGGTTTCTGGGCGCTGGTCAACCGCCCCGTCTCCGCCCCGGCCTGGCCTGAGCAGATCTCCGGTTTCTCGTACTCGCCGTTCCGCCTGGGCGAAAGCCCGCAAAAAGGCCAATACCCCACAGACGACGAGATGCGCCAGGACCTGGAGCAGATGAGCAAGCTCACCGACAGCATCCGCATCTATACCGTTGAGGGCACCCAGGCCGAGATCCCGCGCCTGGCCGAAGAGCTGGGCCTGCGCGTGACCCTGGGCATCTGGATCAGCCCCGACCTCGAGCGCAACGAGCGTGAAATCAGCAAGGCCATCGAGCTGGCCAACACCTCGCGCAGCGTAGTGCGAGTGGTGGTCGGCAACGAAGCGCTGTTCCGCGAAGAGGTGACCCCCGAGGCACTGATCCAGTACCTGGACCGGGTACGTGCCGCGGTCAAGGTGCCGGTCACCACCTCCGAGCAATGGCACATCTGGAAGGAGCACCCGGAGCTGGCTCGCCATGTCGACCTGATCGCCGCGCACATCCTGCCCTACTGGGAATTCGTGCCGATGAAAGACTCGGTGGAATTCGTGCTCGATCGCGCCCGCGATCTCAAGCGCCAGTTCCCGCGCAAGCCATTGCTGCTGTCGGAGGTCGGCTGGCCGAGCAACGGCCGCATGCGCGGTGGTGCCGACGCCACGCAGGCCGACCAGGCGATCTATCTGCGAACCCTGGTCAATACCCTCAACCGCCGTGGCTACAACTACTTCGTGATCGAGGCCTACGACCAGCCCTGGAAAGCCAGCGACGAGGGATCGGTGGGCGCCTACTGGGGCGTGTTCAATGCCGAGCGCCAGCAGAAATTCAACTTCGAGGGCCCGGTGGTGGCGATTCCGCAATGGCGGGCGCTGGCAGTGGCCTCGGTGGTGCTGGCAATGATCGCCCTCACCGTGCTGCTGATCGACGGTTCGGCCCTGCGCCAGCGCGGCAGGACCTTCCTCACCTTCATCACCTTCCTCTGTGGTTCGGTGCTGGTATGGATCGCCTATGACTACAGCCAGCAGTACAGCACCTGGTTCAGCCTGACCGTCGGCGTGTTGCTGGCCCTTGGCGCGCTGGGAGTGTTCATCGTGCTGCTGACCGAGGCCCACGAACTGGCCGAGGCGGTGTGGATCCACAAGCGCCGCCGGGAATTCCTGCCGGTGCAGGCCGACAGCGCCTACCGGCCCAAGGTCTCGGTGCATGTGCCGTGCTACAACGAGCCGCCGGAGATGGTCAAGCAGACCCTGGACGCGCTGGCGGCCCTGGACTACCCCGACTACGAAGTACTGGTGATCGACAACAACACCAAGGACCCGGCCGTGTGGGAACCGCTCAAGGCCCATTGCGAGAAACTCGGCGCGCGCTTCAGGTTTTTCCATGTGGCGCCCCTGGCCGGCTTCAAGGGCGGCGCGCTCAATTACCTGATCCCGCACACCGCCAAGGATGCCGAAGTGATCGCGGTGATCGACTCGGACTACTGTGTCGACCGCAATTGGCTGAAGCACATGGTGCCGCATTTCGCCGACCCGAAGATCGCCGTGGTGCAGTCGCCACAGGACTACCGCGACCAGCACGAAAGCGCTTTCAAGAAGCTGTGCTACAGCGAGTACAAGGGGTTCTTCCATATCGGCATGGTCACCCGTAACGACCGCGACGCGATCATCCAGCATGGCACCATGACCATGACCCGGCGCACCGTGCTCGAGGAACTCGGCTGGGCCGAGTGGTGCATCTGCGAAGACGCCGAGCTCGGCCTGCGCGTATTCGAGAAAGGCCTGTCGGCCGCCTACGCCCACAACAGCTATGGCAAGGGCCTGATGCCCGACACCTTCATCGATTTCAAGAAGCAGCGCTTCCGCTGGGCCTACGGCGCCATCCAGATCATCAAGCATCATGCCGGCGCCCTGCTGCGCGGCAAGGGCAGCGAACTGACCCGCGGCCAGCGCTACCACTTCCTGGCTGGCTGGCTGCCGTGGATCGCCGATGGCATGAACATCTTCTTTACCGTGGGTGCGCTGTTGTGGTCGGCGGCGATGATCATCGTCCCGCACCGGGTCGACCCGCCGCTGATGATCTTCGCCATCCCGCCGCTGGCGCTGTTCTTCTTCAAGGTCGGCAAGATCATCTTCCTCTATCGCCGCGCAGTGGGGGTCAATCTCAAGGACGCCTTCGCCGCCGCGCTGGCCGGGCTGGCGTTGTCGCACACCATCGCCAAGGCAGTGCTGTACGGCTTCTTCACCAGCAGCATGCCGTTCTTCCGCACACCGAAAAACGCCGACAGCCATGGCGTACTGGTGGCAATTTCCGAGGCCCGGGAAGAACTGTTCATCATGTTGCTGCTATGGGGCGCGGCGGGTGGCATCTACCTGGTGCAGGGACTGCCGAGCTCGGACATGCGCTTCTGGGTGGCAATGCTGCTGGTGCAGTCGTTGCCATACCTGGCGGCGCTGATCATGGCCTTGCTCTCGTCGCTGCCCAAGCCGTTGTCGCAGGAAGACCCCGTGCAGGCCTAGCAGGCATGCACCTCACGCTGCCTGGCAGGTGGCAGGCAGCGTTTCGTAGTACAGGTCGTGATCTGCCTGCTCGGCGGGCTGGAACTCCAAGGTACAGGTGCCCCGCTCGGGCAGATCGACGATCAGGCGGCGGCCTTGGCGAAAGTCATGCACGAAGATCAGGCCACCGTTTTGCACCAGGGTCACGAAACCGTCAACCTCATCACTGACCGACGCCCCCGCGGGCAAGGGTTGCCCATCGAACGAGGCATGCAGCAGCAAACGCCGCCGCTCGTAGGCATCGAACACTACCTGCGACACCGCGCCTCGCCGCGCCTGTACCGTGGCGATGGCGTTGTCCAGCTCGACATTGCGCGGCAAGCTGCGTGCCTCTACCTGCACCGGGCTTTCGCCATAGGGCTCGACCCGCGCTGCCAGGGCCCGCCCCTGGCCGTCGGTCCACACCGGCCCGCTTGGGGTGTTGACCCGGACATCGCTCAGCTCGCCGACGTTGAGCAGCGCAAAGGTATCCTGCACCGTGTAGGGCGACAGCGTCAGCCCTGCGTCATGGGCGACGGCACCGCCGCGCACGCTGGCAAACAGGCTGCGCCGGCCTTGACCGTTATCGGCATGATCGAAACGCATGTGGTTGTACCTGGACATCAACGACATGCCGATGCGGCTTTGCAAGGCGTCCTGGTGGCCTTGCCGCTCCAGGCCAAGGTCGTAGGCCATCTGATCGTTGATACGCTCGTTGATGGAGACGCCGGTACGCCTGCTCTCGCCACTGTCAGAAAACGACGCGCGCAGCCGTCGACTGCCGCCCAGCGGTGCACTCGCACTGAGATGGACTGATTTCTGGGACCCTGCGCTGGAACCGCGCCCCCAATCGACATTGCCGTTGATCGTCAGCTGGGCGAAACGCTTCGACCACCCCAGGTTGGTCATCACGAAACGCTTGCCATCGCTTGAGCGCGACTGCGTATTGCCCAGGCTCAAGCTGCCCAACCTCGTATGTTGCCAGGACACCCCGAGGCTCAACCGGTCACGTTCGGCCACGCGTCGTTGGCGGCTGTCACTGCCGGGCAAGGCGTCGTGGAACTCTCGGTAGCCTGAAGTTTGACGCTGATAAACGACGCTCGATTGCCAGTTATCCGCCAGCCGTTGTGTCAGTTGCACCTGGCCTTGCCCGCCATCGCCCGCCTGCGGCAGCCAGGCCTGACGCACGTTGCTCGACAACTCGGCACCGGTCCAGGGTTGTACCCCCAGGCCGAACCCTGCCGATTGGTAATGGGAACTGGAAAGCACGCCCACCTGCGAAGCCAGGCCTGGGCCGAAGGAGCCAGTCCAACCAACACTCAACACGCCCGGAGACTGAGGATGATCGCGTAAAGTGCCCAGGCCGAAGGTAAACCCTGCAGCGGAATCCAATGCAGAGGTCAACACAGCCGGCTGCCTCAGCTCACGCCGCTGCCCGTCGGCCTCGACGATCGTCACCTGCAATGCCCGGTTCGCATCCACCTGCGACGGCGGTTCCACGGCGAATGGCCCGGCGGGCACCAACAGCGTGTCGATCAACCGCCCGCCCTGGCGCAGTTCCAGACGGGCCTGAGTCTGCGCCACGCCCTCGATCGTTCGAGCCGCCCTGAAATGGATCAACGCCTGCTCGGGGAACACCTGCGCACCGTTCACCGCGAGGCCACCGAGCACCGGGTTGGTCAGGTAAATCTGGCCCAGTTGAAGGGTCGTGGCATGGCTGGCGAAGGTACGCTGAGCGTAGGCATCGAGCAGCTCTGAACGCTGCCGATCACCGAGGCGGCTGACGATCTGGTTACTGCGCAGCACCCAGTCATTCGCATTGAGCCCAAGCTCGGTCCTGGCCGTCCAATTGCTCTGGGCACCGCCACTGAGGCGATGTTCGGCCCACGACAGGTCGTAATTGAGGATGCCGGCCACCCCACCGGAAGTGAACTGCGTCAACGACGCGATACGTTCTTTGGCACGCATCGCCTCGGTGGGCACCACCACGTCCACCCTTGCATTCTGCGGGTCCAACTGGACCTCGGTCTGTGGGTAGAGACGCTGAAACCGTTCGCACGCCAAACCCGGCTCCCCGGCCGGTAACGCCTTCAACTGCGCGGCCTCGAGCAAAGGCGGGTCGAAACACAGCTCGCCGGCATCGGTAAAGCGTGCCTCGATGCTGCCCAATGCACGACCGTTGAGCCGGAACGTTACCCTGTGCTCGCCGGGAGTGAAGCGCGGCGACTGGGCAAGATAGTCTGCAAGCGCAGGGTCTATGCCAAGTTCACGTAGGGTCGTGGGGTCGAAGACAATATCCTGCGCCCGCGCAGACATCGCCCCGAGCCATACGCAGAACCCGCACAGCAAAGATGCCAACCACCGCGAACAGAACATTCAAGGCAGCTTGTACAACGGCGCCTCGAAGGCTTCGACCGCATTGCCATAAACCGTCGCCGGCAACAGGCGAACCCGCTCCAGGGTAGGGCCGTTCGGCACGTTACGCGCGACCACCAGCGACTCACCAGGCAGAATGTAGCTGCGCGCCAATGTCGCTGGATGTTTCGATGGCAACAACGACAATTCCTGCGCCAAGCGTACGACGTAAGCGCTGGGGTTGTTCACCCGCAACTCGCCGTCATGCAGGCTCCAACGCAACCAGGTCCAGGGCGTGCGATCGAGCGCTAGGCCTTTGGGGTGAATCAGCACTGGCAGGTTTTGCTGCAAACCTACGCCCACCTCCGAGTCCCCATTACCCTTGCTCTGCGCAACGCTGCGAAAAACCACGCGCTTGAGACGCTGGGTGGTCAGGGTGACATCGGTTCGCAGGATGAACCTCACCACCTGCTCTTTGCCTGCCTCCACCCGCCAGGCCGGCTGGGTCAGAAACAGCAACGTTTCGTTGTCTTCGGGAATGTTTTGGATCTCTACCAGCAGCAACGCGACTCCAGGGTCGTCATTGCGTATGCGAATGGAGGCCTCGCCTTCGGCCTGCTTGACGACGACCACGGAGGTCTCCGGAAGCATGCCATCGGCCAAGGCCTCGGTTCGCACTCCCAAGGCCAGCGTTGCAACGCAGAGCCAGCCCAGCAGTGTCTGTTTCATCCTCGCCGCAGCTCCGAGCTTAGAGGTAATACACTTCGAGCGTCGAAGCGCCGTCCAGCTGGATGCCATCGCCGACATCGAGATCCTTGAGCGGGGCGATGAGGATGCTGACCCGCAGGTCACCACTCATCCGCTGTATCGCCACCGGTTGGGTCTGCCCCGCCGGTACGAAGCTGTGCAGCGTGTTGGTCATTTGGTTGGTGAGCAAGGTGTGGGCCAGACCGTTTTCCAGCCTCCACGATGCGCCGCCATCAACGCTAAAGAGACGATTGACCGACGTGCTGCCATCGACCTCGATGCTCGGCCCGCGCAGTGCCAGCCTGTAGTTTCCGATGGGCTTGCCGCCACTCATGCCCAAGCCAAACGAGTAGATTTCGCCGGGCAGAGCGCTGGAAGCCCGCGCATCCTGCGCACGCAGGCCAAACCGGGTAGGTGCATCGCACACGATCGAGAGCGCTTGGTAATCAGAGTTGAAGCGGGTATTGAGGTCATACCGCAGGTCCCGCGTGCTGATGGTGCCAAAATCGTAAGTGCCGCCACCGCTGAGGGTCGGTAGGCAAGCACCGGGTTTGATCTCACCGGTCACTCGGATTTCCGCGGTGTTGGCCAGTACCAGGGAGCTGGCGGCCAGGGTTGTGACGAAGACGAAGCTTTGTAGCCGTTTCATGTGAGTCTCCTTGTTTCTGGGAAAGGTTGCTGGCAAAAGCGGAAAGGAGCTTATTTCCCCACCCATCCCACAGACAGGGGGCAACGATTCCACTGGAACTCAGAAACAGCCCACCAGGCCGTTTTGCTTTAGACTATCGGCCCCTTGCCCCGCCTTGCCCGCTTCTGGAGTACCACGATGACGGCCCCAGCCGACCTCTCCCCCACCCTGCGACTGGCCTGCGACCTGATCCGTCGCCCGTCGGTCACCCCCGTCGATGCCGACTGCCAGGCGCAGATGATGAACCGCCTGGGCGCCGTGGGCTTCCAGCTCGAGCCGATGCGTATCGAGGACGTCGACAACTTCTGGGCCACGCACGGTACCCAGGACGGCCCGGTGCTGTGCTTCGCTGGCCACACCGACGTGGTCCCCACCGGCCCGGTGCAGCTGTGGCAGCATGAGCCGTTCGAGGCCTTGATCGACGCCCAAGGCATGCTCTGCGGCCGTGGCGCCGCCGACATGAAAGGCAGCCTGGCCTCGATGGTGGTGGCCTGCGAGCGGTTCGTGCACGACTACCCGAACCACCGCGGCAAGGTGGCCTTCTTGATCACCAGCGACGAGGAAGGCCCGGCGCACCACGGCACCAAGGCCGTGGTCGAACGCCTGAAGGCACGCAACGAGCGCCTGGACTGGTGCATCGTCGGCGAACCGTCGAGCACCACCCTGCTCGGCGACGTGGTCAAGAACGGCCGTCGTGGCTCGCTGGGCGCCCAACTCACCGTGCGCGGCAAGCAGGGCCACGTGGCCTACCCGCACCTGGCGCGCAACCCGATCCACCTGGCCGCGCCAGCCCTGGCAGAACTGGCCGCCGAGCACTGGGACGAAGGCAACGCGTTCTTCCCGCCGACCAGCTTCCAGATCTCCAACCTCAACTCCGGTACCGGTGCCACCAACGTCGTGCCCGGAGAGCTGACCGCGCTGTTCAACTTCCGCTTCTCCACCGAGTCGACCGTCGAAGGCCTGCAGGCGCGAGTCTCGGCGATCCTCGACAAGCACCAGCTGGACTGGTCGATCGACTGGGCGCTGTCGGGGCTGCCGTTCCTCACCGAGCCGGGCGAACTGCTCGATGCGGTGTCGGCCAGCATCAAGGGCGTGACCGGCCGCGATACTCAACCCTCCACCAGCGGCGGCACTTCCGATGGTCGCTTCATCGCCACCATGGGTACCCAGGTGGTCGAGCTCGGCCCGGTCAACGCCACCATCCACCAGGTGGATGAGCGCATCCTGGCCAGCGACCTCGACCTGCTGACCGAAATCTACTACCAGACCCTGGTGCGGTTGCTCGCCTGATGCTCACCTGTCCTCTTTGCCAGGCCCCCCTGACACGGCTCGACAACGGCGTGGTGTGCCCCGCCGGGCACCGCTTCGACCGCGCCCGCCAGGGTTATCTGAACCTGCTGCCCGTGCAGCACAAGAACAGCCGTGATCCAGGCGACAACCAAGCCATGGTCGAAGCCCGCCGCGACTTCCTCGAGGCCGGTCACTACGCCCCGGTGGCCCGGCGCCTGGCCGAGCTTGCCGCCGAGCGCAAGCCCGGCGCCTGGCTCGACATCGGCTGTGGCGAAGGCTACTACACCGCGCAGATCGCCCAGGCAGTGCCCGATGCCGACGGCTACGCCCTGGACATCTCCCGCGAAGCGGTCAAACGCGCTTGCCGCCGTGCCCCGGCAGTGACCTGGATGGTGGCAAGCATGGCCCGTGTGCCCCTGGCCAATGCCAGCTGCCAGTTCATCGCCAGCGTGTTCAGCCCGCTGGACTGGACCGAGGCCCTGCGCGTGCTCGGCCCCGGTGGCGGCCTGATGCGCGTCGGCCCGACCAGCGGCCACCTGATGGAACTGCGTGAAGTGCTCTACGATGAAGTACGCCCTTACGCCGACGACAAGCACCTGGCCCTGGTGCCACCCGGCATGGTCCATGGCCACAGCGAAACCCTGGAGTTTCGCCTGAGCCTGGCCGAGCCCAAGGCCCGTGCCGACCTGCTGGCCATGACCCCGCATGGCTGGCGCGCCAGCGCCGAGAAACGCGCCCGGGTGATCGACCAGCCCGAGCCATTCGAGGTCACGGTTTCCATGCGTTATGACTATTTCGTGCGCCAAGACTGAGCACAGCGGAGCCCCTATGCGCCAACCTGATATCGAGATCTATCTGAAAGACGCCGACGTCGACCACAAGCAGATTGCCCAGTGGCTCGCCCAGGCGATCGGCCCGTGCAGCGAATGGCAGCAGAAAGGCCAGACCTTCAAATGCCAGGCCGGTAACATTCCGGTCACCTGGCTACCCAAGGCTGTGGGGAAATGGAACAGTCTTTACCTGGAAAGCGACCAGACTCCATGGGACGACGATGTCGCTTGCGCCCGTGCCGCGTTCGCCGCGCTGAACGTGGAAGTCCGCTGCGCGCCAGGTGGCTGGGTCGAGGAAGACGGTGAAGAAGATGCCGATCGCTGGATCCGCATCAGTGCCGACGGTGAAGAGGAAATCACCTGGCGTACTAGCTGAGCCTGTTTTTCTGTAGGAGCGGCGCCGCACCGCCGCTCCCACACAGCCAGAGGCTCAGAGCCCTACAACGTCCTCGGCCTGCAGGCCTTTCTGGCCCTGCACGCAGGCGTATTCCACCCGCTGCCCTTCGACCAGGGTACGATGCCCCTCACCGCGGATCGCCCGATAGTGGACGAAGACATCCGCACCACCTTCGCGCTGAATGAAGCCATAACCCTTGGCATCGTTGAACCACTTTACATTCCCAGTCTCACGAGACGACATCTGAACTACTCCGGTTTTTTATTGTGAAGATCGCCTTGCAGGCACAAGGTCCCCCCCTGCGCCAACGCCGCTTGCCTGAATATCTTGCAAGTGGCAGGCCGAGTATATGACACAGAACAAAAAATATTGATGAGGCGCGTACTAATTACCGTTTTTTGCTGAACTTGCGCGGATACGGCAGACTAACTGGCTGCATACTCACTGAAAATCATCCCAGGGCACTCACCCCATGACCCGTTCCCCCCTGCGCCGCCTGATCTTCGGCGGCCTGCGTCGCCTGTTGTACCTGTGGGTGCGCTCCGAAACCATCAACCAATCGTCGCTGACCCTGCAGCTCGATCGCAGCCGCCCGGTGTTCTACGCCCTGCCCTCGCCGTCGCTGACCGACCTGGCGGTGATCGACCGCGAATGCACCAAGGCCGGATTGCCACGCCCGGTACTGCCGGTGAACGTCGGCGGCAAGCAGGAGCCGGCGGCCTTCTTCTACCTGACGCCCGAACCCGACTGGCTCGGCCGCCAGGACAAACGCGGCGCCCCGCCCACTCTGCAACGCCTGGTCACGACGGTGAGCGAGCACCCCGAGGAAGATGCGCAGATCATTCCAGTGAGCGTGTTCTGGGGCCAGACGCCAGCCAGCGAGTCGAGCCCGTGGAAGCTGCTGTTCGCCGATAGCTGGGCGGTCACCGGCCGCCTGCGCCGGCTGCTGACCATCCTCATTCTCGGCCGCAAGACCCGCGTGCAGTTCTCGGCCCCCATCCACCTGCGCGAACTGGTGGCGCACAACAAGGGCCACGAGCGCACCGTGCGCATGGCCCAGCGCCTGATGCGCGTGCATTTTCGCAACCTCAAGACCGCCGTCATCGGCCCGGACCTCTCGCACCGTCGCAACCTGGTCAAGGGCCTGGTGCACGCGCCGCTGGTGCGCCAGGCCATCGGCGAGGAAGCCTCCCGCGAGAACATCCCGGTGGCCAAGGCCGAGGCCCAGGCCCTGCGCTATGGCAACGAGATCGCCTCGGATTACACCTACACCGCCATCCGCTTCCTGGAAGTGGTGCTGAGCTGGTTCTGGAACAAGATCTACGATGGCATCAAGGTCAACCACATCGAGCAGGTGCAAGGCATCGCTCCTGGCCACGAAGTGATCTACGTCCCCTGCCACCGCAGCCACATCGACTACCTGCTGCTGTCGTACCTGCTGTTTCGCAACGGCCTGACGCCGCCGCACATCGCCGCCGGGATCAACCTCAACATGCCGGTGATCGGCGGGCTGCTGCGCCGTGGCGGGGCCTTCTTCATGCGCCGCACCTTCAAGGGCAACCCGCTGTACACGGCGGTGTTCAACGAGTACCTGCACACCCTGTTCACCAAGGGCTTCCCGGTGGAGTACTTCGTCGAGGGCGGGCGTTCGCGCACCGGGCGCATGCTGCAGCCACGCACCGGCATGCTGGCGATCACCTTGCGCAGCTTCCTGCGCTCTTCGCGCACGCCTATCGTTTTCGTACCGGTGTACATCGGCTATGAACGGGTGCTTGAAGGCCGGACCTACCTGGGCGAGTTGCGCGGTGCGAGCAAGAAGAAGGAATCGATCTTCGACATCTTCAAGGTGATCGGCGCGCTGAAACAGCGTTTTGGCCAGGTCTACGTCAATTTCGGCGAGCCGATCCGCCTGGCCGGCTTCCTCGACCAGCAGCAACCCGGCTGGCGCGAGCAAGCGCTTGGCCCGCAGTTCCGCCCGGCCTGGCTCAACGAGACCACCACCCGCCTGGGTGAAACGGTGGCGCGCCACCTCAACGAGGCGGCCGCGATCAACCCGGTCAATCTGGTCGCCCTGGCGCTGCTGTCCACCAGCCGCCTGGCCCTCGACGAACGCGCCCTGGTCCGTGTGCTCGACCTGTACCTGACGCTGCTGCGCCAAGTGCCCTACTCCGCGCACACCACCTTGCCCGAGGGCGACGGCCAGGCGCTGATCGAGCATGTCCGCGGCATGGACCTGCTGGCCGAGCAGAAGGACGCCCTGGGTCGCATCCTCTACCTGGATGAAGCCAACGCGGTACTGATGACCTACTACCGCAACAACGTCTTGCATATCCTCGCCCTGCCTGCGCTGCTGGCGAGCTTCTTCCTCAGCAGCTCGCGGATGAGCCGCGAATTGCTTGGCCAGTACGTGCATGCGCTGTATCCCTACCTGCAGGCCGAACTGTTCCTGCGCTGGACGCCGGAGCAACTGGACGAGGTGATCGACCAGTGGCTGGCGGCCCTGGTCGATCAGGGCCTGCTGCGCCGCGACGGCGACGTGTTCATGCGCCCAGCCCCCAGCTCGCGTCAGTTCGTCCTGCTGACCCTGCTGGCCCGGGCCATCACCCAGACCCTGCAGCGCTTCTACATGGCCACCTCGTTGCTGCTCAACAGCGGCCAGCACACCCTCAGCGCCGAAGCACTCGAAGACTTGTGCGTGATGATGGCCCAGCGCCTATCGATCCTGCATGGCCTGAACGCACCCGAGTTCTTCGACAAGACCTTGTTCCGCCACTTCATCCAGACCCTGCTCCAGCAGGGCGTACTGCGCGCCGACGGGAACGGCAAGCTGGGCTACCATGACCAGCTCGGCGAACTCACCGAAGGTGTGGCCAAGCGCGTGCTGTCTGCCGAACTGCGCCTGTCGATCCGTCAGGTCGCGCTGCATCACGATGCCCCTGCTCCCAGCTCACCGGAGGCCCCATGAAAAAACACCTGATGCTGTTCTGCGCCGCCCTGCTCGCGGCCTGCTCAAGCCATGAACCGGCGCGCCAAGCGCAACTCGAAGGCGAAGTCTTCTACCTGCAGCGCATCGCCCTACCACCGGCCGCGACCCTCAGTGTGAGCCTGCAGGACGTGTCGCTGATGGACGCCCCGGCCGTGACCCTGGCCAGCCAGGTCGGCCCGATCAAGGGCAACGTGCCGCTGCCGTTCCGTCTCAGCTACGATCCGGCCCAGGTCAAGCCCGGGCACCGCTATGCGCTGAGTGCGCGCATCAAGCTGGACGGCAAGCTGCTGTTCGTCAACACCGAACACCACGGCGTGCTGCTCGATGGCAGCGACCCGCAACCGATACGGGTCAAGGTCGACCCGGTTCGCTGAACCCCCGTATCCATTCGTCGATAAGGAAGTACACATGATCCGCTCCACCCTGCGCTTCACCTCCCTGTGCGCCGGCCTGATGCTCTCGGCCAGCGCCATGGCCCTGTCGCTGGGCGACCTCTCCCAGTCCGACGCCAGCGCCGGCCTCAAGGATGCCCTGACCCAGGGCGCGCAGCTGGCCGTCAAGCAACTGAGCACCCCCGGTGGCTTCAGCGACAACCCGGATGTGCGCATCGAGCTGCCCGGCAAGCTCGGCAAGGCAGCCAAGGCGATGAAGATGTTCGGCCAGGGCGACAAGGTCGATGCCCTGGAAAACAGCATGAACGCCGCCGCCGAAGCGGCGGTGCCGCAGGCCCAGGCGATCCTCGTCGACGCGGTCAAGAAAATGAGCGTGGCCGACGCCAAGGGCATCCTCGGCGGCGGTGACGACTCGGCCACCCAGTACCTGGACAAGAGCAGCCGCGAGCAGATCCGCGCCAAGTTCCTGCCGATCGTCAAGCAGGCCACCGACAAGGTCGGCGTAGCCCAGCAGTACAACGCCTTCGCCGGCCAGGCCAAGGGCCTGGGCCTGATCAAGGAAGACGCCAACATCGAGAACTACGTGACCGAGAAGGCCCTGGACGGCCTGTTCGAGATGATCGCCAAGGAAGAACAGAGCATTCGCCAGAACCCGGCGCAGGCGGCTACCAGCTTGGCCAAGAAGGTCTTCGGAGCTATCTGAGGCGCCTGAGCCTATGGGGGCCGCTAGGCGCCCCATCCGGCCGGTCCGGCGCCCCGGCAAGGCCGCTCCTACATGCATCGTGTGTAGGAGCGGCCTCGTGCCGCGAAAGGAGGGCAACGCCCTTCCAGCAAACCGTCAACCCTTCCTGACCCTGAACCACGCCGCATACAACGCCGGCAGGAACAGCAGCGTCAGCGCCGTGGCCACGATCAACCCACCCATGATCGCCACCGCCATCGGCCCATAGAACACACTGCGCGACAACGGGATCATCGCCAGCACCGCCGCCAACGCGGTCAGTACGATGGGTCGGAAGCGTCGCACGGTGGCCTCGATGATCGCCTGCCAGCGGTCCAGCCCGGCGGCGATGTCCTGCTCGATCTGGTCCACCAGGATCACCGAGTTGCGCATGATCATGCCCGCCAGGGCAATAGTCCCGAGCATCGCGACGAAGCCGAACGGCTGGCGGAACACCAGCAGGAACAGGGTCACGCCGATCAGCCCCAGGGGCGCGGTGAGGAACACCATCACCGTGCGCGAGAAGCTGCGCAACTGGATCATCAGCAAGCTCAGCACCACCACCACGAACAACGGCATGCCGGCATTCACCGACTTCTGCCCACGCGTCGAATCCTCGACCGTGCCGCCCACCTCCAGCAAGTAGCCATCGGGCAGCTTGGCCTTGATCGTCGCCAGGCTCGGCTCGATCTGCGTGACCAGCGTGGCGGGCTGCTCCTGGCCGTAGATGTCGGCGCGCACGGTCACCGTCGGCAAGCGGTTGCGGTGCCAGATGATGCCTTCTTCGAAGCCGTATTCCAGCGTCGCCACCTGTGACAGCGCCACGCTCCGGCCATTGTCGGTAGGCAGCGCCAGGCTGCCGAGGTTGGCCAGCTCGGTGCGCTCGCGTGGCGTGCCGCGAAGAAGGATCTCGATCAGCTCGTTATCTTCGCGGTACTGGCTCACCGAGCTGCCGGTGAGCGAGCTCTGCAGGAAACTCGACAGGTGCGCGGTGCTCACGCCCAGCGCCCGTGCGCGGTCCTGATCGATGTTCAGGTACACCGCCTTGCTCGGCTCTTCCCAGTCCAGGTGCACGTTGACCACATGGGAGTTCTCGCGCACCTTTTCCGCCACCTGGCGGGCCAGGGCACGCACCTCTTCGATATGTTCCCCCGTGACCCGGAACTGCACCGGGTAGCCTACCGGTGGGCCGTTCTCCAGGCGCGTGACGCGCCCGCGCAGGTCGGGGAAGCGCTGGTCCAGCGTCTCGATCAGCCAACTGCGCAGGTGTTCGCGGTCTTCCATCGACTTGGCCAACACCACGAACTGAGCGAAGCTCGCCGCAGGCAACTGCTGGTCCAGCGGCAAGTAGAAGCGCGGCGAACCGGTGCCGACATAGGCCACATAGTTGTCGATACCCTGCTGTTGCTTGAGCATGGCTTCGAGCTGCTTGACCCGCTCGGTCGTGTTGGCCAGCGAGGCCCCTTCGGCCAACTTCAGGTCGACCATCAGTTCAGGGCGCCCTGAGGCGGGGAAGAACTGTTGGGGGACGAAGCGGAACAGCAGCAAGCTGCCGACGAACGCTGCCAGGGTCAGCAGGATCACCGTCTTGCGCCGGCGCACGCACCACTCCACCAGGCGCCGCACGCGTTGGTAGAACGGCGTTGCATAGGGGTCTGGCGCTTGCCCGTCGCGGCCATGGCGCTGCGCATGCAGCTTGGCCAGGTCCGGCAGCAGCCGCTCGCCCAGGTAAGGCACGAACATCACCGCCGCTACCCAGGATGCCAGCAGGGCAATGGTCACCACCTGGAACAGCGAGCGCGTGTATTCGCCGGTGCTCGACGCCGCCGTGGCGATCGGCAGGAAGCCCGCAGCGGTAATCAACGTACCGGTCAGCATCGGGAAAGCCGTGCTGCTCCAGGCGAAGCTTGCCGCCTTGAGGCGGTCGTAGCCTTGCTCCATCTTGATCGCCATCATCTCCACGGCGATGATCGCATCGTCCACCAGCAGCCCCAGGGCCAGCACCAGCGCGCCAAGCGAGATCTTGTGCAGGCCGATGCCGAAGTAGTGCATGGCAGCGAAGGTCATGGCCAGTACCAGCGGAATGGCCAGGGCCACCACCAGGCCGGTACGCAAGCCCAGCGAGAAGAAGCTCACCAGCAACACGATGACCAGTGCCTCGGCCAACACCTGGACGAACTCGCCGACCCCGGCCTTGACCGCCGCCGGCTGGTCCGACACCTTGCGCAGTTCCATGCCCGCCGGCAGATTGCGCGCCAGGCGTTCGAACTCGACCTCCAGGGCCTTGCCCAGCACCAGGATGTCGCCGCCATCCTTCATCGCCACCGCCAGGCCGATGGCGTCCTCGCCCATGAAGCGCATGCGCGGGGCCGGTGGGTCATTGAAGCCCCGGTGCACCTCGGCTACATCACCGATGCGCAGGGTGCGGTCGCCCACCCGGATGGGGAACTGGCGAATCTGCTCGACGCTGTCGAAACGCCCGCTCACACGCAATTGCAAGCGCTCGCTCGGGGTTTCGAAGAAGCCTGCAGTGCTCACTGCGTTCTGCTCGCGCAATGCCTGCTGCACCGCCTCCAGCGGCACGCCGAGGGTGGCGAGCTTGAGATTGGAGAGTTCGATCCAGACTTTCTCGTCCTGCAGGCCGATCAGTTCGACCTTGCCCACATCCTTGACCCGTTGCAGCTGGATCTGGATACGGTCGGCATAGTCCTTGAGCACCGCGTAATCGAAACCCTCACCGGTCAGCGCATAGATATTGCCGAAAGTAGTGCCGAACTCGTCGTTGAAGAATGGCCCCTGGATCTCCGGCGGCAGGGTGTGGCGGATGTCCGCGACCTTCTTGCGAATCTGGTACCACAGCTCGGGAATGTCCTTGGATGGCATCGAGTCACGCGCCATGAACGTGACCTGGGACTCGCCCGGGCGCGAGAACGAGACGATCTTCTCGTACTCGCCGGTTTCCATCAGTTTTTTCTCGATGCGCTCGGTGACTTGGCGCGACACCTCCTCGGCCGTTGCACCTGGCCACAAGGTCTGGATGACCATGGCCTTGAAGGTGAACGGCGGGTCTTCGCTCTGGCCCAGCTTGGTGTACGACATCACGCCCACGGCGGCCAGCAGGATCATCAGGAACAACACGATCTGGCGATTGCGCAGCGCCCACGCGGAAAGGTTGAAACCCATCGCGACTTACTCCTTGGCCTTCAGGTTCACCACCCGGTTGCTGCGATCCACCGGCCGCACCTCTTGCCCCTCACGCAACACATGGCCGCCCGCTGCGACGATCCAGTCGTCGGCTTGCAGCCCGGCAAGCACCGGCACCCGCTCGCTGCCATACGGCCCCAGGCGCACCGGGGCCCGTTCCAGGCGGTGCTGCGGGTCGACCCGCCAGACGTAGGCCTGGCCGTTCTCCGCGTTGACCGCCGACAACGGCACCGCCAGCGGCACCCCCATGGCATGAGCGATGTACACCCGGGCGCTCTGGCCGATATCGGCCGGCACCTTGGCCGACGTAAAGGCGATACGCGCAGCGAAGGTGCGCGAGCGTGGGTCCGCGGCCGGCGACAGTTCACGAATGCGCCCTTCGAAGCGCTCGTTGGGGTGGGACCACAGCTCTACGCTGACGGCCTGGCCCACGGCAAAGTGGGCGAACTGCTGCTCGGGCAGGCTGATGACCACTTCGCGTTCGCCATCGGCGGCCAGGGTGAACACCGTCTGCCCAGCGGCGACCACCTGGCCGACCTCGACCTGACGCTTGGCGATCACCCCGGCCTGCGGTGCACGCAGCACGGCGTAGCCCGCCTGGTTGCCCGCCACGTCGAATTCGGCCTTGGCCTGCTTCACCCTGGCGAGCCCGGCGCGGTAGAGGTTCTCGGCATTGTCGTACTGCGAATGGCTGACCATCTGCCGTTCCAGCAGCTTCTGGTAGCGATCCCGCTCGGCGCGCGCCAGCGACAGGTTGGCCTCGGCGGCTGCCAGCTGGGCGCGGTTGGCCTCCAGTTGCAGGCGTACATCCTGCGGATCGAGCTCGGCCAGCGGCTGTTCTGCCTTGACCCGTTGCCCTTCCTCGACCAGGCGCCGGCTGACCTTGCCGGCAATGCGGAAGGCCAGCTCCGGCTCGAAGCGCGCCCGCACTTCGCCGGGGTAGCTATCGGCACCGGCCTCCAACGGCTGCGGCTGCACCACCAGGGCCGGGCGTGGCGCCGCCGGTGCCGCAGCTTCCTGGCCGCAGGCGGCGAGCAACAGGCCGGCGAGCGCCGGTACAGTGAAGAACAAGGCTTGACGCAGCATGATGCATCCTTTCGCGAAGAGCACGTCGAATATTTATACTGGCGAGTATATTAAATCAGCCAAACAACGCCGGGAAGCCGGCCAGCACAAGAAAAACCCCATTAACGCCGGGCATCGATTGCAGCCGGATCGCCCCCGAGCCGGTAAGATGGTCGCCTACTTCCCCACACTCGGATTCCAATGTCCCACGACGCACCCAACGGCCCAGGCCGGCCCAAGGACCTGGCCAAGCGCGAAGCCATCCTCGAGGCGGCCAAATCGCTGTTCCTCAGCCTCGGCTACGCCAACACCAGCATGGATGCGGTCGCTGCGGCGGCAGGTGTTTCGAAGCTCACGGTCTATAGCCACTTCACCGACAAACAGACGCTGTTCTGCTCGGCGGTCATGGCGACCTGTCAGATCCAGTTGCCCGACCTGCTGTTCGAGTACCCCGAAGGGGTGCCGGTAGAAGAGGTATTGCTCAATATTGCCCGAGGCTTCCAGGCATTGATCAGCAGTGACGAGGCGGTGAAGCTCAGCCGGCTGATCATGGCCCAGGGCAGCCTCGACCCGAGCTTTGGCGAGTATTTCTACGAGGCTGGGCCCAAGCGTGTGCTGGCGGGGATGGAGGGGCTGTTGCGCCAGATGGACGCGCACGGCTTGCTACGTATCGACAACCCGCTGAGCGCGGCCGAGCACTTCTTCTGCCTGGTCAAAGGCGCGCCGGATTATCGCCTGCTCTTGGGGTGCGCGGGGCCGCTGGAAGGGCCAGAAGCCGAGGCGCATGTACGTGAAGTGGTCGGGGTGTTTCTGAGGGCGTTCAGGCCTTGAGGGCCTTTTTGGGATAGATGTCATACCGGCTCGACTTGCCCTCCAGGCTATGGCTCGGCTTGGGCCCGTCGATGATCGGCGCCTTGCGCGGGCGCTTGACCACCACCCGGTGGCTGGCCAGGGCCAATGCCGCCTCCAGCAACGCCGGGGCGTCGAGGTCATCACCCACCAAGGGCCGGAACACACGCATTTCCTTCTTCACCAGCGCGCTCTTGTCGCGGTGCGGGAACATCGGGTCGAGATAGACCACCTGCGGCGGCTCGCCCTCCCAGGCACGCATGCGCTCGATGGCGTTGCCGGTCAGCAGGCGCATGCGCCCGATAATGGGAGCCACTTCTTCGTCCAGGCGCCCACGTGCCAGGCCATCCTCCAGCAGCGCGGCGATCAGCGGCTGGCGTTCGATCAAGGTCATCTGGCAGCCCAGGCTGGCCAGCACGAACGCATCCTTGCCCAAGCCTGCGGTGGCATCGAGCACCTGTGGCCGCACCCCTTGGGAAATGCCCACGGCCTTGGCGATCATCTGCCCGTTACCCCCACCGAACTGGCGCCGATGCGCCGCCTGGCCTTCGACGAAGTCCACCCGCACCGGCCCCGGTGCCTGCGGGCCGAGCTGCTGGATCTGCAGCCCCTCAGCGCCCACCTGCACGGCGAACCCGGCGGCGTCATCCTGCAGCGGCAACGCGAGACGCCCTGCCCATGCGGCAGCCTGCGCCTCGAATTCAGCCGACAGTGCCTCGACCCGGATACCTGTGCCCTGCTCTTCCATCATTCACACCTGAAAATTGAACCCAGCCATTAATGTATCGGCCACGGCGGCCGATACAGGCAGTATCCCGCTATTCTGCCAGAGCACAACGCGCCCGACTGCCATGTCAGAAACTCTTTCCATCGGCCTGACCTACCTGTCGACTGTCGGCAACTACAGCCAGCAGAATACCCAGGCACTCGGGGGCGTCAGCCACCTGTGGCAGGATTTCTTTGCCCGCGCCATGGCCGAGCAACCGGTGCAGGAGCCCGACACCTTCAGCCAGGCACTGGAGCAGTACGACACGCAAAGTGGCGAACCCATCGGCGGCGCCCGCGCGCTGGCGTTGATCGACGCGCAGCGCGCCTGCAACGTCCAGGACAGCGAAGTCGCCCCACCCGAGCCGTTGTTCCTGCCCAAGGCGGAACTGGAAGCCCACCTACTCGAACCCGCCGCCGAACCCTACAGCACCGCCGAGCTGATCGAGCAGCAACGCCAGCTCGACGTCAACAACAGCTGGTTGCGCCCGGTGGTCATGAGCCAGGGCCAGGATCAGCCGGAACCCGGCCCGGCACCGGCCACGCGTCCGCTGTTCCTGCCGATCGCCGAATTCGAGACGGACCTGCTGCCGCCTGCCGCCGAACCCTTCGATGACGCCACCCTGGCGCGCCAGCAACAGGACCTGGAGTTCGACACCCATTGGGCGCGCCCGGTGGTGCTGAACAATGTCCGCGCCTACGCCTGAAGTCAGCGGCAGACCTGCCAGCGCCCCATGTCCAGGTGAAAGTGATTGTGGTGCGCGGCGTTGTAGTCCGGGCCCAGCACGGTGCCGAACACCTCGCACGCCGCTTGCCGCACCTCGCGCAGGAAGTTCGCCTTGCGCCCCTCGCCCTGCCAGTCCCGCGCCAATACCACGCGCTGGCCATCCTTCAGGCGAAAGCCACTGATATCCAGGGCGTTGGCCGTGGCGTGCTGGCTGAGACGGCCCTGGGCACGGTGGTACACATTGCGACAGGCAAAGCTGCCAAGGTGATCGACCTGCACCACCGACTGGCCAAACGCCCGCTGAGCCGCTGGCTGCAGGCCATGCACCTCGAACAGCGCATAGGCCACCGCCAACGGGCAACTGGCCAGAAAGCTGCTGGACAGGCGCGCTTCGCCACCCTCGATGCGCCACACATTGCGCAGCGGGCAGGTGGCGGAAGCCGGGCTATCAGCCTGGGCCCGGTAGCGCAGGTTGGAACTGTGCAAGGCTTGCTCGCACAGCTGCGGGTCATCGGCAAGGCGTGACAGCTTGTAGGAGGTCAGCAGGTTGGGCGGCTGGCGTACATCCAGTGGCGCCCAGGGGTTCCAGGCCGAAGGCGGCCGCCAGCCCTGCTGCCAGGCAAGGCCCGCGGCCAGTCCCAGGCCGAGCAGCAGCGCCAGCCAGCGCATGGTTCAGCGGCGGAACAGGTCGTTGAGCTGCGCGAACGGCAGCGCCTGTTCGCCGTAGCCGAAGGTGCCCTGGTCGCGAATCTCCAATGCTGCGCGCTGCAAGGCGCCCAGCGCGGCGCGCGCCATCGACGATCCGACGCTGATGCGCCGCACGCCGAGGTCTTGCAGCTGGTTGACGCTCAAGGGTACGCCAGCCAGGCCCATCAGCACGTTGACCGGTTTCGGTGCCACCGCCTGGACCACCGCGCGCACCTCGTCGACGCTGCGCAGGCCCGGGGCATAGAGCACGTCGGCCCCGGCCTCGGCGAAGGCCTGCAAGCGCAGGATGGTGTCATCCAGGTCCATGCGCCCGTGCAGCAGGTTTTCCGCACGGGCGCACAGGGTGAAGGGGAATGGCAGGCTGCGTGCGGCCTGCACGGCAGCGCGCACCCGCGACACGGCCAGCTCGAAGTCGTAGATCGGGGCGTCGCTGCGACCACTGGCGTCTTCGATCGATCCGCCGACCAACCCCGTTTCGGCGGCCCGCAGGATGGTCTGGGCGCAGTCCTCGGGCAGATCGCCAAAGCCATTTTCCAGGTCGGCGGCCACCGGCAACGGCGTGGCATCGACGATCACTGCGGCATTGTCCAGGGTCTCGTCCAGGCTCAGGGCGCCTTCGGCATCCGGGCGCCCCAGGCTGAAGGCCAGGCCTGCACTGGTGCTGGCCAGCGCCTCGAAGCCCAGGCTGGCCAGCAACTTGGCGGAGCCCGCATCCCAGGGGTTGGGGATGACGAAAGCGCCATCACGTTCGTGCAATGCCTTGAAGGCCTCGGCTCGCAGGGTCTGTACATCCATGGTCGCAACCTCCGGGGGGCAGGGAATGGTCAGAGTAGCCCCAGTTGTTCGACCTCGGGCGCGCGCGGCAATTCCGGCAGCGCAGGCAGGCCCGGCAGGCGCGCCATCAACCGCTGGTGAAAACGCTGGGCCAGCGCGGCAGCCAGCCGGTTGTCGGCGGTATGCAGGAATACATAGGGGCTGCGCCCCTCTTCGATCCAGGCCGCGACTTTCTCGACCCAGGGCGTGAGGAAGGTTTCGTTGGACGCAAGCTCCGGGTGGCCGATGAAGCGCACCTGCGGGTGCAGGGTGAATGCTGCCGGGCGGGGCGGCACCTTGGGCTTCTTCGACTGCGCATGCAGCACCGCAGGGTCGCGCGAGGTACAGCTGAACAGCGCGCGCGGGTCGAGGCAGATGCGTTCCACGCCGCGCTCGTGCAACAGCCGGTTGAGCAGGCGCTCTTCCTCGCCCTTGGCGAAGAACGCCTGATTGCGTACCTCCACCGCCACCGGCACGCCGATCTCGTCGAGAAAATGGCACAGCTCGCCCAGCCGTGCGGGGCTGAACTGCGCCGGCAGCTGTAGCCAGTAGGGCGACACACGCTGGCCCAGAGGGGCCATCAGGCGGGTGAAGTCGAAGGCAGGCTCCAGTTGGTCACGCAAGTCACCCTCGTGGCTGATATCGCGGGGAAACTTGGCAGTGAAGCGGAAATGCGCCGGCATGGCCTGCGCCCAACGCGCCAGGATGGTGGGCGCAGGGCGAGCATAGAACGTGGTGTTGCCCTCGACGGCATTGAACACCTGGCTGTACAAACCGAGCATCTCATTGCTGTTGGCGTCGGCGGGATACAGGTAATCACGCCAGGCGTTTTCGCTCCAGGACGGACAACCCAGGAAATAAGGCAGAGGTGATGAATTCATCCATCAAATGTACAGGTCGAGCCCCAGTACTTCCATGTCCCAGTCATTGAAGCCGGCGGTGCTCAGGTAACTGGCCAGCGCACGGGCAGTGCGTCGGTCACATGCGCGCGGGAAGACCATGTCTTGCTGGCGGGCGGGCAGCGCAGCGCCACGTGGCCGTACAGGCGCAGCCTGGGCGACTTCGGCCTCTTCGACCAGCTCGGCGTCATCGATGCTTTCGTCGCGCACCGCTGCCTTGCGCGGTGGGCGCTTGATCGGATAGGACTGCGATGAGAAGCCATCGATACGCATGAAGGAGCACTCAGGACCAATAGTGGCAATTTAGCAGCACCAGGAATCCTTCGCTAATGCCCGCGTGATAACTGGACCACAGTTCGGGAAAAAGGTTTTATCGTGACCGGCAATAACCGACGGGCAACCCTCAACGCGCCTTCGGAGTAGCTACATTATCGCGCAGATACACCGGCTGCGCCTGCTCGGCGGCAATCGCCTCGCCGCGTGCCCAGGCAAAGCTGGCCAGGCTCAGCACATCCTGGGCATGGGGCAAGGCACCGACATTCGTGGCACAGGCCTTGACCGCGAGGCGTTCGCCATACCCCCAACCGGTACCGGCACCGTACCAGTCGCCGCTGCAGCCTTCGGGCAGGGCCACTCGCTCTGGCGGTAGCACCGCCTCGTTGCCGAGCAAACGCATCTCCCCTGCCACCGCCTGGTAGCAACCCCAGTACACCTCGTCCATGCGCGCATCGATGGCCGCTGCCACCTGCTGCACCCCGTGCTCACGCAGCGCGCCCTGGGCCAGCGCCGCCAGGTTGGACACCGGCAGTACCGGGCGTTCCAGGGCAAAGGCCAGACCTTGGACCACGCCAATGGCGATGCGCACGCCAGTGAACGCCCCCGGGCCACGGCCAAAGGCGATGGCGTCCAGGGCAGTGAGCGCCACGCCGGAATCGGCAAGCAGTTGCTTGATCATCGGCAGCAGCTTCTGCGCATGCATGCGCGGGATCACCTCGTAATGGCTGGTTACCTTGCCGTCATGCAGCAATGCGACGGAACAGGCTTCGGTGGCGGTATCCAGGGCCAGCAGGGTGGTCATCGAACGGGTTTCCAGAGGGCGAGGGAAAAGAGCGGCAGTATAAACGACAACGGCCCGCAAGCGGGCCGTCGTGACGCACGGTGCTGGATCAGCTCAGGGCTGCCAGTACCTTGGCGGTGATGGCTTCGACCGAACCGACGCCTTCGATGTGGCTGTACTTCGGCTTGCCGGCATTGGCAGCCGACAGCTTCTGGTAGAAGTCGACCAGCGGTTTGGTCTGGCTGTGGTAGACCGACAGGCGATGACGCACGGTCTCTTCCTTGTCGTCGTCACGCTGGATCAGGTCTTCGCCGGTCTCGTCATCCTTGCCTTCCACTTTCGGCGGGTTGTACTGAATGTGGTAGGTGCGGCCCGAGGCCAGGTGCACACGGCGGCCCGCCATGCGGCCGACGATCTCTTCGTCGTCGACGGCGATCTCGACCACGGCGTCGATATCGACACCTGCGGCGACCATGGCTTCAGCCTGAGGGATGGTACGTGGGAAGCCGTCGAACAGGCAGCCGTTGGCGCAGTCCGGCTGGGCGATGCGCTCCTTGACCAGGCTGATGATCAGCTCGTCCGAGACCAGTTGGCCGGCGTCCATGACCTTCTTCAGTTCCAGGCCCAGCGGGGTGCCGGCCTTGACCGCGGCACGCAGCATGTCACCGGTGGAAATCTGTGGAATACCGAATTTCTCGGTGATGAATTTTGCCTGAGTACCTTTACCGGCCCCGGGAGCTCCCAGCAGAATTACGCGCATCTTGTGCTCCTCAAATTTTTTTATGAAATTCAATGGATTCGGCAACCAGGGCCAAGTCCGGAAAATCGGGTAAGACCATAAATCGGTCGAAAGGCTGCTCAAGATACACAGCGCTCGGCAGCCAGACAAGCGCCACAAAGTTGCAGGAATGTGCCATTCGCGCCCTCGCCGGCAAGTGGTTGCGCCTGGCGCAACCACCCTCCTGCCCTCCTCGTCACCCCCCACTCAGCGCCGCATGAAGCGATGCCTCGGCTGCCTCAACCGGTGTTGCGCAGGCCTGCGGCGATACCGGCCACGGTCACCAGCAAGGCCTGCTCCAATGGGCTGTCCAGAGCGGCTTCACGGCTGCGCGAACGTGCCAGCAGCTCGGCCTGCAGGCGGTGCAGCGGGTCCAGGTAGGTATTGCGCAGGCTGATGAATTCCCGCGTCTCTGGGCTATGCGCCAGTAGCACCGGCTGGCCAGTGAGGCCCAGCACCACCTGGCACGACTGCGACAATAGGTCGCGCAGATGCGCGCCCAGCGCACGCAACCCCGGTTGCACCAGACGTTCGTCGTAGGCTTCGGCAATTTGCGCGTCGGCCTTGGCCAGGACCATCTCGAGCATATCGATGCGGGTGCGGAAGAACGGCCACTGCTCGCGCATCTGTGCCAGCAGATCGCCCTGGCCACGCGCCAGGGCGTTGCTCAAGGCCGTCTCCCAGCCCAGCCAGGCCGGCAGCATCAGGCGCGTCTGGGTCCAGCCGAAGATCCACGGGATGGCCCGCAGGCTCTCGATACCACCTGCGCGACGCTTGGCCGGGCGGCTGCCCAGCGGCAGGCGGCCAAGCTCCTGCTCAGGGGTCGATTGGCGGAAGTACTCGACGAAGTCCGGGTTTTCGCGCACCACGCCGCGATAGGCCTTCAGACCGTCCGCAGCCAGCTCGTCCATCAGTGCACGCCAGGCCGGCTCCGGCGGTGGCGGCGGCAACAGGGTGGCTTCGAGCACCGCCGCCAGGTAGAGGTTGAGATTCTGCTCGGCGATACCGGGCAAGCCGAACTTGAAGCGGATCATCTCGCCCTGCTCGGTGGTCCGGAAACGCCCCGCCACCGAACCCGGTGGCTGCGACAGGATCGCGGCATGGGCCGGGCCGCCGCCGCGACCGACGGTGCCACCTCGGCCATGGAACAGCAGCAGCTCGACCTGCTGCTCGCCACAGATGCGCACCAGGTTCTCCTGGGCACGGTACTGGGCCCAGGCGGCGGCGGTGGTGCCGGCGTCCTTGGCCGAGTCGGAGTAACCGATCATCACTTCCTGCGGGCCGCGCAGCCCGGCCCGGTAGCCCGGCAGGCCGAGCAGGCGCTCCATCACCGGGCCGGCGTTGTCCAGATCGGCCAGGGTTTCGAACAGCGGCACCACGCGCATCGGCCGGGTCAGGCCGGCTTCCTTGAGCAGCAGTTGCACGGCGAGCACATCAGAAGCCGCCCCCGCCATCGAAATCACATAGGACCCCAGCGAGGCCGCCGGGGCCGCAGCGATCTCGCGGCAGGTGGCGAGCACTTCGGCGGTGTCGGCCTGGGGCTTGAAGTGCCCCGGCAGCAGCGGGCGGCGGTTTTTCAGCTCGGCCTGGAGGAAATCGATGCGCTGCTCCTCGTCCCAGTCCGCGTAGCGGCCAAGACCGAGGTAATCGGTGATTTCCGACAGCGCGTCACGGTGCCGGGCGGCATCCTGGCGCACGTCCAGACGCCCGAGGAACAGGCCGAAGGTCACCGCGCGGCGCAGGGTATCGAGCAACGGCCCATCGGCGATCACGCCCATGCCGCATTCATGCAGCGACTGGTAGCACAACTCGAGCGGGGCTATCAGGTCGCGGTTATCGGTCAACACTTCGCTGCTGGCCGCCTGGCGGCCGGCCAACGAGGCGTGGGCCCAGGCGCGGGTCGCCCGCAGACGGTCACGCAACTGCTTGAGCAGTGCACGATAGGGTTCGGCGCTGTCGCCCACACGCTCGCGCACGGCGCTGCTGGCCTGTTGCATGGACAGCTCCGCGGCCAGTGCATCGATGTCACGCAGGAACAGGTCGGCGGCCATCCAGCGCGCCAGCAGCAGGACTTCCCGGGTCACCGCCGCCGTGACGTTGGGGTTGCCGTCCCGGTCGCCGCCCATCCACGAGGCGAAGCGGATGGGCGCGGCCTCCAGCGGCAGGCGCAGGCCGGTGGCCTCGAACAACGCCGCGTCGACCTTGCGCAGGTGGCTAGGTACCGCCTGCCACAGCGAGTGCTCGATGACCGCGAAGCCCCACTTGGCTTCGTCCACCGGGGTCGGTCGGGTACGACGGATCTCTTCGGTATGCCAGGCCTCGGCGATCAGCCGGCGCAGGCGCTCGCGCACCTGCTGGCGCTCGGCCTCGGTCAGGTCGCGGTGGTCCTGGGCAGCCAATTGCCCGGCGATGGCGTCGTACTTCTGGATCAACGTGCGCCGTGCGACTTCGGTGGGATGCGCGGTGAGCACCAGCTGGATGTCCAGCTTGGCCAGTTGCCGGGCCAGCGTGTCATTGCCGTGGCCAGCCTGCTTCAGGCGCGCCAGCAGCTCCGGCAGTACCCGCGCCTCGAACGGCTCCGGCTGGTCGGCATCGCGCCGGCGGATCAACTGGTACTGCTCGGCCATGTTGGCCAGGTTGAGGAACTGGTTGAAGGCCCGGGCCACCGGCAACAGGTCGTCTTCGCCAAGGTTGGCCAAGGTCGAGCTCAACTGCTCGGCGGCGCCGCGTCGGTCGGCCTTGGCGCTGTGGCGGATGTCCTCGATCTTGCCAAGGAACGCGTCGCCGTGCTGCTGGCGAATGGTCTCGCCGAGCAAATCCCCCAACAGATGGACATCTTCACGCAATCGCACATCGATATCGGTCATTGGCCCTCTCTTCGGCGCGGCTTGCCCGCACGCTTGTTGTCATCAGCACTGGCCCAAGAGTGCCCACAGCCGGGGCACCGTGGCAAGCCGCGATCAGCCAAAGCAAACTAAAGTGAATGCAGAGCACTCCCATGCAATGCAGCCTTTCGAGGCGTAGACAGAGGTCATCATGAAAATCCGTGAACTCGCGCAACATTGGGACCAGAACGCCGCCGGGCGCATGAGCCCGACCAGCCACGTGCTGCACCTGGACCTTGAGTCCGAGGCGCGCCTGGCCGCGCTGATCGAGATGTACCCCAAGCGCAAAGCCGAGGAACTGCTCGGCGAGCTGGTCGCCGCCGCGCTCGAGGAGCTGGAAGCCAGCTTCCCCTATGTGCAGGGCACGCACGTGATCGCCACCGACGAGGAAGGCGACCCGATGTATGAGGACGTCGGTTCCACCCCGCGTTTCCTGACGCTCTCCCGGCGCCACCTGCATGCGCTCAGCAACACCCCCGACAACAGCGAAAAATGACTAAAATCCAAGGGTTTGCCTGCCTGGAACGGCTCGCAAACCCGCATCCGGGCCCGCACTCGCTGGGCCTGATCACTGACTGATCAGTCAGAAATAATTGACACTCGATGTGTAATTTTTCGGAACCATTGGAAAAACCACCCAGTCCGAGCCAATAGCCATCACGCTAAAACCCTGCACACTGCCGTTGTGCACCGTTCGGCTGAAGCGCACGGAATGTCAGGGATTGAGCGATGGACTGCTACGGACATCGTCGTTATCAGGAGTGATCCAATGGAGCTGACCACCATGAAGACCCGCACTTTGCAATCCCCATCCACTCACGTGCGCGGGTTCAAGCTGGCCGCGCTGGCCCTGGGCAGTAGCCTGGTCCTGGCCGGCTGTGCCGGTAACCCGCCGACCGAGCAGTACGCCGTGACCCAGTCCGCCGTGAACTCTGCCGTCAGCGCGGGCGGCACCGAGTTCGCCGCCGTCGAGATGAAGTCGGCGCAGGACAAGTTCAAGCAAGCCGAAATCGCCATGCACGACAAGAAGTACGACGAAGCCAAGCGTCTGGCCGAACAGGCCGAGTGGGACGCCCGCGTCGCCGAGCGCAAGGCCCAGGCTGCCAAGGCCCAGAAGGCCGTGCAGGATGCCCGCCAGGGCGTTCAGGACGTACGTGAGGAAGGCCTGCGCAGCGCCGAATGAGGCCTGCCCTGCCAAACCCAGCCTTAGCCAACGATCAAAGGATGAACACTATGCGCAACTACGTCATGATTCCCGCCCTGCTGGCCCTGAGTGTCGGTCTCGCTGCCTGCTCGCACGACCCGAACCCGAACCTGGAGTCGGCCCGCACCAACTTCTCCTCGCTGCAGAGCGACCCGCAGTCGAGCAAGGTCGCCGCGCTGGAAACCAAGGACGCCCAAGACTGGCTGAACAAGGCCGACAAGGCCTTCATGGAGCGCGAGGACACTAAGAAGGTCGACCAACTGGCCTATCTGACCAACCAACGCGTGGAAGTGGCCAAGCAGACCATCGCCCTGCGCACCGCCGAAGGCGAGCTGAAAAACGCCTCGGCCCAGCGCGCCCAGGCCAAGCTCGATGCGCGTGACGCGCAGATCGCCAAGCTGCAGGAAAGCCTCAACGCCAAGCAGACCGACCGCGGCACCCTGGTGACCTTCGGCGATGTGCTGTTCGACTTCAACAAGGCCGAACTCAAGAGCAGTGCCTTCCCCAACATCACCAAGCTCGCCCAGTTCCTCCAGGAAAACCCTGAGCGCAAGGTGATCGTCGAGGGCTATACCGACAGTGTCGGTTCAGCCAACTACAACCAGAGCCTGTCCGAGCGCCGTGCCAACAGCGTACGCATGGCGCTGGTACGTGCCGGTGTAGACCCAGCACGCATCGTCGCCCAGGGCTATGGCAAGGAGTATCCGGTCGCGGACAACTCCAGCAACTCGGGCCGTGCGCAGAACCGCCGGGTGGAGGTGACCATCTCCAACGACAACCAGCCGGTGGCACCGCGTTCGGTTAGCCAGGGTTAAGCGACTCGGCTGGCTGAAAACGAAAACCCCGCCTTCGTGGCGGGGTTTTTCTTTCCTGAAGCCCGATAAAGGCACCTTTAAAAGCACCACTCAAAGCACTAGAATCTGTACACCGACAAACTCCCTCACGGGTTGATACAACTATGACCTACGCAGTCCTCGCCGATCTGGCAGCATCCATCACCGATTTGAAAAAAGACCCCATGGGTACCATCCGTGAAGCTGCCGGTGAAACCGTGGTCATCCTCAATCGCAATGAGCCGGCGTTTTACGCGGTACCGCCGGAACGTTACGAAGCGATGATGGAACTGATCGACGACATGCAACTCGCTGAGCTCGTGCGCCAGCGGCGCGGTGGGCCCACTGTAAAAGTGGACATCGATGAACTCATCGCCGAAGCCAGTAAAAAGCTACGTACTTGAATTCGAGGTCCGGGCACACAAGGAGTTTCGCAAGCTCGATGGCGAGCTACAGCTCCAGTTTGCCCGGAAATTGAAGGAACGCCTGGCCCAACCGAGAGTGGAAAAAGACAGATTGTCCGGCATGCAGGACTGCTACAAGATCAAGCTGCGATCAGCCGGATATCGTCTGGTTTATCAGGTTATAGACACGCGGGTGGTGGTGATCGTCCTCGCCGTCGGCAAGCGAGAACGAGGCGATGTCTATGATGCTGCCCAGGGCAGATTGAATTGAATGCGAAACCGCGCCATCGTTGCGGGCGAGCCCCTGTAGGAGCGGCTTCAGCCGCGAAAGGGCCGGTGCAGCCGATGACGCACTTGGCTCATTGCACCTGCTGCGGCGTGTCCTCGCCCATGCAGCGCACCGCTCGCTTGTGGTTGTCCACCAGCACCCCGGTCAGGCCTTTCTGCTGGGTATCAAACAGCACCAGCACGCCATCGACGCACTGGGCCACCTGCGGTGCCGGGTCCAGCGAAACCTTGTAGTCCTCGCCCGGCACTGTCTTGAGCATGGTGTAGTCCTGCAGCAACAGGGCATCCTCGGGTTTGGCGAAATGCAGGTAGCCGTAGTACCAGAGGGCCCCCACCGTCACGATGATGCTGCCGACGCCGGTCAGGATCAGCGGGATGGCGTTGCGGTCTTCACTCATTGCTTGTTCTTCTCATCAGGGTAGTTGGGCACTTCGGCAAGCCGCCGCAGGCCGTTGAAATGGCTGGGGTCGTCGAGGAAACGCAGCATCACCTGGCGCCACACCGGGTCGGCGAAGGTCTGCACATGGCCGCCCCGGGTCAGTTGCAGCACCCGCGGCGGTGGCGCGTGCTGGTACAGGCGGATGCCGTTGTCCATCGGTACCAGGTTGTCGTCGATGCTGTGGAAGAACAGCTTCGGCGGGCTGGTAAGGCGCTCGATGGAACGGATCGCGCTGTCACCGTCCGGCACCAGCCACGACAGCGGCACCTGCAGCGGCCAGGTCAGCCATGAGGTGTTCAAGGCATAGCGGCCAACCGCACGATAGCTGGCCGGCACGCCATCGAACACCAGGGCCTGGAAGCGCTTGCCTTGCTCGGGGTGCGCCGCCAGGTAGTGGATCGCCATCGCCCCGCCAAGGCTCTGGCCCAGCAGCACCAGCGGCTTGCCCCGGACCTCCGGCGCCTGGTCGAGCCAGGTCATCGCCGCATCGATATCGGCGTACACCTCAGGCAGGCTCGGCTTGCCCTCGGACAGGCCATAGCCACGGTAGTCGATCATCAGCACCTGGTAGCCCTGCTCAGGCAACCAGTAGCTGCCGCCCAGGTGCCCCGCCAGGTTGCCGCCATTGCCGTGCAGGTGCAGCACCGTGCCCTTGACCTCGACGCCAGCCTTGGCCGGCAGCCACCAGCCATGCAGGCGGATGCCGTCGGTGGTGGTCAGGGTGACGTCGCGGTATTCGAGCTTGGCCCGCTCGGGGGTGAACGGCTGGCCGGGCTCGGGGTAGAACAGCAAGCTGCTGCAGCCGGCCAGGCCAAGCAGGGCCACGGCCAGCGCCAGCAGGCGGCAGCGTTCAGAGAATGTTCGCGTAGTCGGCTTCAATGCGATCCAGGCTCAGGTGGTTGAGGAAGTTGGAGAAGCACATCCACGCCGACAGGGCGTTGAGGTCGCGGAACTGCTCCGGCAGGTACTTGGGCGGTTCCACCAGCCCTTCCTCCACCAGTTGGCGCAGGGTACGCATGTCTTCCAGGGTGGTCTTGCCGCAGAACAGCAGCGGGATCTGCTCGAGCTTGCCCTTCTTCACGGCCAACTGAATGTAGTTGTAAACCATGATGAAGCCCTTGAGGTAGGACAAGTCCTTGGTGAATGGCAAGCCATTGGGCACCGAACCGCGGAACACCCGGCTGGCATTGCTGTAGCTCTGCGCCATCTCGAAGCCCTGGGCGCGGAAGAATTCGTAGACCTGCATGAAGTCCGCGCCCTCCTCGACCATGTGGATGGCGCGGGTGCGGTTGGTCAACTTGCGCAGGCGGCTGGGGTAGGAGGCGAAGGCGATCACCTCCATGAGGATCGCCAGGCCCTCCTGGGTCACCGTCGAGGAGGGCGGGCCCTTGGCCAGGAAGGTGCAGATCGGCTGGTTGAGGCCGTTGAGCGTGGTACCGACGTGCACCAGCCCCTCGTGCACCTCCAGCGCGCGCACGTCGCGGCTGTTGAACATGGCATCGGCGCGCACCTTGATGTAGTCGGCGCCCGCCGCGGCGTCGGCGACGATACCGTCGGACTCGAACACGCGGATGGTCTCTTCAGCCTCGCCGAACACCTTGTTCAGGCGCCGCTGGAGAATGTCCACGGCTTCCTTGGCGGTGAGGTTCTTCGGTTCGTCCTTGAGGTCGCCACGGCCGTCGATGTTGTTCAGGTAGTCCGAGAGCATCAGGCCCAGGTCGGCCAGGGTCGGATCACCGGCGTGGAAGGCATCGGAGGCGGCACCGTAGAGTTCCTGGGAGATCAGACCGAAGTCCTCGGTACCGCGTGCCTCGAGCATGCGCACCACCATGCGGTACTCGCGGCACATGCGCTTCATGATCTGCCCGACCGGGTTGAACTGGCCCAGTTGGCGGATGATGTCGCGCTCGATGCCCTGAAACTCGGCCTTCACCGCGCTGGAGTCGAACGAGAGGGGGCGGGCCTGATAGTAGGCTCGATCCACCGCTGGCGGCTCCTTGCCCTTGGCCTTGAGAAAGCCCTGGCGGATGCTGTCATCCCACTTCACCGCGTCGAGGACGCGGATCGGCGTCTGCGCCGCGACGATGCGGTCGGACAGGGCGCGGATGGTTTGCTGGTATTCGTCCACCGGGGACTCCTTATTGGGACAAAGTGCCATGTCTTGCAGCGGCTGATAGGGCCTCTTCGCGGCTGAAGCCGCTCCTACAGGTACAGCGTTACCCTCTGCCTTGACGCTGTACCTGTAGGAGCGGCTTTAGCCGCGAAGAGGCCAACACGGTCATTTGCCGGCCCGCTGGAACCGCGCCACCTCGACGAACAAATCGGAGTTGGCCGGGTCGTCCAGGTACGCGAGCACCCGCTCGGCGGGGCTGTCGATCAGCACGCCTTCCCCGTTGTCGTCCGGCACCTCGGTGCTGCGCCCGCTCAGTTCCTTGTGCTGCACGGCCTGCTGCACCTGCTCGACATCGAGGTTGTAGACCACCAGTTCCTTGCCATCGACGACCTCGAAGCCGCCGATCAGGAAGTTGCCACCCAGGCGCTTGGGCACACCGGCCGAGAGATACCAGCGGTTGCCATGGCGCGACACGGTGAATACGTATTCCTCGGGCGCCTTGCCCTTGGCGGTGGCCACGGCCTTGTAGGCATCGCCGCCACTGCGGCTGATCACCAGCTTCAGTGGCTCGCCCCAGGCGTCCTTGCTGCTCCACTTGCCGAGCAGGGCCTTGGGCGCGGCCTGGTTGCTCGGCAGCGGCTCATGGAAGGTCACCAGACATCCGCCCAGCAGCAGGAATGACAACGTCAACAACACCACACGCCAGGCTTTCATCCGGTTCTCCTTGAAAATACGGTCTCGGCTCAGGCCGATGCCAGCACCAGGTGCAGGTAACGGGTAAGCATAGCGAGCATCTGCCCATCGGCTTGCGCGTCGGCAGCCTTGAGCAGGCCCTGATATTCCATCTGCACGATTATCGCCGTCAACATCTGGGCGTCCTGTTCCGGTTGCCGCGAGCCGACCACCTGGAGCATCTGCCGGGTGCCATGCAGCAGGATCTGCTCGTGGGCGCACACCAGCTCGGCCAGGCGTGGGCACAGCAGCGCCTCCTGGCGGAAGGCCTGCTCGGCCATCAGGAAGTCGCGGCGGCTGCGCAGTTGCCGCGATACATAATCGGCGGTCATCCGCGCGATCTCATCGGCCAACTGGGCACGCGCCTGTGGGCTGCCATCACCCTGGGCGAGCAATTGGCGCAGCACCACTTCGGTGTTGGCCCACAACTTCGCCATGTACGCGGCGCTGCGCTCGACGTACTGGGCGAAGGTATCGGTGAGCAAGTCTTCGATGTCCTTGAAGTAGTAGGTGGTGGCCGACAGCGGCACATCGGCCTCGGCGGCCACGGCGCGGTGACGCACGCCCCGCACGCCATCACGCACGACGATGCGCATGGCCGCGTCGAGAATCGCCTGGCGGCGCTGCTCGCTGCCCTGGCGGGCGGTCTTGCGGCCCTGGTACTGCACGCTTTCAGCGACGGCGGTGGCGATGCCAGCGGCACCTGGGTGGGCGATTGCGGGTGTCACGGGGGAAGTTACCTCATGGACTGTGGTTGTCTGTGCCGGCCCCTTCGCGGGTAAACCCGCTCCTACAGAATCCGAATGCGGTGGCGTCCCTGTAGGAGCGGGTTTACCCGCGAAGGGGCCAGCACAGACAAGATGAAGCTACAGGCAAGAAAAAGCCGCCCCGAAAGGCGGCTTGTTCAGTTCACTCAGGCCTGCGGACGCATGTGCGGGAACAGGATCACGTCGCGGATCGACGGCGAGTTGGTCAGCAGCATCACCAGGCGGTCGATGCCGATGCCTTCACCGGCGGTCGGCGGCATGCCGTATTCCAGTGCACGCACGAAGTCGGCATCGTAGTGCATGGCTTCGTCGTCACCGGCGTCCTTCTCGGCCACCTGGGCCAGGAAGCGTTCGGCCTGGTCTTCGGCGTCGTTGAGCTCGGAATAGGCGTTGGCGATCTCACGGCCACCAATGAACAGCTCGAAGCGGTCGGTCACGGCCGGATTGTCGTCGTTGCGGCGCGCCAGCGGCGACACTTCGAACGGGTACTCGGTGATGAAGTGCGGCTGCTCCAGCTTGTGCTCGACCAGCTCTTCGAAAATCATCACCTGCAGCTTGCCCAGGCCTTCGTGGCCGAGCACCTTGGCACCGGCCTTCTTGGCGATGTCGCGGGCACGGTCGACATCCTGCAGGTCGGCGGCGGTCAGCTCAGGGTTGTACTTGAGGATCGAGTCGAACACCGACAGGCGCACGAACGGCTCGCCGAAGTGGAACACCTTGTCGCCGTACGGCACGTCGGTGCTACCCAGCACCAGCTGCGCCAGCTCGCGGAACAGTTCCTCGGTGAGGTCCATGTTGTCGCGGTAGTCGGCGTAGGCCTGGTAGAACTCGAGCATGGTGAATTCTGGGTTGTGACGCGTCGAAACACCTTCGTTACGGAAGTTGCGGTTGATCTCGAACACTTTTTCGAAGCCACCCACAACCAGACGCTTGAGGTACAGTTCCGGCGCGATGCGCAAGAACATGGCCATGTCCAGGGCGTTGTGGTGGGTTTCGAACGGTTTGGCCGCAGCGCCGCCCGGGATGGTCTGCAGCATCGGCGTCTCGACTTCGAGGAAGTCGCGCTCGATGAGGAACTTGCGAATGTGCGAGATCACCTGCGAACGCACACGGAAGGTGTGGCGGGTTTCCTCGTTGACCATCAGGTCGACGTAGCGCTGGCGGTAGCGCTGCTCGGTGTCGGTCAGGCCGTGGTGCTTGTCCGGCAGTGGGCGCAGCGACTTGGTCAGCAGGCGCACGTGGGTCATCTCGACGTACAGGTCGCCCTTGCCGGAACGGGCCAGGGTGCCTTCGGCGCTGATGATGTCGCCCAGGTCCCAGGTCTTGACCGCGGCCAGGGTTTCTTCCGGCAGGGTCTTGCGGTTGACGTAGACCTGGATACGGCCGGTCATGTCCTGGATGACCATGAACGAGCCACGGTTGAGCATGATGCGGCCGGCAACCTTGACCGGGATCGCGGCTGCTTCCAGCTCTTCCTTGGTCTTGTCCGCGTACTGCTTCTGCAGGTCGTTGCAGTAGCTGTCGCGACGGAAGTCGTTGGGGAAGGCGTTGCCCTTGGCGCGCTCTGCGGCAAGCTTTTCCTTGCGCAGGGCGATCAGGGCGTTTTCTTCCTGTTGCAGGTCTTGCGATTCGGTCTTGAGGTCGCTCATGTCGTCATTCTTTCCATCAGGTATTCGTTGCCCTTTTCGGGCAGGGCACGCGACACCAGCGGGTGGCCGGGTGTCGCGGCAGTGGTGTACGGCTTACAGCCCTTGCTTGAGGCTCGCTTCCAGGTACTGGTCGAGATCGCCGTCCAGGACCTTCTGGCAATCGCTGCGCTCGACGCCGGTACGCAGGTCCTTGATCCGCGAGTCATCCAACACGTAGGAGCGGATCTGGTGGCCCCAGCCGATGTCCGACTTGCTGTCTTCCAGCGCCTGGGAAGCGGCGTTGCGCTTCTGCATTTCCAGCTCGTACAACTTGGCCCGCAGCATTTTCATGGCGGTGTCCTTGTTGGCGTGCTGGGAACGTTCGTTCTGGCAGGCCACCACGGTGTTGGTCGGCACGTGGGTGATACGCACCGCCGAGTCGGTGGTGTTGACGTGCTGGCCACCGGCACCGGAGGAGCGGTAGGTATCGATGCGCAGGTCGGACGGGTTGATCTCGATCTCGACCTTGTCGTCGATCTCGGGCGACACGAACACCGCCGAGAACGAGGTGTGGCGACGGGCACCGGAGTCGAACGGGCTCTTGCGCACCAGGCGGTGCACGCCGATCTCGGTGCGCAGCCAGCCAAAGGCGTACTCGCCCTTGATGTGCACGGTGGCACCCTTGATACCGGCGACTTCACCTTCGGAGAGCTCGATGATGGTGGCGTCGAAACCGCGCTTGTCGGCCCAGCGCAGGTACATGCGCAGCAGGATGTTGGCCCAGTCCTGGGCCTCGGTGCCACCGGAGCCGGCCTGGATGTCCAGGTAGGCGTTGTTCATGTCCATCTCGCCGCTGAACATGCGACGGAACTCAAGCTGGGCCAGGGATTCTTCCAGGGCCTGCAACTCGGTCTCGACATCGCTGACAGCGCCTTCGTCACCTTCCTCGACAGCCATGTCGAGCAGGTCCTTGCAGTCGGCCAGGCCGTTGGCCATCTTGTCCAGGGTCTCGACGACCTGCGCCAGCATGGCACGCTCGCGGCCCAGGGCCTGGGCGTACTCGGGCTTGTTCCAGACGGCAGCGTCTTCCAGCTCGCGATTGACTTCGATCAGGCGGTCATGCTTGTGATCGTAGTCAAAGATACCCCCGAATGGACTGGGAGCGTTCGGTGAGGTCCTTGATGGTGTTCAGGATCGGTTGGATTTCCATGGGTGCGCGGCTCTCGTACGAATTCGGTGAAAAGCCTGCGAGTATAACCGAGTCTGGCGCGGGGCGGCAGACCGAGGATATGGCCTTGTGTCGCCAAAAAGGACCGCCAGGCGCGCCCCCTCTCGACAGCTCAGGCCATGCCCACCTGGTTGCGCCCATTGTGCTTGGCCTGGTAAAGCCCCTTGTCTGCCGCCAGGATCAACTGCCGGCAATGGCTGCCGATCGGTGGTGTCTGGGTGGCCAGGCCGATGCTCACGGTCAGGCGTGAGCCGGCCTCGGGCGCGGTATGCGGGATGTCCAGGGCCAGCACCGTCTGGCGCAGCTTTTCGGCAATCAGCCGCGCCCCGCCCGGCGAGGTGTTGGGCAGCACCAAGGCGAACTCCTCGCCGCCATAGCGTGCCGGTAGATCGGTCGGCCGCGCGCATGAGCCACGCAGGGCCTCGGCGACCTGGCGCAAGGCCTCGTCGCCAGCCAGGTGGCCAAAGCTGTCGTTGTAGACCTTGAAGTAGTCGACATCGACCATCAGCAACGATAACTGCTGCTGTTCGCGCATGGCCCGGCGCCATTCGAGCTCGAGGTATTCATCGAAGTGCCGGCGGTTGGACAACCCGGTGAGGCCGTCGGAGTTCATCAGCCGCTGCAGCATCAGGTTGGTGTCGAGCAACTGCTGCTGGCTGACGCGCAGCGCGCGGTAGGCCTCGTCACGCTGCAACAGCGTCAGGTAGGAGCGCGAGTGGTAGCGAATGCGCGCCACCAGCTCGATGGTGTCCGGCAGCTTCACCAGGTAGTCGTTGGCCCCGGCGGCGAACGCCGCGCTCTTGACCAGCGGGTCTTCCTTGGTCGACAGGACGATGATCGGGATGTCCTGGGTGGCCGGGTTGTTGCGGTACTCGCGCACCAGGCTCAGGCCGTCGAGACCTGGCATGACCAGGTCCTGGAGGATCACCGTGGGCTTGATGCGCATGGCCTGGGCCACGGCCTGATGCGGGTCGGCGCAGAAGTGGAAGTCGATGTTGTCTTCCTGTGCCAGGCCGCGACGCACGGCTTCGGCGATCATTGCCTGGTCGTCGACCAGCAGCACCATCGCGGCGTTGTCGTTGGTGCTCAGCCCGTCGAGCGGTTGGTCATTCATCCTTTTTCACCCGATCAGCACCGGTCAGGCGGCCTGATTCCTTGCAAGTCATCATTTGCCAAAGATCTCCAGCAGTCGCCCGGCGATGCGCTCGAGCGGGCGGATTTCCACCGCCGCGTCAATCGCCGCAGCCGCCTTGGGCATGCCATAGACCGCGCTGCTCTGCTGATCCTGGGCGATGGTCAGGAAGCCCTGCTGGCGCATCAGTTTGAGCCCCTGGGCGCCATCGCGGCCCATGCCGGTCAACAACACCCCTACCGCATCGCCCCGCCAATACTGCGCCACGCTCTCGAAGAAGACATCGATCGAGGGCCGGTAGATCGCATCCACAGGTTCCGCAGTGTAGGCCAGTTGGCCGTTCTGCAGCAGGCGAATGTGGTGATTGGTGCCTGCCAGCAGCACCTGCCCGGGTTGCGGCGGCTCGCCTTCGCGGGCCAGGCGCACCGGCAGCTTGGCGGCACTGCCGAGCCATTCGGCCATGCCACCGGCGAACACCTGGTCGACATGCTGGACCAGCACGATGGCCGCTTGGAAATTGTGCGGCAGCCCCTTGAGCAGCACCTCCAGCGCGGCGGGCCCGCCGGCCGACGAACCGATGGCCACCAGGCCGTGACGCTGCACCGCGTCACGCACCGGTGCCGCCACCGCCGGGGTGGAGCGAGGCCGCTGGTGGCCGATCAGCCAACTGATGTTGAGGATCTTGCGCAGCAGTGGCGCCGCGGCCTCGCGCGGGTCGCCGCCGCCCACCGCCGGCGTGTCGACCACGTCCAGGGCGCCATGGCCCATGGCCTGGAACACCCGGTCCATGTTGCGCTTGCGGTCGACGGTGACGATGACGATGGCACAGGGCGTTTCGGCCATGATCCGTCGCGTGGCCTCGACGCCATCCATCACCGGCATCAGCAGGTCCATGAGGATCAGGTCAGGCGGGTTCTGCGCGCACTGGCGCACCGCCTCGGCACCGTCATGCGCCACCCATACCACCTGGTGGGCAGGCTCGAAGGCCAGGGCGCGGCGCAGGGCCTCGATGGCCAGGGGCATATCGTTGACGATGGCGATCTTCATCCCTGAGCACCTCCAATCAATTCACCGACGGCGTCCAGCAATGCGTCGTCATGAAAGCTGGCCTTGGCCAAATAGTAGTCGGCGCCAGCGTCCAGGCCACGCCGTCGGTCTTCCTCACGATCCTTGTACGACACCACCATCACTGGCAGGCCCTGCAGGCGCTGGTCACGGCGCACCAGGGTGACCAGCTCGATGCCGTCCATGCGCGGCATGTCGATGTCGGTGATCAGCAGGTCGAAACTGTCTGCGCGCAGGGCATTCCAGCCATCCATGCCGTCGACCGCCACCGCCACGTCGTAGCCTCGGTTGCTCAGCAGCTTGCGCTGCAACTCGCGCACCGTCAGCGAGTCGTCGACCACCAGCACGCGTTTGCGCGCCTGCCCCCGGCCACCCTGGCCGCCGTGCTCGACGCGCTCCAGGCGGCCGCTGCTGAGCAGTTTCTCCAATGAACGGAGCAGGTCTTCGACGTCGACGATCAACACTACCGAGCCGTCATCGAGCAGCGCCCCCGAGGAGATGTCCTGGACCTTGCCCAGCCGTGCGTCCAGTGGCATCACTACCAGCACCCGCTCGCCGACCAGGCGCTCCACGGCCACGCCGTACAATCGTTCACGCTCGCGGATCACCACCACCGGCAGGCGCGCCTGCTCGTCCTGCCCCGCAGGGCGGTTGAGCAACTGGCTGGCCGCCACCAGGCCGATATGTCGGCCTTCGTGCCAGAAATGCTGGCGCCCCTCGATCTGCACGATCTGCTCGGCATCGACCTCCAGGGTGCGTTCGATGTGCGCCAGGGGGAAGGCATAGGCCTCGCCACCCACCGTCACCACCAGGCTGCGTACCACCGACAGGGTCAGCGGTACTTCGAGGTGGAAGCGGCAGCCCTGGCCTGCCTGCTGGGTCAGCTCGATCGAGCCACGCAGGCCGCGCACCATATGCTGCACTGCATCGAGGCCGACCCCTCGGCCAGACACCTCGGTGACCTGGTCACGCAGGCTGAAGCCGGGCAGGAACAGGAACGCCAGCAGTTCTGCCTCGCTCATCCGCGCAACGGTCTCGGCCGGCGACAGACCGCGCTCGGCAATGCTCCGGCGCAGGCGCTCCAGGTCGATCCCGGCGCCATCGTCGATCAGTTCGAGCACCAGCAGGCCAGCCTGATGCGAGGCACGCAGGCGGATCACGCCCTCCTCCGGCTTGCCCGACAACAGCCGCTGCCCCGGGAGCTCGATGCCATGGTCGACGGCATTGCGCAGCAGGTGCGTCAGCGGCGCCTCGAGCTTTTCCAGCACGTCACGATCGACCTGGGTCTTCTCGCCTTCGATGTGCAGGCGCACCTGTTTCCCCAGCGAACGGCCAAGGTCGCGAACCATTCGGCTCTGCCCGCTGAGCACATCGGCGAACGGGCGCATGCGGCAGGCCAAGGCCGTATCGTACAAAGCCTGGGCGCGCTGGCTGGCCTGCCAGCCGAACTCATCCAGGTCAGCGGCCTGCTGTTGCAGGATCTGCTGGGTTTCCACCAGCAAGCGCTGAGTCTGGGCCAACGCCTCGAGCACCTCCGGCCCCTGCCCGCTGCCTTCAAGCTGCACCTTCAGGCCATCCAAGGCACGCATGCCCTGGCCATGCATGCGCTTGAGGCGCTGCAAGGTCGCCAGGTAGGGTTTCAGGCGCTGGGTTTCGACCAGCGCCTTGCTCGACAGATCGAGCAGGCCGTTGAGGCGCTCGGCGGTGACCCGCAACACCCGTTCGGCGCCTTCGGCGTTACGCTTGGTGGCCTTACGCGGTAGTGCCGGCTGCGCCTCGACTGCGGGCAAGGCTTGATAGGCCATGCTGTCGACAGGCAGCATTTCGGTCGCGGGCGCTGGGCCAGGAACTGGGCTGGGCGCAACCGGCAGCGGCAGCGGAGGCTGCGCGGTCGAGCCATCGAGCAGGCCGGCCAGGTGCGTCAGGAAACCCGCGACCGCAATCTCGCCCTGTGGATGACCGGGGGCGGCGATGTGCAACAGGATGTCGGTGCCGCGCAGCAACGCATCGATATGCTCCGGTCCCAGGCGCAAGCGGCCTTCTTGCGCCGCCACCAGGCAATCTTCCATGGCGTGGGCCACGCTGACCCCAGCGTCGATACCGACGATCCGCGCCGCCCCCTTGAGCGAATGGGCCGCGCGCATGCAGGCTTCGAGCTGGTCGGCCAGGGTCGGGTCGCGCTCCAGCGCCAGCAGCCCGGCGTTGAGCACCTGGGTCTGCGCCTCGGCCTCCAGGCCGAACAGTTCGAGCAACGATGCATCGCGCATTTGCTCTGGGGTCATGACAGGCTCCGCTGCACGGCAGACAGTAGGTGGTGTTCGTCCAGCACGCGCACGCTGCGCCCGCGCCATTGCAGTACGACAGCGGTGAACGGCATGGCGTCGGGGTCCTTGCCCGGCAGGGCCGGGTCGAGGCGATGGATGCCATCGATTTCATCGACGGCGATCACCACCGGCCCGCCCTCGGCGGCCAGGATGAGCATGCGGGGCAGCGCCCGCCCGACACGCTCGCTGGCCGGCGCCGCCGGCACCTCGAGCAGATCGGCCAGCGACACGCAGGGCACCAGCGCGCCACGCACATTGGCCACTCCCTGCAGCACCCGCGAACGCTGGTGGGGCAGCGAATGCACCGGCTGCATCGGCGCGACCTCGGCCAGGCAAGCGGTGGCCAAGGCCAGCCACTCCTCGCCCAGGCGGAACAGCAACAACGAGCGCCCGCTAGCGCGCTCGGGCGCTGGCGGGGGCACCGGCTCGTCCTCTTCGAGCAGCGCATAGCGGTCGAGCAGACGCGTGGCAGCCGCGGCATGGACTTCGCAGTTGCGGCAGTGGATGTGCCGTGCCAGCAGCGGGCACTGCTTGTCGCCATGCACGCCGATGCGGTTCCAGCAATCGTCGATGCGCAGGTCTTGCTGGGCGAGCGCTTGCAACAACTGTTCGCCATTCATCGTTCAGACTCCCGGCCAATCCGTGCGACTCGCTCGTGCAGGCGGCGGGCGCCTGCTTCATCGCCCTGGGCCGCCAGGAGCGTGGCCAGGTGCACCAGCGCCTCGGTGTGCTGCGGCTCCAGATACAACGCCTTGCGGTATAGGCCGAGCGCCTGGGCGGCGTCGCCTTCGGTGTCGCTGAGCAGCCCGAGCCAGTAGTACACCTGGGCGTTGGGCGGGAACGTCTGCAGGTAGCGCTGGCAACTGGCGCGGGCCTGGGCATTGTCGCCAGCGTTGGCCTGGCGGGTGATGCTGGCCAGCAACTGCTCGGCGCTTTCGGCCGGCTGCGGTGACGATGCCGGCGGCGCAATCGGCCTGGCCAGGCCCGGCGCGCTGCGCATGGGGCGGACGGCAGGCGGCATGGGCGCCGGGCGCTGCGGTACAGCCGTCGGGACAGGTGTGCCCGTGGCGCGCTCGTCCACCTGGCGGGTGTAGGCGAACGCCTGGGCAATACCCAGCGGCCGCATGCCCAGGCGCGCCAGCAGGCTGCCCTCGGCCGGGCCGATGAACAACACGCCCTGGGCGTGGGCCAGGCGCTTGAGCACCTCGAATACCCGCTGCTGGGTGGACGTATCGAAATAGATCAGCAGGTTGCGGCAGAACACGAAGTCATACAGCCCATCGCGGCTGGCCAGGGCCGGATCAAGCACATTGCCCACCTGCAGGCAGACCTGCTGACGCACCCTGTCGTGCAACCGGTGGCCGTTCTCGACCGGGTCGAAATGGCGGTCACGGAATGCCAGTTCACTGCCGCGAAACGCATTGCGACCATAGATCGCCTGCTCGGCCTTGGCCACCGAGCTGGGGCTGACGTCCATGCCATCGATGCGAAACGCCTGCGCCGGCATCCCGCTGTCGAGCAACGCCATGGCCAGCGAATAGGGTTCTTCCCCGGTCGAGCAAGGCAGGCTGAGCAGGCGCAGCGGGCGCGCCCCGGCCAGTTCGGCCAGGCGCTTGTGGGCCAGGCCGACCAGGGCGCTGAAGGACTCGGGATAGCGGAAGAACCAGGTCTCGGGGACGATCACCGCCTCGATCAGCGCCTGCTGCTCGTCCGCCGATTGCTGCAGGTACAGCCAATAGTCGTCGAGGTCCACCGCGCCGGTCGCCACGCAGCGTTGGCGCAAAGCCCGCTGCACCATCGGCACGCCGACCGAGTCGACATCCAGGCCGATCCGCGCCTGCAGAAAACGGAAGAAGCGTTGTTCGCTCATGCCACCCCCTCGCCATCAGTGGCGGGAAACAGCACCTGGCGCACCGCGTCGGTGAGCAACTGGTCCACCTCGATGCGCTGCAACAGGCCCTGGGCATCCTCGAGCACCGGCCCCAGGTAGCGGGCGTCGCCGTTTTCCAGGCCATAGGGCTGGAACGCGTCGGGCTGGCAGCGCAGGGTCTCGGTGGCCTGCTCCAGCACCAGGCCCAGCGCATGCTCGCCCTGGTAGCGCACCAGCACCAGGCGGGTGCTGGTGCGCTGTGCGGCGGGCTGAGCGAAGCTCAAGGCGGCCAGGTCGATCACCGGCACCAACAGGCCACGATGGGCGAGAATGCCCGCTACCCAGGACGGCGCCTGGGCAATCGGCTTGAGCGGGCGGCGAGGCAGCACTTCGATCACCTCGCGCACATCCAGGGCAAAGCGTTGCCCGCCAAGGTGAAACTGCAGGTACAGCGCGCCCTTGGCAGGGCCTGCCGTGGTCTTGGGGTGCAGGTCGTTCATCGTCGTCAGACTTTGAACCGCGACACACCACCGCGCAGGCCCGCGGCAACCTGGCTCAATTCGTCGATGGCGAAACTGGCCTGGCGCAGCGACTCGACGGTCTGGGTGCTGGCATCGCTGAGCTGGGCCAGCGCCTGGTTGATCTGCTCGGCGCCGGTGGCCTGGGCCTGCATGCCCTCGTTGACCATCAGCACCCGCGGCGCCAACGCCTGCACCTGGTGGATGATCTGGCTGAGCTGCTCGCCCACCTGGGTCACCTCGGCCATGCCGCGGCGCACTTCTTCGGAGAACTTGTCCATGCCCATGACCCCGGCCGACACCGCCGACTGGATCTCACGCACCATCTGCTCGATATCGTAGGTGGCCACGGCAGTCTGGTCGGCCAGGCGGCGCACCTCGGTGGCTACCACGGCGAAGCCGCGCCCGTATTCGCCGGCCTTTTCCGCTTCGATGGCGGCGTTGAGCGACAGCAGGTTGGTCTGGTCGGCGACCTTGACGATGGTCACCACCACCTGGGTGATGTTGCTGGCCTTCTCGTTGAGGATCGCCAGCTTGGCATTGACCAGGTCGGCGGCGCCCATCACCTGGTGCATGGTGTCTTCCATGCGCGCCAGGCCCTGCTGGCCGGACCCAGCCAGGCTCGACGCCTGGTCGGCGGCGCTGGTGACCTCGGTCATGGTGCGCACCAGGTCACGCGAGGTGGCGGCGATTTCCCGCGAGGTCGCGCCGATCTCGGTGGTGGTGGCCGCGGTTTCGGTGGCGGTGGCTTGCTGCTGCTTGGAGGTGGCGGCGATCTCGGTCACCGAGGTGGTCACCTGCACCGACGAACGCTGGGCCTGGGCCACCAGGTTGGCCAGGGCCTCGGCCATTTCGTTGAAGCCGTTTTCGATGACGCCGAACTCGTCCTTGCGATCCAGGCTCAGGCGCATGCTCAGGTCGCCCGAGCGCAGTTTGTCGAGCGCATCCACCACACGCTGGACGGGCCCGGTGATAGCGCGCAGCAGCAACAAGCCACACACGCCGGCGGCGATGATGGCCAGCAATAGCGATACCACCATGCTGCCCTTGGCGGTGGTCACCGCGCTGACGATCTGGCCGGAAGCGGCGTCGGTGGATTCGCGATTGTGCTCGATGACGATGTTCAGGTGGCTACGCCCTTCGAGCCAGGCCGGGGCCAGCACATCGTTGACCAGCCGCTGGGCTTCGGCGAAGTCGCGCTGGCGGTAGGCCTCCAGCACCTGGTCGACGATCTTCAGGTAGCTGTCCTTGAGCTTGACGAACTCATCGAAGCGCGTCTGGTCGTCGGCACTGTGGATGGTGGCCTGGTAGCTGGCCATGGTTTCCTTCAAGCGGTCATCGAAGCGCTTGAACAGCTCCATGTCGGTGTTGGTGATCTCGCGATGGTTGGACAACCCCACCAGTTGCTGGCTGGTGACGTACATGTCGACCCAGGCACCGCGGATCATCGAGCTGTAGTAAAGGCCTGGAATACTGTCGGTACCGACCGCTTGCTCGGCCTTCTCGATCGCCACCAAGCGCGAGTAGGCGGCAACGATCATCAGCAGCATGACGGCGATGATCACGGCGAAACTTGCCAGAATCCGTTGGCGCAAGGTCCAGTTCTTCACATTCAACCCTCAGGAATTCACTACGAGCGGGAAAAATCGCCGAAGTATAGCCCAGGGTTCCTACGCTTTTGCGGCTGGAGTGAGGGTTAAAGCGGCATCCCTGCCGGAAAAAGGCCAATTGCCTGCATCCGCGACCGATCAAGCCGCGCCGGTTTGGCGTACCTGCTCTTCGAGGGCTTGGCGCAAGGCAGGGTCCAGGCCAAGCTGGCGGGCCAGTTCGTCGAGATAGGCGCGCTCCATGAAATGCTCCTCGTCGACCATCATCACGCTGGCCAGGTACATCTCGGCGGCCATTTCCGGAGTCTGGGCGGCGCGGGCCACTTCGGCGGGGTCGAGCGGCTTGTTCAATTCGGCATGCAGCCAGCGCTGCAGTTGCTGGTCATTGTCCAGGCGGGTGAACTCGCCTTCGATCAGTTCGCGTTCGCGGGCGTCGATATGGCCGTCGGCCTTGGCTGCCGCCACCAGCGCCCGCAACACCGCCTGGCTGTGCTGCTCGGCCTGGGCCGGGGGCACCCGGTCGAGGGTCTGCGGCTCGCTGGCCTGGGTATGGCCCTGGCGTGCCTGCCAGTTGCCGTAGGCCTTGTAGGCGAGTACCCCGAGCGCCGCCAGACCACCGTAGGTCAAGGCCTTGCCGCCATACTTGCGGGCCTTCTTGTTGCCCAGCAACAGGCCCATGGCTCCTGCAGCCAGGGCCCCGCCACCCGCGCCGGAGAGCAGGCTGCCAAGGCCGCCGGCGGCGGGCTTGCCGGCACCAGCGCTTTGCTTGTCGAGCAGCGCCTGGCCAGATTTGAGCAGTTGGTCGAGCAGTCCACGGGTGTTCATTACACGCATCTCCAGGGTGCACAGATGAAGCGCCAGGGTAAGCGTTGCCCGCGCCCAGGCCACCGATGGATTTGCTTCGGGATGTTGCATGGGCGGGCAAAAAGCCAACTAGACTCGTCTTCGCCAACACCCTGCATAGACACACTACGCTTATAACGATCGATTCACTGCTTTCTTGACGACTGCCCCGACCAAAATCTCCAAGAAGAGGGAACACCATGTCAGTGCACAAGACCGCATTGCTCGGCGCCGTGACCGGCGCACTGCTGGCCAGCGCCAGCCTGCAGGCCGCCGAGCTGCCCAAGGCCCTGGGCGAAGGCGAAGGGCGCCTGGATATCGTCGCCTGGCCCGGCTATATCGAACGCGGTGAAAGCGACAAGGCCTACGACTGGGTCAGTGGTTTCGAAAAGGAGACCGGCTGCAAGGTCAGCGTCAAGACTGCCGCCACCTCCGACGAGATGGTCAGCCTGATGACCAAGGGCGGCTACGACCTGGTCACCGCCTCGGGCGATGCCTCGCTGCGGCTGATCGTCGGCAAGCGCGTGCAGCCGATCAACACCGCGCTGATTCCCAACTGGAAGAACATCGACCCACGCCTGCAGAACGGTGATTGGTACGTGGTCGACAAGCAGGTCTATGGCACGCCGTACCAGTGGGGCCCCAACGTCCTGCTGTACAACACCTCGGTGTTCAAGCAGCCGCCGACCAGCTGGAGCGTGGTGTTCGTCCGGCAGGACCTGCCGGACGGCAAGCCCAACAAGGGCCGCGTGCAGGCCTACGACGGGCCGATCTACATCGCCGACGCGGCGCTGTACCTGAAGTCGGCCAAGCCTGAGCTGGGCATCAAGGACCCGTACGAGCTGAACGAAGACCAGTACAAGGCGGTACTGGAACTGCTGCGCCAGCAACAGCCGCTGGTGCACCGCTACTGGCATGACGCCACGGTGCAGATGAGCGACGTCAAGAACGAAGGCGTGGTCGCCTCGAGTTCGTGGGGCTACATGGTCAATGGCCTGAAGGCCGAGAACCAGCCGGTGGCCTCGACCATTCCCAAGGAAGGCGCCACGGGCTGGGCCGACACCACCATGCTGCACAGCGAGGCCAAGCACCCCAACTGCGCCTACAAGTGGATGGACTGGTCGCTGCAGCCGAAGGTACAGGGCGATGTGGCGGCCTGGTTCGGCTCGCTGCCAGCGGTGCCGGCCGCCTGCACCAGCAGCGAGCTGCTCGGGGCCGAAGGCTGCAAGACCAATGGCTTCGACAACTTCGACAAGATTGCCTTCTGGAAGACCCCGCAGGCCCAGGGTGGCAAGTTCGTGCCTTATAGCCGCTGGACCCAGGATTACATTGCGATCATGGGCGGGCGTTGAGGCCCGGGGTTATCTGCACCGGCCTCTTCGCGGGTAAACCCGCTCCTACAGGGAACGCGCCGCTCTTGTAGGAGCGGGTTTACCCGCGAATAGGCAGTAACAGGCAATACACAGTCAGCCGAGTACCGCCCATGCCCCTAGCCGTCCAATTCACCCAGGTCTCCCGCACCTTCGGCGAGATCAAGGCCGTCGACCAGGTCAGCATCGACATCGACGACGGCGAGTTCTTCTCCATGCTCGGCCCCTCCGGCTCGGGCAAGACCACTTGCCTGCGCCTGATCGCGGGCTTCGAGCACCCCAGCAGCGGCTCCATCCGCATCCATGGCGTGGAGGCCGCAGGCGTGCCGCCCTACGAGCGCGACGTCAACACCGTGTTCCAGGACTACGCGCTGTTCCCGCACATGAACGTGCTCGACAACATCGCCTACGGCCTCAAGGTCAAGGGCGTGGCCAAGGCCGAGCGCCAAGGCCGCGCCGAGGAGGCGCTGGCCATGGTCGCCCTGGCCGGCTATGGCCAGCGCAAGCCGGCGCAGTTGTCCGGCGGCCAGCGCCAGCGCGTCGCCCTGGCCCGCGCCCTGGTCAACCGGCCGCGGGTGCTGCTGCTCGACGAACCGCTCGGGGCCCTCGACCTCAAGCTGCGCGAGCAGATGCAGGGCGAGTTGAAGAAACTCCAGCGCCAGTTGGGCATCACCTTCATCTTCGTCACCCACGACCAGACCGAGGCACTGTCGATGTCCGATCGGGTGGCGGTGTTCAACCGCGGGCGTATCGAGCAGGTCGACACCCCGCGCAACTTGTACATGCAGCCGGCCACTACCTTCGTCGCCGAGTTCGTCGGCACCTCCAACGTGGTGCGCGGGGCGCTGGCCGAACAATTGAGCGGCAAGGCCCTGCCCTTCTCCATTCGCCCCGAGCACATCCGCCTGGGCGAGCCCATGGCAGGCGGCGATCTCGTGCAGGTCAGCGGCGTGCTGCGTGACGTGCAGTACCAGGGCAGCTCGACCCGTTACGAGCTGCAACTGGACAGTGGCCAGTCGCTGGCGGTCAGCCAAGCCAACGACCGTTGGCAGGCACGTGGCCCGTCCTGGCAGACCGACCAGCGCGTGCTTGCCTACTGGCCCCGGGAAGCGATGACGGCGCTGCGCGACAGCACCGCAGCCGAGGGCCATTGAGATGAGCAGCCTGGCCAAGCTACGACCGGGCTCGCTGCGCGGCGCCAGCAATTTGCTGTACCGGCGCCCGAACCTCTACCTGGCGCTGCTGCTGGTACCGCCGTTGATCTGGTTCGGCGCCATCTACCTGGGTTCGCTGCTGAACCTGCTGTGGCAGGGCTTCTACACCTTCGACGACTTCACCATGGCGGTGACGCCGGACCTCACCCTGGGCAACTTCGCCGCCCTGTTCAACCCGGCCAATTTCGACATCATCCTGCGCACCCTGAGCATGGCCGTGGCGGTGTCACTGGCAAGCGCCGTGCTGGCGTTCCCCATCGCCTACTACATGGCGCGCTACACCAGCGGCAAAACCAAGGCATTTTTCTACATCGCGGTGATGATGCCGATGTGGGCCAGCTACATCGTCAAGACCTATGCCTGGACCCTGCTGCTGGCCAAGGGCGGCGTCGCCCAGTGGTTCGTCCAAGTGCTGCACCTGGAGGGTTTGCTGCAGGCGCTGCTGGCGATACCCGGAGTCGGTGGCAGCACCCTCTCGACCTCGCACCTGGGGCGTTTCATGGTGTTCGTGTACATCTGGCTGCCGTTCATGATCCTGCCGATCCAGGCGGCGCTCGAACGCTTGCCGCCGTCGCTGCTGCAGGCCTCGGCCGACCTGGGTGCCAGGCCTGGGCAGACGTTCGTGCAGGTGATCCTGCCGCTGTCGATTCCAGGCATCGCCGCTGGCTCGATCTTCACCTTCTCGCTGACCCTGGGCGACTTCATCGTGCCGCAGTTGATCGGGCCACCGGGGTATTTCATCGGCAGCATGGTCTATGCCCAACAGGGGGCGATCGGCAACATGCCCATGGCCGCAGCCTTCACCTTGGTGCCGATCGTGCTGATCGCCGTGTACCTGTCCATCGTCAAGCGCCTGGGGGCCTTCGATGCACTCTGAAAAACCCTCTGTGGGCCTGCGCCTCGCGGCCTGGGGCGGGCTGGTGTTCCTGCACTTCCCGATCCTGATCATCTTCCTCTATGCCTTCAACACCGAGGATGCGGCGTTCAGCTTCCCGCCCAAGGGCTTCACCCTGCACTGGTTCGCCGTGGCCTTCGCCCGCGCCGATGTGCTGGAGGCGATCAAGCTGTCGTTGCAAGTGGCCTGCCTGGCCACGCTGATCGCCCTGGTGCTCGGCACCCTGGCCTCGGCGGCGCTCTACCGGCGCGACTTTTTCGGCAAGGAGAGTATCTCGCTGATACTGATCCTGCCCATTGCCTTGCCCGGCATCATCACCGGCATCGCCCTGCTCTCGGCGTTCAAGAGCCTGGGCATCGAACCCGGCGTGTTCACCATCGTGGTCGGCCACGCCACCTTCTGCGTGGTGATCGTCTACAACAACGTCATCGCCCGCCTGCGCCGCACCTCGCAGAGCCTGATCGAAGCCTCGATGGACCTCGGCGCCGACGGTTGGCAGACGTTCCGCTACATCATCCTGCCCAACCTCGGCTCGGCGCTGCTGGCCGGCGGCATGCTGGCCTTCGCCCTGTCGTTCGACGAGATCATCGTCACCACCTTCACCGCCGGCCATGAGCGCACCCTGCCGATCTGGCTGCTCAACCAGCTGAGCCGCCCGCGCGACGTGCCAGTGACCAACGTGGTCGCCATGCTGGTGATGCTGGTGACCATGCTGCCGATCCTCGGCGCCTACTACCTGACCCGCGGCGGCGAAAGCGTCGCGGGCAGCGGCAAATGACCTTGGAGGAGTCCCCCATGCAAACCCGAATGCTGATCAACGGCCACTTGGTAGCGGGCCAAGGCCCGGCCTGGACCGTGCTAGACCCAGCCCGGGGCACGGCCCTGGCGCAGATCAACGAAGCCACCGAGGCCCAGGTCGATGCCGCCGTGCGCGCTGCCGACCAGGCCTTCGACAGCTGGTCGCAGACCTCCCCCCGCGAGCGCTCCCTGGCGCTGCTGGCCCTGGCCGATGCGGTGGACACGCATGCCGAGGAGCTCGCCGGGCTGGAATCACGCAACTGCGGCAAGCCACTGGGCGCCGCGCTGGGCGACGAATTGCCGGCGATTGCCGACGTATTCCGCTACTTCGCCGGCGCCGCCCGCTGCCTGGGCGGCTCGGCGGCCGGTGAATACCTGCCGGGGCACACTTCGATGATCCGCCGCGACCCGTTGGGCGTGGTGGCCTCGATCGCGCCCTGGAACTACCCGCTGATGATGCTCGCCTGGAAGATCGCCCCGGCCCTGGCGGCGGGCAACACCGTGGTGATCAAGCCCTCGGAGCTGACCCCGCTGACCGCCCTGCGCCTGGGCGAGCTGGCCAAGGACCTGCTGCCTGCCGGCGTGCTCAACATCCTCTTCGGCCGCGGCCAGACCGTGGGCAACCCATTGGTCACACATCCCAAGGTGCGCATGGTGTCGCTGACCGGCTCCATCCCGACCGGCGCACACATCATCGGCGCCACTGCCGACAGCGTGAAGCGCATGCACATGGAACTGGGTGGCAAGGCGCCGGTGCTGGTGTTCGACGATGCCGACGTGGACGCCGCCATCGAGGGCATACGCACCTTCGGTTTCTACAATGCCGGCCAGGACTGCACGGCGGCCTGCCGCCTGTATGTGCAGGACGGCATCTATGAAGATTTCGTCCAGCGCCTGGGCGAAGCGGTGGTCAGCCTCAAGCCGGGCGTGCAGGAGGCCGAGGGCACCGAACTCGGCCCGCTGATCAGCGCCCAGCACCGTGACAAGGTCAGTGGCCTGGTGCAGCGCGCCATCGCCCAGCCGCACATTCGCCTGGTCACGGGTGGCAAGGCATTGCCGGGCGAGGGGTTCTTCTTCGAGCCGACGGTGCTGGCCGACGCCCTGCAGGACGACGAGATCGTGCGCAACGAAGTGTTTGGCCCGGTGGTCTCGGTGACCCGCTTCACGGATGAAGCCCAGGCGCTGGAATGGGCCAACGATTCCGAGTACGGCCTGGCCTCATCGGTGTGGACCCGCGACACCGGGCGCGCCCATCGGCTGGCGGCACGCTTGCAGTATGGGTGTACCTGGGTGAATACCCACTTCATGCTGGTCAGTGAAATGCCCCATGGGGGGCAAAAGCATTCGGGGTATGGCAAGGACATGTCGATGTATGGGTTGGAGGACTATACCTGCGTGCGGCATGTGATGATCAAGCATTGATTGAAGTGCCTGGGTTGAGGCTCAGACCTCAATCCAGGACAGTTCCTACATCGCGTTTAGCTCATTCCTGATCTCGCTTCCTTTACGATGCATTCATCCAAAAGAGATGTTAATAAGGCCAGGGTCCATGGAACATCGGGGGCATACCGCAAATGTGAGATACAGCAAAGAGGACGGTTTATGGGTGGGCCACCTTTGCTCCACCCGCGATATCGTCGGGTTTCACGCCCGATCACGTAGAACGCTTTATTCGGCCTTCAAAGAAGCGGTTGATGACTATCTGGAAGTAAAACACCAACTGCAGATTCCATGTGACCTCTGTAGGAGTGGGTTTACCCGCGAACACCGGCGAAGCCGGTGCCATTCACCGCGTTGCCTTCTTCGCGGGTAAACCCGCTCCCACAAGGGATGCGGGTCCCTGGCTGCCAATTATCAATCCCGCAAATCCGACTCATGAATCGGATTCGCCCGGCTGGTAGCCCGCTGATACTGCGCTGGCCAAGTGGCCTTGTTGCCACCCAGGTCATCGTCGGCATGCAGCGGCCAGTACGGGTCGCGCAGCAGTTCCCGGGCAAGGAAGATCAGATCGGCCTGGCCCGTGCGCAGAATGTGCTCGGCCTGGGCGGGTTCGGTGATCATGCCGACGGTGCCGGTGGCGATTTCCGCTTCCTTGCGCACGCGCTCGGCGAAGCGGGTCTGGTAGCCCGGCCCGGTGGGGATCTCGGCGTTGACCGAGGTGCCGCCCGAAGACACATCGATCAGGTCGACCCCCAGCACCCGCAAGCGACGCGCCAGCTCGACGGTTTCATCCGGGTTCCAGCCGTCTTCGACCCAGTCAGTGGCAGACACACGCACCAGCAACGGCAGCTCCTGGGGCCAGACCTTGCGCACCGCCTCGGTCACCTGCAGGGTCAGGCGAATACGATTTTCGAAGCAGCTGCCGTACTCGTCGCGGCGCTGGTTGCTCAGCGGCGACAGGAACTGGTGCAGCAGGTAGCCGTGCGCGGCGTGGATCTCCACCACCTTGAAACCGGCCTCGAGGGCTCGCTTGGTGGCAGCCACGAACGACTCGACGATGTCCTGGATCTCATCCTTGCTCAGCTCGCGCGGCGGGGTGTGCTGCGGGTCGAAAGCGATCTTCGAAGGCCCGACCGGCTGCCAGCCGCCCTCCTCGACCTTGACGCTGCCATGCTTGCCCAACCAGGGCCGATGAGTGCTGGCCTTGCGCCCGGCGTGAGCCAGCTGGATGCCGGGTATGGCGCCCTGGGCGGTGATGAAGCGGGTGATGCGTTGCAGCGGGGCGATCTGTTCGTCGCTCCACAGGCCGAGGTCTTCGGCGGTGATCCGGCCGTCATCGGTGACTGCGACGGCCTCGGTGATGACCAGGCCGGCGCCACCGACGGCGCGGCTTCCCAGGTGAACGAGATGCCAGTCGTTGGCCAGGCCATCGACGGCGGAATACTGGCACATCGGCGAGACGGCGATGCGGTTGGGCAGGGTCAGCTGACGCAGGGTGTAAGGCTCGAGCAGCAGGCTCATGAGGGCACCTCCCAGGAACTCCAATGGTGATCCGCCCCGGGCTCGAGTGTGTCGCCGGCCCGGTTTCGGTCATTAATCAGACTAGACCAGATTGGGTGGGGGGAGGTTTCGTAGGATTTGCTATCGGCCTGCCGGAGCGACCGTCCTGCTCAATTTCCAGGCCTGGTGCGATATCTGTAGGAGCGGCCTTGTGCCGCGATGGGGCGCGAAGCGGCCCCTTTGGATCAGCTGCGCCGTATAAACCCCGGGGCCGCTTCGCGGCCCATCGCGGCACAAGGCCGCTCCTACAGGGGGTAACCGCATGAATCATTCACCGCAGTTGAAGCCAATCTCCATATCGTTGATCAACGCCTTGGCCATCGCACTGAGCATGCGCGCTGCACTACCGGCGATCAGGTTGTTCTCCATCTCGGCTTCCTCGGTCAGGTGCTCGATGCAGCCAAGCAGGGCGGAGAGTTCGGCGAAGGCGTGATCGAGCGGGATGCCCGGGCGGATGGCGTACAGTTCGGAGAATTTCGTTTGCCCAGCTGTGGTGCGGGAGCCGAGCGCCGTTTTCATGGCGTACTCTCCAGGCCCTTGATATGGACGATCAATCCGCCCAGGACGTCGTTGAGGATTTCCAGGGTGTCGAGGGCGTAAATGCGCTCATCCTCGGTTTCGGCTTCCAGGTATTCATCACCGGCTTTGATCAGGCGCTGCATGAGGCCAGTGGCGCGGGCTATGGCTTCTTCGCGGCTGAGTGTGGGGGTAGTCAGGAGGTAGGAAGAGGGTTGGTCGATTGGTGGATCAGGTACGATTTTTTTCATGGTCATCTCGAATGTTGAGGAGCGACCACTCATATCCTTCTCACAGATTGGGTGGCAGCCGTACGCGAGGTGAGAAGACCGTGTTCGAGATCACCACGGCCAGACCGAAGTCTGCACGCGCACAGCTGCCATTACTGGCAAGCGATCTCAAAACACCGGGCTTCTCACACCCGGTCGCCAGTTGCGGCGACTCCGAGACGGTACAGTTGAAGTACCTGACTGCCTATCAGACGGCATTCGACACGGGTCGTAGGATAATTCCCTAAACCACCTAACCTGAAGCATTTGGTTTCAGGTTCAGAATCTTCTTACAGCTGATGGCCTCTTCGCGGCGGTTCGGCGCCCCGGGGCCCAGGCATCACGGCCTGTCCTCCATCTGTGCAGAAATCCTTGCCAACAATCCTTGCACCAAACCAGCCGCATACCGTTGCGCGCTCACCAACTCGTCGTCATCACCGCCATGAAACCGGGCATACCTGACCGCCCCGACCTTCTCGTAGCCGTCACTGAATTCATCATCACAAAAGCGCCGAGCCAATGCATCCAGCCCATCGCGCAATGCCTCTGGATGCCGCCCGGTACGGGCTCGATCAACAAACACCTTGGCCACCTCGTCCAAGGAGCCCGCATAGCGAAGGACATGGATGAGGTCGGCAGCATCCTTGTTCTCTTGTCGCTGGTCCAACGCAATCGCCTTCAAGATGACAAACGCTGGAACATCAGCAAAGCGCACCACGTCGACCGACACAGCCTCATCATCGAGCAGCGCAGCACCGATGACTTTCTCCTGATACCAGTCGTGGACGATCCTCGCGTGCTTGATGGTCAGCGCTGAAACCTGCTCACCGCTGACGTTCACCGCTTTACCCGGCTGCTCATCACCGGCATCCCGAAGCAGTTCGACCACGACTTCGATGTGCTCATCAACCTGGCGACGCCAACGCCATGACGTCGCTCTCCCCTCTTCAATCCATCGCCGGAAGCCACGCGTTTTCAATTGCTCTGCAAGACTGGCGTATTCATCACCCGTGGCCAGCACTTCGAGATTCAATATGACATCCACGTCTGAGGTGCCGGCATGCGGAGGCACCTCTGGCGGTGCTTCGGGAGTGAGGTAACGTGGAACCAGACCTCCCACCAAACGCAGGGTATCTTTGAGATTTCCGAATGCGCTGAGCAGCGTCAGCAACGTTCTTTCGCATGCCAACGTAACATCGGGCGTGTATCCACCTGCAGTACGTGGCTTCACTTCCTTGCCCATAAAGTCTCCAGATAGCTCCTCAGGTGGTCGGCCAATTCCGGATTTCGTCCACGGCCATCCAGTAGATCGAGGTACAGCACGTACGCACTGGCAATCCAGGCGGTGCTACCTGATTGCTTGTGGCGATAGAGCAGGCTGGCAGCCTCTCGCTCGATCAGGATAACGTTCGCTCCCTTGCTTGCCGGCTTGAGACCGAGCGCTTGCGCCAAACTGTCGGTGTACCCCTTGGGCACGATGATCTCTGCGCCTTGAGTGTCTGTCAGTAGGGGCGCGACCAAATTCGCAGCAGAATTGCCTGTAAACGCCCATGGAAAATCGACTTGGGAACGCTCTATTCGCTCAGCGAGTTGATCCAACTGCTGCTTGGGACTTTCGATGAATGTGTACCACTTCGTCCGGCTCTCTCTGCGCGCCTGCCAGTGTTCCGCCCAGGCGTCCAACAGCTTGCCAGGTTCCACGAGCCTTCTTCGCTTACCTGGACCACTTCCTACCGACTCAACCCATTCTCGCAGTGTTAGTTCTTGCAAGACCACAGAGCAGGTGTACGGCGAAGTGGCGGCCAATTCGGAGAGATCGGCACCGCTGAGCCACTCATGACTGCGCGTGATCAGGGCATGGATCACGCTTGCGCGCGCATCCGTGAATAATTCCACTGCCTGCTGTTGCTTTTTCTTTCCGCGCTTGACGGCCTTATCTACGTTGATTAGCCAGCAGTCATGTCTCAGATAGAGACTTGCATCAGGCTCGAAAAAGGCAATGTCTTGAGATGTCAGTTCCTGCTTAGCCCCTGGGCTGAGCGCTTCAGCGGCGATAAGCCCTACGGATTCGCATGAATGGTCGAGGCTGCGCTGGTACTGGCCAAGCTTCCACACTGCATTGCGGATATCTCTTGGGTAGACGCTTTTTTTTATCTCTACGCACACCATCAGTGTCTTGCTGGGCGTTTCGATTGCGATCAGCGCGTCTGGTGCTGATCCTGCCTCGGAGGCGCTGGCGGAGACGGGTATCTGGCGAACCTTGGCATTACCAGCGAATGCATCGTTGAATGCTGAGCACAACGCATCCACTACCTCGCGTTCGTAATCTTTCCGCGCAAATTGTTGCAGCACCATAGCTTAGCCCCTACTTCCTTCTTAGCTGCTCAGCAAATAACAACTCTAAAGCTAACATTAGCTCAATCGTCCATATTTGTTGAACAGCTAATAAGAAGCAGTGTGCTAACGTTCCTTACCGGTCGTGACCTCGGGGACTGGGCCGCTGCCTCACCGCGCCTCGATATGCGCAATCATCAACTGCACACTCTCATTCCCACGAAACTCGTTCACATCCAACTTGTACGCCAGCTCCACCCAGCGCACCGTCGGGTTCGGCCATACCTCGCGGTCGATGCCGAAGGCAATGCCATCCAGCCGTACCGAGCCACATTCGCTCTTGAGCACCACCTTCAGGTGCCGCTCGCCGACCACTCGCTGCTCGACCAGCTGGAACACGCCATGGAACAGCGGCTCGGGGAAGTGCTGGCCCCACGGCCCGGCATGGCGCAGGGCCTTGGCCAGGTCGAGGTGGAATTCTTCCACCGCCAGTACGCCGTCCGACAACAGGCGGCCGGTCAGGTCTTCTTCGCGCAGCTGGCGACGGACTTCCTCATCGAACGCTTCGGCAAACGCAGGGAAGTTGCCCTCGGGCAACGACAGGCCGGCGGCCATGGCGTGCCCGCCGAACTTGCTGATCAGCTGCGGATGACGCGCGGCCACCGCATCCAGGGCATCACGAATATGGAAGCCCGGTACCGAGCGTGCCGAGCCTTTGAGCATGCCGTCGCCGGCATCGGCGAAGGCGATGGTCGGGCGGTGATAGCGCTCTTTCAGGCGCGAGGCGAGGATGCCGATCACACCCTGGTGCCAGTCGGCGTCGAACAGGCACAAGCCGTAGGGCATCGACTCCACCGGCAGGTCCTTGAGCTGGGCCAGCGCCTCACGCTGCATGCCCTGCTCGATCGACTTGCGGTCCTGGTTCAGGTCATCCAACTGCTGGGCCATGTCCTGGGCCAGGGCCGCGTCTTCGCACAGCAGGCACTCGATCCCCAGGCTCATGTCGTCCAGGCGCCCGGCCGCGTTCAGGCGCGGGCCGAGGATGAACCCCAGGTCGGTGGACGTGATGCGGCGGTGGTCGCGGCGGGCCACTTCGAGAATCGCCTTCAGTCCTGGTCGCGCACGGCCGGCACGAATGCGTTCGAGGCCCTGGTGCACCAGGATGCGGTTGTTGGCATCCAGCGGTACCACGTCGGCCACGCTGCCCAGGGCCACCAGGTCGAGCAGCTCGCCGATGTTCGGCTGCGGCTGGTTCTCATAGCGGCCCAGGCTGCGCAGGCGCGCGCGCAGGGCCATGAGCACGTAGAAGATCACCCCGACCCCGGCCAGCGACTTGCTCGGGAAGTCGCAGCCTGGCTGGTTCGGGTTGACGATGGCATCGGCGTCCGGCAGTTGCGGGCCCGGCAGGTGGTGGTCGGTGACCAGCACCTTGAGCCCGGCGGCCTTGGCCGCCGCCACGCCCTCGACGCTGGAGATGCCGTTGTCCACGGTCACCAGCAACTGCGGCTGGCGCTGCAGCGCCACCTCGACGATTTCCGGGGTCAGGCCGTAGCCGTATTCGAAGCGGTTGGGCACCAGGTAATCGACATGGGCCGCGCCCAGCAGGCGCAGGCCGAGCAGGCCGACCGTACTGGCGGTGGCGCCATCGGCATCGAAGTCGCCGACGATGAGGATGCGCTGGCGCTGGTCGAGGGCATCGACCAGCAGGTCGACGGCCGCCTCGATGCCCTTGAGCTGCTGGTACGGCAGCAGCCGCGCCAGGCTCTTGTCCAGTTCGGCTTCGGACTGCACGCCGCGGGCGGCGTACAGGCGGGTCAGCAAAGGTGGCAGGTTACCCAGCAATGGCAGGGTCGGGGGCAGCGGGCGAGGTTCGATACGCATGGGATCTTCGGCAGTCGGCTATCGGTCGGTTCAGCCACGCTCGCCGAGCAGCCACTGAAGCTGCACTTCGTGCTGGCCACGGTCGTCGGTGACGAACAGCGTGCCTTCGCTGATCATCACATCCCACTTGATGGTGCGCGGCATGTCGGTGGCCAGCACTTCCAGCACCTCCTGTGGCACGGCAGCGATGCTGAGGTTCTTCAGGCCCTTGACCGCGCTCACCACCTTGCCTTCCCAGACCCGCAGGCTGCCGTAGGCCAGCAGGCTGGTGCGTTCGGTGCGGCGCGAGCACCAGGTCAGGCGCTCGGCGTCCGGCTGGCCGACTTCGATCCAGTGCAGGATGCGGTCATCCAGGCTCTTCTCCCACAAGGCAGCCTCGTCGACATCCGACAGGCCGCGACCGAACGCCAGGTTCTCGTTGTACCAAAGGGCATAGGCCAGCAGTCGCACAGCCATGCGTTCCTCGGTTTCCGAGGGGTGACGGGCGATGGTCTGCCGGACGTTTTCGTACACGCCGCGGTCGAGATCGGTCAGGTTCAGTTCGAATTTGTAGGTGGTGGACGGCTGGGCCATGGTCGACGGGCTTCTTGCGCAAAGAAAAGTCCCACAGTCTAACCGATCCTGCCGTTCGTTGCGCCGAGGGAGTACCTGCCGCCTCGGACCTATGATAAAACCTTGGGTCTGCCCAGTTGCCACGGATGCCTCATGTCTACCCCCAGCAAACCCCTCGCCGGCCTCAAGGTCGTCGAACTCGGCACTCTGATCGCCGGCCCGTTCGCCTCGCGCATCTGCGCCGAATTCGGCGCCGAGGTGATCAAGGTCGAGTCGCCCGACGGCGGCGACCCGCTGCGCAAATGGCGCAAGCTGTACGAGGGCACGTCGCTGTGGTGGTTCGTGCAGGCGCGCAACAAGCAATCGCTCACTCTCAACCTCAAGCACCCCGAAGGCCGCGAGATCCTCAAACGCCTGCTGGCCGAGGCCGACATCCTGATCGAGAACTTCCGCCCAGGCGTGCTCGAGAAACTCGGCCTGGGCTGGGACGTGCTGCATGCGCTCAACCCGCGCCTGGTCATGGTGCGCCTGTCCGGCTTCGGCCAGACCGGCCCGATGAAGGACCAACCGGGCTTCGGCGCGGTCGGCGAATCGATGGGCGGCTTGCGCTACATCACCGGCTTCGAGGACCGCCCGCCGGTGCGCACGGGCATTTCCATCGGCGACTCGATCGCCGCGCTGTGGGGCGTGATCGGCGCCCTGATGGCGCTGCGCCATCGTGAAGTCAACGGCGGCCAAGGCCAGGTGGTGGACGTGGCCCTGTACGAGGCGATCTTCGCCATGATGGAAAGCATGGTCCCCGAATTCGATGTGTTCGGCTTCATTCGTGAACGTACCGGCAACATCATGCCCGGCATCACGCCCTCCTCCATCCATACCAGCGCCGACGGCAAGCACGTGCAGATCGGCGCCAATGGCGATGCGATCTTCAAGCGCTTCATGCATGCCATTGGCCGCGCCGACCTGGCCGAAGACCCGGCCCTTGCCAGCAACGACGGGCGCGATGCACGACGCGACGAGCTGTATGGCGTGATCGACCGCTGGGCCAACAGCCTGCCGCTGCAGCAGGTGATGCAGGTGCTCACCGACGCCGAGGTGCCGGCCAGCCGCATCTACTCGGCCGAGGACATGTTCAGCGACCCGCAATTCCTGGCGCGTGAGATGTTTCTCCAGGCCAGGCTGCCAGACGGCAAGCCGTTCAAGATGCCGGGTATCGTCCCCAAGCTGTCCGAAACACCGGGTTCTGCGCAGTGGGTCGGCCCGACGCTGGGCGAACATACCGACCGCCTGCTGACCGGCCTGGGCTACGACGCCAGCGCCATCAGCAACCTGCGCGCAGCAGGCACCGTCTGATCACGCCCATGCCTGGCACACGCCTGGGGCGGGCGCTACTGGTGCTGTGCGGGCTGTTGCTCGCCCTGGTGCTGCAACCTGCAGCGGCCAAGGAGCGGTTGATCTGGCTGGTTCGCGACCTGCCGCCATTCACCGTCTTCGACGGCGCCGAAAAAGGCCAGGGCGTGATCGACCAGATGCTGCCCCTGCTGATCGCACAGATGCCCGAGTATGACCACAGCATCGTCCGGGTCAACCGTGCCCGGGGTACCCAGATGCTCCAGGCCGGCCATTTCGTCTGCGATCCGACCCTGATCTGGACCGCCGAGCGCGCGCGTTTCGTGCGTTACTCCATGCCTGCCCTGGGCGCGCTGAGCAGCGGGCTGGTGGTGCACAAGCAGAACGAACTGAAGCTGGCGGCCTTCAGCAACGGTGCCGATATCGACCTCAAGGGGTTGTTGACGCAAACACCGCTGAAGCTCGGCATCGTTGCCGAACGCAGTTATGGCACGCAAATCGACGAGATGCTGCGCAGCCTGCCCGACTCGGCGTTCAACCGCCATTATGGCAACGATGCCACCGCCAGCCTGTTGCAGATGCAGCAACTAGGGCGCCTGCAGTTGGTGCTGGGCTACTGGCCGGAAATGCGCTACCTGATCCAGCAGCATGGCGGCTCGCCCGCCGACTACCGCTTCCACCCGATCCAGGGCGTGAATCGCTACCAGTTCCTTCACGTGGGTTGTGCCGATACGCCACTGGGGCGCGCCGCCATCGCGCATATCGACCAGTTGCTACCGGCCCTGCGCCGCGACACCTTGCCGGCGCTCTATGCGCACTGGCTGGACCCGGCGCTGCGCGACGACTACCTGGAACAGAGCCGGCAGTTCTTCACTACGCCCTGATCGGCGGTCGGCGAAAAAAGAAACCCCGGGCGCTGGGGGAGAGACGCCCGGGGTCAACCGAAAGCCTTCGAGGCCTTCCAAAGCCACCTGCCGGCGCCGGAGCTGTGCGCTGGCAGATGACTTCTACAGTTTCTGAGGATGTACTCAGGCAAAGGTTCCCTGAGGCTGCTGGCATTGTCTCGATGCCGCTATCACGCAGGGCTGCAAACGACCCTCGGCGATTTGCAGGTCGCGGTGCAAACCGTCGACCAGGTCGACCAGCAGGCGCTGCTCCTGCAACTGACGCAGGCTCACCGTACGCCGCAAGGTGGTGCCACCGAGGTTGTCGGACACGGTCAACTGGCGGTTGCCGCCAGCATCCACGGGGCCGAGCTGGGTCTGATAAGGGCTCAGGGCTTCGTTGAGCAGTCTGCAGATTCTTTCCATCCGGATCACTCGCTGCGTGGGGGGACATGTGGGAATTGACCAGCAGGCGCAGCGGAAAGTTCGTCAACTTACGCCTGTTTCAGTGAGCATGCGGGGCCGAGATGACAGTTTGAATACGCTCCAGCGCCCGCTGCCAGCGCGGCATAGGCAGGGGCCAGGCCAGCTCGGCCAGCACCCTGAAACCTCGCTCGCGGGCCTCTCCCGCCAGGCCAGGGCCGCTTTCTTCGGCGAGGCTGCCAACGAACAGCAAGGACGGCACCTGCCCTCTGCCGGCGAGCCGTTCGAACAATGCCATGGCGTTGGCCGAAGCCATGCCGGGGTCGAGAATCAGCAGGTCGGCGACCCGCTCACGTGCCAGGCAAGCGTGAAGATCGTCAAGATCGCGGGTGACGCGCACGTCGAAGATGCCCAAGGCATTGCACGCCTGGTGCAGGAGGATCTGGTGCGAAGGGCGCGCTTGATGAAGCAACACGTAGGGTAGAAGCATGAGCCGCTCCAGTGGCAAGGATCGGCGTCACACTAAGCGAGCCGCTTACGGCCCGATATAGGATAAATCTGAAAATACTGCTGAATCGACGAAAGAGGTCGGCGCATTGCGCACCGCCCCTATCGACACCGCGGTATTACAACGGCTTGCCGCGGTTGCCATGCTGGCTGACGAAGGCCTGGACCGCCTTGAGGTCGTTGGCCAGGACCGTGCAGCGCTCTTCGCGGCTGAACAGGTCGCTCAGGTGCGCGGGCAGTTCCAGCGCCTTGCCGACACCGGCCTTCTCCACCGCCTCGGGGAACTTGACCGGGTGCGCGGTGCCCAGCACCACCATCGGCGTGTCGAGGCTGCGACGGCACTCACGGGCGGCCTTGACGCCGATCGCGGTGTGCGGGTCGAGCACTTCACCGGTGCTGGCGAAGACTTCGGCGATGGTCTCGCAAGTCTGCTCGTCGCTGACCGCCAGCGAATCGAACAGCTTGCGGGCTTCGGTCCAGCGATCCTGTTCGACGCTGAAGCCGCCACCTTGCTTGAAGGTCGCCATCAGCTCGGACAGTGCCGCGCCGTTGCGGCCGTGCAGGTCGAACAGCAGGCGCTCGAAGTTGGACGAGACCATGATGTCCATCGACGGCGACAGGGTCGCGTGCAGGGTTTCCTTGACGTACTGGTTGCCGCTCATGAAGCGGTGCAGGATGTCGTTGCGGTTGGTGGCGACGATCAGTTGGCTGATCGGCAGGCCCATGTTGCGCGCCAGGTAACCGGCGAAGATGTCGCCGAAGTTGCCGGTCGGCACCGAGAACGCCACCGAACGGGCCGGGCCGCCCAACTGAAGGGCTGCGTGGAAGTAGTAGACGATCTGGGCCATGATCCGCGCCCAGTTGATCGAGTTGACGGCGACCAGGCGGGTGCCCTTGAGGAACGACTGGTCGGCGAAGCTGGCCTTGACCATCTCCTGGCAGTCGTCGAAGTTGCCTTCGATGGCGATGTTGTGGACGTTGTCACCGAACAGGGTAGTCATCTGCCGACGCTGGACTTCCGACACACGCTGATGCGGGTGCAGGATGAAGATGTCGACATTTTCACAGCTGCGGCAGCCTTCGATGGCGGCCGAGCCGGTGTCACCGCTGGTGGCGCCGATGATCACCACGCGCTCGTTGCGCTTGGCCAGTACGTGGTCGAGCAGGCGGCCGAGCAGCTGCAGGGCGAAATCCTTGAACGCCAGGGTCGGGCCGTGGAACAGCTCCATGACCCACTCGTTGCTGTTCAACTGGCGCAGCGGCGCTACGGCAGCGTGGGCGAACTCGCCATAGGTTTCTTCGAGGATCTTCTTGAAATCGGCGTCGGCGATGCTGCCTTCGACGAACGGGCGCATCACCCGGAAGGCCAGTTCGTGGTAAGGCAGGCCGGCCCAGGAGGCGATTTCTTCCTGGGTGAAGCGTGGCAGGTTCTCAGGCACGTAGAGGCCGCCATCGCTGGCGAGGCCGGCCAGCAGGACGTCTTCGAAATTCAGGGCCGGTGCCTGGCCGCGGGTACTGATATAGCGCATGGGTGCAAACCTTCGAGGCTGGGGCCGGGGCCGCGCGGGCGGCCCGACGGCACGATTCGTTAATTGAGCTGTTCGACGCGGATACGCACGACCTTGCCGACCACGTCCTGCAGGGCTTCCAGGGCGACGATGGCATCATCGATACGCTGCTCGACCACACCGTGGGTCAGCAGGATCATCGGCACCAGGCCGTCCTGTTCCTCGGCTTCCTTCTGCATGATCGACTCGATGTTGATGCCACGCTCGGACAGGATGCTTGCCACCTGGGCCAGCACGCCCGGATGGTCCTTGGCCTGGATGCGCAGATAGTAGGCGCTTTCGCAGGCTTCGATCGGCAGGATCGGGTGCGACGACAGCGAGTCTGGCTGGAAGGCCAGGTGCGGCACGCGGTTTTCCGGGTCGGAGGTCATGGCACGGACCACGTCGACCAGGTCGGCCACCACCGACGAAGCGGTCGGCTCCATGCCGGCACCGGCGCCGTAGTACAGCGTCGAGCCTGCGGCATCGCCATTGACCATCACGGCGTTCATCACGCCATTGACGTTGGCGATCAGGCGATCGGCCGGGATCAGCGTCGGGTGCACGCGCAGCTCGATGCCTTCGGCGGTGCGGCGGGCCACACCGAGGTGCTTGATGCGGTAGCCCAGGGCCTCGGCGTAGTTCACGTCAGCGGTGGTCAGCTGGGTAATCCCCTCGGTGTAGGCTTTTTCGAACTGCAGCGGAATACCGAAGGCGATCGAGGCGAGGATGGTCAGCTTGTGCGCGGCATCGATGCCCTCGACGTCGAAGGTCGGGTCGGCTTCGGCATAACCCAACGCCTGGGCCTCGGCCAGCACGTCGGGGAAGGCACGGCCTTTCTCGCGCATCTCGGTGAGAATGAAGTTGCCAGTGCCGTTGATGATACCGGCCAGCCAGTTGATGCGGTTGGCCGAGAGGCCTTCACGGATCGCCTTGATGACCGGAATGCCGCCGGCCACAGCGGCCTCGAAGGCGACGATCACGCCCTTCTCCCGGGCCTTGGCGAAGATCTCGTTGCCGTGCACGGCGATCAGCGCCTTGTTGGCGGTGACCACGTGCTTGCCGTTGTCGATGGCCTTGAGCACCAGGTCGCGGGCGATGGTGTAGCCACCGATCAGCTCGATGACGATGTCGATTTCCGGGTTGCTCGCGACTTCGAACACATCAGCGGTAATGGGGGTACCGGTAATCTGGCAGTTCGGGTTCTGCGAGCGCATGGCAATCTGTGCCACTTCAATACCGCGCCCGGCACGGCGGGCAATCTCCTCGGCGTTGCGCTGAAGTACATTGAAGGTTCCGCCACCGACGGTCCCCAACCCACAGATGCCTACTTTGACCGGTTTCACTGTGAACTCCCCATTGAACGGCCGGCGCCTTCGCCGACCGTGAAACATGCCGTCACCCCATGACGACGGCGTACTGAATTGATTACTTGGCGGCTTGCGCCTGGCCGGCGAGGGCCAGCTTGGCCACTTGCGGTGCCGGCTGGTAGCCCGGGATCACCTGGCCGCTTTCGAGGACGATCGCCGGCGTGCCGTTGACACCGATCGACTGGCCCAGCTGGAACTGCTTGTCGACCGGGTTGGCGCACTTGGCGGCCTTGATTTCCTTGCCATCGATCATCTTGTCCAGCGCCGCTCGGCGGTCGCTGGAGCACCATACCGCCTGCAATTGCTCGTCACCCGGCGAGCCGAGGCCCTGGCGCGGGAAGGCGACATAACGCACTTCGATACCGCGGCGGTTGAGCTCCGGCACTTCGGCGTGCAGCTTGTGGCAGTACGGGCAGGTGGTATCGGTGAAGACGGTGATGTGCGACTTGGTTTCGCCCTTGGCAGGATAAACCACCATCTCGGCCGCTGGAATGCCATTGATGAGTTTGGCGACACCCTGGCGCTCGGTTTTTTCGGTGAGGTTGACCGGCTTGCCGTCCTGGATCTGGAACAGGTAGCCCTGCATCACGAACTGGCCATCGGGGCTGGCGTACAGCACGCGGCCGCCCTGCAGCTTGACTTCGTAAAGGCCGTTGAGCGGGCTGCTGGACACGCTTTCTACCGGTACTTCGAGCTCGAGGTTCTGCAACGACTTGCGAATCGCCTGCTCGGCACCGCTGTTGGCGTCGGTGGCCGCGGCAACGGCAAAGGTACTGGCCAGCGCCATCGCGGCGGCGGCGAAAAACTGGGTCACGCGCATGGGGAACTCCTGAGGGCGGACAGGGGCCGGAGGGTGTCGCCGGCAAACAGACCGTGGCGACCGTGCGGCCCTTGGTGCAAACCGCCCAAGCCTACCACATCGGGCCAGGGTTGAAGGGGCTTGCAGGTACCGGTCGGCGGAACATGAAAATGATTCATCCACGCGGATGGTGCTGGGCATGCAGTTGTTGCAAGCGCGCCTTGGCCACATGGGTGTAGATCTGCGTGGTCGACAGGTCGCTGTGGCCGAGCAGCATCTGCACGACGCGCAGGTCGGCGCCATGGTTCAGCAGGTGGGTGGCGAAGGCGTGGCGCAGGGTGTGCGGCGACAGCGGCTTGTCGATGCCGGCGACCCGGGCCTGGTGCTTGATGCGGTGCCAGAAGGTCTGCCGGGTCATCTGCTCGCCGCGCTGGCTGGGGAACAGGACGTCGCTGGGGCGACCATTGAGCAACTCTGCGCGGCCGTCGCGCAGGTAGCGCTCCAGCCAGGTCACCGCTTCTTCGCCCATGGGCACCAGCCGCTCCTTGCTGCCCTTGCCCATCACCCGCAGCACGCCCTGGCGCAGGTTGACCTGGTCGAGGGTCAGGCTGACCAGCTCGGTCACGCGCAGGCCGCAGGCATACAGCACCTCGAGCATGGCGCGGTCGCGCTGGCCGATGGCTTCGCCGAGGTCCGGGGCTTGCAACAGTGCTTCTACATCCGCCTCGGACAACGACTTGGGCAAGGGCCGCCCGAGCTGCGGCATGTCCACCAGCAGGGTCGGATCGACGCCGATCAGCTTTTCACGCAACAGGTAGCGGAAGAACCCACGCAGGCCGGAGATGAACCGAGCGGTGGAGCGCGGCTTGTAGCCTTGGTCCACACGCCAGGCGAGGTGGTCGAGGATCAGCTCGCGGCCGGCATCGGGCAGAGCCACCGCGTGCTCCTGCAACCAGCCGTTGAACAGCGCCAGGTCGCTGCGGTAGGACGCGCGGGTGTTGTCGGAGAGGCCTTTTTCAAGCCACAGGGCGTCGAGAAACTGGTCGATCAGGGGGTGGTCTAGGGCGGGCATGCGCGGCTGCTGGATGATGGAGACGGGGTTAGTGTTTCACACGGGTCGTGGGTTGTCTGTACCGGCCCTTTCGCGGCTAAAGCCGCTCCTACAGGGATCGCGCAGGCCGGTACAGGTTGCTCAGGCCTCGGGCAGCACCGGCACCGGGCGCTTGTCCTCGTCGATGGCGACGAAGCTGAACACACCATGGATCGCCCGCTCGCAGCCATCGAGGTACATGTTCTCGACGAACACGTCGACCTGGACCTGCAGGCTGGTATTGCCGACCTTGATCACCGTGCCGACCAGCTCGACGATCGAGCCCGCCGGGATCGGGTGCTTGAAGTCGATCCGGTCGGTAGACACGGTCACCAGCGGTAGGCGGCAGAAGCGCGTGGCGGCGATGAACGAGACTTCGTCCATCCAGGCCAGGGCGGTGCCGCCGAACAGGGTGTTGTGGTGGTTGGTGGTGTTGGGGAACACCGCCTTGGTCACGCGGGTCACCGACAATTCGGTGCGGCGCTGGATTTCCTGATCTCGAGTCGTCATCACGTCTACTACGCTTGGGTTTCAGAAAGCAAAAAAGCAGCCCGAAGGCTGCTTTTGTCTCGCACGGCGGCCTCGGCCACCCAGTCAAACTGCACTCAGGACAGTTTTTCCTTGATGCGAGCGGCTTTGCCGGACAGGTCGCGCAGGTAGTACAGCTTGGCTTTACGCACGTCACCACGACGTTTCACGGCCAGGCTGTCGATCTGCGGGCTGTAGGTCTGGAAGGTACGCTCTACGCCAACGCCGCTGGAGATCTTGCGCACGGTGAAGGCGCTGTTCAGACCGCGGTTACGCTTGGCGATAACGACGCCTTCGAACGCCTGCAGACGGGAACGCTCACCTTCCTTCACTTTAACCTGGACGACGATGGTGTCGCCTGGTGCGAAGGTCGGGATTTCCTTGCTCATCTGCTCGGCTTCGAGCTGCTGGATGATCTTGTTGGTCATGCTGTGCTCCTAAGATGGATACGTGATCCACCATCGATACGTTTAACTATCGTCCCGCTCGCGGAGATATTCCTCGAGCAGCTTCTTCTCTTCTCCAGAAAGCGAGCGACTTTCCAGAAGATCGGCGCGTCGTTCGAAGGTCCTACCAAGGGACTGCTTCATTCTCCAACGCCGGATGTGTGCATGGTTGCCACTTAGCAACACGTCGGGAACACGCTGATCCGCATACACCTCAGGTCGGGTGTAGTGCGGGCAATCGAGCAGACCGTCGGTGAAGGAGTCTTCCTCCGCCGAGTCCACATGCCCTAAAGCTCCGGGCAGCAGCCGTGTAACCGCATCGATCAGTACCATGGCCGGCAGCTCGCCACCGGAAAGCACATAGTCGCCAATCGACCACTCCTCATCGACATGAGCCTCGATAAAGCGCTCGTCGATGCCTTCATAACGACCGGCGATCAGGATCAACGATTCCTGTTCGGCCAGGCCTTTGACCGCTTGCTGAGTCAGCTTGCGGCCTTGCGGCGAGAGATAGATCACCTTCGCCGATGCTCCAGTCGCTTGCCTGGCGCTAACCAGGGCGTCTTCCAGAGGCTTGATTTTCATCACCATGCCCGGACCACCGCCAAACGGCCGATCATCCACGGTATGGTGGCGATCTGTGGTGTAGTCCCGCGGGTTCCAGCAAGTCACCTGAAGCAACCCCTGTTTCACCGCGCGGCTGGTAATGCCGTACTCCGTGATGGCCGAGAACATCTCGGGGAACAACGTGATGACGTCTACGCGAAGGTTACCCATCGTCTAGAAGTCCGCGTCCCACTCGACCCGCATCACGCCTGCTTCCAGGTCGACTGCCAGCACACATTGCGCCGTATAGGGCAACAGACGCTCGCGATCATCCAGGCTGCCTGCGCAGGGCTTGACCACCATTACATCGTTCGCACCGGTCTCCAACAGGTGATCGACCTTGCCGAACAGCTGTTCGTCCTGGTTGATGACCTTCAGACCTACCAACTGGTACCAGTAGTACTCGTCAGCGGCCAGGTTGGGCAAAAGGCTCCGCGGGATGCAGATTTCGTAACCGCTCAGAAGACGGGCTTCATCGCGATCGTCGAGGCCTTTCAATTTCACGACCAGGCCCTTTTGGGAACCCCGACCGTTGACCAGCTCGACCTGCTTTACCGTGCCTTCGTGCCGAAGCGTCCAGCGTGGATAATCCAACAGGTTTTCAATCGGATCGGTAAAGGAGTACACCTTCACCTCGCCGCGAACGCCGTGAACCGAAAAAATCTTGCCAACGACGATGAGGTCGTCAGCCTTTTCTGGCGTCGCGTTCATATTTCTTAGGCAGCAGCCTTGGCAGCTTCCTTCAGCAGCTGAGCAACGCGCTCAGACGGCTGTGCACCCTGGCTCAGCCAGTAGGTGACGCGCTCTTGGTTGACCGACAGCTTAACTTCGGCGCCAGCAGCGATTGGGTTGAAGAAACCTACGCGCTCAACGAAACGGCCGTCACGGGCGTTACGCGAGTTGGTCACGGTCAGGTGGTAGAATGGGCGCTTTTTCGAGCCGCCACGGGCCAGACGAATGGTTACCATGTGAACATCGTTCCTATAGTCGGTGCTGCAGTTGATACAGCAGCTGGTACTGCAAATCTGAATGCCAAATAGGCACACGGGTGCCCAAAAGGCCGCATATTCTCGGGGAATACACGGACATTTGCAAATGCCTTTTTCGGCAAGGCATCGCCCTACCGCCCAGATCTGCCGGTTGAGCCACGAATTTCGTGGCCATTATCCCGCCGAAGCGGGGTTCCGGGCGCCCTCCTTATTAAAAGGCAGGCGCCCAAAATAGGGGATTACAGCTTGGGCATGCCGCCGCCTGGCAGCATCCCGCCAAGGCCGCGCATCATCTTGGCCATGCCGCCCTTGGCGGAGAATTTCTTCATCATCTTCTGCATCTGCTTGTGCTGCTTGATCAGGCGACCGATGTCCTGCACCTGGGTGCCGGAGCCAAGGGCGATCCGGCGCTTGCGCGAACCGCTGATCAGGTCAGGGTCGCGGCGCTCGGCCGGAGTCATGGAGTTGATGATCGCTTCCATCTGCTTGAACTGCTTCTCGGCAGCGCCCTGAGCGTTGCCCATCTGCGACAGATTGACCCCGCCGATGCTCGGCAGTTTGTCCATCAGGCCGCCCAGGCCGCCCATGTTCTTCATCTGCTGCAACTGGTCGCGAAAGTCTTCGAGGTCGAAGCCCTTGCCCTTCTTGAGCTTCTTGGCCAGCTTGTCGGCCTTGGCCTTGTCGATGGTCTGCTCGGCCTGCTCGATCAGGCTGAGCACGTCGCCCATGCCGAGGATGCGCGAGGCGACGCGATCGGGGTGGAACGGCTCGAGGGCCTCGGTCTTCTCACCCATACCGATGAACTTGATCGGCTTGCCGGTGATGGCGCGCACCGACAGCGCGGCACCGCCACGGGCATCACCGTCGACCTTGGTCAGCACCACGCCGGTCAGCGGCAGGGCTTCGCCGAAAGCCTTGGCGGTGTTGGCAGCGTCCTGGCCGGTCATGGCGTCGACCACGAACAGGGTCTCGATCGGCTTGACCGCGGCATGCAGCGCCTTGATCTCGTCCATCATGTCGGCGTCGATGTGCAGGCGGCCAGCGGTGTCGACGATGACCACGTCGATGAACTTGAGCTTGGCTTCGCGGATCGCCGCCTCGGCGATGGCCACCGGCTTCTGGCTGATGTCGGACGGGAAGAAGGTCACGCCGATGTCGTTGGCCAGGGTTTCCAGCTGCTTGATCGCCGCCGGGCGGTAGACGTCGGCCGACACCACCATCACGCTCTTCTTCTTGCGCTCTTTCAGGAAGCGCGCCAGCTTGCCGGCGGTGGTGGTCTTACCGGCACCTTGCAGGCCGGCCATCAGTACCACTGCAGGCGGCGCGGCATTCAGGGCCAGATCCTCGTTGGCCGCGCCCATCAGGCTTTCCAGTTCGGCCTGGACGATCTTCACGAAGGCCTGGCCCGGGGTCAGGCTGCGCGACACCTCGGTGCCGACCGCGCGCTCCTTGACGCTGTTGACGAAATCCTTGACCACCGGCAGGGCGACGTCAGCCTCGAGCAGGGCCATGCGCACTTCGCGCAGCGTGTCCTTGATGTTGTCTTCGGTCAGCTTGGCCTTGCCGGTGACATGGCGCAGCGTCTGTGACAGGCGGTCGGTCAGGTTTTCGAACATGGTGATCCTTTCAGGCCCAGGAAAGCCGGGAGTTGTCAGGTGCCCTGTTAGGTACGCGCAGGCGCGGGGCACAGCAAGGCGGCGATTATAGCGAAGTGCGGCGGCGGCGGACACCTTGGTGGACATTCGGTGCTCGTGCTCGCGCCTTCGCGGGTAAACCCGCTCCTACACGGGTCCCGGCGCCTGTGGGAGCGGGTTTACCCGCGAATGCCGCGACACGGTCCTGCAGTCTTCCTAGACTGCCGCGATCTATGCCAAACTCCGTCCCTTTAAGGCTCGCCTTCCAGGACTTATGGTCTCCTCACCCAGCCTCATCCCCAACCTGATCGCCGCCGGCTTATATATAGCCGCAGCCATCTACCAGGGCACCCACCTGGCCCAGGGCCGCAAGGCCGACAAACGGCTGCTCGGCCTGCTCGGCGCTCTCGCTGTGGTCGCCCAGGGTGGCGCGCTGTTCTTCCAGCTGATCACCCCGCTGGGCCTGAGCCTGGACTTCTTCAGCGCCGCCAGCCTGATCGCCGTGGCGGTCATTACCCTGACCCTGCTGGCCTGCCTGCGCATACCGGTGGAAAACCTCCTGGTGCTACTGTTCCCGCTAGGCGCCGTCACCGCGTTGCTGGCCCAGTTCGCCCCTCCAGGCACGGTGCCACTGATCGACGAAGAGCCTGGCATCCTCGCCCACATCCTGCTGTCGATCCTGGCCTATGGGCTGTTCACCATCGCTGTGTTCCAGTCGCTGCTCCTGCTGCTGCAGGATCGCCAGTTGAAGAACAAGCACCCGTCGGGCCTGATTCGCAACTTCCCACCGCTGCAAACCATGGAAAGCCTGCTGTTCGGCTTCCTCTGGGCCGGCTGGTGCCTGCTCTCGCTGTCGCTGATTTCCGGATGGCTGTTCCTCGAGAACCTGTTCGCCCAGCACCTGGCACACAAGACCCTGCTGGCCTGCGTCGCCTGGGTGGTGTTCAGCGTGCTGCTGTGGGGCCGCACCCGCCTCGGCTGGCGTGGTCACAAGGCGATCCGCTGGACCCTCGCCGGTTTCTGCCTGCTGATGCTGGCCTACTTCGGCAGCAAGCTGGTTCGCGAATTCATCCTGCATATCTGACAGCCCATGGACACGCTGCCATACGCGCCCCTTCTCGGCATCCTCGCACTGGCCCTGCTCTGGTCGGCCCTGTTCACCGCCGTGGACGCCGCCCGCCAACAGCTCAATGGTGGCCAGCGCAATGGCGACAGCCCCCCGACCAAGCTGCCGGCCCAGGCCCTGGTGCTGTGCGCCAGCCTCGGCAAGCTGCTGGTGCTGGGCCTGGCCTGCCTGGTCGGCCAGTACCACCACGGCGAACAGGGCTTCTGGGTCGCGGGCCTGGGTGCCAGCCTGGTGCTGCTGGTGTTCGCCGAGTTCCTGCCACGGCGCCTGGCCCGGCGTAGCCCCCAGGCCCTCGTCAGCCTGGGTGCCAGCCTGAAATGGCCACTGGCGCTGCTGCAACCGCTGGCCTGCGTGCTCGACGGCCTGGCCAAGCTGATCCTGCGCCCGTTCCGCACTCAACCCACCGCCGTGGCGCTGCACCCACAGCAGGAAGAGCCTTTCGATGACGAGGACGGCGAGCCAGCGCTTCATCACGGCCTGCTCGACGGCCTGCAGTCGCTGGACAAGATCACCGTCAACGACATCCTGGTGCCGCGCAACGAAGTGGACGGCATCAACCTGGACGACCCGATCGAGCAGATCATCGATCAGTTGATCGTCAGCCGCCACACTCGCCTGCCGGTCTATCACAGCGATATCAACCAGGTCGAGGCGATCCTCAACACCAAGTTGATCAGCCACCTGCTGCCCAGGGCCGAGCTGACCTTCGAAGCCCTGCAAGGCGCGTGCTACGAACCTTACTTCGTTCCCGAAAGCACCCCGCTGCGGCTGCAGTTGCTGAACTTTCACAAGCAGCAACGCCGGCTCGGCGTGGTGGTCGACGAGTACGGCGAGGTGCTGGGCATCGTCACCCTGGAGGACATCCTCGAAGAAATCGTCGGCGAGTTCGAGGACGAACACAGCCTGGACAACCCCCACGTCCACCCCCAACCCGATGGCACCTTCGTCATCGAGGGCACCGCCTCGCTGCGCGAGATCAACCGCAGCCTCGGCTGGCACCTGCCCTGCGACGGCGGCCCGAAGACCCTCAACGGCCTGGTCACCGAAGCACTGGAAAGCATCCCGGAAAGCGCCGTCTGCCTGAAAATCGGCCGCTATCGCCTGGAAATCCTCGAAACCGAGGACAATTGCGCCAGCAAGGTACTGGTGTGGACCGTGACCCGATAGCTATACTCCGGTCACGCTTACCCAGCCCCGCCGTCCCGCCTGCTACCCGCACCCGGCGTCACACGGCCAGTCCGCTCCACTGACACGCCCCGCGGCCCTGCTTCAACACCCCGAACAGTCCCGCTCCCGCCCCTATCCCTCCAGGGCTTTGGTCAGTCGAGCGCGCACAAGAACAATACGCTCCGGCGTCCGCCAACCCGTGCCTGCCTGGCCGGCCCGGACCACGTCGAGAAGCGGAACCAGACTGTTAGGGACCTATTAGATGACAACCAGCAGCACCTACGCCCAAGCGCCTGCCGCGCCGGCCAACTCTCCTGCCCGGGTGGCCACCGCCAGCTTCATCGGCACCGCCATCGAATTCTATGACTTCTACGTGTATGCCACGGCGGCAGCGCTGGTAATCGGCCCGGTGTTCTTCCCTTCGGGGTCGGGCACCGCACAGATGCTGGCGGCCTTCATCACCTTCGGCATCGCCTTCCTCGCTCGCCCGCTGGGCTCGGCCCTGTTCGGCCACTTCGGCGACCGCATCGGGCGTAAGTCGACCCTGGTGGCCTCGCTGCTGCTGATGGGCGTATCGACCACGCTGATCGGCGTGCTACCGGGCTATGACAGCATCGGCATGTGGGCGCCTGCGCTGCTCTGCCTGCTGCGCTTCGGCCAAGGCTTGGGCCTGGGCGGCGAATGGGGTGGCGCGGCATTGCTGGCTACCGAGAACGCACCGGAAGGCAAGCGCGCCTGGTTCGGCATGTTCCCGCAACTGGGCCCCTCGATCGGTTTCCTGGCGGCCAACGGCCTGTTCCTGACCCTGGCCCTGGTCCTCAGCGACGAGCAGTTCCGTGACTGGGGCTGGCGCATTCCTTTCCTGCTCAGCGCCGCGCTGGTGATGGTGGGCCTGTACGTACGCCTGAAGCTGGAGGAAAGCCCGGTATTCGCCAAGGCGGTGGCCCGCCACGAGCGCGTGAAGATGCCAGTGGTCGACCTGTTCGCCAAATACTGGTTGCCGACCCTGCTGGGCGCTGCGGCCATGGTGGTGTGCTACGCGCTGTTCTATATCTCAACGGTGTTCTCGCTGAGCTATGGCGTGTCGGCCCTGGGCTACAGCCGCGAATCGTTCCTCGGCATGCTGTGCTTCGCCGTGGTCTTCATGGCCCTGGCCACGCCGCTGTCGGCCTGGCTCAGCGACCGCTACGGGCGCAAGCCGGTACTGATCGTCGGCGGCCTGCTGGCGGTGGCTTCGGGCTTTACCATGGAACCGCTGCTGACCTCCGGCTCGACCGCAGGCGTGACGCTGTTCCTGAGCATCGAGCTGTTCCTGATGGGCGTGACCTTCGCACCGATGGGCGCCTTGCTGCCTGAGCTGTTCCCGACCCACGTGCGCTACACCGGCGCCTCGGCGGCGTACAACCTGGGCGGCATCGTTGGCGCCTCGGCGGCACCGTTCTTCGCCCAGAAGCTGGTGAGCATGGGGGGATTGAGCTGGGTGGGTGGCTATGTGTCGGCGGCGGCGGTGATCAGCCTGATTGCCGTGCTGTGCTTGAAGGAAACCCGCAATACCGAGCTGTGAAACACTAGGGGCCGCTATGCGGCCCCTAGGATTGCAGCAGCTTAGAACTCGACCTTGACCGCCTGCGAAGCACGGGTCGCCTTGGCCCGCGCCGCTTCGATCGACTCGTCGCGCGCCAGGCACACGCCCATCCGACGGGTGCCGTTGATTTCCGGCTTGCCGAACAGGCGAATGGCGGTGTCCGGCTCGCTCAGCGCCGCCCCCAGGTTGGCGAAGCTGGTCTGCTGCGACTGCCCCTCGGGCAGGATCACCGCCGAGGCCGACGGCCCGAACTGACGCACCACCGGGATCGGCAGGCCGAGAATAGCCCGGGCGTGCAGGGCGAACTGCGAGAGGTCCTGGGAAATCAAGGTCACCAGGCCGGTGTCATGCGGGCGCGGCGAAACCTCGCTGAACCACACCTGGTCGCCCTTGACGAACAACTCCACGCCGAACAGGCCACGGCCGCCCAGCGCATCAGTGACCGCCTTGGCCACATGCTGCGATTCGGCCAGTGCCTTCGCGCTCATGGCCTGGGGCTGCCAGGACTCCTGGTAGTCACCCTTCTCCTGACGGTGGCCGACCGGCTCGAGGAAGGTGGTGCCGCCCACGTGACGCACGGTCAGCAAGGTGATCTCGTAGTCGAAATCGATGAAGCCTTCGATGATCACCCGGCCCTTGCCAGCACGGCCGCCTTCCTGGGCATAGTCCCACGACGGCTGGAGGTCGGCGTCGCTGCGCAGCAGGCTCTGGCCCTTGCCCGACGAGCTCATCACCGGCTTGACCACGCAGGGGTAGCCCAGGTCGGCAACGGCCTTGGCGTAGTCTTCATAGGTGTCGGCGAAGTGGTACGGCGACGTCGGCAGGTCCAGCTCTTCGGCGGCCAGGCGACGAATGCCTTCGCGGTTCATGGTCAGCTGGGTGGCACGGGCAGTCGGTACCACGGTGAAACCTTCGCTCTCCAGTTCGACCAGGGTGGCGGTGGCGATGGCTTCGATTTCGGGCACGATGTAATGCGGCTTCTCGGCCTCGATGATGGCCCGCAGGGCAACACCATCGAGCATGTTGACCACGTGGCTGCGATGCGCGACCTGCATCGCCGGAGCATTGGCGTAGCGGTCCACGGCGATCACTTCGACGCCCAGGCGCTGCAGCTCGATCACCACTTCCTTGCCCAGCTCGCCGCAGCCGCAGAGCAGTACACGGGTCGCGGTGGGCGACAATGGGGTTCCGATACGGGTCATTTCAGGTCCTCGAAGGCGTCCGGGGCCGCGCCAGGCAAAGGCGCGAGCCACTGAAAAAGGACCGGTATTCTACACCATCAACCTGCCACGGCGGCGCGCCGGGCACGAAATGCCATGGCTAGCCAGACGGCAGTGACGCCGGCGAATTTCGAGGCCAGCGCGGTGCCGATCACCACCGGGGTCATGGCGCCGATCATGCCGAAGAAAATCAGCGTATCGACCGGGATGCTCAGCGCCGAGCTCAGCCACAGGCGGTCGCGCAGCGGCCGCCGGGTGATACTGAACACCAGCCAGTCGATCAACTCGGAAATGAAGAACGCTGTGGCGCTGGCCAGGGCGATGGCTGGCTCCGACGTGACGTAGGACAGCACCAGGGCCAGCAGCATGGCGACCAGAGCGCCATGCCCGAAGCGGGTCTGGACCATGTCGCGCAGGATGAACACCAGGCCACCCCAGGCAGACCAGATGACATCCAGGTGCGGGGCGCTGGAAAAGGCGTAGTTGATCAGCACTACGCTGCTGATGTAGGCGATGAGATAGAACATGGCGCGAGGTCTGTGGGCAAGCCGCACAGAGTAGCGGTGGCCTCTTCGCGGGGCAAGTCGCAGCGGCGAAGAGGCGAGCGCTGATTAGACGCCGAAGATCACCCCGGCCGCCAGCGCCCGCTCATGGCAGAGCTTGAGCACCGCCCGGCGCTCGGCGTTGTCCATTTTCGACCAGCGGCTGATTTCGGCCACCGTGCGCTGGCACCCGGTGCAGATGTCCTGCTCGTCCAGCCCGCAGATACTCACACAAGGTGAAGGCACCGGGCGTTCTACCGCCGCCGCATCACTCATCGTCGACCACCAGCTCGCGGGCATAGCGTTCGGCGTTGTGCACATAGTGCGCGGCGCTGGCCTCGAGCAGGCGCTTCTGCTGCTCGGTCAGCTCACGCACCACCTTGCCTGGCGATCCCATCACCAGCGAGCCGTCGGGGATTTCCTTGCCTTCGGCAATCAGCGCATTGGCGCCGATGATGCAGTGCTTGCCGATGCGCGCACCATTGAGGATCACCGCATTGATGCCGATGAGGCTGTAGTCGCCGACGCTGCAACCATGCAGCATGGCGTTGTGGCCGACAGTCACGCCCTTGCCCAGGGTCAGCGGCGAACCCATGTCGGTGTGCATCACGGTGCCGTCCTGCACATTGCTGCCCTCGCCGATGTCGATCAGTTCGTTGTCACCACGCAACACCGCGCCGAACCAGACGTTGGCATGCGCCTGCAGGCGCACCTTGCCGATCAGCGTGGCGTTGGGCGCGGCCCAACTGGTGGGGTGGGTTTCGACCCGCAGGTCGCCCAGGCGGTATTTCATGTGCGTTCCTTGACTCATCGGCGGCTAATGACAGGCGGCAGGGTGGGCCCCGCTCAGGTTTCGATGTATTGCACGGGCGGCTCGTGCAGGCTGATGCCAGCGTCGAACAGCAGGTTGACCAATTCGACGATCATGATTGCCGACAGGCCCCATATCTTGTACTCGCCAAAGCGATAGCTGGGCACGTACCAACTGCGGCCCTGGTAGTCGATGCGATGGGTATGGTCGCGCGGGTCTTGGCGGAAGAACTCCAGCGGGACGGTGAATACTGCCGCGATTTCGGCATCGTTGGCACGGTATTCGACGTAATCGGGAATCAACCCGACGAAAGGCGTCACCTTCAGGCCGTGCAGCGAAATCAGCGGACTGAGCGGGCCGACCACCTCCACCAGGCCAGGCGGCAGGCCGATTTCCTCCTCCGCCTCGCGCAGCGCGGTGAATACCAGGTCGGGGTCCTCGGGGTCGCGCCGGCCACCGGGGAAGGCAACCTCGCCTCCATGGGTGGACAAGCCCTTGGCGCGCAATGTGAGGACCAGCTCGGGCGCTTCGCTGCGGGTGATGGGCAAAAGTACCGCCGCTTCAGGGAACCGTCGATCGGTTTCCAGCGACGTGGGTACATGGTTGCTCATTCGGCGAAGTAGCTCGTCCAGCATTGCGCACTCTCGTTTCCAAGGCCTGCCTTGCATGATGCACCAAAGCCGCGACGCACCCAAGCCCCGCACGCTTGCCCTGGCCCCTGCAGGCGCGCCAAGATAAGGCCAAGTACAAGGAAACCCAGCATGAAATTCTGCAGCGCGTGCGGCCAGCCGGTCATTCAGCGGATCCCCGAAGGCGACAGCCGCCTGCGGTATGTCTGCGAGTCCTGCCACACCATTCACTACCAGAACCCCAACATCGTCGCTGGCGTGCTGCCCACCTGGGGCACCCAGGTGCTGCTGTGCCGCCGCGCCATCGAGCCACGGCGTGGTTTCTGGACCCTGCCCGCCGGGTTCATGGAGAACGGCGAGACCCTCGACCAGGCCGCCCGTCGCGAAACCGTCGAGGAGGCCTGTGCCCGAGTCGGCGACATGGCCTTGTACCAGCTGTTCGACCTGCCGCACATCAGCCAGGTGCATGTGTTCTTCCGCGCCGAACTGACCGACCTGGACTTCGACGTGGGCGTCGAGAGCCTGGAAGTGCGACTTTTCGACGAACACCAGATTCCATGGGGCGAGCTGGCTTTCCGCACCGTCGCCCGCACACTAGAATGCTACTATCGCGACCGCATCGAGCAGCATTACCCCATTGGTCATGAGTACCTGCCGCCGATGAACGTCTCGCCCTCTTCCTAGCATTCCAGGGATACCGTTTCATGCGCTGGTTGTTCGCTCTCCTCTGCCTTTGCGTTACCTCGGTGTCCCAGGCGGCCTTCACCGAGACCATCATTCGCAAGCCACAACCGCTGGTGGTTCCGCAATCGCAGTCGCAGAGCGCCATGCAGCCGCTGATCGACAAGGTGCTGGTGATCAAGTCCGAACGCCGCCTGCAACTGATCAGCCGTGGCGAACCGCTCAAGACCTACCGCATTTCCCTGGGCAAGCAGCCCAAGGGCGCCAAGCAGCGCGAAGGTGACAAAAAGACGCCCGAAGGCCTTTACTGGCTCGACTGGCGCAAGCAAAGCGACCGTTTCAACCTGGCCATGCACATCACCTACCCGAACATCCGCGACGCCGCCCAGGCCACCCGCGAAGGTGTCAGCGCCGGCAGCATGATCATGATCCACGGCACGCCGATCAACGACGAGTACCCCGAGTGGTACTTCCATACCCTGGACTGGACCGACGGCTGCATCGCCATGCGCAACGCCGACATGCGCGAGGTCTGGGACCTGGTGCGCGACGGCACGCTGATCGAGATTCGCCCGTGATAGTCCCGTGGTCGAACTGAGATTGTAGGAGCTTTCTGTCCTGCCAAGCCCACTCCCCCTACATCATCCATAGCCCAGGTACTGCATCCACTTGGGTGCAACAAACAATAGGATCAACGCAAACGAGTACGTGAAACGTACGCCATTCGCGGGGGTCCTCGATGCACTGTCTCTTCTGCCCGGCCTTCTCCAGCCGGCTCGCTGGATGCCTGTCCGCGCTGCTGATGCTCCCGACGGCGCAGGCCAGCGACCCCGCCACTCAACACCTGCGCGACCAACAGCATTCATTGCAACGCCAGGAGCAGGATCAACGACTCAAGCGCTGGCAAAGCCGCCCTGCGCCGCAAGGCCCGGCCTCGACACCCGAGGCGCCTGGCGATAGCCGCCAATGGGCTGTATCGGGCCTGCGCATCGTCGGTAATCAACAGATATCCGACCCGGCACTTGAGCGGGCCCTGCGCGGGCTGGTCCGCCCAAGGATGGGCATCGGCGATATAAACGAACTGCTCAAGGCCATCACAGCCCTCTACGTTCGCGAAGGCTTTCCCACCACCCGCCCCTACCTGGTACAGCCGCCTAAGGATGACGCCCCGCTGGATATCGTCATCGTCGAGGGGTTCGTCGAGTCCATCGAGTTCGCCGACACGACGTTGCCGCTGTCGCTCAAAGGCGCGTTCCCCGCCACCGTGGGCCGGCCTCTTCATCTCCCCGCTCTGGAGCAGGGGCTGGACCAACTCAACCGGCTGCGCGCCTACGACCTGAGCCTTGACCTGTTGCCAGGCGACCTGCAAGGCGGCACCCGGGTCGTTCTACAATCGCAGCAGCTCGGCTCGCGCTGGCACCTGGACAGCCGGTTGGACAACCGCGGCTCCGAACTGACCGGCCGCCATCGTTTCTATGTGGGGCTTGGCGTGGACAGCCCGTTGGGGGTGAACGACGACCTACGGGTCTCGCTGATTTCCACGGCGCTGGATGCCCCCGGCCGGAGCCAAGGCCTTACCTTGTACTACAGCATCCCTTATGGCCCGTGGACATTCGCCTTGAATGCCAGCCAACTGACCTACCAAGCGCCGCTGCCCCACAGTCGGAGCACCAGCGACGGCACCACTCAGTATCAAGGCGCAAGCATCGAACGGGTACTGTGGCGTAACCAACAAGGACTGCTCAGTGCCAGCGCAAGGCTGGACCGCAAGCAGCTGATCAACCGCAGCGCGGGCGCCGTCATCATTCAACAAAGCCCGACCCTGACCAGCTTCGAGGCTGGCATCAACCTGCTCTGGCTGCAAGACGGCCTGTGGAACACCTACCTGGGCGCCGCCCAAGGCATGAATTGGTTCGGTGCCGACCGCTCGCCCCTGGGCGCTGAACGCCTGCGCCCGGACTTTCGCAAATACCGCTTCAACCTGCTGCACCTGCGCCAAGGCCCGGTTGACAGGCCCTGGCGCTGGCAAAGCGAACTGGCCCTGCAGCACAGCGAACACGCCTTGCCAGCGGTCGAGCAGTTGCTGGTCAGTGACGATTCGACCGTGCGCGGGTTTCGCCTGCGCACGTACTCCGGTGCCAGCGGCGGCGCTTGGCGCAACACCTTCAGCCAGCCGCTCCCGGCCCCGTGGTTCCAGCCCCTGCAAGTGCGCCCTTACGCAGGCCTGGACGTTGGCTGGGTAAAGTCTGCCACTGGCAAACCCTCGCAGCACCTCGCCGGTGCGGCGGTTGGCGTGGAGCTGACCCTGCCCTCTGTGCGCCTGCGCCTCGATTACCAGCGCCCGCTCCATGCCAGTGACCTACCCCGCTCACACCTGGAGTCCGGCTACTGGGTCATGGAGTGCAGCCTGCACATCTGATTCACCCACAACAAAGAGAACGAGAACATGCCGATAGTCTCGCAACCAACGTCTATCCACCCTGACACCTTGCGTTGGGCCATTTTCCTCGCCTTGCTCGGCCCTAGTGCCGCCTTGGCACAAGGCCGGCTGGAGGCCGCGACGGGGCCGTCAGGCACGCCCATCATCAACAGCGGCCATCGTGTACCGGTCATCGACATCGTCGCCCCCAATAGCAAAGGTCTGTCACACAACCAATTCATCGACTACAACGTCGCCAGTGCCGGTGTGGTACTCAACAACGGCCTGCAGGCCGGCGAGTCGAAGCTGGCCGGTGCATTGACCGCCAACCCGCAGTTCCACGGCCAGGCAGCATCGACCATCCTCAACGAAGTGATCAGCCGCAACGCCTCGCTGATCGAAGGCCCCCAGGAGATCTTCGGCCGCTCCGCCGACTACATACTGGCCAACCCGAATGGCATCACCCTCAACGGCGGCAGCTTCATAAATACCACTCGCGCAGGGTTCGTGGTGGGCACGCCAGAACTGCAGGACGAGCAGTTACGCAGCCTCAATACCTTGAACGCCCACGGCACCCTGCAGGTGCTCGAGGGGGGGCAAAGCAATAGCGACGGTGCGCTCGAACTGATCGCGCCGCGAATCGACAGCAAAGGCTTGCTCGAGGCCCGGGGCGATCTCGACCTGACCCTCGGGCGCAATCGTATCGCTGCAGAAGATCGACGGATCGTCGAACACCAGCCCGGCACCCCATCGCGCATCGATGCCAGCCTGTTCGGCGCCATGCGCGCGGGGCGGATCCGCGTGGTGAGTACCGCCGAGGGTGCCGGCGTGCGCATGGGGCCGGCCTTCATGAAAGCCGATTCCGGCATCGAGATTCACTCCGCGGGCTCGCTGCAAATCGAGGGCCAAGCCGACCAGCCGAGCGAGCTTCACAGCGGCACAGGCGCCTTGCGCCTGAGCGCCGCCGACGACCTGACCCTGAGTGCGGTCGATGGCAAGGCTGATCAGATCGAAGCCAAAGCCGGCAAGAAGCTCACCCTGGATGCCCAGGCCCGCAAGCGCATTACCCACGACCGCGAAAACTGGAAAAAGAAATTCTTGTTCATCACCCGTGAAACCTATAGCCGTGAAACCACCAGCACCGAGCAGCAGTCGCTCGGCGTGAGCTTGCAAAGCCGCGGCGACACGGCGTTGCGCTCGGGCGCCGACATGAAGATGGTTGCCGCGCAGGTGGACGCAGGAGGCGAACTGAACCTCGAAAGCGGTGCCGGCCTGGATATTCTCGCCGGTATCGACAGCAAGCAAACCCAGAACCAGGTCCGCCATCGCAAGGACCTGTGGCGCGGCGACAGCGACACCGACAGCTACAGCGAGACGGCCCGGTCAAGCAAGCTCAATGCCGAGCGCATGACGGTCACGGCCAAGGACGCTCTGCGCGTTCAGGGCAGCACCCTGCACAGCCAGGGCAACCAGGACATCAAGGCCGCCAAGATCGAAATTGGCACCCTTGCCCTCGAGCAGCGCGGCAACACCGATCACTACCAGGGCGACCTGGTCTCGGGTACGTTCTTCGGTGCTCGCAAGGGCAACGACATCCAAGGCCACTCCCTGGCCGGCAGCCAGGTCACTGCCGATGGCAAACTGGCAATGACCGCCGACCAAGTCAGCATCAAAGGCAGCACCGCGCATGGCGCCCAGGATGCGGTGCTGTTCAGCGAGAAAGGCGTGCTGGCGGTCGAGGCGGACCATGGCAAGTCTCGCACCGTCGAACGCGAGCACGACAGCAAGCTATTCGGCCTCATCGCCAACGAACGCGAGAGCACCACGCGCACGCAACACGTGTTGACGAGCGACGTCAGTTCCAGCAGCAACCTGCGCCTGGCCAGCCGCGACGAGCTGCGTATCCAGGGTGCCAAAGTCACAGCGGGGGCGCATCTGCAAGTCGATGCCAAGGGCAAGGTGCTGATCGGCAGTGCGCAATCGGTGGACGAACGCGACACCCACGACCAACGGCGCGGCCTCACCGCCAGCGCCCGACAAACCCAGCAAGCCGAAGATGGCAAGCCAGGCTCGCGCCAATACGCAGCGAGCTTGGGCTACGCGGTGAACACAGGTACCGAACAGATGCGCAACAGTACACAGATTGCCAGCGAGCTGACCGGCAGCTCGATTGCCCTGACCAGCGACTCTCATGTGCAGATCGACGGCTCGAAGGTGCAGGCGAACGCCGGTGACCTCGATGTCCACGCCCGGCAAGTGACCCTGGGCGTCAGCCACCAGGAACGCGACACGACCTCCAGCAACACCCAGAGCGGTGGCGCGCTGACGCTCACCGGGGGTATCGACCGGCTGGGCAGCCTGGTCGAAGGGCACCACAACAGTACGCAAGTGTCCGAGCACGACCGCAAGGTGCTGCGCAGTGAACTGCGGGCCAGCGGCAACCTGACGCTCACCGCCGACACGATGGTCAACCAGGCAGCCAAGGTCGACGCAGGCCAAACCCTCGAGGTGACTGCCCGGCACATCGACAATCGCGCCGTCGAAGACAGCCATGAGCGTACCGAGGTGCGCAACGACTGGTCGGGCAGTTTAGGCGCGAGCCTCGAGTACCGCGATCTGACCCGGCCGATCGAACGGCTGGTACAGGGCGAAGAGGCAGCACGCTTCCAGCAGGCATCGCCCGAGGATGCGATGGCGGCCCCTAGCATCGGTGGCGACATGACCGTCGAGCACCTCAAGCGCCTGGAAAACCAACGCCGTGGCTTCGCCCAGGTGAACGAGATGTCCGGTGCCAGGGTCAAGGTCAAAGCCGACACGCTGGACGACCAGGCAACGGCCTGGCGGGCCAACGCAGGGACACTGCAAATCGAGGCCCAGCAACACAACCTGCTGGCTGCCAGCAACACCCGCCTGGAGAGCGTGCAGCGCCTGGCCTACGGTGGCGACCTGCGCATCGACACCAGCACAGGCAGCGACCTGAACGTGCGCGGTGCCGGCCGCGGCGGATCGCAGCACCGGCAAACCGTGACCAACACGGCAGTCCCAGGCAGCCTCTACGGGCAACAGGGCATTCATGTGCAACTGGGCAGCAGCGGCCGTTATGAAGGCACGCGTTTCGACGGCGGCAAAGGCGACGTGCTGCTGCAAAGCGGCGGCTCGCTGTCGTTGCCCCAGGCCACCGATCGCACCGAGCAACTGGCCCGCCAACTCGACGGCAACGCCTGGGCCAAGGTCGGCAACCGCCCGGGCAGCACCGGCGTGGACACCCGCGGCTATCTCGACCAAGATCAGCGGCAAACGACGCAGACCACCGCCCAGGTGGGCCAGATCGACGCCCAGGGCCGGGTGCTGCTGAACGCCGGGGGCGACCTGTCGCTCGAAGGCACACGCATCGGCGCCCGCCAAGCCAAACCTGCCGAGATCGCCCTGCACAGCGAAGGCCTGCTGCAAGTCCAGGCCGCTGGCAATACGCAGTCGGCCACCGGCGGCAAACTCGGCGGCGGCCTGGAACTGGCCGTAAAGATGGGCAACACCAAGGGCGGCGGTATAGGTGGCCACTTCGAGCACGGCAAGCAAACCGAGGATGCGCGCCAAAGCCTCGATGCCGAGTTCACCAGCGCCGGCAAGCTCACACTCACCAGCACCGCACGTGAAGATGTCGCCCTGCACCTGCAAGGCCTGCAGGCCTCCGCTGGGCAGATCGCGCTCAACGCGGCAGGCGGCGGCATGCACATAGAAGGCTCCTCCAACCATGAACGACGCGATAACCTCGCCATCAGCGCCGGGGCCGGCTTCAACATGAGCAAGGGGGCGACCGATACCCACGGCCTTCACGCCCGCGCCAAGGTCGATCTCGACCAACGCGACAATCAGACCTGGAACACCAGCGACCTGCGTGCCGATCGCATCGATCTGCAAAGCCGTGGGAATACCCGTATCGAAGGCGCAAGCCTGGAAGCAGGGCGTATCAGCGCAGCTGTCGAGGGCGACCTGCACATCGCCAGCCGCAAGGACCGCATCGATACCTTGCGGGTAAGCGGCGACGCACGGCTGAGCCAGGAAAAGAACCCGCAAGGCTACATCAACGCTGCCACCTCTTTAGCAGGGCCGCTGGGTGACAAAGTGAACGACAAAGCCGGCCCGGCACTGGGCAAGGCGGACCCCAATCTTTCGCCTACCCTCAAACTCGAGGTATCGCAGGTTCAACGTGACACCGTGGCTCGGCAAACCGCCGTCAAGGGCAGCGATGGAGTGAACCTGCAGGTTGGCGGCGACGCACGCCTGGTCGGCGCCCGTTTGCAGTCGGCCAACGGCGAGGTGGCACTCGCGGCCAAGGCCGTCACACGCGAATCGCTCAACGGCAACGATTATCGCCGTGATGTGTCGATAGATGCCTCCAACTCACTCTCCGACCTGGGCACGGCCATTGCCGACATCGCCAAGAGCAAGGGCGCGGCACAAGGCGAAAACGCGCTCGATCTGGGGCTGCTCAGGACCAGCGGACACGACCGTAACGAGCAATGGGCATCGAGCGTGCAGGGCAAACGCGGCCACTCTGAAACATCAGGCAACCAATAGCGTCGGCTTTACCGCCCTGCTTCACATTACTGCCAAACAATCATCATATGGGTGCCTTAAAGTCGCGCTTTCTCCCCACTCAGCCACTAAAAGGACAGCCTGATGAGTCGAGAAAGCGGCGACAACCTGGATCGCAACCGCAGCGGCAACCTGCCGATGGCCAGTGTCATGGACCTGTACCTGAGCCGCCGCAGTGTCATGCGCGGTGGCCTGGGCGCCGCCATCGCCATGGTTGCCGGTGGCGGCCTGGCAGGCTGCTTCGACAACACCAGCGCCAAGCAGGAAGCCACCTCGGCTGCCGGAGGCAAGCCAACGCTCGCGCTGGGTTTTCAATCCATTCCCGGCTCGCGTACCGATGGCTGCACCATCGCCGCCGGCTACAGCGCCTACGTCTTGGCCCCTTGGGGCACGCCGCTGAACAGTGCCGGGGCGGCCTGGAAGGCCGATGGCAGCAACAGTGCCGCCGACCAGGCCAACGCCATGGGCATGCACCACGACGGCATGCACTTCTTCCCCATCGATGGCAGCTCGGAAGACGGCCTGCTCGCCATCAACTTCGAATACATCGACCAGCAGGCCCTGCACCCGCATGGCCCGACGGTAGACGCCAGCGGCAAACGCCCCGCCGAAGAAGTACGCAAGGAGATCAACGCCCATGGCGCGGGTGTGGTCCGCCTGAAAAAACGCGATGGCCGTTGGCAGGTGGTCGACAACGACCCGCTCAACCGCCGCTTCACCACCGCTTCGCAGATGGACATCGCCGGCCCTCTGCGCGGCTCCGAGCACGTCAAGACCCGCTTCTCGCCAGACGGCACCCGCTGCCGGGGCACCAACAACAACTGCGGCAACGGCTACACGCCGTGGGGCACCTACCTGACCTGCGAGGAGAACTGGCCGGGGATCTTCGTCAACAAGGGTACTCTGCCCGCCGACCAGGCACGCATCGGCGTGGTCACTTCCACAGGCCTGTACCAGTGGGAAAGCGCCGCTGGCGACAGTAGCGAGGTGGCCGACGAATTCACCCGCTTCAACGTGACCGCGCGCGGCGCAAGTGCCACCGACGACTACCGCAACGAGGCGAGTACCTTTGGATACATCGTCGAGATCGACCCCTACGACGCCAGCACTCGCGCCACCAAGCGTACCGCCCTCGGGCGCGTGCGCCACGAAGGCTGCTGCCCAGGTCTGGCGATAGCCGGCAAACCGCTGGTCTGGTACATGGGCGACGACTCCAACAACGAGTACCTGTACAAGTTCGTCTCCACGGCGCCATGGGACCCCGCCGATGCCAATCCCACCGACCGCCTGGCCACCGGCGCCAAATACCTGGACCATGGCACGCTCTACGTGGCCCGCTTCGATGCCGACGGCAAGGGCGTGTGGCTACCGCTGCAGACCGCTACCCCCACACTCGCGGGCAGCACCCTCGGCGCACTATACAGCGACCTTCCGGGGATCATCCTGCACACCCGTGGCGCCGCCGATGCCGTGGGCGCCACGCCCATGGACCGCCCGGAATGGACCGCCGTCAACCCGCTCAACGGTGATGCCTACCTGACCCTGACCAACAACCTGGTGCGCAGCGCCGACAGGGCGGACCACGCCAACCCGCGCGGCCCCAACCTGCACGGCCACATCATCCGCTGGCACGACAGCGACGATCAGCTGAGCTTCACTTGGGACATCTTCGTCTATGGCGCCAATGCCAGCGGCAGTAGCGAAATCAACCGCTCGGGCCTGAGCGAGTTGAACCAGTTCGCCAGCCCGGATGGCATGAGCTTCGATAGCCGAGGGGTACTGTGGTTCGAGACCGACAACAGCGAGAAGAGCGTGGCCGGCTACACCAACGACCAGTTGCTGGCGGTGATTCCCACCCAGCTACTGGGTACCGACGGCAAGCAGGTCGCGGTCAATGGGCAGAATCAGATAGACCTGCGGCGCTTCTTCGTCGGCCCGAACGGGTGCGAGATGACCGGCATCACGTTCACGCCGGATAACAAGACGCTGTTCATCAACGTGCAGCATCCGGGGAATTGGCCGTTCAGCGACAAGGCCACCGATGCGACGCCAGCGGGCACGCGGGTGCGGCCACGGGCGGCGACAGTGGTGATCCAGCGGGTCGATGGCGGGGAAATCGGGACAGCCTGATAGGGCGACAGGCCGTCAGCATTGCGCTAAAGGTGCTGGCCTCTTCGCGGGTAAACCCGCTCCTACAGGTTCTCCACATCTTTGCTGAACCTGTAGGAGCGGGTTTACCCGCGAAGAGGCCTACGCGGTCTAGAACTCGACGAGACGCCAGACCTCATAGGCCGGCGTCTCGTACGGGTGGCTCTGCTTGAGAGCAGCGACGACCTGGGCAATCAGCTCGTCAGCCACCACCAGCTCTACCTTCCACTCCTCCACCACCTCGACCTGGCCCGCCTGCCCGAGGAACGGCTGGCTGCCGTCCAACGGGCGGAACTGGCCCTGGCCCAAGGTCTGCCAGGCGCAGTGGTCATAGTCACCGATACGTCCGCCGCCAGCGGCGAACACGGCATCCTTGACCACCTCGACATGGCTGGCCGGGACGAAGAAGGCGAGCTTGTACACGCCTCAGTTCACCCACACCCGCGCATTGCGGAACATGCGCATCAGGGCAGCGTCTTCCTGCCACTCGTCCGGGCGCCAGGAGTTCTGCACGGCGCGGAACATACGCTCAGGGTGCGGCATCATGATGGTGACGCGACCGTCGCGACTGGTCAGGCCGGTGATACCGCGCGGCGAGCCGTTCGGGTTGGCCGGATAGGCTTCGGTGACCTTGCCGTGGTTGTCGACGTAGCGCAGGGCCACACAACCGGACACATCGGCCGCCAGCAGTGCTTCTTCGCTGGCGAACTCGGCGTGGCCTTCGCCGTGGGCGATGGCGATCGGCATGCGCGAACCGGCCATGCCCTGCAGGAAGATCGAGTTGGACTTCTGTACCTCGACCATGGCCACGCGCGCCTCGAACTGCTCGGAGCGGTTGCGCACGAAGTGCGGCCAGTGCTCGGTGCCCGGGATCAGCTCGTGCAGGTTGGACATCATCTGGCAACCGTTGCACACGCCGAGGGCGAAGCTGTCGCTGCGCTCGAAGAAGCCCTGGAAGGCATCGCGGGCACGGCTGTTGAACAGCGCCGACTTGGCCCAGCCTTCACCGGCGCCCAGCACGTCACCGTAGGAGAAGCCACCGCAGGCCACCAGGCCCTTGAAGTCGGCGAAGTCGACGCGGCCAGCGAGGATGTCGCTCATGTGCACGTCGACGGCAGCGAAGCCGGCGCGGTCGAAGGCAGCTGCCATCTCGACCTGGCCGTTGACACCCTGCTCGCGCAGGATCGCCACTTGCGGGCGCACACCCTTCTTGATGTACGGCGCGGCGATGTCGTCGTTGACGTCATAGCCCAGTTTCACCGACAGGCCCGGGTTGTCTTCCTCGAGCAGCGCGTCGAACTCCTGGTCGGCGCAATCGGCGTTGTCGCGCAGGCGCTGGACCTGGTAGCTGGTCTCGGCCCACTGGCGCTGCAGCATGCGGCGGTCGTCATCGAACAACACTTCGCCATTGAGGCTGATGGACACTTCGCCGTTGTTGATCGGCTTGCCGATCACCGCGACGCAGTCGTCCAGGCCTGCGACGCTGAACTGCGCCAGTACGTCCGGGGTGGCATCCTGACGCACCTGAATGACCGCGCCCAGTTCTTCGTTGAAGAGGATGGCCGGCACATCGAGCTTGCTGTCGGTCAGCGGGTCGAGTTGCAGGTCGAGGCCACAGTGGCCGGCGAAGGCCATTTCCAGCACGGTGGTCAGCAGACCGCCATCGGAACGGTCGTGGTAGGCCAGCAGGTGGCCGTCGGCGTTCAGGCCCTGGATCACGGCGAAGAATGCCTTGAGATCTTCGGCGTCGTCGACATCCGGTGCCTGGGCGGCGATCTTGCCGTAGGTCTGGGCCAGGATCGAGGCGCCCATGCGGTTCTTGCCGCGGCCCAGGTCGATCAGGATCAGGTCGGTCTCGCCCTTGTCCATGCGCAGCTGTGGGGTCAGGGTCTTGCGGATGTCGGTGACCGGGGCGAAGCCGGTGATGATCAGCGACATCGGCGAGGTGACGCTTTTCTCGACGCCCTCTTCGCTCCACTGGGTCTTCATCGACATCGAGTCCTTGCCGACCGGAATGGTGATACCCAGTTCAGGGCACAGTTCCATGCCGACGGCCTTGACGGTGTCGTACAGCCGAGCGTCTTCGCCCGGGTGGCCGGCGGCGGACATCCAGTTGGCCGACAGCTTGATGTCGGACAGCTTTTCGATGCGCGAGGCAGCCAGGTTGGTGATGGTCTCGCCGATCGCCATGCGCCCGGACGCCGGGGCATCCAGCAGGGCCAGGGGGGTACGTTCGCCCATGGCCATGGCTTCACCGGTGTAGACGTCGAAGCTGGTGGCGGTGACGGCGCAGTCGGCCACCGGAACCTGCCACGGGCCGACCATCTGGTCGCGGGCGACCAGGCCGGTGATGGTGCGGTCACCGATGGTGATCAGGAAGCTCTTGCTGGCTACGGCCGGGTGATTCAGCACGCGCTGGACGGCGTTGTCCAGGTCCAGCTGGCTCGGGTCGAAATCATCGCCCAGCTCGGCTTCGCGGGTCACCGAACGGTGCATGCGTGGCGGCTTGCCCAGCAGCACGTCGAGCGGCATGTCCACCGGGGTGTTGTTGAAGTGGCTGTCGGTCACGGTCAGGTGCGGCTCTTCGGTCGCCTCACCGACCACGGCGAACGGGCAGCGCTCGCGTTCGCAGATGGCCTGGAAGCGCTCGAAGTCCTTGGCGCTGACGGCCAGCACGTAACGTTCCTGCGACTCGTTGCTCCAGATTTCGTGCGGGGCCATGCCCGGCTCGTCGTTGGGCACGTTGCGCAGCTCGAAGCGGCCGCCCCGGCCACCGTCGTTGACCAGTTCGGGGAAGGCGTTGGAGATACCACCGGCACCGACGTCGTGGATGAAGGCGATCGGGTTGGCATCGCCCAGTTGCCAGCAGCGGTCGATGACCTCCTGGCAGCGACGCTCCATTTCCGGGTTCTCGCGCTGTACCGAGGCGAAGTCCAGATCAGCCGAGCTGGCACCGGTGGCCACCGACGAAGCGGCGCCGCCGCCCAGGCCGATCAGCATGGCCGGGCCGCCGAGCACGATCAGCTTGGCGCCGACGGTGATCTCGCCCTTCTGCACGTGGTCTTCGCGGATGTTGCCCATGCCGCCGGCGAGCATGATCGGCTTGTGGTAGCCGCGCACTTCTTCACCGTGCGGGGTGTCGATGGCCTGCTCGAAAGTACGGAAGTAGCCGGTCAGCGCCGGGCGACCGAATTCGTTGTTGAACGCGGCGCCGCCCAGAGGGCCTTCGATCATGATGTCGAGGGCGTCGACGATGCGCTCGGGCTTGCCGTAGGCCTGCTCCCAGGGCTGCTCGAAGCCCGGGATACGCAGGTTGGACACGGTGAAGCCGGTCAGGCCGGCCTTGGGCTTGGCGCCACGACCGGTCGCGCCTTCGTCACGGATTTCGCCGCCGGAGCCGGTGGAGGCGCCGGAGAACGGGGCGATGGCGGTCGGGTGGTTGTGCGTCTCGACCTTCATCAGGATGTGCACCGGCTCCTGCACCGCACCGTACTGGCGGGTTTCAGGGTTCGGGAAGAAGCGGCCGGCGACGCTGCCGACGATCACCGACGCGTTGTCCTTGTAGGCCGACAGCACGCCTTCGTTGTGCATCTGGTAGGTGTTCTTGATCATGCCGAACAGGCTCTTTTCCTGAGCCTGGCCGTCGATGTCCCAACTGGCGTTGAAGATCTTGTGGCGGCAGTGCTCGGAGTTGGCCTGGGCGAACATCATCAGCTCGATGTCGTTCGGATTGCGCTGAAGGCCCTGGAACGCGTTGACCAGGTAGTCGATCTCGTCTTCGGCCAGGGCCAGGCCCAGGTCGATGTTGGCCTGGGCCAGGGCGGCGCGACCGCCGGCGAGGATATCGACTGAGGTCATCGGCTTGGGCTGGGCGTGGCTGAACAGGTCGGCGGCCTGCTCCAGCTTGGCCAGCACGCGCTGGGTCATGCGGTCGTGCAGCTCGGCGGCCACGGCCTCGGCGTCGGCGTCGCTCAGCTCACCTGCCACGTAGTAGGCAATGCCACGCTCCAGGCGCTGGATCGCCTGCAGGCCGCAGTTGTGGGCGATGTCGCTGGCCTTGCTGGCCCAGGGCGAGATGGTGCCCAGGCGCGGCACGACCAGGAACAGGCGGCCACTTGGCTCCTGCACCGGCACGCTCGGGCCGTATTTGAGCAGACGGCCCAGCACCTGCTGCTGGTCGGCGGTCAGCTCGCCGGCAACGTCGGCGAAGTGGGCAAATTCGGCATACAAACCAGTAACAGCGGGGACTTTCTGGCTCAGTTGCTCGAGTAATTTACCGTGGCGAAAGGCAGAAAGGGCAGGAGCGCCGCGCAGGATCAACATCGTCGGGACAGCCTCAGGAAGGGGTGTGCTTAGAGGCCGTGCATTCTAGCCTAAATCGATGGCTTTCGGCACCCGCTCTAAGCCACGGCTGCCGGGCGGCGGAACCGGACTTCGGGGTCAGAAAAAATCTGCAGGCCTCAAGCCGCAAGCGCCAAGAGAAAGCAGTCCGTGCAAGCTACGCGTTCTCTTGCAGCTTGCCGCTCAGACACCGCTATCAGACAACCCGCCCATTGTCGAGATATGGCGCCGCCGGTCCTTTGCGTATACTGCATGCTATGTTCGCCCGTACTGCTTTGCGCCAGCGCTGCGCCAGATGGCTCTTCGCAACCGGTCTCTTTCTGCTGCTCGGTGCCTGTGTTGAAAAACCCAGCACCCTGGAGCGTGTGAAGGAGGACGGCGTGCTGCGCGTGATCACCCGCAACAGCCCGGCCACCTACTTCCAGGACCGCAACGGCGAAACCGGCTTCGAGTACGAACTTGTCAAGCGTTTCGCCGATGATCTCGGTGTAAAGCTGGAGATCGAGACCGCCGACAACCTCGACGACCTGTTCGGCCAGCTCGGCAAGCCGTCCGGCCCGGTGCTGGCGGCGGCGGGCCTGGTCAGCAACGAGCGGCGCCTGGCCCAAGTCAAGTTTTCCCATCCCTACCTCGAAGTGACGCCACAGGTCATCTACCGCAACGGTCGCTCCCGCCCCACCGAGCCCAAGGACCTGGTCGGCAAGAAGATCATGGTGCTCAAGGGCAGCAGCCATGCCGACCAGCTGGCCGAGCTGAAAAAACAGTACCCGGCCCTGCAATACGAAGAATCCGACGCTGTCGAGGTGGTCGACCTGCTGCGCATGGTCGATGAAGGTCAGATCGACCTGACCCTGGTCGACTCCAACGAGCTGGCGATGAACCAGGTCTACTTCCCCAACGTGCGTGTCGCCTTCGACTTCGGCGATAGCCGCCAGCAGCGCTGGGCCCTGGCCGCCGGTGACGACAACAGCCTGCTCAACGAGGTCAACGAGTTCCTCGACAAGGCTCAGAAGAACGGCACCCTGCAGCGCCTGAAAGAGCGCTACTACGGCCATGTCGACGTGCTCGGCTACGTCGGCGCCTACACCTTCGCCCAGCACCTGCAGCAACGCCTGCCCAAGTACGAGAAGCACTTCAAGAGCTACGCCAAGGTCGAACAGGTGGACTGGCGCCTGCTGGCGGCGATCGGCTACCAGGAGTCGATGTGGCAGCCGGAGGTCACTTCCAAGACCGGCGTGCGCGGCCTGATGATGCTGACCCAGCGAACCGCGCAAGCCATGGGCGTTTCCAACCGCCTGGACCCGAAACAGAGCATTCAGGGTGGCGCCAAGTACTTCATGAAGATCAAGGATGAGCTCGACGACAGCATCAAGGAGCCGGACCGAACCTGGTTCGCCCTGGCCGCCTACAACGTCGGCAGCGGTCACCTGGAAGACGCTCGCACCCTGGCCAAGCGCGAGAAGCTCGACCCCAACAAGTGGCTGGACGTGAAGAAGATGCTGCCGCGCCTGTCGCAGAAGCAGTGGTATCGCCAGACCAAGTACGGCTACGCCCGTGGCGGCGAACCGGTGCACTTCGTGGCCAACATCCGCCGCTACTACGACATCCTCACCTGGGTGACCCAGCCGCAGCTCGAAGGCCAGGTGGCCGAAGGCAACCTGCACGTGCCTGGAGTCAACAAAGACAAGCCAGCGGAGCAATCACCGCCGATGTGATTCAGCCCAGCCCTACTCCCGGCGCCTGTAGGAGCGGGTTTACCCGCGAAGAGGCCGGCGCAGGCTAACCCTTGCCCCGCCGCGCCCTGAAGAAGTCACTGAGAATCTGCCCACACTCCTCCGCCAGCACCCCACCCTCGACCATCACCCGATGATTGAGGAAACCCTGGCCGAAGAACTGCCCCTGACTCTGCACGATCCCCGCCTTGGGCTCCAACGCCCCATACACCACCCGCATCACCCGCGAATGCACGATCAGCCCCGCGCACATGCTGCACGGCTCCAGGGTCACGTACAGGGTGCTGCCGGGCAACCGGTAGTTGCTGGCGGCCTGCGCGGCTGCACGAATGGCCACCATCTCGGCGTGGGCGCTGGGGTCGCTGTCGGTGATCGGCCGGTTGAAGCCCTGGCCGATGACCTGGCCATGCTGCACCAGCACCGCCCCCACCGGCACCTCGCCCATGGCCGCGCCTTCGGCGGCCAGGGCCAGGGCCAGGCGCATGAATTCCTGGTCGCGGCTGCGATCGACGATCTGCGGGCGCATCAGACCACCGCGATCGCGGCCATCAGGCCGGTTTCCATGTGGTCGATGACATGGCAGTGGAACATCCAGGTGCCTGGGTTATCCGCTACCAGTGCCACCTGGGCGCGTTCGTTCTTGCCCAGCAGGTAGGTGTCGGTGAACCACGGTTCCTTGATGTCGTGACGATTCGAGGCGATCACCTTGAAGCTCATGCCGTGCAGGTGGATCGGGTGCTGGTACTGGGTCATGTTCTTCAATTCGAAGATGTAGCTCTTGCCCTTCTGCAAGGTGGCGATGGGCCGGTCGGCACAGGTCTTGTCAGTGATGTCCCAGGCTTGCCCGTTGATCTGCCACAGGCTTGGCGGCTTGCCGTTGTCGGTGTTCACCGAGACCTTGCCGACCCACTCGAAATTGAAGTTGAGCTTCTCGGCATTCTCAAGATCGGGCTCGGCGACGGGGTTGGCCGGCAAGGCTGGCGGCCACTCGCCAGGCGCCTCGTCGTGCGCCACCGAACGCAAGGTGCCCAGGCGCACGAAGCCGTCACGCAGGGAAATTTCCTCACCGGCCTGGGGAATGCGGATGGCCAGGCAGATGCGCATGCCCGGGCCGAGCCAGTAGTCATCGTCGAGCTTGCGCGGTGTTACCGGGTTGCCGTCGAGGGCATAGATCATCGCCTCGCAGTTGCCCTTGAGGTTGATGCGGTAGGTCCAGGTGTTGTCCAGGTTCAGCAGGCGTACCCGCACCACCTGGCCTGCCGGCAGCTCGGTGACCGACCCGGCCTGGCCGTTGATGGTGATCAAGCGGCCGGCAGTGCCGTTGCGCGCCGCTTCACGGGGGATGCTGAACGGCAGCCAGGCGCCCTGCTCGTCGACATGCCAGTTCTTCAGGCTGAGCGTGCGCTCGTGCTTGAACCCGGTGGGCTCGCGCTCCTCGACGATCAGCGGCCCCACCAGGCCGCGGCCGAGTTCCTCGGAGCTGCTGACATGCGGGTGGTACCAGTAGCTGCCGGCATCCGGCACGCGGAACTTGTAGTCGAAGTACTCACCGGGCTTGACCGGCAACTGCGAGACATAGGGCACCCCGTCCATCTCCAGCGGCAAGCGGATGCCGTGCCAGTGGATAGTGGTCTCGACCGGCAGGTGGTTGATGAAGCGCACCCGCAGCCAGGTACCCTGGCGCACGCGCAGTTCGGTACCCGGTGCCGAGGGGCCGAAGGCCCAGGCTTCGGTCTTGTGGCCGGGAACCAGCTCGACCTCCAGGGGCGCGGCGATCAGCTGGTAGTCATGCCCGGCATTCTCGTCCTCGACCTTGCCCAGCCAGTATCGCGTCGCGCCTCCGGCGCCCAGGCCTACCACCACCAGGCCGGTCAGGCCTTGGAGCATTTGTCGACGGGTAAAGGACATCGCTGCGGGTACCTCGTTTCTGCGCAATCAAGCTGCCAGCATGGCCGGCAATGAAGGGCGAATACGATACACCTGCATTTACGAAAGATTAAGTGAAGGATTGCGACTGGACCCTTGCCGCAGCGGGTTGATGCATCGCCGTCGACGTACCCCCCAGGACATGAAGCGCCAGGGGCTTCGCTACCAATCCTCCTGACTGCCCTGCACTCAGGCAAAACCACCGTTGGCGCGCAACACCTGCGCATTGACCCAGCCACCGTCGGGGCCGGCCAAAAATGCCACCGCCCCGGCAATGTCCTCGGGGGTACCGAGGCGCTGCAGCGGGGCAAGGCCGGCGAGGCGTGCAATCTGTTCAGGGGTCTTGCCCTCGAGGAACAGCTCGGTGCCCACCGGGCCGGGTGCCACCGCATTGACCGTGATGCCGCGCCCACTCAGTTCGTTGGCGAGCACCCGCACCAGCCCCTCGACACCCGCCTTGGACGCGATGTACGGCCCATAGCCAGGAAACGACTTGGCGATCACGCTGGTGGTCAGGGCGATGATCCGCCCACCCTCCTGCAGATGCTCAGCCGCCTGCCCCAGCACCAGGAAGGCACCACGCAAGTTGGTGGCGATGATTTTGTCGAAGTCGGCCAGGCTGCTTGCGCCGATAGGGACGAGCGACATGATCCCGGCACTGTTGACCACCACATCGATGCGCCCAAAGACCTGGAGGGTGCCCTGGAACAGCGCGTCCACGCTGGACGGGTCGCCAATGTCACTCTGCAGGGCGATGGCCCGGCCGCCTCGGGACTCGATGTCGGCCACTGCCTGCCGGGCCTTGGCGGTGTTCCCGGCATAGTTGATGACCACGGCGAAGCCATCTCTGGCCAGGCGCTGGGCAATCGCCAAGCCGATACCGCGAGAGCCGCCCGTGACGATGGCTACTTTGGATGCTGTAGGTGCAGTCATGCTGGTCTCCGATTGCGAGCAGGGCCATGCCCCGGTTGCCAGCAGTCTCCTCGTTTAGCCAAACGAAACAAAGGCTGCTAGATTGGAAACAGATTTCAACCAAAGCCAACAATCGCCCCCATGGACCGCCTCGACTCCCTGCAACTGTTCACCCGCATCGTCGAACTGGGCAGCTTCAGCCGCGCCGCCGCCGCCCTGGACATTCCCCGCGCCACCGCCACACACGCCATCAAGCAGCTGGAGGCCAGGCTGCAGACCCGCTTGCTGGAACGCACCACCCGCCAGGTCCGGCCGACGCTCGACGGCCGAGCGTTCTACGATCGCTGCGTCCATGTGCTCAGCGAACTGGAAGACGCCGAAGGTGCGCTGCGCCACGTGGCCGCCAACCCCCGAGGAATACTGCGCGTCGACATGGCCAGCGTGCACGCTGCGCATATCGTGCTGCCGCGCATCGACACGTTCCGTGCGCGCTACCCCGGTATCGACCTGGTCGTCAGCAGCGGCGATTCGCTGATCGACCTGGTCAGCGAAGGCGTCGACTGCGTGGTGCGCGCAGGGATACCCGAGGATTCGTCACTGGTGGCGCGACGCTTGGCGCTGATGCCCCAGGTCATCTGCGCCAGCCCCCGGTACCTGGCCGAACACGGTACACCGCAGCACCCCGATGCGCTGGTCGCCCATCAGGCGGTGGGGTTCTTTTCCAAGGGCAAGGCCGTGGACTACAGCCTGGAACTGGTGATCGAGGGCAAACGCCAGGCGTTCACCCTCGGCGGCTGGATGGCCACCAACGATGCCGAGAGCTACGGCGCCTGCGCATTGCGAGGGTGCGGACTGGTACAGCTCCCTCGCTATCATGTCCAGAAGCACCTGGACGACGGCAGCCTGGTCGAGGTGCTGGGCGAATGGGCCAGCCCCGACATGCCGTTGTCGGCGCTGTATCCCCAGCACCGCCAATTGTCGCCACGAGTCCGGGTGTTCATCGACTGGCTGGCCCAGCTCTACGAGGAAAGGTTCCCCGCTTCAGCCTTGGCCAGCGCGCGGCGGTAGCGCATCCCTCCCATCAGCCCGGCACTCAACGACTCGCGCAGGCGGATATTCTGCTCGTCGTCAGGCTCCAGGCGGCACGCCTGCTCGCACCAATAGACGGCTTGCGGATAGTCGTGGCCCTGCGGGCAATCTTCGGCGCGATAGTGGCGGGCGACGATCCGCATCGCCTCCGGCCAGCCCCGCTGGGCATAGGCCTCGATGACCGCCACATTACGGCGCACCCGCTCGGAGTCGACCTTGTGCTCGAGCAGGTAGTTGCTCAAGCCGATGAAGCAGTTAGGCACCCGGTCCAGTTCACGCTCGGTCAACTGCTGCTGATCGAGCAGCAGCGCCAGGCAGGTGACCTCGCACTCGTTGCCCAGCTCGCGCAGCGCCTGCACATCGTATCCATCCAGGCCACCCTGCTCGACGCCCTGGTCACACACCACGCTGAGGTTGTACAAAGCGCGCCCGAACCCATGCGCGCCCGCCTGCCGGTACCAATGCACGGCGACCGCCGGCGCGCTGTCTTCATGCAGGTAGGCCAGGGCGAATTGCATTTCCGGGACGCCCAGGGCGGCTGCGCATTCGACCATGTGCCGCAGCGCCGTGGCCTGCAGGCCTTCGTCGAAGGCGTAGTACACGTCGTTGAACGGGCATTCGCCCTCCGGCTGCGGCATGGGGCCGTAGCTGAGCGCATGCCGGTACCAGCCCTCGGCAATCGCCGGGTCGCGCTGCACAGCGCACCATCCGGTGTCGCACAACAACCCGTACAGCACCGAACCGAACGCCGACTGCAGGCGCGAGTTGCAGGCGAAATGGCCGAGCCACTCGCCCATGCCGGTCGCCACGCCGACACTGAGCATCCGGTACAGCACGTCGGCCGAGACTTTCAGCGTGGGCACCTCCGACAGTGCCTGGCTGTAGCAGGCCTGGGCCTGCGCATGACGGCCGGAGAGACCAGCCAGCTCCGCCAGCTTGACCAGCACCTGTGCCCGGGCCAACACGCCCAGGGGTCGGCCGAATATGTCCTGGCCGCGTAGCCATGCCGCCTCCAGCTGATCATCGTCCTCAGCATCGACATTATCGGCATCGATAGTGTCGAGCCAAGCCACCAGGCGCAACGCGTTACGCTGGGCCTCATCGAGCCGTGCGGCCATCGGCGAGTCGGCCAGCCAGAGGATTTCCTCGTGGCTCCCACCCCAACGCGGCGTACGAAGCTGGGCATAGATCTGCAAGGGGTAGGCGCCATTGGGAGCAGCCTGCAAAGCCTGCAACAACCAGAAGAAACCCTCCGGCTCCTCCTCGCTGCGCGCATGCCCACGCAAGGCTTCGGCCAGCGTGACTGCAGGTGCCGCCGGCAACGCCGGCAGACGGCCCAGACGCGGCCAGGCCTGCGCTGCGGCCTGTTGAACCAGTGCCAGCTCGTCGAACGGCACTTGCCCGTCCAGCCAACCGAGCAGCCAGTCCGGCTCGTTGAACACCATCACGTTGCGCATCAGCACCATTGCCAGCACCCAAGGCATGGAATGGCGATGCAGCAGGTCCATGGCCTGGATGAACAAGGCATGCTGGGCCAGGAAGGCACGCTGCCAGCGTTCGTCGGCCACCTCGTCGGCCAGTTGCTCGCCGCGCGCCTGATTGGCGGCACGCTCCCACAACAGGCAGGCGACCAGATCTGGCCAGAGGCTCTGGGGGTATTGCAGCCGCCAGCGTGGCAGCAACGTCGCGTAGTCATCGAACTGCCCGGCAAACGCCTGCAACGTGGCGCAATGGTTGCCGAGCGTCTCTTCGCTGTCGGCATCGCTGGCATCGAGCAGGGCTTGCAGGCTCGCCTCGACAGCGGCGAAACGCCCCTCGGTCAGGTCACGGAGCCATTGCGGCAACAGTTCGGGGCGGGATTGCTCAACGGATTGACTTGAAATCATGCGGATCCTTCGTATGCGTTCAGCCTGAACCGTACCAGACAAGCGAAGGCCAAGCCTAACGCCGCAGCCACACGGGTTGACTTCTTTCACATAACGTCAGCGTGCAAAGCCGGATGGAAATTCCAGCCCTGAAATGCAATCGGGCCTGCAATGCAGGCCCGATTGGGTGAAACCTAAAGCGGGATCATTCCCACTCGATGGTCGCTGGCGGCTTGCTCGACACGTCGTAGGTGACGCGCGAGATACCGTCGATTTCGTTGATGATACGGCCGCTGACGGTTTCCAGCAGCTCGTACGGCAGGTGCGCCCAACGTGCGGTCATGAAGTCCACGGTCTCGACGGCGCGCAGGGCGACGACCCAGGCGTAGCGACGGCCATCGCCGACGACGCCGACCGACTTGACCGGCTGGAACACCACGAATGCCTGGCTGGTCTTGTGGTACCAGTCGGCCTTGCGCAGTTCTTCGATGAAGATGTGGTCGGCACGGCGCAGGATGTCGGCGTATTCCTTCTTCACTTCACCGAGGATGCGCACGCCCAGACCCGGGCCTGGGAACGGGTGGCGGTAGACCATGTCGTACGGCAGGCCCAGCTCCAGGCCGATCTTGCGCACTTCGTCCTTGAACAGTTCACGCAGCGGCTCGACCAGCTTGAGGTTCATCTCCTCCGGCAGGCCACCGACGTTGTGGTGCGACTTGATCACGTGGGCCTTGCCGCTCTTGGCGCCGGCCGACTCGATCACGTCCGGGTAGATGGTGCCCTGGGCGAGGAACTGGATGTTCTCCAGCTTGCTGGCCTCGGCATCGAAGATGTCGATGAAGGTGCGGCCGATGATCTTGCGCTTCTTCTCCGGGTCGGCTTCGCCTTCCAGATTGTCGAGGAACTGCTTCTCGGCGTCGGCGCGGATCACCTTGACGCCCATGTTCTCCTTGAACATGGCCATCACCTGGTCGCCTTCGTGCAGGCGCAGCAGGCCGTTGTCAACGAATACGCAGGTCAGCTGGTCGCCGATGGCGCGGTGCAGCAGCGCGGCAACCACCGAGCTGTCAACGCCGCCGGACAGGCCCAGCAGGACGTTGGCCGAACCGACTTGCTCACGCACCTGGGCGATGGCGTCTTCGACGATGTTGGATGGGGTCCACAGGGCTTCGCAACCGCAGATGTCCTGGACGAAGCGCGACAGGATGCGACCGCCCTGCTTGGTGTGGGTCACTTCCGGGTGGAACTGCACGCCGTAGTAGCCACGGCTATCGTCGAACATGCCAGCGATCGGGCAGCTCGGGGTGCTGGCCAGTACGTGGAAGTCGGCTGGCATCTGGGTGACCTTGTCACCGTGGCTCATCCACACGTCCAGGCCCAGCACGCCATCGTCGTCGACGTGGTCTTCGATACCGTCGAGCAGGCGGCTCTTGCCGACCACGTCGACACGGGCGTAGCCGAATTCACGCAGGTCGGAACCTTCGACCTTGCCACCCAACTGCTCGGACATGGTCTGCATGCCGTAGCAGATGCCCAGCAACGGGACGTTCAGGTCGAACACCGCTTGCGGGGCGCGTGGGCTGTTGGCTTCGTGGACCGACTCGGGGCCACCGGCCAGGATGATGCCGCGCGGGTTGAATTCGCGGATCGCTTCATCGTCCATGTCGAACGGATGCAGTTCGCAGTACACGCCGATCTCGCGCACGCGGCGGGCGATCAGCTGGGTGTACTGGGAACCGAAATCGAGGATCAGGATGCGGTGAGCGTGAATGTCGAGGGCCATGACTCAATCTCGTCAGTGGAAATCGGAAACGACGCGGGGCTGTAATCACAGCCCCGCTTGCTTGTATTGCTGGAAGCCTCAGCCTACGCGGTAGTTCGGGGCTTCTTTGGTGATCTGCACGTCATGCACGTGGGACTCGGCCATGCCGGCACCGGTGATGCGCACGAACTCCGGCTTGGTACGCATCTCTTCGATGGTCGCGCTGCCGGTGTAGCCCATGGACGAACGCAGGCCGCCCATCAGCTGGTGGATGATCGCCGCCAGGGCGCCCTTGTACGGCACACGGCCTTCGATGCCTTCCGGAACCAGCTTCTCGGCGCCAGCCGAGGAGTCCTGGAAGTAACGGTCGGACGAGCCTTGCGCCTGCGCCATGGCACCCAGCGAACCCATGCCACGGTAGGCCTTGTAGGAACGGCCCTGGAACAGCTCGACCTCGCCCGGCGCCTCTTCGGTACCGGCGAACATCGAACCCATCATCACGCACGAGGCACCGGCGACGATGGCCTTGGACAGGTCGCCCGAGAAGCGGATACCGCCGTCGGCGATCAGTGGCACGCCTGTACCTTCCAGTGCGGCGGCGACGTTGGCGATGGCGCTGATCTGTGGCACGCCGACACCGGCGACGATACGGGTGGTGCAGATCGAGCCTGGGCCGATACCGACCTTGACCGCATCGGCGCCGGCTTCGGCCAAGGCCTTGGCGGCTGCGCCGGTGGCGATGTTGCCGCCGATCACCTGCACTTGCGGGTAGGTTTCCTTGACCCAGCGAACGCGGTCGATCACACCCTTGGAGTGACCGTGGGCGGTGTCGACCACCACCACGTCGACGCCAGCGGCGACCAGGGCGGCAACGCGCTCACCGGTGTCCTTGCCGGTACCGACGGCGGCGCCGACGCGCAGGCGACCCTGGTCGTCCTTGCTGGCCAGCGGGTAGGCCTTGGCTTTTTCGATGTCCTTGACGGTCATCATGCCCTTGAGCGCGAACTTGTCGTCGACGATCAGGACCTTTTCCAGGCGGTGCTTGTGCAGCAGCTCGCGGACTTCGTTCTTGTTGGCGCCTTCGCGCACGGTGACCAGACGCTCTTTGGGCGTCATCACATCGCGTACCTTGGCTTCCAGGCGGGTTTCGAAGCGCACGTCACGGGAAGTGACGATGCCGACCAGGTCGCCGTTCTCCAGCACTGGAACACCCGAGATGTTGTTCAGGCGAGTCAGGTCGAACAGGTCGCGCACGGTGGCGTCGGCGTCGATGGTGATCGGGTCCTTGACCACGCCGGCCTCGAACTTCTTGACCTTGCGTACTTCGCCGGCCTGCTGTTCGATGGTCATGTTCTTGTGGATGATGCCGATGCCGCCTTCCTGGGCCATGGCGATGGCCAGGCGCGCTTCGGTCACGGTATCCATGGCGGCGGAAACCAGCGGAATGTTCAGCTCGATGCCGCGGGTCAAACGGGTCTTGAGACTGACTTCATTGGGCAGTACCTCGGAATAGCCAGGTACAAGGAGGATATCGTCGAAGGTCAGGGCTTCTTGGCTGATACGCAGCATCGCGGGGGCTCCCGGGCGGGAAAAATGGAAGCGCGCCATTATACTCATCCACGGCGCGCCGCTCAATGCAAAATAAGGGCCTTCGGTCAGCCTCGTGGCAGTTTTACCTGCACCACCGCCACCGGCTGGTCGAGCCAGTCGGCGAAGCTGTCGACAAAGGCCTGGGTGAACCCGGCCTCGCCCCAGTTGTTGAAGATGAACCCGAGGTTGGAAAAGGCACATGGCTGCAGGAAAAGAAAGCCATTGATGTCGTCCTCGAAGCCGCACAGCGGGCAGGTGAAGTTGTCGCTCACCGCCGGCATCCATTCTTCCAGGCTTTCGAACAGCGGCTCACCGACCTCGCGGCGGCACTCCGGGCAACCGGCCTCTTCGAGAAAGCCGTCGGTCGGGGTGTAGATACAGCGCTTGAGCATCACCTCCAGGCCGTTGACCGGCTCGCCGAACGGCAGCTTGTCGGGGTGCAGCGCGAATTTGCGGGCACCCTCGGCCAGGGCATGGCCCATGCGGTTGCCGGTGCGGCCACAGGTGGTCAATTGCTCCTCCACCACTTTTTCCCGCACCAGCCAGCGCAGGATGGCCCGGGCTCGGGCTTCGTGAACCGGCACGGTGGAGAGTTTGGGGACGATGATGCTCTGGGTGTTCATGGGCGGGACAAGCCTGGAAAACTGCGGGGATGACGCAATTCTAGCGTTTGCTCAGGTGCTGAGATAGCGAGGTGCATGCCTTGGAAGTTATAGCGCCTGTGAGATCGAGCGCCGCCCACGCGGCGCT
>NZ_JACVVE010000089.1 GCF_016648105.1 Pseudomonas sp. S31 | reverse complement strand
ATCGGCCACGTTGACCACGGTAAGACCACTCTGACCGCAGCTCTGACTCGCGTCTGCTCCGAAGTTTTCGGTTCGGCAGTCGTTGAGTTCGACAAGATCGACTCGGCTCCGGAAGAAAAAGCGCGCGGTATCACCATCAACACCGCTCACGTCGAGTACAACTCGAACATTCGTCACTACGCTCACGTTGACTGCCCAGGTCACGCTGACTACGTGAAGAACATGATCACCGGTGCTGCCCAGATGGACGGCGCGATCCTGGTTTGCTCGGCCGCCGATGGTCCGATGCCACAAACCCGTGAGCACATCCTGCTGTCCCGTCAGGTTGGCGTTCCGTACATCGTGGTCTTCCTGAACAAGGCTGACCTGGTAGACGACGCTGAGCTGCTGGAACTGGTCGAGATGGAAGTTCGCGACCTGCTGTCCACCTACGACTTCCCAGGCGACGACACTCCGATCATCATCGGTTCGGCTCGTATGGCCCTGGAAGGCAAAGACGACAACGAAATGGGCACTACCGCTGTCAAGAAGCTGGTAGAAACTCTGGATGCCTACATCCCTGAGCCAGTTCGTGCCATCGACCAGCCGTTCCTGATGCCGATCGAAGACGTATTCTCGATCTCGGGTCGTGGTACCGTTGTTACCGGCCGTATCGAGCGTGGTATCGTCCGCGTTCAGGATCCGCTGGAAATCGTTGGTCTGCGTGACACCACCACCACCACCTGCACCGGTGTTGAGATGTTCCGCAAGCTGCTGGACGAAGGTCGTGCTGGCGAGAACTGCGGCGTTCTGCTGCGTGGTACCAAGCGTGACGACGTTGAGCGTGGCCAGGTTCTGGT
>NZ_JACVVE010000088.1 GCF_016648105.1 Pseudomonas sp. S31 | reverse complement strand
CAACTCACCTTCACAGGCTTACAGAACGCTCCTCTACCGCATCACCATAAGGTGATACCCGTAGCTTCGGTGCATGGTTTGAGCCCCGTTACATCTTCCGCGCAGGCCGACTCGACTAGTGAGCTATTACGCTTTCTTTAAAGGATGGCTGCTTCTAAGCCAACCTCCTAGCTGTCTAAGCCTTCCCACATCGTTTCCCACTTAACCATGACTTTGGGACCTTAGCTGACGGTCTGGGTTGTTTCCCTTTTCACGACGGACGTTAGCACCCGCCGTGTGTCTCCCATGCTCGGCACTTCCAGGTATTCGGAGTTTGCATCGGTTTGGTAAGTCGGGATGACCCCCTAGCCGAAACAGTGCTCTACCCCCTGGAGTGATACATGAGGCGCTACCTAAATAGCTTTCGAGGAGAACCAGCTATCTCCGAGCTTGATTAGCCTTTCACTCCGATCCACAGGTCATCCGCTAACTTTTCAACGGTAGTCGGTTCGGTCCTCCAGTCAGTGTTACCTAACCTTCAACCTGCCCATGGATAGATCGCCCGGTTTCGGGTCTATACCCAGCGACTAAACGCCCTATTAAGACTCGCTTTCGCTACGCCTCCCCTATTCGGTTAAGCTCGCCACTGAATATAAGTCGCTGACCCATTATACAAAAGGTACGCAGTCACCTAACAAAGTAGGCTCCCACTGCTTGTACGCATACGGTTTCAGGTTCTATTTCACTCCCCTCTCCGGGGTTCTTTTCGCCTTTCCCTCACGGTACTGGTTCACTATCGGTCAGTCAGTAGTATTTAGCCTTGGAGGATGGTCCCCCCATGTTCAGACAAAGTTTCTCGTGCTCCGTCCTACTCGATTTCATTGACAAGAGATTTTCGTGTACGGGGCTATCACCCACTATGGCCGCACTTTCCAGAGCGTTCCACTAATCTCAAA
>NZ_JACVVE010000087.1 GCF_016648105.1 Pseudomonas sp. S31 | reverse complement strand
GGCTGGGTTAGGGGGCTTTGGGGGCGGGGTTAGATCCATTTGATGTAGCGGCGCTACTGGCCCCTTCCGCCTTTACGGCGGGCCACTTTTTTCTTGGAAAAAGTGGCGCAAAACCGCTTGCTCCCACATCCGGCCCCAGCGCTGCGCTACGGGGTCCCCTCGCTCCGGCGTCTTCCGGGCCCGCGCGGCCTACGACTTGCTACGCAAGTCTACATCTCGCGCCTTCGGCTGCGCCGAAGGGTGCTACGCACCTGGCCCTCCAGCCGCCTCCACTCGGCCTCCTGAAGTCGCGGTAGATCAAGATCAAAATCAAAAGCCAGATCAAGATCAAAGGCCAAAGCAACGGCAGGCGAATCGCTGCGCTCTCGCTGTTTACCTATCGCTTTGCGTTGTTGCGGCTATCGCGGTGTCCATTTCGAAGATAACGCCGGTACAGGCGCCGCCCCTAACTTTGCGACGTCAGGAGGCCGAGCGTAGGTGTCTGTAGGGCCAGGTGCGCAGCACCCTTCGGCGTAGCCGAAGGCGCGAGATGTAGACTTGCGCAGCAAGTCGTAGGCCGCGCGGGCCCGGAAGGCGCCGTAGCGAGGGGACCCGTAGCGAAGCGTAGGGCCGGATGTAGGAGCAAGCGGTTTTGCCTACTTTTTCCAAGAAAAAAGTAGGCCGCCGTAAAGGCGGAAGGGGCCAGTAGCGCCGCTACACCTAATGGACCTATCCCCGATCTCAACGCCAAACCAGCTCAAACCAGCTCCCCGACAATCCGTGAATAACCCAGGTATTGCAGCTAGTACCTTGAAGCCGTCTTTTCCCCTTTTTGAAAAAAAATTCAATGGGGCTATTGACTTAGCTCCGGCACCTGCGTAAATTTCGCGGCCTCAGCGAAGCAAACGCAACAAGCAGTACGAAGCAACATCGCGAGGGTGATTAGCTCAGCCGGGAGAGCATCTGCCTTACAAGCAGAGGGTCGG
>NZ_JACVVE010000086.1 GCF_016648105.1 Pseudomonas sp. S31 | reverse complement strand
TCAGTGGATGCCGGCCTGACTTACGCAAGGTGAGTTGGGCGGACGCTTACACATTGGCCGCCGTTGATAGGCGTGGGGTGTTGAGTGATTTGCTCATAGCGCTCACATGCGTAGGCCGCTCGTAGCTCATGGAAGCCTTTGAGATTGTGTGTATGCAGGATGTCCCGCGCAGGACGGATGATTTCTTGCAGAACCTGTAGGTAGCTTTCGTCTGGCGCAATTAGGTTGCGGCTACCCGCAGGCGACACCTGCCGCGCAAACCCAAGCGCACCACGAATATGATCATCCACCGTAATCCACCGAGGTGCCGAGGCACCGGCGCGGCCACCTTTGCTGCCGTCCTGGATGTTGATCTTGCCGCAGGCTTCAGCCTCGCGGCTTAGCCGTGGCAGATCAGCCAAGGTGGCTTCACGCAAGCGCATGCCGGTGGCTCGCGCCAACAAAACAATCGCGGCGGCTCGTAGTTGTTGTTGGTCGCAAAGCGCATCAACGATCTGCTTAACCTGTTCGCGGTCTTGGCCCTGTGGCACAGACTGTCGAACCCCGGTGCGCTGCATGCCCAACGCTTTGCTCGGACTGGGCAATGTCACGCACTGATCACCGCGAAGCGCCGCCATGGTCCTGTTAACGCTGGATAGCCGATTTTGTGCGGTGCTGACAGCGAGATCATCGCGCTTAACCATGTCGCGCAGATACGCTGCATAGTCGGCCAACACCTTTCGATCTATCTGCCGCGCATCATTGATGCCGGGCCCCTGTTCGGAGCGACACCATTTGACGAATGCTTGCCACCGATCACCGTGCGCTTTAACCGTGCCGTAATGGCCACCGCCAAACATGTCTTTCAGCGCCTGCGGCCCTGCGTAGCTCAATTGCCTGCCGTAGCCGAAATTGCGGCCATCCCGCCTACTTACCAATGCCATGTCGATCACCTCATCGCCTGTTCTCCGATCCTCGCCCCACGTCATCCCGCCAAGAATGCTGAGTGTTATCAG
>NZ_JACVVE010000085.1 GCF_016648105.1 Pseudomonas sp. S31 | reverse complement strand
ACCATCGCCCTTAATGCTGGGGTTCGGAAGGTGAGTTCGCCGGACGCTTACCCATGATTGGAAAAGCGCGATGAATCAATTTGCGATTCTGTACGGAGATCGCTTTATCAGGCCGACCTGGTGAGAATCAGGGCCTGCCTGACGGCAGGCCCTTTCCGGCCCGCACACAAAAAATCTGACAGTCCCCATCGACTGTTCCCTACTTAGTCCCCACTTGATCCCAACTTGATCCCGACTTGGTCCCGACTTGGTCCCGACTTGGTCCCTGAGGCTCGCACAGTAGACCAACCCACCTGGCAAAACTGCCAGTAGCCCCCCTCCAACCCAAGCTGCATCATCCTCCTCATGGCCATGTGAATTTCAATGCCCGACACGAGGACCATCCCCATGACCACACTCCAATTCGGCACTGTCAAATGGTTCAGCGACAAAAAACGCTACGGCTTCATAACCCGTGAAACCGGCCCGGATCTTTTCGTGCATTTCAACTCCATCCTGGGAAACGGCCACAAAACCCTCAAGGAAGGTCAAAAGGTCGCTTTCGCTGCGGTAGAAGGGCGCAAAGGCATGCAAGCCGATGAAGTCAGAATCGTGGAGTAACTCATCCCGCCCAGCCGCCCCCCTATAGCTCAACCCTCATCACAACCGTCCGCTCATTCCTATGAAACTCATACCGCACAGTTTCATACCCCATCTTCTCGTAGAACCCCACCGCCGTAATCGATGAAGGCACCGACAAACTCCGCAATCCCTGGCTCCAGGCTACCGCATGCAAAATGCCCATCATCACCTTGCTCACGCCACGCTTCTGGAAAGTGGGCCGAACGAACACGCTCCGCACCACACTGATGCCGGGCGCATCCTTGGGAGTTGCCAGGCGGATCTGATAGGTCATGGAGAAAAACCTCGTGCGTGGGGTTCATGAAGGGTAGTGGTTCGCGGCTATTTCGATTTCGTCCAGGAGGCTTCGGACCATGGCGCTGATGTGGGAAGACGCGTTGCGCAGGGTTGGGTTCGAGGTTCTGACGGCGCGGCAGTCCAGGTGGCGGGCGCAGTTCATGAGCTTGGTGGCTTCTGCTGCGGCGCGGGGGCGGTCGAGGATGGGGTTGGCGGTGAACAGGGGTGGAATTTGGG
>NZ_JACVVE010000084.1 GCF_016648105.1 Pseudomonas sp. S31 | reverse complement strand
CCCCCCCCCCCCCCCCCCCCCCCCCCCCCCCCCCCCCGGGGCGGCCCCCCCCCCCCCCCCCCGCCTTTTGCTTTGCTAGGGTTCGAGCGCGCGGGACAGAGATCGTAACCGGCACTGGTGTGTGTCCGCACACCCGCGTGGGAGAGTGATCCGCACGGTATCGGCGTGAAGTCCCTGTAGGCATCAGCTGAACCAGCTGTGACCACGTATGAGAGAGTGAACCCCTTTCGCCACCGTGTGCCCCGCGCGCCCTTTATCCTGCGAGGATTCATCATGGCGCGCAAGCCGTCCAAGCAACGCTTTACTGTCGTTCATCCTGATTGCGCTGCAATCGATGTCGGCAGCCGAGAACATTTTGTCGCTGTCGATCCTCGTCATGACAATGATGTCCGGTCGTTTACATCCTTCACTGACGACCTTTACCAGCTCGCCGACTGGCTCGAGAGCTTGCGTGTCAAGGTCGTGGCCATGGAGTCCACTGGTGTTTACTGGATTCCTATTTACGAAGTCCTCAGTGAGCGAGGGTTTGAGGTTTACCTCGTCAATGCTCGTGCTACTCGGCAAATCACGGGCCGAAAATCCGATGTGCTGGATTGCCAATGGATCTGGCAACTAATGACCCATGGGCTGCTACGAGGTGCCTTCCGGCCCAGCGATCCCACTTGCTGCGTCCGCTCATTAGTCAGGCAGCGGGCGTTCAAAGTGAAAGATCAAGCGCAGTCGCTGAATCGGATGCAGAAAGCGCTGAGCCAAATGAACATCCAGTTGGCCAACGTGATCAGTGATATTTCCGGGGTCACTGGCATGAGAATTCTACGGGCGATCATCGCAGGTGAGCGCAACCCTGTGCGACTGGCGGAGTTGACCGATGCTCGGATCAAAGCGGGTAAAGAGGCCGTCGCTCGCAGTCTTCATGGTAATTGGAGGCCTGAGCACTTGCATGCGTTGGGGCAAGAGCTAGCCACGTATGACTTTCTGGAGCGGCAGATCGCAGAATGTGACGAAGCCATAGGCGAGGCCTTGAAGCTATTGCCAGTGCTGGAGGAAAAGCCAAAAGAGCCTCGTAAAGTACTGCGAAGCCCCCATCGAAGCACAGCTGATCAAGCAACCTTGCATCAGGCGCTATGGCGGGTACTGGGTGTGGATTTGACGGCCATACCCACGATTGGAGTGGATACCGCGTTGGTTCTGGCCGGTGAGATAGGTGCTGATCTTTCGGAGGGTGTCAGAAATTTTGTGTTCGGGCATAACATGAGTAAGAGGTGCAT
>NZ_JACVVE010000083.1 GCF_016648105.1 Pseudomonas sp. S31 | reverse complement strand
TCCGGCCTTGTAGCCAGCGAAGTCATCGCAAACCAGCTTGCCGTTCCAGTCACCTAGGAAGTTGCGCGCATGTTCCCCGGCACGGCTTGGGCTGAAGTCATAAACCACCGCGTTGAGCGCCGAAAACGGCGTCGTGCTGTAGGCCCAGACGTAGGCCCGGTGGGTTTTCTTCTCGCCTGGCGCAAGCATTTGAACCGGTGTTTCGTCGGCGTGAATCACGCCCTGATTCAGCACCGCCTCACGCAGTGCATCGACCAGCGGCTGGAGTCGCACGCCGGTTTGTCCGACCCACTGGGCCAAGGTCGAGCGAGCAATTGCCAGTCCGGCGCGACCAAAGATTTTCTCCTGTCGGTACAGCGGCAGGTGATCGGCAAACTTGGCCACCATCACGTGGGCCAAAAGACCTGCGGTCGGAATACCTTTGTCGATAACCTGGGCTGGCACTGGCGCCTGGATCAGAGTTTCACACTGACGGCAGGCCCATTTGCCACGCACATGTTGCTCGACGGTAAACACGCCCGGCGTGTAATCCAACTTCTCGCTGACGTCTTCGCCGATGCGTTGGAGCAGGCAGCCACAGACGCACTGAGTGTTTTCGGGTTCATGGCGAATGACGGTGCGGGGAAACTGCGGCGGCAAGGGCGCACGTTTCGGGGATTGCCGTGGTTCGGCCTGTGGCGCAGCTGGGAGAAGCTGTTTCAGCTCGGCCTCGATAGCTTCAAGGTCTGTATCGAGCAGGTCATCCAGCAAGCTGCCTTGCGCTGGACTGATTTGCTCGCTGCGCTTGGCAAACTTGTGGCGTTTGAGCAGGGCGATTTCGAATTTGAACTGTTCGATGAGGATTTCATCGTTCTGGATCTTCTTGCTCATCGCCTCAACTTGGGATTGCAACTGCAACGCCTGTGCCGCCAAGGCACGAAGCTGTTCCGGAGTCATCTGGTCGAGGTTGGGCGAGAAAGTCATGCCGCCGATTGTGCCAGAGCAGATGCGGGACGACGACAAGTAGACCGGCCAAATAGCAGGCGTTCACAGCATGCTAATCACACCGCCGGCGCCAACACGCTGCCACGGCAGGCCCAGTACCAATGCCTGAAGTTGGTCGCTATCGAGTTCGACCTCGCAGCCATGGCGAATGCCGGGCCAGTGGAGCTTGCCTTGGTTCAGTCGACGCGCTGCAAGCCAGACGCCGACGCCGTCGTGCACCAGCACTTTCATCCGGTTAGCCCGACGATTGGCGAACAGATAAGCGCAGTGCGGCTTCGCCGCACCAAACACCGCGATCACTCGGGCTAATGCGGTTTCGGTACCGGCGCGCATGTCCATCGGCTCTGTCGCCAGCCAGATCGCATCGATGCGGATCATTGAGCAACAGCCCGAACAAATTGTGCGCAGCCCTCGGGGTCTGAGGCTGGCCATTTCACCGTGATCACTTGCCCGGCCATGGGCAACTCGATGATCACTGACGCCTCGACTGGCCGTTTAGGTGTGGCTTTTAGCGGGACGAAAGCCGGTAGTGAAGCCGCTGCGGGCTGATCTCGATAGAGCGGCATCCATTTTCGGATGACGTTGGCATTGATGCCGTGGCTGATGGCGACACTGGAAACGGTTGCACCAGGTTGCAGGCATTCCTGAACGACTTGGGCTTTGAATGGTTTCGGATAAGAGCTTCGTTGGCGCATGGAAATCCTG
>NZ_JACVVE010000082.1 GCF_016648105.1 Pseudomonas sp. S31 | reverse complement strand
ACGAATTTTCGGGTCTTTCGTCTTCACCACCGCAATCTGCAAAGCAAATTGCTTGGGTGTTATATGGTCAAGCCTCACGGGCAATTAGTATTGGTTAGCTCAACGCCTCACAGCGCTTACACACCCAACCTATCAACGTCGTAGTCTTCGACGGCCCTTTAGGGGATTCAAGATCCCAGTGAGATCTCATCTTGAGGCAAGTTTCCCGCTTAGATGCTTTCAGCGGTTATCTCTTCCGAACATAGCTACCCGGCAATGCCACTGGCGTGACAACCGGAACACCAGAGGTTCGTCCACTCCGGTCCTCTCGTACTAGGAGCAGCCCCTCTCAAATCTCAAACGTCCACGGCAGATAGGGACCGAACTGTCTCACGACGTTCTAAACCCAGCTCGCGTACCACTTTAAATGGCGAACAGCCATACCCTTGGGACCGGCTTCAGCCCCAGGATGTGATGAGCCGACATCGAGGTGCCAAACACCGCCGTCGATATGAACTCTTGGGCGGTATCAGCCTGTTATCCCCGGAGTACCTTTTATCCGTTGAGCGATGGCCCTTCCATACAGAACCACCGGATCACTAAGACCTACTTTCGTACCTGCTCGACGTGTTTGTCTCGCAGTCAAGCGCGCTTTTGCCTTTATACTCTACGACCGATTTCCGACCGGTCTGAGCGCACCTTCGTACTCCTCCGTTACTCTTTGGGAGGAGACCGCCCCAGTCAAACTACCCACCATACACTGTCCTCGATCCGGATCACGGACCTGAGTTAGAACCTCAAAGTTGCCAGGGTGGTATTTCAAGGATGGCTCCATGAGAACTGGCGTCCCCACTTCAAAGCCTCCCACCTATCCTACACAAGCAAATTCAAAGTCCAGTGCAAAGCTATAGTAAAGGTTCACGGGGTCTTTCCGTCTAGCCGCGGATACACTGCATCTTCACAGCGATTTCAATTTCACTGAGTCTCGGGTGGAGACAGCGCCGCCATCGTTACGCCATTCGTGCAGGTCGGAACTTACCCGACAAGGAATTTCGCTACCTTAGGACCGTTATAGTTACGGCCGCCGTTTACCGGGGCTTCGATCAAGAGCTTCGCTTGCGCTAACCCCATCAATTAACCTTCCGGCACCGGGCAGGCGTCACACCCTATACGTCCACTTTCGTGTTTGCAGAGTGCTGTGTTTTTAATAAACAGTCGCAGCGGCCTGGTATCTTCGACCGGCGTGGGCTTACGGAGCAAGTCCTTCACCCTCACCGGCGCACCTTCTCCCGAAGTTACGGTGCCATTTTGCCTAGTTCCTTCACCCGAGTTCTCTCAAGCGCCTTGGTATTCTCTACCTAACCACCTGTGTCGGTTTGGGGTACGGTTCCCAGTTATCTGAAGCTTAGGAGCTTTTCTTGGAAGCATGGCATCAACCACTTCGCGCTCTAATGAGCACTCGTCATCAGCTCTCGGCCTTGAAATCCCGGATTTGCCTAAGATTTCAGCCTACCACCTTAAACTTGGACAACCAACGCCAAGCTGGCCTAGCCTTCTCCGTCCCTCCATCGCAATAACTGGAAGTACAGGAATATTAACCTGTTTTCCATCGACTACGCTTTTCAGCCTCGCCTTAGGGACCGACTAACCCTGCGTCGATTAACGTTGCGCAGGAAACCTTGGTCTTTCGGCGTGGGAGTTTTTCACTCCCATTGTCGTTACTCATGTCAGCATTCGCACTTCTGATACCTCCAGCAAGCTTCTCAACTCACCTTCACAGGCTTACAGAACGCTCCTCTACCGCATCACCATAAG
>NZ_JACVVE010000081.1 GCF_016648105.1 Pseudomonas sp. S31 | reverse complement strand
CACCAACCCCGCCTGATCCGCATGCCCCGAATACCCCGCCAAGCTCATCACCTTGGCCCGCCCCTCATACCGCTCCCCATCCAGATCCACCGCCACAAACCCCGCAGCCCCCTGACACGCCTGAATCACCGCCCCAGGCGTCCCCTTCGCCTGATACCCCACAAACATCACCTCATGCCGCGGATCCCCCAGCATCGCCTTCAGGTAATTCACAATCCGCCCACCCGAGCACATCCCATTCCCGGCAATCACGATCGCCGGCCGCCCGGTACTCTGCAGATAATTCACCACCTGCTGATGCTTGCCATGGGTATCCACACTCACCAGCTGATCGAACGCCAGGGGATTACGCCCTTCCTCGAGTCTATCCTGCGCTTCATCACGCCAATACTGATGCAGGTCCTTGTAAGCCTTGGTAATGCGCTGTGCGAGCGGCGAGTCGAGGATGACGGGCAACTGCGACCAATCCAGCGGATCGTCGCCATTAGCCCCGCCCTTGCGCCCCAGCAGGGCCTTGCGATGAAGGATGTCCTCCAGTTCATACAGCAGCTCCTGGGTACGCCCCAGGCTAAACGCAGGGATAAGAATGGTGCCCTGGTCAGCCAAGGCCCGATCGATCGCCTGTTCGAGCTGCTCCTGGCGGTTGCTGCGGTCCGGATGCAGGCGATCACCATAGGTGCTCTCCAATACCAGCACATCGGCCCGCTCAGGCGGCTCCACCGGGCGCAGCAGCGGGTTGCATGGCGCGCCCAGGTCGCCGGAGAAGACATAACGGGAATTCTCGTCACCTACGTCAATGTCGCACTCGACATAAGCCGACCCAAGCAAATGCCCGGCACGCTGCAGCCGTATCCGGCAATGCACGCTCTCGCGCTGCACAACGGTGTGCCACTCGCCAAACGGCAGCGGGACGATGCGTTCTTCCAGGAATTTGAGATAACGCGCCACATGCGCGGGCACGCGGCTGATGCCGAGCTTGTAGGCATCCTCCAGCACCAGCGGCAGGAGTTTGGCAGAGGGTTCGCTGCAGTAGATGGGGCCGCGGAACCCCGCGGCGAACAGCACAGGAATGCGCCCGACATGGTCCAGGTGGACATGGGTGACGATCAGCGCCTGCACGCCCTGGATATCGAAGCCTAGGTCGCCAGACTCATCACCCTGCTCCAGCCCGCAATCGATCAGCAGACTGGTCGTATCGTCGAGGTGCAGTTGGTGGCAGGAGCCGGTGACGTCACGAACGCCGCCGTGGTGGGTAAGCGAGGGAAAATGCATAACGCGGGTCCTTTGCGAGTGAGGAACGGGCAAGCATTACCCCATTCCTTCGCCTGTGAACCCAGCGCGTAAATCCCAACGGGGTGTAGGAATCTACCTTAGCTGCCGGCCAGCGCTTCCTGACGGGCGCTGCGGCGCAGTTTGCGTTTGCTGCGCATGAAGGCATAGGTGCCGAGCAATGGGCCGACGGCCAGGCCAACGACCAATGCGGCCAGGATCAGGACGGCTACCGGCACGGCGGGAGCGGACCAGCCGAACAGGACCAGGGCGACACTCTGCTGGTTCTCCAGCACGAAGAACAGCACCACAGCCGCCAGCAGCAGCACGAACAGCGCCGCCAAGGCGCGCTTGAGGTTACGCATGTTGATCTCCTTTGCCGGATCAGCTGTGTGCGTGATCTTCTTCGTCTTCGTTGACACGATCGCGCAGCTCTTTGCCCGGCTTGAAATGCGGGACGAATTTGCCTTCGAGGCTGACGGATTGGCCGGTCTTGGGGTTGCGGCCTACGCGTGGAGCGCGATAGTGCAAGGAAAAGCTGCCGAAACCGCGGATCTCGATGCGGTCGCCGGTGGCCAGGCACTGTGACATCTGCTCAAGCATGGTCTTGATGGCTAGCTCGACATCCTTGGAGGAGAGCAAGCCCTGATGGGTGACAATACGTTCGATCAGCTCCGACTTCGTCATGTTTTTCCCTTCGTTATCAAGCAGCTAGATCATTGCTTACTCAGGTTGTAGCACGCTCGGCGGGATTTGAACAGGGTGGAACTTGACTTAATAAAAAAATTCAAGAATGGGAAGGCGTGGTGGGTGGTGGGCGTAGGTCGAGGGATTTGCGGGGGGCGGATATCGAGTGCCGTACGCCGGGGCATCTGTGGTGGCGCTCGATATCCGCGCCCATGCAAACCCTCCGGCGTACGACGCTCGATATCCGCCCCCTGCAAATC
>NZ_JACVVE010000080.1 GCF_016648105.1 Pseudomonas sp. S31 | reverse complement strand
ATTTCGCAAAACCCCTATCTGCGCGAGCAGGTAGGGGTTTTGTCTTTGTGCGCTGATCGCCCTGGTTCGAGTGCTTCGCCAGCACCCTTTTGGCGACACGAGGCTGCGGCTACAGGTATCATGCCAGCCTTATTCCAAGTCGAGACTGGCATGCTGAAGTTGTTGAATCTCCTGAAGGATGGCCGCTTCCACTCCGGGGAAGCCTTGGGCGCTGCCCTGGGTGTGAGCCGCAGCGCCGTTTGGAAACAGCTGCAGCACCTGGAGAGCGAGCTCAACCTGACCATCCATAAAGTGCGGGGGCGCGGTTATCAGCTGGCGGCGCCGCTGGTGCTCCTCGATGAGCAGGCTATCGCAGGGTTCGCCGAGGGCGAGCGCTGGCCTGTATTTATCCACGACACCATCGACTCCACCAATGCCGAGGGTTTGCGTCTTGCAACCGATGGCCAGGCAGCGCCATTCGTGGTGCTGGCCGAGCGTCAGAGTGCCGGTCGTGGTCGCCGTGGGCGCCAGTGGGTCAGCCCGTTCGCCGAGAACCTCTATTACAGCCTGGTCCTTCGGGTCGATGGTGGCATGCGTCAGCTCGAAGGCCTGAGCCTGGTAGTGGGGCTCGCCGTCATGCGCACCCTGCAGGCTTTTGGTCTCGAGAAGGCAGGCCTGAAGTGGCCCAATGATGTGCTGGTCGATGGGCGGAAGATCACCGGCATATTGCTAGAATTGGTCGGTGATCCTGCCGATGTCTGCCATGTGGTGCTTGGCATCGGCATCAATGTGAACATGCAGGTGAACGACTTGGTCGATCAGCAATGGACGTCCATGCGCCGCGAAGTCGGCCAGGTGGTCGACCGCAATCGCTTGGTCGCGGTGCTCAGCCAACAGCTGCAGCGAGAAATGGCGCGCCACCGCCGCTATGGTTTTGCTGCCTTCCAGGAAGAATGGGAGCGTGCGCACCTGTGGCAGGGGCGAAAGGTCTCGCTGATTGCGGGCGCTACCACCATCGACGGCATCGCGCTCGGGGTGGATGGGCAGGGGGCGATACGCCTCGAGGTCGATGGAGTGGAAAAGAGCTTCAGTGGCGGTGAGCTCAGTTTGAGGTTGCGTGATGATTCTTGAGCTCGATTGCGGTAATAGCTTCATCAAGTGGCGGGTCATTCACGCCGCAGAAGCCACGATGGTCGGTGGCGGCATCGTCGACTCCGACCAGGCGCTGTTGGATGCAGTGACTGGCCTGGCGACCGTCCGCTTGACCGGCTGCCGCCTCGTCAGTGTACGCAGTGAAGATGAAACTGCCGTGCTGTGCGCCTTGATTGCCCAGGTATTCGGTGTCGAAGCGCAGGTTGCCCAGCCCGCGGCGAGAATGGCCGGTGTTCGCAATGGTTATGAGGATTATGAGCGCCTTGGCATGGATCGCTGGCTCGCGGTGCTGGGTGCCTATCACCTGGCCAAGGGAGCCTGCCTGATCATCGACTTGGGGACTGCCGCCAAGGCAGACTTTGTCAGTGCCGACGGCGAGCACCTGGGCGGGTACATCTGCCCAGGCATGCCGCTGATGCGCAGCCAGTTGCGTACCCACACGCGGCGGATTCGCTATGACGATGCTTCCGCTGAGCGTGCGCTGGCCAGTCTGGAGCCCGGGCGTTCCACTGTCGAAGCGGTCGAGCGGGGCTGCGTCCTAATGCTCCAGGGCTTTGCCCGCACGCAGCTCGCGCAGGCGCACGCGCATTGGGGGGATGCCTTCACTGTATTCCTCACCGGCGGTGATGCGCCGCTTGTGCGTGAAGCCGTACCTCAGGCGCGTGTCGTTCCCGACCTGGTATTCGTTGGCCTGGCAATGGCCTGTCCTTTGGATTGAGGTGCCTATGCGTTGGTTGTTTCTATTGTTGCTGGTGCTCAACGTCGTCTATTACGTCTGGCACCAACAGGAAGCCCCGCTGAAGGTCAAGGAAGTCGCCCCCTTGTCGCTTTACAAGGGGAGTCAGCAAGAGATTCGTCTGCTGCGCGAAACCGGTGCATCGACACCGGCTCGCCGGCGCGATGAGTGCCTGGTAGTGGGTGGCCTGGCAGGGAAGGAGCAATTGGATGCGCTTCGCCAGCGTCTGCTCAGTCTCGATATCGAGGCCATTCCGCTGGCTGGCCAGCTACCGGGTGCCGATGGCCGCTGGCTCAAGATCGGCGCAGAAAGCGAGCGTTTGTTGGACGCATCGGTCCTCGCGAGTCTTTCCAACGATTTCAAAGACTTAAAACACAAAATTATTTTGTGCGAGGGTATTGCAACTGGCGAATAGCTTGATAGAATGGCGCCCGCTTCACAGGGAACACCACCGAGGTGGTAGAGCTGGAAGCGGTGTCAAAGCAGCTAAGTTTCAGATTTGATTGAAAAAATTTGAAAAAATGCTTGACACTAGGGCGGCAGACAAATAGAATGCCGGCCACATCTGGAGGGATTCCCGAGCGGTCAAAGGGGACGGACTGTAAATCCGTTGCGAGAGCTTCGAAGGTTCGAATCCTTCTCCCTCCACCAGTTTTAGCGAGAGCCGCAAGCTCCGCGGGTATAGTTTAGTGGTAGAACCTCAGCCTTCCAAGCTGATGATGCGGGTTCGATTCCCGCTACCCGCTCCAAGTTTGCCGGATTTTGCGCAAAGTGTTTCGCTCTTGTAGCTCAGTTGGTAGAGCACACCCTTGGTAAGGGTGAGGTCAGCGGTTCAAGTCCGCTCAAGAGCTCCATATAAACAAGGCAGATATGAAAATATCTGCCTTTGTTTTATCAGCGCAAGACTATTTCTTCTGCGGAGGATTGTATCGATGGCTAAGGAAAAGTTTGATCGTTCCCTTCCCCACGTTAACGTCGGCACTATCGGCCACGTTGACCACGGTAAGACCACTCTGACCGCAGCTCTGACTCGC
>NZ_JACVVE010000007.1 GCF_016648105.1 Pseudomonas sp. S31 | reverse complement strand
CCCCCCCCCCCCCCCCCCCCCCCCCCCCGCGCCCCCCCCCCCCCGGGGGCCGGTGCAGGCAACTAATTTCTATACTGTGCTACCGCACTCTCCAGGGTCCTGGCAATCTCCTCGCGTACCCCCTCCGGCAACTCGACCACCACCTCGTCCCCCTGGCTCAAGGCCCACCAACGCACGGGCCACTCGGCATCCACCGTGGCCGACAGCCGGTGCCCGCGCGCCAGCGCAGTCAGCTGCATGTCCACGCTCAACGGCGCCTCGCGCAACTGCCGGGCCAGCCGGTCGCTGACCCACGCCTGCAACGCGATACCATGCTCCGCAGCGCCTTGCAGGGCGTCGGCGCGCAAGTAGCCCTGCAGATCGAAGTTACCGCGCAGGTCGCTGGCGGCACTGGCCGACCAGTGCCAGCCGAATGGAATGCTCTTGTCGTTACGCTCGAGCGGGAAGATCAGCGACAGCTCGTTGAGGTCGCGCTCGACGGTGCGCTTGCTCACGGTGAAACCCACATCACGCAGGCGCCACACCAGTTCGGCACTGGTGATACCAGGGGGGCGGCTGGGCAACTGGCGCAGCAGCGCCCATTGTCGGCTGAGGGTGGCGCGGGTGGTAGCGAACGGCAAAAGGTAACGTCCTTGTCTAGGCTTGCGGCAACGGTTTGCGGCAATTGTCCGGGCTCATGGCAATTTGCCACAACCTGCTCTGATCAACGAACGTGCAATTGGTTGCCTCATGCCGGTTCGTTCGCGACAGGTTTTGTCGTGGCGTCGCGCAGAATCACGCCTCATGCAGCCGCGCTCGAGGTCGTGGGTCGTTCAATGAGGATGAACATGTCAGCTGTCAGCAATATCCACCCGATGCTCGCCCGGCTGTTGCCCGAGCGTATCGTTGCTGCTGCGCTGCCCGCCGGCAGGCGCGCGCGGCAGTTCGCGGGCGTTGGCATGCCCAGCCAGCGGGCGTTGTTGATCAGCCGCCTGGACGAGGCGCCCGACGTGCAAGTGGTGTATGCCGACCTGCGGCGCCAGGCACTGGCCGGCAGCGTCAGCGCGCTGAACGACCTGGGCTGGATCTGGCTCAACGGCAAATACTGGCGGGCCGATACCGTGCTGGCCCGGCACCTGTTGCGCATGGCGGCGTTGCAGGGCGACGCTGCGGCCTGGTTCAACCTGGGCCAGCAGCTGTACTTCGGCAAGGGCGTGGAGCCGTCCTACGAGCAGGCGGCCGAGTGCTACCGGCAGGCGTTCACCCTCGGCATGGCGGCGGCAGCAGCGGCACTGGGCGACTTGTACGAGGAAGAAGTCTGCGATGCCGACCAAGGCTGGCAGGTCGACCCGCAGCGGGCGTACGAATGGTTCCAGCGGGGAGCGGACTTGGGTGATCCGCGCTGTCGTTTCGAAGTCGGTTATCGCTTGTTGCACGGGCTGTATGTGCCGCAGGACACCAAGGCGGCGTTGTACTGGCTGGAGCTGGCGGCGGCGACCGGGGTGATGCAGGCGGCGGAGGAGCTGGCCGTGCATTTCAGCAGCCGCGACGGCGTGCGCTACCTCGGGTGGCGTGACCGCGCGGTGCAGTTGGGAAGTTCGTTGGCGTTGGCGATGAAGCTCGAGGATCAGGTGCAGCCTCGAATCGGAACATGAACAACAATTCATCCAGGCAGCCCGTCGCCCCCTGTTGACGACAGGGGGAGGGCCAGGCGTATATTGATAGTTAGCAAACTATGAATATCCTTGGTTCTCTACATGTCCCTTGATTCCCTGCGCCTCCAGGTCAGCAGCGGCATGATCGTTGCCGCTCGGCACTGGCGGCGCATCTGCCACGCGGCATTGACCAGCTACGGTATTTCCGAGGCCTGCGCCGCGCCGTTGCTGATGATCGTGCGCCTGGGCGATGGCGTGCACCAGGTGGCCGTGGCCCAGGCCGCCGGCCTGGAGAGCCCGTCGCTGGTGCGCCTGCTCGACCAGCTGTGCAAGGCTGGCCTGGTCTGCCGCAGCGAAGATCCGCTGGACCGCCGTGCCAAGGCCCTGAGCCTCACTGCCGAAGGCCGCGCCCTGGCCGAGGCCATCGAGGCCGAGCTGGTGCGTGTGCGCCATGAGGTGCTGCAAGGCATCAGCGAAGCGGACCTGCAAGCCGCCCTGCGCGTGCTGCGCGCCTTCGAGGCTGCCGGCCTGGGCAATGCAGGTGGGGCGCAATGAAGGGCTTCTTCAGTTCGGTCCCGCCCGCCCGGGACTGGTTCTACGGCGTGCGCACCTTCGCGGCATCGATGATCGCTCTGTACATCGCTCTGCTCATGCAGCTGCCGCGTCCCTACTGGGCGATGGCCACGGTGTACATCGTCTCCAGCCCCTTCGTCGGGCCGACCAGTTCCAAGGCCTTGTACCGCGCCCTGGGCACGCTGCTGGGTGCGGGCGGGGCGATCTTCCTGGTGCCACCGCTGGTGCAGTCGCCTTTGCTGCTGTCGGTGGCCATCGCGCTCTGGACCGGCACCTTGCTGTTCCTCTCGCTGAACCTGCGCACGGCCAACAACTACGTGCTGATGCTGGCCGGCTATACCCTGCCGATGATCGCCCTGGCGGTGGTCGACAACCCCACGGCGGTGTTCGACGTGGCCACTTCGCGGGCCCAGGAGATCTGCCTGGGCATCGTCTGCGCCGCCGTGGTCGGGGCGATCTTCTGGCCGCGCCGGCTGGCACCGGTGGTGGTCGGCTCGACCGGCAACTGGTTCGCTGAGGCGATCCGCTACAGCGACACCTACCTGGCCCGTGACGTCGCCGCCGACAAGGTGGGTGGCATGCGCGCCTCGATGGTGGCCACCTTCAACACCCTGGAAATGATGATCGGCCAGCTCGGCCATGAAGGCGCGGGCCCCCACACCGTGAAGAATGCCCGCGAGCTGCGTGGGCGGATGATCCACCTGCTGCCGGTGATCGATGCCCTGGACGACGCTCTGGTGGCCCTCGAAGGCCGTGCCCCGGCCCAGTTCGCCCAGTTGCAGCCGGTGCTGGACGCAGCGCGGCAGTGGCTCGAGGGCACCGCCAAGGATGCCTCGCTGGCGCGCTGGACCGCCGTGCACGAGCAGATCGACCGCCTGCAGCCCAGTGCCGCGGCCCTCGACCAGCGTGCCGAACTGCTGTTGTCCAATGCCCTCTACCGCCTCACCGAATGGGTCGACCTGTGGCAGGACTGCTGCGCCCTCCAGCACGCCCTGCGGCTGGACGACGCCACGCCTTGGCGCGCCGCCTACCGGCACTGGCGCCTGGGGCGGCTGACTGCGTTCTTCGACCGCGGCCTGATGCTGTACTCGGTGTTCTCCACGGTCACCGCGATCATTGTCGCCAGCGGCCTGTGGATCCTGCTCGGCTGGAACGATGGCGGCAGCGCGGTGATTCTCGCCGCCGTGGCCTGCAGCTTCTTCGCCGCGATGGACGACCCGGCGCCGCAGATCTACCGCTTCTTCTTCTGGACGCTGATGTCGGTGATCTTCTCCAGCGTCTACCTGTTCCTGGTGCTGCCCAACCTGCACGACTTCCCGATGCTGGTGCTGGCCTTCGCCGTGCCGTTCATCTGCGTCGGCACCCTGACCGTGCAGCCGCGTTTCTACCTCGGCACCTTGTTGACCATCGTCAACACGGCCACCTTCATCAGCATCCAGGGCGCCTACGACGCCGACTTCCTGACCTTCATCAACGCCAACCTGGCCGGCCCCGTGGGCTTGCTGTTCGCCTTCATCTGGACCTTGCTGCTGCGCCCGTTCGGCGTGGAGCTGGCGGCCAAGCGCATGACCCGCTTCGCCTGGCGCGACATCGTCGAGATCACCCACCCGGCGAACCTCGCCGAGCACCGCCAGCTCGGCGTGCAGATGCTCGACCGCCTGATGCAGCACTTGCCGCGGCTGTCGCAGACCGGCCAGGACAGCGGCGTGGCGCTGCGCGACCTGCGCGTGGGCCTCAACCTGCTCGACCTGCAGGCGTACATGCCGCGTGTCGGCCAGCAGGCCCGCGAGCGGCTGGAGGCGGTCATCGCCGAGGTCGGCACGCATTTCGCCGCGTGCCTGCGCGCCAACCAGCGCTTGCACGCGCCAGCCGAACTGCTGCGCAGCATGGAGCGGGCACGCCAGGGCCTGGCGCTGGACCAGGGCCACGAGCGCGGCGACGCCCGCCTGCACCTGCTGCATGCCTTGAGCGGCCTGCGCCTGGCCTTGCTGCCGGGGGTCGAGGTGATGCTCGAGCCAAGCGAACAACCGCAACTGCCCCACGGCATCGATGGAGCGCCACTGTGATTGGTGATCTGGATATCAGCGGGGTGTTCCTGCCCACGCTGCTGGTGATGATGGTGTTCACCTACCTGCTGTTCCTGGGCGTGCACGCCGTGCTCGTGCGCCTGCACTTCTACCGCCTGGTCTGGCACCGGGCGTTGTTCAACGTTGCCCTCTACGCCGTGATGCTGGGCGCGGTCGACCACTTTTGCCGAAACCTGATGCTGCCATGAAAAAACCTTTGTTGACCTTGGGCCGCGTGGTCCTGACCTTGCTGGTAGTGAGCTTCGCCGCCGTGCTCGTGTGGCAGATGGTGGTGTACTACCTGTTCGCCCCCTGGACCCGCGACGGCCATATCCGCGCCGATGTGATCCAGATCGCCCCGGACGTCTCCGGCCTGATCCAGAAGGTCGAGGTGCGCGACAACCAGGTGGTCAAGCGCGGCGACGTGCTGTTCACCATCGACCAGGACCGCTTCTCCCTGGCCCTGCGCCAGGCCAAGGCGACCCTGGCAGAGCGCCAGGAAACCCTGGCCCAGGCCTCGCGCGAGGCGCAGCGTAACCGCAAACTGGGCAACCTGGTGGCGGCCGAGCAGCTCGAAGAGAGCCAGTCGCGCGAGGCCCGCGCCCGCTCGGCGGCCAACGAGGCGCAAGTGGCGGTCGATGCCGCCCAACTCAACCTCGACCGCTCGGTGATCCGCAGCCCGGTGGATGGCTACCTGAACGACCGCGCACCGCGCAATCACGAGTTCGTCACCGCCGGCCGGCCAGTGCTGTCGGTGGTCGACAGCGCTTCGTACCACGTCGATGGCTACTTCGAGGAAACCAAGCTCGGCGGCATCCACATCGGCGACGCCGTGGACATCCGCGTGATGGGCGACAACACCCGCCTGCGTGGCCACGTGCAGAGCTTTGCCGCCGGTATCGAGGACCGCGACCGGGTCAGCGGCGCCAACCTGCTGCCCAACGTCAACCCGGCATTCAGCTGGGTGCGCCTGGCCCAGCGCATTCCGGTGCGCATCGCCTTCGACGAAGTGCCGCAAGACTTCCGCATGATCGCCGGGCGCACCGCCACGGTCTCGATCATCGAGGGGCAGCGCCCATGAAACAGCTGATCCTGGCGGGCCTGTGCCTGTCGTTGGGGGCATGCATGATGGTCGGCCCCGACTACGAGGTGCCCAAGGACGCGGCGGTGCAACGCAGCGACCTCAACGGCCCGCTGCGCCAGGATGCCGACAGCGTGGTGTCGGCGCCGGTGCCGGAGGACTGGTGGCAGCTGTACCAGGACCCGCGCCTCAACGAGCTGGTGCGTCAGGCCCTGAGCGCCAACACCGAGTTGCGCGTGGCGGCGGCCAACATCGCCAGGGCTCGTGCCCAGGTCGAAGTGGCCGAGTCGCAGGGCGGCTTCAACGCTGGGGTCAAGGCCGGCGCCCAGCGCCTGCAGGAGTCTGGGCAAGCGTTCCTGCTGACCGAGAAAGTGCCGGTGGCCAACATCGGCGAGGCGATCATCAGCGCCTCGTATCAATTCGATCTCTGGGGCACCCTCAAGCGTGGCACCGAGGCCGCCAAGGCCAATGCCGATGCCGTACAAGCCGCTGCCGACACGGCACGCATCACGTTGGTGGCTGATGTGGTGAAAGCCTACACCCAGGTGTGCTCCGCCAACGAGGAATACCATATCGCCCGCGAGTCGCTCGACTTGCAGGAGCAAAGCGTGCAACTGACCCAACGCTTGCGTGATGCCGGGCGTGGTGACGAGACCCAGGTCACCCGTTCGCAGACCCAGTTCAAGTCGCTGCGTGCCGAGCTGCCGCGCTTCAAGGCCGAGCGCGAGGCCGGGATGTACACCCTGGCCGCGCTGCTGGCCAAGCCGGTCGATCAGTTGCCGGCGGGCACCGCCGACTGCGCCGAGTTGCCGCACCTGGCGCAGTTGGTGCCGATTGGCGATGGCGCCGCGCTGCTCAAGCGCCGCCCCGACGTTCGCCAGGCCGAACGCCAGCTGGCGGCAGCCACGGCCAACATCGGTGTGGCGACGGGCGCGCTGTACCCGGACATCAGCATCGGCGCCCAGGTGGGCACCATCGGTATCCTCGAAGACCTGGGTGACCCGTCGACCAACCGTTGGGGTATCGGCCCGCAGATCAGCTGGAGCATTCCCACCAATGGCACCCGGGCGCGCATCCGCATGGCCGAAGCCTCGACCCAGGCCGCCCTGGCCCACTTCGACGGTGTGGTGCTGAACGCCATCCGCGAGACCCAGACGCGCCTGGCGCAGTACAGCGCCCTGCTGGACCGCCGCGATGCCCTGGCCGAGGCCGAGCAGTCGGCCAAGCAAGCGGCCGAGCAGACTCATCAGTATTTCCAGGCTGGGCGTGAGTCGTTCCTGGCCGATCTGCAGGCGACCCGGTCGTATACCGATATGCGTGCGCAGCTTGCGGCGGCCAATAGCCAAGTGGCGATGGGGCAGATTGGTGTGTTCCTGGCGCTGGGGGGTGGTTGGAGGGATGCGGGCAAGCAGTAGGTCTGCCTTGGGTTGTGCGGGGGATCGAGGGGTGTTCGCCGTTAGGTTTGCAGGGGGGCGGATATTGAAGGGCGTTCGCCGTTAGGTTTGTATGGGCGCGGATATCGAGCGCCGCCCGCGCGGCGCTCGATCTGCGCGACACCACATGACTCGAGACATGCACCCGGTGGCCTCCCCCGATCCCGCGCCGTGCCGTTCACTCACGAATAGGCACTGAAGCCGTAAGACATTTCCGAACCTGAAACCAAATGCTTCAGCTGCGGCTATCAGTCGAATTATCCTACAGCTCGCGTCGAATGCCGCTGGCTATCCAGGCCGGTTACGCGGGACTACTGTCGTCGGGTCGCCTAACAAGGCGATCGGGCGTGAGACACCCGTGTGTACAGTGAGCATCGCGTAATGGCGGTCGTGCGCGGGCAGGCTTCGGTCTGGCCGGGTTCCTGTACACCCGGGTCTCACCCCGTGTACGACTGCCACCCAATTCCGTGAGACGAGGAGGATGGCGGCCCACCGAAGTACAGGAGCCCTTCCATGAAAAAGATCGTCCCCGACCCACCAGACCTTCTCCTGACCGACGCCCCAACGGTCTCCCTCGCTTCCCCAGACGCCATCGCCGATGGCCCGGTGCTCCAGGATGCCCTGCTCCTGACGCTGACCCAGACTGCCGAGATCCTCCGCGAAACGCCCCCCGGCCTGCGCCACGATGCCTTGTGCATGGCCATCCGCGTGATGTGCTCGGTGCTCGACGCCGTGACCCAGCACTGCGCCTCGCTGCGCAAGCAGGACGTGACCCCATGACGTCGCCCAAGCATGCCGGCACCGCTGGCAAGGAAACGTTCGACCTGTTCCGAATGCAGCCCGATGTACCGTTCGACCACGCGTTCTCGCAGCTGTCGGTATTGCTCGGTTGCATCCGCCACCTGACCACAGAGGCGGAAATGGAAAGCGACCGCGTGGCCGGCTGTGCCGCGCGGATTCTCAGCGAACTGGCCAAGGCGCTGGTCGATGATATGGCGCGGGGGATGAACGTCGAGGCGTGAGGGCCTGCCAGGCACCCATGGTGGCGCGGAAACCGAGCGCCACCCGCAGCCCTCGGTCTATTGCTTATTCGTTTCAGGATTTTTCATGAAATCGCCCCGCAACGCTTGAGGGAAAAGGAGTGTGAGTGAACAATGTTCTCTTTCGCATTTCCTTCGAGATTGGCCATGAACTCCCATTCCCGTCTGCTCGCCTGGCTCCCCGCCTTGTTGCTGGCGCTGTGCAGTACTTTGGCGCAGGCCGAAGCCCCCGCCGAGGCCACCAAGGCCCTGCACCTGCTCGATTACATCGGCGCCGACTATCCACCGACCGTGCAGGGCGGCAAGGTCATCGACGATGGCGAATACCGCGAACAACAGGAGTTCAGCGCGGTGCTGGCCGAGCTGGTCAAGGGCCTGCCCGCGCATCCCGAGCAGAGTGCCCTGAGCCAGGGCGTTGCAGCACTGCGCCAGGCCATCGACCAGCGTCAGGACGGCGCGGCGGTAGCCAAGCAGGCTCGCCAACTGGGCGCGCGCCTGGCCGTGGCCTATGAGGTCAGTCAGGCGCCGGTGATCACCCCGGACCCGACGCGTGGCGCTTCGCTGTACGCGCAGAACTGCGCCATCTGCCATGGCGACAGCGGTGCCGGCGACGGCCCGGCCGGCGTCGGCTTGGAGCCCGCGCCGGCGAACCTGCGCGATGTCGCGCGCCTCGACCAGTTGAGCCTGTTCGACCTCTACAACACCCTCGGCCTGGGCATCGAAGGGACCGAAATGCCGTCGTTCGCAGACCAGTTGGACGAACGCCAGCGCTGGGACGTGGCGGCCTATGTCGCGAGCTTCACCGCCAAGCCGGAAGCGGCCAAGGACGACAAGACCTGGAACCTGGCCGACCTGGCCCGCCAGACTCCCGCCGAAGTGAGCGCCAGCGAAGGCGCGACCGCTGTCGAGGCCTTCCGTGCCCAGCGTGCCCAACCGCCGCAGGTCAAGCGTGGGCCGGCGCAGTTGCTCGACTACACCGCCACCACCCTGGACAAGAGCCTTGCGGCCTACCGTGAAGGGGATCACGACCAGGCCTATGACCTGTCGGTGGCCGCCTATCTCGAAGGCTTCGAGCTGGTCGAAAGCTCTCTGGACAACATCGACACCCAGGCTCGCAAAGACACCGAGAAGGCCCTGATGGCCTATCGTCAATCGCTGCAGGATGGCCTGCCGGTGGCGCAAGCCGAGCAGCGCCTGGCCGAGGCCAAGGCAAAGCTGGATGGCGCCGCCAAGCTGCTCGGCAGCGATGGCCTGAGCTGGTCGTTGAGCTACATTTCGGGCCTGCTGATCCTGCTGCGCGAAGGCCTGGAGGCGATTCTGGTACTGGCTGCGATCCTCGCTTTCCTGCGTAACACCGGGCAGCAATCGGCGGTACGCAGCGTCAACATCGGCTGGGCCCTGGCGCTGGTCGCGGGCTTCGCGACCTGGGCGCTGGCGGCCTATGTGATCGACGTGGGCGGGGCCCAGCGCGAATTGCTCGAAGGCTGCACGGCGTTGTTCGCCGCGGTGATGGTGTTGTGGCTGGGGGTGTGGATGCACGACCGCCGCCACGCCGCCGCCTGGCAGGACTACATCAAGAGCAGCCTGGTCAGTGGCGGCGGGCGTTTTGGCTTTGCCATGCTGGCGTTCTTCTCGGTCTACCGCGAACTGTTCGAGGTGATCCTGTTCTACGAGACCCTGTGGCTGCAGGCAGGCCCTGCCGGGCATCAGGCCGTGCTGGCCGGTGGCGCCACCGCGCTGGTGCTGCTGGTGGGCCTGGCCTGGGTGATTCTGCGGGGCTCGGCGAAGCTGCCGCTGTCGCTGTTCTTCAGCATCAATGCCGCGTTGTTGTGCGCGTTGTCGGTGGTGTTCGCCGGGCATGGCGTGAAGGCGCTGCAGGAGGCCGGGGTGCTGGGCACGCGGCCGGTGGCGTTCTTCGAGTTCGACTGGCTGGGGATTCATGCCGATGCCTATTCGCTCGGGGCGCAGGCGGTGGCGTTGCTGGCCATCGTGGTGTTGTATGGGCGTAGTCGCCTGGCCGAGAAGCGGCGGGCTGCGGTTTAGGTAATTTGGCTGCCGGCCTCTTCGCGGGTAAACCCGCTCCTACAGGGGTAGGTGATTCCTGATAAATAGATCAGCGTTTGTTGTAGGAGCGGGTTTACCCGCGAAGAGGCCGGCGCAGACAACAAAGAGAGAATGGTTCCATGCGCATCTGGATCGACGCCGACGCCTGCCCCAAGCAGGCCAAGGACCTCATCGTCAAATTCGCCCTCAAGCGCAAGCTGGAGGTGATCATGGTCGCCGGTCAGGCAGTGGCCAAGCCGGCCTTCGCCATCGTGCGCCTGATCGTGGTGCCCAGCGGCATGGACGCGGCCGACGACTACCTGGTCGAGCACGCAATGCCCGGTGAACTGGTGATCTGCAGCGATGTGCCCCTGGCCGACCGGCTGATCAAGAAGGGCGTGGCCGCCCTGGACCCACGCGGACGCGAGTTCGACGAACGCAACATGGGCGAGCGGCTGGCGGTGCGCAACCTGTTCACCGAGTTGCGCGAACAGGGGCAGGTGGGGGGAGGGCAAGCGCCCTACGGCGAGCGCGAGAAGCAGGCGTTCGCCAACGCGCTGGATCGAATCCTGACGCGATTGGCGAAAGGTTGAAGGGGCCTGTAGGCCAGGCCCTGGCGCTGGTTACTGGCCTTCGTGGGTCAGTTCGAGTACCCGGTCCACCAGCTTGTAGATGCCGCTGGCGGCTTCGCTGATCGACTTGGCTTCCATGTAGGCCGGGGTAGTCACCAGCTTGCGCTGGGTATCCTCGACGATGTCATGCACGTCGCAGTCTTCATGGGTGCCGCCCATCTTCACCACCGCAGCGGCGGTGTCGGCATCGGTGCCGATGGTGCACACCACGCCAGGGCCATAGATCTTCGCCGCCAGCGCTGGCGAGATGCAGATAAGCCCCACCGGCTTGCAGGCGCCGGCGAAGGCTTCGGCCAGGGCCAGCACATCGGGTTGCACGCTGCAGTTGGCGCCTTCGACGGCAAAGTTGGACAGGTTCTTGGCCGCGCCAAAGCCCCCGGGCACGATCAGCGCGTCGAAGTCCTCGACCTTGGCGTCGCGGATATCCTTGACCTCGCCACGGGCGATACGGGCCGACTCGACCAGCACGTTGCGCGATTCGGGCATCTCTTCGCCGCTCAGGTGGTCGATCACATGCAGTTGGGCGATGTTGGGTGCAAAGCACTGCACCTGGGCACCTCGCTGGTCGAGGCGCAAGAGGGTGATCACGCTTTCCTGGATTTCCGCGCCGTCGTACACGCCGCAGCCCGAAAGAATCACCGCTACTTTTTTAGTCATGCTCGTTACTCCTGTGTCGAGGCGCTACAAGGTTGGATCGCGGTCAGGCCCGGGTGTTCACTTGTCGGCCGGTTGATCCTGGGCCGCCGCCTTGCGCTCGGCGCGCAGGGTGCGGAAGCGCCGGCGCAGCCAGAGCAGGCCGCCCAATACCAGCAGGCCACCCAGTACCCATAGCTCATAGCGCTTCACATTGCCCAGCAGGCCTTCGAGAATGGCGCCGAAGTGATACGCGGCGGCGCCCAGGGCCAGCGCCCAGATCGCCGCACCGATGCCGTTGAGCAGCAGGTAGCGGCGCGGCGGATAGCCCGACAGGCCGATGGCCACCGGCATCACCGTGCGCAAGCCGTAGACGAAGCGGAAGCTCAGCACCCAGATATCGGGGTGGCGACGGATATGGTCCAGGGCCCTGTCGCCCATGGCCTGCCAGCGCGGCTTGCGGGCAAGGATTCGGCGCCCATGGCGGCGGCCCATGAAATACCACAACTGATCGCCCGCGTAACTGCCGAGGAAGGCCACCAGGCACACCAGCTTGATGTCCATGTAGCCGCGGAACGCGAGGAAGCCTGCAAGCACCAGGATGGTCTCGCCTTCGAAAAAGGTGCCTAGAAAAAGGGCGAAGTAGCCGAAATCCTGCAGGAATTGTTGAAGCATTTTGAAAGATGCTGGCGAAATGAACGCGCAGCCTACCCCTTCGCGCGCATTCATGAAAGTGTCCAAATGTGTCTCGACGTGAACATTGTCAGTCAGGACACTAGCAGCGGCTATAAGACGCAGGCTTGCCACGGGGTGTAACACAGTCGTCATAATGGCCGCTTATCGTGCCGCTAAATTGTACAGAGAGCGTATCCGCCCTCCAGGAACGTCAGATGAATAATGAAGTGCTAACCCCTGTCGCGATCAAGGAAGCCCAGGCGATTCCAGAAGAGATGGTGCAGACGCCGCCAGATCTGCCGCCAGCCCCGCAGCCGGAGCCCGAGCCGGTGGCCGAGACGCCGGCCCCTGCACCCGCGCCGGCCATCGCCGTGCCGAGCCTGGACGACAGCAGCCTGTACATTCATCGCGAGCTTTCGCAGCTGCAGTTCAATATTCGCGTGCTCGAGCAGGCGCTGGACGAATCCTATCCGTTGCTGGAACGCTTGAAGTTCCTGCTGATCTTCTCCAGCAACCTCGACGAGTTCTTCGAGATCCGCGTCGCCGGCCTCAAGAAGCAGATCAATTTCGCCCGCGAGCAGGCCGGCGCCGATGGCTTGCAGCCGCACCAGGCGCTGGCGCGCATCAGCGAGCTGGTGCACATCGAGGTGGAGCGCCAGTACGCGATCCTCAACGACGTGTTGCTGCCGGAGCTGGAGAAGCACGCCATCCGCTTCATCCGTCGTCGCTATTGGACGCCCAAGCTCAAGACCTGGGTGCGCCGTTACTTCCGTGACGAGATCGCGCCGATCATCACCCCGATCGGCCTCGACCCGACCCACCCGTTCCCGCTGCTGGTGAACAAGAGCCTGAACTTCATCGTCGAACTGGAGGGCGTTGATGCCTTCGGCCGCGACTCGGGCCTGGCGATCATCCCCGCACCGCGCCTGCTGCCGAGGGTGATCCGGGTGCCGGAAGAGGTCGGTGGTGCCGGTGACAACTACGTGTTCCTGTCGTCGATGATCCACGCCCACGCCGACGATCTGTTCCAGGGCATGAAGGTCAAGGGCTGTTACCAGTTCCGCCTGACCCGCAACGCCGACCTGGCGCTGGATTCCGAGGAAGTCGACGATCTTGCCCGCGCCCTGCGCGGCGAGCTGTTCTCGCGCCGTTACGGCGATGCCGTACGCCTGGAAGTCGCCGACACCTGCCCCAAGCACCTGTCCGACTACCTGCTCAAGCAGTTCAGCCTGAGCGAGAGCGAGCTCTACCAGGTCAACGGCCCGGTCAACCTGACGCGCCTGTTCAGCATCACCGGCCTGGATAGCCATCCGGAGCTGCAGTACACGCCGTTCACCCCGGCGATCCCGAAACTGCTGCAGAACGCCGACAACATCTTCAGCGTGATCGGCAAGCAGGACGTGCTGCTGATGCACCCGTTCGAGTCGTTCACCCCGGTGGTCGACCTGCTCCGCCAGGCCGCCAAAGACCCGCACGTGCTCGCCGTGCGCCAGACCCTGTACCGCTCCGGGGCCAACTCGGAGATCGTCGACGCCCTGGTGGACGCGGCGCGCAACGGCAAGGAGGTCACCGCAGTGATCGAGCTGCGTGCGCGCTTCGACGAAGAGTCCAACCTGCAGATGGCCAGCCGCCTGCAAGCCGCGGGCGCGGTGGTGATCTACGGTGTGGTCGGCTTCAAGACCCACGCCAAGATGATGCTGATCCTGCGTCGTGAGCAGGGCGAGATCGTCCGCTACGCGCACCTGGGCACCGGCAACTACCACGCCGGCAACGCCCGTCTGTACACCGACTACAGCCTGTTGACCTCCGACGACGCTCTCACCGAGGACGTCGGCAAGCTGTTCAGCCAGCTGATCGGCATGGGCAAGACGCTGCGCATGAAGAAACTGCTGCATGCGCCGTTCACCCTCAAGAAGGGCATGCTCGACATGATCGCCCGCGAGACCCAGTTCGCCCTGGACGGCAAGCCGGCGCACATCATCGCCAAGTTCAACTCGCTGACCGACGCCAAGGTGATCAAGGCCCTGTACAAGGCCAGCCAGTCGGGCGTGAAGATCGACCTGGTGGTGCGTGGCATGTGCTGCCTGCGCCCAGGCATTCCAGGGGTGTCGCACAACATCCAGGTGCGCTCGATCATCGGCCGCTTCCTGGAGCACACCCGGGTGTTCTACTTCCTCAATGGCGGCGAGGAGCAGATCTACCTTTCCAGTGCCGACTGGATGGAACGCAACCTCGACAAGCGCGTCGAGACCTGCTTCCCGGTAGAAGGCAAGAAGCTGTTGCTGCGGGTGAAGAAGGAGCTCGAAAGCTACCTCACCGACAACACCCACGCCTGGACCCTGCAGCCCGACGGGCGCTACGTGCGCAGCAGCCCGACCGGCAACCAGAACCCGCGCAGTGCCCAGGCGACCTTGCTGGAGCGCCTGAGCAACCCAGTCCTCAACGTACGCTGAGGACGAAGCCGACCCGGGCCAGCCACTCCGCCTCGTTGGCGAAGTCGGCCTGGGTCAGCTGGTTCTGTTCCAACCACCCTTCCGGGAATACCACGTGCAGGCTGTCTTCGTCGGCCTGCAGCTCTACTTTGGGCATTTGCGCGGTGCCGCGGATGTGATGGAAGAGGATGGCGAAGCGCAGCAGCACGCACAGGCGGATCAACTGCCGGCCTTCATCTCCGAACTCGGCGAAACGGTCCTTGGGGATGTTGCGGCGATGCCCGCGTACCAGCAACGCCAACATCTGCTGGTCCTCGCGGGAGAAGCCCGACAGGTCGGAGTGTTCGATCAGGTAGGAGCCGTGCTTGTGGTAGTGGTAATGGGCGATGTCCAGGCCGATTTCATGGACTTTCGCCGCCCAGCCCAGCAAGTCGCGCCAGTTTCCATCCGTGAGCCCCCACGCCTCGGCCACCTGGTCGAAGGCATGCAGTGCCTTGCGCTCGACTCGTGCCGCCTGGCCCTGGTCCACGTGGTAGCGCTCCATCAGCGAGTTCAGGGTGCGCTCGCGCACGTCTTCGTGGTGGTGACGGCCGAGCAGGTCGAACAGCACACCTTCGCGCAGGGCGCCGTCGCAGTGATCCATGCGCTGCAGTTCCAGAGCGTCGAAGATCGCCTCGAGGATGGCCATGCCGGCAGGGAAGATGGTGCGGCGGTCCGGCTTGACGCCGTCGAAGTCGATCTTGTCGACCTCCCCCAGCTTGAACAGCTTGCGCTTGACCGCGGCCAGTCCCTCGGCGTTGACCTCGCCATTGCCCAAGCCACAGGCCTTGATGGCGGCGCCGATGGCGCGGATGGTCCCCGACGAGCCGATGGCCTCGTCCCAGGTCAGGCGGTGCAAGGCGTTCTCGATGCTCATCAGTTCCAGGCGCGCGGCGGTGTAGGCCTGGGCATAGCGCGCTGGGGTGATCTTGCCGTCGCGGAAATAGCGCTGGGTGAAGCTGACGCAGCCCATCTGCAGGCTTTCGCGCAGCAGCGGTTCGAAACGCTGGCCGATGATGAACTCGGTGCTGCCGCCGCCGATATCGGCGACCAGGCGCTTGCCGGGGGTGTCGGCCAGGGTGTGCGACACGCCCAGGTAGATCAGGCGCGCCTCTTCACGGCCGGAGATGACTTCGACCGGATGGCCGAGAATGGCCTCGGCGCGCTGGATGAATTGGTTGCGGTTGCGCGCCTCGCGCAAGGCATTGGTGCCGACGATGCGCACGGCACCGGAGGGCATGCCGTTGATCAGCTGGGCAAAGCGTTTGAGGCACTCCAGGCCCCGTTCCATGGCCTCTTCGCTGAGCATGCGGGCGTCGTCGATGCCGGCTGCCAGCTGCACCTTTTCCCCCAGCCGTTCGAGAATGCGGATCTCGGTGTGGTGGGCTTTGGCGACGACCATGTGGAAGCTGTTGGAGCCTAGGTCGATGGCAGCGATCAGAGACAGGTTCTTCGCGGTGGTATGCGGCATGATCTGAGTGTTCTCGGTCGTTAACCCGGCAATCGTGCCACGATCCATGGCTGTCGCCAACGCGTGGCTCTCCGGGGCGTGATGCAAGGCAATGTGCCATTCGATGCTATGACACTTGTGTGACAGTTTCGATTCGCGGTGTCTTGCACAACTATAGTTACACTCAATCGGCTGTGACTTCCTGTAGGGCGTGGGTGCGGCTATCATGGGGCCACGTTTTTACTGCTTACGACCTTGGAGATTTCCATGAGCGACAAAATCAAATACGTCACCGACGCCACCTTTGAAGCCGATGTGCTGCAGGCTCAAGGCCCGGTTCTGGTCGACTACTGGGCTGAATGGTGCGGTCCATGCAAGATGATCGCTCCGGTACTGGACGCTCTGGCCGAAGAGTACGAAGGCAAGCTGACCATCGCCAAGCTGAACATCGACGAAAACCAGGAAACCCCAGCCAAGCACGGCGTGCGTGGTATCCCGACGCTGATGCTGTTCAAGGGCGGGAACGTCGAAGCCACCAAGGTCGGCGCCCTGTCCAAGTCGCAGCTGGCCGCGTTCCTCGACGCCCACCTGTGATGTGAAAGAGCCCCGCGAATGCGGGGCTTTTCTTTTTCAGAGCACTAGACGCAGAAAAAAGCAAGTGTTACATTCGGCCTCGCACTGCTTTTCCAGTGCCCTCTACACGCCGTCGCCGAAGCATCCCCAATTCGAATCAGTACGCGATCCTGTCGCCATCTAGCGGCGCGGCCTCATTAAGCCAGAAGCTTAATTCTCCCTTCTTACATGATTACGTCACTCCCCTTATGAACCTGACTGAACTCAAGCAAAAGCCGATTACCGATCTGCTGGAAATGGCCGAACAGATGGGCATCGAAAACATGGCCCGTTCGCGCAAGCAGGACGTGATTTTCGCCCTGTTGAAGAAGCACGCGAAAAGTGGCGAAGAGATCTCGGGTGACGGCGTGCTGGAGATTCTCCAGGATGGTTTCGGTTTCCTGCGTTCGGCTGATGCGTCCTACCTGGCCGGCCCCGACGACATCTACGTCTCGCCCAGCCAGATCCGCCGTTTCAACCTGCGCACTGGCGACACCATCGTCGGCAAGATCCGCCCACCGAAGGAAGGGGAGCGTTACTTCGCTCTGCTGAAGGTCGATACCATCAACTTCGACCGTCCGGAAAACGCCAAGAACAAGATCCTGTTCGAGAACCTGACGCCGCTGTTCCCCAACGACCGCCTGAAGATGGAGGCCGGCAACGGCTCCACCGAAGACCTCACCGGCCGCGTCATCGACCTGTGCGCTCCGATCGGCAAGGGCCAGCGTGGCCTGATCGTCGCTCCGCCGAAAGCGGGCAAGACGATCATGCTGCAGAACATCGCCGCCAACATCACCCGTAACAACCCCGAGTGCCACCTCATCGTCCTGCTGATCGACGAGCGCCCGGAAGAAGTGACCGAGATGCAGCGCACCGTGCGCGGCGAAGTGGTCGCCTCGACCTTCGACGAGCCGCCGACCCGCCACGTGCAGGTTGCCGAGATGGTCATCGAGAAGGCCAAGCGCCTGGTCGAGCACAAGAAAGATGTGGTCATCCTGCTCGACTCCATCACTCGTCTGGCCCGTGCCTACAACACCGTGATCCCGAGCTCCGGCAAGGTCCTGACCGGTGGTGTCGACGCCCACGCCCTGGAGAAGCCGAAGCGCTTCTTCGGTGCCGCGCGTAACATCGAGGAAGGCGGTTCGCTGACCATCATCGCCACCGCGCTGGTCGAGACCGGCTCGAAGATGGACGAAGTGATCTACGAAGAGTTCAAGGGTACCGGCAACATGGAGCTGCCCCTGGACCGTCGCATCGCTGAGAAGCGTGTGTTCCCGGCCATCAACATCAACCGTTCCGGTACCCGCCGCGAAGAGCTGCTGACCGCCGACGACGAACTGCAGCGCATGTGGATCCTGCGCAAGCTGCTGCACCCGATGGACGAAATCGCCGCCATCGAGTTCCTGGTCGACAAGCTCAAGCAAACCAAGACCAACGACGAGTTCTTCCTGTCGATGAAGCGCAAGTAAGCGTTTCAGGTCTGAATTGATTGGGGCTGCTTCGCAGCCCATCGCGGGGCAAGCCCGCTCCTACAGGGATCCCACCGAACCTGTAGGAGCGGGCTTGCCCCGCGATGGGGCGCGAAGCGGCCCCAAGTCATTTTTGGCCATTGGGCGCCGAACGGCGCTACACTCTGCAACCCCGACCGATACGGCCAACACGAGGCTCTTGCATGCAGTATCGCGATTTGCGCGACTTCATCCGTGGCCTGGAGCAGCGCGGCGAACTCAAGCGCATCCAGGTTCCGATCTCTCCCATCCTGGAAATGACCGAGGTCTGCGACCGCACCTTGCGTGCCAAGGGGCCGGCGTTGCTGTTCGAAAAGCCCACGGGCTTCGACATTCCGGTACTGGGCAACCTGTTCGGCACCCCGGAGCGGGTGGCCATGGGCATGGGTGCCGAATCGGTCGAGGAGCTGCGCGAAATCGGCAAGTTGCTGGCGTTCCTCAAGGAGCCCGAGCCGCCGAAAGGGCTGAAGGATGCCTGGTCGAAGCTGCCGATCTTCAAGAAGGTCGTGTCGATGGCGCCGAAGGTGGTCAAGGACGCGGTATGCCAGGAGGTGGTGGTCGAGGGCGAAGACGTCGATCTGACCCAACTGCCGATCCAGCATTGCTGGCCGGGTGACGTGGCGCCGCTGATCACCTGGGGCCTGACCGTCACCCGTGGCCCCAACAAGGAGCGCCAGAACCTCGGTATCTACCGCCAGCAGCTGATCGGCCGCAACAAGGTCATCATGCGCTGGCTCAGCCATCGGGGCGGCGCGCTGGACTATCGTGAGTGGTGCGAGAAGCACCCCGGCCAGCCATTCCCGGTCGCCGTCGCCCTGGGCGCGGATCCTGCGACCATCCTCGGGGCCGTGACCCCGGTGCCCGACACGCTTTCCGAGTATGCCTTCGCCGGCCTGCTGCGCGGCAACCGCACCGAGCTGGTCAAGTGCCGCGGCAGCGACCTGCAGGTGCCGGCCACCGCCGAGATCATCCTCGAGGGCGTCATTCACCCGAGCGAGACGGCCCCGGAAGGGCCCTACGGTGACCATACCGGCTACTACAACGAGGTGGACAGCTTCCCGGTGTTCACCGTCGAGCGCATCACCCACCGGCACAAGCCGATTTACCACAGCACCTACACCGGTCGGCCACCGGATGAGCCGGCGATCCTCGGCGTGGCACTGAACGAAGTGTTCGTGCCGATCCTGCAGAAGCAGTTCCCCGAGATCGTCGACTTCTACCTGCCGCCCGAAGGGTGTTCCTACCGCATGGCGGTGGTGACCATGAAGAAGCAGTACCCGGGCCACGCCAAGCGTGTGATGCTGGGGGTGTGGTCGTTCCTGCGACAGTTCATGTACACCAAGTTCGTTATCGTCACCGACGACGACATCAACGCCCGCGACTGGAACGACGTGATCTGGGCCATCACCACGCGCATGGACCCCAAGCGTGATACGGTGATGATCGACAACACGCCGATCGACTACCTGGATTTCGCTTCGCCAGTGTCGGGGCTAGGGTCGAAGATGGGCCTGGACGCCACGCACAAGTGGCCAGGCGAGACTACACGCGAATGGGGCCGGGCCATCGTCAAGGACGAGGCCGTCACCCGCCGTATCGATGAGTTGTGGGATCAGTTGGGAATAGATTGATGCAGGTAACGTTGCAGCCGTCCGGGGCAGTGCTGACGCTTCAACCCGGGGAACGGATCCTCGATGGCGCCCGGCGCCTGGGCTATGACTGCCCCAACAGCTGTCGCAATGGCAATTGCCATGTCTGCGCAGCCTTGCTGGTCGAAGGGCGCGTGCGCCAGGACGGCCAGGTACGTGACCATGGTGAGCTGTTCACCTGCATCGCCGAACCGCTGGAGGATTGTGTGTTGCTCTGGGATGGTGTGCTGGCGCTGGGCGAACTGCCGGTGCGCAAGCTGGTGTGCAGTGTGAGCGAGTGCGTCGAGGTCGGTGGCGACGTCTGGCGTGTGCGCCTGCGCGCGCCAGCTGGCAAGCCGGTGCGCTACCACGCCGGGCAGTACCTGATGATCGAGCGCGAAGGTGGCAAGCCGGCGGCGTTTTCGCTGGCCTCGGCGCCGCACAGTGGCCGAGACCTGGAGCTACACATCCTGGCCCGCGAACCCAGCTCCGTGCAACTGCTCGAGCAGCTGCGCCGCGATGGCCTGGCACGCATCGAGATGCCGTTCGGCGATACCCACCTGGCCGAGCTGCCCGATGGCCCGTTGGTGTTGATCGCCGCCGGCACCGGCATGGGGCAGATGCACAGCCTGGTCGAGCATTGCCGCGCCCAGGGCTTCAAGCACCCGGTACACCTGTACTGGGGGGTGCGACGCCCGGAAGATTTCTACGCCATCGAGCACTGGGAGCAGTGGCAAAGCCTGCCGAACCTGTTCCTGCACAAGGTGGTCAGCGACCTGTGTGGCTGGGAAGGGCGCTGCGGCATGTTGCACGAAGCGGTCTGCGACGACGTGGCCGACCTCAATGCCGTGCATGTGTATGCCAGCGGCTCGCCGAACATGATCTACGCCACCCTCGACGCCCTGGTCGAGGCTGGTATGGATGCCCACCGCATGCGCGCCGATGTGTTCGCCTACGCGCCCCGCGGCTAATAACACAAGTTGCCTGAAGTGGTTATAAGGCGGTAATTGTTACCGCCTGGGTTAATAACTTTATCGGCCCTTGGAATAATGACTTCCAATCGTCGGAAGGCGTTGTCCAATTTCCTGCTTATACTTGTGAACAGTGTGCCGCTTGGCTTACGTTAGATGCCAAGGCCGCGCATGGTAGCGGCGCAGGCAGCCTGGCAAGGCTGTCTTTGGTGGCGAGTGCCACATCCGTAGTTCACCGGGAATATGGCGGCAGCTTATGTCGGCAGTTGAAAATCTTTCCTTCGAAGTTACCTATCCGCCCACGCTCGACTTCGGCTTGCAACATACCCGCGAGCAATTGCTGGATTCGATGAAGCTGACCATGTCACGGCATGAAGGTGGGCCGGTCTGGCTGTTTGCCTATGGTTCGTTGATCTGGCGGCCAGAGTGCAACTCGGTCGAGCGCCAGCGGGCGCGTGTGCATGGCTATCACCGTGGGCTGTACCTGTGGTCCCACGAGCATCGTGGCACGCCGGAAACCCCGGGCCTGGTGTTCGGCCTCGACCGTGGTGGTTCGTGCAGTGGCTTTGCCTACCGGCTCGATGAACGCGACCTCGAGGGTTCGTTGCTGGCGTTGTGGCAGCGCGAAATGCCCTACCCGGCCTACCGGCCGCACTGGTTGAGCTGCAAGCTGGACGATGGTACCCGGGTGCAGGCCCTGGGCTTCGTGCTGGAGCGGCATTTGCCGTGCTATGCCGGCAACCTGCCTGATAGCCTGCTGAGGCAGATCCTGGCCAGCGCCAAGGGTCGCTATGGCACCACCCGCGATTACGTGGAGCAGACGCTCAACGCGCTGCGCAGCCACCAGATGCCGGACCGCAACCTGGAGGCGCGCTTCAGGCGCTGCCATAACCTGCGTGAGGTTTGAGTCGCCTGGCCCGGCCTCTTCGCGGGGCCTGCCTTACCTGGCCAGCACCACCAACTTACCCACAGCCCGCCGCTGCCCAAGTTCTTCAATCGCAGCCCCCGCTTCAGCCAGTGAATAAGTCTTCGACACCAGCGGCTTCAACTTCCCTTCGGCATGCCAGGCAAACAACTGCTGGAAATTCGCCGCATTGTCCTCTGGCTGGCGCTGGGCAAACGCTCCCCAGAACACCCCCATCACCGCCGCGCCCTTGAGCAGCACCAGGTTTGCCGCCAGTTGCCCGATGGTCCCGCTGGCGAAGCCCACCACCAGCAACCGGCCATTCCAGCCCAGCCCGCGCACCGACTGCTCGAACACCTCGCCGCCCACCGGATCGAAGATCACGTCCGCGCCCTGGCCATCGGTCAGGCGCTTGATTTCATCCTTGAGGCTGGCCTGGCTGTAGTCGATCAGTTCGTCCGCACCGGCCGCCTTGGCTACCGCCAGCTTGTCGGCATTGCTGGCCGCGGCGATCACCCGGGCGCCCATGGCCTTGCCGATTTCCACTGCCGCCAGGCCCACGCCCCCGGAGGCGCCCAGCACCAGCAAGGTCTCACCTGGCTGCAGCTGGGCGCGCTGGCGCAGGGCGTGCATCGAGGTGCCGTAGGTCATGGAAAAGGCGGCGGCGGTGGTGAAGTCCATGGTCGGCGGGATCGGCAGCACGTTGTAGCCGGGTACCGCCACCTGCTCGGCGAATGCGCCCCAGCCGGTCAGGGCCATGACCCGGTCGCCGACCTTGAACGGCCCGGCCTTGTCGCCCACGGCCGCCACCACACCAGCCGCTTCGCCGCCAGGCGAGAACGGCAGGGGCGGCTTGAACTGGTATTTGCCCTCGATGATCAGGGTATCGGGGAAGTTGACCCCCGCAGCCTGCACATCGAGCAGCACTTCATTGATCTTCGGTACCGAGCTTGCGGCTTCCTCCAGCACCAGGTCGCGTGCGGAGCCTAGGGTTTTGCACAACACAGCTTTCATCGGGGCTATTCCTTTGCGTGTAGTGGCCGATAAGTGTAGGAGGGTCGCCTGCCGGGTCAATCAGCATGGCCTGCCCTGATGGGCTGGCATAAGTGCCGGCACGAGCCAGGGCTTGGGTTTGAGCGGTGTGCTGGTTAAGCTGGCGCCAATTGTTTTGAGGAGTGCATTCGTGAACGCGTGGATCTTGATGGTGCTGGCATTGCTGCTGCCAACCGTGGTGGCGGCTGAAGAGGGCAAGGAAGGCGAGCCGAAGGTGGCCTACATCAGCCTGAGCCCACCCTTCGTGGGGAACTATGCCCTGGACGGCAGCCCCAAGCTGCACGTGTACAAGGCCGACGTGGCCCTGCGCGTGACCGGCGATGCCGCTGCGGCCGCCGTCAAGCACCACGAGCCGCTGATCCGCAACCAACTGGTGGCGCTGTTCGCCCAGCAAGGCGTGGATAATCTCAGCAACGTCGACGCCAAGGAAAAACTGCGCCAGGAAGCCCTGAAGCAGGTGCAGCAGGTGCTGGAAGGCGAAGAGGGCAAGCCGATCGTCGAGGATTTGTTGTTCAATAACCTGATTGTGCAGTAGACGAGCGCGTTGGGTATGTCAGTCGAGATCTCGATGGTTCATACTGACCGAGTTCCCGAAAGGGGCTTGTGAGACTCTGCGGATCCTGGTGCAACCAGCAATCACAGAGCCGGGCAGGTGGATGGCGATGACAAGCTGACCTGTCTGTGAGTAGGGCGCCGAAAGGCGCCCTTTGTCATTCTGCGCGTCAGTCAGCGCGCCAACGCCATGATCGCTTCCCACTGTTCCGCGCTCACCGGCATCACCGAAAGCCGGCTGCCTTTCTGCACCAGTGGCAATTCCTCCAGCGCGCTCTGCTGCTTCAGCAAACCCAGCCCCAGCACTTGGCCGAACGTCTTCACATGGGCCACGTCCACTGCGCTCCAGGGATTTTTTTCCGCACTGGCCTTGGCGTCGAAGTAATGGCTCTGAGGGTCCAGGGCAGTAGGGTCGGGGTACGCTGCCTGGGTGATCCTGGCCACCCCAGCGATACCCGGTTGTGGGCAACTGGAGTGGTAGAAGAAGAATTCATCGCCTACGCTCATGGCCCTCAGGAAGTTGCGCGCCTGGTAATTGCGCACGCCGTCCCAGCGGGCCTCGCCCAGCCGGCCCAATCCCTCGATCGAAAGCTCGTCTGGCTCGGATTTCATCAGCCAATAGGCCATGGAAGGTGCTCCTGACAAAGTCTGAAATAACTAGTTGCATGAAACCGACATACGGCAGATGTCAACGTTTGCGTGTCGCCGCAGGTTGTCGGAAAATGCGCGCGTTTTAAAGCTAGATGCTCCGGTGACTCCCTAAGAAGGTCACCGAGCCTGAACAATTGCCTAGGGGGGCAATCTTCGATGAATCAACGCAAACCGGATCTGCTCTGGATCCTGGTCTTCATCTTTGGTCTTGGTGTGGTCACCACCGGTTATGCCCAGGGTTTCTGGGAGCGCAAGCTCGACACCGCCGCCTACCAGGCCCCGGTGGACGCCAAGCCGCAGCATCGCTGATACCCTTTCACTTCGTCGCCAGGTACCAGCCACGGTCCGAGACCGTGCCTTGCAGTGGTACATCCCAACTGGCCTGCGCCAGCCGCTCGACCTTCTGGCACTCATGGGCCAGCCCCAGCAGCAAGGGTTTCTTCCAGGCCTTGCGCCGCGCCTGATAGGCCAGGCTGCGATCGTAGAAGCCACCGCCCATGCCCAGCCGACCACCGACTTCATCGAACCCCACCAGCGGTAGCAGGATCAGGTCCAGCGCCCAGATCGGCCGTTGGCGCTTGCGCTCGACCAGCGGCTCGGGAATGCGGAAGCGGTTGGGGCGCAGCTTCTCGCCCTGTTCGAAACGCTGGAACACCATGCGCGTCGGTGGCCAGGCGTGCAGCACCGGCAGATAGGTGCGCTTGCCCCGGCGCTGGGCCTCGCGCAGCAGCAGGCGTGGGTCGATCTCGCCGTCGTTGGGCAGGTACAGGGCAATGTGCCGGGCTCGGCGGAACAGCGGGTGCTGCGCCAGCTGGCGATACAGCCCCTGTGCCGCCTGGCGTTGCTGGGCTGGCGTAAGGGCGCGGCGGGCGTTGCGGAGCTGGCGGCGAAGCTGAGGGCGGGTGAGCGGCGCGGTGTCGGTCATGGCACGGGCGATCCCAGGTGTGCTGGCCGGTGCTGCCGGCCAAACGAATTTGCCCGCCGGGGAGGCGGGCAAGAGCAATCAGGCTCCCCGATAAGACCGCTATCGGTGTAGCCCTTGAACCCGAAAGTTCAAGGTGGAGATTGCAGGGGGCGTTAAGGCTTTCCGTCGGGCGGACATGCACACCGGCCCCAGCGTGCAACCCCCGTGGTTGTGCGTATCGGCTCAGGGACATAACCGACTGGCGCATCCCCCAGGGAGTGGCGCCAGTATAACAACCTCAGCTGTTTTTGGTACCCGGATCGTCGGCCAATGCGCTATCGACCCGTTCGAGCAGGTCGCGGACCTGCTCGCGGGTGGTGCCGCTGGTCGCCGTGGCCGGGGCTTCCTGGCGGTGCAGCAACTCGTGGGTGATGTTGAGCGCGGCCATCACGGCAATGCGGTCCGCGCCGATCACCTTGCCGCTGCTGCGGATCTCGCGCATCTTGCCGTCGAGGTAGCGCGCGGCGCCGACCAGATTGTTGCGCTCTTCCGGTGGGCAGATGATCGAATATTCCTTGTCGAGGATCTGCACGGTGACGCTATTGCTTGAACTCATGAGTCTTGCTCCAGGGCCTTTAGGCGTAAAATCATCGACTCGACCTTGCGCCTTGCGATCTCGTTCTTTTCGATGAGGTGAGCGCGCTCCTCGCGCCAGGATTTTTCCTGAGCTACTAAGAGTGCATTTTGCCGTTTAAGTTGCTCGACGCGTTCGATCAGCAGCTCGAATCGGCTCATCAGCGCTTGCAGGTCGTTCTCTTGCGTGGATTGCACTCGATTCGCTCCGTCGTTGACTCACCCGGCAATGATGCCTTTCCGTGAATGGCGACGGCCAGTGCAGATGGTCTTGGCGCGCCTGCCGATGCTAGGATACAAGGTCTTCATTCTAGTCAAATGCGCCGTCTGGCGCCTAGCCGCCCATGCCTAATACCCAATCGCCCTATACCGCCTTCACCGCGTTGCTCACGAGCAATGGCCACCCCGTTTCCCCTGCCGAGCTGCATGGCCTGCTGATCGGCCGCAGCTGCGCCGGTGCCGGTTTCGACGCCGACGCCTGGCTGGCCGATGCCGCCGCCGCCCTGGAGAGCGAGCCGCAGGACAACGTCCGCGCCGCCCTGGTCGGCCTGCAGGAAATGGTCAAGACCGAACTGACCGGCGAAGACATCGCCATCGTCCTGCTGCTGCCGAGCGACGACGCTCCGCTGGGCGAGCGCGCCACCGCGCTGGGCCAGTGGTGCCAGGGCTTCATCACCGGCTTCGGGCTGAACGCCGGCGGCAAGGACCTGTCCACCGAAGCGAAGGAAGTGCTCCAGGATCTGGTCGCCATTTCGCAGGTGCAGGATGCGCTGGAAGAGTCCGAGGACGGCGAGAGCGACTACATGGAAGTCATGGAGTACCTGCGCGTCGCGCCGTTGCTGCTGTACACGGAGCTGGCCGCGCCGGTCGCGCCCGCGCCAAAACCATCGCTGCACTGATCAACCGGGGGTAGTCCTGCCCATGAGCCACATACCCAAGGCCGAGTATGCCCGTCGGCGCAAGGCGCTGATGGCGCAGATGGTCCCCAACAGCATCGCCATCCTGCCAGCCGCCGCAGTCGCCATCCGTAACCGCGACGTCGAGCATGTCTACCGTCAGGACAGCGACTTCCAGTACCTGAGCGGCTTTCCCGAGCCCGAGGCGGTGATCGCGCTGATCCCGGGCCGCGAGCACGGCGAGTACGTGCTGTTCTGCCGCGAGCGCAATGCCGAGCGCGAGCAGTGGGACGGCCTGCGCGCCGGCCAGGAAGGCGCGATCCGCGATTTCGGCGCCGACGATGCCTTCCCCATCACCGACATCGACGAGATCCTCCCGGGCCTGATCGAAGGCCGCGAGCGGGTCTACAGCGCCATGGGCAGCAACCCTGAGTTCGACCGCCGGCTGATGGACTGGATCAACGTGATTCGCTCCAAGGCGCGCCTCGGTGCCCAGCCGCCGAACGAGTTCGTTGCCCTGGATCACCTGCTGCACGACATGCGCCTGTATAAATCGGCGGCAGAAGTGAAGGTGATGCGCGCCGCCGCGGACATCTCCGCGCGGGCCCATGTGCGCGCCATGCAAGCCTGCCGGGCGGGGCTGCACGAGTACAGCCTGGAAGCCGAGCTGGACTACGAGTTCCGTAAGGGCGGGGCGAAGATGCCGGCCTACGGCTCGATCGTCGCGGCCGGGCGCAACGGCTGCATCCTGCACTACCAGCAGAACGATGCCGCGCTCAAGGACGGTGACCTGGTGCTGATCGACGCTGGCTGCGAGATCGACTGCTATGCCAGCGACATCACTCGCACCTTCCCGGTCAGCGGGCGGTTCTCGCCGGAGCAGAAGGCCATCTACGAGCTGGTGCTCAAGGCCCAGGCCGCGGCATTCGCCGAGATCGCCCCGGGCAAGCATTGGAACCACGCCCACGAGGCGACCGTACGGGTCATCACCGAGGGCCTGGTGGAACTGGGGCTGCTCAAGGGCGAGGTGCAGGCGCTGATCGACAGCGAGGCCTACCGCGCCTTCTACATGCACCGCGCCGGGCATTGGTTGGGCATGGATGTGCACGATGTCGGCGAGTACAAGGTCGGCGGCCAGTGGCGCGTGCTCGAACCCGGCATGGCCTTGACCGTGGAACCGGGCATCTACATTGCCGCCGACAACCAGGCCGTGGCCCGGAAGTGGCGCGGCATCGGCATCAGGATCGAGGACGACGTGGTGGTGACCAGGCATGGCTGTGAAATTCTGACCTCGGGCGTGCCACGGACGGTGGCCGAGATCGAGGCATTGATGCAGGCCGCGCGCCAGGATGCGGCATGAGCCGGGTCAACCTGGCGATCATCGGCGGCGGGCTGGTCGGCGCCAGCCTGGCCCTGGCCCTGCAGGCCGGGGCCAAGGCACGCGGCTGGAAGATCCTGCTGGTCGAGCCGTTCGCCCCTGGCGACAGCTTCCAGCCCAGCTACGATGCGCGTTCCTCGGCGCTGTCCTTCGGCACCCAGCAGATCTACCAGCATCTGGGCCTGTGGCAGGCCATCGGCCGGCGCGCCGAACCGATTCGCCAGATCCACGTGTCCGACCGCGGCCGCTTCGGCGCCACCCGCCTGGACGCCCTGGAAGAAGGCGTGCCGGCGCTGGGCTACGTGGTCGAGAACGCCTGGCTTGGCCAATGCCTGTGGCAGGGCCTGGACAGCGAGGTGGTGAGCTGGCGCTGCCCGGCCGAGGTCAGCGCGTTGCAGGCCATCGAGGGTGGCTACCGGCTCCAGCTCGACGACGATACCCACGTCGAATGCGACCTGGCGGTGCTCGCCGATGGCGGCCGCTCGGGGCTGCGCGAGCAACTGGGCATCCATGTGCGCCGCACGCCCTACGCGCAGAGCGCGCTGATCGCCAACATCACCCCGGGCGAGGCCCATTGCGGCCAGGCTTTCGAACGCTTCACCGAGCAGGGCCCGATGGCCTTGCTGCCGCTGCCCGACAACCGCTGCGCGCTGGTCTGGAGCCGCCAAGGCATGGACGCCCAGCGCCTGGCCGAGATCGACGAGCGGGCGTTCCTGCGCGAGTTGCAGGGCGCCTTCGGCTATCGCCTGGGCGCGTTGCGCCAGGTCGGTGCACGGCACCTGTACCCGTTGGCGCTGGTCGAGGCCGAGGAGCAGGTACGCCCGCACCTGGTGGTGCTGGGCAATGCGGCGCACAGCTTGCACCCGATCGCCGGGCAGGGCTTCAACCTGTCGCTGCGTGACGTGCAGGCGCTGGCCGAGGCCTTGCTGGCCGGCCCGCAACAGCCGGGCGACCTGGCCACCTTGCAGGCCTACCGCCAGCGCCAGCGCCTGGACCAGGCCCTGACCATCGGTTTCTCCGACCAGGTCACCCGCCTGTTCGGCAGTGGCCAGCCGCTGCTGGCGGCAGGGCGCAACATCGGCCTGCTCGGGCTCGACCTGCTGCCCCCGGCCAAGAGCTGGTTCGCCCGCCAGGCCATGGGCCTGGGCACACGCCCCGACGCGCGGGGCCAGGCATGAGCGACCCACGTCGGCTGGCACGCCGGGCCCGCATGCTGCGGTGGCTGTTGAACCTGTATCCGCCGTACCTGGGCGCGGGCATCCGCATCCAGCACATCGGCGCCGACATGCGCAGCGCCAGTGTGCGCATGAAACTGGCGCGCTGGAACCGCAACTACGTCGGCACCCAGTTCGGCGGCAGTCTGTACTCGATGGTCGACCCGTTCTACATGCTGTTGCTGATGGAGACGTTGGGCCGCGACTACATCGTCTGGGACAAGGCCGCGAGCATCGACTTCATCGCCCCGGGCAAAGGCCCGGTGTACGCCGAGTTCCACGTGGACGATGCCTTGCTGGACGACATTCGCCAGCAGACCGCCAGCGGCAAGAAGTACCTGCCGCGTTTGCAGGTCGATATCCGCGATGGCGCCGGCGAGCTGGTGGCGCGGGTCGATAAAACCCTATACGTGCGGCTCAAGCCGCAAGCGAGGCAGGCGTAAGGCATGGAAATGCGCGCAGATCTGTTGATTGTCGGTGCCGGTATGGTCGGCAGCGCCCTGGCCCTGGCGCTGCGCCACAGCGGCCTGGAAATCCTCTTGCTCGACGGCGGTCCGCTGGCGGTCAAGCCGTTCGACGCCCAGGCGCCATTCGAAGCTCGGGTCAGTGCCTTGTCGGCGGCCAGCCAGCGCATCCTCGAGCGCCTCGGGGCCTGGGACGGCATCGCCCAGCGGCGCTGCTCGCCGTACTCGGACATGCAAGTCTGGGATGGCAGTGGCACCGGGCAGATCCACTTTTCGGCCGCCAGCGTGCATGCCCAGGTGCTTGGCCATATCGTCGAGAACCGGGTGGTGCAGGACGGCCTGCTCGAGCGTCTGCTCGACAGCGACGTCGGCTTGCTGGCCAATTCCCGCGTCGAGCAACTGCGCCGTTCGGGTGACGAGTGGCTGCTGACCCTGGCCGATGGCCGGCGCCTGCGCGCCCCGCTGGTGGTGGCCGCCGACGGCGCCAACTCGGCAGTGCGGCGCCTGGCGGGCTGCGAGACCCGTGAGTGGGATTACCTGCATCACGCCATCGTCACCAGCGTGCGCTGCAGCGCGCCGCACCAGGGCACGGCCTGGCAGCGCTTCACCGACGAGGGGCCGCTGGCGTTCCTGCCGCTCATCCGCGATGGCCAGCAGGACTGGTGTTCGATCGTCTGGTCGACCACTCCAGAGCACGCCGAGCAAGTCATGGCGATGAACGACGCGTCGTTCTGCACGGCCCTGGAGCGCGCCTTCGAGGGGCGCCTGGGCCAGGTGCTGAAAGCCGACCCCCGGGTCAGCGTGCCGCTGCGCCAGCGCCACGCCAAGCGCTACGTGGACGAAGGCCTGGTGCTGATCGGCGATGCTGCGCACACCATCCATCCGCTGGCCGGGCAGGGCGTCAACCTGGGCTTTCTCGATGCGGCGGTGCTGGCCGAGGTGCTGGTCAATGCCTGCGAGCGCGGCGAGCGGCTGGCGGATGTGAAGGTGCTCAGCCGCTACGAGCGGCGGCGCATGCCGCACAACCTGGCCTTGATGGCGGCGATGGAGGGCTTCGAGCGGTTGTTCCAGGCCAATCCGTTGCCGCTGCGCTGGTTGCGCAACAGCGGCCTGAAGCTGGTGCAGCAAATGCCCGAGGCCAAGGCGCTGTTCGTACGCCAGGCGCTGGGGCTTTCTGGGGATCTGCCTGAGTTGGCCAGGGCTTGAGATCGCTGGGGCTGCGCAGCAGCCCCCTGCAACATCCGGTAACTGCTCGATGGGTGAGTCGGAAAATGGGATTCACTACCATTCGCACCTCTAGACGATCCCGAGGAGCGCTTCCCATGTTGCCACGCAAGTCTCTACTGGCCGCCCTGGCCCTGACCCTGTTCGGCGGCACCGCCCAGGCGGCGGATGAAGTGGTGGTGTATTCCTCGCGGATCGACGAGCTGATCAAGCCGGTGTTCGATGCCTATACCGCCAAGACCGGGGTCAAGATCAAGTTCATCACCGACAAGGAAGCGCCGCTGATGCAGCGCATCAAGGCCGAGGGCCAGAACGGCGTGGCCGACCTGTTGCTGACCGTGGACGCCGGCAACCTCTGGCAAGCCGAGCAGATGGGCATCCTGCAGCCGATCAGGTCCAGCGTCATCGACCAGAACATCCCACCGCAATACCGCGCCTCGTCCCACGACTGGACCGGCCTGAGCCTGCGCGCGCGGACCATCGTCTACGCCACCGATCGGGTCAAGCCCGAGGAGCTGAGCACCTACGAAGCCCTGGCCGACAAGCAGTGGGAAGGCCGCCTGTGCCTGCGTACGGCGAAGAAGGTCTACAACCAGTCGCTGACCGCCACGCTGATCGAGACCCACGGCGAGGCCAAGGCCGAGCAGATCGTCAAGGGCTGGGTGAACAACCTGTCCACCGATGTGTTCTCCGACGACAACGCGGTGATCCAGGCCGTCGAGGCCGGCCAGTGCGACGTCGGCGTGGTCAACACCTACTACTACGGGCGCCTGCACAAGGCCAATCCGAAGCTGGCGGTGAAGATCTTCTGGCCCAACCAGAACGACCGCGGCGTGCACGTCAACCTGTCGGGCATCGGCCTGACCAAGCATGCACCGCACCCGGAAGCGGCCAAGGCACTGGTCGAGTGGATGACCGGCGAGGAGGCGCAGAAGCTGTTCGCCGACATCAACCAGGAGTTCCCGGCCAACCCAAAGGTCAAGCCCTCGGACGAGGTGGCGGCCTGGGGTAGTTTCAAGGCCGACAGCATTCCGGTGGAGATTGCCGGCAAGCGCCAGGCCGAGGCCATTCGCCTGATGGATCGGGCTGGCTGGAACTGAGCACCTGACTCTATCCTTCCTGGGTCTTTAACGGCCCATTCGCGGGTAAACCCGCTCCTACAGGAACGCGGTCAGCGCCGATTCCTGTAGGAGCGGGTTTACCCGCGAACGACCGCAGAGCGGTCGCCATCGCAATCGAGACCCTAGCTGTGCCCCACTCCCCCCAACGCCGCTGGTACCTCCCGGTCACCCTGATCGCCGCTCTGGTGCTTCTGCCCCTGAGCGTTTTGCTGCTTTCCTGGCAATCGATCGACGCGCAGATCTGGTCGCACCTGCTCGACACCCAGATGAGCCGCCTGCTCGGCAATACGCTGACCCTGGTGCTGGGCGTGGGCGCGGGTGTCACCGTGCTCGGGGTGAGCCTGGCTTGGCTCACCAGCCTCTGTGAGTTCCCCGGCAGACGCTGGCTGGACTGGGCGCTGATGCTGCCGTTCGCCATTCCCGCCTACGTGCTGGCTTTCGTCTTCGTCGGCTTGCTGGACTTCGCCGGCCCCGTGCAGAGCGCGTTGCGCGAGGCGTTCGGGCCGATGCGCCTGCCGCGGGTGCGCTCCACGGGCGGCGTGATCGTCGTCCTGGTGCTGGTGTTCTACCCCTACGTCTACCTGCTGGCGCGCACTGCCTTCCTGGCCCAGGGCAAGGGCCTGATGGAAGCGGCACGGGTGCTCGGGCTGTCGCCGCTGCAGGCATTCTGGCGGGTGGCCCTGCCGATGGCGCGCCCGGCCATCGGGGCTGGTATCGCCCTGGCGCTGATGGAAACCCTGGCCGACTTCGGCGCGGTGGCGGTGTTCAACTTCGACACCTTCACCACGGCGATCTACAAAACCTGGTATGGCTTCTTCAGCCTGTCCAGCGCGGCGCAGCTGGCCAGCCTGCTGTTGCTGGCGGTGATGCTGGTGCTGTACGGCGAGCGCCGTGCCCGCGGCGCCAGCCACAGCGCCAACGAACGCCCGCGCGGCCAGGCGCTGTATCACCTGCGTGGCGCCAAGGCCGCGCTGGCCAGCGGCTGGTGCCTGTTGGTGTTCGCCTGCGCCTTCGTCATCCCGCTGCTGCAGTTGCTGGTGTGGTGCTGGCAACGGGGTCGTCATGACCTGGATGAGCGCTACGTCGGGCTGGTCATGCACACCTTGTACCTCGGCGCCCTGGCCGCGCTGCTGACCGTGTGCGTGGCCTTGCTGCTGGCCTTCGCCCGGCGCCAGGCACCCAGCGGGGCGATTCGCGCCGGCGTGGGCATCGCCAACCTGGGTTACGCCTTGCCCGGGTCGGTGCTGGCGGTGGCGATCATGCTGGCCTTCAGCTACCTCGACAATCACTGGGTGATCCCGCTCTCGACCTGGCTGGGTGGCGCCGGCAAGCCACTGCTGCTGGGCAGCATCGGTGCCTTGCTGTTGGCCTACCTGGTGCGTTTCATCGCCGTGGCCTACGGGCCGCTGGAAAGCAGCCTGGCGCGCATCCGCCCATCGCTGCCCGAGGCTTCGCGCAGCCTCGGGGTGGGCGGAGCGAAGCTGTTCTTCAAGGTCTACCTGCCGCTGCTGGTGCCCGGTGCCTTGAGTGCCGCGCTACTGGTGTTCGTCGATGTGCTCAAGGAAATGCCGGCCACCTTGCTGATGCGCCCGTTCGGCTGGGACACCCTGGCCGTGCGGGTGTTCGAGATGACCAGCGAGGGCGAATGGGCACGGGCCTCGCTGCCGGCCCTGACCCTGGTGCTGGTGGGCCTGCTGCCGGTCATCGGGCTGATCCGCCGTTCCGCCAGGCGCCCAGGTCACAGTCACTAAAGGTGCCAGCCTGCGTCCTTGCGGCTACAATGCGCGGCATTCTCGCGGCGGCACCCACAACAAGAGCTGACGGCAAGACGTCATCACCCGCCGCTTCGCCACGCCCGGAAGGAGAAACCCATGGGACAGCGCACGCTATTGTATGACCTGCACCTGGCACTCGGCGCCAAGACCGTCGACTTCGGCGGCTGGGACATGCCCCTGCACTATGGTTCGCAGGTCGAGGAGCATCATCAGGTCCGCAGCGATTGTGGCGTCTTCGATGTCTCCCACATGACCGTCATCGATGTCACCGGCGAAGGCGCCCGGGCCTGGCTGCAGCGCCTGCTGGCCAACGACGTGGCCCGCCTCGACGGCATCGGCCAAGCCCTGTACAGCCCGTTGCTGAACGAACAGGGCGGGGTCATCGACGACCTCATCGCCTACAGCACCGAAACCGGCTACCGCCTGGTCACCAACGCCGCCACGCGGCAGAAGGTACTGGCCTGGCTGGAGCAGCAGCGCGCAGGTTTCGCGGTGGCTTTCGTGGTGCGCCCGGACCTCGCCATCCTCGCCATCCAGGGCCCACATGCCCGCGACAAGGTCGCTGCGCTGCTCAGCGCCTCGCGCGCGGCCGTGATCCGCGAGCTGCGTCCGTTCGAAGGCGTCAGCGAAGGCGACTGGTTCATCGCCCGCACCGGCTACACCGGTGAGGACGGCCTGGAGATCATCCTTCCGGGCGACCAGGCGGTGGGCTTCTTCAACGACCTGGTCGGTGCGGGCATCGCCCCCAGCGGCCTGGGCGCGCGCGACACGCTGCGCCTGGAAGCCGGCATGAACCTCTACGGCCAGGACATCGACGAGACCCACACGCCCCTCACCTCCAACCTGGGCTGGTGCATCGCCTGGGAGCCGGCCGAGCGCGACTTCGTCGGCCGCGCTGCGTTGCTGGCGGAAATCGAGCAGGGCGTGCAGAGCAAACTGGTTGGCCTGGTGCTGGAGGAGCGTGGTGTACTGCGTGCTCACCAAGTGGTACGTGTCGCCGGGATTGGCGAAGGAGAGATCACCAGTGGTAGTTTCTCGCCTACGCTGAGCAAATCCATTGCCCTGGCGCGCCTGCCGATGGCCACGGGTGACCGTGCCGAGGTCGAGATACGCGGCAAGTGGTACCCGGTGCGGGTGGTCAAGCCGACCTTCGTGCGCCATGGCAAGATCCTGATCTGAACATCAAACGGCGGGCCGAACCGCTGACCCAAACGAGGAATACAAGACATGAGCCAAATCCCCGCCGACCTGCGTTTTGCCGAAAGCCACGAGTGGGCACGCCTGGAAGCCGACGGCACAGTGACCGTAGGCATCAGCGACCACGCCCAGGAAGCCTTGGGTGACGTGGTATTCGTCGAGCTGGCCGAAGTCGGCAAGGTATTCGGCGCTGGCGATGCCGCAGGCGTGGTCGAGTCGGTCAAGGCCGCTTCGGATATCTACGCACCGGTTGCCGGTGAAGTGATCGCGGTCAACGAAGAGCTGGCCGACAGCCCGGAACGGCTCAACGAAAAGCCTTACGATGCGTGGATCTTCAAGCTCAAGCCGAGCGACGTGGCCGAGCTGGACAAGCTGCTGGATGCCGCTGGCTACAAGGCCCTCATCGGCGAGTAAGACCGCGTCGCTTTCTTCGCGGCTAAAGCCGCTCCTACAGGGCCTGCGCCGCTTTCGGCGGCGGTACCCTACCTGTAGGAGCGGCAGCCGCGAAAGGGCCGGGCCTGCAAAAGCAAAGTTTCCCACGCCAACGCCGATCCCTTCCTAGACTTAAGGGTCTCCATGAGGCCTGTTCCAGGAAGCGAGCGTCGTCATGTCCCAGTCGCCATCCCTGCATCAACTGCAACAGCTCAACCCGTTCCTGCAACGCCACCTTGGGCCTGATGCCCAGGAGCAGCAGGCCATGCTCGGCGTCCTGGGCCTCAAGGGCCGCGACGAGCTGATCGAGCAGACCGTTCCCCCCGGCATCCGCTTCAATCGCCCCCTCGACCTTCCGCCGGCCCTGGACGAACAGGCCGCCCTGGCCAAGCTGGCCGGCTATGCCGAGCAGAACCAAGTGTGGACCAGCCTGATCGGCATGGGCTATCACGGCACCATCACGCCCACCGTCATCCTGCGCAACGTACTGGAGAACCCGGGCTGGTACACCGCCTACACGCCCTATCAGCCGGAAATCGCCCAAGGCCGGCTGGAGGCGCTGCTGAACTTCCAGCAGATGGTCATCGACCTTACCGGCCTGGCCCTGGCCAATGCCTCGTTGCTCGATGAGGCCACTGCGGCCGCCGAAGCCATGGCTCTGGCGAAGCGGGTAGCGCGCAACAAGAGCAACGCCTTCTTCGCCGATGAGCACTGCCACCCACAGACTCTGTCGGTGCTCAAGACCCGTGCCGAGGGTTTCGGCTTCGAGTTGGTGGTCGACAGCGTCGACAACCTGGCCAAGCACTCGGTATTCGGCGCCTTGCTGCAATACCCGGATACCCATGGCGAGGTCCGCGACCTGCGCCCGCTGATCGACCAGTTGCACGCCCAGCAGGCCCTGGCCTGCGTCGCTGCCGACCTGCTCAGCCTGGTGGTGCTGGCGCCACCCGGCGAGCAGGGGGCCGACGTGGTGCTCGGCTCCACCCAGCGTTTTGGCGTGCCCATGGGCTACGGTGGCCCGCATGCGGCCTATTTTGCCTGCCGCGACGACTACAAGCGGGCCATGCCCGGGCGGATCATCGGCGTGTCGCGCGATGCCCGTGGCAACACTGCGCTGCGCATGGCCTTGCAGACCCGCGAGCAGCATATCCGCCGCGAGAAGGCCAACTCCAACATCTGCACGGCGCAGGTGCTGCTGGCCAACATCGCCGGGTTCTACGCTGTCTATCACGGCCCCGAGGGGTTGCGGCGCATCGCCCAGCGCGTGCACCGGCTGGCCTTCATCCTCGCGGCAGGCCTGGAGGCCAAGGGCATCAAGCGGCTCAACGCGCATTTCTTCGATACCTTGACCCTGGACGTCGGTGGCGCCCAGGCGGCGATCATCGAGAGCGCCGAGGCGGCGCGGATCAACCTGCGCATCCTCGGTCGCGGCCACCTGGGGGTGAGCCTCGACGAGACTTGCAACGAACAGACCGTGCTGCGCTTGTTCGACATCTTCCTCGGCGTCGATCACGGGCTCGACATCGCCACCCTCGACCAGCAAGCCTTGCCTGAAGGCATCCCGGCCGCACTGGTGCGGCGTTCGGCGTTTCTCGGCCACCCGGTGTTCAACCTGCACCACAGCGAAACCGAGATGCTGCGTTACCTCAAGCAGTTGGAGAACAAGGACCTGGCGCTGAACCAATCGATGATCCCGCTGGGCTCGTGCACCATGAAGCTGAACGCCACCAGTGAAATGATCCCTATCACCTGGCCCGGCTTCGCCCTGTTGCACCCCTTCGCCCCGGCGGCCCAGGCCACGGGGTACAAGGCCATGATCGACGAGCTGGAAAGCTGGTTGTGCGCCATCACCGGTTTCGACGCCATCTGCATGCAGCCCAACTCCGGCGCCCAGGGCGAGTATGCCGGGCTGATGGCGATCACCCGTTATCACCGCAGCCGCCACCAGCCCCAGCGCACCTTGTGCCTGATTCCTTCATCGGCCCACGGCACCAACCCCGCCTCGGCGCAGATGGCCGGCATGGCGGTGGTGATCGTCGACTGCGACGATGACGGCAACATCGACCTGGCCGATCTCAAGGCCAAGGCCAGTGCCGCCGGGGACAAGCTGTCCTGCCTGATGGTCACCTACCCGTCGACTCACGGGGTGTACGAAGAGGGTATCCGCGAAATCTGCGAGGTGGTCCACCAGCACGGTGGCCAGGTGTACATGGACGGCGCCAACCTCAATGCCCAGGTCGGCCTGGCGCGCCCGGCCGACATCGGCGCCGATGTGTCGCACATGAACCTGCACAAGACCTTCTGCATTCCCCACGGCGGTGGCGGCCCGGGCATGGGGCCGATCGGCGTGCGCGCCCACCTGAGGCCGTTCGTCGCCAGCCACCCGGTGGTTCCGGTACCTGGACTGGACCCGAACAACAGCGCGGTCAGTGCTGCGCCCTGGGGCAGTGCCAGCATCCTGCCGATCAGCTGGATGTACATCGCCATGATGGGGCCGCAGCTGGCCGATGCCAGCGAAGTGGCGATCCTCTCGGCGAACTACCTGGCCAGCCGGCTGAGCGGCGCCTTCCCGGTGCTGTATCGCGGGCGCAACCAGCGCGTGGCCCACGAATGCATCCTCGACTTGCGCCCGCTCAAGGCGCAGACCGGCATCACCGAGGAGGACGTGGCCAAGCGCCTGATGGACTATGGCTTCCATGCACCGACCATGTCGTTCCCGGTGCCGGGTACCTTGATGGTGGAGCCGACCGAAAGCGAGTCCAAGGCCGAGCTGGACCGCTTCGTCGAAGCGATGCTGGCGATTCGCGAGGAAATCGATCGGGTGCAGGACGGTACCTGGCCGGCCGAGGACAACCCCCTCAAGCACGCGCCACATACCTTGGCCGACGTACTGGCGCCGTGGAACCGGCCTTACAGCCTGGAGCAGGGCATCGCCCCCAGCGCTCATGCACGCCAGCACAAGTACTGGCCGGCAGTGAACCGGGTCGATAACGTGTATGGGGATCGCAACCTATTCTGTGCGTGCGTGCCGGTCGAGGCGTATCGCTGAAGGCTGGATGCAACACACTGTAGGAGCGGCCTTCGCGGCGCAAGGCCGCTCCTACAAAGGGGCCGTGTTTAGTTCGCCAGGGCGTTCTTGGCCAGGATGGCATTGGCCAGCTCCATGTCGCTGGCTTGCAGCCCAGGCTGCTCGGCGCGCACCTGGCGAATCGCCGCTTCGAGGAACGGGCCGCGGATTTCGCCGCCGCTGGCGACGAAGCTGCCGGCGTCGTCTTGCGCCGCCAATACCAGCTTGTGATCGTGGGAGGTGATGTAGCTGGACGCGGTGGTCGCGCCGGACGTCATGACATTGCGCCAAAAGGTGTCGGCAACGGCCGAGCCGAGGGGCAGGGCGACCAGGGCAGTGGCTGCGACGAGGGTTTTGAGACGCATGGTGAATTACCTCTGGATATGAGGGCGATAGAGTGCCGGTTAGTCCTGCGCGCCTGCTCCAAGTTCCTCGTGCACAAGGATATTTTGCTCAACCGCAGACGCGCAGCAGTTCACCCGCGCAGGTCGCTCCGCAGGCTACCTTGGCCTGCCCGCTGGCGCGTAGATCCACCAGCCCATCGGCCTTGGCCTGCTGGCGCAGGCGGCTCAGGTCGGTGCCTGGGCCGATCAGCCTGCGCAGGCCCTCGCCGAGCACCAACACCTCGAACAACCCGGTGCGGCCCTGGAACCCGGTGCCCCGGCAATCGCGACAGGGCTGGCCATCGCTAGCGGCCGCGCGGCCCTGGCAGCTGGCGCACAGCGTGCGCACCAGGCGCTGGGCCATGACGCCGACCAGCGTGGCCTTGATCAGGTAGTCGGCCACGCCCAGTTCCTGCAGGCGGATGACCGCGCCACAGGCATCCTGGGTATGCAGCGTGGACAGCACCAGGTGCCCGGTCAATGCCGCCTGCACCGCCACCTGGGCGGTCTCTCGGTCGCGGATCTCGCCGATCATGATGATGTCCGGGTCCTGGCGTAGCAGGGCACGCACGCCGTTGGCGAAGCCCAGGTCGAGGGCTGGCTGGACCTGCATCTGGTTGAAGGCAGGCTCCAGGCGCTCGATGGGATCCTCGATGGTGCACAGGTTGACCTGCGGCGTGGCCAGTTGCCGGAGGCTGGCGTACAGCGTGCTGGTCTTGCCCGAGCCGGTGGGCCCGGTCACCAGGATGATGCCCTGGCGCCGTGCCAGAAGCGTCTGCCACTGTGCCAGCTGCTTGCCTTCGAGGCCCAACTGCTCGAACCCTTGCAGGGGTTGCCGGGCGTCGAACAGGCGCAGCACCAGCTTTTCGCCAAAGGGCGTGGGCAGGCTGGACAGGCGCAACTCGACCTCGTCACCGCCGGGCAGGCGGCTCTTCACCCGGCCATCCTGGGGGCGGCGTTTTTCCGCCACATCCATACGCGCGAGATGTTTGAGGCGGCTGACCAGGGCCAGGATCACCCCTGCCGGAAACCGGTACACCGTGTGCAACAGCCCATCGATGCGGTAGCGAAGGTGCCCCTGGTCGCGGCGCGGCTCCAGGTGGATATCGCTGGCACGCTGCTCGATGGCGTACTGCAGCAGCCAGTCGACGATGTGCACGATATGGGCATCGTCGGCGCTGGCCTCGACCTGGCGCCTGCCCAGCTCCAGCAGTTGTTCCAGCTCGCCCAGACGGGCCGGTTGCTGGTGCTGCGCGCCCTGCACCGAGTGGGCCAGGCGCAGTACCGACTGCGCCAGCTGGCGCAGTTGCGTGGGGCTGGCCAGCACGCGGCGGATCGGCTTGCCGAGGCTGCGCGCCAGGTCGGCCTGCCAGTCACCCTGGTAAGGTTGGGCGCTGGCGATGGTGACGCTTTCGCTGTCGGTGGCCACGACCAGGATGCCATGGCGCTGGGCGAAGGCTAGCGACATCAGGCTGCCGATCTGAGCCAGGTCCAGGTGCAGCGGGTCGATGTTCAGGTAGGGTTGGCCGACCTTGCCGGCCAGCCAAAGGCAGAGTCGCTCGAGGTCGAGCTGCTGGCCGGGTTGGCGGCGGTCTGCCAGGCCAGCGGCGGCAATGGCTTCCAGTGGGTGGACGGCCGGGCAGGGTTTGGCCTGTTCGAGCACCTGCAGGGCGTCGTCGGCGTCGAGGTGCTGGTCGGCCAGCAGCGCATCGAGCACGCGGCGAAGGTCGAGGGCTTTGGTCTGAGGGTCATGCATGGTGGCCTCCGTGCCAGGTAGCGGGAACCTGGTGAAGGCTAGTCGGCGGTGCGATGGGCGATGCGGGCGAAGCGTTTCTGGGGATTGCTGGAGGGGAGCGGCTGCAGACGGCCTTTTCGCGGGTGAACCCGCTCCTACAGGGCTGCGGTGTACCTGTAGGAGCGGGTTTACCCGCGAATTGCACCGCCGATCAACCTTTGAGCAGATGCTTCCAACCACGGCTCTGGTCGACCACGCGTGCCTGCTCGATACGCGCCTCCAGCAGCTCGTCGCTCAACGGTTGCTCGGCCAGCTCATGCAGCTTTTTCAGGTCGCCATACAGGCGGTCCATCTGCGGTGCGTCGAGCACCTGGCGGGCGTGATGCAGCCAGGCCAGCAGCTGCTCGATGCGTGGCAACTGTTCAGCCAGGTCTTCGGGACGCTGGGTGTACAGCGGCAGCTTCAACGCACGGCCTTCCTCGCCCAGCAGGTGGGCCAGCCAGCTGGCCAGCTGCGCCTTGCCCTGGCGCTCGCCACGGCCCTTGCGCTCGGCAGTCCAGGCTCGGGCCAGCAACCAGCGCGAGGTGTTCAGGGAGAACTGGCCCCAGCGCACGTCCTCGAGCTCTTCGATGAACTGCTCGGGCGCGGCCCGGCGGATGTCTTCGTCGTCGTTGCCGGCCTGCACCAGCGGGCGCCAGTCTTCGAGCAGCGCGTCGAGGCTGGCGCGCAGTTCGCGGGTAGTGGCCCGTGGTGCGGCCTGGCCCAGGCTGGCGACCAGCGCACGCAGCTCGGCCAGGCACTGCACCCAGTCCTGCAGCAGGCGCCAGTGGCCATTGTGGCGGTACTGCTCGGCCAGGCGCTGGCTGCTGCCCAGCAGCTGCCAGGCGAGCGCCGAGAAGGCGTCGTCCACGGCCATTTCCGCGTCCAGCTCGGTGCTGGGCAGGCCCAGTTCGTAGCTGTCGGGCTCGAGCAGGCGATAGCCGCGCTCGGCCTTGCTGATGTCGCAGGGCATCAGCGGCAGGCTGGCGGCCAGCTCGCAAGCCAGTTCGAGCAAGGCTTCGGGTGCCCCTTCACGCAGTTCCAGCTCCAGCTCGCAGATTTCTTCCTTGCGCTTGCTGGCGATCACGAAGCCCTGGTCCAGGGCGGCTTCGATCACCACCTTGCTCTTGCCACGGCCCCAGGCGATTTCGGCGTACTCGCGGGTGAAATCGGTGGTGAACAGTGGCTTGATGGTCTTCTTGTCGAGCCCGGCCAGTTGCTCTGGCCAGCAAGTGCCGTCGAGCTTCTTCAGGTCGAGCTTGACCTTGTCCAGCTGCCACTCGAATTCGTTGCGCTCGGACAGGCCGGCGACGCTCTGGCCACGGCACTTGAGGGTCTGGATGATGACCTCGCCGTCGCGGCGCAGGCGCAGGGCGACGCGGGCGGCGCTGAGGTCACGCTCGGGGGTGTCGAAGTACTGGTTGAGCAGTTCGCGGGTCTGCCAGCCTGACTTGTTGCGCTTCTTCAGCAGGGGGTGCTCGCGCAGGGCGGCGAGGGTCTCGCGGCTGGCGCGGAGCTTGAGTTCGGTTTCTGTGGGCATTGCAGGCTCTATGGGAAGGGCATCATTGCCAGAGAGTCTACAGCAGTCCGCCGCCAACGGTTTATTCCGAACGGCGGATAGTCCTATGATGGGTGACGCTTTCGAGGAGCACGCGCATGCCATTGCCGAGACTCAAGGACCAGTTCGCCGCGTTGATCGCCGCGCCCTCGGTCAGTTGCACCCAGCCGTCCCTGGACCAGTCCAACCGCCAGGTCATCGACCTGCTGGCCGGCTGGCTGGGCGACCTGGGCTTCAGTTGCGACATCCAGCAAGTCGGCCCAGGCAAGTTCAACCTGCTGGCCAGCCGCGGCAGCGGCCCGGGCGGCCTGGTGCTGGCCGGGCACAGCGACACCGTGCCCTACGACGAGCAGTTGTGGGCCAGCGACCCGCTCAAGCTGACTGAAATCGATGGCCGCTGGGTCGGCCTTGGCAGCTGCGACATGAAGGGCTTCTTCCCGCTGATCATCGAGGCTGTGCTGCCGCTGCTGGAGCATGACTTCAAGCAGCCGCTTCTGGTCCTCGCCACCTGCGACGAAGAAAGCTCGATGTCCGGCGCGCGCGCCCTGGCAGCGGCTGGCCGGCCGCTTGGCCGCGCGGCAGTGATCGGCGAGCCTACCGGCTTGCGGCCGATCCGCATGCACAAGGGCATCCTCATGGACCGCATCGATATCCTCGGGCGCAGTGGCCATTCCTCCGACCCGAGCCTTGGCCATAGCGCGCTGGAGGCGATGCACGAGGTGATGGGCGAATTGATGGGCCTGCGTCGGCAATGGCAGGAAACCTACCGCAACCCGCAGTTCAGCGTGCCCACGCCGACGATGAATTTCGGCTGTATCCACGGCGGCGACAACCCCAACCGCATCTGCGGCCAGTGTGCCCTGGAATTCGACCTGCGGCCGTTGCCGGGCATGGATATCGAGCAACTGCGCGCCGCCATCGGCGAAAAACTGCGCCCAGTGGCCGAGCGCCATGAGGTGCGCATCGACTACGCGCCGCTGTTCCCGGCGGTGCCGCCGTTCGAGCAGGCGGTCGACGCCGAGCTGGTGCAGGTGGCCGAGCGGCTCACCGGGCATCGCGCCGAGGCGGTGGCGTTCGGCACCGAAGCGCCTTATCTTCAACAGCTGGGTTGCGAGACCCTGGTACTGGGCCCCGGCGACATCGCCTGCGCCCACCAGCCGGGGGAATACCTTGAAATGTCACGCATCGAGCCTACCGTGCGTCTATTGCGTGACCTGATCAGGCACTATTGCCTGCAGTAAACGTCCATCGAGCTACTTCGTCTTTGCCTAGAGGAGACCGCGCGTGACCGCAAGCCTGTTCCGACGATGATCCTGAACGCCGAGTTACTCCACTGATCGAAGTCCACTTTATCCACAGGCCCTGTCATGCCCGACTACGTCAACTGGCTGCGTCATGCCTCCCCGTACATCAATGCCCATCGCGACTGCACCTTCGTGGTCATGCTCCCCGGCGATGGGGTGGAACATCCCAATTTCGGCAATATCGTCCATGACCTGGTCCTGCTGCACAGCCTTGGCGTGCGCCTGGTGCTGGTGCATGGCTCGCGCCCGCAGATCGAGAGCCGCCTGGCGGCCCGCGGCCTGAGCCCGCACTATCACCGCGGCCTGCGCATCACCGACGCCGCCACCCTGGACTGCGTGATCGACGCGGTCGGTGCGCTGCGCCTGGCCATCGAGGCGCGCCTGTCGATGGACATCGCCGCCTCGCCGATGCAGGGGTCGCGCCTGCGCGTGGCCTGCGGCAACCTGGTCACCGCACGGCCGATCGGCGTGGTCGAGGGGGTCGACTACCACCACACCGGCGAAGTCCGGCGGATCGACCGCAAGGGCATCGGCCGCCTGCTCGACGAACGCTCCATCGTGCTGCTGTCGCCGCTGGGCTATTCGCCGACCGGCGAGATCTTCAACCTGGCCTGCGAGGACGTCGCCACCCGTGCGGCGATCGAACTGGGCGCCGACAAGCTGCTGCTGTTCGGCGCCGAATCGGGCTTGCTCGACGACAAAGGCAACCTGGTGCGCGAGCTGCGTCCGCAGCAGGTGGCGCCGCACCTGGCGCGCCTGGGCAGCGACTACCAGGGCGAATTGCTCGACGCCGCTGCCGAGGCCTGCAAGGGCGGGGTGCCGCGCAGCCATATCGTCAGCTATGCCGAGGATGGCGCACTGCTGACCGAGCTGTTCACCCGCGGCGGTGGGGGCACCCTGGTGTCCCAGGAGCAGTTCGAAGTGGTGCGCGAGGCGACCATCGACGATGTCGGCGGCCTGCTGGAGCTGATCAGCCCGCTGGAAGAGCAGGGCATCCTGGTGCGCCGTTCGCGTGAGGTGCTGGAGCGGGAAATCGAGCAGTTCAGCGTGGTCGAGCGCGAGGGCATGATCATCGCTTGCGCGGCGTTGTACCCGATTGCCGATTCCGAGGCCGGGGAGCTGGCGTGCCTGGCAGTGAACCCGGAGTATCGCCATGGCGGGCGCGGCGACGAGTTGCTCGAGCGCATCGAGAGCCGGGCGCGGCAGATGGGGCTCAATACCTTGTTCGTGCTTACCACGCGTACCGCGCACTGGTTCCGCGAGCGGGGGTTTGCGCCCAGTGGCGTGGAGCGCCTGCCGTCGGCGCGAGCTTCGTTGTACAACTATCAGCGGAATTCGAAGATTTTCGAGAAATCCCTGTAAGCCTGCACTGGCCTTTTCGCGGGTAAACCCGCTCCTACAGGGTATCCGCAGACCTGTAGGAGCGGGTTCACCCGCGAAGCAGGCGACTCGATCCGGAATGAAAAACGCCGCCCCGAAGGGCGGCGTTTTCGTTCACACGGTATGCAGATACCAGTTGTACTCGAGGTCGGAGATCGAGTGCTCGAACTCCTCCAGCTCGCTCTCCTTGCACGCGACGAAGATGTCGATGTACTTCGGATCGATGTACTTGTTGAGGATCTCACTGTCGTCCAGCTCGCGCAGGGCATCGCGCAGGTTGTTCGGCAGGCTCTGCTCCAGCTGCTCGTACGAGTTGCCTTCGATCGGCTCGCCCGGCTCGACCTTGTTGGTCAAGCCATGGTGCACGCCCGCCAGCACTGCGGCCATCATCAGGTACGGGTTGGCGTCGGCGCCGGCCACGCGGTGCTCGATGCGCACGGCGTCCGGCGAGCCGGTCGGTACGCGCAGGGCCACGGTGCGGTTGTCCAGGCCCCAGCTCGGCGCGTTCGGCACGTAGAACTGAGCGCCGAAACGGCGGTACGAGTTGACGTTCGGGCAGAGGAACGCCATGGAAGCGGGCAGGGTCTCGAGCACACCGCCGACAGCGTGACGTAGCGCGGCGTTCTGCTCGGGATCCTCGCTGGTGAAGATGTTGTTACCATCTTTGTCCAGCACGGAGATGTGAACGTGCAGGCCGTTGCCTGCTTGCCCCGGATAGGGCTTGGCCATGAAGGTGGTGTCCATTTCATGGTCGTAGGCGATGTTCTTGATCAGGCGCTTGAGCAGCACCGCATAGTCACAGGCCTTGAGCGGGTCGGCGACATGGTGCAGGTTGACCTCGAACTGCGCCGGGGCGCTTTCCTTGACGATGGCGTCGGCCGGAATACCTTGCTCCTTGGCACCCTCGAGGATGTCCTGGAGGCAGTCGGCGTATTCGTCGAGGTCGTCGATCAGGTAGACCTGGGTCGATTGCGGGCGCTTGCCGGAAATCGGCGAGCGTGGCGGCTGCGGACGGCCGTTCACGTTCTCCTGATCGATCAGGTAGAACTCCAGCTCGAATGCGGCGCAGATGGTCAGGCCCATTTCGGTGAACTTGCTCACCACCTGGCGCAGCACTTCGCGTGGGTCGGCGAAGAACGGCTCGCCTTCGATCTCGTGCATGGTCATCAGCAGCTGCGCGGTCGGGCGCTTCTGCCACGGCTCGTTGGAGAGTGTGTCAGGGATCGGATAGCAGATGCGGTCGGCATCGCCGATATCCAGGCCCAGCCCGGTGCTTTCGACGGTGGAACCGTTGATGTCCAGGGCGAAGAGGGAGGCAGGCAGGTTGATGCCCTTCTCGTAAACCTTGTGGAGGCTGGTGCGCTCGATGCGCTTGCCACGCACCACACCATTCATATCTGCAATCAGAAGGTCAACGTAGAGAACCTCAGGATGTTCCTTAAGGAACGCGTTCGCTTCGTTAAGCTGAACGGCACGCGGGGGTACCGACATGATGCAACACCTTTGTTGTTAAAAATATCAATCAAGGGGGGCTTGCAGGTCCAGTCAATCGAAAAGACATACTGATGTCAAGCCAGCCTCATGATGCCCTGAAATGGCACATCGACGGCAGATTTGCTGCATATCGGGGCGTGCCATTATCCGCTATTTCACCCGTGAAGGGCTATCTCCGACGCTCCGTGTTTTATTTTTTACGGAGGTGTTGTGTAAAAAAATGAACAAGGCTAAGCTCGGGAGCAACCCAGAACACAATAATACGAGGGTCACATGGTCCGCTTGTCGCGACCTGAAAGCGCTGCCTGCGCAGTGCGTTCGGGTAAATTCGCCGTCCTTGCACGCCCTCGGGCTGTGCTGCCTACGCTGGCCGCAATAATTGACGAAAATGGCCTTCAGCCCTTCCGTCGCTGTGACCCTTCGCCCGCTCCAACCTCTTTCTGCCCAAACTGCTCATCCGAGGTACTCTGTTTTCAGTGTATCCACTGTGCTCCTGCGCGGGGGTTTTTGCTTTAGCAATGTACTCCATCCAGAATCAACGCGCGGACCACCTTACCTCCTGAGGTATTTATGAGTAACAACCTCGACCAGCTCACTGATTGGTTGAAAGAGCACAAGATCACCGAAGTCGAATGCCTGATCAGCGACCTGACCGGCATCACCCGCGGCAAGATCTCGCCCACCAACAAGTTCATCGCCGAAAAAGGCATGCGTCTGCCCGAAAGCGTGCTGCTGCAGACCGTGACCGGTGACTACGTCGACGACGACATCTATTACGAACTGCTCGACCCGGCCGACATCGACATGATCTGCCGCCCCGACGAGGACGCCGTGTTCCTGGTGCCGTGGGCCATAGAGCCGACCGCCCAGGTGATCCACGACACCTACGACAAGAAGGGCAACCCGGTCGAGCTGTCGCCGCGCAATGTCCTGAAAAAGGTTCTCAAGCTCTACGCCGACAAAGGCTGGCAGCCGATCGTCGCGCCGGAGATGGAGTTCTACCTGACCAAGCGCAGCGAAGACCCGGACTTCCCCCTGCAGCCGCCGGTAGGCCGCTCCGGGCGCCCGGAAACCGGTCGCCAGTCGTTCTCCATCGAAGCGGCCAACGAATTCGACCCGCTGTTCGAGGACGTCTACGACTGGTGCGAGTTGCAGCAACTGGACCTCGACACGCTGATCCACGAGGACGGCACGGCGCAGATGGAGATCAACTTCCGTCATGGCGACGCCCTGCACCTGGCCGACCAGATTCTGGTGTTCAAGCGCACCATGCGCGAGGCCGCGCTCAAGCACAACGTGGCCGCCACCTTCATGGCCAAGCCCATGACCGGCGAGCCGGGCAGTGCCATGCACCTGCACCAGAGCGTGGTCGACGTGGCCACTGGCAAGAACATCTTCTCCAACGAAGACGGCAGCATGAGCGAGCTGTTCCTGCACCACATCGGTGGCCTGCAGAAGTTCATCCCCGAGGCGCTGCCGCTGTTCGCGCCCAACGTCAACTCGTTCCGCCGCTTCCTGCCCGACACCTCGGCGCCGGTGAACGTCGAGTGGGGCGAGGAGAACCGTACCGTGGGCTTGCGCGTACCGGATGCCGGCCCGCAGAGCCGCCGGGTGGAAAACCGCCTGCCGGGCGCCGACGCCAACCCCTACCTGGCCATCGCCGCCAGCCTGCTGTGCGGCTACATCGGCATGGTCGAAGGCATCGCCGCCAGCGCGCCGGTACAGGGCCGTGGCTACGAGCGGCGCAACCTGCGCCTGCCGCTGACCATCGAAGACGCCCTCGAGCGCATGGAAAACAGCCGTGCGCTGGTGCAGTACCTGGGCAAGAAATTCATCACCGGCTACGTCGCCACCAAGCGAGCCGAGCACGAGAACTTCAAGCGCGTCATCAGCTCCTGGGAGCGTGAGTTCCTGCTGTTCGCCGTCTGATCAACCCTGAGGCCGCCTGTGGGCGGGCGCTGGAAACTGGAGAGGCACATGAGCGTCAACAACCCGCAAACCCGTGAATGGCAGACCCTGAGCGGCGAGCACCACCTTGCTCCTTTCTCTGACTACAAGCAGCTGAAGGAGAAGGGGCCGCGCATCATCACCAAGGCGCAGGGTGTGCATTTGTGGGACAGCGAAGGCCACAAGATCCTCGATGGCATGGCCGGCCTGTGGTGCGTGGCGGTGGGCTATGGCCGGGAAGAGCTGGTGCAGGCGGCCGAGAAGCAGATGCGCGAGCTGCCGTACTACAACCTGTTCTTCCAGACTGCCCACCCGCCTGCGCTGGAACTGGCCAAGGCGATCACCGAGGTGGCGCCCGAGGGCATGACCCATGTGTTCTTCACCGGCTCCGGTTCCGAAGGCAACGACACCGTGCTGCGCATGGTCCGCCATTACTGGGCGCTGAAGGGCAAGCCGCACAAGCAGACCATCATCGGTCGTATCAACGGCTACCACGGCTCTACCGTCGCGGGCGCCAGCCTGGGCGGCATGAGCGGCATGCACGAGCAGGGCGGCCTGCCGATCCCGGGCATCGTGCATATCCCGCAGCCTTACTGGTTCGGTGAAGGCGGCGACATGACCCCGGATGCGTTCGGCGTGTGGGCGGCCGAGCAGTTGGAGCAGAAGATTCTCGAAGTCGGCGAGGACAACGTCGCCGCCTTCATCGCCGAGCCGATCCAGGGCGCCGGCGGCGTGATCATCCCGCCGGACAGCTACTGGCCGAAGGTCAAGGAGATCCTCGCCAAGTACGACATCCTGTTCGTCGCCGACGAGGTGATCTGCGGATTCGGCCGTACCGGCGAGTGGTTCGGCTCCGACTACTACGACCTCGAGCCCGACCTGATGACCATCGCCAAGGGCCTGACCTCCGGTTACATCCCCATGGGCGGTGTGATCGTGCGTGACAAGGTCGCCCAGGTGCTCAGCGAAGGCGGCGACTTCAACCATGGCTTCACCTATTCGGGGCACCCGGTGGCGGCCGCGGTGGGCCTGGAAAACCTGCGCATCCTGCGCGACGAGAAGATCGTCGAGCGGGCCCGCACGGAAGTGGCACCCTACTTGCAAAAACGTCTGCGTGAGCTGCAGGACCACCCACTGGTGGGCGAGGTACGCGGCCTGGGCCTGCTCGGTGCGATCGAACTGGTCAAGGACAAGGCGACTCGAAGCCGTTACGAGGGCAAGGGCGTGGGCATGGTCTGCCGCAACTTCTGCTTCGACAACGGCCTGATCATGCGCGCGGTGGGGGACACCATGATCATCGCGCCGCCTCTGGTGATCAGCCATGAGGAGGTCGACGAGCTGGTGGAAAAGGCACGCAAATGCCTGGATCTGACCCTGGAAGCGATCAAATGATCAGCTGCTAGGCTAGCAATGTGACATTAAGTCGTTACAAGGGGCTGGTTTCCTTGAAACCGCGCCTTGTAACTTGCCAGACTAGCGGCTGTTTCAGTCGCCCAGCGCTTGCACCGTGGGACCTGGCCGCTGAACAGATGGCTAAACAAAAAATTCTGGAGCATTACGCATGAAGAAAATGGGCAAGACGTTGCTGGCCGCCGCCCTGATGGGTGCCATGGCGACCGCTGTGCAGGCTGAGGACAAGGTGCTGAACGTCTACAACTGGTCGGACTACATCGCCCCGGACACCATCGCCAAGTTCGAGAAGCAGACCGGCATCAAGGTCAAGTACGACGTCTTCGACAGCAACGAAACCCTGGAAGCCAAGCTCCTGGCCGGCAAGTCCGGTTACGACATCGTGGTGCCGTCCAACAATTTCCTGGCCAAGCAGATCAAGGCCGGCGTCTACGAGGAACTGGACCGATCCAAGCTGGCGAACTGGAAGAACCTCGACGAAGACCTGCTCAAGGCCGTGGGTGATGCCAGCGACCCGGGCAACAAGTACGCCTTCCCCTACATGTGGGGCTCCATCGGCATCGGCTACAACCCGGAGAAGGTCAAGGCCGCGCTGGGCGTCGACCACATCGACTCGTGGGATGCCGTGTTCAAGCCCGAGAACATCGCCAAGCTCAAGAGCTGCGGCGTGAGCTTCCTCGATGCCCCGACCGAGATGCTGCCGGCCGCGCTGCACTACCTGGGCAAGCCGACCAACAGCACCGATAAGAAAGACCTGAAGGCCGCCGAGGACCTGTTCCTGAGCATCCGTCCTTCGATCACCTACTTCCACTCGTCCAAGTACATCGGCGACATGGCCAACGGCAACATCTGCGTGGCCGTCGGCTACTCGGGTGACCTGGAGCAGTCCAAGGCCCGAGCCCATGAAGCGGGCGACAAGGTCAAGGTCGACTACATCATTCCGAAAGAAGGTGCCGGTACCTTCTACGACATGGTCGCCATCCCCAAAGATGCCGAGCACAAGGAAGCCGCCTACAAGTTCATGGACTTCCTGATGCAGCCGGAGATCATGGCCGAGATCACCAACGCCGTGCGCTTCCCGAACGGCAACAAGGCCGCGACCCAGTTCGTCGACAAGGACATCGCCAGCGACCCGAGCATCTATCCGCCTGCTGACGTGAAGAAACAGCTGTATGCCATCGCCGCACCTGATGCCAAGGTTCAGCGTGACATCACCCGTAGCTGGACCAGGATCAAGTCGGGCAAGTAAACCCGATGCGGTGCCCTCTGGGCCGGGGTTTTCCGGCCCGGAGGCAGTTTAAGGCAATTGATGATTGCGGCATCGAAGCTGCGAAGGTAAGTTGCGCGCCGGTTTTGCGTATGCGGTCGCGCGCAGGCCGGTAAGCATGCCGCCACCGAAGGCAATGATTGTGAGGATCACCCACTTGTCTATTTCTGTATTGCGCAAGGCCTTGATGGCTGGAGCAGGTCTGACGCTGGCTTGCAGCGTCCAAGCGGCGCCGACGGTGCACCTGTACAACTGGTCAGACTATATCGGGCCGACCACGCTCGCGGACTTCGAGAAAGCCACCGGCATCAAGCCTGTGCAGGACGTGTTCGACTCCAACGAAACCCTGGAAGGCAAGCTCCTGGCCGGCAACACCGGCTACGACGTGGTCGTGCCGTCCAACCATTTCCTCGGCAAGCAGATCAAGGCGGGCGCATTCCAGAAGCTCGACAAGAGCCTGCTGCCCAATTATTCCAACCTGGATCCGGCGTTGATGAAGCGCCTTGAAAAGAACGATCCGGGCAACCAGTATGCGGTGCCGTATCTGTGGGGCACCAACGGCATCGGTTACAACGTCGACAAGGTCAAGGCCGTGCTGGGCGTCGATCACATCGATTCCTGGGCGGTGCTGTTCGAGCCCGAGAACATGAAGAAGCTGTCCAGCTGCGGCGTGGCCTTCCTCGACTCGGCGGACGAAATGCTTCCGGCGGTGCTGCAGTACATGGGCCTGAACCCCAACAGCACCGACCCCAAGGACTACGCCAAGGCCGAGCAGAAACTGCTGGCGGTGCGTCCTTATGTCACCTACTTCCATTCTTCGAAGTACATCACCGACCTGGCCAACGGCGACATCTGCGTCGCGGCCGGTTTCTCCGGCGATGTATTCCAGGCCAAGTCCCGCGCTGAAGAGGCCAAGAAGGGCGTCAACCTGGCCTACGCGATCCCCAAGGAAGGCGGCAACCTCTGGTTCGACGTGCTGGCGATCCCCAAGGACGCCAAGAACGTCAAGGAGGCCCATGCACTCATCGACTATCTGCTCAAGCCTGAGGTTATCGCCCAGGTCAGCGACTATGTCGGTTATGCCAACCCCAACCCCAAGGCTGGCGACCTGATGGACCAGGACGTACGCACCGATCCTGCGGTCTACCCCCCGCAGGAAGTGCTGGACAAGATGTTCGTCAATTCCGAGTTGCCCCCCAAGGTGCAACGTCTGATGACCCGTAGCTGGACCAAGATCAAGTCGGGCAAGTAACACCATCCAGGCCCGCCGCCTGCCTTGCGTACAAGGCGGCGGGTATACCAATCTTGTTGGGAGTTTCACTCATGGCAGTCGCCTCCGGTGCCTATAAGAAAGCCCTCGAGGGTGGCCAGCAACCCAAGCAGGTGCTGGTCAAGATCGACCGGGTCACGAAAAAATTCGACGAAACGGTCGCCGTGGACGATGTGTCCCTGGAAATCCGCAAGGGCGAGATCTTCGCCCTGCTGGGCGGCTCCGGTTCCGGCAAGTCGACCTTGCTGCGCATGCTCGCAGGCTTCGAGCGCCCCACCGAGGGGCGCATCTTCCTCGATGGCGTCGATATCACCGACATGCCGCCCTACGAGCGGCCGATCAACATGATGTTCCAGTCCTATGCGCTGTTCCCGCACATGACCGTGGCGCAGAACATCGCCTTCGGCCTGCAGCAGGACAAGATGCCCAAGGCCGAGATCGACGCCCGCGTGGCCGAGATGCTCAAGCTGGTGCACATGACCCAGTACGCCAAGCGCAAGCCGCACCAGCTGTCCGGTGGCCAGCGCCAGCGGGTGGCCCTGGCGCGCTCGCTGGCCAAGCGGCCGAAGCTGCTGCTGCTCGATGAACCGATGGGCGCGCTGGACAAGAAACTGCGTTCGCAGATGCAGCTGGAGCTGGTGGAGATCATCGAGCGCGTGGGCGTGACCTGCGTGATGGTGACCCACGACCAGGAAGAGGCCATGACCATGGCCCAGCGCATCGCCATCATGCACCTGGGCTGGATCGCCCAGATCGGCTCGCCGGTGGACATCTACGAGACCCCGACCAGCCGCCTGGTGTGTGAATTCATCGGCAACGTCAACCTGTTCGAGGCCGAGGTCATCGACGATGCCGAGGGTCATGCGCTGATCGCCTCGCCTGAGCTCGAGCGCAAGATCTACGTCGGGCATGGTGTCTCGACGTCGGTCGAGGACAAGCACATCACCTACGCCCTGCGCCCGGAAAAGATGCTGGTGACGACCCAGCAGCCGGAGTTCGAGCACAACTGGTCGCGCGGCAAGGTCCACGACATCGCCTACCTCGGTGGCCACTCGGTGTTCTACGTGGAGCTGCCGAGCGGCAAGATCGTCCAGTCGTTCGTCGCCAACGCCGAGCGCCAGGGCACCCGCCCGACCTGGGGCGATGAAGTGTACGTGTGGTGGGAAGACGACAGCGGCGTGGTCCTGCGGTCATGAAACTGCGCAAGCTCAAGCGAGCCTTCCAGCGCATCACCCCGCAGGGGCGGCATGTGGTGATCGGCGTGCCGTTCATCTGGCTGTTCCTGTTCTTCATGCTGCCGTTCTTCATCGTGCTGAAGATCAGCTTCGCCGAAGCCGACGTGGCGATCCCGCCGTACACCGAGATCTACAGCTACGTCGAGGACAAGATCCAGCTGGTGCTGAACCTGGCCAACTACGGCCTGCTCACCGAGGATGAACTGTACCTCTCGGCCTACCTGGGCTCGCTGAAGATGGCTTTCTTCAGCACCCTGCTGTGCCTGCTGATCGGCTACCCGATGGCCTATGCCATCGCCAACGCCAAGAAGGAGACCCAGACGGTCCTGCTGCTGTTGATCATGATGCCGACCTGGACCGCGATCCTGATCCGTGTCTATGCCTGGATGGGCATCCTCAGCAACAACGGCCTGCTCAATGGCTTCCTGCTCTGGACCGGCCTGATCGACCAGCCCCTGCAGATTCTCAACACCAATCTGGCGGTGTACATCGGCGTGGTCTATTCGTACCTGCCGTTCATGATCCTGCCGCTGTTCGCCAACCTGGTGAAGCACGATGCGAGCTTGCTCGAGGCGGCGTCCGACCTGGGTTCGAGCACCTTCAACAGCTTCTGGAAGATCACCGTGCCGCTGTCGAAGAACGGCATCATCGCCGGCTGCATGCTGGTGTTCATCCCGGTGGTGGGCGAGTTCGTGATTCCTGAACTGCTCGGCGGCCCGGAAACCCTGATGATCGGCAAGGTGCTGTGGCAGGAGTTCTTCAACAACCGTGACTGGCCGGTGGCCTCGGCCCTGGCGGTGGTGATGCTGGCGATCCTGATCGTGCCGATTCTGCTGTTCAACCGCAGCCAGGCCAAAGAAATGGAGGGCCGCGCATGAAACGCTTCAGTTTCTCCAAGCTGATGCTGGTGCTCGGCTTGCTGTTCATCTACCTGCCGATGCTGATCCTGGTGATCTACTCGTTCAACGCCTCCAAGCTGGTGACGGTGTGGGGCGGTTGGTCGGTGAAGTGGTACGTCGGCCTGCTCGACAACACCCAGTTGATGGGTTCGGTGATGCGCTCGCTGGAAATCGCCTGCTACACCGCGGTGGCCGCTGTGGCGCTGGGTACCCTGGCGGCCTTCGTGCTGACCCGGGTCACCCGCTTCAAGGGCCGTACGCTGTTCGGTGGCCTGGTCACCGCGCCGCTGGTGATGCCTGAGGTGATCACCGGTCTGTCGCTGTTGCTGCTGTTCGTGGCCATGGCGCAGATGATCGGCTGGCCCGAGGAACGTGGCATCGTCACCATCTGGATCGCCCACACCACGTTCTGCGCGGCCTATGTGGCGGTAGTGGTGTCGGCGCGCCTGCGTGAGCTGGACCTGTCGATCGAGGAAGCGGCCATGGACCTCGGTGCCAAGCCGTGGAAGGTGTTCTTCCTGATCACCATCCCGATGATCGCGCCATCGCTGGCGGCGGGCGGCATGATGTCGTTCGCCCTGTCGCTGGACGACCTGGTACTGGCGAGCTTCGTCTCCGGCCCCGGTTCGACCACGCTGCCGATGGAAGTGTTCTCGGCCGTGCGCCTGGGCGTGAAGCCGGAGATCAACGCCGTGGCCAGCCTGATCCTGCTGTCGGTGTCGCTGGTGACGTTCTTCGTCTGGTACTTCAGCCGCCAGGCCGAAGAGCGCCGCCGCAAGGCCATCCAGCAGGCCATCGAGGAAGGTGCCGCGGCCAATGCCTCGCAGCCACAGGTCAAGCGCCCGGGCCAGGTTGCCGCGTCGGCCTGATCGGGCCTTTTCGCGGGCTTGCCCGCTCCCACAGGGACATCACAGCCTTCAGGGTTGTGGTGGGTCCTGTGGGACAGGGGAGGTCAAAACCTTCAGGTTTATGATAATCCCTGTGGGAGCGGGCGAGCCCGCGAAGGCCCCACCACCGATTCAAAGCCATACTGCATCCCAATGTGGATAATCCCTGACACTCCTGACCAATCCAGCCCTCAAGGGATTGGCAACAATGTACCGGGCTACATGCACTACTCCCTCTTCCTGCCGCAGCGCATGGTCCTGGTAACCGGATTGCCATATCGGCTTGTGCCTGATCCCTGCCTTGCGCAATGCAATCGCTGTGCGTGATTTAAACTTGCGCATCAGTGTTCCCAATGTCACTTCCTTCAGTTCGATCAGCCAATGCAGATGGTCAGGCATCACTACCCATGCCAACGACCGGCAGTCCTGAATGTCATTTGAGATCCGCAGATGTTTGACCACCAGACGGGCATGGTGGAAGTCGAGGAAGAGCGGCTTTCGCTGGTGCGTGATGGTGGTCAGCATGTAGAGCCTGCCTGGCTCGGAAAAGCGCCCGCGGCGCAATCGATGGGATTCGGCTAACGGCATTGTGATCTTCCTTGAAATTGAACCTCCCTTTGAAAGGTAGCGGCTGAAGTGGGGTTGCCAGGTGGCCGATGATTTCTGGATGTGGCAAGAGCTGATGCATGGCTGTGCCGGCCTCTTCGCGGGCGCGCCCGCTCCCACAGGGATAGTGGATTTCTCAAGACTTGCGCCCTACCTGTGCGGGCGTGCCCGCGAAGGGGTCGGTACAGGCACCGAAAATGCCAGCTTGGCCCCTATCAGTGTTGTTTATCGAACCCTGATCTACGCTAACAGTCGCATTCCTTGAATCTTTTGCGCGCAAGCTAGGAGCCTGCATGACGTTGATGCGTCCGCTGTTGGTCGTTTGCCTGGGGCTGTCGGGCTTGCTCACAGGCTGCGGTAAGGAAGAAACCACCGAACAACTCCCCCGGGTCGGCGTGTTGCAGGTATCCGCCACCGACTTCGCTGCCCGGGTCACGCTGACCGGTGACGTGCAGGCGCGGGTCGAGACCGACCTGTCGTTCCGCGTGGGCGGCAAGATCATCTCACGCAGCGTCGACGTGGGCGACCACGTCAAGGCCAACCAGGTGCTGGCGCGGCTCGACCCCAAGGACCTGCAGAACAACGTCGACTCGGCCAAGGCCGAGGTGTCGGCGGCCCAGGCCAGGGTCACGCAAACCAGCGCGGCCTTCGTCCGCCAGCAGAAACTGCTGCCCAAGGGCTACACCAGCCAGAGCGAGTACGACGCTGCCGAGGCCGCGCTGCGCAGCAACCAGAGCGCGCTCAAGGCCGCCCAGGCGCAACTGGCCGACGCCAAGGAGCAACTGAGCTACACCGAGCTGGTGTCCGAGGCCGATGGCGTGATCACCGAGCGCCAGGCCGAGGTCGGTCAGGTGGTGCAGGCGACCATGCCGATCTTCGGCCTGGCCCAGGACGGCGACCGCGATGCCGTGTTCAACGTGTACGAATCGCTGCTGGTGGCGCCGCCCAGCGATGCCGGGGTGATCGTCAGCCTGCTCGACGACCCCAAGGTCCAGGCCCATGGCTATGTGCGCGAAATTACCCCGACGGTGTCGGAGCAGAGCGGTACCGTGGAAGTGAAGGTGGCGCTCAAGGATGTTCCCCCGCAGATGCAACTGGGCGCGCCAGTGACCGCCACCACCAACGCCCAGGGCCGGCCGAGCATCGAGCTGCCATGGTCGGCGCTGACCAAGGCCTTGCACGAGCCAGCGGTGTGGGTGGTGGGCGAGGGCGACAAGGTCGAGTTGCGCCAGGTCGAGGTCAGCCGTTACCTCACCGGCAAGATCGTGATCGCCAGCGGCCTGAAAAGCGGCGAGACCGTGGTGGTCAACGGTGGTCAGTTGCTGCACCCCGGCATGCAGGTGCAGAAGATCGATGGCAATGCCCCAGGGGGTGAACTATGAAGCGCCTGCTGCTGATGCTTTCAGTGGGCGCCCTGTTGGCCGCCTGCAGCAGTGAGGATGAAGCCCCCGAACCGATCCGGCCGGTGCTGTGGACCAAGGTCGAGCCCCAGGCGAAGGCGCAGTTGGGGCGGTTCGCCGGCACCATTCAGGCGCGCTTCGAAAGTACCCTGGGCTTTCGCGTGTCCGGGCGAATCGCTCGGCGCTGGCTGGATGTCGGCGCCCAGGTCAAACCGGGCGATACGCTGGCCACGCTCGACCCGACCGACCAGCAGAACCAGCTGCGCGCCGCCGAGGGTGACCTGGCGCGGGTCCAGGCGCAATGGATCAACGCCCAGGCCGATGCACGCCGCCAGCAGCAGCTGTACGACCGGGGCGTCGGCGCCCAGGCCCAGCTGGACATCGCCCAGGCCAACCTGAAGACCACCGCGGCGTCGCTGGAGCAGGCCCGTTCGGCGCTCAGCCAGGCTCACGACCAGCTCGGCTACACCACCCTGAGCAGCGATCACGCGGCCGTGATCACCGACTGGAAGGCCGAAGCGGGGCAAACCGTCAGTGCCGGCGAGGCGGTGGTGACCCTGGCCCGCCCGGATGTGAAGGAGGCGGTGATCGACCTGCCGATCGGCCTGGCCGAGCAATTGAGCAAGGGCCTGACCTTCACCGTCGCCTCGCAGTTGGAACCGAGCATCAACACCACCGCCAACCTGCGTGAACTCGAACCCCAGGCCGACGCCACCACCCGCACCCGCCGCGCCCGCCTGACCCTGGCCAGCACCCCGGCGGCCTTCCACCTGGGCACCGCCATCAGCGTCACCCTGACCTCCGACGTCACCCCGCGCAGCGAGCTGCCGCTCAGCGCCCTGCTCGAGCGCGATGGCAAGCACCAGGTCTGGGTGATCGACCCCGCCAGCAAGACCGTGGCCACCCGTGACGTCACCCTGATCGACCGTACCGACGAAACCTTCGTCCTGACCGCTGGCGTACAGCCAGGAGAGCGCGTGGTCACGGCCGGTGTGAACAGCCTCAAGCCTGGCCAGAAGGTCGCCTTCGACGAGGATGCGCAATGAAAGGAAGCTTCAACCTCTCCGAATGGGCGCTCAAGCACCAGTCTTTCGTCTGGTACCTGATGTTCGTCGGCCTGCTGATGGGCATCTTCTCGTACTTCAACCTCGGCCGTGAGGAAGATCCGTCCTTCACCATCAAGACCATGGTCATCCAGACCCGCTGGCCGGGTGCGACCCAGGACGAAACCCTGTACCAGGTCACCGACCGCATCGAGAAGAAGCTCGAGGAACTCGACTCGCTCGACTACACCAAGAGCTACACCCGGCCGGGCGAATCCACGGTCTATGTCTACCTGCGCGATACCACCAAAGCGGCGGACATTCCACAGATCTGGTACCAGGTTCGCAAGAAGATCGACGACATCCGCGGCCAGTTCCCGTCGGGTATCCAAGGCCCGGGCTTCAACGATGAGTTCGGCGACGTGTTCGGCTCGATCTACGCCTTCACCGCCGACGGCCTGAGCCTGCGCCAGCTGCGTGACTACGTCGAACAGGCGCGCGCCGAGGTGCGCGATGTGCCGAACATCGGCAAGATCGAGATGGTCGGCACCCAGGACGAGGTGCTGTACCTGAACTTCTCCACCCGCAAGCTGGCCGCGCTGGGCATCGACCAGCGCCAGGTCATGCAGGCCTTGCAGGCGCAGAACGCGGTGACCCCGGCGGGGGTGATCGAGGCCGGCCCGGAGCGTATCTCGGTGCGCACCACCGGGCAGTTCGCCTCGGAGAAAGACCTGCAGACCGTCAACCTGAAGATCAACGACCGCTTCTTCCGCCTGGCCGACATCGCCGACATCGAGCGCGGCTATGTCGACCCGCCTTCGCCCATGTTCCGCTACAACGGCCAGACGGCCATCGGCCTGGCCATCGGCATGAAGGCCGGCGGCAACATCCAGGTGTTCGGCGCCGCCTTGAAAGAGAAGATGGACAAGGTGGTGCAGGAGCTGCCGGTGGGCGTGGGCGTGCACACCGTGTCGGACCAGGCGGTGGTGGTGAAGGATGCCGTAGGGGGCTTCACCAGTGCGCTGTTCGAAGCCGTGGTGATTGTGTTGGCGGTCAGCTTCGTCAGCTTGGGGATGCGTGCCGGGCTGGTGGTGGCCTGCTCGATTCCGTTGGTCCTGGCCATGGTCTTCGTGTTCATGGAGTACAGCGGCATCACCATGCAGCGGATCTCCCTGGGCGCCTTGATCATCGCCCTGGGCCTGCTGGTGGATGACGCCATGATCACCGTCGAGGTCATGGTCACCCGGCTGGAGATGGGCGAGAGCAAGGAGCAGGCGGCCACCTTCGCCTATACCTCGACGGCGTTCCCCATGCTCACCGGCACCCTGGTGACCGTGGCCGGTTTCGTGCCGATCGGGCTCAACGCGAGTTCGGCTGGCGAGTACACCTACACGCTGTTCGCGGTGATCGCCGTGGCGTTGCTGGTGTCGTGGATCGTGGCGGTGTTCTTCGCCCCGGTGCTGGGCGTGCACATTCTCAGCAGCAGCAAGATCAAGCCCCATGCAGCAGAGCCGGGGCGGGTGGGCAGGGCCTTCGAAGGCGGGCTGCTGTGGTGCATGCGCAATCGTTGGCTGACCATCATCGGCACCGTGGTGCTGTTCGCCCTGTCGATCTTCGCCATGCGCTTCGTGCAGAATCAGTTCTTCCCGTCTTCGGACCGGCCGGAGATCCTGGTCGACCTCAACCTGCCGCAGAATGCCTCCATCGAGGAAACCCGCAAGGTCGTCGACCGCCTCGAGGCGAAGATCAAGGACGACCCCGACCTGGTACGCTGGAGCACCTACATCGGCCAGGGCGCGATTCGCTTCTACCTGCCGCTGGACCAACAGCTGCAGAACCCGTACTACGCCCAGTTGGTGATCGTGAGCAAGGGCTTCGACGAGCGCCAGGGCATGATCGAGCGCCTGCAGAAGCTGCTCAAGGAAGAGTTCGTCGGCATCGGTACCAACGTCCAGTCGCTGGAGATGGGCCCGCCGGTGGGTCGCCCGATCCAGTACCGGGTCAGCGGCAAGGACATCGACCAGGTGCGCAAGCATGCCATCGACCTGGCGACCCTGCTCGACCAGAACCCGCATATCGGCGAGATGATCTACGACTGGAACGAACCCGGCAAGGTACTGCGGGTGGAGATCGCCCAGGACAAGGCGCGCCAGCTGGGGCTATCGTCCGAGGATGTTGCCAATGTCATGAACAGCATCGTCAGCGGCGTGCCCATCACCCAGGTCAACGACAACATCTACCTGGTCGACGTGATAGCCCGCGCCGAGGACAGCGAGCGGGGCACCCCCGATACCTTGCAGAACCTGCAGATCCTCACGCCCAACGGCACGTCGATCCCGTTGTTGTCGTTCGCCACCGTGCGCTACGAACTGGAGCAGCCGCTGGTGTGGCGGCGTGACCGCAAGCCGACCATCACCATCAAGGCATCGGTCAATGGCGACATCCAGCCCACCGACCTGGTCGCCCAGCTCAAGCCCGACATCGACGCCTTCGCCAGCAAGCTGCCGGTCGGCTACGAGGTCGCTACCGGCGGTACGGTGGAAGAAAGCGGCAAGGCCCAGGGGCCGATCGCCAAGGTCATTCCGCTGATGCTGTTCCTCATGGCGACCTTCCTGATGATCCAGCTGCACAGCGTGCAGAAGCTGTTCCTGGTGGTCAGCGTGGCGCCGCTGGGGCTGATCGGCGTGGTGCTGGCGCTGGTGCCCACGGGCACGCCGATGGGCTTCGTGGCGATCCTCGGGATCCTGGCGCTGGCGGGGATCATCATCCGCAACTCGGTGATCCTGGTGACCCAGATCGACGAGTTCGAGGCCCAGGGCTACGCGCCGTGGGACGCGGTGCTGGAGGCCACCAACCACCGGCGCAGGCCGATCCTGCTGACGGCGGCAGCGGCCAGCCTGGGGATGATCCCGATCGCCCGGGAAGTGTTCTGGGGGCCGATGGCCTACGCGATGATCGGCGGGATCATCAGTGCCACCTTGCTGACCCTGTTGTTCCTGCCGGCGCTGTACGTGGCCTGGTACAAGATCCGCGAGCCACAAAAACAGAGTTGAATCCGGCACACCCCCTGTAGGAGCGGGTTTACCCGCGAATGCGTCGGTGACCACACCATCGCATTCGCGGGTAAACCCCGCTCCTACAGGATCTGTTTTATTTTTGGTTATATAAAAATTCTTAAACAGTATTTTTAAGAATAATCCCACCTCACTACTATTGCCCTCAAGCCAGGCGCAAACCCCCTTCAAACTTCTGCCCGGCACCCTTACTCACAGGAGAACGAGCATGAGTGCATCTCTGCGCAGCATCGACGGTCAGGACGAAGCCACCATTCTGCGTGAAATCCAGAGCGCGCTGCGCGATCTGCGCTTCGGTGCGGTGGAGATCACGGTGCATAACGCTCAGGTCGTGCAGATCGAGCGCAAGGAGAAATTCCGTCTGCAACAGCCCGGCAACAAGTCCGGCTGATTCCGCGCCACATCCAAAACTAGAAAAATGCCAATCGGGAGCTTCACCATGTCCATCCGCCGTTATGCGCTTGCCGCCTTGGCCAGTGCGGTTTTTGCCGGTTCCGCCATCGCCAAGGACTACGAACTGCTGAACGTGTCCTATGACCCGACCCGTGAGCTGTACCAGCAGTACAACGCCGAATTCATCAAGCACTGGCAGCAGTCCCACCCGGACGACAAGGTGAAGATCCAGCAGTCCCACGGTGGCTCGGGCAAGCAAGGCCGCGCCGTCATCGACGGCCTGCGCGCCGATGTCGTGACCCTGGCCCTGGCCGGTGACATCGACGAAATCGCCAAGCTCGGCAAGACCCTGCCTGAGAACTGGCAGAGCCGCCTGCCGGACGCCAGCACCCCGTATACCTCGACCATCGTGTTCCTGGTGCGCAAGGGCAACCCGAAAGGCATCAAGGACTGGGGCGACCTGGTCAAGAAGGACGTCTCGGTCATCACCCCCAACCCGAAAACCTCCGGCGGCGCCCGCTGGAACTTCCTCGCCGCCTGGGCCTACGGCCTGAAGACCGGTGGCAGCGAAGACAAGGCCAAGGAATACGTCAAGGAGCTGTTCAAGCACGTACCGGTGCTCGATACCGGTGCCCGCGGCTCGACCATCACCTTCGTCAACAATGGCCAGGGCGACGTGCTGCTGGCCTGGGAAAACGAGGCCTTCCTGGCGCTGAAGGAAGACGGTGGCGCCGACAAGTTCGACATCGTCGTGCCTTCGCTGTCGATCCTGGCCGAGCCGCCGGTCGCGGTGGTCGACAAGAACGCCGAGAAGAAAGGCAATACCGAGATCGCCACCGAGTACCTCAAGCACCTGTACAGCCCGGCTGGCCAGAAGATCGCCGCCGAGAACTTCTATCGACCACGGGACGAGAAGGTCGCTGCCGAGTTCGGCAAGCAGTTCCCGAAACTGGACCTGGTGACCATCGACAAGGACTTCGGTGGCTGGAAAACTGCACAGCCTAAGTTCTTCAATGATGGCGGTGTGTTCGACCAGATCTATCAGGCACAGTAAGCACCAAGGAAAAGCGGGGCCGCTCTGCGGCCCTTCGCGGCACAAGGCCGCTCCTACAAGAGATACGCGATCATCTGTAGGAGCGGCCTTGTGCCGCGAAGGGCTGCAAGGCAGCCCCAGGATTCAGAAGCCTGCACCGGCCCGGCACCTACGCCGGGCCTCGTGCGTTCAACCAGGGATTTCTATGTCACGCCGCATTTCCCCCGTCATACCCGGCTTCGGGCTGACGCTGGGCTACACCTTGGTGTACCTCAGCCTGATCGTGCTGATACCACTGGCTGCCATGTTCATCCATGCCTCCCAGCTGACGTTCGAGCAGTTCTGGAACATCGTCAGTGCGCCGCGAGTACTCGCCGCGCTCAAGCTGAGTTTCGGCACCGCCCTGTTCGCCGCCATCATCAATGGCGTGATCGGTACCCTGCTGGCCTGGGTGCTGGTGCGCTACACCTTCCCCGGGCGCAAGATCATCGACGCGATGATCGACCTGCCATTCGCCTTGCCCACCGCCGTGGCCGGTATCGCCTTGACCGCCCTTTACGCCCCCGCAGGCTGGGTCGGCCAGTTCGCCACCGACCTGGGCTTCAAGATTGCCTATACACCGCTTGGCATCACCCTGGCGCTGACCTTCGTCACCTTGCCGTTCGTGGTGCGCACCGTGCAACCGGTGCTCGCGGATATCCCGCGTGAGGTCGAGGAGGCCGCCGCCTGCCTGGGCGCCAAGCCGCTACAGGTGTTCCGCCATGTGCTGGCGCCAGCGTTGCTGCCGGCCTGGTTGACCGGCTTCGCCCTGGCCTTCGCCCGGGGTGTGGGCGAGTATGGCTCGGTGATCTTCATTGCCGGCAACATGCCGATGAAGACCGAGATCCTGCCGCTGCTGATCATGGTCAAGCTCGACCAGTATGACTACACCGGCGCGACCGCCATCGGCGTGCTGATGCTGGTGGTTTCCTTCATCCTGCTGCTGCTGATCAACCTGCTGCAGCGCCGCATCGAAACCCCTTGAAGGAGGCCGGCATGTCCAGTTCGTCCCTGAGCGCCACCGCTGCCGCCAATGCCGCCCGGCGAGGCAGCGCCACGTCGCGGCGTATCCTGATCGGCCTTGGCTGGTTGGTCTTCGCCTTGTTCCTGCTGCTGCCGCTGGTGATCGTGGTGTCGCAGGCCCTGAAGAACGGCTTCGGTACCTTCTTCGAAGCGATCTTCGAGCCCGATGCCATCTCGGCGCTGAAGCTGACCCTGCTGGCCGTGGTCATCTCGGTGCCGCTGAACCTGGTGTTCGGCGTCAGCGCCGCCTGGTGCGTGAGCAAGTACACCTTCCCCGGCAAGAGCGTGCTGGTCACGCTGATCGACCTGCCGTTCTCGGTGTCGCCGGTGATCGCTGGCCTGGTCTATGTGCTGATGTTCGGCGCCCAGGGCCTGTTCGGGCCTTGGCTGCAGGACCATGACATCCAGATCGTGTTCGCCCTGCCCGGCATCGTCCTGGCCACCATCTTCGTCACTGTGCCCTTCGTCGCCCGCGAACTGATCCCGCTGATGCAGGAGCAGGGCACCCAGGAGGAAGAAGCCGCGCGCCTGCTCGGCGCCAACGGTTGGCAGATGTTCTGGCACGTCACCCTGCCGAACATCAAATGGGGCCTGATCTATGGCGTGGTGCTGTGCACCGCCCGGGCCATGGGTGAGTTCGGTGCCGTGTCGGTGGTCTCGGGCCACATTCGCGGGGTGACCAACACCTTGCCGTTGCACGTGGAGATCCTCTACAACGAGTACAACCATGTCGCGGCCTTCAGCGTGGCCAGCCTGTTGCTGATCCTGGCGCTCTTCATCCTGCTGCTCAAGCAGTGGAGCGAGAACCGTATTAACCGCCTGCGCCACAGCGCAGCGGAGGAATAATTCATGTCGATCGAAGTTCGTAACGTCAGCAAGCGCTTCAACAGCTTCCAGGCCCTGGACAACATCAACCTGGATATCAACAGCGGTGAGCTGGTGGCCCTGCTGGGCCCGTCCGGCTGCGGCAAGACCACCCTGCTGCGCATCATCGCCGGCCTGGAGACGCCGGACACCGGCAATATCGTGTTCCATGGCGAGGACGTGTCCGGGCATGACGTGCGTGATCGCAACGTCGGCTTCGTGTTCCAGCACTATGCGCTGTTCCGCCACATGAGCGTGTTCGACAACGTCGCCTTCGGCCTGCGCATGAAGCCCAAGGGCGAGCGCCCGAGCGAGAGCAAGATCGCCGAGAAGGTGCACGAGTTGCTGAACATGGTGCAGCTGGACTGGTTGTCGGACCGTTACCCCGAGCAGCTGTCCGGTGGCCAGCGCCAGCGTATCGCGCTGGCCCGGGCCCTGGCGGTGGAGCCCAAGGTGCTGCTGCTCGACGAGCCTTTCGGCGCCCTCGACGCCAAGGTGCGCAAGGAGCTGCGGCGCTGGTTGGCGCGCCTGCACGAGGACATCAACCTGACCTCGGTGTTCGTCACCCACGACCAGGAAGAAGCCATGGAGGTGGCCGACCGCATCGTGGTGATGAACAAGGGCGTGATCGAACAGATCGGCTCGCCGGGCGAGGTCTACGAGCAGCCGGCCAACGACTTCGTCTACCACTTCCTCGGCGACTCCAACCGCCTGGCCCTGAGCGAGGGGCATCATGTGCTGTTCCGCCCGCACGAGGTGTCGCTGTCGCGGCATGAGACCGAGGGGCACCATGCCGCCGAGGTGCGTGATATCCGGCCACTGGGCGCGACCACGCGGGTGACGTTGAAAGTGGAAGGCCAGAGCGACCTGATCGAGGCAGAGGTGGTCAAGGACCATGACAGCCTGACCGGGCTGGCGCGTGGCGAGACGTTGTTCTTCCGGCCGAAGGTGTGGCAGAAGGTGGCGGATATCTGAGGCGTCGCTGTTGATCGAAGAGCCCGGGCATGGTCCCGGGCTTTTTTTTGCCTGGGAAACCGCTGGGGCTTCTGCGCCGTTGCGGCAAGTCGATGCCTTGCGCCTATATTTCATATGCCGACAAAGCATCGCTCCGGCACCATGCCGCCACACGCCGCGAAACCCGCGGGCTAGAGCCAATCAAGCATTTTTTATATTTCCAAAAGGTATAGCTTTACTATTAAACATTACTTTCAGAGATAAGCCCCTGCGCCCGATGATTCAGCCACATACCTGAATCGAGACCCCAGGAGTTTGATCAATGGGTAATGTCCAGTCGGCCGTCAGGGCCTATGACCAGCCGTGGCATCCGTCGCCGGGTGATCTGGTCGACCTCGGACGCACGCTACGCCTGCCGCTGGGCCAACTGCGCCTGCAGCGAACCCCGGTCAGCGGCCTCAAGCGCCGCGACAAGCTGGCATTGGGCCTGCTGGTGCTGGCCCTGCACGGTGCCGCTGCCTACTGGATCAGCCAGGCGCCGACGCCTGAGCTGCCAGTGGTGCCACCACAGGTTCCGCCCATGACCATCGAGTTCGCCGCGCCCGCGCCGCCGGTGGTGGAGCCACCGCCACCCGCTCCGGCACCCCCGGTGGTCGAGACCCCGCCGCCGCCGGTGGTCGACGAGCTGGCCGCCAAGCCCAAGCCGAAACCAAAGCCAGTGCCCAAGCCGGTCGTCAAGCAGCCGCCCAAACCGCAGCCCAAGCCGGTCGAGGCGCCGCCGCCAGCACCAGCACCGGTGGCCGCCCCGGCTCCCCCTGCGCCTCCGGCCCCGGCCCCGGTCACACCGCCATCGGCCAACGCCGCGTACCTGAAGAACCCGGCGCCGGAGTATCCGCAGATGGCCCAGCGCCGCGGCTGGGAAGGCACCGTGCTGCTGCGTGTCGAGGTGCTGCCCAGCGGCAAGCCGGGGCAGATCCAGATTCAGAAAAGCAGCGGCCGCGACGCCCTCGATGCCGCCGCACTGGCGGCGGTCAAGCGCTGGAGCTTCGTGCCCGCCAAACAAGGCGACGTGCCCCAGGCCGGCTGGGTCAGCGTGCCGATCGATTTCAAGCTTCGTTAATTTCGCCCGAACATTTTTGCCCGAACATAGGAAGACATCATCATGAGCCTGTTGGCATCTCCCCTCGAATCCGTGGAAAGCGCAGTCATCTGGCTGCTGGTCGGTTTCTCTGTCGTCACCTGGGGCCTGGCCCTGGTCAAGATCGTGCAGTTCGTGCGCCTGAAGAACCAGGACAAGCGCTTCCACCAGCAGTTCTGGGCCGCCTCGAGTCTCGACTCGGCCGCCGAGCTCAGCCATGAGCTGCCTGGCCCGGCCGCGCGCGTGGCGCAGTCCGGCTATGCCGCCATCGCCGTCGGCGATACCCAGGCCAGCGACCTGAGCCACGCCATCAACCACCAGGACCGACTCGAGCGTGCCCTGCGCCAGCAGATCGTGCGTGAGCGCCGCTCCCTCGAGACCGGCCTGGCGGTGGTCGCGAGTATCGGCAGCACCTCGCCGTTCATCGGCCTGTTTGGCACCGTGTGGGGCATCATGGAGGCACTCAAGGGCATCAGCGCGGCGGGCTCGGCGAGCCTGGAAACCGTCGCCGGGCCGATCGGCGCGGCGTTGGTCGCCACGGGTGTGGGTATCGCCGTCGCAGTGCCGGCGGTGCTGGTCTACAACTACTTCCTGCGCCGCCTCAAGCTGACTGCGGCCGACCTCGACGACTTCGCCCATGACTTCTACAGCCTGGCCCAGAAGAGCGCCTTCCGCGTGCTGGTGCACCCGGCCGTGCACAAGGCTCCGGCCGGCTTCACCCAGCCGGTGAAGGAGGCATCCTGACATGGCCTTCTCGACCCAGGACAGCGACGAAGTCCTCAGTGAAATCAACGTCACGCCGCTGGTGGACGTCATGCTGGTGCTGCTGGTGGTGTTCATCGTCACCGCGCCGCTGCTGACCAATGCCATTCCCATCAACCTGCCCAAGACCGAGGCCGTGGCTCCGGTGGAGCAGAAGGACCCGCTGGTGGTGAGCATCGACGGCGACGGCAAGCTGTTCATCAACAAGGACGAGATCCAGCCCGAGTTGTTGGAGACCAACCTCAAGGCAGCCAAGGACAAGGACGCCGAGCTGCGGGTGCAGCTGCAGGCCGACGATGGAGTGAACTACGGCGAGGTGGCGCGGGCGATGGCGGCCATCGAGCGGGCCGGGATCAGCAAGCTGGCGGTGATTACCGCGCGCTGAGTTCGGGCGGGTACAGACTTCAGGCAAGACTCTCGCAATGTGCGTGGGGGCCAAATCTCTTGGCAGGGGTTGGCCCCGTTTTTTTGCCTGTTAGAGCCCTTTCGCGGGTAAACCCGCTCCTACAGGTTCTGCGCCCGCCCTGAATATGGTGCAGAACCTGTAGGAGCGGGTTTACCCGCGAAAGGGCCCTCAAACCAAATAAATTATGGTTATTAATAAATAGCTTCTTATTCCTTTACGAATATAACTCGCCCCCTATACTGGTTGCCAAGCACGCAAACTTCACGGAGGCGTCCCCATGCGCAATGAGTCGATTCGCTACCTGATTGTGCCGGGCTGGCAAGGATCGCCAGACAACCATTGGCAGAGTCACTGGCAGCGCACCCTGCCCAATAGCGCTCGGGTCGAGCAGCATGATTGGCTGACCCCGCAACGTCAGGACTGGGTGCAGGCACTGGAGCAGGCGATCGCCGCCGAGCGCTCGCCAGTGATCCTGATCGCCCATAGCCTGGGCTGCGTTACCGTCGCCCACTGGGCCGAGCAGGCCAGCCCAGCGCTGCTGCGGCGCGTGCGTGGAGCCCTGCTGGTGGCCCCGGCAGATGTCGAACGGCCAACCTGCGCGCCGGCCCTGCGCAACTTCGCGCCGATTCCGCAACAGCCGTTGCCGTTTCCAAGCCAGGTTGTCAGTTCCGACAACGACCCAGCAGTGAGTGTGCCGCGTGCGCTGTACCTGGCCCAGGCCTGGGGGGCGGAGGCAGGCTTGCTGAGCAACGCCGGGCACATCAACGTCAAGTCCGGGCACGAGCGCTGGGAACAGGGCTTCGCCTACCTCTATCGCCTGCAAAGCCGGGTCGAGCAACGGGTGCTACGCCGCGCCTGATCGTCCCTACTGTTCACCGTTTGCCTGACACCCGGCCCTGCGCGGCCTGGGGTGGGAGTTCGTCATGACGTTGCACAATCCGTTCGGCCAGCCGCTGCTGACCTTCCCTGAGCTGGACAAGAGCCCGTTGAGCATCCGCGCCAAGGCGCTGGTGTTCATCGACCCGCGTTCCCAGCAGTTGCGCCAGGCCCTCGAGCGCCTGGCACCGCAATCGCTGCCGGTGCTGGTGCGCGGTGAGACCGGCACCGGCAAGGAGCTGCTGGCACGGCAGATCCACCGGGCCAGTGACCGAGGCGGGTTGTTCGTGTCGGTCAACTGCGCGGCCATCAGCCCGACCTACGCCGATGCCGAACTGTTCGGCTATACCGCCGGTGCCTATGGCGGCACGGCCAGCAGCCGCGCCGGCTGGTTCGGCTCGGCCAATGGCGGCACGCTCTACCTCGATGAAATCGCCGACCTGCCCCTGGCCATCCAGGGCAAGTTGCTGGCGGCCCTGGAAAACCGCGAGGTGACTCGCGTCGGCGCCCAGCAACCACAGCCTGTCGACGTGCGCCTGGTGGCCGCGAGCAGCATCGACCTGGCGCGGGTGGTACGTGCCGGCCGCTTCAACGAGCGGCTCTACCTGTACCTGCGCGAAGGCGCTCTGGAACTGCCGCCGCTGCGTGAACGGCCGGGCGATATCCTGCCGCTGGCAGAGTACTTCGTCGGTATCTACAGCGTACGCCTGCAGCGTGACGTGCCGCTGATCAGCGAGGCGGCGCAGCAGGTACTGGAGGCGCATTCCTGGCCAGGCAACACCCGGGAACTGGAGAACGTGATCCACTTCGCCCTGTTGGTCAGCGACGGTGAGGAAGTCCAGCCCGAGGACCTCGATCTGCCGAATGTCCCGCGCTAGACGCAGGCGTTGCCGCTCATAAGCAAAAGCCAGGGTGGCATTTTGATTTTGTTATAAGCGGCTAATAAAAAGATATTGTTGCGGCATAACAAATCTCGGTATCGTCCGCCTCACGCCCGCCGGCCTGCCGCGGGCACCCTGACTTCGCCATCGACGATGGCCCCAGTTCGAGTAAGAGACCCCGATGAAGAAGACCCTGCTGACCACTGCCCTGGCCGCCACCCTGTCGTTTGCGGGCTGGGCCTCTGCCGCCGAGAAACTGGTTGTAGCTGCCACCCCGGTACCGCATGCCGAAATCCTCGAGCTGATCAAGCCGACCCTGGCCAAGGAAGGGGTCGACCTGCAGATCAAGGTCTTCACCGACTACGTGCAGCCGAACGTGCAGGTCGACCAGAAGCGCCTGGACGCCAACTACTTCCAGACCCTGCCTTACCTGCAGAACTTCAACGAAGGCAAGGGCACCCACCTGGAGACCGTTGTCGGCGTGCACGTCGAGCCGTTCGGTGGCTACTCGAAGAAGGTCAAGAGCCTGGATGCGCTGGAGGAAGGTGCGACCGTGGCCATCCCCAACGAGGGCAGCAACAGCGGCCGTGCTTTGCTGCTGCTGCAGAAGGCGGGCCTGATCACCCTGAAGGATCCGAAGAACGCCCTGGCTACGCCCAAGGACATCGCCGAGAACCCGAAGAAGCTGAAGTTCCGCGAGCTGGAGTCGGCCATGCTGCCGCGCGTGCTGGACCAGGTCGACCTGGACATGATCAACACCAACTACGCCCTGGAAGCCGGCCTGAACCCGGCCAAGGATGCCCTGGTGATCGAGGGCAGCGATTCGCCCTACGTGAACTTCCTGGTGGCCCGTCCGGACAACAAGGACAGCGAAGCCATCCAGAAACTGGCCAAGGCCCTGACCAGCCCGGAAGTGAAGGCGTTCATCGCCGAGAAGTACCACGGTGCGGTACTGCCGGCGTTCTGATCGGTTAAACGTCTATCGTGAAAACGCCGACGCAAATGCGTCGGCGTTTTTGTGTGCGCAGAGACCCTCTCAGGCCCCGGTCATCGCTGGCTACCCAGCGCCCGGCGCAGGGCCAGCAGCCACAACAGTTGTTCGCTTGGATCATTCAGGCAGGCATGGTTCATCATTATCGTCCTTGTTGGTTGATGGCCTTGCAATCACGCAGGTGAGCCTGTTTGAGGCGCGTGCGCACGGAAAGTTTCAGTGCGGCACGCTCATGCGTTACGGGGTAGCCAATCGAGCAGGAAGTCGTTGATCACTTGCGGGTTCTCCAGGCTGGAGATATGCCCGGCGCATGGAATCTGCGCCGCCAGGCAGCCAATGATCCGGGCCATTTCGTTCGACTCCTCGGGCGGCCTTGGAATGTCTTGGTCGCCGCATATCACGATGGTGCGCCTGGCCTCCAGTCCGGACAGGCGCTCCAGCAAGTCGGGGCGGCCAAAAATCACCCGGCCCATCGGGTCGAGGCTCTGGCGAATCACCTCGGCGCTGCTGGCCTTCAGTGCGGCACGGAAGCTGTCACGCACCTCCGGCACCGTCTGCCGGCCGGCATGGAAGAAGATCGGCACGACGATATCCAGCAACGGCTCCGGGAAGAACCCTGCCGCGCTTGCCGCATCCAGCAAGCCGAAATACTTCAGCCGGGTCGCCTCCGGTTCGGCGCCGAGGTAGGTGTCCATCAGCACCAGGCGGTCGACCCGTTGCGGATGTTCGAGGGCCAGCTGTGCCCCCCACATGCCACCCACCGACAGGCCGACCAGGTGGCACTGGGGGATGTCCAGCGCGTCGAGCAAGGCCAGGTGCTGCCGGGCCAGGGCGCTCATGTCGGTGGTGGTGGCGGGCGGCGCGTCGGAATCGCCGTGGCCCCAGAGCTCAGGCACGATGACGCGAAAATGCTGCGACAGGGCCTCGACCTGTGGGCGCCACATCTCGGCCGACCACAAGTAGCTGTGGCCGAGCAGCACCGGGAAGCCCTGGCCCTGGTCGACGTAGCTCATGCGTGCGCCGTCGATTTCGATGAAGTGTTTTTGCATGGACTGGTCTCGATCGTGGAAAGGTCGGGTGGATGGCCTAGTGGGCGGGTACCAGGCGCAGGGTGCTCTGGGCTGGAATCACTCCCATCTGCGCATGCTGGTACTGCCCCTGGATGTAGCCCTCGGCCTGGTCCGAGTAGTGCTTGTCGAACGGCACGCCGCTCTGCCCGACGGGGTTGGCGGTGAGTGCCTGGCCGGCATCGGCGAAGTCGATCAGGCGCCGGGTGGAGGGGCCGTAGTTCACGGCCCAGGGCGCCGGGCCGATCTTCGCCGAGAAGTTGTTCGGTACTTCGTGGCTGCCGGGCGCGGGGAACGGGCCAACGTTGAACAGCAGGTTCAGTGGCTTCTGGATACCCAGGGGATGGTTGTGAGTGAGGGTATGCGCCTTGCCCCATTGCCAGCTGTCCGGGTCGCTGCCGAGGGTGGCGCGCAGGTGCTCCAGGCTCTTGCGCCAGGCCACGCGCACGATGGCGGTACGGTCGGTGCGCTCGCTGGCGCCACGCAGGTTCCACCAGGGCGACTGGGCATCGGCCGCCAGGCGCGGCAGCGCGGCATCGATGGCGCGGGTGCCGAGCAGCACCGGGAACCAGGTGTCGCCGAGCTCGTCATGCAGGGCGGCGTAGGCCAGTTCATAGAGGAACTGGTTGAACAGCGTGGCGCTGGTGGAGTCCAGCGGGTAGTCGCCGCGCCAGGCCGCGAGCTGCTCGACCAGTTCCTTTTCCTCGTCGCCTTCGGCGATGGCACGCAAGGTCGCCAACAGGGGCGCCAGGGTACGCGGGCCATAGTCGGTACGGGTATCGAGCTGCAGCGCCTGGCTGTTCTGGGTGTCCCACTTCACCTGCGGGTCGGCCAGGTGTCGGTCCAGCTGGCGGCCACGGTCGGGCAGGTTGTAGTAGCCGGGGATGGGCACCACTGCGGGCGGTTGGTAGTTGGCCGAGACGATATAGCCGCTGGCGGGGTTTTCCTGCTGCGGGTTGACGCTGAAGGGGTAGAAACCGAGCTTGTCGGCCGCGGCGCTGCTGCCGTCGAGGATGAACGTCGGATCGACCCCGTCCGGGCGAATCGGCAGCTTCGCCGCCGCCCACCAGCCGATGTCGCCCCGGGCATTGGCCCAGACCAGGTTGAGCCCCGGTGCCTGGACCTTCGCGGCAGCGTCGCGCATCTTCGCCAAGGTGTCGGCGCGGTTGATCTGGTAGAAGCCTTCGAGCACCGGGTTTTCGGTTTCCAGAAACGCCCACCACATGGCCAGTGGGGCGCTGCCAGCGGTGGCGCCGAGCACTGAGTTGACGATCGGGCCGTGGGGCGAGCGGCGCAGGGTGAGGGTGACCGGCGCCTCGCCTTTGACGGCGATGGTCTGCTCGGTCTTTTCCAGCGTCTGCCACTGGCCATGCACCCACACCTGATCGGGGTTGGCTGGGTTGCTCCGTTCCGCGATGAGGTCGACGTCGTCGTTCTGGAACATGGTCAGGCTCCAGCCGAAGTCGCGGTTGTGGCCGAGCAGGGCGAACGGGTTGAGCGCCTGGAAGTAGCCGTACAGGTTGAAATCCGGTGCCGACAGCTCGGCTTCGTACCACACGGCTGGCACGGCGAAGCCGATATGCGGGTCGCCCGCCAGCAGGGGCCTGCCGCTGCGCGTGCGGCTGCCGGCAACCACCCAGGCGTTGCTGCCTTCGAATGGCGGGATGCCGGCTGCTTGCAGGGCATCATGGCTGACCCGGGCGATGGCTTCGAGGCTTTGCCAGTCGGCGGCGGCCAATGGCGTGGCGAGCTGGCCTTGGGGCTGCCAGTCGAGGTCGAATATCTTCAGGTAGTCGGGGCCGAGCTGGTCACGCACGTAGGTCAGCGCAGGCTCGGTGCGAAACGCCGCAGCGAAGCTGTAGGCCAGGTAGCCGGCGACGCTCAGGGTGTCTTCGGCGGTGAACGGTCGGGGCGTGATGCCGATCAGGTCGAATTCGACGGGCTTGGGATGGCTGGCCTGCCAGCTGTTGATACCTTCGAGGTAGGCTTGCAGGGCCTGCCAGGCGGGGCTGTCGGGGGACTGGCGGCGGACCATCGCCGCCGCCTGCTCGCGAATGCGCAGGCTGCGGAACAAGGTGTCGCTGGGTACCAGCTTGCTGCCCAGCACCTCGGCCAGCTCGCCTCGTGCCAGGCGGCGGACGATTTCCATCTGGAACAGGCGGTCCTGGGCATGCACGTAGCCCAGGGCACGGTACAGGTCCTGTTGGTTACGCGCCTGCAGGTGCGGCACGCCTCGGGCGTCGTAGCGCACGCTGACCGGCGCTTGCAGCCCGGCGATCGCGACTTCGCCATCGCGCTCCGGCAGCTTGCCATGCACGTACCAGTAGCCGCTAACGCCAGCGGCCACGACCACCAGCACCGCCAACAGGGTAAGGCTGCGTTTCATCGAGACTCCTTGTGTATTCGATCGCCATGACCAGGGGCCGAGTTTCAGTGGCTTGGCGCAAGCAGCATAGTCCTTCGCCGGGCCTGTCCCCTTGGCTCAGATAAAAACAGAAACTTCCTACCGCATCGCCCCGGCCCAGGGGCAATAACAGCCCACGGCCAGGGTGTTGGAGGCATGGACCGGGCGCCCGTCGAGCAACGCCTTGATGATCGGTTCGACGAAGCTGTTGCTGGCGTTGCACACCGCGCCTTCGCTGTAGGGGCCGAAGTAGGCGAGCCTACCCTGGCGATCCCAGATGGCCACGGCGGGTGAGGCGGGCAGGTGCTCGCTGCCGGGCAGGCTGGCGATGGCGTGCAGGGTGGCCAGGTTGGCTGGGAGCTGGCCGTGGCTGCCAGGCTTTTGCAGCACATGGAAGGTAACGCCCTTGCTTGCGAAATGCTCCACCAGTTCGCCCAGGTGCTGCTGGTTGCCGACATTGCACGGGCAGGCCGGGTCCCACAGATGCACCACGCGAATCGGCCCCGGCCCGGCCAGTTCGCTGGGCAGGCGTAGCTGGCTGCCGTCGAACAGCGTGGCCTGGCTTTCGAACGGGCGCAGGTAACGGGCCTGGAAACTGCTGTAGGCCTGCCAGAGAATGGCGGCGCAGAACGTCACGGCAACGGCTGTGCATAGGGGTTTGATGATGGCGATCTTCACGACGTTTCCTGCAGGGGAGCGGTGATATCCTATCGCACTCAATTCTCGTTGCATTGTGGATTTGCCTGATGCCCGCTGCTTTTCACCCAGACCTCCTGCGCGCCAGCCTGGCGCCTCTCGCCGCGCGCCAGCCGCTGAACGAGCAGGCGCGGGCCTATCAGCAGTTCTACGGCCTCGACCTGCCTGCGCAGAGCTGGCTGGGCCGGTTCCAGGTAGCGGGGTTCGACGTGGTCGGGCAGGTCTGGCTCCCGGAGCAGGCGAGCGCGACGTTGTTCCTGCTGCATGGCTACTACGACCACATGGGCCTCTACCGGCATGTGATCGCCTGGGCGTTGGCGCGCGGTTACGCGGTGATCAGCTGCGACCTGCCGGGCCACGGGCTGTCCAGTGGCGAGCGCGCCAGCATCAGTGACTTTGGCCAATACCAGCAGGTGCTCGATGCCTTGTTCGAACAGGCTGGTGCTCTGGCCTTGCCGCGCCCATGGCACCTCTGTGGGCAGAGCACCGGTGGCGCCATCGCCGTCGACCATTTGCTGCACAAGGGCGCGCAGAGCCCAATCGACGGCCAGGTGATCCTCCTGGCACCGCTGGTACGCCCCCGTGCCTGGAAGTGGTCGAAGCTCAGTTACCGGGTGTTGCGCCACTTCGTCAAAGGCATCGAGCGGCGCTTCAGCGAAAACACCAACGACCCGGCCTTCCTGCCGTTTCTCGAAGCCGACCCCTTGCAACCACGGCGCCTGCCGACGGCCTGGGTGGGGGCCTTGATGGCCTGGGTCACGCGCATCCAGGCCGCCCCGCACAGCGCCCGGCGACCATTGATCGTGCAGGGTGAGGCCGATGGTACGGTGGATTGGCCGTATAACCTGGAGGTACTCAAGGCCAAGTTCGACGAACCGCAGATCCTCATGCTGCCCGAGGCGCGTCATCACCTGGCCAACGAGCTGCCAGGCATCCGCCAGCGGTACTTCGAGTTCCTCGACCAGCGTCTGGGCTGACTACTTGAGGTCGGCCGCGCTCTGGCCAACCGCCAGGCCGGCGCGCACCGCGGCCACCGCGGCCTGGTAGTAGGCCTTGCCCTCCGGCGACTCGGCGAAGGTGGCGAATTCTTCCAGCTCGGCGTCGGACAGGTCGCGGTAGACATACAACAAGGTGTTGTCGAGGTCTTCGCCTATCTGCTGCATCAGACGCTGGCGCTGGCCATCGAGCAGGCCCTGGGCCTGGCCGCCGCCAAACAACCCGGGAAGCATCGAGCTGAGGCTGTCGGCGGCCACGCCGGCGATGGCCAGGCTGACCTCGGCCCCGGCTTCGCGCGCCGGCAGGGCCTGGGCCAGGTGGCCGATGACCAGCAGGCGGTTGTCGCTGGCTTCGATCTTGGGCAGGCCCTTGGCGTTCTTGGCCAGTTGGTCCTTGCGCGTTGCCAGCAGCTCGGCGGCGACGATCTTGCGCCCCAGGGGCGACTGGAAGAAGGCCAGGGCCGGCGCGGGGTCGGGCAGGGTGGCGCGCAGCTGCGCCTGGGCGCGGCGGTCCATGGCCTGGGCCTGGAAGCGTTGGTTGCTGTTGCTGACCAGCGCCTGGTAGACCGCCGGCGGCAAGCTGTTGCGATAGCGCTGCTGGGCCGCGCCCAGCGCATCGCTGAAGTGGGCGCGCTGGTCGGGCCAGCCGGCGGCCTTGTACAGCTGGTCGAGGGTGTCTGCCCAGACAGGCATGGTGCAGATCATCAGCAGAAGCAGGGAAAACAGACGGCGCATTCAGGACTCCTGTCGGCAGGAGGCTATTGTCCGTGGCTCGGCGCCGGTTTGTCGAGATACCGAAACGCTTCTCGGCCAAGTGGCGCTGTGCGAGTGCAGGGCGAATGGATATGATGCGCGCCATGCACACCTCCCTTGAAAACCCGATGCTGTCGGCCGTGGTCGATGACCTGGCCACCCGTGGCTGGTCCCAGCAGGCGCTGTTCCTGCCTGCGGCCCTGGCGCGCACTCTGGCGGCCGAATGCCGTCGTCGCTACGCCGATGGCGAGCTCAACCCTGCCGGGGTTGGCCGCGGGCCCGCCCAGGAGGTGCGCGAGGCGATTCGCGGCGACCAGATCCAGTGGATCGACCCCGGCCAGGCCGAGGCCTGCGACCAGTACCTGGAGGCCATGGACGCGCTGCGCCAGGCCATCAACCAAGGGCTATTCCTCGGTCTCGAGGATTTCGAGTGCCATTTCGCCCTGTACCCGCCTGGGGCGTTCTATCGCCGCCACCTGGATCGCTTCCGCGACGATGACCGGCGCATGGTTTCGGCGGTGTTCTACCTCAACGAAGACTGGCAGCCCGAGGACGGCGGCCAGCTGCGCATGTTCCTGGCCGGCGACGAGGCTTACGACGTGCAGCCGCAGGCCGGCTGCCTGGCGGTGTTCCTGTCTGGCGAGATTCCCCACGAGGTGCTGCCTGCCGGGCGCGAGCGACTGTCGTTGACCGGTTGGTTCCGGCGCCGTGGCAATGACCCGTTCTGACCTGCCCAAGGTACTGGTCAGCGCCTGCCTGCTGGGCCAGCCGGTGCGCTATGACGGTCGCGCCAGCGGCCACCCCGACCTGTTGCAGCGGTGGCAGGCCGAAGGCCGGGTGGTGCCGTTGTGCCCCGAGGTGGCTGGCGGCCTGCCGACCCCACGGCCGCCCGCGGAAATTCCCGGCGGCCAGGGCGGCGAGGTACTCGACGGGGCGGCCAGGGTAGTGACGGTGGGCGGTGAGGATGTCAGCGCTGCGTTTCTCGCCGGTGCCCGGCAGGCCCTGGCGCTGGTGCGCCAGCATGGCATCCGGGTGGCGGTGTTGAAGGCTGGCAGCCCCTCGTGCGGCAACCGCCTGACCTATGACGGCAGCTTCAGCGGGGTGAAGGTGCCGGGGGAGGGGGTGACCACGGCGTTGCTGCGCCGCGAGGGGGTGCTGGTGTTCAGCGAGCTGGAGCTGGAGCAAGCGCAGCAGGCGCTGGCAGGGCTGCCGCCTCTTGGGCGCCTTTGAGCCACTTCTGCTCCAGCGCGGCCATGCGCCCGTCATCCTTGATGCGTTGCAGGGCATTGTTGACCGCGCTTTCGAACGCCGGGTTGTCCTTCTGGAACGGAATCACCAGCTGCTGGGTGCTGTAGGGCTGACTCACGTCCAACTGCTCGCCGGGCTTGCCCTTGGCCTGGTTCAGGCTGATGTCGTACTTGCCGTTCTCCACCCCTTCCAGCGCCTCGCCGGCAGGTGCCTCGATGAACTCGGCGCGCAGGTCCAGTTCCTTGGCAAGCGCCTGGCCGAGCTCGACCTCGAAACCGGTCAGGTGGTCGTTTTCCTTGAAGGTATACGGCGCATTGTCGGCCTGTACGGCAATGCGCAATTCGCCGCGATCGGCGATTTCGTCTATCAGTTCGGCCTGGGCCAGTGGAGTGACCAGTACTGCCAACAGTACGCCAATGGTCGAACGCATGAGTGCCCCTTGTCCTTTGCAGATGAATAACTTCGCCGCGTCTTTATTCCTCGTCGCGGTCGAGCGCAGCCTGAGACATTGCAGCCTCGGCGATGTTTAACCCTAACTGAAATATTTCTTCGTGTGGGCTATGGTGAACAACCGAAGCCGCTCTCGTACCGGCTGCGGTCAATAAACGGATGACAGGAGAAGTGAATGAACAGCCTATTTTCGCGTGCTGCCGTAGCCGGTTTGCTGATGGGAGCTTCGCTGATGGCCAGCGCTGCGGATGCCCTGAAAAGCCAGGAGCCGCCCAAGGATGCCAAGGTCGTCATCGTCTCCCCCGCCGACGGCGCCACGGTCGAGAAGACCTTCACCGTCAAGTTCGGCATCGAGGGCATGCAACTCAAGCCGGCCGGTGACCAGACCCCGCACACCGGCCATCACCACCTGCTGGTGGACGTGGACAAGGAGCCTGTGGCCGACATGCCACTGCCGACCAGCCTGATGCCGGAGGCCGGTACGGCGCTGCCGGCGGGCCCGCAGGTACTGCACTTCGGCAAGGCGCAGACCGAGACCAGCATCACCCTGACGCCGGGCAAGCATACCTTGCAGCTGGTGCTGGGCGACCAGTACCACGTGCCGTTCAAGCCGAGCGTCGAGTCGAAGAAGATCACTGTCGACGTGAAATAACCGCTGGATTTTTCGCGGGCAAGCCCGCTCCCACAGGGTGGGCACAATCTTCAAGGGCTGTGCAGTACCGGTGGGAGCGGGCGACACCGATTCTGCAGGCAAAAAAAGGGAGGCCACCAGGGCCTCCCTCTTCATGCAGCCATCAAGCTCAGAACAGTACGCGCGAGCGGATGGTGCCCTTTACGTGTTGCAGCTTCTCTTGCGCCAGGTCCGAGTACTCGGCATCGACGTCGATCACCACGTAACCGACTTTCTCGTTGGTCTGCAGGAACTGACCGGAGATGTTGATACCGTTTTCGGCGAAGACCTTGTTGATCTCGCTGAGCACGCCCGGGATGTTCTCGTGGATGTGCAGCAGACGGTGCTTGCCCGGGTGCGCCGGCAGGGCGACTTCCGGGAAGTTGACCGACGATACCGAAGTACCATTGTCGCTGTACTTGACCAGCTTCTCGGCCACTTCCAGGCCGATGTTGGCTTGGGCCTCGGCGGTGGAGCCACCGATGTGCGGGGTCAGGATCACGTTGTCCAGGCCGCGCAGCGGGCTTTCGAACTCTTCGTCGTTGGAACGTGGCTCGACCGGGAACACGTCGATGGCGGCGCCGATCAGGCGCTTGTCCTTGATCGCGGCGGCCAGGTGGTCCAGCTCGACCACGGTGCCACGGGCGGCGTTGATCAGGATCGCGCCTTTCTTCATCGCGCGGATTTCCTTCTCGCCGATCATCCACTGGGTGGACGGCAGCTCAGGCACGTGCAGCGAGACGATGTCGGCCAGGCCGAGCAGTTCGTTCAGGCTGGTGACCTGTACCGCGTTGCCCAGCGGCAGCTTGGTCAGCGGGTCGTAGAAGTACACCTGCATGCCCAGGTTCTCGGCCAGGACCGACAGCTGGGTCCCGATCGAGCCGTAGCCGACGATGCCGAGCTTCTTGCCGCGGATCTCGAACGAGTTGGCCGCGCTCTTGATCCAGCCGCCACGGTGGCAGGAGGCGTTTTTCTCAGGGATGCCGCGCAGCAGCAGGATGGCTTCGGCCAGTACCAGCTCGGCGACCGAGCGGGTGTTGGAGTATGGCGCGTTGAACACGGCGATACCGCGCTCGCGGGCAGCTTCCAGGTCGACCTGGTTGGTGCCGATGCAGAAGCAGCCGACGGCTACCAGTTTCTTCGCACAGTCGAAGATCTCTTCGGTCAGTTGGGTGCGCGAGCGGATGCCGATGAAGTGGGCATCGGCGATCTTTTCCTTCAGCTCGGCTTCCGGCAACGAACCAGTGAGGTATTCGATGTTGGTGTAGCCGGCGGCCTTGAGGGTATCGACCGCGTTCTGGTGCACACCTTCAAGAAGAAGGAACCGGATCTTGCTCTTGTCGAGAGAAGTCTTGCTCATCTGCGTAAACCTGTATCCCGGAGAAAAAATGGCGAGGACTGGTGCTAGGCGGGGGCTGCCTTAGCATGAACAGCGGGAGGGCTATGCTAGCATACGCGACACAATCTGAGCTTATCCCGACAGGTGAAGAGTGCTCAGGGTGACTATGAATAAGTCGAGAGTTCCTGCGATGACCCACCCCGCGGTAATTGATGAGCTGATGACCCTTGTAGACCCTGGCAAGGTCCTGACCGACGCCGCGTCACTGGAAGCCTACGGCAAGGATTGGACCAAGCATTACCCGCCAGCGCCGTCGGCCATCGTGCTGCCGCGCAGCATCGAGCAGGTGCAGGCGATCGTCGCCTGGGCCAATCGCCATCAGGTGGCCCTGGTGCCGTCCGGCGGGCGCACCGGTCTCTCGGCGGGGGCCGTGGCGGCCAACGGCGAGGTGGTGGTTTCCTTCGACCTTATGAACCGCATCCTTGACTTCGATGCCTTCGACCGCACCGTGGTCTGCCAGCCGGGCGTCATCACCCGCCAGTTGCAGGCATTCGCCGAGGAGCAGGGCCTCTACTACCCGGTGGATTTCGCCTCGAGTGGTTCCAGCCAGATCGGCGGCAACATCGGCACCAATGCCGGTGGCATCAAGGTGATCCGCTACGGCATGACCCGCAACTGGGTGGCCGGCCTGAAGGTGGTGACCGGCAAGGGTGAACTGCTGGAATTGAACAAGGACCTGATCAAGAACGCCACCGGCTACGACCTGCGCCAGTTGTTCATCGGTGCCGAGGGCACCCTGGGCTTCGTCGTCGAGGCGACCATGCGCCTGGACCGCGCCCCGCGCAACCTGACCGCGATGGTGCTGGGCACGCCTGATTTCGACTCGATCATGCCGGTGCTGCACGCCTTCCAGGGCCGCCTCGACCTCACAGCGTTCGAGTTCTTTTCCGACAAGGGCCTGGCCAAGATCATGGCGCGCGGCGATGTGCCGGCGCCGTTCGAGACCGCCTGCCCGTTCTATGCCCTGCTCGAATTCGAGGCCAGCAACGAAGACGTGGCCAACGAGGCGCTGGCCACCTTCGAGCACTGCGTGGCGCAGGGCTGGGTGCTGGATGGGGTGATGAGCCAGAGCGAGACCCAGCTGAAGAACCTGTGGAAGCTGCGCGAGTACCTGTCCGAGACCATCTCCCACTGGACACCCTACAAGAACGACATCTCCGTCACCGTTTCCAAGGTGCCGGCGTTCCTGCGCGACATCGACGCCATCGTCAGCGAGCATTACCCGGACTACGAGGTGGTCTGGTATGGCCATATCGGTGACGGCAACCTGCACCTGAACATCCTCAAACCCGAGCACATGAGCAAGGATGACTTCTTCGCCTCGTGCACCAAGGTCAACAAGTGGGTGTTCGAGATCGTCGAGCGCTACAACGGCTCCATCTCCGCCGAGCACGGCGTGGGCATGACCAAGCGCGACTACCTGCACTACAGCCGCTCGGCCGAGGAAATTGCCTGCATGAAGGCGATAAAGGCCGTGTTCGACCCTAACGGCATCATGAATCCGGGTAAGATCTTCGCTCCCGTATAAAAGCAGTACCAAAGGAGTCGGCCATGAGTTACCAGCATCAGTACGTAGACGGCACGCGCATCCACTTTCCGATCGGCAAGGTGGTCTGCATTGGCCGCAACTATGCCGAGCATGCCAAGGAACTGAACAACCCCATCCCCAGCGAGCCGCTGCTGTTCATCAAGCCTGGCAGTTGCGTGGTGCCGCTGGAAGGCGGGTTCAAGATCCCGACCGAGCGTGGTTCGGTGCACTACGAGGCGGAAATCGCCGTGCTGCTGGGCAAGCCGCTGTCCTCCAAGGCCACCGAGGAAGAAGTGCTCGATGCCATTTCCGGCTATGCCCCGGCTCTGGACCTGACCCTGCGCGACGTACAGAGCAAACTCAAGGAGAAAGGCCTGCCGTGGGAACTGGCCAAGAGCTTCGACGGCGCTTGTGTGCTGCCGCCGTTCGTCAGCGCTGCCAGCTTCGAGGACGTCACCGACATCCCGGTGCGCCTGACCATCAACGGCGAGGTTCGCCAGGATGGCAACAGCGCGATGATGCTCAACCCGATCGTGCCGATGATCCAGTACATGGCCGCGCATTTCTCGCTGCAGGCCGGCGACGTGATCCTGACCGGTACGCCGGCAGGCGTTGGCGCGTTCAATGTCGGCGACAAGCTGGTGCTGGAGCTGCCAGGTGTCAGCCGCTTCGAAAGCCAGGTGCTCTGAGTCAAGCCGCTCTGTCGATCGCGGACATTGCTGGGGCCGCTTTGCGGCCCTTCGCGGCGCAAGGCCGCTCCTACGGGCCCGTGTATCGGTAGGATTTGGCGTTTTTTTCACACCTTTTCTGGATAATGCGCGGATCTACGCCCATGTCTAGGAACTCTGCATGCCCTCAAGTGCCCCGGTAACCACCAAGCGCCGTTTTTTTCTGCGCTGGCCCTTCACCCTGGCCGTCGTGGCGGTGATCGCCTATGGCGTGGCAATCGCCATGCACTGGGACGACCGAGGCGTGCTGTGGGTCAAGGAACACTTCGAGAGCAAGGGTGAACAGCGCGAGAGCGTGTGGCTGCCGGCGTACCGGGTGGACATCGACGGCAAGGCCTTTGGCGATGAGGACGACGAAGCCTCGGACCTGGCGTTCAACCCGCGTACCCGGACGCTGTTCGCGGTGATGGGCAAGAACCCGTTCCTGGTGGAGCTCAGCCTGGACGGCGACATGCTGCGCAAGATCCCCCTGGTGGGCTGGGAAAACCCCGAAGGCGTGGCAGTACTGGAGGACGACCAACTGGCCATCGTCGACGAGCGGCACCACGATCTGACCCTGGTCAAGGTCGACGCCACCACCTCCACGCTCAATCGCGCAGATTTCAAAAGTTACGACCTGGGTGAGTCGGTCAAGAGCAACAAGGGCTTCGAGGCCGCGGCCTGGGATGCCCAGCGCAAGCGCCTGGTGATCGGCGAGGAACGCCCGCCACGGCTGTTCACCTGGAGCACCGATGGCCGCAGCCCGCTCACTGGCGACAAGCAAGCACTGGCCAACGACGAGCTCGACCTGCGCAACCTCTCGGCGTTGAACGTCGATCCGCGTACTGGCCACCTGCTGCTGCTGTCGGCCGACTCGAACATGCTGTTGGAACTGGACGAGCAAGGCCAGCAGGTCAGCTTCATGACCCTGCTCGGCGGTTTCAACGGCCTTTCCGATACCATTCCGCGCGCCGAAGGCGTAGCCGTGGACGACCAGGGCAACCTGTACATGGTCAGTGAACCCAACCTGTTCTATCGATTCAAGAAAACCCAGTAGGCCCTTCGGTTTTTTCAGACGCGGGTTTTAAGATTTATTTCAGTTGCGCATGGTTAGATGGGCCTTCCCAATGTAGGGCCTATCTACCATGCGTCGTCCCGCTCGCTCGTTGTTCATCCTTGGCCTGGCCGGCCTGCTGTTGGTCGGCGGCGTAGCTGCCCAGGAATTTCGCCTGTTCGAACGGGCCTGGTTCAACCTCAAGGCCTGGTGGCAGCCCGCGGCGCAGGGGGCCGGGCTGGACCGCTACCAAGTGGTGGTCGAGGCGCAGGCCATCGCGGGGCTGGATGCCGATATTTCTGCGTTGACCTACGACCCCGACCGCAAGACTCTGTTCACCGTCACCAACAAGCGCCCCGAGCTGATCGAGCTCTCGCTCGACGGTCGCATCCTGCGGCGCGTGCCGTTGACCGGCTTCGGCGACCCCGAGGCGGTGGAGTATGTCGGCGCCAACAGCTACGTGATCACCGACGAGCGCCAGCAGCGGTTGATTCGGGTGCGGCTGGATGACGACACACGGTTTCTCGATGCCGGCGATGCCGAGCAGCTGACTCTGGGTATCGGCCTCAATGGCAACAAGGGCTTCGAGGGCCTGGCCTACGACTCGGCGGGCAAGCGCCTGTTCGTGGCCAAGGAGCGCGACCCGATGCTGATCTACGAGGTACACGGCTTCCCCCACGAAAACCCCGAGCGACCCTATGCGGTGCATGTGGTGCAGGACCGTAAGCGCGATGCGCGGTTGTTCGTGCGTGACCTGTCCAGCCTGCAGTTCGACGAGCGCAGCGGACACCTGCTGGCGCTGTCGGATGAATCACGGCTGGTGCTGGAGTTGGATGTGAAGGGCAGGCCGCTGAGTACCCTATCGCTGCGCAAAGGGTTCCAGGGGTTGCAGCGGACGGTGCCGCAGGCGGAGGGCATTGCGATGGACGAGGCCGGGACCATCTACCTGGTCAGCGAGCCGAACCTGTTCTATGTGTTCAAGCCGCCGTTGTAGGAGCGGCCTCGCGGCGCTCCTACACACGATCGATATCACTCGGCCTTGAGGCTCTTGACGCCTTCCGAGGTGCCCAGCAGCAGCAGGTCGGCCGGGCGCGCGGCGAACAGGCCGTTGGTGACCACGCCGACGATGGCGTTGATCTGCGCCTCGAGCTCCACCGGGTTGGTGATCTGCAGGTTGTGCACGTCGAGGATGACGTTGCCGTTGTCGGTCAGCACGCCCTCGCGGTACACAGGGTCGCCGCCGAGCTTGACCAGCTGGCGTGCCACGTGGCTGCGGGCCATCGGGATCACCTCGACCGGCAGCGGGAAGGCGCCCAGGACCGGGACCAGCTTGCTGCCATCGGCGATGCAGATGAAGGTCTTGGCCACTGCCGCGACGATCTTCTCGCGGGTCAGCGCCGCGCCGCCGCCCTTGATCAGGTTCAGGTGAGCGTCGCTTTCGTCGGCGCCGTCGACATAGAACTCCAGCTCGTTGACGCTGTTCAGCTCATAGACCGGGATGCCATGGCCCTTCAGGCGCGCAGCAGTGGCCTCGGAGCTGGCGACCGCGCCGTCGAAGGCGCTCTTGTGCTGGGCCAGGGCGTCGATGAAGAAGTTGGCGGTCGAACCGGTGCCGACGCCGACGACGCTCTTTTCATCCAGCTTGGGCAGAATGAAGTCGACAGCGGCCTGGGCGACGGCCTGTTTGAGTTGGTCCTGGGTCATGCGGGCTCCGAAAGGGGCGGGGGAGGTTTTCAAGGGGGCTAGTATAACGGCTCGCGCGGCTTTGCTGTGGTCGCCCGACGTAGCGCTGGGGTAGACTTCCAGGCCTTGTCCCGCGGCCCAGTGATGCTTTCCCGATGCTCGAACAGTACGTCAAGAAGATCCTCACCTCGCGCGTTTACGACGTTGCGGTAGAAACCCCGTTGCACAGCGCCGGGCAACTGAGCAAGCGCCTCGGCAACCAGGTGCTGCTCAAGCGCGAGGACCTGCAGCCGGTGTTCTCGTTCAAGATCCGCGGCGCGTACAACAAGTTGGCGCAACTGAGCCCCGAGGAACTGGCCCGTGGCGTGGTCACCGCATCCGCCGGCAACCATGCCCAGGGCGTGGCCCTGGCGGCCCGCGAGCTGGGTATCAAGGCGACCATCGTGATGCCCAAGACCACCCCCGAGATCAAGGTCGAGGGCGTGCGTTCGCGGGGCGGCAAGGTGGTGTTGCATGGCGACTCGTTCCCGGAGGCGCTGGCCTATTCGCTGAAGCTGGTGGATGAAAAGGGCTACGTCTACATCCACCCCTACGACGACCCGCACACCATTGCCGGCCAGGGCACCGTGGCCATGGAAATCCTCCGCCAGCACCCGGGGCAGCTGGACGCGATCTTCGTGCCGGTCGGTGGCGGTGGGCTGATCGCCGGTATCGCCGCCTATGTGAAGTACCTGCGCCCGGAAGTGAAGGTGATCGGCGTCGAACCCGACGATTCCAACTGCCTGCAGGCGGCGATGGCCGCAGGCGAGCGGGTGATTCTGCCGCAGGTCGGGCTGTTCGCCGACGGTGTGGCAGTGGCGCAGATCGGCCAGCACACCTTCGACATCTGCCGCCGCTACGTGGATGAGGTGATTACCGTCAGCACCGATGAAATCTGCGCCGCGATCAAGGATATCTACGACGATACCCGCTCGATCACCGAACCTGCCGGCGCACTTGGCGTTGCCGGCATCAAGAAGTACGTCGAGCTCAAGGGCGTGACCGGGCAGACTCTGGTGGCGATCGACTCCGGCGCCAACGTCAATTTCGACCGCCTGCGCCATGTGGCCGAGCGGGCCGAGCTGGGCGAGAAACGCGAGGCGATCATCGCCGTGACCATCCCCGAGCGCCCTGGCAGCTTCAAGGCGTTCTGCGAGGCCATCGGCAAGCGCCAGATCACCGAATTCAACTACCGCAAGCATACCTCCGACGAGGCGCACATCTTCGTCGGCGTGCAGACCCACCCCGAGAACGACCCGCGTGCCGCGCTGGTGCAGCACCTGATCGACCAGGGCTTCCCGGTCGCCGACCTGACCGACAACGAACTGGCCAAGCTGCATATCCGGCATATGGTCGGCGGCCACTCGGCAGGTGCCAGCGACGAGATCGTGCTGCGCTTCGAGTTCCCCGAGCGGCCGGGCGCGTTGTTCAACTTCCTGACCAAGCTGGGCGGGCGCTGGAACATCTCGATGTTCCACTACCGCAACCATGGTGCCGCCGACGGGCGCGTGGTGGCCGGTTTGCAGGTGCCGGAAGACGAGCGCCACCTGGTGCCGGCGGCCCTGGCCAAGATCGGCTACCCGTACTGGGATGAGACCGAGAATCCCGCTTACCGGTTGTTCCTGGGTTAAGCGGCTAAGCTTGGGCTGATGATCGCTCGTACAAGGACAACCTGCACATGGAACACCTGACCACACTGAAAGCCGTACACATCGCCGCCACCGCCCTCCTGCTTTTGGGCGCCCTAGGGCTGGTGGTGTGGACAGTGCTGGCGCGCCGGCGCGGCGATGCCGAGGCTTATGCCAAGCTGCTGCGCCGGCCGCTGGTGTTCGTCTGGCTGCTGATGGGCGTGTGCCTGGTGAGCATGCCATTCAGTGGCTGGTGGCTGGTGCACCTGGTTGGCTGGCCGCTGGGGCAGACCTGGGTGCTGGCTTCCAGCATCATTTATACCGTTGGCGCGTTTGCCGTGTGGTGGCTGGTGGCGCGGCTGAACCGGCTGCGCAAGGCGGAGGTGGTGGGGCTGCGGTTTACCTTGGCATTGGCGGTGTTCAGTGGGGTTTGTTTCCTGTCGATCGCCGGGCTGATGGGGGCCAAGCCGGTCTGACAGGTTGGTGTTGTTGATGCCGGCCCCTTCGCGGGGCAAGCCCGCTCCCACAGGTCTTGCACAGGGCTCAGGCCTGTGATGCCTCTGTGGGAGCGGGCTTGCCCCGCGAAGGGGCCAGATCAGGAGTGACTCATTCGCGCAGGGAAACCACCGGCCACCCCCGCCGCTCCGCCTCGGCGCGCAAGTTCGGGTCGGGATCCACCGCCACCGGATGCGCCACCCGCTGCAACAGCGGTAGATCGTTCATCGAGTCGCTATAGAAGTAGCTGTCCTCCAGGTCGAAGCCGTTCTCCATCATCCAACGCTCCAGCCTCGTCACCTTGCCTTCACGGAAGCACGGTATATCGGTACTACGCCCGGTATAGCGGCCGTCCACCTGCTCGCACTCGGTCGCCAGCAGGGTACGTACGCCCAGGCGGCGGGCGATGGGAGCGGTGACGAAGCGGTTGGTGGCGGTGATGATCAGCAGTTGGTCGCCGGCTTCGCGGTGGCGTTGCAGCAAGGCCAGGGCCTTGGGCAGGACGATCGGCTCGATGCAGTCGCGCATGAAGTCGCGGTGCCACTCGTCGAGTTGCGCAGGCTCGGTCGCGGCGAGGATTTCCATGGAAAAGGCCAGGTAGGCCTGCAGGTCGAGGGTACCGTTCAGGTAGTCCTGGTAGAAAGCGTCGTTGCGCCGCTTGTAGGCGATCGGGTCAAGGATGCCGCGTTCGCACAGGTAGTCGCCCCAGGCATGGTCGCTGTCGCCACCGAGGAGGGTATTGTCCAGATCGAATAAAGCCAGGCGCATCGCGGTCACTCGCATCAGCTACGGGATAGGCCCGCAGAATACGGAGTTTTCACCTCGCTGCACATAAGCTTGGCGGGCGCGTTGCTGCGCTCGCAGGCTTTGTGGAACAATGCGGTGACATGCGTTTGCGAGGTTGCTGCCGTGATCGACCCGGATGGTTTTCGCCCCAATGTTGGGATCATTCTTACGAATGATGCCGGGCAGGTGCTATGGGCTCGACGGATCAACCAGGATGCCTGGCAGTTCCCCCAGGGTGGTATCAACCCTGACGAGACGCCGGAAGATGCCCTGTACCGCGAGCTGAACGAAGAAGTTGGCCTTGAACGCGCCGATGTGGAAATTCTTGCCTGCACCCGCGGCTGGTTGCGTTATCGTTTACCCCAGCGCCTGGTGCGTACCCACAGCCAACCGCTGTGCATCGGGCAGAAGCAGAAGTGGTTCCTGTTGCGCCTGGTGAGCAACGAACAGCGGGTGCGGATGGACCTGACCGGCAAGCCCGAGTTCGACGGCTGGCGCTGGGTCAGTTATTGGTACCCGCTGGGCCAGGTGGTGACATTCAAGCGTGAAGTGTACCGCCGCGCCCTGAAAGAGCTTGCACCGCGTCTGCTGACGCGCGACTGACGACGGAGTTCGACCCCGAGCCATGCTCAATACGCTGCGCAAGATCGTCCAGGAAGTGAACTCCGCCAAAGATCTCAAGACGGCGTTGGGGATCATTGTCTTGCGCGTGAAGGAGGCCATGGGCAGCCAGGTCTGCTCGGTCTACCTGCTCGATCCGGAGTCCAACCGCTTCGTGCTGATGGCCACCGAAGGCTTGAACAAGCGGTCCATCGGCAAGGTCAGCATGGCCCCCAACGAAGGCCTGGTCGGCCTGGTCGGTACCCGGGAAGAGCCACTGAACCTGGAAAACGCCGCCGACCACCCGCGTTATCGCTACTTCGCCGAGACCGGTGAAGAGCGCTTCGCCTCCTTCCTGGGCGCGCCGATCATCCACCACCGCCGCGTGGTCGGGGTCTTGGTCATCCAGCAGAAGGAGCGCCGTCAGTTCGACGAAGGCGAGGAGGCGTTCCTCGTCACCATGAGCGCCCAGCTCGCCGGGGTCATCGCCCACGCCGAGGCCACCGGTTCCATCCGCGGCCTGGGCCGCCAGGGCAAGGGCATCCAGGAAGCGCGCTTCGTCGGCGTGCCGGGTTCGCCGGGGGCTGCAGTGGGTCGCGCCGTGGTCATGCTGCCGCCGGCCGACCTGGAAGTGGTGCCGGACAAGACCGTCGAGGACATCGACGGCGAACTCAGGTTGTTCCAGAACGCCCTCGAAGGCGTGCGCGCCGACATGCGCAAGCTGTCGGCCAAGCTGGCCACCCAGCTGCGCCCCGAAGAGCGGGCGCTGTTCGATGTGTATCTGATGATGCTCGAGGACGCTGCCCTGGGTGGCGAGGTGACCGAGGTCATCAAGACCGGCCAATGGGCCCAGGGCGCCCTGCGCCAGGTGGTGGGCGAGCACGTAAACCGCTTCGAGCTGATGGACGACGACTACCTGCGCGAGCGCGCCTCCGACGTCAAGGACCTCGGCCGCCGCCTGCTCGCCTACCTGCAGGAAGCCCGTTCGCAGTCGCTGGTGTACGCCGACAACACCATCCTGGTCAGCGAGGAGCTGACCCCGGCCATGCTCGGCGAGGTGCCCGAGGGCAAGCTGGTCGGCCTGGTCTCGGTATTGGGTTCGGGCAACTCCCACGTCGCCATCCTCGCCCGGGCCATGGGGATTCCCACGGTCATGGGCCTGGTCGACCTGCCGTACTCCAAGGTCGACGGTATCGAACTGATCGTCGACGGCTACAAGGGCGAGGTGTTCACCAACCCCAGCGAGGTGCTGCGCAAGCAGTACAGCGAAGTGGTCGAGGAAGAACGCCAGTTGGCCCAGGGCCTGGATGCGCTGCGCGAGCTGCCCTGCGTGACGCCCGATGGCCACCGCATGCCGTTGTGGGTCAACACCGGCCTGCTCGCCGACGTCGCCCGTGCCCAGCAGCGTGGCGCCGAAGGAGTGGGCCTGTACCGTACCGAAGTGCCGTTCATGATCAATCAGCGCTTCCCCAGCGAGAAGGAGCAGTTGGCGATCTACCGCGAGCAGCTGGCGGCCTTCCACCCGCTGCCGGTGACTATGCGCACGCTCGACATCGGCGGCGACAAGGCGCTGTCCTACTTCCCGATCAAGGAAGACAATCCGTTCCTCGGCTGGCGCGGTATCCGCGTCACCCTCGACCACCCGGAAATTTTCCTGGTGCAGACCCGCGCCATGCTCAAGGCCAGCGAGGGCTTGAACAACCTGCGCATCCTGCTGCCGATGATCTCCGGTATCCACGAGCTGGAAGAGGCGCTGCACCTGATCCACCGTGCCTGGGGCGAGGTGCGCGACGAAGGCACCGACGTGCCGATGCCGCCGGTGGGGGTGATGGTGGAGATCCCCGCGGCGGTCTACCAGACCAAGGAACTGGCGCGCCAGGTGGACTTCCTCTCGGTCGGCTCCAACGACCTGACCCAGTACCTGCTGGCGGTCGACCGCAACAACCCACGGGTCGCCGACCTTTACGACTACCTGCACCCGGCGGTGTTACAGGCCCTGAATACCGTGGTGCGCGACTCCCATGGCGAAGGTAAGCCGGTGAGTATCTGTGGTGAAATGGCCGGTGATCCGGCGGCGGCGATCCTGTTGATGGCGATGGGCTTCGACAGCCTGTCGATGAACGCGACCAACCTGCCCAAGGTCAAGTGGATGCTGCGCCAGGTGAACATGTCCAAGGCCAAGGAGCTGCTGGCCGAGGCCATGAGCCACGACAACCCGCAGGTTATCCACAGCTCGCTGCAACTGGCCCTGAAGAACCTGGGGCTGGCGCGGATGATCGGGCCTGGGGCCGACAAGGCGCTCTGAGATCGACGCTGGCCCATTCGCGGGTAAACCCGCTCCTACAGACAGCAGTAGCGCACCTGTAGGAGCGGGTTTACCCGCGAAAGGGCCAGTCCAGAAAACCTCAGACTTCCAGGGCAACCTCCCCCAGATGCCCACCAAACGGCCCGAAACTGCGCTCCACCAGCCGCCTTCTCCCCTGATCATCCACGATCAGCACCGTACTCGCCCGCGTCCCATAGTTCTGGCTGGCAATGAACACGCTCGACAGCAGCTTCTCCGTCGCTAAACCCACCCCAGTCTCCGGCAAGTCGGCCTCGGCCGCGGTTTCGCCATCGGCCAGCAACCCCAGCAGTTGCTGCGGGTCGGCCGATTCCAGCAAGCCCTCCAGCCCTCGCCGGGCCTTCACCAGCTTCGGCCAAGGCGTATCCAGCCCGGCATTGGACAACCCATATACACCGGGCTCCAGCAGCCGTGGCACAGGCTCGCGGGCATTCAGGTAGCCTAACTGATGGGTATCCCCGACCAGCAGGTTGAATCCAGAATATTGCGAGCTGCGCCCGGCCACGTGGTCGAGATACGCTTCGACCCCCAGTTCGCCTTGCAGGTAGGCCGCCACCAGCTCGCCACGCGAGCGCGGCCCCAGCGGCTGCCCTGGGTCACGAATGTTGGTCAGTGCGGCAAAGCGCCCCTGCGGGCCGATGCCGAGCCAGGTGCCGCCGGCCTCCAGGTCGCGCCCGGCATGCACGCCGGGCGCATCTTCCCACGCGCCCAGCGCCTGGGTGGGGCGGGCATAGAACTCGTCGCGGTTGGCCGCCACGATCAGCGGCAGGGCATGCCCCGGCCGCCAGGCGAATACGATCAGGCACATAGGTGTGGCCCCTGTGTTTTTCCCCACTGTAGCGAGCGCGGTCACGGCGATCCATCCTGTCACAGAGTTCACTAGAGCCGCAGGGCCGCCTTCCGTTACCATGCCGCATCGATTTCTCGGGGACGACGAATGGAGTTCGTACTCTATCTGCTTTTGGGCGCCTGCGCCGGGGTGCTGGCCGGGCTGTTCGGCGTGGGCGGCGGCATCATCATCGTGCCGGTGCTGGTATTCAGCTTCACATTGCAGGGCTTCGACGCCTCGGTGCTGACCCACCTGGCGGTCGGTACCTCGCTGGCGACCATCGTCTTCACCTCGATCAACGCCGTGCTGGAGCACCATCGCAAAGGCGCGGTGCAGTGGCCGATCTTCGCCTGGATGACCCTCGGCATCCTGCTCGGTGCCGGTGTCGGCGCCAAGACCGCCTCGTTGATCCAGGGCCCACTGTTGCAGAAGATCATCGGCGTGTTCGCCCTGGTGATCGCCGCGCAGATGACCCTCGACCTCAAGCCCAAAGCCAGCCATGGCATACCTGGCAAGCCGGCGCTGGTGGGCATGGGCGGGGTGATTGGCTGGGCCTCGGCGATCTTCGGCATCGGTGGCGGCTCGCTGACCGTGCCGTTCCTGACCTGGCGCAGCCTGCCGATGCAGCAGGCGGTGGCCACTTCGTCGGCCTGCGGCCTGCCGATCGCCATCGCCAGTGCTCTGAGCTTCATGCTGCTGGGCTGGCACGAGGAGCACCTGCCACCCCATAGCCTGGGCTTCGTGTACCTGCCCGCGTTGATCGGCATCGCCGTGACCAGCATGTTTTTCGCCCGTTTCGGCGCGCGTCTGGCGCACAAGCTGTCGCCACGCCTGCTCAAGCGCCTGTTCGCCGCGCTGCTGTTCTGCGTGGGCCTGAGCTTTCTGATTTGAACCAAGAGGAATCCCCATGCTGCCTTACCCGCAGATAGACCCCGTGGCCGTGGCCATCGGGCCGCTGAAAATCCATTGGTACGGCCTGATGTACCTCATCGGTATCGGCGGTGCCTGGCTGCTGGCCTCGCGTCGGCTGAACCGCTTCGATCCGACCTGGTCCCGCGAGAAACTCTCCGACCTGGTGTTCTGGTTGTCGATGGGGGTGATCGTCGGCGGACGCCTGGGCTACGTGCTGTTCTACGACCTGCATGCCTACCTGGCCAACCCGACGCTGATCTTCGAGGTGTGGAAGGGCGGCATGTCGTTCCACGGCGGCTTCATCGGCGTGATGCTGGCGGCGCTGTGGTTCGGCAAACGCAACAACAAGTCGTTCTTCGAACTGATGGACTTCGTCGCGCCACTGGTGCCGATCGGCCTGGGCGCCGGACGCATCGGCAACTTCATCAACGCCGAGCTGTGGGGCAAGCCCACCGACGTGCCATGGGCGATGATCTTCCCGCCGTTCAGCGACCCGGCGCAGTTGCCGCGCCACCCCTCGCAGCTCTATCAGTTCGCCCTGGAAGGCGTGGCGCTGTTCGTGATCCTCTGGCTGTTCTCGCGCAAGCCGCGGCCGACCATGGCGGTATCGGGCATGTTCGCGCTGTTCTACGGCATCTTCCGCTTCATCGTCGAATTCGTTCGCGTGCCGGATGCCCAGCTGGGTTACCTGGCCTGGGGTTGGCTGACCATGGGTCAGATTCTTTGCGTGCCGATGATCCTGGCTGGCCTCGGCCTGATCTGGTGGGCTTATAATCGCAAGCCCACGGCGAAACCCGCCTGATTATTCCCACGGCAGGGGCGATCCCCCTGCCGTTTTTGCTACAGGTAAGCCATGAAACAGTATCTGGACCTGGTCCGCGACGTCATCGACAACGGCACGCTGCAGGAAAACCGCACCGGTATCCGCACCATCAGCCTGCCGGGCGCCATGTTGCGTTTCGACCTGCAGAAAGGCTTCCCGGCCATCACCACGCGCAAGCTGGCGTTCAAGTCGGCGATCGGCGAAATGGTCGGCTTCCTGCGCGGTGTGAAGAACGCCGGGCAATTCCGCGAGCTGGGCTGCAAGGTCTGGGACCAGAACGCCAACGAGAACGCCCAGTGGCTGGCCAACCCGTTCCGCCAGGGCCATGACGACCTCGGCGAGATCTACGGCGTGCAGTGGCGCCAGTGGCCGGGCTACAAGCGCATCGCGCTGAGCAACCCGGCGGCCATCGAGATGGCCGAGCAGGCAGGCTTTCGCCAGATCGCTCAGGACGAGGACGACGGTGAAGCGTTCGTGGTCCTGTACAAGGCCATCGACCAGGTGCGCCAGTGCCTGGACACCATCGCCAACGACCCAGGCAGCCGGCGCATCCTGTTCCACGGCTGGAACTGCGCGCAGCTCGATGAAATGGCCCTGCCGCCGTGCCACTTGCTGTACCAGTTCCACCCCAATGTCGAGACCAAGGAAATTTCCCTGACCCTCTACATCCGCTCCAACGACCTGGGCCTGGGCACGCCGTTCAACCTCACCGAAGGTGCGGCGCTGCTGTCGCTGTTCGGCCGCCTGACCGGCTACACCCCGCGCTGGTTCACCTACTTCATCGGCGATGCCCATGTGTACGAAAACCACCTGGACATGCTCAACGAGCAGCTCAAGCGCGAGCCGCTCGAGGCGCCGAAGCTGGTGATCAGCGACCGTGTGCCGGACTTCGCCAAGACTGGCAAGTACGAGCCTGAGTGGCTGGAGAAGATCGAGCCAAGCGATTTCTGGCTGGACGGGTATGAGCACCATGCGCCGATGACGGCGCCGATGGCGGTCTGATCCATTCTGTAGGAGCGGCCTTGCGCCGCTCCTACAAGTCCATCAAAGGATTATGCGTGTAGAGCATGTTCAGAAGAACGTAGGGCTCCTTCGTACGATGTCTCCGATGCCGGAAGGTCAGTTGCTGGTGGATCTGATCAAGCAACGCGGATAGGTTGGTGCAAGCCCACAAAGCAAAAAACCGCCAAGTAGGCGGTTTTTTGTAAAACGTTTTCTTCTGCAGTATATGCCCTAAGGCCGTCGCGAGGTTCCGGTACTGCTCCAGCATTCCCCGCCAGTGATAAAAAGATTACTGATCGCTAATCACCTTGTCAATCAGGTTGACGCTTCTGACATTCGAGTTAGGCGGTCAATTTCTCAGGCGAACCCTCGGTAGCCATCGTCTCGTATAGCGCTCGCAGATCAGCGACAGCGGCTTCGAGCTGACCTTCTCCGAACCCTTTGCCCCAATCCACGGCGACCTCCTGGTACAGCAATAGCTCTTTTCGTTCGGCCTCGAGCGCAGCGATACGGGCGGGCGTTTGCCGCTTCCAGGTCGGTTGCGGCTGCAGTGAGCTCTTGAAGCTGTTCGCGGGTTTCGCTCAGCTTGGTCTTGGTCTGCTGGTAGTCCGTGACCCCGATGCTATGAAGCAGAGAGTTCCTCAGCAGGGCCTTTTCTGCTTCGGCAAGACGCAACGTATAGTGAATGTTACGACCTCGACGGGTTTGCCCGCGTGCCTGGTATTCAGTGATCGGCGGCAGGATTCGGTTGACCGATACCGACTCCACCATCTGGCAAATCGCCCAGCTGTCCTTCCCGCTCGAGCCCCAAAACGTCAGCTGATCCAGGGTCGGTCGCGAAAGCTGGAAACTCGTTTTGTCAGCGACGCCTGGTGAATCAGAGGTCACCGGGACGACCTGACATACTCCTCTGCTGGCTCGTACGACGATCGCCAGCCTACGCTTGTGCATCTCGCCTTTTTGCAGGGTGTCGCAGTAACGTTTGTTCGTCCGGAGCTCGCCATCTTCCCGGCCAATGGTCTGAATGAAGCCATAGTCGACCTCCACAATAGTCCCGAACTGGAGCACCCGGTTCAGGGAGGCGCCAGTTTTCTTCAGGGTCTGCTGCAGGTATTCCTCAGGCACTGTAGTGAAAATCTTACTGAGCGTAACCGAGTATTCAGCAGGAACGACCCCCGCAGTCGTGAGCGGTGCAACCCCTTCCACGTACCAGCGGTAATTTGCGACGCCTGTGAATTTCTTGATGCAGAAGATTTTGTGTGTGCCACTTCCGGGCATGAGCGCCTCAGAAATGGACTCATAGGTTTCTTTGCCCAAGGGGGACACGCTCATAGTCCCTGTGGCCAGGTCTTTGATCTGCTCAAAGTACCGTATGACGATTGTGTCCATGCCTTTCCCTGGTGCCAGCGGTTGGTTCAAAGGGTACCAATATGTCATAACTGGATGGTCTCAGGCTCTACGCAGCCCCCAGCATTCTCAATGCCCGTGGCTACGCCCCACATGGGAATGCTCGGTATCCGGCACCGACACCGCGCCATTCTCTTCCAACCGCTGCAGGATCGCGCACTCGTCCCCTTGCGCATTGCAGCGTCGACGCAGCTCCACCAACTGCACCTGCAGCGCCACCAGCCCATCGATCCGCGCCTGCACATGCTCGATGTGCTCATCGATCAGCGCATTGACGCTGCCGCAGGCATCCTCCGGGCTGTCGCGCAGGCGTAACAGGCTGCGGATCTCGTCCAGGGTCATGTCCAGGGTCCGACAGTTGCGAATGAACGTCAGCCTTTCGACATGGGAATGGGTGTACTGGCGGTAATTACCCTCGCTGCGTGCGGGCTCCGGTAGCAATTGCTCACGCTCGTAATAGCGGATGGTCTCGACGGGGCAGTCGGTGGCCTTGGCCAGTTCTCCGATCTTCATGGCAGAAACTCCAGCAGGTGGCTTGACCCTATAGTGGCTACAGGGTGTTCACTTGGCAACAGGCCCACTTAAGGACGACTCCATGAACCAGCCTGTCAGCCACGATCACCCACACGAAGCCGCGCACGGCCACGCCCACGCGTGCTGTGGCTCGCATGCCGCGCCGGCCCAGGTGCAGTTGAGCGAAAAGATCAGCGATGCTGCCCGGCTCAGCCGTTTTCGCATCGACGCCATGGATTGCCCGACCGAGCAGACCTTGATCCAGGACAAGCTGGGCAAGTTGGCGGGCATCGAGCAGCTGGAGTTCAACCTGATCAATCGGGTACTCGGCGTGCGCCATACCTTGGGCGACACCGCCGAGATCGAGCGCGCCATCGATAGCCTGGGCATGAAGGCCGAGCCGCTGGCCGAAGCCGATGATGCGGCCGGCAGCGCGCCACAGCCGCACGCCACTCGTTGGTGGCCGCTGGTGTTGTCCGGTATCGCCGCGATCGCCGCCGAAATCGTGCACTTCACCGCGCTAGCTCCCGAGTGGCTGGTGGCGCTACTGGCGCTGGCGGCCATCCTTGGCTGTGGCCTGGGCACCTACAAGAAGGGCTGGATCGCCCTGAAGAACCGCAACCTCAACATCAACGCCTTGATGAGCATCGCCGTGACTGGCGCAGTGCTGATCGGCCAGTGGCCGGAAGCGGCGATGGTCATGGTGTTGTTCACCATCGCCGAGCTGATCGAGGCGCGCTCGCTGGACCGCGCACGCAACGCCATCAGCGGGCTGATGCAACTGGCACCGGACATGGCCACGGTCAGGCAGGCGGACGGCCAGTGGCGTGAAGTCGAGGTGCGCGAGGTGGCGGTGGGCAGCCTGGTGCGCCTGCGTCCTGGTGAGCGCGTGGGCCTGGACGGCGAAGTGCTGAGTGGCCAGTCCAGCGTCGATCAGGCACCGATCACCGGCGAAAGCCTGCCGGTCGAGAAGACCGTCGGCGACAAGTTGTTCGCCGGCACCATCAACCAGGCTGGCGCCCTGGAATACCGTGTGACGGCGGCTGCCGGGCAGTCGACCCTGGCGCGGATCATCAAGGCCGTGGAGCAGGCGCAAGGGGCACGTGCGCCCACCCAGCGCTTCGTCGACCGTTTCTCGCGGATCTACACCCCGGTAGTGTTCGCCATGGCCCTGGCGGTGGCGGTCATCCCACCGCTGTTCATGGCCGGCGCCTGGTTCGACTGGGTCTATCGTGCCTTGGTGCTGCTGGTGGTGGCTTGCCCATGCGCGCTGGTGATCTCGACCCCGGTGACCATCGTCAGCGGCCTGGCCGCGGCGGCGCGCAAGGGCATTCTGATCAAGGGCGGCGTGTACCTGGAAGGCGGCCGCAAGCTGGACTTCCTGGCCCTGGACAAGACCGGCACGATCACCCACGGCAAGCCGGTGCAGACCGACGCCCTGGTGCTAGAGCCGCGCTTCGAGGGCCGTGCCCAGGCGATGGCGGCAAGCCTTGGCAACCGCTCGGACCACCCGGTTTCCGCCGCCATCGCCCAGTTCGCCAAGGCTCAGGGCTTGCTGCTGAGCGAGGTCAGCGCCTTCGCGGCCCTGGCTGGCCGTGGCGTGCGCGGGGATATCGACGGCGAAACCTATCACCTGGGCAACCATCGCCTGGTCGAGGAACTGGGGCTGTGCTCGCCGGCACTGGAAGCGCAGCTGGATGCGCTGGAGCGCCAGGGCAAGACCGTGGTCCTGCTACTCGACCGCACAGGCCCCTTGGCTCTCTTCGCTGTGGCCGACACGGTCAAGGACAGCAGCCGCCAGGCCGTCGCCGAACTGCATGCACTGGGTATCAAGACGGTCATGCTCACCGGCGATAATCCGCACACCGCCCAGGCCATCGCAGCCCAGGTCGGCATCGACCGTGCCGAGGGCAACCTGCTGCCTGGCGACAAGCTGCAGAGCATCGAGCAGCTGTATGCTCAGGGCCATCGGGTGGGCATGGTCGGTGACGGCATCAACGATGCGCCCGCCTTGGCCCGTGCCGAAATCGGCTTCGCCATGGCGGCGGCCGGCACCGACACCGCCATCGAGACCGCCGACGTGGCCCTGATGGATGACGACTTGCGCAAAATCCCGGCGTTCGTCAGGCTGTCGCGCCAAAGTGCGGCGATCCTGATGCAGAACATCGTTCTGGCGTTGGGCATCAAGGCAATTTTCCTGGCGATCACTTTCGCCGGCATGGCCACCCTGTGGATGGCGGTATTCGCCGACATGGGTGTGAGCCTGCTGGTGGTGTTCAACGGTCTGCGCCTGCTGCGCAAGTAACGAGGTCCTGCAATGCTGAGTGCCGAGCTCAAAGCCTTCTACATGGTGGCCCGCCTGGGCAGCATCACCCAGGCGGCGAAGAAGCTCGGGCTCAGCCAGCCCACCGTGACCACGCAGATTCGCAACCTCGAAAGCCACTACGCGGTGGAGCTGTTCTACCGCGGCGGGCGGCGCCTGGTGCTCAGCGACGAGGGGGTGCGCCTGTTGCCGATGGTCAAGGCGCTGTTGCAGCAGGAGGCCGACATCGAGTTCGAGCTGCGCAACAGTGGCCAGGCCCAGGGCAGCCTGCGCATCGCCGCCACGGCGCCGTACTACATCCTCGACCTGGTGAAGGTCTTTCGCGAGCGCCTGCCCCAGGTGGGGGTGGCGGTGGAGATCGGTAACTCCCAGCAAGTGGTGGAAATGCTCGAAGAGTACCGCGTCGATATCGCCGCCTCGTCGCAACTGGTGGAGGATGCGCGGCTGGTGCGACGGGTGCTGGGCACCGACCCGCTGGTGGTAGCGGTGCACCGCAATCACCCGCTGGCGCATCGCCAGTCGGTGTCCATCGCAGGGGTGGTCGGGCACTGCCTGCTGATGCGCGAGCAGGGCTCGACCACGCGCAAGCTCACCGAGCAGATGATGGCATCGGCTGGGGTGAGGGCCGGGGCGTTGCTGGAAATCGGCAGCCGCGAGTCGATTCGCGAGGCGGTGCTGCGCAATATCGGCATCAGCATCATCGCGCGCCACGAGGTGCCGCATAACGCTGAACTGCGCGTGTTGGCGCTGGAGGACGCGCCGGTGATGCACGAGTACCTGTACTGCCTGAAGGAGCGGCGCCAGGCCAGGTTGCCGGCGGCGTTCCTGGGGGTGGCGCAGGAGGTCGCAGGGTCGCAGTTCTAGGCCGGTGTCGGTCCTGTAGGCGCGGGTTTACCCGCGAAAGGGCCCGCAACCACTCCCAAATCTGCCTATACCACTATCACCCGCTTTTGCCCTAAAGCCACAGAACCTTCGCACAGCCTTCCTAGCATGGCCCTCACTTGTTCGATGAGGCCCTGCCATGAACCCTGTCACTCCAGGCGCACAGATGAAGGTGCGCGGTATCCACAAACGTTTCGGCGCCTTCACCGCGCTCAACGATGTTTCCCTGGACATCGCCGCTGGCGAACTCGTGTGCCTGCTCGGCCCGTCAGGCTGTGGCAAGACCACCCTGCTGCGCTGCATCGCCGGCCTCGAACGCCAGGACCGCGGCGAGCTGTACATCGGTGAGCGCGACATCTCCGAACTGCCGCCCCAGGCGCGTGACTACGGCATCCTGTTCCAGTCCTATGCGCTGTTTCCCAACCTCACCGTCGAAGCCAACATCGCCTATGGCCTGACCGGCAGCAATCGTGACGCCAGCCGGCAGCGGGTGGCTGAGATGCTCGAACTGGTCGGCCTGGCCGGCAGCGAGAAGAAGTACCCTGGCCAGCTGTCCGGCGGCCAGCAGCAACGGGTCGCGTTGGCCCGCGCCCTGGCTCCGTCGCCGTCGTTGCTGCTGCTCGACGAGCCGATGTCGGCGCTCGATGCCCGGGTTCGCGAGCACCTGTGCACCGAACTGCGCCAGCTGCAGCGCCAACTCGGCATCACCACGCTGATGGTCACCCACAACCAGGACGAGGCCATGCTCATGGCCGACCGCATCGCGGTGATGAACAACGGCCAGGTTGAGCAGTACGCCACCCCGCAGGAGATCTACGACCAGCCGGCCACGCCGTTCGTTGCCGAGTTCGTTGGCCAGGGCAACTGGCTGCCGTTTCAGCGCAGCAGTGACAGCCACGCCCAGGTCGGCGGCATGAACATGCGCCTGGCGCCCTCTGCCAAGCAGGCGCGCAGTGGCCGGCTGTTCTGCCGTCCGGAGGCGATCACCGTGAACCCGGTGGTGCACGAGGAAAACCTGTTCCCGGCCAGGGTTCGCGAGATCACCTTTCTCGGCAATCGTTGCCGCATGAGCTTCGAGTTCAAGGCCTTGCCCGGCCATGCGCTGCTCGCCGAACTCGCGCCGGAGGCCATGCCGCGCCTGGGCTCGCAGGACATCTGGGTGGCCTTGCCGCCACAGAGCCTGCAGGTGTTTGCCTGAGATGGCCGCGCCAATGACCTTGCCGCTCGGCCAGGCCGCGCGTGCATCGCGTAGTGGTGCCGCCTTGGGCGACCGCCTGTTCGTGATCGGCGGCAAGAGCCTGCTGCTGGTGCTTCTGCTGCTGGCGGTGGTGATGCCGTTGCTGGCGATCTTCTGGCGAGGGTTCAGCGGCGACGCAGGCCAGGGCGGCGGCCTGCTGGCGGCTCGCGAGCTGTTCGCCAGCGCCAACTTCCGTTGGCTGCTGGGCAACAGCCTGTCGGTGGCCTTCACTGTGGCCGCCATCGTGGTGCCGCTGGCCTACCTGTTCGCCTATGCCCTGCAGCGTACGCTGATCCCGGCCAAGGGCCTGTGGCGTGGCATCTCGCTGCTGCCGCTGTTGGCGCCGTCGATGCTCCCGGCGATTGCCCTGGTCTACCTGTTCGGCAACCAGGGCCTGCTGCGCGGCCTGCTCAGCGACAACATCTACGGCTTCTGGGGCATCGTCCTCGGGGAGGCCATCTACACCTTCCCGCATGCGCTGATGATCCTGCTGTCGGCCCTGTCGCTGGCCGATGCGCGGTTGTTCGACGCCGCGTCGAGCATGGGCGCCGGTCCCGGCCGGGCGTTCTTCAGCATCACCTGGCCGGCCACGCGCCAGGCGGTGTTCGCAGCGTTCTGCCTGGTGTTCACCTTGACCATCACCGACTTCGGCGTGCCGGTGGTGGTTGGTGGCGACTACCAGGTGCTGGCACTGGAAGCCTACAAGGCGGTGGTCGGCCAGCAACAGTTCGGTCGGGGCGCGCTGATCGGCATGGTGCTGCTGGTACCCGCGCTGCTGAGCTTTGCCGTCGATGCCTGGCTGCGCCGGCGCCAGGGCGATGCGATGAGTGGCCGCGCCCAGGTGTTCGAGGCCAAGCCATCGCGCTGTCGCGATGCCTGCTTCCTGGCTTTGGTCGTGCTGGTCTGCCTGGTGCTGCTGGGCGTGATCGGCATGGCGGTGTACTCGTCGCTGGTGACCTTCTGGCCATACAACATGACCTTGTCGTTCAGGCACTACCTGTTCGAGGACACCGCTGGCGGCGGCTGGCTGGCGTATCGCAATAGCGTGACCATGGCCATCGGAACCGCGCTGGTCGGCAGTCTGGTGATTTTCACCGGGGCCTACCTGATGGAGAAGACTCAGGGGCAACGCCTGCTCAACCAGCTCCTGCGCCTGCTCAGCTTCATCCCCATGGCGGTGCCTGGCCTGGTGCTGGGCCTGGGCTACGTGTTCTTCTTCAACCTCGCCGGCAACCCGCTGCACGTGTTCTACGGCAGCATGGCGCTCTTGGTGCTGTGCACCATCGCCCACTACCTGACCACCGCGCAGATGACCGCGACCACGGCGCTGCGCCAGCTCGACGGCGAGTTCGAGGCCGCTGCGCTGTCGCTCAAGGCGCCGCTGTACAAGCACTTCGTGCGGGTCACCGTGCCGATCTGCCTGCCGGCGCTGCTGGACATCGTCCGCTACCTGTTCGTCTCGGCGATGACCACCGTCTCCGCGGCGATCTTTCTCTACAGCCCCGACACCATCCTCGCCGCTGTCGCCGTGCTGAACATGGACGATGCCGGCAACGTCGGCGGTGCTGCCGCCATGTCGACGTTGATCCTGTTCACCAGCGCGGCGGCTTCCCTGCTGCTGGCCGCGGCCTCGCGTGGCCTGCTGCGCCGCTCCCAGGCCTGGCGCCAGCGCGCGCCCGGCCATTGACCGACTGCCCACACTGATAGGAAACGCATCATGTTCAAGCCCCTTGCACTTGCCGCTGCCGTATCCGCCGTCTTCAGCCTGCAGGCTTCGGCCGCAGCCACCCAGCTGACCGTGTACACCGCTCTGGAGGCCGAGCAGCTCAAGAGCTACAAGCAGGCCTTCGAAAAGGCCAACCCGGACATCGAGATCAAATGGGTGCGAGATTCCACCGGCATCATCACTGCCAAGCTGCTGGCCGAGAAGGACCGTCCGCAAGCCGACGCGGTCTGGGGCCTTGCTGCTTCCAGCCTGGCCATCCTCGACCAGAACGGCATGCTCGAAACCTATGCGCCCAAGGATCTGGACAAGATCTCGCCGAACTACCGCGACGCCGCCAACCCGCCGGCCTGGGTCGGCATGGACGTGTGGGCCGCGACCATCTGTTTCAACACCATCGAGGCCCAGAAGCAGGGCTTGAGCAAGCCTGTGAGCTGGCAGGACCTGACCAAGCCTGAGTACAAGGGCAAGATCGTCATGCCCAACCCGGCCTCGTCCGGCACCGGCTTCCTCGATGTCAGCGCCTGGCTGCAGACCTTTGGCGAGCCGCAGGGCTGGACCTACATGGACGACCTGCACCAGAACATCGGTCAGTACGTTCATTCCGGTTCCAAGCCGTGCAAGCTGGCGGCATCGGGGGAATTCCCGATCGGCATTTCGTTCGAGTATCCGGCGGTACAGCTCAAGCGCCAAGGCGCGCCGCTGGATATCGTGCTGCCGAAGGAGGGCCTCGGTTGGGAGATCGAGGCGACCGCAGTGATCAAGGGGTCGCCGAAGGCCGATGCAGCCAAGCGCCTGGCGGACTTCTCGGCAAGCCCTGCAGCCATGGAGCTGTACAAGGAGAACTTCGCCGTGCTTGCCGCGCCAGGCATCGCCAAGCCGCAGACCGAGCTGCCGGCCGACTATGAGCAACGCCTGATCAAGAACGACTTCGCCTGGGCCTCGAAAAACCGCGACCAGATTCTGGCCGAATGGCGCAAGCGCTATGACGGCAAGTCGGAGAAAGTGGCGCAGCAGTAATCCTGGCAACGCACGTCCTACACGGGGGCGGGCTGGGGCTCAAATCTGTGTTACCAGCGCTTCCAACTGCTCTTGCCGCTCGGCTTGGTTCACCTTGGCCCCAGGATTGAGCGTCGACCACTGCGGGTGCGCCCGGGCCTTGCCCAGGGCTTCGGGCAGCTTGCCTTCACGCCAGGCTTTTTCCTCCAACGCAGGCAGGCGAATGCTGTCCTGGGCCGCATGTCCACGGCGATCCAGAGCAGCCATCAATTGCTGTTGGCGCAAGGCCAGCAGGCGCAGGACGGTATCATCCACGGTCAGCTCCCGCTGCCCCTTCAGCTTGCCCATCAGTCGCGACCCATAGTTGCGCGCCGTCTGCAGCGCACCACCGGCAATCGCTCCCGCCAGTGCCGCTGCACCGAGCGTCAGGCCGCCAACCAGCAGGTCGACGCCGGCACCGGCAGCAGCCCCGGCCGCCACCCCGCTGCCCAGGCGCACGCCAAGCAGCTTCAGCGTTTCGGGATTGAACAGGTCATCGCCCCAGCGCCCATCCAGCAACGGCAAGTCACCGGCATCAGCGTCCTCGCGGCGGAAGGCGTACAGCTTGAGCAGTGCCTCGACGCAACGCTGCTCGCGTTGCCGCACATCCTGGCGCAAGGCCTCGATCGCCCGGGCTTCAGCCGTTGGCTCGGTTTCTACGCTGCGCCGGCAGGCGGCGCAGTCGAGCAACAGTTCGGCGATCAGCCGCTTGCCACTCTGCTGGCGCGTCAGGCGCTGGGCCTGCTGGTCGTCGATCAAACGTTGCAGGGCCGGGCGGGCATCCTCCAGCAGCAGTGCCAGGCTCTCGTACAGGCGCCGTTCACCATCCTCTGGAGGGGCTACGCTGTCGAATCGCACCAGCGCGTGAAGCCCAAGCCGGGCAAGGGCTTCACGCCATTCGGGTTCTCGATGCTGGCTGCTGGCGACGAAGTTGAGCACCGGCAACAGCGGCTTGCCGCAACTGGCCAGCACTTCCAGTTCGTCTCGGTACTTGGCCAGTACTGGTTCGCGGACATCGATCACATACAGGCCGGCATCGCTGGCCAGCAATTGGCGCAGTACCTTGGCTTCCTGTTCGAAGCGCTGGCGGGCCTCGCTGCCCTGCAGGAAGCGCGCGAGGCGTGCCGGCCCGTCCAGACGTTCGCCGGGGCGCTCGAGGCGCTCGAGGTAGTCGAGCAGGGCGATGGCGTCTTCCAGGCCTGGGGTGTCGTAGAGTTCGAGCAGCGGCTCATCGTCCACCGACAACCGCGCGCCTTCGACGTGGCGGGTGGTGCTGGGCCGGTGAGAAACCTCGCCAAAACCGGTGTCGCGGGTCAGGGTGCGTAATAGCGAGGTCTTGCCGACGTTGGTGTGGCCGACCACGGCCAGTTTCAGCGGCTCAGTCATGGCCATGCTCCAGCCAGGTCAGGGGCGAGGTGTCGGCTTGGGGCAGGCCGAGGCGGTCGAGGGCTTCATGCCAGTCGCCCAGGCGTTGCGCGTCGAGGGCCTGGCCGGGCTCGGCCTGGAGCAACCAGATGCGCGTGGCGCCAGCGTAGCGGGCCAGCTCAGCGAGCAGCGCCAGGCTGCCGCGGTCGGGCGAGCGGCGAGGGTCGCAGGCGATGGCCAGACGTGCCGGCGGAAAACGGCTGAGCTGTTCGAGCAGGCGGTTGCGCGACTCGCGGCTATCGAGTACGCCGGCGTCGGTCACCGTCTTCGGCAGCCTGGGGGGCCAGGGGCGCTGGTCGTCCAATTCCAGGCCGACCAGCAGGGCGCCACTGCTGCCGCTTTCCAGTTGGCCGGCCTGGAACTGCGGCAGGCTGTCGGGGGCGACGTCCTGTACGCCGATACGTTCGCTGCGTGGCATCAGTGCCTCGCGCAACTGCGCATAGCCCGGCAGGCTCAGGTCCAGGGTCAGGCGTTCGCGGCCTTGGCGCCAGCGCCACAGGCACAGGCCGGCCAGCAGCAGGCGTGGCAGCAGACCGTACACCAGGACCACGCCGAGCAGCCAGCTGGCCCAGGCCTGGCGGGCGCTGTCCAAGGCAGGCAAGGCCGCGCCGCTGGTGCGGATCATGGTTTCGTCCGGCACGGCGAAGCCCAGCAACGCGGGCAGGGCGCCCAGGGCCTGGGTCAGGTGGATGAACGGTTCATCCGCCAACAAAGTGGTTTCCCAGACGAAGCCATAGCGCCGCGTGGCCAGCAAGGCCAGGAGCATGGCCAATGCCGCCAGCATCGCCAGCAGCCACAGGCCATGTACCAGCACGCCCAGCAGCCAGCGGTTGAGGCGCTGGCGCTGCAGCAGCACCAGCAGCGCGGGGGCCAGGTGAGCGGCCTTGGCGTCGCGGGCAAAGCGTTCGCTCAGCCACAGCCACAGGCGCCCGAGGCTGGCGCCATGCTCGCCGCTGAGCGCGAGACCCAGGGCCCAGCCCAGCAGCATCAGCAGGTTCAGCCCCAGCAGGCTGCCCAGGGCCCAGAACACGTTGACCGGCCGTTGGCCATCGCCCAGGGCGGCGAAGGCCAACCCGGCGCCACTGAGCACGGCGAGCAGCGCCAGGGCCAGCAATGCCAGGCGCGCGCCCTGCTTCCAGCGGCGCAGGGCCGCGCCCATACCGTCGCGCTCGGCCAGGAACAGTGCCCGGGTTTCGATGCGCGAGGCCAGGTCGCCGCCCTGCTGGCGGGCGTGGCGGTTGGCTTCCTGGTCTTCCAGGGGGCCGGCGTGTTCCTCGCGTAGGCGCACCGCTTCGGTGAGCCAACGTTTATCCAGTGAAGTGGGTGCAGTCACAAGCTCTTCCATTACACGGTTCAGGGCAGAAGCATAACCCACGCGCCGGGTGCTATCCTCGCCGGCATGAATACATCACTCCCCCTCAGCCTGATCGCGGCGTATGCCGAGAACCGCGTGATCGGCATCGACAACTCCATGCCCTGGCACCTGCCGGGGGATTTCAAGTATTTCAAGGCCACCACCTTGGGCAAGCCGATCATCATGGGCCGCAAGACCTGGGATTCGCTGGGGCGGCCGTTGCCGGGGCGCCTGAACATCGTCGTCAGCCGCCAGCCAGGGCTGGAGCTGGCCGGCGCCGAGGTGTTCGCTTCGCTGGAGGCGGCGCTGGTGCGAGCCGAGCAGTGGGCGCGCGAGCAGGGCGTTGCTGAGCTGATGCTGATCGGTGGCGCGCAGTTGTACGCGCAGGCCTTGGAGAAGGGCTTGGTGAGCCGGATGTACCTGACCCGGGTGGAGCTGGAGCCGGAGGGGGATGCGTGGTTCCCGGCGTTCGATGAGGCGCAATGGCAGCGGGTGTCGAGCGCGGCGCAGGTCGAAGATGGCAAGCCGGCGTATCACTTCGAGGTGTGGGACAGGATCTAAGACTTCAGGGGCGCAAAGCGCCCCCGGGTATCGATCAGGAGTGCTTCAGCTCGGCATGCTCATCGCCGCCCAGCACATCCCTGTCGGTCTCTTTCAGCAACTGGCTGGTCACCACGCCCGCCGTCATCGAGCCGTTCACGTTCAACGCCGTGCGGCCCATGTCGATCAATGGCTCCACCGAAATCAGCAGCGCCACCAGCTCGACCGGCAGGCCCATGGCCGGCAGCACGATCAGGGCGGCGAAAGTGGCGCCACCGCCGACCCCAGCCACGCCGGCCGAACTCAGGGTGACGATGGCCACCAGGGTGGCGATCCACAGCGGGTCGAAGGTGTCGATGCCCACGGTCGGGGCGACCATCACTGCCAGCATCGCCGGATACAGCCCGGCGCAGCCGTTCTGGCCGATGGTGGTGCCGAACGAAGCGCTGAAGCTGGCGATGGACTGCGGCACGCCCAGGCGGCGGGTCTGCGCCTCGATATTCAGCGGAATACTGGCGGCGCTGGAGCGGCTGGTGAAGGCGAAGGTCAGTACCGGCCAGACCTTGCGCAGGAAGCGCAGTGGATTGACCCCGGTCGCCGCCTGGATGATGCCGTGCACCACGAACATCAGGCCAAGCCCGATGTAGGACACCACGACGAAACTGCCGAGCTTCAGGATGTCTTCCATGTTCGAGCTGGCGACCACCTTGGTCATCAACGCCAGCACGCCATAGGGCGTGAGCCGCATGACCACCCGCACCAGGCGCATGACCCAGGCCTGCAGGGTGTCGATGGCCGAGAGCGCGCGCTCGCCCTGGGCGGCGTCATCCTTGATCAACTGCAGCGCGGCCAGGCCGACGAACACGGCGAAGATCACCACGGCGATGATCGAGGTGGGGCGCGCCCGGGCCAGGTCGCCGATCGGATTGCTGGGGATGAACGACAGCAGCAGTTGCGGAACGTTGAGGTCGGCGACCTTGCCGGCATAGTCGCTGTGGATGGCCTGCAGGCGGGCATGTTCCTGTACCCCGGCCACCAGCCCCTCGGCGCTCAGGCCGAACAGGTTGGTCAGGGTGATGCCGATCAGCGCGGCGATGGCCGTGGTCAGCAGCAGCGTGCCGATGCTCAGCACGCTGATGCGGCCGAGCATCGAAGCATTGTGCAAGCGCGCCACGGCGCTGAGGATCGAGGCGAAGATCAGTGGCATGACGATCATCTGCAGCAGGCCGACATAGCCGTTGCCTACCAGGTCCAGCCAGCCGATGGTGGCCTTGAGCACCGGGTGCCCGGCGCCGTAGATCGTGTGCAGGACCAGGCCGAAGATCACGCCCAGCACCAGGCCGAGCAAGACCTTCTTGGCCAGGCTCCAGTCGGTGCGGCGGGTTTGTGCCAAGCCCAGCAGCAGGGCCAGGAACGCCAGCAGGTTGAGAGACAGCGGCAGGTTCATTGAAGCTCCAGGGAAAAACAGAAGGGGCGTCGCTTCTGTGAGCGATTGCGAACGGAAATGCTAACAGTCTGAAAACGAACGAATTTATACCTAAATGGAATTTGCTTAGTCACTTATGGAATAACACTGTGTCGCAGATTGCTATGAACGCGCCGTTTGCAGCTGTCTGGAGGTCGTTATGGGGGCTTGCCGACGAAGATTGTTGCACTAGCGTTTCTGGGTCATTTCAGGAGATTTCGTACATGAGAGTTACTGTGAAAGCCGCCGCCATCGGCCTGTCCCTGTTGTTCAGTATCGAAACCTTCGCCACCGAGCTCAAGCATTGGCCTGCTGACGCGGCCAAACAGCTCGACAGCATGATCGCCGCCAATGCCAACAAGGGTAACTACGCGGTGTTCGACATGGACAACACCAGTTATCGCTACGACCTCGAAGAAGCCTTGCTGCCGTTCATGGAAAACAAAGGGCTGCTGAGCCGCGAAAAAATCGACCCTTCGTTGAAACTGATACCGTTCAAGGACACCGCCGAGCACAAGGAAAGCCTGTTCAGCTACTACTACCGGTTGTGCGAGATCGACGACATGGTCTGCTATCCGTGGGTGGCCCAGGTATTTTCCGGCTTCACCCTCAAGGAGCTGAAGGTGCAGGTGGATGAGCTGATGGCTTCGACCAAGCCGATCCCCAGCACTTATTACGAAAACGAGCAGGTCAAGGCCATCGAGGTACAGCCGCCCAAGGTGTTCAGGGGCCAGGCCGAGCTGTACAACAAGCTGATGGAAAACGGCATCGAGGTCTACGTGATTTCTGCCGCCTCCGAAGAGCTGGTGCGCATGGTCGCCTCGGACCCCAAGTACGGCTACAACGTGAAGCCGCAGAACGTGATTGGCGTGAGTCTGTTGCTCAAGGACCGCGCCAGCGGTCAGCTGACTACCGCGCGCAAGCAGATCAGCGCCGGGCACTACGATGCCAGGGCAAACGAAGGGCTGGAGCTGACCCCGTACCTGTGGACCCCGGCCACCTGGATGGCCGGCAAGCAGGCGGCGATACTGACCTATATCGATGAGTGGAAGAAACCGGTGCTGGTGGGCGGCGATACCCCGACCAGTGACGGTTACATGCAGTTTCATGGGGTGGATGTGGGCAAGGGCGGCATCCACCTGTGGATAAACCGCAAGGCCAAGTACATGGACCAGTTGAATGGGATGATTGCCAAGAACGCGGCGGCGCAGGCCAAGGAAGGGTTGCCGGTGACGGCGGACAAGAACTGGGTGATCGTGACGCCGGAGCAGATTCAGTAGTTGTTATGTCGCCTGCGCCGGTTTTTTCGCGGGTCAACCCGCTCCTGCAACGAATTGCGTACCGATGTAGGAGCGGGTTTACCCGCGAAGGGGCCGGACCAGGCATAAAAAACCGGCGCTCAAGGCGCCGGTTCTTCTTTCACACACACACACAAAGCGTCTTACAGCCCTTCGAGCATCGCCTTGTTACGCACGGCACCTTTGTCGGCACTGGTCGCCAGCAGGGCGTAGGCCTTCAGCGCGGTGGTCACCTTGCGCGGGCGGACTTCGGCAGGCTTCCAGCCTTTCTTGTCCTGCTCGATGCGGCGGTGGGCCAGTTCTTCGTCGCTGACCAACAGGTTGATCGAACGGTTGGGGATGTCGATCAGCACCTTGTCGCCATCGCGCACCAGGCCGATAGCGCCGCCAGCAGCGGCTTCCGGCGAGGCGTGGCCGATCGACAGGCCCGAAGTACCGCCCGAGAAGCGGCCATCGGTGAGCAGGGCGCAGGCCTTGCCCAGGCCCTTGGATTTCAGGTACGAGGTCGGGTAGAGCATTTCTTGCATGCCCGGGCCGCCTTTCGGACCTTCGTAGCGGATGATGACGATGTCGCCGGCCTTCACTTCGTCGGCGAGGATGCCGCGCACGGCGCTGTCCTGGCTTTCGAAGATCTTCGCGGTGCCTTCGAACACCAGGATCGACTCGTCGACGCCGGCGGTTTTCACCACGCAGCCATCGAGGGCGATGTTGCCGTACAGCACGGCCAGGCCGCCCTCTTGCGAGTAGGCGTGCTCGACGCTGCGGATGCAGCCGTTCTCACGGTCGTCGTCGAGCGATTCCCAGCGGGTCGATTGGCTGAAGGCGGTCTGGGTCGGGATGCCGGCCGGGCCTGCCTTGAAAAAGGTGTGCACGGCTTCGTCGTCGGTCTGGGTGATGTCCCATTTGGCGATGGCTTCTTCCATGCTGCGGCTGTGCACGGTCGGCAGGTCGGTATGCAGCAGGCCGCCACGGGCCAGCGAGCCGAGGATGCTGAAGATGCCGCCGGCGCGGTGGACGTCTTCCATGTGGTACTTCTGGATGTTCGGCGCCACCTTGCACAGCTGCGGCACCTTGCGCGACAGGCGATCGATATCGCGCAGGTCGAAGGCGACCTCGCCTTCCTGGGCTGCGGCCAGCAGGTGCAGGATGGTGTTGGTCGAACCGCCCATGGCGATGTCGAGCATCATGGCGTTCTCGAACGCCTTGAAGTTGGCGATGCTGCGCGGCAGTACCGAGTCGTCGTTCTCACCGTAGTAGCGCTTGCACATCTCGACGATGGTGCGCCCGGCAGTGAGGAACAGCTGTTCACGGTCGGCGTGGGTGGCCAGGGTGGAACCGTTGCCCGGCAGGGCCAGGCCCAGGGCTTCGGTCAGGCAGTTCATCGAGTTGGCGGTGAACATGCCAGAGCACGAACCGCAGGTCGGACAGGCGCTGCGCTCGTACTCGGCGACCTTCTCGTCGGAGGCCGAGGTGTCGGCGGCGATGACCATGGCGTCGACCAGGTCCAGGCCATGGCTGGCCAGCTTGGTCTTGCCGGCTTCCATCGGACCGCCGGAAACGAAGATCACCGGGATGTTCAGGCGCAGGGCGGCCATCAGCATGCCGGGGGTGATCTTGTCGCAGTTGGAGATGCAGACGATGGCGTCGGCGCAGTGCGCGTTGACCATGTATTCCACGGCATCGGCGATGATCTCGCGGCTGGGCAGCGAGTACAGCATGCCGTCGTGGCCCATGGCGATGCCGTCGTCGACGGCGATGGTGTTGAATTCCTTGGCCACGCCACCGGCGCGTTCGATCTCGCGGGCGACCAGCTGGCCCAGGTCCTTCAGGTGCACGTGGCCCGGGACGAACTGGGTGAACGAGTTGGCGATGGCGATGATCGGTTTCTTGAAGTCTTCGTCCTTCATCCCGGTGGCGCGCCACAGGGCGCGGGCACCGGCCATGTTGCGGCCTTGGGTGGAAGTCTTGGAACGATAATCAGGCATGGAACACTCCTGGCGGCTTAATCAGGTCACGAATAGGGGAGTGAGCTTCTCTTGTCCTTTTGCGCCGCAGGCCGGTTGCCACTGGCACGGATGGGGCCGAAGACACTGCGGGATCGCCGCGTGCTTGGCCAGAGCTCATAAACCCGCCGGGGATGACTGGCGATGAATAGGCCGATTCTACACCGCTGGCGCGGTGAAGGAATGCAGATGTGGATGGTTGGCGGGGTGATTGCGGCAGGAAAGGGCCGCGGGGCGGCCCTTTTTGGCAGATATCAGCTGTTTGGCAGCAAGCGGCAGGTGATGCTCTTGATGTAGCGGGTCTCGGCGATGGCCGGGTGCACCGGGTGGTCCGGGCCCTGGCCGCCGCGTTCGAGCAGCTGCAGATTGCGGTCCAGGTGGCGGGCGCTGGTCAGCAGAATGTTGTGCAGGTCGTCCTCGGGCAGGTGCATCGAGCACGAGGCGCTGACCAGGATGCCGTCCTTGTTCAGCATGCGCATGGCCTGTTCGTTGAGGCGGCGGTAGGCCGCTTCGCCGTTTTTCAGGTCCTTCTTGCGCTTGATGAAGGCGGGTGGGTCGGCAATGATCACGTCGAAGCGCTCTTCGGCGGCCTTGAGTTCGCGCAGGGCCTCGAATACATCGCCTTCGATGCAGGTGAGTTTCTCGCTGATGCCGTTCAGGGCGGCGTTGCGCTCGACGCCATCCAGGGCGAAGCCGGATGCATCGACGCAGAACACTTCACTGGCGCCGAACGCGCCGGCCTGCACGCCCCAGCCACCGATGTAGCTGAACAGGTCGAGTACGCGCTTGCCCTTGACGTAGGGCGCCAGGCGCGCACGGTTCATGCGGTGGTCGTAGAACCAGCCGGTTTTCTGCCCCTCACGCACCGGGGCTTCGAACCTGACGCCGTTCTCTTCCAGTGCGACCCAGTCCGGGACCTCGCCGTAGACGGTCTCTACGTAACGCTGGAGGCCTTCGGCATCACGGGCGGCAGAGTCGTTCTTGAACAGGATGCCGCTGGGCTTGAGCACCTGCACCAGGGCGGCGATCACGTCGTCCTTGCGGGCTTCCATGGTGGCCGAGGCCAGCTGCACCACGAGGATGTCGAAGAAGCGGTCGACCACCAGGCCCGGGAGCAGGTCGGAGTCGCCGTACACCAGGCGGTAGCAAGGCTGGTCGAACAGACGCTCACGCAGCGACAGGGCGACGTTCAGGCGGTGCACCAGCAACGATTTGTCCAGCGGCAGCTTGATGTCGCGCGAAAGCAGACGGGCGCAGATGAGGTTGTTCGGGCTCAGTGCGACGATGCCCAGGGGCTTGCCGCTGGCAGTTTCGAGAACAGCCTGCTGGCCGGCCTGCAGGCCTTGCAGCGGGGTGCTGGCAACGTCGACTTCGTTGCTGTAGACCCACAGGTGGCCGGCGCGTAAGCGGCGGTCGGCATTGGCTTTGAGGCGAAGGCTGGGCAGGGACATGACGTCGCTCCGGGAAAAAGAGCGGGATTATAGCCTGTCACCTGCCTGTGCTCCCACAGTGATTCATGGGTTGGTCGCTCGGTGGTCAAGGGGAGTAGAATTCCCCGTCCTCCACGAGTGTGTACGCATGTCCCAAGAACTCAGCGCCGAACAGATCCAGCACGCCTTGCAAGGCATCACCATCCCGCCGCAACCGCAGATCATGGTCGATCTGCAGTTCGAGCAGTACATGCCCGACCCAGACCTGGAAACCATCGCCAAGCTGATTTCCCAGGATCCCGGGCTCGCCGGCGCCTTGCTCAAGCTGGTCAATTCGCCGCATTTCGGCCTTTCCAACAAGATTGGTTCGATCCAGCGCGCGGTGAACCTGCTGGGCAGCCGCTCGATCATCAACCTGATCAACGCCCAGTCGATCAAGGGCGAGATGAGCGACGAGACCATCGTCACCCTCAACCGTTTCTGGGATACCGCCCAGGACGTGGCCATGACCTGCCTGACCCTGGCCAAGCGTACCGGCATCCAGCCCGCAGACGAAGCCTACACCCTCGGCCTGTTCCACGACTGCGGCGTGCCGCTGATGCTCAAGCGCTTCCCCGAGTACATGGGGGTGCTGGAAGAGGCCTACGCCAAGGCCGATGCGCAGACCCGCGTGGTCGACACCGAGAACCGTGCGTTCAACACCAATCACTCGGTGGTGGGCTACTTCACCGCCAAGTCCTGGCGCCTACCCGAACACATCAGTGCAGCGATCGCCAACCACCACAACGCCCTGGCGGTGTTCCGCGAAGAGACCTCGCGCAATACCCAGACCCAACTGAAGAACCTGCTGGCGGTGCTGAAGATGGCCGAGCACATCTGCGCCTCCTATCGGGTGCTGGGCAACCAGGCGATCGATCACGAGTGGGCAGCGGTCGGCCCGCTGGTGCTGGACTATATCGGGCTGACGGACTACGACTTCGATCAGCTCAAGCAGAACATTCGCGAGTTGGGAGGGCACTGAGCCATGCCAGAGTTGCCAGAGGTCGAGACCACCCGGCGCGGGATCGCCCCGCACCTGGAAGGCCAGCGGGTCAGCCGCGTGGTGGTGCGCGACCGGCGCCTGCGCTGGCCGATCCCCGAAGACCTGGATGTGCGCCTGTCGGGCCAGCGCATCGTCACCGTGCAGCGGCGGGCCAAGTACCTGCTGATCAATGCCGAGGTCGGCACGCTGATCAGCCACCTGGGCATGTCGGGCAACCTGCGCCTGGTCGAGGTGGGGCTGCCGGCGGCCAAGCACGAGCACGTCGATATCGAGCTGGAGTCAGGGCTCATGCTGCGCTACACCGACCCACGCCGCTTCGGCGCCATGCTCTGGAGCCTCGACCCGCTGAACCATGAACTGCTGCTGCGCCTGGGCCCGGAGCCGCTGACCGAGCTGTTCGACGGCGAGCGCTTGTTCCAGCTGTCACGCGGGCGCTCGATGGCGGTCAAACCATTCATCATGGACAACGCGGTGGTGGTCGGGGTGGGCAACATCTACGCGACCGAGGCGTTGTTCGCTGCTGGCATCGACCCACGCCGGGAAGCCGGCGGCATCTCGCGTGCGCGCTACCTGAAGCTGGCGATCGAGATCAAGCGGGTGTTGGCGGCGGCGATCGAGCAGGGCGGTACCACCCTGCGCGACTTCATCGGCGGGGACGGGCAGCCGGGCTACTTCCAGCAGGAGCTGTTCGTGTACGGGCGCGGAGGGATGCCCTGCAAGCTGTGCGGCACGACCTTGCGCGAGGTGAAGCTGGGGCAGCGAGCCAGCGTGTTCTGCCCGCGCTGCCAGCGCTGAGGCTGGCCGCTCCTACAACAAGCACAGTGCTGGCTTTGGGGCTCAGTCCTTGCCGGTGATACGCCGGTACTTGGCCATCAGCTGTTCTTCGGTTTCCGGGTGCGCTTCATCCAGCGGGATGCAGTCGACCGGGCAGACCTGCTGGCACTGCGGCTCGTCGTAGTGGCCCACGCACTGGGTGCACAGGTTGGGGTCGATCACGTAGATCTCTTCGCCTTGGGAGATGGCCTCGTTCGGGCACTCGGGTTCGCAGACGTCGCAGTTGATGCAATCGTCGGTGATGATCAAAGACATGGGGGCTCCGGCCTGGGCATTGGGCCCGGGCATGTTCAAACGCAATGGGCACAATTGTGCCGCATTCGCGCCCGCAGTGCACGCGGGCGCGATGGACAGGCGATCAGGCCTACTTCTTGAAGCGCTCGGTCAGCGCGTCGGCCACCGCCGGGTGGACGAACTTGGTGATGTCGCCGCCCAATGCCGCAATCTCCCGGACCAGGGTCGAGGAAATGAACGAATAACGCTCCGAGGGCGTCAGGAAAAGGCTCTCGACTTCCGGCGCCAGCTGCCGGTTCATGTTCGCCAGCTGGAATTCGTACTCGAAGTCGGACACCGCGCGCAGGCCGCGCAGGAACACGTTGGCGCCTTGTTCCTTGGCGAAGTGCGCCAGCAGCGAGGAGAAGCCGATGACCTCGACATTGGGCAGGTGCTTGGTGACCTCACGCGCCAGCGCTACCCGTTGCTCCAGGGGGAACAGGGGGTTTTTCTTCGGGCTGGCCGCCACCGCGATGATCACGTGGTCGAACAGCCGCGAAGCGCGCTCGACCAGGTCGCCATGGCCTTTGGTAATGGGGTCGAAGGTACCTGGGTACAACACTCGGTTCATCGCGTCATCCTGGCTGGAGTGCGTCGGGAGTCGGATGGTAGCGCAGCGAATGCGCTGCGGCCAAGTGACACGGCCGGCTGAAGGCACTATAGACAGAGGCCGGGTTTGTTGTCATGCGCTGTGCCATGGCCCACTGCAACATTGCTGCGGCCTCAGCGGATGAACAGCTTGTAGACCAAGCGCTGCAAGGCCTTGCCATAGGGTGGGTAGATCAACCGGGCGGCATTCAGGCGTTGCTTGGCCAGCACCGCCTTGGCCTTGCTGAAGGTCTGAAAGCCATCGTGGCCGTGGTAGTGGCCCATGCCGGAAGGGCCGATGCCCCCGAACGGCAGGTCGTCCTGGGCGACATGCAGCAGGGTGTCGTTGAGGCACACGCCACCGGAATGGCTGTTTTGCAGCACCTGGCGTTGCTCGTCCCGGTCGTAGCCGAAGTAGTACAGCGCCAGGGGGCGCGGGCGCCGTTTGATGTAGTCCAGGGCCTGGTCCAGATGGTCGTACGGGACCAACGGCAGCAGTGGGCCGAAGATTTCGTCCTGCATCACCTGCATGTCGTCGTTCACCTGCAGCAGCAGGTGGGGTGGCAGGCGCCGGCCTTGGGGCGCTTCCCCAGGATACAGGTCGATGACTTCGGCGCCTTTGTCGCGGGCGTCGGCCAGCAAGTGCTGCAGGCGCTGCAACTGCCTGGGGTTGATGATCGCGCTGTAGTCGGCGTTGCCGGCAATGCGTGGGTACAGGCGTTGCACAGCCTCGCGGTAGGCCTCGGCGAACGCCGGCAGGCGCTGACGGGGCACCAGCACATAGTCGGGGGCGACGCAGGTCTGGCCGGCGTTGAGAGTCTTGCCGAAGGCGATGCGCTCGGCGGCAGTGGCCAACGGCACGCTGGCCGAGACGATGGCGGGCGACTTGCCACCCAGCTCCAGGGTCACCGGCGTGAGGTTGTGCGCGGCGGCCAGCATGACGTGGCGACCGACGCTGGTGGCGCCGGTGAACAGCAGATGGTCGAAGGGCAGCCTGGCGAAGGCCTGGCCGACCTCCACCTCGCCCAGCACCACGCTGACCAGATCGTGCGGGAACACCCGATCGAGCAGCCTCTTCAGCGCCTGGCCCGTGGCCGGCGTGGCCTCGCTCAGCTTGAGCATGACCCGGTTGCCAGCGGCCAGGGCGCAGGTCAGGGGACCAATGGCGAGAAACAGCGGATAGTTCCACGGCACGATGATGCCCACCACGCCCAAGGGCTGGTACAGCACGCGCGCACTGGCCGGCTGGAACGCCAGGCCGACGCGCCGCCTGGCCGGGCGCATCCACCGGTGCAGGTGGCGTTCGGCATGGCGGATACCTTGCACCGAGGGCAGTAGCTCGGCCAGCAGGGTTTCGTCGGCGCTGCGGCCCTCGAAATCCTGGTCGATGGCCGCGATCAGCACCTGTTGGTCAGCCAGCAGCGCCTCGCGCAGGCTTTTCAGCCATTGCCGGCGCTGCGCTGCAGGCGGCATGGGGTGGCCGGCGAATGCCTGGCGCGCAGCGGCGAACGTCGCGGCCAGGTCGATATCCGATGGCACGGCAGGCAGGGCGAGGGTCGAGGTCACGGCAGCGTCTCGTCTGGCTGTGAGTTTCTAGAGCCTATACTCTAAATGTCGCGTTGGCGCGAATTTTTTCACGCAGTCGAACGGTGCATTCCCAGTGTGATCCACCGTAATATGGCTGCATCATCGAAAGCCTGCAGACTGGGAGCTGAGCATGGCCCCGCGCATGAAGACCCGAGAGCGCATCGTGCACAACAGCCTGGAGCTGTTCAACCAGCAGGGTGAACGCAGCGTCAGCACCAACCACATTGCCGCTCACATGGAAATCTCGCCCGGTAACCTGTACTACCACTTCCCCAACAAGCAGGCGATCATCGCCTTGCTGTTCAGCCAGTACGAAGAGCTGGTGGACAGTTTCCTGCGCCCGCCGCAGGGCCGTGCGGCCACGGTCGAGGACAAACGCTTCTACCTCAAGGCACTGCTCGCGGGGATGTGGAACTACCGCTTCCTGCACCGCGACCTGGAGCACCTGCTCGACAGCGACCCGGAGCTCGCGGCCCGCTACCGGCGCTTTTCCGAGCGCTGCCTGCGCCAGGGCCAGGCGATCTATCGCGGCTTCGTCGACGCCGGAATCCTGGCCATGGAGCCGGCGCAGATCGAATCGTTGACCATCAATGCCTGGATCGTCCTGACCTCGTGGGTACGCTTTCTCAGCACCACGCGGGAGCATTCCGCGCATCTGGGTGAAGAAGCCTTCAAGCGAGGCGTCTACCAGGTACTGGTGCTGGAGCTCGGCTTCGTCACCGCCACTGCTCGCGGCGCGGTGGACGCGCTGTGCGAGGAATTCCACGTTCCGTTCAATCAGGCCCTGGAGCACTAGGCCAGGGCTATCGAGTCATCGATCAGGAGATTGTCATGCCCCTTGCGCAATTGATCACCCCGCAGCAGCTGGCCGAGCGCCTGGGCTCGCCCAAGCTGGTGATCCTCGATTGTCGTTTTGCCCTGGAAGATGCCGACTATGGCCAACGCAGCTATGCCGAGGGCCACATCGCTGGGGCGCATTTCGCCGACCTGGAGCGTGACCTGAGTGGCCCGGTCAGCAAGGGCAAGACCGGGCGCCACCCGCTGCCGGACGCTCACCGCCTGGTCGAGCGCCTGCGCGAGTGGGGCCTGGACGACGACAGCGAAGTGGTGCTGTACGACGATGGTCCCGGCGCCTTCGCGGCCCGTGCCTGGTGGCTGCTGGCGTGGTTGGGCAAGCGCACCGGCGTGGCGATTCTCGATGGCGGCCTCAAGGCCTGGCACGCCGCACACCTGCCGCTGAGCCTGGATGCGCCGGCCAAGCGCGAGGGCACTTTCAACGGCCAACCGGACGCCAAGTTGTTGATCGACGCCGACCACCTGGCCAAGCGCCTGGGCAGTGCCGACCTGACCCTGCTCGATGCGCGAGCCCTGCCGCGTTTTCGTGGCGAAGTGGAGCCGATCGACCCGGTCGCCGGGCATATCCCAGGCGCCCAGTGCGCGGCCTTTACCGACAACCTGGGGGCCGATGGACGCTTCCTGGCGCCAGCACTGCTCAAGCAGCGGTTTGCCGAGAAACTGGCAGGGCGCGCGCCGGAGCAACTGGTGGCCTATTGCGGGTCAGGGGTGACGGCTTGTCATAACCTGTTCGCCCTGGCGCTGGCGGGGTATCCGCTGGGTCGGTTGTATGCGGGGTCGTGGAGCGAGTGGATCAATGATCCCAAGCATGGTGTGGCGACTGGCGAGTAAGTGGGGCCGCTTCGCGGCCCTTTCGCGGCACAAGGCCGCTCCTACACCGACCGCGCGAACATTCACAGGCTCACGCGGCCCCTGTAGGAGCGGCCTTGTGCCGCGAAAGGGCTGCGAAGCAGCCCCAACTGAACAGCATTACGGCCTCGAGCGCCGTAACATCACTGACCTTCCACCAACCATTGCGGAATCCGCCGCTCCAGGTAATAGCTCGGATTGCGCAGGCTGCCCTCGACGAAGCCAACATGGCCGCCCCGTGGGTGCAACTCCAGCTGCGTCCGCGGCGCCAGTTCGCTTGCCGTGGGCAGGCTGTGGCCGGCCACGAATGGGTCGTCGCTGGAATGGATGATCAACGTCGGCGTGCGGTTCTGCCCCAGGAAGTAGCGGCTCGATGAGCGGCGGTAGTAGTCCTGGGCGTCGTTGAAGCCATTGAGCGGCGCGGTCACCCGGCCGTCGAAGTCCCAGAACGTGCGCAGGTTGCGCAACGGCCCCAGGCGGTCGAGGGCGGCCAGCTTCTCGTGATGCCCCTGGTCGCGGAAGTGGCGCTGCTTGAGCTGCACGTAGGCAAGCATCTCGCGCATGAAGTGCGCCTGGTAGACCTTGGAAAAGCCCTGGCCGATGCGGTCGGCGCATTGGTCCAGGCGAAACGGTACCGACACCGCCACGGCTGCCTCCAGCCCGCTCGCAGCAGCGCTTTCACCCAGATACTTGAGCAACACGTTGCCGCCCAGCGAATACCCGACAGCGTACAGCGGGGCCAGCGGACGCTGGGCACGTAGATGCGCCACCACCTCGGCCAGGTCCTCGCTGGCACCCGAGTGGTAGCTGCGTGGCAACAGGTTCGGTTCGCCCGAGCACCCGCGCCAGTTCAGCGCGACGCTGGCCCAGCCGCGAGCCTGCAGCGACTGCTGCAAGCCTTTGACATAGGGTGAGTGGGACGAGCCGGTAAGGCCATGCAGCACCAGCACCAGTGGTGCATCGGCCTGGTGCGAGCCGTGCCAGTCGAGATCGAGGAAGTCGCCGTCGGCCAGCCACAGGCGTTCGCGGTTGCGCTCGAGCTTCGGCAGCTTGCGCCACAGCGGCCCCCACAAGGTCTGCAGGTGGGGATTGGACAGGCCGGTGGCCGGACGGAAAGTGGCGGTGAGGCTGGGCATGTTGGGCGACTCTCGGTGTGCCTGCCTAGAGTGCCACGAAACCCCACCGCCGTACCTGCGCTATTGGTCGGTAGCGGCCCGTTGCCATAAGGCGTAATGCACCTGGCCGGTCTTCTTCTCGCGGTGCAGGCGCCAGTTGCCGGGCATCGCCAGGCTCGACGGGGCGGCCTCGCTCTCGGTGTAGATCCAGGCCTGGTCGCGCAGCCACTGGTTCTGTTCCAGCAAGGTGCAGGTATTGGCCAGTAGGTCCTGGTGGAACGGCGGGTCGAGGAATACCAGGTCGAATTGCTGCTTGGCCGGGCCCTGCAGGTAGCGCAAGGCGTCGCTCTGGAGGATCTGCCCGCGCGGGCAGCGGAGGATCTCGAGGTTGTTCTTGAGGTTGGCGATGGCCGCCGGATTGCTGTCCAGCGCCACAGCGTCTTCGGCCCCGCGGGACAATGCTTCCAGGACCAGGGCGCCGCTACCGGTGAAGGCATCGAGCACCCGGGCCCCTTCGATGTAGGGGGCCAGCCAGTTGAACAGGGTTTCGCGCACGCGGTCCGGCGTCGGCCGCAGGCCTTCGCCATCCGGCACCGCGAGGCGGCGGCTGCGCCACTCGCCAGCGATGATGCGCAGGTGGCCCTGGCCCTTGCTCTGGCCCGGTTGCGGGCGCGCGGGAGGGGTGGATCTCGGCATTAGTGCTCCGGTACGCCGAGCGGCTGCTCGGCGGGTTTGTCAGTGGGGGCCGGCAGCGGTTTCTGCGGCACTTTCGGGCCGACGGTGACGATCACCAGCTTGTCGGCGGCCAGGTGCTTGTTCATTGCCGCCTTGACCTGCTCGACGGTCAGCGCCTGGGATTGCTGCATGAAGTCTTCCAGCCAGGTCAGTGGCAGGTTGTAGAAGCCGATGGCGCCCAGCTGGCCGACGATGCTGGCATTGCTGGCGTTCGACAGTGGGAAGCTGCCGGCCAGCTCACGTTTGGCGTCGTCGAGTTCCTGCTGGGTCGGGCCGTTCTTCAGGTAGTCGCCAAGGATACCCTGGACCAGTTTCAGAGTGCCTTCGCTGAGTTCGGCGCGGGTCTGCAGGTTGATCATGAACGGGCCGCGCACCTGCATCGGGCTGAACACCGAGTACACGCCGTAGGTCAGGCCGCGTTTCTCCCGTACCTCGCTCATCAGCCGGGTGCCGAACGCGCCGCCGCCGAGGATCTGGTTGCCCAGCGACAGGGCCGGCCAGTCCGGGTCCTGGCGGTCGATGCCGAGCTCGGCGAGCATCAAGTGGGTCTGCTTGCTGGGGAAGTCGATGTGGGTCATGCCCGCCTTGGGTTCGGCCGGCTCGGCCGGGGCGGCCAGCGCCGGGCCCTTGGGCAGGGCGGCGGAAACCTGGGCGGCGACCGCCTCAGCCTCGCTGCGGCTGAGGTCGCCGACCAGCGCGATGACCGCGTTGCCGGCGCTGTAGGCCTTGGCGTGGAAGGCGCGCAGTTGCTCCAGGGTGATGCCGGGAATGCTTTCGGCGGTGCCGTCGCTGGGGTGGGCGTAAGGATGGTCGCCGTAGAGCTTGGCGAACAGCGCCTTGCCGGCGATCTTGCCGGGGTTCTGCTTCTCGTACTCGAAACCGGCCAGCAGTTGGTTCTTGATGCGCTTGAGCGCGTCCTCGGGGAAGGTCGGCTTGCCGGCCACCTCGGCGAACAGCTTGAGCGCCGGCTCACGCTTGTCCTTGGCGCTGAGGCTGCGCAGCGAGGCCACGGCCATGTCCCGGTAGGAGCCGTTGCCGAAGTCCGCGCCGAGGCTTTCGAAGCCTTCGGCGATGGCGGTCACGTCCTTGCCGGCCACGCCCTCGTTGAGCATGGCGTTGGTCAGGGTGGCCAGGCCCGGCGTGTTGCCGTCCTGACTGCTGCCGGCGGCGAAGGTCACGCGCAGGTCGAACATCGGCAGTTCGCGGGCCTCGACGAACAGCACGCGGGCCCCTTCGGCGGTGGTCCAGTTCTGGATGTTCAACTGGCGCCGGCTGGGCGCCTTGCCGTCCAGCTCGGCCAGCGACTGCAGGGTGTTGGCCGGGCGCGCGGCGCTGCTCTGGGCCTCGGCGTGGGCCGGGCGCGCCAGCACCGCGGCCACGGCCACTACGAGGGCGATGATGCCGGTCCCGATCAGGGTGTAGCGTGGTGCGCTGCGATCACTCATGAGCGGACTCCTCGGGCAGTACATGGGCAACGCTCAGGCGTTCGCGGGTGAAATAGGTGCGCGCGGCGTTCTGGATGTCCTGCGGGGTCACGCGCTTGAGCTCGTCCAGCTCGCTGTCGATCAACTTCCAGGACAGGCCGACCGTCTCCAGTTGGCCGATGGTGGTGGCCTGGCTGCTGATGGAGTCGCGGTCGAAGACCAGGCCGGCGATCACCTGGGCACGAACGCGTTCGAGCTCCTCGGCGCTCGGCGGGGTGGTCTTGAGTTCATCGAGCAGTTGCCAGATGCCTTTTTCGACATCGGCCAGGGTCTTCTGCTTCTGCACGTTCGGCGTGGCCGAGATCATGAACAGGCTGTCACCGCGGGTGAAGGCGTTGTAGCTAGACGAGGCGCCGGCGACCAGTTCCTGGTCGCGTTCCAGGCGGGCCGGCATGCGTGCGCTGTAGCCGCCGTCGAGCAGCGCCGAGATCAGGCGCAGGGCGTGCACGGTACGGGGTTCCTTGGCGGTAGCCAGGCCTGGCACGTTGAAGCCGTAGATCAGGCTCGGCAGCTGGGTGCGCACATGCAGCGTGAGCAGGCGGTGGCCCGGCTCGGCCAGCTCCAGTGGCAACTTGGCTGGCGGCGTGGCGCGCTTGGGGATGGCGCCGAAGTACTTCTGCGCCAGGCCCTTGACCTCGTCGGCGGTGACATCGCCGACCACCACCAAGGTGGCGTTGTTCGGCACGTACCAGGATTCGTACCAGTGGCGCAGTTCCTCGACTTTCATGCGTTCGAGGTCGGCCATCCAGCCGATGGTCGGCGTGTGATAGCCACTGGCTGGGTAGGCCATGGCGCGGAACAGCTCGAAGGCCTTGGCGCTGGGCTGGTCGTCGGTACGCAGGCGGCGCTCTTCCTTGATGACTTCGATCTCGCGGCTGAATTCGTCGGCCGGCAGGCGCAGGCTGGCCAGGCGGTCGGCCTCGAGCTCCAGGGCAACCGGCAGACGGTCGCGGGCCAATACCTGGTAGTAGGCGGTGTAGTCGTCGCTGGTGAAGGCGTTTTCCTCGGCGCCCAGGTCGCGCAGGATGCGCGAGGCTTCGCCGGGGCCGACCTTGGCGCTACCCTTGAACATCATGTGCTCCAGGGCGTGGGACAGGCCGGTCTGGCCGGGCGTCTCGTAGCTGGAGCCGACCTTGTACCAGATCTGCGAGACCACCACCGGCGCGCGGTGGTCCTCGCGCACGACCACCTTGAGGCCGTTGTCGAGGATGAATTCGTGGGTCGGCTGCACATCGGCGGCGATGGCGGCCAGTGGCAGGCAGAGCGTGCTGAGTAGCAGGCCAGCGGCGCGGCGGGCTAGAGCATTCATACGGTGTTTGACCTGTTCGGCGGCCCGCTGGGTTTAGCGTCGGCGGGCCAGGAGGTGCTAGGATACTGATCCGGTTGCCTGGCGACCATGCCTGTCGCCGTTCTGGCCCACAGGACCCTACGACAAAACATTGCGCATGAACCAGCCGGATTCAAGATAGTCTGTTCTGCGTTTAGAGAATTCCTGATGCGCCAATGCTGGCCCATCGCTACCCTGAGATAGCCGTCTTCCATGTTTGGTTCCAACGACGACAAAAAAGCGCCGGCCGAGGCTGGCGAGAAAAAAGGCCTGTTCAGCTGGTTTCGCAAGAAGCCGCAGCAACCTGTCGCCGAACAGCCACAAACCCCTGAATCGCAACCTGCAGAGCAGGTAGCGCCGCACGTTGCGCCTGCTCCAGCCGAGCCGGTGGCCGAGGTGCCTGCGCCTGTTCCGCCCGAGCCGGTGGCCGAAGTGCCTGTGCCTGCTCCGGCGGCACCGGTGGCCGAGGTACCTACGCCCGTTCCGGCCACGCCCGAGGCACCTGCGGTGCACGCTGCGCCAGAGATCCCGGCGGCGCCTGAGGCCCCTGAGCCGATCCAGCCTCCGGAGGCTGCCCCGGTAGCTGTCGTCACGCCAGCCGCCGAAACCCATCTGGTCGAGCCGCCCGTCAGCAACCTGGTCCTGCCGGTCGCCGAGGAACCGGTCGCCCTGGTACCGGACCTCGAACCCAAGGCCCCACCAGCCATCCCGGAGCGCCCGGCACCCGAGCCGGTGGCCGTTGCCGCCGCTGAGCCGGCCCCGGCCCCGGCCTCTGCAGAGCAATCCAAGCTCGGCTTCTTCGCTCGCCTGAAACAGGGCCTGTCGAAGACCAGCGCCAGCATCGGCGAGGGCATGGCCAGCCTGTTCCTGGGCAAGAAGGTCATCGATGATGACCTGCTCGACGAAATCGAGACCCGCCTGCTGACCGCCGACGTCGGCGTCGAGGCCACCTCGGCGATCGTCCAGAACCTGACCCAGAAGGTGGCCCGCAAGCAGCTGGCCGATGCCGATGCGTTGTATCAGTCGCTGCAGGATGAACTGGCCGCGCTGTTGCGTCCGGTCGAGCAGCCGCTGAAGGTCGAGGCGCAGAACAAGCCCTACGTGATCCTCGTGGTCGGCGTGAACGGTGCCGGCAAGACCACCACCATCGGCAAGCTGGCCAAGAAGCTGCAGCTCGAAGGCAAGAAGGTCATGCTCGCCGCTGGCGACACCTTCCGTGCCGCCGCTGTCGAGCAGTTGCAGGTCTGGGGCGAGCGCAACCAGATCCCGGTGATTGCCCAGCACACCGGTGCCGACTCCGCTTCGGTGATCTTCGATGCCGTGCAGGCCGCCAAGGCCCGCGGCGTCGACGTGCTGATCGCCGACACCGCCGGTCGCCTGCACACCAAAGACAACCTGATGGAAGAACTGAAGAAGGTGCGCCGGGTGATCGGCAAGCTCGACGCCGAGGCACCCCATGAGGTGCTGCTGGTACTCGATGCCGGCACCGGCCAGAACGCCATCAGCCAGGCCAAGTATTTCAACCAGAGCGTCGAGCTGACCGGCCTGGCCCTGACCAAGCTGGACGGCACCGCCAAGGGCGGGGTGATCTTCGCCCTGGCCAAGCAGTTCAAGCTGCCGATTCGCTTCATCGGCGTCGGCGAGGGCATCGACGACCTGCGCACGTTCGAGGCCGAGCCTTTCGTCAAAGCCCTGTTTGCCGAGCGGGAGCACCCATGATCCGATTCGAACAGGTTGCCAAGCGCTACCCCAACGGCCACGTCGGCTTGCACGAGCTGAGTTTCCGGGCGCGCCGGGGCGAATTCCTGTTCGTCACCGGGCACTCCGGCGCCGGCAAGAGCACCTTGCTGCGCCTGCTGCTGGCCATGGAGCGCCCGACCAGCGGCAAGCTGATGCTGGCCGGGCAGGACCTGGGCCAGATCAGCAACGCGCAGATCCCGTTCCTGCGCCGGCAGATTGGCGTGGTGTTCCAGAACCACCAACTGCTGTTCGACCGCACCGTGTTCAACAACATCGCCCTGCCGCTGCAGATCCTCGGCCTGTCCAAGGCCGAGATCACCAAGCGTGTGGATTCGGCGCTCGAGCGCGTGTCGCTGGCCGACAAGGGCGAGCTGTTCCCGGCCGACCTGTCCACCGGCCAGCAGCAACGGGTCGGCATTGCCCGTGCGATCGTCCACCAGCCAGCCCTGCTGCTGGCCGACGAACCCACGGGTAACCTCGACCCGCGTCTGGCCGCAGAGATCATGGGCGTGTTCGAGGACATCAACCGCCTCGGCACCACGGTTCTGATCGCCAGCCACGACCTGGCACTGATTGCGCGCATGCGCCACCGCATGCTGACCCTGCAGCGCGGTCGTCTGATCGGCGATGGGGAGGCCGGGCAATGAGCACTACACGTACACCCAAGGTTTCCGAACGCGTCGCGCCCAAGCCTGCCGACCCGCAACCGGCGAAGAAAAAGCGCGGCGACCATGACGACGACGGCCCGGACTTCCGCACGCTGCTGCACGCCTGGCTGGAAAGCCATCGCGCCAGCCTGGTCGACAGCCTGCGCCGCCTGGGCAAGCAGCCGATCGGCAGCTTCTTCACCTGCCTGGTGATGGCGGTTGCCCTGAGCATGCCCATGGGCCTGTCGCTGCTGCTGAAAAACGTCGAGAAGCTCGGCGGCTCCTGGCAGCGGGCTGCGCAGATCTCGCTGTACCTCAAGCTCGATGCGGGCAGCCGCGAAGGCGAGGCGCTGCGGGACGAGATCAAGGGCATGCCGGGCGTGGCCGATGCCCAGTATGTCAGCCGCGAGCAGGCCCTGGACGAGTTCCAGCAGCAGTCGGGCCTGGGCGAGGCCCTGCGCGAGCTACCGGACAATCCGCTGCCGGGCGTGGTGGTGGTGACGCCCACCGAGGTCGACAAGCCGGCCCTGGAGGCCTTGCGCCAGCGCCTGGCCGAATTGCCGCGGGTCGAGGTGGCGCAGCTGGACTTGGTCTGGGTCGAGCGCCTGGCCGCCATCTTGAAACTGGGTGACCGCTTCGTCTTCGGCCTGGCCGTGATGCTGATTTCCGCGCTGCTGTTAGTAATCGGTAACACAATTCGTCTACATATCGAAAACCGCCGCACCGAGATCGAAGTGATCAAGCTGGTCGGCGGCACCGACAGCTACGTACGCCGGCCCTTCCTGTACATGGGCGCCTTGTACGGCCTGGGCGCGGGTGTGTTGGCCTGGGGTATCCTGGCGTTCGGCCTGAGCTGGCTGAACGAGGCGGTGGTAGGGCTGTCGGGGCTGTATGGCAGTGACTTCGCCCTGGGTGGGGTGCCGGCCTCCGATGGTCTTTCTCTCTTGATCGGAGCGGTCTTGTTAGGGTATATCGGTGCATGGATCGCGGTCGCCCGACACCTGAACGAGTTGGCGCCTCGATAGTTTTCTGTGCCAGCATTGACTTTTTTTCATCTTGTGAACCGCTTGGAACTTGTACAGTGGTTTCCGGTCAATGTTGGCAGTGCCCACAAGGCACGAGTCTAGTGAGTCGGAGGTTCTTGAATGACCACTTCGTTGCAACCTGCCTATGCCCTGGTCCCCGGTGCGAACCTGGAAGCCTACGTGCACACGGTCAACAGCATCCCGCTGCTGACGGTCGAGCAGGAGCGTGAACTGGCCGAGCGTCTCTATTTCGAGCAGGATCTTGAGGCCGCTCGGCAAATGGTAATGGCCCACCTGCGTTTCGTCGTGCACATCGCACGCAGCTATGCCGGCTACGGGCTGGCCCAGGCCGATCTTATCCAGGAAGGCAACGTTGGCCTGATGAAGGCCGTGAAGCGTTTCAACCCGGAGATGGGCGTGCGCCTGGTGTCGTTCGCCGTGCACTGGATCAAGGCGGAAATCCACGAATTCATCCTGCGCAACTGGCGTATCGTCAAGGTGGCCACCACCAAGGCCCAGCGCAAGCTGTTCTTCAACCTGCGCAGCCAGAAGAAGCGTCTGGCCTGGCTGAACAATGACGAAGTCCATCGCGTGGCGGAAAGCCTCGGCGTCGAGCCGCGTGAAGTGCGCGAGATGGAAAGCCGCCTGAGCGGCCAGGACATGGCCTTCGACCCGGCCGCCGAGGCGGACGACGACAGCGCCTTCCAGTCGCCGGCGTACTACCTGGAAGACCATCGCTACGACCCGGCAACGCAGCTGGAGGATGCCGACTGGAGCGACAACTCCACCAGCAACCTGCACGAAGCGCTGCAAGGCCTGGACGAGCGTAGCCGCGACATCCTCTACCAGCGTTGGCTGGCCGAGGAAAAGGCCACGCTGCACGAGCTGGCGGACAAGTACAGTGTTTCGGCCGAACGTATTCGCCAGTTGGAAAAGAATGCGATGAACAAGGTCAAGGCGTTGATCACGATCTGATCAAGCCTGGGCTGCAATGAAAAGCCGCTGGCCCGGAGACGGGGCGGCGGCTTTTTTGTTCCTACGGATTTGCCCGCGAAAGGGTGTTCAGGGTCTACGCGAAGCATCGAGCTGCATCAGGTAGCTCGGCCCGCCCAACTGGCTCATCTGCCGGCGAATCCAGGCGGCACGGCTGGCCACGTAGGCACTCGGGCGGCTGGCGCTCCACTTGATCGGGCTAGGCAGCACCGCTGCCAGTTGCGCGGCCTGCTGGCGGCTCAGGCGGCTGGCATCGATGCCGAAGTGGTAGCGGGCGGCAGCCTGGGCGCCGAACACGCCTTTGCCCCATTCGGCGCTATTGAGATAGACCTCGAGGATCCGCTCCTTCGACCAGAACAGCTCGAGCAAGGCGGTGAACCAGGCTTCCAGGCCCTTGCGCAACCAGCTGCGGCCCGACCACAGGAACAGGTTCTTGGCGACCTGCTGGGTCAGGGTACTGGCGCCGCGGATGCTGCCGCCACGTTCGTTGTAGGCCAGCGCCGCCTGGATGGCTGGGATGTCGAAGCCCCAATGGCTGGCGAACTTCTGGTCCTCGCCGGCAATGACGGCCACCTTGAGCTCATCGGAGATGTTCTCCCAGGGCTCCCAGTCGCGTTGCAGGTCGATCGGCTCGCCGTCGACCCAGGACTGCACCTTGCGCTCGACCATCAGCGCCGTGCCGGGTGGCGGTACCCAGCGAAACACCAGGACCAGCACGATGCTCGCGGCGGCAAACCAGAGCAGGGCACGGACGAATCGGCGAAATAGGGATGACAGCATGGCGATGGCTTGGCCGGACCGGTGGAAGGGGCCATTATACAGACCCGTTCCAAGGAGTCGTCCCATGCTTCGCAGCTTCCTGATGCTCGCCGCGTTTTTCGGCTTCACCGGTGTCGCGCTCGGCGCATTCGCCGCCCATGGCCTGAAAAACCGGCTCAGTGCCGACTACCTGGCAATCTTCCATACCGGTGTCACCTACCAGTTGGTGCACGCCCTGGCGATCCTCGCGCTGGCGGTGCTTTCGGTGCACCTGCCCGGGCGCCTGGTGGCCTGGTCGGGTGGGCTGTTCGCCGCCGGTATCCTGTTGTTCTCCGGCAGCCTGTACCTGCTGACCTTGAGTGGCCTGGGCAAGCTGGGCATCATCACCCCCATCGGTGGCCTGTGCTTCCTCGCTGGCTGGTTGTGCCTGGGGCTGGCAGCCTGGCGCCTGGGCTGACCGAGTGGTCCACAATCGCGACTAATGGTGCCCGGCGCCCTTGGGTTCAGGGGTTGATCGGGGCTAGAATGCGTGCCCCAAAGCACAATGGTGGCCGTGCGCATGCGCATTCAACTTAACGGTGAACCTTACGAATTGCCTGCTGGCGAAAGCGTCGCGGCCTTGCTGGCCCGCCTGGAGCTGGTCGGGCGCCGCGTGGCGGTGGAGCTGAACCTGGATATCGTGCCGCGTAGTCAGCACGACAGCACCTTGCTGAGCGAGGGCGACCAGGTCGAAGTGGTCCACGCCATCGGTGGCGGTTGAACCTGCCCGGCGATTCACCCGCAAATCCCGTAACCTTTTCCCGAGGAACCACGATGAGCAACGTTCGCAGCGATAAGCCCTTCACCCTGGCCGGGCGTACTTTCCAGTCGCGCCTGCTGGTAGGCACCGGCAAATACCGTGACATGGAAGAAACCCGCCTGGCCATCGAGGCCTCGGGTGCCGAAATCGTCACCGTGGCCGTGCGCCGTACCAATCTCGGCCAGAACCCGGGCGAGCCGAACCTGCTCGACGTGCTGCCGCCGGACCGCTACACCATCCTGCCCAACACCGCCGGCTGCTATGACGCGGTCGAGGCCGTGCGCACCTGCCGCCTGGCCCGTGAGTTGCTCGATGGCCACAACCTGGTCAAGCTGGAAGTCCTGGCCGACCAGAAAACCCTGTTCCCCAACGTGATCGAAACCCTCAAGGCCGCAGAAGTGCTGGTCAAGGACGGTTTCGATGTGATGGTCTATACCAGCGACGATCCGATCATCGCCCGCCAGTTGGCCGAAGCCGGCTGCATCGCGGTGATGCCGCTGGCCGGCCTGATCGGCACTGGCCTGGGCATCTGCAACCCGTACAACCTGCAGATCATCCTCGAGGAGTCCAAGGTGCCGGTGCTGGTCGATGCCGGCGTGGGTACCGCCTCCGATGCCACCATCGCCATGGAAATGGGCTGCGAGGCGGTGCTGATGAACTCGGCGATCGCCCACGCTCAGCAGCCGGTGCTGATGGCCGAAGCCATGAAGCACGCCATCGTCGCCGGGCGCATGGCCTACCTCGCCGGCCGCATGCCGAAAAAACTCTATGCCAGCGCTTCTTCGCCGCTGGATGGTCTGATCAAGTAAGAGCCCCCGATGACTGACTCGCAAGATACGCCGATCTCCGCCGACGGCGACCAGCGCCACCACCGCCGCATCAAGAGCTTCGTGATGCGCGCCGGGCGCATGACCGAAGGCCAGCAACGCGGCCTCGACCAGGGTGGCCCGCTGTTCATCCTGCCGCTGGCCGACAGCCCGGTCGACTACGACCAGGTGTTCGGCCGCTCGGCGCCACGCACCCTGGAGATCGGCTTCGGCATGGGCCACTCCTTGCTGGAGATGGCTGCCGCCGCACCGGAGCAGGACTTCATCGGTGTCGAAGTGCACCGCCCGGGTGTCGGTGCGCTGCTCAACGGCGTGCTGACCCAAGGCCTGAAGAACCTGCGGGTGTATGACTGCGACGCCATCGAGGTGCTCAACCGCTGTGTGGCCGACAACAGCCTCGACCGCCTGATGCTGTTCTTCCCGGACCCATGGCACAAGGCGCGCCACCACAAGCGCCGTATCGTTCAGCTGGAGTTCGCCGAGCTGGTACGGCGCAAGCTCAAGCCCGGTGGCGTGTTCCACATGGCCACCGACTGGGAACCGTATGCCGAGTACATGCTGGAAGTGATGAGCGCCGCCCCGGGCTATCGCAACCGTGCCGAAGACGGTGCCTACGTGCCGCGGCCGGAAGAACGCCCGATCACCAAGTTCGAACGCCGTGGCGAGCGACTGGGGCATGGGGTGTGGGATCTGAAGTTCGAGAAGGTGGATTGATCGGCTGATCGAGGCTTTCGATGTGCTGGAGCCTGTCGAAATGCAGGCGAAAAAAACCGCTCTGAGAAGAGCGGTTTTTTTGTGAGCGATAGGACTGAGTATCCTTCGCTCTGGGTATCACCGAAAACACTGCCACTGTCACCGAATCATAGGCAGCCCGGTATTGCGCGTCAATAATCAGAAATACCCAGCATTACATGTGTCGGGGCAGTTAACAGCTTTGGCGGTGCATCCCAAGTATCATCGCGCTGCTCCTGTGGGGATGAATTCGGTGATGGGCCGGGTAGGTGAAGAATTCTGCTTTCCGGCCCCTTCGACACGGCCTGAGAACCGTGCCGGTAGCTGATCTCGAAGGGCCATCAACCTGGCCACTTCACTGAAAACACTGCCACTGTTTTCGAAGGCATCGAAGTACCGGTTAGATGCTGGAAGATTGGCCCGCCAACACGGAGGCCAAGGCTTATGAAGCGTTTGCTTGATACGCTGAGCCGCGTCTGGAAGCTCATCCGGATCTTGATTGTCCTCAAGACCGCACGAGACTTCATGCGTGATCACTTCGACGATGCCCAGTAAGGGCTAGTCAGGTGGTAGGGCTGCCCTGGTTCGCCAGGGCAGTTTTAGCAACTTACCCCCGGCGATCCGCCACCACGCCGATCAACACCAGCACCACCAGCAGCACCGGTGCCAGCGCGTAGTTGTTGAACTGCCCCAACCCCTTCACCACCCACGGCGTGGCATAGATCAGCGCCGCCCCACTGCCGATCATCACCAGCAGCGCCATGAACGGCACGCGCAGCGCACCGGCCAGGCCGCCCAGGCGTTGTTCCACCCAGCCCTTGATGTCGGTGCCGAACAGCACCAGCAAACAGCCCACCAGGGCCAGGGAAATCTCCGAGAGGTTGCTGCGGCTCCAGCGGGAAACCGTCGCGAGCAGGTCGAGTACCAGATCCATGGGTCATCCTTAGGTCAAGAAATACTGCAGCAGGTCATTGAGGAACAGCTGGCCCCTCGGTGTGGCCACCAGCCGATCCGGTTCGACCTGCAAAAGGCCCTTTTGTTCGGCCGCACGACGTGCCTCGTCCAATTGCGCCAGGGGCAGGCCGGTGCGCTGGGTGAACAGCTCGGCCTCCACGCCCTCGGTCAGGCGCAGGGCGTTCATCAGAAACTCGAACGGCAGCTCATCGACTGGCAGCAGCTTTTCACCGGCCTTGAACGGCTTGGCCAGGTTCAGGTAATCCTTGGGCAGGCGGGTCTTCCAGGTGCGCAGGATGCGGCCGTCGGCGAAGGTCAGCTTGCCGTGGGCGCCGGCACCGATGCCGATGAAGTCGCCGAAGCGCCAGTAGTTTAGGTTGTGTCGCGCAGCGCGCCCGGCCTGGGCGTAGGCCGAAACCTCGTACTGCTTGTAGCCGTTGGCTGCCATCAACGCCTGGCCGGCTTCCTGGATGTCCCAGAGTATGTCGTCCTCGGGCAGCTCCGGCGGCTGGTTCCAGAACACCGTGTTCGGTTCCACCGTCAACTGGTACCAGGACAGGTGGGTGGGACCCAGGTCAATGGCCTGGCGTAGGTCGCCCAGGGCGTCGTCCAGCGACTGGTCGGGCAGGCCGTGCATCAGGTCCATGTTGAAGTTGTCGAAGCCAGCGGCGCGGGCCATGGCAGCGGCGCGGATCGCCTCGTCACCATTATGGATCCGGCCCAGCGCCTGCAACTTCTCGGGCTGGAAGCTCTGCACGCCGATCGACAGGCGATTGATGCCGGTCTGCCGGTAGGCCTTGAACTTGTCCTGCTCGAAGGTGCCAGGGTTGGCTTCGAGGGTGATCTCGATATCTGCAGCGAACGGGATGCGTTGCTCCACGCCTCGCAGCAGACGCCCCAGGGCATTGGCGCTGAACAGGCTCGGCGTACCGCCGCCGAAGAAGATCGATGAAATCGGCCGGCCCTGCACTGCGGGCGACTCCAGATCGAGGTCGGTCAACAGCGCGTCGACGTAAGCCTCTTCCGGCAGTTCAGGCCCGGCGGCGTGGGAGTTGAAATCGCAGTAGGGGCACTTGCGCACGCACCACGGGATATGGATGTACAGCGCCAGTAGCGGCAGCTTGGAGAAGCCCGCCGCGCCCGGCTGGGACAGCGTTGCGATCATGCCAGGCCCAGACGTTGACGCAGCAGGGCCATGGCGCGGGCGCGGTGGCTGAGCTGGTTCTTATCCACAGGGGTCAGGTCGGCGCTCGAGCAGTCGCGCTCTGGCACCCAGAACAGCGGATCGTAGCCAAAGCCATGCTCGCCGCTGGCCTGGCGCAGGATGCGCCCGTGCCACAGGCCTTCGCAGAGGATCGGCAGCGGGTCATCGGCATGCCGGACCAGTGCCAGCACGCAGACGAACTGGGCACCTCGCTCGGCCTCGGGCACGTCCTTCAGGGCTTCGAGCAGCTTTGCGTTGTTCGCCGCATCGCCCTTGCCGTCGGCATAACGCGCCGAGTAGATGCCCGGCGCACCACCGAGGAAGTCCACTGCCAGGCCGGAGTCGTCGGCCAGCGCCGGCAAACCGGAGATACGTGCGGCATTGCGCGCCTTGAGGATGGCATTTTCGACGAACGACAGGCCGGTTTCCTCGGGCTCGACCTGGCTGAACTCACCGATCGAGCGAAGCTGCACGGACTGGCCGAGCATGGCTTGGAGTTCCTTGAGTTTGCCGGCGTTGTGGCTGGCCAATACGAGTTGCTGGAAATTCATCATTCGCCTGGGAAAACTTCCTGGTTGAAACTGAGTGGATGGCTGATACCGCCGGCTTCGACGTTCAGGTCGAAGGTCAGGGTCTCGGCCTGTTCGATCTTGAACTGGGCGATGTAGTACACCGCGCCCCGGTCGGTGATCTGCTTGAACGACAATGGGCTGCTGCGCCCGGTGAGGTCCTTCACCGTGCCGCTGACCACCGCCGTGCTCGGCTTGCCGGCCTTGATCACGGCAATGTTCAGCACCCCCTGGTTCTTGCTGCGGGTCAGCCCGGTGGCGGCGGCGATGTCCGGCTGCAGCATGCTGGAGGTGAAGGCGCTGTAGTGCACCGCCACGTCGCCGAACACTTCCTTGCGCTCGGGGCGGGTGGCGTCGGCTGCCAGGGCTGGCAGGGCCAGGCACAGGCTGAACAGGAACAGGGCTAGGCGACGCATGGTGCGAGTCCTCCGGTGGGCGTCAGACCGCGAGCTGATGTTCCTGCAGGCCTGGGCTGCTGACGCGGTAGATACCGATTTCACCTAGAAGATTAGGCCAAAGCCGCCCGCCCCATCCATTGCGGTGCAAGTGGTCGACCGCCAGGCGGTCGAGCACTTTGGCATGGCGTTCGTGGCACAGCTCCTCGAAATCGGCGAAGGTGCAGAAGTGGATGTTCGGCGTGTTGTACCAGGTATACGGCATGAAGTCCGACACCGGCATGCGCCCTTTGGTCGCCAGGTACCAGCGGCAGCGCCAGTGGCCGAAGTTGGGGAAGGTGATGATGCACTGGCGCCCCACCCGCAGCATCTCGTCGAGGATCCGGTCGGGATATTCGACGGCCTGCAGGGCCTGGGTCATGATCACCACGTCGAAACTGTTGCTGGCGAAGTTGCCCAGGCCCTTGTCCAGGTCTTGCTCGATGACGTTGACGCCCTTGGCCACGCACGCGGCGATGTTGTCGGGGTCGATTTCCAGGCCATAGCCGCTGACCTGCTTGCGATCACGCAGCGAAGCCAGCAGCTCGCCGCTGCCGCAGCCCAGGTCGAGTACTCGGCTACCGGCGGGGATCCAGTCGTGGATGATTTCCAGATCGGCTCTCATGCTGTCCTCAGATGGCGATGCGGTTCATGTAGTTCGAGAAACCCTGCATGTAGCGAGGCGTGGGGATCAGGAAGGCATCGTGCCCATATGGCGAGTCGATTTCCAGGTAGCAGACGTTCTTGCGCGCCGCCATCAGGGCGTCGACGATTTCCCGCGAGCGGGCCGGTGAGAAGCGCCAGTCGGTAGTGAACGACATGATGCAGTAGTCCGCCTTGACGTGGGCCAGGCTGGCGGCCAGGCCGCCGCCCTCGGCCGCGGCCGGGTCGAAGTAGTCCAGGGCTTTGGTCATCAGCAGGTAGGTGTTGGCGTCGAAGCGGCCGGAGAACTCCTCGCCTTGGTAGCGCAGGTAGCTCTCGACTTGGAACTCGACGCTGTGGAAGTCGTAGTTGAGCTTGTCGCTCTTGAGTTCGCGGCCGAATTTCTCGCCCATCGAGTCGTCGGACAGATAGGTGATGTGGCCGACCATGCGCGCCAGCATCAGGCCGCGCTTGGGAATCACGCCCCGGTCCTGGAACGAGCCGCCGTGGAATTCGGGGTCGGTGAGGATGGCCTGGCGCGCCACTTCGTTGAAGGCGATGTTCTGTGCCGACAGCTTGGGCGCCGAGGCGATATCGACGCAGTGGCGTACACGCTCGGGGTAGGTGATTGTCCATTGCAGGGCCTGCATGCCACCAAGGCTGCCGCCGACGATGGCGGCCCATTGGCCGATACCCAGGCGATCGGCCAGGCGCGCCTGGCTGTGAACCCAGTCTTCCACGGTCAGTACCGGGAAGTCGGCGCCATAGGGCTTGCCGGTGGCCGGGTTGAGGCTGCTCGGGCCGGTGCTGCCATTGCAGCCGCCGAGGTTGTTCAGGCTGACCACGAAGAAACGGTTGGTGTCGATCGGCTTGCCTGGGCCGATGCAGCTGTCCCACCAGCCTGGCTTGCGGTCGGTGGCAGCGTGGTAACCGGCGGCATGGTGGTGGCCGGACAGGGCATGGCAGATCAGCACGGCATTGCTCGCGCTGGCGTTCAGGGTGCCATAGGTTTCATAGACCAGCTCGTAGCTGGCCAGGGAACGGCCGCAGGCCAGGGCCAGGGGCTCGTCGAACCGGGCAACCTGCGGGGTCACCAGACCGACGGAATCTTCGGGAAGGACAGTGGACATCGACCCTGCTCACGCTTGACGGAGGCGTAAGTCTAAAGAGCGCTACCCGCAGCGGCAAGCAAAGGCTTGCCGCCGGGGTCAACGAGCGCTGGCCAGGGTCAGATCATCCGCCACAGTTCCTGTGGCATGCCGGCGTAGGCGGCCAGCGGTGGCATGACGAACGACTGGATCACCTGGATGGCGATGAACGCGAAGATCGGCGAAATATCCAGCCCGCCAAGGTTCGGCACCAGGCGGCGGAACGGCGCGAGCACCGGTTCGCTGATCTGGTAGGCCAGCTCGGCAGCCGGGTTATGGCTGTTGGGCGCGACCCAGGAGACGATCACCATGACGATCATCGCCACCCAGAAGATCTTCAGGAACAGCGAGGTGACGCCGATGATGGCCCACAGCAGCAGGTGCAGCACGTCGCCGAACACGCCGTAGGTGAGCATCAGCACGAAGGCCATCAACAGTGCCTGGATGACCACCGCCAGCAGCAGCGACGAGGTGTCCAGGCCGCCGATGCTGGGGATGATGCGGCGGATCGGCTTGAGCAGCGGCTGGGTGGCGCGCACCGCGAACTGGCTCAGCGGGTTGTAGAAGTTGGCCTTGACCAGCTGCAGCACGAAGCGCAGCAGGACGATCACCAGGTACAGGCTGACCAGGGTTTGCACCACGAAGATCGCGGCGCCGGACAGTGCATTCATCAAGAACTCCTTATTTGCCCAGTTGTTCGGCAAGTTCGGCAGAGCGCGTGGCCGCAGCCTGCAGCGCCTGCTCGACGATGGCTTCAAAAGCGTTGCCCTGGAACGACTTGATCGCCGCTTCGGTGGTGCCGGCGGGCGAGGTCACGCGGCGGCGCAGCTCGGCGGCGTCGACGTCGCTGGCCACGGCCATACGCGCAGCGCCAAGGGCGGTCTGCAGGGTCAGCTGGGAGGCGGTTTCACGCGGCAGGCCGAGTTTTTCGCCGGCTGCGGTCATGGCCTCGATCAGCAGGAAGAAGTAGGCCGGGCCGCTGCCGGAGACGGCAGTGACGGCATCCAGTTGTTGCTCCTGGTCCAGCCACAAGGCGGTGCCCACGGCCGACAGCAGTTGCTCGGCTTGCTGGCGCTGCGTGTCGGAGACTTCGCCAGTGGCGTACAGGCCGCTGACGCCCTCGCGCAGCAAGGCTGGCGTGTTGGGCATGCAGCGCACCACCGGGCGGGCGCCCAGCCAGGCTTGCAGGCTCGCGCAGGTAATGCCGGCGGCGATGGAGACGATCAGCTGGCCCTCCTGCAGGCGGGGCTGCAGGGCCTGGCAGACGGCTTTCATGACCTGTGGCTTGACCGCCAGCACCACGACGTCGGCGCCGGCGATGGCCAGGGCGTTGTCTTCGAACACTTCGATGCCGTGCTCGGCCTGGACGCGGCTGCGGGTTTCGGCGCCGGGGTCGCTGGCGCGAATCTGCGAGGCATCCAGGCCCTGGGCACGCAGGCCACCGATCAGGCTGGCGGCCATGTTGCCGGCGCCGATAAAGGCGATACGAGTCTTGCTCATGTCAGGTCCTTGAAGGAAAGAGTGAGTAAAGCATGGAATCAGACGGGCCCGCTGTGGTTCGGGCCGCGAGCGCCGAACAGGGCGGTACCGATACGGACCCAGGTCGCACCCTGGGCGATCGCCGCCTCCAGATCGTGGCTCATGCCCATCGACAGGGTATCCAGGCCAAGGCCCAGGTCATCGCGCAACTGGCGCACGGTGGCAAAGGCGGCTTGCTGGGCGACGTGGTCGTCGGTCGGCTCGGGGATCGCCATCAACCCGCGCAGGCGCAGGTTGGGCAAGGCCGCCACTGCCTGGGCCAGTGCCGGCAGGTCGGCCGGGGCGCAGCCGGACTTGCTGTCTTCGCCGCTGACGTTCACCTGCAGGCAGATGTTCAGCGGTGCCAGGCCGGCAGGGCGCTGTTCGGACAGGCGTTGGGCGATCTTCAGGCGGTCCACGGAATGTACCCAGTCGAAATGTTCGGCGATAGCTTTGGTCTTGTTCGACTGGATGGGGCCGATGAAGTGCCAGATCAAGGGCAGGTCGTTGAGTTCCTGCTGCTTGGCCAGGGCTTCCTGGAGGTAGTTTTCCCCCACGTCGCGCACGCCGGCGGCGTGGATCTCGCGGATGGCGCTGGCGGGCTTGGTCTTGCTCACCGCCAGCAACTGGATGCTCGCCGGGGCCCGGCCGGCAGCCTTGGCGGCGCTGTCGATGCGGGCGGCGAGGGCGGAAAGGTTGTCTGCTATGGTGGACATGGATCGATGCCAACGGCTCAGGGAGTCTGCGGCATTCTACCTGCTTGAAGGCCTTTGGGGAGTCTCATGGACGTGACCGACCTGCTGGCTCGAGCCGTGGAGGCAGGGGCGAGCGACCTGCACCTGGCTGCGGGCGAGATACCGATGCTGCGTTGCGAGGGTGAGCTGCGGCGCATGGACCTGCCTATCCTGCAGCCGGCGGTGCTGGACGATGCGCTGGAGCACTGGCTGGACGCCGAGCAGACAGTGCGTTGGCGACAGGGCGAAGATCTCGACCTGGCGCTGGAGCTGCCGCAGCTTGGGCGCTTTCGCTTGAACCTGTACCGCCAGTTGCGTGGGCCCGCGGCGACCTTGCGGTTGATTCCGAACGACATCGCGACGCTGGCCGCACTTGAGCTGGAAGAAGTGTATCTAGCTGTTGCCAAGTACACCGATGGCCTGGTGCTGGTCGGTGGGCCGACCGGTAGCGGCAAGTCCAGCACCCTCGCTGCTTTGCTTCACCGGCTCAATTGCGAACGGGCGCTGCATATCATCACGCTGGAAGATCCCATCGAGGTTATCCACAAGGATGGGCAAAGCCTGGTGAATCAGCGGGAAATCGGCCGCCATTGCCGGGATTTCGCCCAAGGTCTGCGCAGTGCCCTGCGCCAGGATCCAGACGTGATCATGATCGGCGAGCTGCGTGACCTGGAGACCATCCGCCTGGCGCTGCGGGCGGCGGAAACCGGGCACCTGGTGCTGGCCACGGTGCATACGCGTTCGGCTGCCGGCAGTCTCGAACGTCTGGTCGAGGTTTTCGCTGCCGAGGAAAAGAACCAGGTCCGGACGATGCTGGCCGACTCGTTGCGCATGGTGGTGGCGCAGGTGCTGGTCAAACGGGTCGGCGGTGGACGGGTGGCGGCCAGGGAGGTGCTGGTGGCCACGCCGGCGGTGCGCAACCTGGTGCGTGAAGGGCGCATGGCACAGTTGTGTTCGGTGATGCAGGCCGGTGGGGCAGAGGGAATGCGGACGATGGAGGGGGCGATGCGCAGGTTGCAGGAGCGGGGGGTGATCGACGAGCCGTAATACCTGCTCCGGCCTCTTCGCGGCGGTTCGGCGCCCCGATAAACCCGCTCCTACAGGGTATCCCCCGGTCCTGTGTAGGAGCGGGTTTATCGGGGCGCCGAACCGCCGCGAAGAGGCCGGGACAGAAAAGCGCCGATCAGCGCTTGGCCAGGTTCAACTGCTGCTGATCCTTCGGCAGCACGCGCTTGGCGACGACATAATGCTTCTGCCAGTAGGGCTTGTTCAGGTTGTCGATGCTCACCCGCTTGCCACGGCGTGGAGCATGGATGAAGCGGTCGTTACCCAGGTAGATGGCCACATGATTGACGCGGCGGCTCTTGATGTTGAAGAAGATCAGGTCGCCAGGCTTGAGGTCGCCCTTGGCCACCTTGATACCGTGGCCCTGGGCCATGGCATTGGAGGTGCGCGGCAGGTCGACATTGGCCACGTCATTGAAGGCGTACTTGACCAGGCCACTGCAATCGAAGCCCTTCTTCGGGCTGCTGCCACCCCAGCGATAGGGGGTGCCGAGTACATTGACGGCGCGGCTCAGCACGTCGCTGCTCTGCTTCGGCGACATCGAGGCGACCGGCACGCCGTGGCTGCTGGCGACCGTGCGGGCACGCAGCGTGGTGTGCTTGGCCGGTGCGTGTCTCACTGCGGCATTGGTGGTATAGCCGGTGAACCCGTTGGGAAGACGTTGCTCACGATTGGTGGCGTGAGCGGCCAGGGGCAATAATAGGCAGAGGGTCAGCCATGTCTTGAACAAAGGCGGCATAGATGAAGCTCTTATGAATGTTGTGTGTTGGGCGCGCAACTTTATAACAGCTTTTTGATCAATTTCTGATCCGTTGGTCGATTGTCATGTTGCCGTACGTCGGCCTGCGCCGGAAAAGTCACATTTTCCGTTAGAAAATTTTTGGATAACCCCAGGGGGACAATGAATGAACACTTATCAACAAGGGGCGCCGTATCACGACACCCATAGCAAGGTCATCGGCTACCTGTTGTGGATCTTCGGCTTCACCGGCTCGCACCGTTTCTACTACGGCAAGCCGATCACCGGGACGATCTGGTTCCTGACCCTCGGTGTGTTCGGCATCGGCTGGTTGATCGACGTGTTCCTGATCCCGTCGATGGATCGCGAAGCGGACCTGCGCTTCCAGTCCGGGCGCATCGACTACAACATCGCCTGGCTTCTGCTGACCTTCCTGGGTATTTTCGGTGTGCACCGTCTTTATCAGGGCAAGTGGATCAGTGCGATCATTTACTTCTTTACTGGCGGGTTGTTCTTGCTGGGCGTGCTGTACGATTTCTGGACGCTGAACAGCCAGGTGTCCGAGGCCAATGCCCAGCGTTGACGGGGCCCCTGTCCATGAAAAAGGCCTTGTCGCAGCGAGCGGCAAGGCCTTTTTTCGTTCCCGTTGGCGTTACTGCCGGGTCTGCCGCTGTTGCAGCAGCAGGTTGCTGAAACCCGCCCCCGCCAACTGCTTCTGCGCCACGGTCAACTGTTCGCGGTTGCTGAACGGGCCGACCAGCACGCGGTACCAGGTTTCTTCCTTGACCGTCCCTGACTCGACCTTGACCACCTGGCCGAGCAGGATGATCTGCGCGCGGACCCGGTCGGCATCGGCCTGCTTGCGGAACGAGCCGGCCTGCAGGAAGAACTGCGTGGTAGCGGCCGGCTTGATCACTGGTGGCGCGGGTGGCGGGGTCTGCCCCAGCAGTGCGGCCTGGGCGCGGGCGGTGTCGATCTTCGCCGCTTCGGCAGGGGTGACCGGGGTCACCGGCTGCGCCGGTACCGGCGGGGTCTTCTCCGGTACGGCCTCCGGCGGCACGATGACCTCCGACTCCGGCAGCAGCGTGTAGAAGTCGTACTTCGGCTTCACCGGTTGCTGCGCGGTGGTGGCGGTGCTGCCCTTGCTGGCCTCGGCGACCTTTTCCGGCTTCTGTTGCTCGGGCTTGGCGCGCTTGATGTCACCACCGCCGGGTTCGAGCTTCATCAGGAAAACGATGAAGGCGCCCACGGTGAGGCCGACCGCCAGCCATACCCATCCTGGGATCGGCTGCTTGGCGGGGGCTTGCGCGCGGCTCGCGCCGCGTTTCGGAGCGGGTTTTTTCTTGGCAGCCAACTTACATGCGCTCCAGGGTTTCCAGGCCCAGCAGCTCGAGGCCCTGCTTGAGGGTGCGGCCGGTCAGGGCAGCCAGGCGCAAGCGGCTTTGCTGTTGCTGCGCGGTGTCGGCGGCGAGAATCGGGCAGTTTTCGTAGAAGCTCGAGAACAGGCCGGCAAGGTCGTACAGGTAGCTGCACAGCACATGCGGGGTGCCTTTGTCGGCAACGTTGTTCAGGATTTCACCGAACTGGGCCAGGCGCGCGGCCAGGTCCTGTTCCTTCTCGGCTTGCAGCACGATGTGCCCGTCGACTTCGTCGAAGCCCTTGCCCAGCTTGCGGAACACACCGGCCACGCGGGTGTAGGCATACAGCAGGTAAGGGGCGGTGTTGCCCTCGAAGTTGAGCATCAGGTCGAAGTTGAAGCTGTAGTCGCTGGTGCGGTGCTTGGACAGGTCGGCGTATTTGACCGCGCCGATGCCAACCACCTCGCCGATGTGGCGCAGTTCGTCCTCGGCCAGGCCGGGGTTCTTCTCCTTGACCAGGGCGTAGGCGCGCTCCTTGGCCTCGGTGAGCAGGTCGATCAGCTTCACCGTCCCGCCGTCGCGAGTCTTGAACGGGCGGCCATCGGCGCCGTTCATGGTGCCGAAGCCCATATGCTCCATCTGCATCGGGTGGCCGACGAAACCGGCCCGGCGCGCCACTTCGAACACCTGGTTGAAGTGCAGTGCCTGGCGCTGGTCGACGAAATACAGGGCGCGGTCGGCCTTGAGTACGTTGCTGCGGTAGCGCACGGCGGCAAGGTCGGTGGTGGCGTACAGGTAGCCGCCGTCGGCCTTCTGCACGATCACGGGCAGGGGCTCGCCTTCGCTGTTCTTGAACTCGTCGAGGAATACGCACTGGGCGCCCTGGTCTTCCACCAGCAGGCCCTTGGCCTTGAGGTCGGCGACCACGTTGGCCAGGTCGTCGTTGTAGGCGCTTTCACCCATCACGTCGGCCATGGTCAGCTTGACGTTGAGCAGTTCGTAGGTTTTCTGGCAGTGCGACAGGGAAATGTCCTTGAAGCGCGTCCACAAGGCCATGCAATCGGCATCGCCGGCCTGCAGCTTGACCACCAGGCCACGGGCGCGGTTGGCGAATTCTTCGGACTCGTCGAAGCGTTTCTTCGCCGCGCGGTAGAAGTTCTCCAGGTCCGACAGCTCGTCACTGGTGATCGGGTTTTCTTCCAGGTAGGCCATCAGCATGCCGAACTGGGTACCCCAGTCACCCACGTGGTTCTGGCGGATCACGTCGTCGCCGAGGAACTCCAGGACCCGGGCGACACTGTCGCCGATGATGGTCGAACGAAGGTGGCCGACGTGCATTTCCTTGGCCAGGTTGGGCGCCGACATGTCGATCACTACCTTCTCGGCCGGACCGGCCTTGCGTACGCCCAGATGGCCATCGGCCAGGGCGGCATCCAGGCGGGCGGCCAGGGCAGCGGTGTTCTGGAAGAAGTTCAGGAAGCCGGGGCCGGCGATCTCGACCTTGCTGATGTCGTCGCTGGTCGGCAGGGCATCGATGAGTTTCTCCGCCAGGTCGCGCGGCTTCATGCCGGCCTGCTTGGACAGCATCATGGCGATGTTGCTGGCGAAGTCGCCGTGGGTCTTGTCGCGGGCGTTTTCGACCTGGATCGCCGGCGTCAGCCCTGCAGGCAGCACACCATCGGTGGCGAGTTGGGTGAGGGCTTGCTGGATGAGCTGGCGAATGGTGTCTTTCATGGGATTCTCTTTTCGACCGCAAGCGCGGTGAGCGCCTGGATGCGCAGGTGGAAAAACTGGGCATTATCCGTTGCCGGGGCCGGGTTGCCAACCTTTGCGGCACGCCCCGTGGGATGCTCAGTAAAGGTCGACCGGGTCGACGTCCAGCGACCAGCGCACCTGGCGCCCGCTCGGCATCTGCTCCAACACTAGCAACCAGGCGCTGATCAGTCGATGCAAGGGGGCCCGGGTGTTGGCCTGTATCAACAATTGCGCGCGGAAACGCCCGGCGCGGCGCTCCATCGGTGCCGGTACCGGCCCCAGCAATTCGATGCCGGGCAAGCGCTGTTCAGCTACCAGTCGCTCGGCGGCGCCGCACGCCTCGTCGAGAAAACCTTCCGCCTGGCCCGGCTTGTGCGCCTCGGCCCGCAGCAGGGCGAGGTGCGAGTAGGGCGGCAGGCCGGCGCTGCGGCGTTCTTCCAGGGCCTGCTCGGCAAAGGCGAAATAGCCCTGTTCGGTCAGTTGCACCAGCAGCGGGTGGTCGGCCAGGTGGGTCTGGATGATGACCTTGCCCGGCTCTTCGGCACGCCCGGCACGCCCGGCCACCTGGACGATGAGCTGGGCCATGCGCTCGCTGGCGCGGAAGTCGCCGGAGAACAGCCCGCCATCGGCGTCGAGGATGGCCACCAAGGTGACCCGGGGGAAATGGTGCCCCTTGGCCAGCATCTGGGTGCCGACGAGGATGCTCGGCTGGCCCCGCTGGATGGTGTTGAACAGGTTGTGCATGGCGTCCTTGCGCGCTGTGCTGTCGCGGTCCACGCGTAGCACCGGGTAGTCCGGGAACAGCACCTTGAGGCGCTCTTCGGCGCGCTCGGTCCCGGCGCCGACCGCCCGCAGATCGACGTGCTGGCACTTGGGGCAATGCTGCGGCAGGCGTTCGTCATAGCCGCAGTGGTGGCAGCGCAGCACGCCCGAGCGCTGGTGCACGGTCATGCGCGCATCGCAGCGCGGGCACTCCGACAACCAGCCGCAGTCATGGCACAGCAGGGTGGGGGCGAAGCCACGACGATTGAGAAACACCAGTACCTGCTGGCCGGCTTCGAGGGTCTGGCGGATGGCCTGTTGCAGCGGGCCGCTGATGCCGCTGTCCAGGGGCAGGCTCTTCACGTCCAGGCGCAGCATGCGCGGCGGGCGTGCGCCGCCGGCACGCTGGTTCATGCGCAGCAGGCGGTAACGCCCGGTCAGGGCGTTGTGCAGGGTCTCCAGCGACGGTGTGGCCGAGCCGAGCAGGATCGGCACGTTCTCCTGATGAGCGCGCACCAGGGCCAGATCGCGGGCGTGATAGCGCAGGCCTTCCTGCTGTTTATAGGAGCCGTCGTGCTCCTCGTCGATGATGATCAGGCCCGGGTTCTTCATCGGCGTGAACAGCGCCGAGCGCGTGCCGATGATGATGTCCGCCTCGCCGTCACGCGCTGCCAGCCAGGCGTCGAGGCGCTCGCGGTCGCTCACCGCCGAGTGCAGCAGGGCGATGCGGGCATTGAAGCGCTGCTCGAAGCGCGCCAGGGTCTGTGGGCCGAGGTTGATCTCTGGGATCAGCACCAGCGCCTGTTTGCCGGCTTCCAGGGTTTCGCGGATCAGTTGCAGGTACACCTCGGTCTTGCCGCTACCGGTGACCCCCGCCAGGAGGAACGCGGCGAAACCGCCAAAGGCCTCGCGCACGCTGTCGAAGGCCTCGCGCTGCTCGTCGTTGAGCGGCAGCTCCGGCTGCGCCAGCCAGTGCTCGTGACGGGCGCTCGGCAGGTGGCGGCGCACCTCGACCTGGACCAGGTCCTTGGCCAGTAGCAGGTCAAGGCTGTCCTTGTTGAGGTTGAGTTTGCCCAACAGGCTGTGAGCCACGCCATGGGGGTGCTGGGCCAGGGTCTTGAGCGCGTCGCGCTGGCGCGGCGCGCGGGCGATGCGCGGGTCTTCCAGGCGCGCACCAGGTGTCACGTGCCAGAAGCGCTCCTGGCGCATCTCGGCCGGCTCGCCCTGGCGCAGGAGGGTAGGTAAGGCCCAGCTCAAGGTGTCACCGAGGCTGTGCTGGTAGTACTGGGCGGTCCACAGGCACAGCTTGAACAGCGAGGCCGGGATCGGCGATACCGGGTCGAGCAGGGCCGTGGCCGGCTTGAGCTTTTCGGCGGGCACCTCGCTTTGCGCGCAGACCTCCACCAGCACGCCGATCATCTCGCGCCGCCCGAACGGCACGCGAATGCGCATGCCTGGGGTCAGGGCCTGGCGGGCCATGCTCGCCGGTGCCCTGTAGTCGAACAGGCGACGCAGGGGGGAGGGCAGGGCAAGGCGCAGGATGACGTCGGACACGCGGAAGGTCTCGGCAGGGTATTTCAAGGTGTGGCGAGCCTAGCAGACGACCACTGGTACACGCGACAACTTGCGCTGGCGCCATGCTCTGGTATTATTCGCCGCCTAATTACGTGCGGTATTCAACAATAGGTGTTGGGTGGCGGCACGCAGCTCGAGGAAGTGACCATGAAAGCAGATATTCATCCGAACTACGAAGTAGTTGCAGTCACCTGCAGCTGCGGCAACAAATTCGAAACCCGTTCGACCCTGGGCAACACCCTGTCGATCGACGTTTGCAACCTGTGCCACCCGTTCTACACCGGTAAGCAGAAAGTCCTGGACACCGGTGGTCGCGTACAGAAGTTCGCCGATCGCTTCGGTATGTTCGGTACCAAGAAGTAATCATGCGCATGGCGAATCCTTCGGGCTTCGCGCTGTTGCAAAAGAAGGCGCCCCTCGTGGGCGCCTTTTTTGTGGGCGCGATCTGGCATTTTCCGGTGGCGGCTGCGGCATTCTGCCCGCTGCCAGCCAGCCCGCAGACGGTGGCGGTGCGTCAGGTGGTCGATGGCGATACCCTGCGCCTGAGCGATGGGCGCAGCGTGCGCATGATCGGCATCAACGCCCCGGAAATCGGGCGCAAGGGGCGTACCAGCGAACCCTTCGCCGAGGCTGCCAAGCGTCGTCTGCAGGCGTTGGTCAAGGCCAGCGATGGTCTGCTTGGCCTGGTGCCGGGCGTCGAGGGCAAGGATAAGTACGGGCGGACCCTGGCCCACCTGTACGGTCGCGATGGGGCCAATCTCGAAGCGCAACTGCTCAGCGAAGGCCTGGGCTACCGGGTCGCGGTGGCGCCCAATGTTCGCCTGGCCGGCTGTCAACAGCGCGCCGAGCACGCCGCGCGCAGCACCGGCGCGGGCCTCTGGCGGCAATCGCCGGTGCTGCAAGCCGATGCCCTGCAGCGCTCAGGCTTCGCCGTGGTGAGCGGCACGGTGCGGGGCATCGAGCGCAATCGTGGCGGGGTCTGGGTGGAACTGGACAATGCCTTGGTGTTGCAGGTGCCTGCCCGTCTGCTGCGCAACTTCCCGTCCAGTTTCTTCCAGGAACTGCAGGGCCGCCAGGTCGAAGCCCGTGGTTGGGTGCTGGATCGATCCCGCAAGGGCGGGCTCAAGGCAGGCCAGCGGCGCTGGCTCCTGCCGTTGACGGACCCGAGCATGTTCGAACGTATTTCCAGTCAAAACATGTAGACATTTCGATAATGGATTGTACACACTGTCAGGCGTATGCCCCGTGGGTTATAGCGTAAAGTCTTAGGCTAAAGGCCTTGACACAAGTGACTGACCAGTCTTGTGGCTCCCCGGCTCTTTGCGTATCCTCGGCGGTCCGTCAGAACAGTAAACAAGCGGAATGCCCACCATGTCAGACCTGAAAACCGCCGCTCTCGAATATCACGCTCAACCTCGTCCGGGGAAACTGAGCGTCGAGCTCTCCAAGCCAACCGCCACTGCCCGCGACCTCGCCCTGGCCTACAGCCCAGGCGTTGCCGAACCGGTACGCGAGATTGGCCGCGATGCAGAGCTGGCCTACAAATACACCGGCAAAGGTAACCTGGTTGCGGTGATTTCCGATGGTACCGCCATCCTCGGCCTGGGCGACCTGGGCCCACTGGCCTCCAAGCCGGTCATGGAAGGCAAGGGTGTTCTGTTCAAGCGTTTCGCCGGTATCGATGTATTCGACATCGAAGTCGAATCGGAAAGCCCACAGGCCTTCATCGACACCGTGCGCCGCATCTCCATCACCTTCGGTGGCATCAACCTCGAGGACATCAAGGCGCCAGAGTGCTTCGAGATCGAACGTACCCTGATCGAGCAGTGCGACATCCCGGTCTTCCACGATGACCAGCACGGTACCGCGATCGTCACTGCGGCCGGCATGATCAACGCCCTGGAAATCGCCGGCAAGAAGCTCGAAGACGCGAAGATCGTCTGCCTGGGTGCCGGCGCTGCCGCCATCTCCTGCATGAAACTGCTGGTCAGCATGGGCGCCAAGGTCGAGAACATCTTCATGATCGACCGCAGCGGCGTGATCCACGCTGGCCGTGACGACCTGAACCAGTACAAGGCCCAGTTCGCCCACGCCACCGACAAGCGCACCCTGGCCGACGCCCTGGACGGCGCCGATGTGTTCGTGGGTCTGTCCGGCCCGAACCTGCTGAGCCCGGAAGGCCTTAAGTCGATGGCTGCCAACCCGATCGTGTTCGCCTGCTCCAACCCGGATCCGGAAATCTCCCCAGAGCTGGCTCACGCCACTCGCAACGACGTGATCATGGCTACCGGTCGCTCCGACTACCCGAACCAGGTCAACAACGTACTGGGCTTCCCGTTCATCTTCCGTGGTGCCCTGGACGTTCGCGCCAAGCGCATCAACGAAGAAATGAAAATCGCCGCCGCCATCGCCCTGAAGGACCTGGCCAAGCTGCCAGTGCCGAAGGAAGTCTGCGATGCTTACGGTGTTGAAGGCCTGGAGTTCGGTCGCGAGTACATCATTCCGAAGCCGCTGGACGCTCGTCTGATCACCGTCGTTTCCGACGCTGTGGCCAAGGCTGCCATCGAATCCGGCGTGGCTACCCTGCCGTATCCGAAGCACTACCCGCTGAACAGCGTGGATGAAGTGTTCAACGGCTGATAGCCGCTGTAGCGACATGAAAAAGCCCCGGCTCGTAGGAGTCGGGGCTTTTTTTGTGGGCTCGCCTTGATGGTTGCAGCGCGGCGGATATCGAGCGCCGCCCGCGCGGCGCTCGTTCTATGCATCACTCAGGAATCAAGATCAGAACAGATCCATCGGCGCCGCTTCGTCCGCTGGTAGCGGGCTGCCAGGGGCCACGCCGTTGCCCAGCTCATCCACCGACGGTGGCGAGTCTTCGGCCTTGAACAGCTCGAAGTAGGCATTCGGCGTGCTCGGCGAGGCGGCGCGGCCGCTGATCGGGTCGACCCGCAGGCTGAGGATGCCTTCCGGCTCGGCCGGCGGGTGGTTTGGCTTGTCCTTGAGCGCGGCGCCCATGAAGTTCATCCAGATCGGCAGCGCCACGGTGCCACCGTATTCGCGGCGGCCCAGGCTTTCCGGTTGGTCGAAGCCCACCCATACCGAGGTCACGTAGTCGGCGTTGTAGCCGGAGAACCAGGCGTCCTTCGACTCGTTGGTGGTGCCGGTCTTGCCTGCCAGGTCGGTGCGGCCCAGGGCCAGGGCGCGGCGCCCGGTGCCACGCTTGATCACGTCCTGCAGCATGCTGGTGAGGATGTAGGTGGTGCGGCCATCGACGATCTGTTCGGCCACCGCCGGCGTCTGTGGCGGCGGTGCGACCTGGCCATAGGCCGACGGCGCCTCGCCGGGCAGCGGGGCGGCGGTGCTGATCGGTTGCTCGGGCGCGGCCACGCCGGCGTTGTCTTCGGCGCCCTGGGGCACGCGAGCCGGGTTGGCGGTGAACAGGGTCTGGCCGTCGCGGCTTTCGATACGCTCGATGAGGTACGGGTTGATCTTGTAGCCGCCGTTGGCGAAGGTGCTCCAGCCGGTGGCGATCTCCATCGGCGTCAGCGTGGCGGTGCCCAGCGCCAGCGACAGGTTGCGCGGCAGGTCCTGCTTGTTGAAGCCGAACTTGGCGATGTAGTCGATGGTGCGGTCCACGCCCATGGCCTGCAGCAGGCGGATCGACACCAGGTTGCGCGACTTGTACAGCGCCTCGCGCATGCGGATCGGGCCGAGGAAGGTATTGGTGTCGTTCTTCGGTCGCCAGACCTTGTCCAGGTACTCGTCGACGAACACGATCGGCGCATCGTTGACCAGGCTGGCAGCGGTGTAGCCACTGTCCAGTGCAGCGCTGTAGACGAAGGGCTTGAAGCTCGAGCCAGGTTGGCGCTTGGCCTGCATGGCGCGGTTGTAGTTGCTCTGCTCGAACGAGAAGCCGCCGACCAGGGCGCGAATGGCGCCGCTGTACGGGTCGAGGGTGACCAGCGCGCTCTGCGCCGCTGGCACCTGGCTGAACTTCAGCGAACCGTCCTCCAGGCGTTGCAGGCGCACCAGGTCGCCGACCTGGGCCACGTCCGCAGGCGATTGCGGCGCACGGCCCTGGGCGTTGGTATTGAGGTAGGGGCGTGCCCACTTCATGGTGTCCCAGGCCACGCTCTCTTCCTGGCCACCACGGGTCATGACCGTCAGGCCGGTCTTGTCGACCTGGGTGACGATGGCCGGCTCGAGCCCGCCCAGTGGCCGCTGCTTGTTGAGTTCCTGTAGCCAGGCGGCGTGGGTCTTGCCTGGGAAGCGCGACTCCGGGCCGCGGTAGCCATGGCGCTCGTCGTAGTCGGACAGGCCGTTGAGCACGGCGCTGTTGGCCATTTCCTGCATGTCGCTAGGCACCGTGGTGGTTACCCGGAAACCTTCGGTATAGGCGTCGCTGCCGTAGCGCCCTACCATCTCGGCGCGGGCCATCTCGGCGATGTACGGCGCATTCACTTCCGGGGTCGGTACGTGGTAGCTGGCGTTGAGCGGTTCGGCCAGGGCGGTTTCGTAACTGGCCTGATCGATCTTGCCGAGCTTGTACATACGACCGAGGATCCAGTCGCGGCGCTCCTTGGCGCGCACCGGGTTGGCCAGTGGATTGAAGCGCGACGGTGCCTTGGGCAGGCCGGCGATCATCGCCATCTGCGCCAGGCTCACATCGCGGATCGACTTGCCGTAGTAAACCTGCGCGGCGGCGTCGATGCCGTAGGCGCGGTTGCCCAGGTAGATCTTGTTGACGTACAGCTCGAGGATCTCGTCCTTGGTCAGCTCGCGTTCGATCTGCAGGGCCAGGAGAATCTCGGTGGTCTTGCGCGAGAAACTGCGTTCGTTGGTGAGGAAGAAGTTCTTCGCCACCTGCATGGTGATAGTGCTGCCGCCGGTCTGGATATGGCCAGACTTCAGCAATTGGGTCGCGGCACGCATCAGGCTGCCTGGGTCGACGCCGTAGTGATTGAGGAAATTGTCGTCTTCGGCTGACAGAAGCGCCTGGATGAACTGTGGGGGGATTTCCGCGAAGCGGATCGGCGAGCGGCGCATTTCGCCAAACTCGGCAATCAGCTTGCCGTCGCTGCTATAGACCCTCAGGGGGATCTGCAACTGGATGCTTCTGAGAGCGTCGACGGAGGGCAGGCTGGGACTAAGATACAGAAACGCACCGCTCACACCGAGTACGAGCGCGCAGATGACTGCGACGAAAGACCACCAGAAGAACTTCAGCAGGCGTATCAAGGCTTTTGGGTGTCCAGGTTGAGGAGTGGATTGCACGCGGCCAGCGCCGGAAAAACGCTGGGCATTATAAGCATTTTTCGCCCCGCCGGGGCACCGCCTGGGCGGCCGGCCTCGGCGCATGGCTTGTGCAGCCATCCGTCCGAGCAGGTTTATCACCATGAGCTAAGGGAACAGCGATGCTTGGACGCTTCGGCAAGGATGCCGGATCACTGCTGGGGGTTGAAATTGCCCCCGATTCGGTACGGATCATTCAACTCCAGGGGCGTCGTGGGCGCCACCGGGTGACGGCCTGCGTGTCGGAGCCGCTCGGCGCAGGTGCGGCGAGCGACGACCCCGGTGTCGTCGTTTCGGCCCTGAGAAACGCCCTGCACCGGAGTGGCAGCCGACAGCGCGGTGCCGTGCTGGCGTTGCCTGGCTCGCAAGTGATCTGCAAGCGCTGTCGCTTGCCGAGCGGCCTGGGGCCAGCGCAACTCGAGGCGCAATTGCTTGCCGAGGCCGAGCGCCTGTTCCCCTTTCCGCTCGAAGACCTGGCGCTCGATTTTCAGGGCCTTGGCGCTTCGGTCGAGCAGGAGGGGTGCCAGGATGTATTTGTGGCCGCCTGTCGGCAGAGCGCCTTGGAGCCGCTTGAACAGCTCACAGCGCAAGCGGGGTTGCGGCTGATGGCGGTCGAGGTCGACAGCATTGCCTTGCAGCGCATCGCACCGGAGTTCGCCACGGGTGACCAGGCGCTGTTGCGGTTGGAGGCAAGTGACGCGACCTTGCATTGCTGGCCCCGCGAGCAGCCGCCGCAGCGGCATGCGCTGGCCTTGCCAGCGGGCTCATGGGACGCTGTCCAGCCGCTGCCGGCTGCGGCGTTGGCGGTGGTCGGCAGTCAGGTGCTGGCGCCTGCTCGGCTCGAGCTGTTGAGCAAGGCATTCGGCGTACCGTGCCAATCACTGCCGCCCCTGCCGGGGTTGGCAGAAGGCGACGGCGGCATGGCCCTGGCCTATGCCCTGGCCCTGGGAGGGCTGCGCTGATGCTGCTTCTGAACCTGTTGCCTTGGCGCGAGCGCCAGCGCTTGGCCAGGGTACGTCGCTTTCAGCAGGCGCTGGTGGGCAGCCTGTGCCTGGCCTTGGGCCTGGTGCTGCTGATCGACCAGTTGGCACGGCAGCGCTTGCACGAGCAGGCGGTCGCGAGCCAGCAGCGTGCACGGGCCATCGCGGTGCTGGATAGCTACCTGGAACCGCTGGCCCACCTGCGTACGGCGCTCGAACAGACGCACGGGCAATCCCGGGCGCTGGCCGCTCTGCGCGCCGGGCAGCAGCGGCTGCCTACCCTATTGGGCGAACTTGAGCGGGCTTTGCCAGAAGGCGTCGAGCTCACCGCACTGACCCTCGAAGGGACGCAGCTGCAAATTGCCGGCCTGGCGGTATCCGCCGGTTCTCTGGTTGCCTTCATCCAGCAGTTGGAGCTGGCCTCAGGGCTGCGCGAGCCCGTACTCAGGCACATGCAGCGCCAGGCCAGCGGCGAGCACTTCCGCTTGACCGTGCATGTATCGGCTGCAGCGTCGTGATGCGCTGGCCTGGGGTGGATGCGGACTGGATAGCCGACCAGGCAGCTGCCGTGCGATGGGCGTTGGTCGCGCTCGCCGCGTTGCTGGTGCTTGGCATGGGCGCCGCCTGGCGCTTGCCGGAGCATTGGCGGGTGCAGCAGGAGCAGGATGCAGCGGCTCAGGTCCTGGCTGAAGGCGAGCAGGCACGGCAGTCTGAAATGTACGAGCTGGACAAAGTGCGAGCGGCGTTGGCAGCCGCGCAGGGTCGGTTGCAGGCGGCACGTTGGCGGCTTTCGGCTGGGGAGGGGTTGGCGGCGTTGATGGAGCGTCTCACCTGGTCGGCACATGTACACGGGCTGCTCGTCGAACAGCTGGACCTGCTCGATGAGGTCCGCCATGAGGGTTATTGGCAAACCCCCTTGCAATTGCAGGTAACGGGGCGTTACGGGGCGTTACGGCTCTGGCTCGATGACTGGCTCGGGCAGGTGCGCCTGCTGGGCACGGGTGACTTCCAGTGGTCGCGCGTCGAGCCGGCCGGCGAGCGACTGCGCTTGAACCTGCAGGTGCATGCCTACCGCGCCGACGGTCTTTCGCCCATGCCCGCCTCGCTGGCTGACGAGCCCGCTCGGCCTGCGCCTGGTGCGCCGGCAGTGGATCTTTTCGCCAAGGCTGTCATACCGGGCGAGGCCGGCCTGGCTGGAGTGCCGCTGGGGCAGTTGCAGATGGTCGGCAGTCTCTTCCGGGGCGAGGACCGCCAGGTATTGCTGTCGGTCGGTGGGCAGGTGCACCGCGTGCGGCTGGGCGATGCGCTGGGGCGCAACGAGGGGCGGGTGGTCGGTATCGACGAAACTTCGCTGGAGGTACGCGAACGCTTGTTCACCAGCGGCCGCTGGCAGGAGCACAGCGTATTTCTGAGGTTGGGCCAGGGGCGGCAGAGAGGGGGCACGGATGAAGCTGGGTACCGTTTGGAAATGGCTGTGGGCGCTGGCGTTGCCGATTCCGCTGGCAGCAGCGACGCCCTACCACGGTGAATCGCTGTCGTTGAACGTTCAGGATGTGCAGGTGCGCGCTGTGCTGCAGATGCTGGCGGATCATGCCGGCATCAACCTGGTGGCCGGTGACTCGGTGCAGGGCAGCGTCACCTTGCGCCTGCAGGACGTGCCCTGGGACCAAGCGCTGGACCTGATCCTGCGCAGCAAGGGCCTGGCCAAGCGCGAGGAGGGTAATGTGCTGCTGGTCGCACCTGCCGGTGAGTTCGCCGGGCCGGCCGGCGAAAACGGTTTTGGGCTGCCTGGCGTGGCGCCCTTGCAGCCGCTGCGCCGCGAACTGCTGCCGGTCCACCACGCCAAGGCCGGCGAATTGGTCGAGTTGCTGCTGGCAACCCTGGCCGACGATGGCATTCTCACCGGCCGTGGCAGCCTGAGCGTCGATCCGCGTACCAATACCCTGGTGGCCTACCAGCCGGCCGAGCGCCTGGCCGAATTGCGGCGGCTGGTCGCTGAGTTGGACGTCCCTGTCCGTCAGGTGGCGATCGAGGCCCGGATCGTCGAGGCCAATGTCGACTACGAGAAGAGCCTGGGTGTGCGCTGGGGCAGGTCGTTGCACGGCGAGACCACGCGGCTGGGCAAGGAGTTGTTCGTCGACCTTGGCGTGGAGCGGGCCGGCTCGGGGGTAGGCCTGGGCCTGCTGCGTGGCGATGTGCTGCTGGACCTTGAACTCAGCGCGATGGAAAAAAGCGGTGATGGCGAGATCATCTCGCAGCCCAAGGTGGTCACTGCCGACAAGGAAACCGCGCGGATCCTCAAGGGGACCGAGGTGCCCTACCAGGAAACCAGCAAGAGCGGCGCCACCTCGGTGTCGTTCCGCGAGGCGTCGTTGTCGCTCGAGGTCACCCCGCAGATAACCCTGGATGGCAAGGTGATCATGGCGGTGCGAGTGACCAAGGACGAGCCGGATTACGTCAATGCCCTGAACGACGTACCGCCAATCCGCAAGAACGAGGTCAATGCCAAGGTTCGCGTGGCCGATGGCGAGACCATCGTGATCGGCGGGGTGTACTCGACCACGCAAAACAAAGTGGTCGACAAGGTGCCATTTTTCGGCGATCTGCCGTATGTTGGGCGGCTGTTTCGACGCGATGCATTACAAGAGAAAAAATCCGAGCTGCTGGTCTTCCTGACTCCGCGTATCATGAGTGACCAGACGATTGCTGTGAGTCGTTGATTCTGTGCGAAATTTGATACTTGTAGGGCCCATGGGTGCCGGTAAAAGCACCATTGGGCGCCTTTTGGCCAAAGAGCTGCGCCTGCTGTTCAAGGATTCCGACAAGGAAATCGAACTGCGTACCGGCGCCAACATCCCGTGGATTTTCGACAAGGAAGGCGAGCCGGGCTTCCGTGACCGTGAGCAGGCCATGATTGCCGAACTGTGCACGCTCGACGGCGTGGTAGTCGCCACCGGTGGCGGCGCGGTCATGCGCGAAGCCAATCGTCGCGCGCTGCACGCCGGTGGCCGGGTGATCTACCTGCACGCGTCGGTAGAGCAGCAGGTCGGGCGTACCGCGCGCGATCGCAACCGCCCGCTGCTGCGCACCGCCAACCCGGAGGCCACCCTGCGCGCTCTGCTGGAGGCGCGCGACCCGCTCTACCGGGAGATCGCCGACCTGGTGGTGGAAACCGACGAACGGCCGCCACGTATGGTGGTGCTGGATATTCTCGAGCGTTTGCAGCAGTTGCCGCCCCGGTAAGCCGGGACTATTCTCGGCGACCACGCCGAGGCGAGGTTCAACGCGTGGGTCGCACGATCGGCGCCGCGCCCAAGTACATTGTGGGGATACATGCAGACACTAAAGGTCGACCTGGGCGAGCGTAGCTACCCGATCTACATTGGCGAAGGCCTGCTGGACCAGCCCGAGCTGCTGGCGCCGCACATTGCCGGGCGACAGGTCGCCATCGTCTCCAACGAAACCGTCGCCCCGCTCTACCTCGAACGGCTGAGCAAGACCTTGGGGGCCTATTCGGTCCTGCCGGTGGTGCTCCCCGATGGCGAGGCCTACAAGAACTGGGAAACCCTGCAGCTGATCTTCGACGGCCTGCTGAGCGCCCGCCACGACCGCCGTACCACCGTGGTCGCCCTCGGCGGCGGAGTGATCGGCGACATGGCCGGCTTCGCCGCGGCCTGCTACCAGCGCGGTGTCGACTTCATCCAGGTGCCCACCACCCTGTTGTCCCAGGTCGACTCCTCGGTAGGAGGCAAGACCGGTATCAACCACCCGCTGGGCAAGAACATGGTCGGTGCGTTCTACCAGCCCAATGCGGTGCTGATCGACACCACCAGCCTCAAGACCCTGCCCGCGCGTGAACTGTCCGCCGGGCTTGCCGAAGTGATCAAGTACGGGCTGATCTGCGACGAACCGTTCCTCGGCTGGCTCGAAGAGAACATGACGGCGTTGCGCGGCCTGGAACCCGCGGCACTGACCGAGGCCATCCGTCGCTCGTGTGCGGCCAAGGCGGCGGTGGTCGGCGCCGATGAGCGTGAATCCGGCGTGCGCGCGACCCTCAACCTGGGCCACACCTTCGGCCACGCCATCGAGACCCACATGGGCTACGGCGTCTGGCTGCACGGCGAAGCCGTGGCGGCCGGCACGGTCATGGCCCTGGAAATGTCCATGCGCCTGGGGTGGATCGACCAGGCCGCGCGTGATCGCGGCATCCGCCTGTTGCGCGATGCTGGCCTGCCGGTCGTGCCGCCCGAGGAGATGACCCCCGCGCACTTCATGGAGCACATGGCGGTCGACAAGAAGGTGATCGATGGCCGTCTGCGCCTGGTGCTGCTGCGCCAGATGGGTGAGGCCGTGGTCACCGACGACTATTCGAAAGAGATTCTTCAAGCCACGTTGTCGGCGGACTACCGCGCGATCGTGGCGCAGCTTTGAGGTTGTGACAGCGCAATGACCAGTTTGCATGCCGATGAGGCGTTTCTCGACCACTACCAGCTGAGCCACGATCCGTTCGCGCCGCGTGTGCCCGGCTTCAAGTTCTTCCCCGCCCAGCGCAAGCCGGTGCTCGGCCAGCTGCATCACCTGGCGCGCTACAGCCAGTTGATGCTGGTGGTCAGCGGCCCGGTCGGCAGTGGCAAGACCCTGCTGCGCCAGGCCTTGGTGGCCAGTACCAACAAGCAGTCGGTGCAGAGCGTGGTGATTTCGGCACGCGGCGCCAGCGATGCCGCCAGCGTGCTTGGCCAGGTGGCCCAGTCGTTGGGCGTGGCCCAGCCGGAGATGCAGACCATCCTGTCTCAGGTGGTGCAACTGGCGCTGACCGGGCAGGAAGTGTATCTGCTGGTTGACGATGCGGAACAACTCGACGAGTCGGCACTCCAAGCGTTGCTGGAGCTGGCGGCTGGCGTGCCGGAAGGGCGTCCACACGTGTTCCTGTTCGGCGAGCCGTCATTGATAGCCGCGCTGGAGGCGATCCACACCGATGAGGAGCGTTTCCATGTCATCGAACTGGCACCCTACAGCGAGGACGAGACCCGCGAGTACCTGGAGCAGCGCCTGGAGGGCGCGGGCCAGGGCATCGACGTGTTCACTCGCGAGCAGATCGTCGATATCCATGAACAGTCCGACGGTTGGCCTGGCAACATCAATCAGGTCGCCCGCGACACCTTGATCGAAGCCATGATCGCCACCCGTTCGACGGCCAAGCGACCATCCATGGGGTTCAAAATGCCAAAGAAACACGTGCTCGCCCTGTCCGCTGTAGTCGTGGTCGCCGTAGCGGCCGCGGTCCTCATGCCCAAGAAAGGCGACAAGGCGCCCGCCGAGGCGCCGGCCGCCCAGGCCCAGTTGCCATTGGGTGAAGGCCAGCCAGGTGCTGCGCAATCCAACAACGGTGGCCCTGCCATCGAGTTCTCGGGCAACTCCCAGCCCATGCCGCTACCGTTGGTCGGCCAATCCCAGCCGGTGATGCGCGAGCCGCTGGCCCAGGCTGCCGGCATGGGCGATGGCGAGGAAGGCGGCCCAGCCGGCAATACCGCCCTGCAGCCGTCGACCCCACCGACCGTGACCACCACGGCTCCACCCGAGGGCGTGGCGGCAGGCCCTGCGCCTGCACCGGTACAGCCGATCAGCGCCGCCCCATCGCAGCCGGTTGCGCAAGCCCAGAAGCCCGCAGCCCAGCAGCCAAAGCCGGTTGCACCTGCCAAACCCGTGCAGCAGCCGACCCAGGTCGCCAGTGCCAAGCCGGCTGCCGGCGGCAGTGGCAACAGCGGCTGGTACGGCGGGCAGAAGCCTGGTAACTACGTGGTGCAGATCTTCGGCACCAGTTCCGAGGCGTCCGCCCAGGCGTTCATCAAGGCGCAAGGTGGCGACTATCGCTACTTCAAGAAAAACCTGCAAGGCAAGCCACTGTACGTCGTCACTTATGGTAGCTTTGCCAATCGTGACGCCGCAGTTGCGGCAATCAAGAACTTGCCAGCGAAGGTCCAGGCTGGTAAACCTTGGCCACGTACCGTTGCCAGCGTCCAACAAGAGCTGGCCTCGGCCCGCTGATACCTGCCGGGCGGCACCACCCCGCCGCCCAGTTGCTGAGCGACCAATGACAACTGTCTAGCCTGCTGCGCCTGAGCGCGGCAGGCTTTTCTGTCCCAGACTGCCGGCCACAAGCCTTACTTGCAGTCATGGCTGAAACGCTTCAGACTCGAGTCATGCCGTTATCACGGCGCATGGCGCAAAAACATTCAAAATTGCGACATAAATTTTCAATGGTGAGACATGAAAATTTGTGGGCGTCGCTGTCGCTGTGCAACAATGGTTTTCCATGGCCACCGCAAAAAAGCTGGCGTTTGATCGGCGTGGATGGTAAGTGGTTGTACTAAAAAGAGATTTACCTCCGTTGAGAGGTGAACCTGGTGAGAATGTGTCTATGAAAACAGGTCTGTACCATCCCGAAGAATTCAAGGACAACTGTGGTTTTGGCCTGATCGCCCATATGACGGGCGAACCGAGCCACCACCTTCTGCAAACCGCCATGCAGGCACTGACCTGCATGACCCACCGCGGCGGCATCAATGCCGACGGCAAGACCGGTGACGGTTGCGGTCTGCTCATGCAGAAGCCCGATCAATTCCTGCGTGCCGTGGCCCAGGAGCACTTCGCCGTCGAACTGCCCAAGCAGTACGCCGTCGGCATGGTGTTCTTCAATCAGGACCCGGTCAAAGCCGAAGCCGCTCGCGCCAACATGGACCGCGAGATCGTCAACGCCGGCCTGAAGCTGGTCGGCTGGCGCAAAGTGCCGATCGACACCAGCGTGCTCGGCCGCCTGGCCCTCGAGCGCCTGCCGCAGATCGAACAGGTGTTCATCGGCGGTGAAGGCCTGAGCGACCAGGAATTCGCCATCAAGCTGTTCAGCGCCCGTCGTCGCTCGTCCGTGGCCAACGCCCACGACACCGACCACTACATCTGCAGCTTCTCGCACAAGACCATCATCTACAAAGGCCTGATGATGCCGCGCGATCTCGCGGCGTTCTATCCGGACCTCGATGACGAGCGCCTGCAGACCGCGATCTGCGTGTTCCACCAGCGCTTCTCCACCAATACCTTGCCGAAATGGCCGCTGGCGCAGCCGTTCCGCTTCCTCGCCCACAACGGCGAGATCAACACCATCACCGGCAACCGCAACTGGGCCATGGCCCGTCGCACCAAGTTCTCCAACGACCTGATCCCTGACCTCGAGGAGCTTGGCCCGCTGGTCAACCGCGTGGGTTCGGACTCTTCGAGCATGGACAACATGCTCGAACTGATGGTCACCGGTGGTATCGACCTGTTCCGTGGCGTGCGCATGCTGGTACCGCCAGCGTGGCAGAACGTCGAGACCATGGACGCCGACCTGCGCGCCTTCTACGAATACAACTCCATGCACATGGAGCCGTGGGATGGCCCGGCCGGTATCGTCATGACCGAAGGCCGCCACGCCGTGTGCCTGCTCGACCGCAACGGCCTGCGTCCGGCGCGCTGGGTGACCACCAAGAACGGCTACATCACCCTGGCCTCGGAAATCGGCGTGTGGGACTACAAGCCCGAGGACGTCCTGGCCAAGGGCCGCGTCGGCCCGGGCCAGATCTTCGCCGTCGACACCGAGACCGGCCAGATCCTCGACACCGATGCCATCGACAACCGCCTCAAGTCGCGCCACCCGTACAAGCGCTGGCTGCGTCAGCACGCCACCCGCATCCAGGCGACGCTGACCGACGACCAGGGCGTGGCCAGCTACGACAGCGACCAGCTCAAGCAGTACATGAAGATGTTCCAGGTCACCTTCGAAGAGCGTGACCAGGTGCTGCGCCCGCTCGGCGAGCAGGGCCAGGAGGCGGTCGGCTCGATGGGTGACGACACGCCGATGGCCGTGCTGTCCCAGCGCGTGCGCTCGCCGTACGACTTCTTCCGCCAGCAGTTCGCCCAGGTGACCAACCCGCCGATCGACCCGCTGCGCGAAGCGATCGTCATGTCGCTGGAAATCTGCCTTGGCGCCGAGCGCAATATCTTCCAGGAATCCCCCGAGCACGCCTCGCGGGTGATCCTCAGCTCGCCGGTGATCTCGCCCGCCAAGTGGCGTTCGCTGATGAGCCTGGAGCGCGAAGGCTTCGACCGCCAGCTGATCGACCTCAACTACGAGGAAAGCGTCGGCCTGGAAGCGGCCATTCGCAACATCGCCGACCAGGCCGAGGAAGCGGTACGTGGCGGCAAGACCCAGCTGGTGCTGAGCGACCGCAACATCGCCCCGGGCAAGCTGCCGGTGCATGCCTCTCTCGCCGTGGGCGCCGTGCACCACCGCCTGACCGAGCAAGGCCTGCGGTGCGACAGCAACATCCTGGTCGAGACCGCTACCGCCCGCGACCCGCACCACTTCGCCGTGCTGCTGGGCTTCGGCGCCTCGGCCGTGTACCCGTACCTGGCCTATGAAGTGCTGGCCGACCTGATCCGTACCGGCGAAGTGCTCGGTGACCTGGACGAAGTGTTCAAGTACTACCGCAAGGGCATCTCCAAGGGCCTGCTGAAGATCCTGTCGAAGATGGGTATCTCCACCATTGCCTCGTACCGTGGCGCCCAGTTGTTCGAAGCCGTGGGCCTGGCCGAGGAAGTGGTCGGCCTGAGCTTCAAGGGCGTGTCCAGCCGCATCAAGGGCGCGCGCTTCGTCGACCTGGAAAGCGACCAGAAGCTGCTCGCCACCGAAGCCTGGAGCGCGCGCAAGCCGATCCAGCAAGGCGGTCTGCTGAAGTTCGTCCACGGTGGCGAGTACCACGCCTACAACCCGGACGTGGTCAACACCCTGCAGGCTGCCGTGCAGCAGGGCGACTACGCCAAGTTCAAGGAGTACACCACGCTGGTCGATCAGCGCCCGGTGTCGATGATTCGCGACCTGCTGAAGGTCAAGGTCGCCGACCAGGCACTGCCGCTGGAGCAGATCGAGCCGTTGGAGGACATCCTCAAGCGCTTCGACTCCGCCGGTATCTCGCTGGGCGCACTGTCGCCAGAAGCCCACGAAGCCCTGGCCGAGGCCATGAACCGCCTGGGCGCGCGCTCGAACTCCGGTGAGGGCGGTGAAGACCCATCGCGCTACGGCACCATCCGTAGCTCCAAGATCAAGCAGGTGGCCACCGGCCGCTTTGGCGTCACCCCGGAATACCTGGTCAACGCCGAAGTGCTGCAGATCAAGGTGGCCCAGGGCGCCAAGCCCGGCGAGGGTGGCCAGCTGCCAGGCGGCAAGGTCAATGGCCTGATCGCCAAGCTGCGCTATGCAGTACCGGGCGTGACCCTGATCTCGCCTCCGCCGCACCACGACATCTACTCGATCGAAGACCTGGCGCAGCTGATCTACGACCTCAAGCAGGTCAACCCGCAGGCGCTGGTATCGGTCAAGCTGGTGGCAGAAGCCGGTGTCGGCACCATCGCCGCTGGCGTGGCCAAGGCCTATGCCGACCTGATCACCATTTCCGGCTACGACGGTGGTACCGGCGCTTCGCCGCTGACCTCGATCAAGTACGCTGGGGCACCGTGGGAACTGGGCCTGGCCGAAACCCACCAGACCCTGCGCGGCAACGACCTGCGCGGCAAGGTGCGGGTACAGACCGACGGCGGCCTGAAGACCGGCCTGGACGTGATCAAGGCGGCCATCCTCGGCGCCGAGAGCTTCGGTTTCGGCACCGCGCCGATGATCGCCCTGGGCTGCAAGTACCTGCGCATCTGCCACCTGAACAACTGCGCTACCGGCGTGGCCACCCAGAACGACAAGCTGCGCAAAGACCACTACATCGGCACCGTCGACATGGTGATCAACTTCTTCACCTTCGTCGCCGAAGAAACCCGTGAGTGGCTGGCCAAGCTGGGCGTGCGCAGCCTGGGCGAGCTGATCGGCCGTACCGACTTGCTCGACGTGCTGCCAGGGGACACCGAGCGCCAGCACCACCTCGACCTGTCGCCGCTGCTGGGCAGCTCGCACATCCCGGCCGACAAGCCGCAATTCTGCGAAGTGGACAAGAACCCGCCGTTCGACAAGGGCGAGCTGGCCGAGAAGATGGTCGAGATGGCCTTGCCGGCGATCCGCGATCAGGCCGGTGGCGAGTTCAGCCTCGACATCTGCAACTGCGACCGCTCCATCGGTGCGCGCATCTCTGGCGAAATCGCCAAGCTGCACGGCAACCAGGGCATGGCCGCAGCGCCGGTCACCTTCCGCTTCAAGGGCACAGCGGGCCAGAGCTTCGGTGTGTGGAACGCCGGTGGCCTGAACCTGCACCTGGAAGGCGACGCCAACGACTATGTCGGCAAGGGCATGACCGGTGGCAAGCTGACCATCGTGCCGCCAGCTGGCAGCCCGTTCGAAACCCAGCACAGCGCCATCGTCGGCAACACCTGCCTGTACGGCGCCACCGGTGGCAAGCTGTTCGCCGCCGGTACCGCGGGCGAGCGTTTCGCTGTGCGTAACTCCGGCGCCCACGCTGTTGTCGAGGGTACTGGCGATCACTGCTGTGAATACATGACCGGCGGCTTTGTCTGCGTTCTGGGCAAGACCGGTTACAACTTCGGTTCTGGCATGACTGGCGGCTTCGCCTACGTGCTCGACATGGACAATACCTTCGTCGACAAGCTCAACCACGAACTGGTGGAAATCCAGCGTATCAGTGGTGAAGCGATGGAGGCCTACCGTAGCCACCTGGCACGGGTCCTGGGCGAGTACGTGGAAGAGACCGGCAGCGAGTGGGGGCGTGAGCTCTTCGAGAACCTGGACGACTATGTGCGGCGCTTCTGGCTGGTCAAGCCGAAGGCGGCCAATCTCAAGCAACTGTTGTCCAGCACCCGTGCCAACCCGCAGTAAGAACAGCTGCAAGTGGCAAGCCTCGCGCTGCAAGTAAGCGCAGTACGAGGTTTGCCCGGCTTAAGTGATCGTCTTGCGGCTTGCAGCTTGTAGCTTGCAGCTGCTGTAAAGAGGTTTTGAAAAATGGCTGAACGTCTGAACAACGACTTCCAGTTCATCGAAGTGGGCCGCAAGGACCCGAAGAAGAAGCTGCTGCGCCAGCGCAAGAAAGAGTTCGTGGAAATCTACGAGCCCTTCAAGCCCCAGCAGTCCGTCGAACAGGCACACCGCTGCCTGGGCTGCGGCAACCCATACTGCGAATGGAAGTGCCCGGTCCACAACTTCATCCCCAACTGGCTGAAGCTGGTCTCCGAAGGCAACATCCTGGCCGCTGCCGAACTGTCGCACCAGACCAACACCCTGCCGGAAGTCTGCGGCCGCGTGTGCCCGCAGGACCGTCTGTGCGAGGGTGCCTGCACCCTGAACGACGGGTTCGGCGCCGTGACCATCGGTTCGGTGGAGAAGTACATCACCGATACCGCCTTCGCCATGGGCTGGCGCCCGGACATGTCCAAGGTCAAGCCGACCGGCAAGCGCGTTGCCATCATCGGTGCCGGCCCGGCGGGCCTGGGCTGTGCCGACGTGCTGGTGCGTGCCGGGGTGACCCCGGTGGTGTTCGACAAGAACCCCGAGATCGGTGGCCTGCTGACCTTCGGCATTCCTGAGTTCAAGCTGGAAAAGACCGTGATGTCCAACCGTCGCGAAGTCTTCACCGGCATGGGCATCGAGTTCCGCCTGAACACCGAGGTGGGCAAGGACGTCACCATGGAACAGCTGCTCGCCGAGTACGACGCAGTGTTCATGGGCATGGGCACCTACACCTACATGAAGGGCGGTTTCCCTGGCGAAGACCTGCCGGGCGTGCATGACGCGCTGGACTTCCTGATCGCCAACGTCAACCGCAACCTGGGCTTCGAGAAGTCGCCGGAAGACTTCGTCGACATGCAGGGCAAGAAGGTTGTCGTGCTGGGCGGTGGCGACACCGCGATGGACTGCAACCGCACCTCCATCCGCCAGGGCGCCAAGGCGGTGACCTGTGCCTATCGCCGTGACGAAGCCAACATGCCGGGTTCGCGCAAAGAGGTGAAGAACGCCAAGGAAGAAGGCGTGAAGTTCCTCTACAACCGCCAGCCTATCGCCATTGTCGGCGAGGACAAGGTCGAAGGCGTCAAGGTGGTCGAGACCCGTCTCGGCGAGCCGGATGCTCGTGGCCGCCGTAGCCCGGAGCCGATCCCGGGTTCCGAGGAAATCCTGCCGGCCGATGCCGTGGTGATCGCCTTCGGCTTCCGCCCGAGCCCGGCACCGTGGTTCGAGCAGTTCGGTATCCAGACCGACAGCCAGGGCCGCGTTGTCGCGCCGGAGAAGGGCAAGTTCAAGCACCAGACCAGCAACCCGAAAGTGTTCGCCGGTGGCGACATGGTGCGCGGTTCGGACCTGGTGGTGACGGCGATCTTCGAAGGCCGCGTTGCCGCCGAAGGCATCCTGGACTATCTGGAAGTCTGATTCGGCCTATTCGCGGGCAAGCCCGCTCCCACAGGGTCCAGTGCAGGACCTGTGGGAGCGGGCTTGCCCGCGAAGCTTTTGTATACAAAATCGTTTGATCTGTGGCACCCGATAGACAAATCGCATGGCCTCGTCCGTGCCTTTTGCGCTGGCGTCTGAGAAAATGCCCGCACTATTTTTCCGGATGCCGACATGACTGCCCTGAAGAACGATCGTTTCCTGCGTGCTCTGCTCAAGCAACCCGTAGACGTCACCCCGGTCTGGATGATGCGCCAGGCTGGCCGCTACCTCCCGGAGTACCGCGCGAGCCGCGCCAAGGCCGGCGATTTCATGAGCCTGTGCATGAACCCGCAGTTCGCCTGCGAGGTCACCCTGCAGCCGCTGGACCGCTACCCGCTGGATGCGGCGATCCTCTTCTCGGACATCCTCACCATCCCCGACGCCATGGGCCTGGGCCTGTACTTCGAAACCGGCGAAGGGCCGCGTTTCAAGAAGGTCATCAGCACTCCGGCCGACATCGAAGCCCTGCCGATCCCTGATCCGCAGAAAGACCTTGGCTATGTGATGGACGCGGTCAGCACCATCCGCCGCGAACTCAATGGTCGGGTACCCCTGATCGGTTTCTCCGGCAGCCCCTGGACCCTGGCCACCTACATGGTCGAAGGCGGCTCGTCGAAGGACTTCCGCAAGACCAAGGCCATGGCCTATGACAATCCGCAAGCCTTGCACCTGCTGCTGGACAAGCTGGCCCAGTCGGTCACCAGCTACCTCAACGGGCAGATCCTCGCCGGCGCCCAGGCCGTGCAGATCTTCGACACCTGGGGCGGCAACCTGTCGGCGGCGGCCTACCAGGAGTTCTCCCTGGCCTACATGCGCAAGATCGTCAGCGGCCTGATCCGCGAGCACGAAGGGCGCAAGATCCCGGTGATCCTGTTCACCAAGAATGGCGGCCTGTGGCTGGAAAGCATCGCCGAAGCCGGTGCCGACGCCCTGGGCCTGGACTGGACCTGCGACATCGGCGACGCCCGCCGCCGCGTGGGCGACAAAGTGGCGTTGCAGGGCAACATGGACCCGACCGTGCTGTACGCCAAGCCCGAGGCCATCCGCAAGGAAGTGGCGCGCATCCTCGCCAGCTACGGTAACGGCAGCGGCCACGTGTTCAACCTGGGCCACGGCATCACCCCGGAGGTCGACCCGGAGCATGCTGGCGTGTTCATCAATGCGGTGCATGAGCTGTCGGCGCAGTACCATCAGTGATCGGATGACGCAGGACAGCAAGCCCGGCCAAGTGCCGGGCTTTTTGTTGGATTAAGCTTGAGTTCAGCGATCTTCGTTAACCTGGGGCCATCAAAACCGAAACAGGACCTCATCCCCATGAAAACCCGCTACCTCGCCCTGATCCTCGCCCCCCTGTTCAGCACTGCTGCTCTGGCGGCGAGTTATACCGGCCCAGGTGCCCAGTCCGTGACCACCGTGGCCGCCGCCAACGAAGCGGCCGATGACACCCCAGTGGTGCTGCAGGGGTACGTGACCAAGAAGATCAACAACGACGACAAGTACGAGTTCAAGGACAATACCGGCACCATCAACGTCGAGATCGACGATGAAGACCTGCCGCCGACGCCGTTCAACGACAAGACCAAGGTCAAGCTGACCGGCGAGGTGGAGAAGCACCTGATGAGCCGCGAAGTGGATGTGGATATCGTCGAGATCATCAACTGATCCGAGGGCCTATTCGCGGGTGAACCCGCGAATGCTTCACACCGATTTGGGCGCTAACTTGCTCAGGTGCAACGCCACCAACAGCGCCACCGCCAGCAGGCTGCCGATGAACAGCCCGATGCCGTTCCACCCGGCATGGTGCCAGAACACCCCGCCCGCAGTGCCGGCCACGCTGGACCCTGCGTAGTAGCAGAACAGGTACAGCGATGAAGCCTGCCCTTTGGCCTTGAAGGCGCGGCGGCCGATCCAGCTGCTGGCCGTCGAGTGCGCGCCGAAGAAGCCGAAGGTGAACACCAGCAAGCCGACGATCACCAGTGGCAACGGCATGGCCAGGGTCATCAGCAAGCCAGCGGCCATCACCAGGATGCTTGCCCAGAACACCCGGCGCCGGCCCAGCCGGTCGCCCAGGGCGCCCACCTGCGCCGAGCTGTAGATCCCCGACAGGTAGACTACCGACAGCAGGCCGACCAGCGCCTGGTTCATGTGGTAGGGCTCGGCCAGCAGGCGATAGCCGATGTAGTTGAACAAGGTGACGAACGCGCCCATCAGCAGGAATGCCTCGAGGAACAGCCACGGCAGGCCGGCATCCTTGAAGTGCATGACGAAGCCATTCAGCAGGCTGCGTGGGTTCATCGACTGCGTGCGGAAATTACGCGATTCAGGCAGCACTTTCCAGAACACCAGCGCCGCCACCAGGGCCAGGCCGCCGATCACCAGCATCGCTGTGTGCCAGCTGACGAAGTCGATCAGTACCCCGGTGATCAGCCGCCCGCTCATCCCGCCGATGGCGTTGCCGCCGATGTACAGGCCCATGGCCAGGCCGATGTGTTGTGGGTGGATCTCTTCGCTCAGGTAGGTCATCGCCACGGCCGCCAGGCCGCTCAGCGACAGGCCGACCAGTGCGCGGGTGGCCAGCACCAGCTCCCAGGTCGGCATCACCGCGCTGGCCAGGGTCGAAAGTGCGGCGCAGAGCAGCGCGGCGACCATCACGGGTTTGCGCCCGATGCGGTCGGAGATCGGCCCGGTGACCAACAAGCCGAACGCCAGCAGCCCGGTCGATACCGACAGCACCAGGCTGCTCTGCGCGGCGTTGATCGAGAACTCCCGGGACAGCAGCGGCATCATCGGTTGCACGCAGTACAGCAGGGCGAAGGTGGCGAAGCCGCCGCTGAACAGGGCCAGCACGGTCTTCATGAAGGCGGGCGTGCCTTTTTCGATCCAGATGTCGTTCAGCGGGGCAGGGTCGGGGTCGGCGGCGGGGTCGGTGG
>NZ_JACVVE010000079.1 GCF_016648105.1 Pseudomonas sp. S31 | reverse complement strand
ATGGTGGCGTTTGTGGAGCCCCATTCGCGGGTAAACCCGCTCCTACAGGGGGACGCGTGTAGGAGCGGGTTTACCCGCGAATAGGCCCGCGCAGGCCTGACACACCTGTGCCACCCCCGCATCACCTGTGCCGCCGCTGACCCAGCCAGGCCTGCATTTCGCATCGTGCCGTTACTACCTGATCCGCTCTATCTCGCCAATCACAGCCCATTGCGCCCCCCCTGGCACAGCCATTGCTCTCTGTCTCCACGACGCCCCCCAGCGTCGCCATAACAAGAACGGAGACCGCCCCATGAAACGATCAGGCCCGCACCGTCGGCCCCTGTCCACCGCCCTGAGCTGCCTGACCCTGGCCCTTGCCTGCATCACCCCGGCCTTCGCCGCCGAGGTCGATGGCAAGCGGATCATCGATGCCGACAAGGAACCGGGCAACTGGATGAGCCACGGCCGTACCTACGACGAGCAACGCTACAGCCCGCTCAAGACCATCAACCAGGCCAACGTCGACCAACTGGGCCTGGCCTGGAGCTACAAGCTCGACCTCGACCGTGGCGTCGAGGCCACGCCCATCGTGGTCGATGGTGTGATGTACACCACCGGCCCGTTCTCGGTGGTGTATGCGCTGGATGCGCGCAACGGCAAGCTGCTGTGGAAGTACGACCCGCAGTCCGACCGCCATCGCGCCGGTGAAGCTTGCTGCGATGCCGTCAATCGCGGGGTCGCGGTGTGGCAGGGCAAAGTCTATGTCGGTGTGCTCGACGGCCGCCTCGAGGCGATCGATGCCAAGACCGGCAAACGCGTCTGGTCGGTGGACACCCGCGACGACCACAAACGCAGCTACACCATCACGGGCGCGCCGCGGGTGGTCAACGGCAAGGTCGTCATCGGCAACGGCGGCGCCGAGTTCGGCGTGCGTGGCTATGTCACTGCCTACGACGCCGAGACCGGCAAGCAGGCCTGGCGCTTCTTCACCGTGCCGGGCGACCCCAAGCTGCCACCCGAGAACAAGGCCATGGAGATCGCCAGCAAGACCTGGCACGGCGATGGCTACGTCGAATGGGGCGGGGGTGGCACGGCCTGGGACTCGTTCGCCTACGACCCCGAACTCAACCTGCTGTACATCGGTGTCGGCAATGGTTCGATGTGGGACCCGAAATGGCGCAGCCAGGCCAAGGGCGACAACCTGTTCCTGTCGTCGATCGTGGCGGTCAATGCCGACACCGGCGAATACGCCTGGCACTATCAGACCACACCGGGCGATGCCTGGGACTTCACCGCCACCCAGCACATGATCCTCGCCGAGCTGCCGATCGACGGCAAGCAACGCAAGGTGCTGATGCAAGCGCCGAAGAACGGCTTCTTCTACGTGCTCGATCGCGCCACCGGTGAGCTGCTGTCGGCGAAGAATATCGTGCCGGTGAACTGGGCCAAGGGCATCGACATGAAGACCGGGCGGCCGATCCTCGATGACGAAGCGGCGGCCTATTGGAAGGATGGCAAGCGCAAGCTGGTGACACCGGCGTTCTGGGGTGCCCATGACTGGCACCCGATGTCCTACAACCCGCAGACCGGGCTGGTGTACATCCCCGCGCACATCATGTCGGCCTACTACGAGCACATCCCCGAGGCACCGAAGCGCAACCCGTTCAAGAGCGTTTATCAACTGGGCCTGCGCACCGGCATGATGCCCGAAGGCGCCGATGGACTGCTGGAAATGGCCAAGACCTGGTCGGGCAAGCTGATCGCCTGGGACCCGGTCAAGCAGGCCCCGGCTTGGGAAGTGCCGTACATCACCATCTTCAACGGCGGCACCCTGAGCACCGCCGGCAACTTGGTGTTCGAGGGTAGTGCTGATGGCCGGGTGATCGCCTACGCCGCCGACAGCGGCAAGAAGCTCTGGGAGTCCCCGGCTGCCAGCGGCGTGATGGCAGCGCCCATCACCTACTCGGTGGACGGTGAACAGTATGTGACCTTCATGGCTGGCTGGGGCGGGGCTTTCTCGACCTTCGCCGGGGCCTTGTCGTTGCGCGCGGGCGTGCAGCCATTCTCGCAGGTGCTGACCTACAAGATCGGTGGCACTGCCAAGCTGCGCGAACCTGCGCCACCTGCCAATGCGCCTGAGCCGCCGCCACTCACTGCCGACGAGAAAACCGTGGCCGCCGGCGCCGTCCTGTATGACGGCAACTGTTCCCAATGCCACGGCATCCATGCCGTCAGCGGCGGGGTACTGCCCGACCTGCGCAAACTCAGCGCTGACAAGCACCAGATGTTCCTCGGCATTCTCTATGGCGGTCGTGTGCCCGACGGCATGCCGTCGTTTGCCGACAACCTCAAGCCCGAGCAGGTGGAGCAGGTGCACCAGTACCTGATCAAGCGCGCCCATGACCTCAAGCGCGAAGGCAACGCCTGGCAGCAATTCAGTGCCAAGCCGGCCGCCCAACCGCCGCTGGCCGACAACCATCCACAGGAGTGAGAAGCGCATGACCGACACGACCTACCAGAACTTCATCGACAACGGCTTCGTCACCAGCGAAGCGCTGATCGAGGTCTACAATCCGGCCAATGGCAAGCTGCTAGGGCGGGTGCCGGAATCACCGGCCGAACAGGTGGAACGCGCCATTGCCGCGGCGCGCAAGGCGCAGCACGGTTGGGCCGGGAAACCCGCCATCGAGCGCGCCGGCTATCTGCGCCAGATCGCCAGCAAGGTGCGCGCCAACGCCGACCGCCTGGCCCGCATCATCACCCAGGAAGGCGGCAAGGTGCCGGCCCTGGCCCAGGTCGAGGTCGCCTTCACCGCCGACTACCTGGATTACATGGCCGAATGGGCGCGGCGCCTGGAAGGCGAGGTGCTGACCAGTGACCGTGCTGGCGAGCACATCTTCCTGATGCGCAAGCCGCTGGGCGTGGTGGCGGGCATCCTGCCGTGGAACTTCCCGTTCTTCCTGATCGCCCGCAAGATGGCTCCGGCGCTGGTCACCGGCAACACCATCGTGATCAAGCCGAGCGAGGAAACCCCGATCAACTGCTACGAGTTCGCCAGGTTGGTGGCCGAGACGGACCTGCCCGCCGGGGTCTTCAACGTGGTCGGTGGCAAGGGTGCCAGCGTCGGCCATGGCCTCTCCAGCCATGCCGGGGTCGACCTGGTGAGCTTTACCGGCAGTGTCGCCACCGGTGCGCGGATCATGGCCGCAGCGGCGCCGAACATCACCAAGCTCAACCTCGAACTGGGTGGCAAGGCGCCGGCCATCGTGCTCGCCGATGCCGACCTGGACCTGGCGGTGAAGGCCATCGTCGCCTCGCGGGTGATCAACACCGGGCAGGTCTGCAACTGCGCCGAGCGGGTGTACGTGGAGCGCAAGGTCGCCGATGCCTTCGTCGACAAGGTGGCCCAGGCCATGGCCGCGACCCGTTACGGCGACCCGTCGCAACAGGCCGACCTGGACATGGGCCCGCTGATCAATCAGGCCGGGCTGGACAAGGTGGCGCAGATGGTACGCACCGCGGTTGATCAGGGAGCCCAGGTCGCCACTGGCGGCCAGGTTGCCGACCTCGGTGCCGGGTTCCACTACCAGCCGACGGTGCTGGCCGGTTGTTCGACCGACATGGAGATCATGCGCAAGGAAATCTTCGGGCCGGTGCTGCCGATCCAGGTGGTGGATGACCTCGACGAGGCCATCGCCCTGGCCAACGACAGCGAGTACGGCCTGACCTCGTCGCTGTATACCCGCGACCTCAATGCGGCGCTGAAGGCCTGCCGCGAGATCGATTTCGGCGAGACCTACATCAACCGGGAGAACTTCGAGGCCATGCAGGGCTTCCACGCCGGGGCGCGCAAGTCCGGGGTCGGTGGGGCGGATGGCAAGCATGGGTTGTACGAGTACACCCGGACCCAGGTGGTGTATATCCAGGGGTAGAGGGTGGGGCTTACAGGTGTTCGCCTTGGTTATGGGGGCGCCTGTGAGACCGAGCGCCGCGCGCGCGACGCTTCGCGGGGTTCGGCTGGAGAGGTGCAGCGCCGCTGAAATCGAGCGCCGCCCGCGCGGCGCTTCGCGGGGCAAGCCCGCTCCCACATTT
>NZ_JACVVE010000078.1 GCF_016648105.1 Pseudomonas sp. S31 | reverse complement strand
GATATCGAGCGCCGCGCGGGCGGCGCTCGATATCCGCCACACCGCAAACCTCCCGACAGGCCGATACCTGCCCAAATGCCCGAAAATCTACCTCCCGCAGCCGACCAATGCCTTCTGCGCAATGTCCCGCGTCAACTCGCTCGCCGGCAGGTGCCTGCCCAGACGCAGCCCCTGGCCCGCCCACAGGTTGCTGAAATCACTGTTGCCCTGCGGTTCGGCGACCGCCCGCAACGGCATCAGTGCTCCGCCGGCCAGCGGGAAGCACGGCGCCAGTTCGCTCATCGGCCCCAGCTCGCGCATGATGCGGTTGTTGATGCCGCGCGCCGGGCGGCCGGTGAACAGGTTGGTCAGCGCCGTGTCGCTGGCCGGCGCACTGTCGAGGGCGCGGCGATGGGCCGGCGATACCTTGGCCTCCGGGCAGAACAGGTAGGCGGTGCCGATCTGCACCGCCGAAGCGCCCAGGGCCAGGGCTGCGAGCAAGCCGCGATGGTCGCCGATACCCCCGGCGGCAATCACCGGTACCTGCACGGCATCGGCGACCTGCGGCACCAGGGCGAAGGTACCTATCTGGCTGGTGATGTCGTCGTTGAGGAACATGCCGCGGTGGCCGCCAGCCTCATAGCCCATGGCAATGATGGCATCGCAGCCATGGGCTTCGAGCCACACGGCTTCTTCCACCGTGGTGGCGCTCGACAGCACCTTGGCGCCGCTGGCCTTGACTCGCTGCAGCAGGTCGGCCACCGGCAGGCCGAAATGGAAACTCACCACCTCCGGGCGCAATTGCTCCACCAGTTGGCAGCTCTGCTCGTCGAACGGCGCACGGTTGGATACCGGCGTCGGCGCCGCGAAGTCCGCGCCGACTTCCTGGTAGTAAGGCGCCAGCACCTGCTTCCAACGTTCGGCCTGGGCCGCATCCGGCGCGGGTGGCTGGTGGCAGAAGAAGTTCAAGTTCAACGGGCCCTGACAGGCGGCTCGAAAGGCTTCGATCTCGCTGCGCACCTGATCGGCGGTGAGCATGGCGCAGGGCAGGGCGCCCAGGCCGCCAGCGTTACCCACGGCGATCGCCAGGGACGAGCCGCAGGCGCCAGCCATGGGCGCTTGCAGGATGGGCAACTGGATGCCCAGCAGATCGAGAATACGATGGTCGGGCCAGTTGCTCATGCGCTGCTCCTTCTACGCGGGGTTTACAGGGCCTTGCTGACTTGGATGTCGCTGATCTTCTCGGCGTCGTCGCCGTGGATCTTGCGCAGGGCCTCCAGGGCTTGCTCGTGGGAGGCGTCCGCCAGGGTGGCGAAATCCCAGCGGCGCTGGCCGTCGAGTTTGTATTTGATCACGTACTTGATGTGCTGGGTCATGGTGCGAGGTATTCCGATGGATTAGCCGAGTTTCGACGAGGAACGGCGGATGATCTTGATCTTGTGGCTGAAGGTCGGCTTGCGGGTAACCGAGATCGGCCGTGCGGTGACGGTGTCGATGGTGATGTTCCAGAAGCCGGTGCTGGGCACGGTGATCTTGGCTGGGAAGCGCTCGAAGTGGCCGCCGTGGTAAGTGTGCCGGCCGCCGTTCTTGAAACTGCGGAAATTGGCGTCGTTCATCAGGCGGATGTTGCAGCGCTGGGAACACTCGATGACAACGATGTCATCCTCGTTCAGGTGCTCGCGCTGGTGTATGAATTTCATGTGATGCTCCGCAAGGATTGGTTCTGCAAACACGAACGATACCACGATGGCGCGCTGCACTGCCGCGCGGTGTAGCGGAGAGCAGATCGCTGCGCGAAGATAATTGCGCCAAAGCAGGGAGCAAAACCGCCCGGTTGCTGTCGTATTGATTTCATCGAAGGCAGAGGTGTGGCTAATGAAGTGGGTGGTAGCGGCGTTGTCCCTGACGTTGGGCGGGTGTGTCAGTGTTTCCGAGCTCGAGCAGTCGCGAGAAACGCTGGATGTGATGTCGGGCAAGACCCCGCGCGAATATGCCGATTGCGTGAAGCACAAGCTGGCCGACAGCCGCGAGCCGCTTGAGGAAGAACAGCGTGGTGACGGCTTGCGCCTGATCGTGCCACAGAAGCTGACTGCCGGTGCCGGCCCTGCGGCACTGCTGGATATCGACAAGCGCGGCAGTGGCAGCAGTATCAAGCTGCACGAGCGGCTGAACAATTTCCCGTTGCGCCTGGGTGATGTGCGCACTGCCGCGACCCAGTGCATTTCCGGTAGCTGATCGCCGGCAGTCGTGTAAGGCTGATGCGCATGCCTGCAGTCTTTGGCGGTTGTAATATTTACGATGCCTTTGAACTATCTACACTGGGTTATCTCTATCATGGCATCGGTCGGCCACGGGCGGGGCATTGTAAGGTGACTGCCGCCTGATTAGACTGCGCCGAAACCCATAGGCCCAGCCTTCGTTTAAGGACGTATATGATCAAGAAATGCTTGTTCCCGGCAGCCGGCTACGGCACCCGCTTCCTGCCTGCTACCAAAGCCATGCCCAAGGAAATGCTGCCGGTGGTCAACAAGCCGCTGATCCAGTATGGCGTCGAAGAAGCACTGGATGCCGGCCTGAACGAGATCTCCATCGTCACCGGCCGCGGCAAGCGCGCCCTGGAAGACCACTTCGACATCAGCTACGAGCTGGAAAACCAGATCAAGGGCACCGACAAGGAAAAATACCTGGTCGGCATCCGTCGCCTGCTCGACGAATGCTCGTTCTCCTACACCCGCCAGACCGAAATGAAAGGCCTGGGCCACGCCATCCTGACCGGCCGCCCCCTGATCGGCGACGAGCCGTTCGCCGTGGTGCTGGCCGACGACCTGTGCGTCAACCCCGAGGGTGACGGCGTACTGACCCAGATGGTCAAACTGTACAACCAGTTCCGCTGCTCGATCGTCGCTATCCAGGAAGTCGACCCGCAGGAAACCAACAAGTACGGCGTGATCGCTGGCGACATGATCCGCGACGACATCTTCCGCGTGACCAACATGGTCGAGAAGCCCAAGCCTGAAGACGCCCCGTCGAACCTGGCGATCATCGGTCGCTATATCCTCACTCCGGATATCTTCGACATCATCGCCAACACCGAGCCAGGCAAGGGTGGCGAGATCCAGATCACCGACGCCCTGATGCAGCAGGCGCAGAACGGCTGCGTGATTGCCTACAAGTTCAAGGGCAAGCGCTTCGACTGCGGTGGCGCCGAAGGCTACATCGACGCGACCAACTTCTGCTTCGAGAACTACTACAAGGCTGGCAAGGCTTACTAAGTAAGCGGTTGCCTGGTGTGACTGGGGCTGTTTTGCAGCCCTTCGCGGGACAAGCCCGCTCCTACAGGTCTTGCGCAAATCCATGGATACGCGCGGTACCTGTAGGAGCGGGCTTGTCCCGCGAAGGGCCGCAAAGCGGCCCCAGTGCGTTATGCTGGGCCGCTGCCTAGGAGACTGAATACATGGCCTACGATTTTGATCTGTTCGTGATTGGTGCCGGTTCCGGTGGCGTGCGCGCCGCACGCTTCGCCGCAGGCTTCGGTGCCAAGGTGGCGGTGGCCGAGAGCCGCTACCTGGGAGGCACCTGCGTCAACGTCGGCTGCGTGCCGAAAAAACTGCTGGTGTACGGCGCCCATGTGGCCGACGAGCTGGAACAGGCCGCAGGTTTCGGCTGGACCCTGGAAGACGGCCACTTCGACTGGGGCACCCTGATCGCCAACAAGAACCGCGAGATCGAGCGGCTCAACGGTATCTACCGCAACCTGCTGGTCAACAGCGGCGTCAGCCTGCTGCAGGGCCATGCACGCATCACTGGCGCCAATGAAGTCGAAGTCGACGGCCAGCGCTACAGCGCCGAGCATATCCTCATCGCCACGGGCGGCTGGCCGCAGGTGCCGGACATCCCCGGCAAGGAGCTGGCGATCACCTCAAACGAGGCCTTCTACCTCAAGGACCTGCCCCGCCGCGTGCTGGTGGTGGGGGGCGGCTACATCGCCGTCGAGTTCGCCGGCATCTTCCAGGGCCTGGGCGCGGACACCACGTTGCTGTACCGCGGCGACCTGTTCCTGCGCGGCTTCGATGGCTCGGTGCGCACCCACCTCAAGGAAGAGCTGGAAAAACGCGGCCTGGACCTGCAGTTCAACGCCGACATCCAGCGCATCGACAAACTCGACGATGGCAGCCTCAAGGCTACCCTCAAGGACGGCCGCGAGCTGGTCGCCGAGAGTGTGTTCTACGCCACCGGGCGCCGGCCGATGCTGGACAACCTGGGCCTGGAGAACACCGGGGTCGAGCTCGACGAGCGCGGCTACATCCGCGTGGACGCGCAGTACCAGACCACCGCGCCGTCGATCCTCGCCATCGGCGATGTCATCGGCCGCGTGCAGCTCACGCCGGTGGCCCTGGCCGAAGGCATGGCCGTGGCGCGGCGCCTGTTCAAGCCCGAGCAGTACCGCCCAGTGGATTACCAGAACATCCCCACCGCGGTGTTCAGCCAGCCGCCGATCGGCACCGTGGGCCTGAGCGAAGAGCAGGCACTGGAAGCCGGGCACAAGGTGCAGGTCTTCGAGAGCCGCTTCCGCGCCATGAAGCTGACCCTGACCGACATCCAGGAAAAGACCCTGATGAAACTGGTGGTGGACGCCGAGACCGACAAGGTGCTGGGCTGCCACATGGTCGGCCCCGACGCTGGCGAGATCGTCCAGGGCCTGGGCATCGCCCTCAAGGCTGGCGCCACCAAGCAGCAGTTCGACGAAACCATCGGCGTGCACCCGACCGCCGCCGAAGAATTCGTCACGATGCGTACCGTCACCCGCTGAGTTTTCGGGAGCAACTGTCTTGCTCATAATTTGATAGGCCTGCGTCATCCCTGTGGGAGCGGGCTTGCCCGCGAACACGGGCGAAGCCCGTGCCATGTGCCGCGGCGCATGGTTCGCGGGTAAACCCGCTCCTACATCCTCGCAATCCTTTGCTCAGCCCATTCCCTTCTATTAATAAACCGCGGTTATAGCCAAAACCAATCATCAGCATCAGCTTTGCCAATGAGCCTTTGTCACGCCCAGCGGTTAGGATTCTCTCCATCAACTGATTCCAACCCCATGAAGGAGCGTCTCTCATGCCAATCATCAACAGCCAAGTCAAACCGTTCAACGCCACCGCCTACCACAAAGGCGAATTCGTTCAGGTAAGCGAAGCCGACCTGAAGGGCAAGTGGTCTGTCGTGTTCTTCTACCCAGCCGACTTCACCTTCGTCTGCCCGACCGAACTGGGCGACCTCGCCGACAACTACGCCGAGTTCCAGAAGCTGGGCGTGGAAATCTACGGTGTGTCGACCGACACCCACTTCACCCACAAAGCCTGGCACGACACCTCGGAAACCATCGGCAAGATCGAATACCCGCTGATCGGTGACCCGACCCACATCATCTCGCGCAACTTCGACGTGCTGATCGAAGAAGCCGGCCTGGCCGATCGCGGTACCTTCGTGATCAACCCGGAAGGCCAGATCAAGATCGTCGAACTGAACGACGGTGGTGTTGGCCGTGACGCAGCCGAGCTGCTGCGCAAGGTGAAAGCTGCCCAGTACGTCGCCGCTCACCCAGGTGAAGTCTGCCCGGCCAAGTGGAAAGAAGGCGAAGCCACTCTGGCTCCATCGCTGGACCTGGTCGGCAAGATCTAAATCATGCGCCAGTCGCGGGCGGTAGCCAGCCGCCAAAGCTGAAGTAACTACCGCCCCGTAAAAACGCCCGGGCGATCTCGCCTGGGCGTTTTTGTATCCGAGTTTTGAAAGTCTTGAAAAGGAATCGCCCGTATGTTGGACGCCACGCTTAAATCGCAACTGAAAACCTACCTGGAGCGGGTCACCCAGCCGATCGAGATCGTTGCTTCCCTCGACGACGGCGCGAAATCCCGCGAATTGCACGACCTGCTGGTAGAAATCGCCGGCCTGTCGAACCTGATTACCTTGAGCGCGGACGGTACCGACACCCGTCGTCCTTCGTTCTCGCTCAATCGCCCGGGAGCTGACATCAGCCTGCGCTTCGCCGGCATCCCCATGGGCCACGAATTCACCTCCCTGGTGCTGGCACTGCTGCAAGTCGGCGGCCACCCGTCCAAGGCCAGTGCCGAAGTGATCGAGCAGATCCAGGCGCTGCAAGGTGAATTCACCTTCGAAACCTACTTCTCGCTGTCGTGCCAGAACTGCCCGGACGTGGTCCAGGCGCTGAACCTGATGGCGGTGCTCAACCCCAACGTGCGTCATGTGGCGATCGATGGTGCGCTGTTCCAGGATGAAGTCGAATCGCGCAAGGTCATGGCGGTACCGAGCATCTACCTCAACGGTGAAGTGTTCGGCCAGGGCCGCATGGGCCTGGAAGAAATCCTCGGCAAGATCGACACCAATGCCGGTGCCCGCCAGGCCGAGAAGATCAACGCCAAGGACGCCTTCGACGTACTGGTGGTCGGCGGTGGCCCAGCCGGCGCTGCAGCAGCCATCTACGCCGCCCGTAAAGGCATCCGCACCGGTGTCGCTGCCGAGCGTTTCGGCGGCCAGGTGCTCGATACCCTGGCCATCGAGAACTTCATCTCGGTGCAGGAAACCGAAGGGCCGAAGCTGGCCACGGCGCTGGAAGAGCACGTCAAGCAATACGACGTCGACATCATGAACCTGCAGCGTGGCGAAGCGCTGATCCCGGCCACCGATGGCGGCCTGCATGAAGTGCGCCTGGCCGGCGGTGCCTCGCTCAAGGCCAAGACCGTGATCCTCGCCACCGGTGCCCGCTGGCGCGAAATGAACGTGCCGGGCGAGCAGGAATACCGTGCCCGTGGCGTGGCCTACTGCCCACACTGCGACGGCCCGCTGTTCAAGGGCAAGCGCGTGGCGGTGATCGGCGGCGGCAACTCGGGTGTGGAAGCGGCCATCGACCTGGCCGGCATCGTCGCCCAGGTGACGCTGATCGAGTTCGACAGCCAACTGCGTGCCGATGCGGTGTTGCAACGCAAGCTGCACAGCTTGCCAAACGTGAAAGTGATCACCAGTGCCTTGACCACCGAAGTGGTCGGCAATGGCGAGAAGGTCACCGGCCTGCGCTACAAGGACCGCAGCACTGACGAGGTGCACGACCTGGCACTGGAAGGCATCTTCGTGCAGATCGGCCTGCTGCCGAACACCGACTGGCTGAAAGGGACTGTCGAATTGTCGCCGCGTGGCGAGATCATCGTCGACGCCAAGGGCCAGACCAGCGTACCGGGCGTGTTCGCCGCGGGTGACGTGACCACGGTGCCGTACAAGCAGATCGTCATCGCCGTGGGCGAGGGCGCCAAGGCATCGCTGGCGGCGTTCGACCACCTGATCCGTAGTTCGGCGCCGGCGTAAGCCTGTACCGGCCTCTTCGCGGGGCAAGCCCGCTCCCACAAACCCTGTGGGAGCGGGCTTGCCC
>NZ_JACVVE010000077.1 GCF_016648105.1 Pseudomonas sp. S31 | reverse complement strand
GATTGTGATTCCAGTTGTCGTGGGTTCGATTCCCATCGTCCACCCCATATTTTCGAAGGCGCCTTGGTCGTGAGACCGGGCGCCTTTTTGTTTTGGCGCTGTGGTTTGGTTGATCTGCCCCTTGCAATCCGCTGGTGGCATCCCAATAAAAGCTGATAGATTTCAGCCGGTTGAAATGCCGGCCCAAGGGTTGGCGAAGCGTGGCCGGCAGAGGATGAGTCGAACATGATTGCAAAAGAAGACCGTCAGGCTCTGGCGCTGCAGCGCTTCGCCGAAGCCAATCCGCAACTGCTCGAGGAAATTCGCGAGCTGGATGAGCGGGAGCAGGCCCAGCAGATCGAGTGGGCGTTCGAGGATGCCGCCGAGGAGCAGGGCTTGCAGCCCTGGGAGCTGGCGCTGCAACTGATCGCCGAAAGCCCGGAGCAGCTTCAGGCCATGCGCCTGGAGACCCACCGCGAGGTGGCCGAGGCACTGGGTATGGAGTGGGAAGAGTACTGCCAGTTCAACGAAATCGACCCACAGTAGGGGTGAAGTCGTCCTGGCAGTTGTTTGACAAGTTATTGCGGTAGCGCGCACTCGAAGAGGCGCGCGCGACCCTTGTATATAAAGAAGCCCGTTGCGCTGGTGCGCGGGTCTTGCAAGTTAATCGACCGGCGTGGTTTCCCGTCGTCCCGGGTGGGGTGACTTCTGGTGCGTGACTCACTAGAATGTTGGCCCTTGATTCTGGAGTCGGGCTATCGCCGGCTAACGTCTGTGCAACGAGGAATATCCATGCAAGTTTCTGTTGAAAACACTTCCGCTCTCGAGCGCCGCATGACCATCGCCGTTCCGGCCGAGCGCGTCGAGAACGAAGTCAACAAGCGTCTGCAGCAGACTGCCAAGCGCGCCAAGGTCGCGGGCTTCCGCCCAGGCAAGGTGCCGATGAGCGTGATTCGTCAGCGTTTCGAAGCCGATGCTCGCCAAGAGGCTTTCGGTGACCTGGTCCAGGCTTCCTTCTACGAAGCCATCGTCGAGCAGAAGCTGAACCCGGCTGGCGCTCCTGCCGTCGAGCCGAAGTCCTTCGAAAAGGGCAAGGACCTGGAATTCGTCGCCATCTTCGAAGTGTTCCCTGAGTTCACCGTTGCCGGCCTGGAGTCGATCAACGTCGAGCGCCTGAGCGCCGAAGTGGCCGACGCCGACCTGGACAACATGCTGGAAGTGCTGCGCAAGCAGAACGTGCGCTTCGAAAACGTCGAGCGCGCCGCGCAGAACGACGACCAGGTCAACATCGACTTCGTCGGCAAGATCGACGGTGAAGCCTTCGCCGGTGGTTCGGCCAAGGGCACCCAGCTGGTGCTGGGCTCGGGCCGCATGATCCCAGGCTTCGAAGATGGCCTGGTGGGCGCCAAGGCGGGCGAAGAGCGCGTTGTCAACGTGACCTTCCCAGAGGATTACCAGAACCTCGACCTGGCCGGCAAGGCTGCCGAGTTCACCATCACCGTGAACAGCGTCGCCGCCCCTGAGCTGCCAGAGCTGAACGAAGCCTTCTTCGCCCAGTTCGGCATCAAGGAATCGACCCTGGAAGGCTTCCGCACCGAAGTGCGCAAGAACATGGAGCGTGAACTGCGCCAGGCCATCAAGACCAAGGTCAAGAACCAGGTCATGGACGGTCTGCTGGCCGCCAACCCGATCGAAGTGCCGAAGGCCCTGCTGGAGAACGAAGTCAACCGTCTGCGCGTGCAGGCTGTTCAGCAATTCGGTGGCAACATCAAGCCTGAGCAACTGCCGGCCGAGCTGTTCGAAGAGCAAGCCAAGCGCCGCGTGGTGCTGGGCCTGATCGTCGCCGAAGTGGTCAAGCAGTTCGAGCTGAAGCCAGACGACGCCAAGGTTCGCGAAATGATCGAGGAAATGGCTTCGGCCTACCAAGAGCCTGAGCAGGTCATCGCCTGGTACTACAAGAACGACCAGCAACTGAACGAAGTGCGTTCGGTTGTGCTGGAAGAGCAAGTTGTAGATACTGTTCTGCAGAAAGCTACTGTGACCGACAAGTCGGTCTCGTACGAAGAAGCGGTAAAACCAGCACAGGCCCCAGCCGAAGCTGAGTAATACGGTTCTTTCGTAGGAAGCCCCCACAAGCCAGCCTTCGCGCTGGCTTGTGCGTTATCAAGCCATGACTATTTGGGAGTGAGCGCAGGACATGTCCCGCAATTCTTATATTCAGCAGAGCTCTGACATCCAGGCCGCAGGCGGTCTGGTCCCGATGGTTATCGAGCAGTCCGCCCGTGGCGAACGCGCCTACGACATCTACTCGCGCCTGTTGAAGGAGCGTGTGATCTTCCTGGTGGGTCCCGTAGAGGACTACATGGCCAACCTGGTCGTGGCGCAGCTCTTGTTCCTCGAGGCGGAAAACCCGGACAAGGATATCCATCTGTACATCAACTCCCCAGGCGGCTCGGTCACTGCTGGCATGTCGATCTACGACACCATGCAGTTCATCAAGCCGGACGTGTCGACCATCTGCATCGGCCAGGCCTGCAGCATGGGCGCCTTCCTGCTGGCTGCCGGGGCCAAGGGCAAGCGTCACTGCCTGCCGAACTCGCGCGTGATGATCCACCAGCCTCTGGGCGGTTTCCAGGGTCAGGCCACCGATATCGAGATCCACGCCCAGGAAATCCTCAATATCAAGGCACGCCTGAACGAGCTGCTGGCCTATCACACCGGCCAGGACCTCGAGACCATCAAGCGCGACACCGAACGTGACAACTTCATGAGCGCCTCGCGCGCGGCCGAGTACGGCCTGATCGACTCGGTCTACGACAAGCGGCAACTGGCCTCCTGAACCCAGGGGCCAGAGCAGGTGGGCGCCGAAAGCGCCTACCTGCGGACTTGAAAAAGCCCGCAATTGCCTTCATCTTGTGTTGCAAGCCTACCGGATTGGATCGATCGAATGACTGACACCCGTAACGGCGAGGACAGCGGCAAATTGCTCTATTGCTCCTTCTGCGGCAAAAGCCAGCACGAAGTGCGCAAATTGATTGCCGGGCCCTCGGTATTTATCTGCGACGAGTGCGTCGACCTGTGCAATGACATCATCCGCGAGGAGGTGCAGGAAGCCCAGGCCGAGAGCAGCGCGCACAAACTACCTTCGCCGAAAGAAATCAGCGGCATCCTTGACTCGTACGTCATTGGTCAGGAGCGTGCCAAGAAGGTGCTGTCCGTAGCGGTGTACAACCACTACAAGCGCCTGAACCAGCGTGACAAGAAGGGTGACGAGGTCGAACTCGGCAAGAGCAACATCCTGCTCATCGGGCCGACCGGCTCGGGTAAGACCCTGCTCGCCGAAACCCTTGCGCGCCTGTTGAACGTACCGTTCACCATCGCCGACGCCACCACCCTGACCGAAGCCGGTTACGTGGGTGAGGACGTCGAGAACATCATTCAGAAGCTGTTGCAGAAGTGCGACTACGACGTGGAAAAGGCCCAGATGGGCATCGTCTACATCGACGAGATCGACAAGATCTCGCGCAAGTCGGACAACCCGTCCATCACCCGTGACGTCTCGGGCGAGGGCGTGCAGCAGGCATTGCTGAAGCTGATCGAAGGCACCGTGGCCTCCGTTCCGCCGCAAGGGGGGCGCAAGCACCCGCAACAGGAGTTCCTGCAGGTCGATACCCGCAACATCCTGTTCATCTGCGGTGGTGCGTTCTCGGGCCTGGAAAAGGTCATCCAGAACCGCTCCACCAAGGGTGGCATCGGTTTTGGCGCCGAAGTGCGCAGCAAGGAAGAGGGCAAGAAGGTCGGCGAGTCCCTGCGTGAGGTCGAGCCGGACGATCTGGTGAAGTTTGGCCTGATCCCCGAGTTCGTTGGCCGCCTGCCGGTACTGGCGACCCTCGACGAGCTGGATGAGGCTGCATTGATGCAGATCCTCACCGAGCCGAAGAACGCCCTGACCAAGCAATACGCTAAGCTGTTCGAGATGGAAAGCGTCGACCTCGAGTTCCGCAGCGATGCGCTCAAGGCCGTTGCCCGCAAGGCCCTGGAGCGCAAGACTGGCGCCCGTGGCCTGCGTTCGATCCTCGAAGGCGTGCTGCTCGACACCATGTACGAGATTCCTTCGCAGAAGGATGTCAGCAAGGTGGTGATCGACGAGAGCGTCATCGATGGCACCTCGCAGCCGCTGTTGATCTACGAAAACAGCGAGCCGCAAGCCAAGGCTGCCCCCGACGCCTGAGTCGGTGCGCCTGGCAGTCAACAACAAGAAGGGGCCTGCGGCCCCTTTTTGCTTTTCCTGCACTAGCGCTTGTAATTTCCCAGGCGTGCCCCCACATTAGCTCCAAGCAACATTTCCAACGGTTTCCGGCCACAAGGCCGCTGTAGAGGCGAAATCATGAAGACCACCCTCGACTTGCCTCTTTTGCCATTGCGCGACGTCGTCGTCTATCCGCACATGGTCATCCCGCTGTTCGTGGGGCGCGAAAAGTCCATCGAGGCCCTTGAGGCGGCGATGACGGGCGAGAAGCAGATTCTCCTGCTGGCCCAGAAGAACCCAGCCGACGACGACCCGGGCGAAGATGCCCTGTACCGTGTCGGTACCGTCGCCACCGTGCTGCAACTGCTCAAGCTGCCCGATGGCACCGTCAAGGTGCTGGTAGAGGGCGAGCAGCGTGGCGCGGTCGAGCGCTTCAACGAAGTGGATGGGCACATCCGTGCCGAAGTTTCCCTGATCGATGAGACCGACGCCGCCGAGCGCGAGTCGGAAGTCTTCGTGCGCACCCTGTTGTCGCAGTTCGAGCAGTACGTCCAGCTGGGCAAGAAGGTGCCAGCCGAGGTCCTGTCGTCGCTCAACAGCATCGAGGAGCCTGGGCGCCTGGTCGACACCATGGCCGCGCACATGGCCCTGAAGATCGAGCAGAAGCAGGAAATCCTCGAGATCGTCGACCTGGCGGCGCGTGTCGAGCACGTGTTGGCGCTGCTGGATGCCGAAATCGACTTGCTGCAGGTCGAGAAGCGCATTCGCGGTCGGGTCAAGAAGCAAATGGAGCGCAGCCAGCGCGAGTACTACCTGAATGAGCAGATGAAGGCCATTCAGAAGGAACTCGGCGATGGCGACGAAGGCCACAACGAAGTCGAAGAGCTGAAAAAGCGCATCGACGCAGCGGGTCTGCCCAAGGATGCCCTGGCCAAGGCCCAGGCCGAGCTGAACAAGCTCAAGCAGATGTCGCCGATGTCGGCTGAGGCCACCGTGGTCCGTACCTACCTCGACTGGCTCGTGCAGGTGCCTTGGAAGGCCCAGAGCAAGGTCCGCCTGGACCTGGCCAAGGCCGAGGAAATCCTCGATGCCGACCACTACGGCCTGGAAGAGGTCAAGGAACGCATCCTCGAGTACCTTGCCGTACAGAAGCGCGTGAAGAAGATCCGTGGCCCGGTGTTGTGCCTGGTCGGCCCGCCTGGCGTCGGCAAGACCTCGCTGGCCGAGTCGATCGCCGCCGCCACCAACCGCAAGTTCGTGCGCATGGCCCTGGGGGGCGTGCGTGACGAGGCCGAGATCCGTGGCCACCGCCGCACCTACATCGGCTCGATGCCGGGCCGGCTGATCCAGAAGATGACCAAGGTGGGCGTACGCAACCCGCTGTTCCTGCTCGACGAGATCGACAAGATGGGCAGCGACATGCGTGGCGACCCGGCCTCGGCGCTGCTGGAGGTGCTCGACCCCGAGCAGAACCACAACTTCAACGACCATTACCTGGAAGTCGACTACGACCTCTCGGACGTGATGTTCCTGTGCACCTCGAACTCGATGAACATCCCGCCGGCGTTGCTGGACCGGATGGAAGTCATCCGCCTGCCAGGCTACACCGAGGACGAGAAGATCAACATCGCGGTCAAGTACCTGACGCCCAAGCAGGTCAAGGCCAACGGCTTGAAGACGGAAGAGCTCGAGATCGATGTCTCGGCCATCCGCGACATCATCCGCTACTACACCCGCGAAGCCGGCGTGCGTGGCCTGGAGCGCCAGATCGCCAAGGTCTGCCGCAAAGTGGTCAAGGAGCACACCGGGCACAAGCAGGTGCGGGTCAAGGTCACTGGCGAGCAGCTCGAGCACCTGCTGGGCGTGCGCAAGTTCCGCTACGGCCTGGCCGAGTCGCAGGACCAGATCGGCCAGGTCACCGGGCTTGCCTGGACTCAGGTCGGCGGTGAGCTGCTGACCATCGAGGCCGTGGTCATCCCCGGCAAGGGCCAGTTGATCAAGACCGGCTCGCTCGGCGACGTCATGGTCGAGTCGATCACCGCCGCGCAAACCGTGGTCCGCAGCCGTGCCCGCAGCCTGGGCATCGCCGCTGATTTTCACGAGAAGCACGACGTGCACATCCACATGCCCGAAGGCGCTACGCCGAAGGACGGCCCGAGTGCCGGTATCGGCATGTGCACCGCGCTGGTGTCGGCCCTGACCCAGATTCCGGTACGCGCCGACGTGGCCATGACCGGCGAAATCACCCTGCGTGGCCAGGTATTGGCCATCGGTGGGTTGAAGGAAAAACTGCTGGCGGCGCACCGGGGTGGGATCAAGACGGTGATCATTCCCGAGGAGAATGTTCGCGATCTGAAGGAAATTCCGGAAAATATCAAACAGGATCTTCAGATCAAACCGGTCAAATGGATTGACGAAGTCCTCCAAATTGCGCTGCAATACGCCCCGGAGCCCTTGCCAGATGTGGCTCCTGAGATTGTCGCGAAAGATGAAAAGCGCGACGGCGATGCTAAGGAAAGAATCAGCACGCATTAGTAGTTTTTGGCTGGGGGGCTTTCCTTGACAGTTTTTTCGACGCCTTGCTATAAAGCGGCACGCTATTGTCAGTAAGCCACTCAGCGCACGCTTCATAAGCTTTTCATTACATACTTAGAAACAAACTCAATAGAGATATAAGGGGACTTAGAGTGAACAAGTCGGAACTGATTGACGCTATCGCCGCATCTGCAGACATCCCGAAAGCTGTAGCCGGCCGTGCGCTGGACGCAGTCATTGACTCCGTGACCGGTGCCCTGAAAGCAGGCGACGACGTCGTTCTGGTTGGCTTCGGTACCTTCTCGGTCAAGGAGCGCGCCGAGCGCACCGGCCGTAACCCACAAACCGGCAAGGCCATCAAGATCGCCGCTGCCAAGGTTCCAGGCTTCAAGGCTGGCAAAGGCCTGAAAGACGCCGTCAACTAAGTCGTCTTTCGGCCGGACCCGGCCTGGCCAGGTCCGAGCACGCTGATGGCGGGGCGCAAACGTTCCCGCCTGACACGTTTGCTAAGAAAAGGCGCATCCTCGGATGCGCCTTTCTTTTATCAGGATTCTACCCACGCTCCGCGGTTGTCGACGCAGTGGTACAGCCGTTTCTGGGGGACGCATGCTGCAAAATATCAGGGACAATTCACAAGGTTGGATTGCCAAGACCATCATCGGCCTCATCGTCATGCTGATGGCGTTGACCGGCTTCGAGGCCATTTTCCAGGCCGCCACCCATAGCCAGGACGCCGCCAAGGTGAACGGCGAAACCATCAGCCAGAACGAGCTGAGCCAGGCCTCCGACATGCAGCGTCGCCAGCTCATGCAACAGCTGGGCAAGGATTTCGACCCGGCCATGCTGGATGAGAAAATGCTGCGCGAAGCGGCGCTCAAGGGGCTGATCGACCGCAAGCTGCTGCTGCAGGGGGCCGCCGACGCCAAGTTCGCCTTCTCCGAGGCCGCGCTTGACCAGGTGATCTTGCAGACGCCGGAATTCCAGGTGGACGGCAAGTTCAGCGCCGACCGCTTCGATCAGGTCATCCGCCAGATGGGCTACAGCCGCATGCAATTCCGCGCCATGCTGGCCGAAGAGATGCTCATCGGCCAACTGCGCACCGGGATCGCCGGCAGCAGCTTCGTCACCGACCAGCAGGTGGACGCCTTCGCCCGCCTGGAAAAACAAACCCGTGACTTCGCCTCCCTGACCTTCAAGGCCAACCCGGCCGCGATCAAGATCAGCGATGAAGAGATCAAGGCGCACTACGACCAGCACGCCAAGGAATTCATGAGCCCCGACCAGGTGGTCATCGACTACGTCGAGCTCAAGAAGTCGGCGTTCTTCGACCAGGTCAAGGTCAGCGACGAAGAGCTCAAGGCGCAGTACGAGAAGGAAATCGCCAACCTCGCCGAGCAGCGTCACGCCGCGCACATCCTCATCGAGGTCAACGACAAGGTCACCGATGCCCAGGCCAAGGCCCGCATCGAGCAAGTGCAGCAGCGCCTGGCCAAGGGCGAGGACTTCGCCGCGCTGGCCAAGGAGTTCTCCCAGGACCCAGGTTCGGCGAGCACCGGGGGTGACCTCGGCTTCGCCGGCCCGGGCGTATACGATCCGGCCTTCGAAACCGCGCTGTACAAGCTCGGCAAGGGGCAGGTATCGGAGCCGGTGCGTACCGAATACGGCTATCACCTGATCAAGCTGCTGGGGGTCGAGGCGCCAGAGGTGCCGAGCTTCGCCAGCCTGAAGGACAAGCTGGTTCGTGACCTGAAGACGCCGCTGGTCGAGCAGCGCTACGTGGATGCCAGCAAGCAACTGCAGGACGCCGCCTACGAGGCTTCCGACCTGGCCCAGCCAGCCCAGGACCTGAACCTCAAGGTGCAGACCTCGGCAGCGTTCGGCCGCGAAGGTGGCGACGGCATCACCGCCAACCGCCAGGTGGTACAGGCGGCGTTCTCCGAGGAAGTGCTGGAAGAGGGTGCCAACAGCACCGCCATCGAGCTGGACCCGGAAACCACCGTGGTGCTGCGCGTCAAGGAGCACCGCAAGCCTGCACAGCTGGCCCTGGAAGCCGTGGCCGGCAACATCGCCGATCACCTGGCCAAGGAGAAAGCCACCGCCGAGCTCAAGGCCAAGGCCGACAAGCTGATCGCCGGCCTGCGCGACGGCTCCATCGCGGGTGCCGAGGCCTACGAAGGCCAGGTCTGGAAGCCTGCCGAAGCGGTCACCCGTGGCCAGGACGGCATCGACCCGGCCGAGCTGCAGGCGCTGTTCCGCCTGGCCAAGCCAGAAGCCAAGGACAAGCCGGTCTACGGCAGCGTGGTCCTGGCCGATGGCAGCCTGGTCGTGTTGCAGCTCAAGGGCGTCAACGAAGGCGCTGCGGCCACTGACGAAGAGAAGCAGCAGATCCGTCGCTACCTCGCTTCGCGTGCTGGCCAGCAAGACTTCGCCGCGTACCGCAAGCAGCTCGAAGGCAGCGCGGATATCACCCGCTACTGAGTGCTGGATGCATGACGAAACAGGCCGCTATATGCGGCCTGTTTCGTTTCTGCAATTTCCACGCGTGCCCTGCCATCCTGCAGCGCCATCGCTATCTCGGGGCCGCAACGCGGCCCCGGGCCCATGCAGCGGGTTGTTGAGCCCGTGGCGGC
>NZ_JACVVE010000076.1 GCF_016648105.1 Pseudomonas sp. S31 | reverse complement strand
CCCCCCCCCCCCCCCCCCCCCCCCCCCCCCCCCCCCCCCCCCCCCCCCACGCCACATCCCCACCAGCCCTCGCCTACCCCTTCCCGACGAATGGCCTATCGCTATATAGTTCAGACTATAACGATAACCCCCAAGGAGCTGTCTTCATGCGTATCCGCCTGACCCACCTGGCCGCAACCGCCCTGGCCAGCCTACTTTCCGTCAACAGCGCCTGGGCCGATGAAGTCCAGGTAGCGGTCGCCGCCAACTTTACAGCGCCGATCCAGGCCATCGCCAAGGACTTCGAGAAAGACACCGGACACAAGCTGGTCGCTGCCTACGGCGCCACCGGGCAGTTCTACGCGCAGATCAAGAACGGCGCGCCGTTCGAGGTGTTCCTCGCGGCCGACGACAGCACCCCGGCCAAGCTCGAAGCGGAAAAGGAAATCGTCCCCGGCTCGCGCTTCACCTACGCCATCGGCACCCTGGCCCTGTGGTCGGCCAAGGACGGCTATGTCGACGACAAGGGCGAAGTACTGAAGAAGAATGAATTCCAGCACCTTTCCATCGCCAACCCGAAAGCCGCGCCCTACGGCCTGGCCGCTACCCAGGTATTGGCCAAGCTCGGCCTGACCGACGCCACCAAGGCCAAGATCGTCGAAGGCCAGAACATCACCCAAGCCTACCAGTTCGTTTCCACCGGCAACGCCGAGCTGGGCTTCGTCGCCCTGTCGCAGATCTACAAGGACGGCAAGGTACAGAGCGGCTCGGCCTGGATCGTCCCGGCCAACATGCACGAGCCGATCCGCCAGGACGCCGTGATCCTCAACAAAGGCAAGGACAGCGCCGCAGCCAAGGCCCTGGTCGAGTACCTCAAGGGGCCTAAAGCCGCCGCGGTGATCAAGTCGTTCGGCTATGAGCTCTGATGCCGCTCGACGCCAGTGACCTGGGGGCGGTCTGGCTGACCATCAAGTTGGCCAGCCTGACCACCCTGATCCTGCTGGTACTGGGCACCCCCATCGCCTGGTGGCTGGCGCGCACACGCTCGTGGCTGCGCGGGCCGGTGGGGGCTGTGGTGGCGTTGCCGCTGGTACTGCCGCCAACGGTGATCGGTTTCTACCTGCTGATCGCCCTGGGCCCCCACGGCTGGTTGGGCCAGGCCACCCAGGCGCTGGGACTGGGCACCGTGGTGTTCAGTTTCACCGGCCTGGTGATCGGCTCGACGGTGTACTCGATGCCATTCGTGGTGCAGCCACTGCAGAACGCCTTCGGCGCCATCGGCCAGCGCCCGCTGGAGGTGGCCGCTACTCTGCGCGCCAGCCCGTGGGACACCTTCGTCCATGTGGTGCTGCCACTGGCCCGTCCGGGCTTCGTCACCGCCAGCATCCTCGGCTTCGCCCACACCGTGGGCGAGTTCGGCGTGGTGCTGATGATCGGCGGCAACATCCCCGACAAGACCCGTGTGGTCTCGGTGCAGATCTTCGATCACGTCGAGGCCATGGAATATGCCCAGGCCCACTGGCTGGCCGGGGCCATGCTGGTGTTCTCCTTCCTGGTGCTGCTGATGTTGTACGCGGGGCGCCGCGGCAAGGCGGGCTGGAGCTGATATGACCGCATCGATCGTGGCGCGCCTGCAGTTGCTGCGCGCCGACTTCAAGCTGGATGTCGACCTGCAGTTGCCGGGGCGCGGCATCAGCGCGCTGTTCGGCCATTCCGGCTCGGGCAAGACTTCCTGCCTGCGCTGCCTGGCCGGCCTGGAGCGGGCCGCCAGCGCCTACATCGAGGTCAACGGCGAGGTCTGGGAAGACAGTGCCCGCAGCCACTTCGTGGCCCCGCACCTGCGCCCCGTGGGCTACGTGTTCCAGGAGGCCAGCCTGTTCCCGCACCTTTCGGTGCGCGGCAACCTGGAGTTTGGCTGGCGCCGAGTGCCAGCCAGCCAGCGCAAGGTCAGCCTGGAACAAGCCGGCGAGCTGCTGGGCATCGGCCACCTGCTGGAGCGCAAGCCGGGCACCTTGTCCGGTGGCGAGGCGCAACGGGTCGGCATTGCCCGCGCGCTGTTGAGCAGCCCGCGGCTGCTGCTGATGGACGAACCACTGGCCGCGCTCGACGGGCCGCGCAAGCGCGAGATCCTGCCTTACCTGGAGCGCCTGCACGACGAACTGGACATCCCGGTGGTGTACGTCAGCCATGCCCAGGACGAAGTTGCCCGCCTGGCCGATCACCTGGTGCTGCTGGAGCACGGCCGGGCCACCGCCAGCGGGCCGATCGCCGCGACCCTGGCGCGCCTGGACCTGTCGCTGGCCCAGGGCGATGACGCCGGGGTGGTGTTCGACGGCATGGTGGTCGGCCATGACCCCCACTACGACCTGCTTGACCTGCGCCTGCCCGGCAGCGAAGGCCCATTGCTGCGCATCGCCCATCCGGCGCACAGCATGGGCAGCACCCTGCGCATCAAGGTCCAGGCCCGCGATGTCAGCCTGGCGCTGGCGGCCGACAGCGCCTCGAGCATCCTCAACCGCCTGCCGGTGCGCGTGCGCGAGAGCCGCCCGGCGGACAACCCGGCGCATGTGCTGGTGAGCCTGGATGCCGGTGGCAACGCCCTGCTGGCGCGCATCACCCGCTACTCGGCGGACCAGCTGGGGCTGCACCCGGGCCAGGCGCTGTGGGCGCAGATCAAGTCGGTGGCACTGTTGGGCTGAGCGCGCTGTCCATTGAGCAATACCCGCTCGACGGAACGCGTCCATGCTCGACTGCCCACTGCCCCGTACCCTGCATTATGTCGACGACAGCCAGCCAGGCCTGACCCGCAAGCGCTGGCGCGACCGCTTCATCTACCTGGACCCCGCCGGCGAGCGGGTACGCGACCCAGACACGTTGGCCCGCATCGCTGCGCTGGTGATCCCGCCGGCCTATACCGATGTGTGGATCTGCGCCGACCCGCAGGGCCACCTGCAAGCCACCGGCCGTGACGCCCGCGGGCGCAAGCAATACCGCTACCACGCCGAATGGCGCAGCCTGCGCGACCAGCACAAGTATGGGCGGATGTTGGCCTTCGCCCAGGCACTGCCCAAGCTGCGCGCGCAGCTCGACCTGCACCTGGCGCGGCCAGGGCTGGATCGGGAAAAAGTCATGGCCCTGGTGGTATGCCTGCTCGACAACACGCTGATCCGCATCGGCAACCCGCAATACCTGCGCGACAACAAGTCGTATGGCCTGACCACCCTGCGCAACCGCCACGTCAAGGTCCAGGGCAGCACGGTGCGCTTCCAGTTTCGTGGTAAACGCGGCGTGGAGCATGACGTCACCCTGCGCGACCGGCGCCTGGCGAACCTGCTCAAGCGTTGCATGGAGCTGCCCGGGCAGGCGCTGTTCCAGTACCTGGACGAAAATGGCCAACGGCATAGCGTCGGCTCCAGCGAGGTCAACCAGTTTCTCCAGCAACTGACCGGCGCCGATTTCACCGCCAAGGACTACCGCACCTGGGCCGGCAGCAGCCTGGCCCTGAGCCTGCTGCGACCATTGGCCTGGGAGCCGGAAAGCGAAGCCAAGCGCCAGCTCACGGCCATCGTCCGCCAGGTCGCCCAGCGCCTGGGCAACACCCCGGCGGTGTGCCGGCGCTGCTATATCCACCCCGCTGTGCTCGAGCATTACCAACTCGGCCGGTTGGCCGAATTGCCCAGGCACAGAAGCCGCAAAGGCCTGCAAGCGGAAGAAGTGGCGTTGCTGCTGTTCCTGCAGGCGCAGGAGGCGCTCACGGGCGATTGAGCAGGCCTATCCTGGCCATCATGCAGAGAAATTTCCCATCTGCCACGAAGCGCCCTATTCTTGCCAGCGAGCACCTTCGCCGACACGCCATTCAGGCTTTACATCGGCGCCTGCAAGTGAAGACCTTCAACAGATTTTATGCGTTCGGGGAATTACTCTGGGCCGAAAGCGTCTTTAATGAGAAGGAAGAGGGACAGGCTCCCGCCGCCGTGGCATCTGGCTCGACGGACTTTTACCCCACCAAGGAGAACTACATGCTGATACTCACCCGTAAGGTTGGCGAAAGTATCGTCATCAACGATGACATCAAAGTCACCATTCTGGGAGTCAAAGGGATGCAGGTGAGAATTGGCATCGATGCACCAAAGGATGTCCAGGTTCACCGTGAGGAAATCTTCAAACGCATCCAGGCTGGCAACCCAGCCCCGGAAAAAGGCAACGAAGAGCAGAATTGATCGTTCACCCTCAAGCCGCACGGATGCGCTTGCTTGCCCGTTCCCGCTCAGGCGCAGCTCTGCGCCTCAAGCGCCAAGCAGCTCACGCACCTTGGCGATCATCCTGTCGATGTCGAACGGTTTGTCGAAAACGGCCGCGAACCATTGCGGGCAGACCAGGCCCTGACTTGCCTGGGCGCCGCTCATCAGGATCACCGGTAGGTCCGCCAGTTGCAGTTCCTCGCGAATCGCCCGCACCAGTTCCTCGCCATTGAGCACCGGCATCATGTAGTCGGTGATCACCAGTTGCACGCGTTTGTCCTGCAATGCCTCCAGGGCCTTGCGCCCATTGCTGGCCTTTTCCACCAGGTACCCGGCGTCCTCCAGGGCGAAGCCGAGGATATCGGCGATCAGGTATTCGTCATCGACGACCAGGATGGTGTTCATGGGCAATCGTCAACCACTGCCCTGCGGCATCGGGGTGCCCGACAACACCCCGCAGGCGCCTTCGAACGCCCGCGTCAGGGTGATGCCGCCCGGCCCGATCTGCAGGTCGTGCAGGGCCGGATCGTGGTGACTGTCGCGCACCTTGAGGATCGACAGCAGGCGCCGCAGCTGCGAGTCCAGTTCGACGAAACGCATCAGCATGAGGTTGTCGACCAGGCCCGACAGGTCCGGCGCCGGCGCAGTGATTTCCGCGCCGAACAGGTCGCGCATTTCCCAGGTCAACATCACGCTGACGTCACGCGCGCGCAGCTCGCCAGCCAAGGCACGGAAAAAGCCATTGAGCCGCGTCGGCTCGACCGCCAGGCGGCTGAAGGCGCCCAGGCTATCGATCAGCACGCGCTTGCTGCCGTGAGCCTCGACCTGCGCCAGCAGACGAGCGCCGACCTCATCCAGCAAGCCCTCGGTAGTGGGTTGCCAGCACAGCGACAAGGCGCCCTGGTGCTCCAGTGCGGCAAAGTCGAAACCCAGCGAGGCAGCCTTCAGGCGCAAACGCGCCGGGGTTTCGTAGAAGCCGAAATACAGGCCTGGTGCGCTGGGGGTGGAGGCGCCGAGGAAGGCCAGCCCGAGGGACGTCTTGCCAACGCCCGAAGGCCCCATCAACAGGCTGACCGAACCGCTGGCCAGGCCACCATCGAGCATCGCATCCAGCGACGGTACGCCGCTGCTGACCCGCCCCGGGCTGTCGTTGCCATACTGGCTGGGATGACTGTACAGCGCCTCCAGACGCGGGAAGACCTGCAGCCCACGGCCGTCGATCAGGCATTCGTGACGGCCGGACAGCGCCGCGCTGCCGCGGGTCTTGCGCAGCTGGATATGGCGCACCGCGCGGCTGCCCACCCACTGTTCGCCGAGCTCGATCACGCCATCGACCATGGTGTGCTCGGGGCTGCCTTCGTCCAGGCGGGCGCTGGTCAGCAACAGCACGGTACAGCCAGCGAAGGCCGCATGGCCTTGCAGTTCGGAGACGAACTTCTTGGTGACGAGGGTGGTTTCGGCATGCACCCGGGCGTTGAGCACACCGTCGACGATCAGCAGGCTGGCCTGCTGCCGGGCGATTTCCTGGCGCAGCAGCCGCACCACCGCCTCGAGGCCTTCCTGCTCCAAGGTGTCGAAAGCGCTGACGAACTGGATGGGGTCACCCACCAGGGCCGGGTCGAAGAATTCCAGCGTACCGAGGTACTGGAACAGGCGTTCGTGGGACTCACTGAGCAAGGTCGCCACCAGCACCCGTCCACCCTGGCGCACATGGTTGCAGGCCAACTGGTTGGCAAGAATGGTCTTGCCCGCACCAGGCGGGCCTTGGACGATGTACGAGGCGCCCATGACCAACCCGCCCTTGAGCAACGCATCGAGCCCCTCGATCCCGGTGGTCAAACGCTGCAATGCCTGAGCCATGATGCTTACCTTTACTGGAGGTTGCCGGAATACACTGGCAGATAAAGGCTCATGCAACTGCCTTCGCCGACGCTACTGGCCACGCCGATGGCGCCATCGCTCTGCTTGGCGAAACCATACACCTGACTGAGCCCAAGGCCCGTGCCCTTGCCAAAGGGCTTGGTGGTGAAGAACGGCTCGAAGATCCGCGGCAACACGGCCGCCTCGATACCCGACCCGGTATCGCGGATATCGAACCGCACATACGGGCCACACAAGCCGTCCACTTCGCCAGCCAATGTCACGGTGTTCACCGACAGGTCGATGCGCCCTTCGCCCTCGATGGCGTCACGAGCATTGAACACCAGATTGAGCAGGACCATCTGCAACTGCCCGGCATCCACGTCGATCAACGGCAGGTCGGGCTGCACCTGTTCGTGCAATTTGATCGAACTGGGCAAGGCATGCTCGATGAGACCGCGCGTCGAAGCGATCAGTTCGGCAGGGGTAATGCGCGCCACGTTCAATTGCCGGTGGCGGGCAAAGCTGAGCAGTTGCTGGGTCAATTGGGTGCCGCGCTGCCCGGCATCGACGATGTGCTCGAGCATGCGCTGGACCCGCGCCGGATCCTGCGCATTGAGCGCCAGACGCGCAGAGCTGAGGATGATCGTGAGCAGGTTGTTGAAGTCGTGCGCCATGCCCCCGGTCAACTGGCCCAGGGCCTCGAGCTTCTGCGCCTGGAACAGCTGGGCACGCACCGCATCCAGTTGCTGGGCAGATTCGTGGCGGTCGGTGATGTCACGCGTGACCTTGGCCAGGCCGACGATCCGGCCTTGCTCGTCGCGTATCACATCCAACGCGGCCAACGCCCAGAACTGCGTGCCATCCTTGCGCACGCGCCAGCCTTCGTCCTGCGCCACGCCCTGTTCGAGCGCCTGGCGCAACAGCCGTTCGGGGCGCCCGTCGCGGATATCCTGGGGGGTGAAGAACATCGAGAAATGCCGGCCGATCACCTCGTCGGAGCGGTAGCCCTTGATCCGCTCGGCACCTGCATTCCAAGACACCACACGGCCGAGGGGGTCAAGCATGTAGATGGCGTAGTCGACCACCGACTGCACCAGTTGCTCGTAGCGCTCGGCCGGCATCACCGGCTGGTCGAGACATTCAGCTGAAACCATACGCGCTCCACTGGCACGGCGGGAGGGAGATCATGGGCTTGCCGGGCAGCTCAACCGCAAGGCATGCATTGGCTGTTCACGGGTCGGCTTCGATCAGCGACGGGCTGACTCGACGCGGCATGGCCACTTTCAACAGCCACGCGCCGATCAGTGTGATCGAACCACCGCCGAGCAAGGCGTGCAACCGCTGCGCTTCAGGATACTCGACATCGAAGGCGAGCATCAGCAAATAACCTCCGAGGCAGATCAGGCACAGGTACAAAAAGGCGGCCGCCACCACTACGTGGGCGAACAGCAGGCGCCAGAACAGCCGGGGGCGAACGATACGCCCAGAACGGGCAGGCGGAGTGGCCAGTGCCATGGCTTCGCACTCTTGGATCCAATTCAAACCGCAACAGTGGCGTATTGATACTGCTGTGTCAATTCAGCACAGCGCGACGGTCTCCATCCTTGATCATAGGCGCTACACGCTAGGGGTATATAACATTGGTGCATATCGGCGGCAGGTTTACCGCAGCAGGCAGCCTTCGGCCCCGGCGAAGATCAGGGACAGGCGATAGATAAAACAACGAAGCGATGTTGATGGTGCCCCGAGCCGGACTCGAACCGGCACGTCTCGCGACGGCGCATTTTAAGTGCGATGTGTCTACCAATTTCACCATCAGGGCACGACGGGAAGCAGCCGATTAGACACGAAAAGATGGCGAAAATCAACGCATTAGACGACCCACCCGGCCACCGTGTGTGGGCCCGATCCCAGCAAACCGCCCTGCAGCTGCTAGAGTGGGATTTGTCTCCCCCCACAGGACCACCGCCATGCGCTATTCCCTGTTCGACGGCCAACGCGACCTTATCATCCTGGTTGCGCGGATACTGCTGATGATCCTGTTCGTGGTGTCCGGCTGGGCCAAGCTCACCGGCTTCGAGGGCACGGTCGGCTACATGAGCTCGTTGGGCGCCCCTGCCCCGACGCTGGCGGCGGCGGTGGCCGTGCTCATGGAGTTCTTCGTTGCCATCGTGCTGATCCTGGGCTTCTACACCCGGCCATTGGCGTTCCTGTTCGCCCTGTTCGTGCTGGGCACCGCGCTGATCGGCCACCCGTTCTGGAACATGGTCGACCCCGAGCGCAGCGCCAACATGACCCAGTTCCTGAAGAACCTGAGCATCATCGGCGGCCTGCTGCTACTCGCAGTGAGCGGGCCCGGGCGCTTCTCGCTGGACGGCCGCTGACTCAGTCGGCGTCGTCGTCGAGCCAGGCTGGGTGGTCTTCGTCTTCGTCGATGAAGTCATCCAGCGTGTCCTCGTCCTCTTCGATTTCATCCTCGGCGCCCTGGGCATCCGCTTCGTGGTCGAGGTCGTCGTAGAGAAATTCCTGGTCGAGCAGGTGATCGTGCTCGGGTTCGTGCAGGTCGTCTTCGTCGTGCATGCTGGCTCCTGGAAATTGGCCTCGCCTGTATAGGCACATCATCGCGCGCGGTCAATGCATTTGGGTTAACGCTCGCTTAACCCACCCGCAATAGGCTGCAATCTCTCCCTTCAAACGTTCGTTGCCCACCTCCATGGTGGGCTTTTTTCTTTTTCCGCTCGGAAAAACCGAACATCGTGTGGCGCACTTCACGCTTCGCGGACGCCTGCCATTACAAATGGAGGCTTTCCCATATCACTTCGACATTGTTACCATTTTACCCATAGCACTTTGGCAGCATTGAAGATCGCTTCCGGGCGAGTATTCTGCACCTCTTTGTCCACTTTTCCCCAAGGACGGACTCCATGAAGCCCCTTTCTATCTTCGTCATTTCGGCGCAATTGCTCGTTGTGGGTGCTGCCTGGGCTGATGAAAACCGCGGCAGCTGGTCACAGGAACCGACCGCATTCCTCGGCGTTGACTTGCAGGGCGACTTCGTCCAGCAAGTGGCCGAGTGCCCTGCCGATGGCAGCAAGCCAGAAACCCTGTGCCGCATCGCCACCGCTATCCCGGACAGCTTCGAGGTCCGCGGCCTGCCTTACCTGCCGATTTCGCCGGGTTACAAGCTGGTCGCCAACCTCAAGGACGGCCAGCTCAACGAACTGGTGTTCAGTGGTAACGCCAACAGCCTGTACCTGGTAACGGACATGCTGACCCAGCGCTTCGGCGAGCCGAGCGACCAGCACATGCAGTGGATCAAAATGAAGTCCGGCGCGTCCTACCAGACCGAGGTGATGAGCTGGCAAGGCGAGAAAGTGGCCGTGAACTTCCAGCGCATGGAAAGCGACCTGGGCAAATATGCGGTGACCCTGACCAACGTGATGCCGGCCACCATCACCCCGGCGGTAGACACGATCTCCAGCGCCGAGGCGTCCGAGGTGGGTGAGACTCAATCCTCCAAGCTCTGAGGCTTGTAGAAAAAACGCGCCAGCGGCATGCCCTGCCCCTGGCGCGTTTTTTCATGCCTGCCCGGCCACAAACCTCAGTCCCGCTCGGCTCTTCGGCTGGCCTCGGGAGGGGAATACGCCATGCGATATTCACCCAGCCGACGAAACGGCGACTGTTTTATCCAGGCATCGGCCTTGTGGAAGATAAACAGCTGCAAAGCCCAGAAGCTCAGGCAGAATGCTGCTCTTGCGTCACTCTCCATCGGCACTTCATAAGACAGTACCGCGCCAGCGAACATGATGCTGGCAAAGAAGAAGCCAGACGTCAGGCCATTCGCCAGGAAGTTGAGCCTGTGCCAGTGTTGCGGCAGAAGCTCCAGCGGCCCCAGCGCGAACAGAACAAAGCCGAAAGGGACCAAATAGGCGATAAGTGAGCCGGACAAGCCCCCATAGCGCAGGATCACGATCCAGATCGCAAGCCATAGGAACGCAGCTGTACGTGATCGGGTCGGCATTATTTGCACGCCAAACGTCCGGACGCTTCGCAAGAAATCCATTACCAGCCTCCCTGTTTGGTAAACGCAGTTTCGGCACTCCATGCCGGAGCTCCAAGCTTTTTCGACCCACAAAGAAAAACCCCGCAGACGTTAATCTGCGGGGCTTTCGAATA
>NZ_JACVVE010000075.1 GCF_016648105.1 Pseudomonas sp. S31 | reverse complement strand
GCGCTGATCAAGGGGTTGGAGCACATGGCCAATTTCTCGATTCGCGGCGACAAGCAATGAAGTTGTAAGACTCACCGGCCTCTTCGCGGGTGAACCCGCTCCTACAGGGGGGCACGAACCCCTGTAGGAGCGGGTTTACCCGCGAAGAGGCCTGCACCATTCTCAACCGCCCTCAATGATTCACGATCCGTGAATCAACCCTATCCAGTTACCACCTTTATTCGCTACCGGGACTCGCTAAGCTGGCCTCACCACTGCCCTGCAGTGCTCGTGATGCCTGCGGGCTGGACCAATAACAACATCGGGTACCGATAGCGATGACTGCGCCCAAAACCCTGTACCAGAAACACATCGACGCCCACACCGTCTGCGAGCTGGACGACCAAGGGCATGTGCTGCTCTACATCGACCGCCAGGTCGCCAACGAATACACCAGCCCCCAGGCCTTCAGCGGCCTGCGCGAGGCCGGGCGCACGGTGTGGCGCCCGGCGGCGACCTTGTGCGTGGTCGACCACGTCAACCCCACCGCCGTCGAACGGGTCGCCGCCATGCCCGATGCCGGTGGCGCGCTGCAGGTCGACTACTTCACTCGCAACTGCCGCGATTTCGGCATCGAGCTGTTCGACGTGCTGGACAAACGCCAGGGCATCGAACACGTGGTCGCCCCCGAACAGGGCTTCATCCTCCCCGGCATGGTGGTCGCCGCCGGCGATAGCCACACCACCACCTACGGCGCCCTGGGCGCCTTCGGCTTCGGCATCGGCACCTCGGAAATCGAACACCTGCTGGCCACCCAGACCCTGGTGTACAAGCGCCTCAAGAGCATGCGCGTCACCGTCGACGGTGCGCCCGGGCCGGGCCTGGTGTCCAAGGACATCATCATGGAGCTGATCCGCCAGATCGGCGCGGCGGGCGCCACCGGCTACGCCATCGAGTTCAGCGGCCCGGCCATCACCGCGCTCAGCGTCGAGGCACGCATGACCATCTGCAACATGGCGGTCGAGGCCGGGGCGCGAGGTGCGTTCATGGCACCGGACGCCAAGGTGTTCGCCTACCTGGCCGACAAGCCGCGCGCGCCCAAGGGTGCCCTCTGGGACGCCGCGCTGGCGCAGTGGCAAACCCTGTACACCGACCCAGGGGCGAGCTTCGATCGCGAGGTGCACATGCATGTGCAACAGCTGCAACCGATGGTCACCTGGGGCACCAGCCCCGACCAGGCCGCCGCGATCACCGACTGCGTGCCCGACCCGATGGGCCAGCCCGACCTGATTCTGCGCCGCGACCTGGAGCGCGCCCTGCGCTACATGGACCTGCAGCCCGGCACCGCGCTCAGCGGCATCCGTATCAGCCATGCATTCATCGGCTCGTGCACCAATGCGCGCATCGAAGACCTGCGCGACGCTGCGCGCGTGGTCAAGGGGCGCAAGGTGGCCGAAGGCGTGCGCGCCATGATCGTGCCTGGCTCCACACAGGTACGCGACCACGCCGAAGCCGAGGGCCTGGCGGGTATCTTCAAGGCCGCAGGTTTCGAGTGGCGCCAGTCGGGCTGCTCGATGTGCCTGGCCATGAACGACGACGTGCTCAACCCCGGCGATCGTTGCGCTTCCAGCACCAACCGCAACTTCGAGGGGCGCCAGGGCCAGGGCGCCCGCACTCACCTGATGAGCCCGGCGATGGTCGCCGCAGCGGCGGTGACCGGACACCTGGTCGATGTTCGTACCCTGGAAATGGAGGCTTGAGATGCAACCGTTCAATTTCGTGGAGGGCGTGGCCGCGCCCATCCTGGCTGCCAACGTGGACACCGACGTGATCATGCCCAAGCAGTTTCTCAAGGGCATCGACCGCAGTGGCCTCGACCGGGGCGCGTTCTTCGACCTGCGTTTCCTCGAAGACGGCAATGCCAACCCGGACTTCGTCCTCAACCAGGCGCCCTGGCAGCACAGCGCATTCCTCGTAGTGGGGCCGAACTTCGGCTGCGGATCGAGCCGCGAACATGCGGTCTGGGGCCTGAAGCAGCTGGGCATTCGCGCACTGATCGGCACCACCTTCGCCGGCATCTTCAACGACAACTGCCAACGCAACGGCGTGCTGACCATCCAGCTGCCGGCCGCAGAACTCAAGGAGCTGGGAGCGTTGGTCAGCCGACCCGAAGGGGCACATATCGCCGTCGACCTCGAAGCGCAGCAGATCCTCCTGGCCGACGGTCGCGCCCTGGCGTTCGACATCGATACCCTGCGCAAGCAGGCGCTGCTGCAAGGGCTGGATGCGATTGGCAGCACCCTGACCCGCAGCGAGCAGATCCGCAGCTTCGAAACCCGCTACCTGCAAGCCAACCCCTGGCTCGCCTGAGCCGCTGCGCGGCTTCAGTCAGCGCGCAGGCGGCTGAAGCTCGCTTCGAGAAACTCCACGCACACCCGCAGCTTGGCGGAATCCGCCAGGCGCGTGGGGTACACGGCCCAGACGTTGGCACTCTGGCTGTAGTCGTGGAGCACCTGCACCAGGCGCCCCTGCTCCAGCAACGGCTTCACGTCCCACAGCGAACGCAGCAGCAGGCCGCGGTGGTTGAGCGCCCACTGCAGGACGATCTCGCCGTTGTTCGATGACAGCCGACCGTTGACCCGCACCTCTTCCTCCCGCTCGGCCGTGCGCAGCTGCCACACGCCGAACGGGTTGTTGCGCTCCTTGAGCACCAGGCAATCATGCTCCGCCAGGTCATCCAGGGTGGTGGGCACCCCGCGTTGCTCGAGGTACTCGGGCGTTGCGCAGATCACCCTGCGGTTGGCCACCAGCTGGCGGCTGATGTGCTGCCCGGGAATGTCGTCGCCCACGCGGATCTCAAGGTCGAAACCCTCGGCGACGATATCGACCACGCGGTCGTAGACGTCAAGGCGCACTTCCAGGTCCGGGTAGGCACCAGACAGCTCGGCAATGGCTGGCGCCACGTAGTTGCGACCGAAACCGAAACTGCTGCACACGTGCAACAGGCCACGGGGCGCCTTGCGCACCTGGCTCAGGTCACCCATGAAGTCGTCCAGGTTGTCGAGGATGCGCACCGCCCACTGCTGGGCGCGCAGGCCGGCGTCGGTCAGGGCGATGCGCCGGGGGCTGCGATGCAGCAGCCGTGTGCCGAGGGTGTCTTCGAGGATCTTGATGCGCTTGCTGACGTAGGCCGGCGACTGGTCCAACTCCAGGGCCGCGCCGGAAAAGCTGCCCATGCGGATGACTGTGAGGAACACGCGCAAGTCGTCAGGCAACGGCGTTGATTCATGATTCGTGTTCATAGCATGCATGAATGCCTCGTTCCTTTACGAATCGGCGAAGGATAGCATTTTCTTCAGCCGTGAAACTGGCCCTGTCTCCCCTCCTCGCACAACAATAAACAGAGGAACTCAGCATGACCCTCGCAACCCATGCAGTCCCCACCCGGCGCCGCCTCAGCACGCTGCTGGAGTATGAAATCGGCGTGATCCCGCTGCCCTACTTTCTGGGTATCGCCCTGATCGTGTTTCTCTCCGCCCACCTCGGCTATCTGCCCAAGACCATGATCGGTGGCCTGGCGGTGATCATGACCCTGGGCATGCTGCTCGGCCAGGTCGGCCAGCGCCTGCCGTTGCTGCGCGATATCGGCGGTGGTGCGATCCTGTGCCTGCTGCTGCCGTCGGTGCTGGTGTACTACGGTTTCTTCGGCAGCACGACCATCGACGCCACCAAGATGCTGATGAAGGATGCCAACTTCCTGTACTTCGTCATCGCCAGCCTGGTGGTCGGCAGCATCCTCGGCATGAACCGGACAATCCTCGTGCAGGGCATGATCCGCATGTTCGTGCCGCTGGTGATCGGTACCCTGGCCGCGGTGCTGGCAGGCCTTGCGGTGGGTGTGTGCTTCGGCTATTCGGTACACCACACGTTCTTCTACATCATCGTGCCGATCATCGGCGGCGGCATTGGCGAAGGCATCCTGCCGCTGTCGCTGGCCTACGCGCACATCCTCGGCGGCACGCCCGAGCAGTATGTGGCGCAGCTGGTGCCTGCGGCGGTGGTAGGCAACGTGGTGGCGATCATCTGTGCCGGCACCCTGGCCCGCCTGGCGGCGCGCAAGCCGCACCTCAACGGCGATGGCCAGCTGATCCGCGCCCGCGCGCAGAACGATATCTTCCGCGAGGAGGGCGAGGACGACAGCGCCATCGACTTCCGCTACATGGGCGCGGGCGTGCTGCTGATCTGTGCGTTCTTCGTGCTGGGCGGGTTGCTGGAGAAACTGGTCCACATCCCGGGCCCGGTGATGATGATTCTGGTGGCGGTGATCTTCAAATACGTGCGGGTACTGCCCGAGCGCCTGGAAAAAGGCAGCAAGCGCTTCTACAAGCTGATCTCCACCGCCTTCATCTGGCCGGTGATGATCGGCCTGGGCATGCTGTACGTGCCGCTCGACAGCGTGGCCAGCGTGTTCTCGGTGGGCTACGTGCTGGTCTGCGCCTCGGCGGTGGTGGCGATGACCGCTGCAGGTTTTCTCATCGGCAACCTGCTGAAGATGTTCCCCATCGAGTCGGCCATCGTCACCTGCTGCCACAGCGGCCTGGGCGGTACCGGTGACGTGGCCATCCTCTCGGCCTGCAACCGCATGTCGCTGATGCCCTTCGCGCAGATCTCCACGCGTATCGGCGGGGCATCGACGGTGATTGGCGCCACCCTGCTGCTGGGGATCTTCAGCTGAGCGGCAAGCTATTCCTCATGCACAGCGCTTGAGAATGGTGCGGATCGGGCGCCGGACCCGGCGCTTGGCCACCTGCTTGGGCCTGAGCCAGCGGCAGGCCTCGATCTCGTTCAGGGGCCGAGGCTTGGCCGTGGTTTTCCGGGCTTCGAACAGGTAGTGGATGACCTTCTCTTCCCGGTACTCGGCGATGTAGCGCAGTTCGTCGAAGTCCAGGCCGGTCTCTTCGGCCATCTCCCGCCGCGCCGCCTGCAAGGGCGTTTCATTGCGCTCGACGGTACCGCCTGGCAGGTTCCACTTGGCGTTGCGCTTGCGCACGAACAGCACCTCGCCATCGCGGCGGTAGATTACCGTGGCACGCAGCTTGATACCTTTTCGTTTTGCCGTAGCAGTGTCCATTGCCTTCATGCGTAGTCCCGGGTCATGTGGTTGAACTGAGCTCGTGGAAGGTTTCTTTTCCGAGCTTATCGTTCTCATGTGTCGATTGAATGACCGTGGGACGGGCAGGATGGTTCAGCGTCCGGTCACTGCCCTCCCTCGGTAGTTTTCGCGAACTGCACGGCTGCGCTTATCGCTGCCCTGGCTTGCGGGCTGTTCTTCCAACAGGTGGAGCCCAAGGCGGCGGAGGCACGGGCGAGGATGTCGGTGACATCGGACGCGCTCAGTTCGGCCAACGATTCGATGCCCATCTGCTCGAGCCTGGTGATGACAGTCGGCCCGACACCTTTGAGAGTGAGCAATGCTGCACGTTGATCGGGAGGGAATGGCATGGGGAAATCCTTTTCCGGTGGGAGCGTCTGAATCGGCTGATCTTGGCAACGAACCCAGGCCGCATGCAAGCTGCCGGCAAGGTCCTTTTGCTGCGGTGGAACGCTATCTTGGATTGCCGGGGCCATCGCCGGCAAGCTACCGCCCCCTCACCCCTTCGCACAGCGCAAACACTTGGCTGCGGAAGTTGATGCCGAGCCGTTCGAAAGCCCGGTTACGGTAGGTCTTCACCGTGCTCTTCTTGATGCTCATGTCGACGGCGGTGGTCAATCCGCATGAGGCCCAGGCTTGCGAGCGCTCACTGGCAGCCCTCGAACCAGGCACCACGGCGTCTGATTCGCGGGTGAACCCGCTCCTACAGGCAGTCCATCGCCTGTCGGTTGCGGCATAATCTTCGGCTGCAGCCTTTCTGGAGCGTGCCTTTTGCAGCCCGTCGATCGTTCTACCCAGCCAACGCCGCGACGCTTGGACCGCATCGTTTATGCCCGATGGCGAAAATGGCGCCAGCGCGTGGCATTCTGGGTCGGCGCACTGCTGGTCGGCCTGGTCGCGCTGGCATTCGCCTGGTTGGCCGATCATGCCTTCGGCCTGTTCGCAGCCGTTGCCCAGCACTATCGCTGGGCGCCGCTGATCATCACACCGGCAGGCTTCGCCCTGCTCGCCTGGCTTAGCCATCGCTGGTTCAGCCAGGCCCGAGGCAGCGGCATCCCACAAGTCATCGCGGCACTGGAATCACCCACGCGCAGCTTTCGGCGTCAGGTACTGGCGGTGCCGGTGGCAGCTGCAAGGATGCTGCTCACGGTAGGCGCGCTGTTGGTGGGGGGCTCGGTCGGCCGCGAAGGGCCGACCGTACATCTTGGCGCTGCAGTCATCTACGCCTTTGGCACCCGGCTCGGCCTGCACGGGCGCCGCACGGTATCCGGGCTCATACTCGCCGGGGGCGCGGCAGGCATCGCAGCAGCGTTCAACACGCCATTGGCAGGCATCGTGTTCGCGATCGAAGAACTCAGTCGCACCTTCGAGCAACGTTTCAGCGGACTGGTGCTGACCGCAGTCGTCATCGGTGGGATGGTGACGCTGGGGTTGATGGGCCCCTATTCGTACTTCGGTGAGATAGGCGCCCCGCTTCCACAAGGTTGGCAGTGGGCCGCCGTGCCAGCGTTCGGCGTGCTCGGTGGCCTGCTGGGGGGCTTGTACGTGAAACTGGTATTGCCGACCGACCGAGGCTGGCTAGGCAAGCTCTGCGCCGTACGCACCCGCTGGCCGGTCCGCTTTGCCGCAGGCTGCGGCATGGCCTTGGCAGTGCTGGGCCTGCTGACGGGAAACTATGTTTTCGGGACAGGCTACGAGCAGACACGCAGCCTGCTCGAAGGCCACGCGATCACCGACCGGGTCGGTCATCGTACTCGAGCTTTCCCATAGCCCCGACCTGGCCATCCCCCTGCTTGCCTGTGGCTTGATCGCGTCTGCGGTGTCTGGCTGGATCGCCCCGGTCTCGCTTTACCACGCATTGGCGCAGAACATCACCCGGCATCTGACGGGCACTTCGCCAACACGGAAATGAGCGGTAAGCGCGGTGCTGGAGGTGGCCCGGTTTCGGGTGCGCAGCAACCCGCGAATGGGTCAGGCGATTATCTTCAAGAACATCATTGTTGCCAGCACATCCAGGGCCAGCACGGCAATCACGACGAAGACCATATAGTTGCGGTCATCCCGAGTCATTTCTGCATCCCCCAACTGATTGTTTTTCAGCGGTACAGCAATTCCCGTTCCTGCTCAGGGGTATCAGGTGGAACCAGGTCGGGTTGCAGGCAGCGGGGGCTAGCCGCTCAGGACGGGGTCGGGCAAAAAAATTGAATCCGCCAGTTGCCTGCTCGGTCAGGAATTATGAACGCAGTAAATCTGACGAGGTAACAGCAATGACTATCCAGACAGAGACACTCGCTCAATTGACCGAAGCGCTTCAGGCCCGCGGCATGACGTTGGTATCGGATGTGGCGTTCACCCGAGCGCCGTACCGGTACAACCACCGCTGGGTCTGCAGCGTCGAGTAGACACCCCTCGTTGCCGGCGGCGGGGAGTGAGCCTCCCACGCCGGCCCTGCTGGGTTAGAGGCGTCAGGTTGCCTGCCAATCAGTGTCTGGCATGATGCGCCGCATGAATTCATCGAAAAGTGGGACAGTGAATGCGGTATCCCCATGATTCGGGCTGTAGATCATACCTTTTTCGATCAAAGCACTGCGAAGAGGTGCAAGGGTCGACACTTTCCTCTCCAGCCTGGCTGCAATGTCGCCCGAACGGTGAGGCCCTGCCCCTAGATCTGCCATAGCGCGCAGGTATTTCTTTTCCGCCAGTGTCAATCGATCGAAGCGCACGCGGAAGAAACTTTCGTCAAGGGTAGCGATTGCCTGCTCGGAGGCTATCTCGACATCCACTCCGGTAATAGGGCTCTGCTCGGCCACATCCCATGCGTGTTTGCCCCATTCCTGGAGAAAATATGGATAGCCTTGGGAATGTGCCAGCACCCGCTGTAGAGCTTCCTCTTCGTAACTTACGCCTTCAGCCTCTGCCGGCTGCACCACAGCATACTTTGCAGCCTCTGGAGCAAGCGGGCCGATTTCAGGGAAGTCGAACAGTCGTTCAGCATAGGACTTGGCATTCCCGCAGCGCCCGCGTAGTTGGGGCAGGCCCGCGCCCACTAGAGTCACGGGAAGCTGGCTCTGAGCACAGCGATGCAACGCTGTGATCAACGCAGCCAATTGCTCCTCAGCTACGTACTGGAGTTCGTCGATGAACATCACCAAAGCGGTATCGGCGCGCTGCGCGGCCTTGCCAGCCTCCTCAAGCAAGCTTGCCAAGTCGCCTTCAAGATCGCCATTGTCGGCCAAGCCGGGCTCTGGTTCCAGGTCGAGTCCCACTTCAATGTCTGCGTAGGTCACCTTCATTGATTTCGCGAACCCTGCCAAGGCTCGCAGCCCTCTTTGGGCCATGTCTCGAGCCGCTTCAATCCGACTGAGGCGCAACAAAGCTAGACGCAGTTGGGGGGCCAGCAGTGCAGGCAGCGAACGGTTCTCCGGTGCTTCCATGCGTATCGCATGAACACCCTCGGCCTCGGCATCAAGACGGATGCGCTCAAGAAGTACGGTTTTACCCACGCCCCGTAATCCGACCATGAGGACGCTTTTCGCTGACCGCCCACGACGGATGCGCGCGATCGCGATCCCGACTTGCTTGCGCAAAGCGTCACGCCCAGCCAGCGCAGGAGGAGGAGCGCCTGCGCCTGGGGAATAAGGGTTGGTTATGGGATCCATGGTTCTACCAAGGTTAGCAAGATTAGCGAGGTTATGATTTTTTGATAACTTAGCTAACATTACTTGATTCGGCAAGAACTACCGGACCCTCTGGGCTAGACCCCACGCAGATTACCGCAGCGATGCTGAGGCACCGTTGGGACGATGCGCGGGAGGAAGCAGTAAAGGACGCGGCCGCCGCCGGAGACCAGGTACTGGCCAGCCGGAGCAGCCAATTTCAATTCCGCGACATTCGACCCAAGGCGGCCTCGGAAAGTGCCGATTTTGACCACGCCAGCCTACTGCTCGGCCACACGAAAGGAGACATCACCGAAAGGGTCCATCGACGCGTCGGGGCACTTGCCAGACCGACCAAATGAACAAAGTTTTAGGACGCGTCTAATACCATTGCACCGAAACCACTCCCAAGGGTGTTCCCATGGGTAGTTTTTCTGCGCCCCAAAAACGCAAAAAGCCCTGAATAATCAGGGCTTTGAATATGGCGGAAGCGTAGAGATTCGAACTCTAGGATAGTTGCCCATCGACGGTTTTCAAGACCGTTGCCTTAAACCACTCGGCCACGCTTCCAGCTGTTTTGCGGCGGCAATCATACCGTAATGAAACAAGCTGTCAAACACTCTATGTCGCCGGTTGCGGAGGCTCTGATAGACTCCATGGCATCACCCGTTTCAAAACCACAGGTTTACCCAAGGAGTCTCGCCATGCGCGAACAGGATTATGCCGTTCACCACGGCCAGCAGGTCGAGCAGCAGGAGGTCAGCAAGGTCCTGCGCAATACATACGGGCTTCTGGCGCTGACGCTGGCGTTCAGCGGTGTCATGGCCTTCGTCGCCCAACAGATGCGCGTCGGCTACCCGAACATCTTCGTCGTGCTCATCGGCTTCTACGGTTTGTTCTTCCTCACCGCCAAGCTGCGTGATTCGGCATGGGGCCTCGTGTCCACCTTCGCCCTCACCGGCTTCATGGGCTTCATCCTCGGCCCGATCCTCAACCGTTACCTGGGCATGAGCGGTGGCGCCGAGGTGGTCAGCTCGGCCTTCGCCATGACCGCCCTGGTGTTCGGTGGCCTGTCCGCCTACGTGCTGACCACCCGCAAGGACATGAGCTTCCTCAGCGGCTTCATCACCGCAGGTTTCTTCGTCCTGCTGGGTGCCGTGGTGGCCAGCTTCTTCTTCCAGATCAGCGGCCTGCAGCTGGCGATCAGCGCTGGTTTCGTGCTGTTCTCGTCGGTGTGCATCCTGTTCCAGACCAGCGCCATCATTCATGGCGGCGAGCGGAACTACATCATGGCGACCATCAGCCTGTATGTTTCCATCTACAACCTGTTCGTCAGCCTACTGCAGCTGTTCGGCATCATGGGTAGCGACGACTGATTCCAGCGAGCAGCCCGTGAATGAAAAGCCCGCTTCGGCGGGCTTTTTCGTGGGCTCGCCTTGATAGTTGCAGCGCGGACGATATCGAGCGCCGCCCGCGCGGCGCATCGCGAGCTGCGCTCGCTCCTACGCTT
>NZ_JACVVE010000074.1 GCF_016648105.1 Pseudomonas sp. S31 | reverse complement strand
GGGGGTGGCCCCCCCCCCCCCCCCCCCCCGCGAAGGGGCCGGAACAGATTCAGGCCGGCTGCGGCGCTTTCAGAATGTTCAGCAGCAACTGCACGCTCTCCACCGCATCATGCCCAAGGCTGGTCAGATACCCGCCATCCGGCTGGTCGGTGAGCTGTTTGTCATACAGGCGTTGCGCGGCGGCAACGAGCGAGGGCGATGCATTGTTGTGGATCTTGATGCCTTCCTGGCTGCTGTCCAGGTTGAACAGAGCGAGTACTTCCAGTTCGGCGACCAACTCGGGGGTGAAGGACATGGCGACTCCTGACGTCTGGACGAGGATGGCGGCACCACCAAGGGGTGCCTGATCCTGGAGTGTAGTCAGGCTTCGTCGATGTCGCCTTGACCTGCCTCAGGTGGCAGCTCGGGCAGGGCACGCAGAGCCGCTTCGTACCACTCGCCGTCGAAGTCGCGGTCCCCGGTGAGCATGTTGTCGATCTCGATAGCCAGCACGTGGGCCATCAGGTTGAGGATGTCGTCGCGCTCATAGCCGACCAGCGTCAGCTTGTTGAACACGGCCTTGGCCACAGCAGGGTCGCCGCTTTCGATCTGGTTCTCGATGGCCTCGGTCAGGGTCGCCTCGACGAAGGATTCGTCGTCGTCATTCTCGATGTCGCTGGGCTCGCTCATGGCGGTACTCCTGTAGGTGGACACACAGTGTGCCATGCCGGCAATGGCGGGTCATCGACCGGGTGCATGAAGCTGGCCAGGGGCGTTCGATCGGTCTATAAAAGGCCGGCCATCCCCACACGGCCTGGAGGCTGTAACCCCATGCTCAAGCTTCACGGATTTTCGGTCAGCAACTACTACAACATGGTCAAGCTGGCACTGCTGGAAAAGGGCCTGCCGTTCGAGGAAGTGACGTTCTACGGCGGGCAGGCGCCCAACGCGCTGGAAGTCAGCCCGCGGGGCAAGGTGCCGGTGCTGGAGACCGAACAGGGTTTTCTCAGCGAGACCAGCGTGATCCTCGACTACATCGAGCAGACCCAGGGCGGCAAGGCGCTGCTGCCCGCCGATGCGTTCGGCCAGGCCAAGGTGCGCGAGCTGCTCAAGGAAATCGAGTTGTACATCGAGCTGCCGGCGCGAACCTGTTACCCCGAGTCGTTCTTCGGCGCGCCGGTGGAGTCGCTGATCAAGGAGCGGGCGCGCGCCGAGCTGCTGGCCGGCTTTGCCACCCTCAAGCGCAATGGGCGCTTCGCGCCCTACGTGGCGGGTGAGCAACTGACCCTGGCCGACCTGATGTTCTGCTTCTCGGTGGACCTTGCCTGTGCGGTGGGCAAGAAGGTGCTGAACATCGACTTCCTGGCGGACTTCCCGCAGGCCAAGGCGCTGCTCGAGTTGCTCGGGGAGAACCCGCACATGGCGCGAATCCGCGCGGACAAGGATGCGGCGATGCCGGCGTTCATGGAGTTGATTCGCAGCGGCAAGCGCTGACTGGGTGGGAGCGGCGCGAGGCCGCTCCTTGTATCGAGCCCCGATGTTGGGGCGAGCAACCCTAGCGCGAGGCCAGCAGGGCCTTGCCGCGTACCACGGCGGTCAGTACCTGCGCAGGGGCCGTGCCACCGATGTGGTCACGGGCGTTCACCGAACCTTCCAGGGTCAGCACGGCGAACACGTCCTGCTCGATCTGGTCGCTGAACTGGCGCAGTTCCTCGAGGCTCATCTCGGCCAGGTCCTTGCCGGTGTCGACGCCGTACTTCACGGCATGGCCGACGATCTCGTGGCAATCACGGAACGGCAGGCCGCGACGCACCAGGTAGTCGGCGAGGTCGGTGGCGGTGGAGAAGCCGCGCAGGGCCGCTTCGCGCATGATCGCATGGCGTGGCTTGATGGCCGGGATCATGTCGGCGAAGGCCCGCAGCGAGTCGCGCAGGGTGTCGGCGGCGTCGAACAGCGGCTCCTTGTCTTCCTGGTTGTCCTTGTTGTAGGCCAGCGGCTGGCCTTTCATCAGGGTCAGCAGGCCGGTGAGGGCGCCGAATACACGGCCGCTCTTGCCACGTACCAGCTCCGGCACGTCCGGGTTCTTCTTCTGCGGCATGATCGAGCTGCCGGTGCAGAAGCGATCGGGCAGGTCGATGAACTGGAACTGGGCGCTGGTCCACAGCACCAGCTCTTCGGAGAAGCGCGACAGGTGCATCATCGCCACGCTTGCGGCAGCGCAGAATTCGATGGCGAAGTCGCGGTCCGAGACGCTGTCCAGCGAGTTGCCGCCGACGGCCTCGAAGCCCAGCAGCTGGCAGGTCAGTTCACGGTCGATGGGGTAGGTGGTGCCGGCCAGCGCGGCGCTGCCCAGGGGCATGCGGTTGGTGCGCTTGCGGCAGTCGACCAGGCGCTCGTAGTCGCGGCTGAGCATTTCGAACCAGGCCAGCAGGTGGTGGCCGAAGGTGACTGGCTGGGCGGTCTGCAGGTGAGTGAAGCCCGGCATGATGGTCGCGGCTTCGCGCTCGGCCTGCTCCAGCAGGCCTTCCTGCAGGCGGGTGATTTCGGCGAGGATCAGGTCGATCTCGTCGCGCAGCCACAGGCGGATGTCGGTGGCCACCTGGTCGTTGCGGCTGCGACCGGTGTGCAGCTTCTTGCCGGTGATGCCGATGCGGTCGGTCAGGCGTGCCTCGATGTTCATGTGCACGTCTTCGAGGTCGACGCGCCAGTCGAAGGTGCCGGCCTCGATTTCGCCCTGGATGGTCTTCAGGCCGTCGATGATGGTGTCGCGTTCGGCATCGCTGAGGACGCCGACCTGCGCCAGCATGGTGGCGTGGGCGATCGAACCCATGATGTCGTGGCGGTACAGGCGCTTGTCGAAGTCGACCGAGGCGGTGAAGCGGGCGACGAATGCGTCGACGGGTTCACTGAAGCGGCCGCCCCAGGACTGATTGGTCTTGTCGGTGCTCATGGATTCACTCGTTGAAGGCGTGAACGAAAAAGTGCCGCCGATGATAACAGGGTTGAAGCCCCGGCCGCAGGGCGTCGGTCGTGAGAAATGGACGGAAATCCCGTGAAGTCGGCCACCAGGGATATTTACCGATTGAACGGCAGTGTTCCACGGACCGTCTACAGTTGGACAAGAGACTGGCAGCGAATCTGCCGGCACAGTGAATCTTTGGCCTTCGCACCGGTCTAGAGCGTGACCGCAGTGTCGCTCGACCTGCATCTGTCTACGCTTACCCTGTGCGAGACTCACTCAGGAATCCAGAGCAACTATGAATGTCCTGATCGTTGATGATGAACCCCAAGCCCGCGAACGCCTGACCCGGCTACTGGCGGAGCTGGAGGGTTACACCGTGCTGGAGCCCAGCGCCACCAACGGCGAGGAGGCCTTGGCCCTGATCGAAAGCCTCAAGCCCGATGTCGTCCTGCTGGACATCGGCATGCCGGGCCTGGATGGCCTGCAAGTCGCCGCGCGCCTGTGCGAACGCGAAGCGCCACCGGCGGTGGTGTTCTGCACCGGCGACGATGAATACGGCGTCGAGGCCTTCAGGGACAGTACCCTCAGCCATGTGACCAAGCCGATCCAGACCCAGGCCCTGCGCGATGCCCTGCGCAAGGCCGATAAACCCAACCGTGCCCAGTTGGCTGCGCTGACCCGCCCGGCCAACGAAGGGGGCGGCCCACGCAGCCATATCAGTGCGCGAACGCGCAAGGGCATCGAGCTGATTCCCTTGCCCCAGGTCATCTATTTCATTGCCGATCACAAGTACGTCACCTTGCGTCACGAGTCTGGCGAGGTGCTGCTCGACGAGCCGCTCAAGGCCCTGGAAGACGAATTTGGCGAGCGTTTCGTGCGCATCCACCGCAATGCGCTGGTCGCGCGTGAACGCATCGAGCGCTTGCAGCGCACGCCGCTCGGGCACTTCCAGCTGTATCTCAAGGGCCTGGATGGTGATGCGCTGACCGTGAGCCGTCGGCATGTGGCAGGTGTGCGCAAGATGATGCAGACGCTTTGACGCCTGCGGTAGGGGCCGCTGCGCGGCCCATTCGCGGCACGAGGCCGCTCCTACCGATGCCGACGGAGCTGTTATCATCGGCGGCATTTCTCTGCATCGGGGCGTTCCATGTCCACTCGCGAAATCCGCATCGCCACCCGTAAAAGTGCCCTGGCCCTGTGGCAGGCCGAATACGTCAAAGCCCGCCTCGAGCAAGCGCATCCCGGCCTGCAGGTCACCTTGGTGCCGATGGTCAGCCGCGGCGACAAGCTGCTCGATGCCCCGCTGGCCAAGATTGGCGGCAAGGGCCTGTTCGTCAAGGAGCTGGAAACCGCGCTGCTCGACCACGAGGCCGACATCGCCGTGCATTCGATGAAGGATGTGCCCATGGACTTCCCTGAAGGCCTGGGGCTGTACTGCATCTGCGAGCGTGAAGACCCGCGTGACGCTTTTGTTTCCAATCATTTCACCAGCCTCGACGCACTGCCAGCAGGCAGCGTGGTCGGCACCTCCAGCCTGCGTCGCCAGGCGCAGTTGCTGGCGCGTCGGCCCGACCTGGAAATCCGTTTCCTGCGCGGCAACGTCAACACCCGCCTGGCCAAGCTCGATGCCGGTGAATACGACGCCATCATCCTCGCGGCGGCGGGCCTGATCCGCCTCGGCTTCGAACAGCGCATCACCTCCAGCATCAGCGTCGACGACAGCCTGCCGGCGGGCGGCCAGGGCGCCGTGGGTATCGAATGCCGTAGCGCCGACCATGAGATCCATGCGCTGCTGGCGCCGTTGCATCACCTCGACACCGCCGACCGGGTGGTGGCCGAGCGTGCCCTGAACAAACGCCTGAACGGCGGCTGCCAGGTGCCCATTGCCTGTTATGCGGTGCTCGAAGGCGAGCAACTGTGGCTGCGTGGCCTGGTCGGCCAGCCAAGCGGCGGCACCCTGCTGGTCGCCGATGCCCGTGCCCCGCGCGCCGCTGCCGAGGCACTGGGCGTGCAGGTGGCCGAGGACCTGCTGGGTCAGGGCGCCGAGGCCATCCTCAAGGAAGTCTACGGCGAGGCCGGGCATCCGTGAGCCCCTGGCGCCTGTTGCTGACCCGGCCTGACGAGGACTGCGCGGCACTGGCGCAGTACCTGGCGGCGCAGGGCGTGGCCAATGCGAGCCTGCCCCTGCTGGCGATCGAGCCGGTAGCGCTGGATGCACCTCGGCGCGAGCTGCTGGCGACGCTGGCTGCCTGCCGGGCGATCATCGTGGTCAGCAAGCCGGCGGCCAGGTTGTTACTCGAACGGCTTGCCGAAACCGGCGTGCAACCGCCGCCGGCAGGCTGGTTCAGTGTCGGCGAGGCCACCGCCGGGGTGCTCCAGGCTGCGGGCCTGGAGGTGACCTTCCCGAGCCAGGGCGACGACAGCGAAGCCTTGCTCGCCAACCCCACCCTGCGCCAGGCTGTCGCCGTGCCTGGGGCGCGGGTGCTGATCGTGCGCGGTGTCGGAGGTCGCGAACTGCTGGCAGAGCGTCTTGGAGAGCAAGGTGCTAGTGTCGAATATCTGGAACTGTATCGCCGCCGCCTGCCGGAGTACCCGCCAGGCACGCTGATGCGGTGCATCGAAGCGGAACGCCTCAATGGCCTGGTGGTCAGCAGTGGGCAGGGTCTTGAACACTTGCGCCAGCTGGCGGGGGTCGACTGGCCGCAGGTAGCGGGCCTGACCCTCTTCGTGCCGAGCCCTCGGGTCGCCGAACAGGCCCGGGCCGCCGGGGCCCGACAGGTTGTGGATTGCCGTGGCGCCAGCGCCGCGGCCTTGCTGGCAGCCGTGCAGCGCAGCGCTGCACCTGCCTCCTAAGGCACTGAGCGAGTGCCTCCCATGCAAAGGATGGATACGTGAGCGAAACGGTCTTGCCCAACAATGAACAGCCGTCGGCCCAGGAGCCGGCGCAATCCGATACCGTCGCACCTGCCAAACGTACCGGTAGCGGCCTGGCCTTGCTCGCCCTGCTGGTAGGGGCGGCCGGGGTCGCGGTCGGCGGCTGGGGTGTCTGGCAGGTGCGGCAACTGCAAGGCAGCGAAGTGAGCCAGGGCCAGCACCTCGAAGCGCTGAGCCAGCGTGCCGCCGGCTTGCAGCAGCGCGAGCAGCAGATCAGCGAACAGCTGGCCAGCCTGCCAGCGGCCAGCGAGCTGGAAGACCGCCGCCGCCTGGTGGCACAGTTGCAGGGCGACCAGCAGCGCCTCAGCCAGCGCCTGGAGACGGTGCTGGGCGAGAGCCGCAAGGAATGGCGCCTGGCCGAGGCCGAGCACCTGTTGCGCCTGGCCACCCTGCGCCTGTCGGCGCTGCAGGACATCACCAGCGCCAAGGCCCTGGTCGAAGGTGCCGATGAGATCCTCCGCGAGCAGAGCGACCCGGGGGCCTTTGCCGCCCGCGAGGCATTGGCTCGCAGCTTGGCCACGCTCGCCAGCACCGAGCAACCGGACCGTACCGGTCTGTTCCTCAAACTGGCCGCCCAGCGTGAGCTGGTGCAGCAGCTCAGTGCCCAGGCACTGGAATTCGACAGCAACGCCGATGCCCTGGGCGCGCTGACCTCCGACGGCGACGGCGCCAGCCGCTGGTCGCAGTGGTGGGCGGAAATCTCCAAGTACTTCCAGATCGACTTCAACGCTGACGACAACGTGCGGCCGCTGCTGGCCGGGCAGTCGCTCAATCAACTGCGCCTGGCCCTGAGCCTGACCATCGAGCAGGCCCAGTGGGCGGCGCTCAATGGCGAGGCCAAGGTCTACACCCAGGCCCTGGACGATGCGCGCAGCGTGCTGCTGGCCAACTTCAATGCCGACAACCCGCAAAGCCAGGCCATGCTCGCAAGCCTCAACGCCCTGGCCGAGCAGCCGGTGTCGGTGGTCACCCCTGACCTGAGCGACAGTCTGGCCGCGGTGCAGGCCTACATCCAGCGTCGCCACCTGCCGGCCGAAGGTGAGGGGGCCAAGCCATGAAGCGCGTCTACCTGTTGGCGGTGCTGGCGATCGTGGTCGCCGCGGCACTGGGCATCGCGGTGGCCAAACACAGTGGCTACGTGATGATCGCCTATGGTGGTTTCCGCTATCAGTCGGGGCTGTGGGCGGCTCTGGTCGCCCTGGTGGCGATCGTGCTGCTGCTGTGGCTGGTACGTTACCTGGTGGGCCTGGTGCTGACCTCCAGCGGTGTGGTCAACCCCTGGTCGCGGCGCAATCGCACCCGGCGGGTGCGCCTGGCCATCGAACAAGGCCAGCTGGACCTCGCCGAGGGGCGCTGGGCCAGTGCCCAGCGCCACCTGCACCGCGCCGCCGAGGCCGAGCGCCAGCCGCTGCTCTACTACCTCGGCGCCGCCCGGGCGGCCAACGAACAAGGGCGTAGCCAAGACAGCGACAACCTGCTCGAGCGTGCCCTGGAGCGCCAGCCCCAGGCCGAGTTGGCCATCGCCCTGACCCACGCGCAGTTGCAGATGGACCGCGGCGAGTCCGATGGCGCCCTGGAGACCCTGCTGGCGATGCAAGAGCGTCACCCGCACAACGGCCAGGTGTTGCGCCTGTTGCAGCGCCTGTACCTGGAACGTGGCGACTGGTCGGCGCTGATCCGCCTGCTGCCTGACCTGCGTAAGCACAAGGTGCTGCCGGCCAAGGAGCTGGCTGAGCTTGAGCAACGCGCCTGGGGCCAGAACCTGAGCCTGGCAGCCACCCGTGGCGAGGACGCACAGACCGCGCGCCAGGCGCTGGAGCGGGCCTGGCAGCAGCTGAGCAACGCCCAGCGCCAGGAGCCGCAACTGGTCCTGGCGTATGCCGAGCAGCTGCGTCAGGCAGGCGCTCAGGGCGAAGCCGAGGAGGTATTGCGTACGGCGCTCAAGCGTGAGTACGAAAGCCACCTGGCGCGCTTGTACGGCCTGGTGCGCGGTGCCGACCCGGCCCGTCAGTTGCAGACCGCCGAAGGCTGGCTCAAGGCGCACCCGCAAGACCCCAGCCTGCTGCTCACCCTGGGTCGCCTGAGCCTGCAGAACCGCCTGTGGGGCAAGGCCCGTGACTACCTCGAAAGCAGCCTGGGCCTGGAGCGCAACCCCGAGACTTGCGCCGAACTTGCCCGCCTGCTGGCCGGCCTCGGCGAGACCGAGCGCAGCAACCAGCTGTTCCAGGAGGGGCTTGGCCTGCTGGATGAGCGCCTGCTGGCCTTGCCGCTGCCGGAACACGTTCGAGCCTGACGCACCCAGCAGCCCGCGTACGCACGCGGGCTGCTGGGTGAGTAACTTATCCAGCGGGCAGGGTGGGTTCTGCGAGACGGCTCCTAGGGTGCGTCCTACTTCGTGATCGGAAGTTTCCATCCCGTTCAGTCGATTTGCCTTCCCCGTAGCGCCTTGAAACAAAGTGCGCCTTTCAACTACCGTCTCAGGCCAAACTTCGATCCCCGGACCTTCTCCGCCCATGTTGCCGGCCCGTCTTCGTACCCGTTTTTTTCCAGCCTGTCTCGCCTCCCTGGCGATGCTGGTGGCGTCGTTCTACCTTGAAGCGGCCTTGGATCTGGTGCCGTGCGCGCTCTGTTTCAGTCAGCGGGTGCTGCTCGGCAGTTACGTGTTGGTCTGCCTCCTGGCCTTGCTGCTGGGCCCCCGGGGCAAGCATGTCCGGCGCTACATGGTGGTCGCGCTGTCTTGCGCACTCGCAGGCGCGGCGCTGGCGGCTCGGCATGTGTGGTTGCAGGGGGCGGTCAGCATGGCTTGCCCAGAGCCGTTGCGGCGGGTGTTCGAGCAACCCTGGTACGAGGCTGCCAAGGCCTTGCTCTGGAATGGCTCGGATTGCGGCTCGCTGACCTGGAGCTTCATCGACCTGACACTTCCGGAGTGGAGCCTGATGGCGTTCTTGCTGTTGGCATCGATGCCGTTGACCTATCTGCTTGCCTATCGCCTGCGGGCACTGGCCAAGGCATGATCTGTAACAATGCCAAGGCATTGCGCGACCAGTGGTGAACGGAAAAGGCATTAAACGCTTGTATGAACTTTGTCCGCTGCGTACCTTGAAGGCCAGCACGCGCGGGAATAATCTCGCAGCACGTATACCGATATTACAACTGCTCGATGCCGTCCTGCTGATGTCACCTTTGTGCTGCACGGTCGTGGTGCGAGGTGCAGCGGCATCTATCCAGAAGGGATGAGATCGCCATGCTCGATAGTTGCCAGAACGCCCAGGAGCGCTGGGGTGGGGTCCACAAGCTGATCGATCGTTGGCTCGAAGAGCGCAATGAGTTGGTCCAGGCTTTTCGCACGCTGCGCGATGCCAGGCCGGCGTTCGCCGACAAGGACAAGAATCGCGACTTCTGTGCGGTGCTGGTCGATTATGTGTCGGCTTGGCATTTTGAGGTCAGCGAGCAATTGGTCACCGAGGCCAAGGCGTTCGGGGATGAAAAAGCGCTGAAGCTTGCCGAGGAGATCAACCCGCGGATCAACGACATCACCCAGATCGCACTGGCCTTCAATGACCATTGCGAGAAAGGCGAATGCACCGACCCCAACCGTTTCGCCGAAAAGCTCGGCAAGCTCGGTGGCTTGTTGCACGAGCGCTTCGAGCTGGAAGATTGCCTGATCGAAGTGTTGCACAACGCCCATCAGGAAGAGGGCGCCGCACAGGTCGACGCCCTGGGCTAGTCCGCCACCGACAGCAATTCGATCTCGAACACCAGTGGGGTATAGGGCGCGATCAGGTCGCCCGCCCCCTGCGCGCCATAGGCCTGCGCCGACGGAATGACCAGGCGCCACTTGGCACCTGTCTTCATGCGCGGCAACGCCACTTGCCAGCCTTCGATCACCGAGTCCAGCCCGAACCATTGCGGTTGCAGGCTCTGGTCGAATACCGAGCCATCCGGCAACTTGCCCACATACCGCACTTGTACCTTGCCGCCCGCTTTCGGCTGCGCGCCCGCACCGCTGGCCAATTCACTGTAAAGCACGCCCCCGGGCAATTCGTGTACCCCGGCACGGGCCCGCTCGTTGGCCAGGAAGCGCGTCTCGGCTGCCTGCAGTGTGGCCACGTCCTCGCCGTTCGACGGCGCTTCGTGCGCTTGCAGAATGGCCTGCATGCGGGCGTTGTCGAGTTTCAGCGGCTGGCCCTGGTAGGCCTGGCGCAGTCCCTCCACCAAGGCGTCCAGCGGCAGCCCAGGCATGTCCTGGCGCAGGCGTTCGCCCAGGCTTGCGCCGAGGCTGTAGGCCAGGTCTTGGTCGCTGGCAGGGGCGGTATCGGGGTTGGCCAGGGCGAAGGGCGCGACCAGGCACAGGCCGAGAACCAGAGAACGGGGCATGACAACTCCAGGCAATTGACGGATGCGCGCAATAAAGTGATTGGGCTAAATATCGGCAATGAGGTGTTGAGCAACTACACTTGCTCGGAGCTGCAAGATAACAACTTTGCCCAGGCATGCAACGCGGCGCAAACAATACTGTCAACATGCCCTAGCGGCGGTAGCAGCAGAAGCATAGTATGAGCCGCAATCTCGTCAGCCAGGAGGTAAACCATGTCGGCCAAGAAGAAGCCAGTAAGTACGCCGTTACACCTGCTCCAACAACTTTCGGGCAGCCTGCTCGAGCATTTGGAAGATGCCTGCTCTCAAGCGCTGGCGGACGCAGAGAAACTGCTGGCCAAGTTGGAAAAGCAGCGTGGCAAGGCACAGGAAAAACTGCACACCGGTCGCCTGAAGTTGCAGGACGCGGCCAAGGCAGGTAAAGCCAAGGCGCAGAACAAGGCGCAAAAAGCCGTTGGCGAACTCGAGGAGTTGCTCGATTCCCTCAAGGATCGTCAGACCCAGACCCGCGGGTACATTCAGCAACTCAAGCGTGATGCCCAGGAAAGCCTGAAATTGGCCCAGGGTGTTGGCAAGGTGCGTGAGGCTGCCGCCAAGGCCCTCGACCAGCGCGCTGCCAAGCCAGCTGCGGCCAAGGCGCCTGCCCGTGCCGCCGCCAAGCCGGCTGCGCGCACCGCTGCCAAGCCTGCCGCTGCCAAGGCACCGGCCCGTGCTGGCGCCAAGCCCGCTGCGGCCAAACCTGCTGCCGCGAAAGCTCCAGCGAAGGCTGCCGCCAAACCTGCCGCCGCCAAGCCAGCTGCGAAAACCGCTGCCACCAAGGCACCGGCTCGTACCGCCGCTGCCAAACCTGCAACTGCCAAGACGCCCGCCAAGGCCGCCGCTGCCAAGCCTGCTACCCGCGCCGCTGCCGCCAAGCCAGCTGCCGCCAAGGCTCCGGCCCGGTCCGCTGCCGCCAAGGCGCCAGCTGCTGCAAAATCGGTTGCTGCCAAACCAGCTGCTGCCAAGGCCCCAGCCAAAGCCGCTGCCAAACCGGCTGCCGCCAAGGCTCCAGCCAAGGCGACCACCACCAAGCCGGCCGCAGCGAAACCCGCCGCCAAGCCAGCTGCCAAGGCGCCGGCCAAGCCAGCAGCTGCCAAACCGGTGGCCGCCAAGCCTGCCGAAACCAAGCCTGCAGCCACCCCGGCAGCCAGCGCCCCGGTAACCCACTCGGCTACCCCGGCAGCGTCAGCGGCGACACCCGCCAGCACCCCGGCTCAGGCGCCGTCCTCGGCCTCCTGAAGCCCCCTGGCCGCGGCGCCCCCGTTGGAAAGCCCGGGGGGGGCCCCCGGCCGGCCCGGGGCCCCCCCCCGCCCGCGATCCGTTCTGGTG
>NZ_JACVVE010000073.1 GCF_016648105.1 Pseudomonas sp. S31 | reverse complement strand
ATCGCGAGCTGCGCTCGCTCCTACATTTGTTTCTGGCCAGTAACGTCAGTGACAGACGCTCGCGACCGCCTAGTTCGTACGACGCGGTATCGCATACTGCCCACCGCAATATCGTGGCGGGCACTAAGGCAGTCGCGCGCAAATCCCACAGGCATGATTGGCCAGAAACAAACGTAAGCGAGCGCAGCTCGCGATGCGCCGCACGGGCGGCGCGCGATCTACGCAGCGTCACACCTCTCAAGCCAAAACCTTAACTCATGGCATCACCGGTGGCACATATTGCAACGTCGCCCCCAGCGCCCACAACAACACCAGCACCAGCGGCACATGCACCAGCAGTTGCACGAACGAGAAGCCGATCAGGTCGCGCGCCTTGAGCCCCAGCACGCCGAGCAGCGGCAGCATGTAGAACGGGTTGATCAGGTTCGGCAGCGCCTCGGCGGCGTTGTAGATCTGCACTGCCCAGCCCAGGTGGTACTGCAGATCGTTGGCCACCAGCATCACGTAGGGTGCCTCGATGATCCACTTGCCACCACCCGATGGGATGAAGAAGCCCAGCACTGCCGAATACACGCCCATCAACACGGCATAGGTGTCATGGGTGGCGATCTGGGTGAAGAACAGCGAGATATGGTGAGCCAGGGTCTGCTCGTCGATGCCCTTGACCGTGGTCAGGATGGCGGCGATCGAGCCATACAGCGGGAACTGGATCAATACCCCGGTAGTGGTCGGCACGGCGCGGGCCACGGCATCGAGGAAGCTGCGCGGGCGCCAGTGCAGCAAGGCACCGAGCATGATGAACAGCAGGTTGTAGGTATTTAGCCCGGAGATCGCGGTGATTGCCGGTTTGGTGGCGAACTCCTGGTACAGCCAGCCGCCAGCCAGGGCCACCAGTAACAGGATCAGCAGCGGGCTGTGTTCCAGCCATTCGCCCGGGCGGGTGCGCTTGGGCGCCGGTGGCGCGGTAAAGCTTGGGTCGACGCCGCAATCCTGGGCACTGCGTGCGCTGTTGGGGCCAGGTGCGGTGGCATAGGCGATCACCAGCGAGACCACCACCAGCGCCCCGAGCATCACGCCGGACTGCCAGAGGAAGATGGTTTCGGTGAACGGGATCACCCCGGTGATGGACAGGATCGACGGCGGCAGGCTGGCCGGGTTGGCCTGCAACTGCGCGGCCGACGACGACAGGCCCAGTGCCCACACGGCGCCCAGGCCCAGGTAGGCCGCGGCACCGGCGGCGCGGTAGTCCATCTTCAGGTCGGTGCGGCGCGCCAGGGCACGAACCAGCAGGCCACCGAACACCAGCGACAGGCCCCAGTTGAGCAGCGAAGCGAGCATCGAGATCAGCGCCACCCAGCACACCGCCGAGCGACCGTTGCGCGGAATCCGCGCCAGGCGGTCGATCAGCCGCGCTGCAGGCGGCGAGCTGGCGACCACGTAGCCGCCGATGACCACGAAGGCCATCTGCATGGTGAACGGGATCAGGCTCCAGAAGCCGTCGCCAAAGGCCTTGGCAGTGTCGAGAGGCTTGGCGCCCATGGCCAGGGCGCCGATGCACACCAGCAGCACCGCCAGGGCAGCGAACACCCAGGAGTCGGGGAACCAGCGTTCGGCCCAGTTGGAGCAGCGCAGGGCAAAGCGGGCGGAGCGGCTGTCTTGAATTTCAGCGGCCACAGTACATTCCTTTCTTGGTCTTATGGTTGGAACGACAATACGGGGAAAAACACAAAAACCCTGTAGGAGCGGGTTCACCCGCGAATGCGCCAGCCGGCAAAACATAGTTGCCAGGCCCGATGCATTCGCGGGTAAACCCGCTCCTACAGGGGGTATGTGGTGCCCGTTATGTCAGAAGGTCATTTCCTTCACATCGTCCGGCACGATCAGCTTGCCGGCGGTCTTTTCGATGATCTCTTCGACGCTCACCCCTGGCGCGGTCTCGCGCAGGATGAAAGCGCCGTCCTCGATCTCGAGGTAGGCCAGGTCGGTCAGCACCTTGCGGATGCAGCCGGCGCCGGTCAGCGGCAGGCTGCACTGGGGCAGCAGCTTGGACTCACCATCCTTGGACGCGTGGGTCATGGTGACGATGATGTTTTCGGCACCCGCCACCAGGTCCATCGCCCCACCCATGCCTTTGACCAGCTTGCCGGGGATCATCCACGAGGCGATGTTGCCTTGCACATCGACCTCGAAGGCGCCCAGCACGGTCAGGTCGACATGGCCACCACGGATCATGGCGAACGACTGCGCCGAGTCGAAGATCGAGGCACCGCGGCGGGCGGTGACCGTCTGCTTGCCGGCGTTGATCATGTCGGCATCGATGGTGCTTTCGGTAGGAAACTCGCCCATGCCGAGCAAGCCGTTTTCCGACTGGAGCATGACATCCATGTCGGCGGGGACATAGTTGGCCACCAGGGTCGGGATACCGATGCCGAGGTTGACGTAATAGCCGTCCTGGAGTTCTCGGGCCACACGTTGTGCCATCTGTTCGCGGGTCAGTGCCATGGTCAGGATCTCTTTGTTGTTCTGATGGATGGCGCTCAGGCCTTGACGGTGCGCTTTTCGATACGTTTTTCGAAGGTACCGACGATCACTCGGTCGACGAAGATCCCAGGGGTGTGGATCTCGCTGGGCAGCAGTACGCCGGGCTCGACGATTTCCTCGACCTCGACCACGGTGATCTTGCCGGCGGTGGCGGCCAGCGGGTTGAAGTTCTGTGCGGTGTTGCGGTACACCACGTTGCCGTAGTGGTCGGCCTTCCAGCCTTTGACGATGGCGAAGTCACCGGTGATGGCTTCTTCGAGGATGTACTGGCGGCCCTTGAACTCGCGCACTTCCTTTCCTTCGGCAACCGGAGTGCCGTAGCCGGTGGCGGTGAAGAAGGCCGGGATACCGGCACCGCCGGCGCGCATTTTCTCGGCCAGGGTGCCTTGCGGGGTGAGCTCCACTTCCAGCTCGCCGCTGAGCAACTGGCGTTCGAATTCGGCGTTTTCGCCCACGTAGGAAGCGATCATCTTGCGGATCTGCCGGTCCTCGAGCAGCACGCCCAGGCCAAAGCCGTCGACGCCGCAGTTGTTGGACACGACCGTGAGGCCTTTCACGCCACGGCGCTTGATCTCGGCAATGAGATTTTCGGGAATGCCGCACAGGCCGAAGCCGCCGGCCAGTACCGTCATGTTGTCGGTCAGGCCTTCGAGGGCCTCTTCATAGGTTGCTACGCGCTTGTCCAGTCCGGCCATGCTGATCCGCCTTTTGTAGTTGTTTAACCGACGAGGCTGTCGGCGAGCGTGTGCTGGCATCTTCACCGCTGGCGACTGATTTGTTAATTTTGTTTTCGTCATCGATTGATAACTTTTACAAAACAACGATTGGACCTGCCATGAACGTCAAGCAACTGCGCGCCTTCGTCACCGTGGCCAAGTACCAGAGCTTTGCCCAGGCAGGTGAGCACCTGCATGTCTCGCAACCGGCGTTGAGCCTGACCATCAAGGCCCTGGAAGAAAACCTCGGCGGCGCCCTGCTCACCCGCACCACCCGCAGCGTCAGCCTCACCACCGAGGGCGAAGTTTTGCTGCCGCTGGCCCGGCGCCTGCTGGCCGACTGGGACGACACCGAGGAAATGCTGCGCCAGCGCTTCACCCTGCAATTGGGCCGGGTCTCGGTGGCGGCCATGCCGGCCTTCGCCGGCAACCTGCTGCCCCATGGGCTCAAGGTGTTTCGCCAGCGCTACCCGAAGGTCAACGTCACCGTCCACGACGTGATCAACGAGCAGGTGCTGGAACTGGTGCGCCACCGCCGCGTCGAACTGGGCATCGGCTTCGAGCCGGACAACACCGAGGGCTTGCGCTTTCATCCGCTGTACAACGACCGTTTCGTCGCGGTGGTGCCCGCCGATTCGCCCCTGGCCCTGCTACCCCAGGCCAGCTGGGCGCAACTGCTGGCCGAGGACTTCGTCGCCCTGCAGCGGCCGTCGGCGGTACGCTTGCTGCTGGAGCAGAACGTCGCGGCGCGGCATGGCAAGCTCACGGTGGCGTTCGAGAGCCATCAACTGGCGACCGTTGGCCGCATGGTCGCCAGCGGCCTGGGCGTGAGCGCGGTACCGGCGCTGTGCATCGACCAGATGCAGGAGCTGGGCGCCCGCTGCGTGAAACTGGTCGAGCCGACCGTCGAGCGGCGCATCGGCGTGATCGCCCTGAGCGACCATACGCTGTCCACCGCAGCCCAGGCGCTGCTGGAAGTACTGCTGACCCATATCCACATACCGGAGGTGACATGCGCTACGTGAAACTGGCAGACACCCAGGTACCGGCCATCGGCCAGGGAACCTGGTACATGGGCGAGGACCGAGGTCGCCGGGCCGCCGAGGTGAAAGCCCTGCAACAAGGCATCGAACGAGGGCTGACCCTGATCGATACTGCCGAGATGTACGCCGAAGGCGGTGCCGAGGAGGTGGTCGGTCAAGCCATCGCCGGGCGCCGCGACCAGGTGTTCCTGGTCAGCAAGGTCTACCCGCACAACGCCAGCCGCCGCGGCGTGCCGGCCGCGTGCGAGCGCAGCCTGGCGCGGCTGGGCACCGACTGCATCGACCTGTACCTGCTGCACTGGCGCGGCCAGTACCCGCTGGAGGAAACCGTCGAGGCCTTCGAGCGCCTGCGCGAGCAAGGCAAGATCCGTCGCTGGGGCGTCTCCAACTTCGACGTCGATGACCTGCGCGAGCTGCACGAGCCGGCCTGCGCCACCAACCAGGTGCTGTACAACCCCGCCCAGCGTGGCATCGAGTTCGACCTGCTGCCCTGGAGCCGAAGCCATGCCCTGCCGACCATGGCCTACTGCCCATTGGCCCAGGCTGGCCACACGCTGCTGAAGCACCCGGTGCTCGCCGAGATCGGCGAACGCCACGGCGCCACCCCGGCCCAGGTGAGCCTGGCCTGGGTGACCCGTGACCAGGACGTGATCGCCATTCCCAAGGCCGTGTCGCCGGAGCACGTGCACCTGAATGCGGCAGCCGGCGCCCTGACCCTGACCAGCGAGGACCTGCGCGCCATCGACCGGGCGTTCCCTGCGCCGACGCGCAAGCAGCACCTGGCGATGGTCTGATCGACCGCGTGGGTTTCATCGCCGGCTTGCCGACGATGAGGCCCGCGACCTCAGTGAAAATCCCGGCTACGCACATCCAGCCCCTGCAGCAACGGGCTGACATCATCGAGCCGCCGCGCGATCAAATGGCGCACCCCATTCTCCTGCTCCAACCGCCCGCTCACCTTGAGCAGCTGCGAGCCCACCAGGGCCTGGCGCTGCCGCTCGGCCAGGTCACGCCAGACCACCACGTTGAGCATGCCGAATTCGTCCTCGAGGGTCACGAAGGTCACCCCACTGGCGGTTTGTGGGCGCTGACGCCCCACCACCAAGCCAGCCACGGCGATGGCATCGCCATGCTGCACATCGACAAGCTCTGCCGAGCTGCGGCAACCGAGTGCGCGCAGCCGAGTGCGCAGCAGCGTCAACGGATGCGGGCCCAAGGTCGTCCCCAGGGTGTCGTAGTCGGCGTACAGGTCCTGGGCTACCGTCGGCGCCGGTAGCGCTACCGCCATTTCGGCCACCGGCTCCACCTCGGCGAACAACGGCAGCTGCGGCTGCACCGCCGCCACCTGCCAGCGCGCCTGGTGCCGATTGCCGGCCAGCGCACGCAAGGCGCCGGCATCGGCCAGGCGGGCACGGGCGCGGCTGTCGAGCCCGGCACGCAGGCACAGGTCCTCGACATCCCGCCAGGGGCGCTGCGCCCTCGCCTGCTGCAGACGCCGGGCATCGTCCTCGACGAAGCCGCGGATCTGCCGCAACCCCAGGCGAATCGCCAGATCACCGGCTGGGTCTGGCTCGAGGGTGCAGTCCCACTCACTGTGCAACACATCCACCGGGTACACCTCGATGCCCTGGCGACGTGCCTCCTGTAGCAACTGGTCGGGGCTGTAGAAGCCCATCGGCCAGCTGTTGACCAGCGCGCAGGTGAAGATCGCCGGCTCGTGGCACTTGAGCCAACTGCTGGCGTAGCACAGCAGGGCGAAACTGGCGGCGTGAGACTCAGGGAAGCCATAGCTGCCGAAGCCCTTGATCTGCTCGAAGATCCGCTCGGCGAAGGCCTGGTCGTAACCGTTGCGCAGCATGCCCTGGATCAGCCGCAAGCGGTGCGGTTCGAGGCCACCGTGGCGCTTCCAGGCGGCCATGCTGCGGCGCAGCTGGTCGGCTTCGCCTGGGCTGTAGTCGGCGGCGACCATGGCCAGCTCCATGACCTGCTCCTGAAACAACGGCACGCCCAGGGTGCGCTCGAACACTTCCTCGAGCGCGGCTGACGGATAGCTGATCGGCTCTTCGCCCAGGCGCCTGCGCAGGAACGGGTGGACCATGTCGCCCTGGATCGGCCCGGGGCGCACGATCGCCACTTCGATCACCAGGTCGTAGAAGGTCTGTGGCTGGAGCCGCGGCAGCATGGCCATCTGCGCCCGCGACTCGATCTGGAACACGCCCATGGTCTCGGCGCGGCTGATCATCGCGTAGGTGGCCGGGCATTCGGCGGGAATGCTGGCCAGGGTCAGTTGCCGACCGCGATGGCGCTGCACCAGCTCGAAGCAGCGGCGCAGGGCGCTGAGCATGCCCAAAGCCAGCACATCGACCTTGAGCAGGCCGACCATGTCCAGGTCGTCCTTGTCCCACTGGATGACCGTACGCTCGACCATCGTCGCGTTTTCCACCGGCACCAGTCGGTCGAGCGGCTGCTCGGAGATGACGAAGCCACCCGGGTGCTGCGACAGGTGCCGGGGGAAGCCGATCAACTGCCCCGCCAGCACCAGGATGCGCCGCAGCGAGGGGCTGTCCGCTTCGAAACCGGCCTCGGCCAGCCGCTGGGCATCGGGAATACGGTCGCTCCAGCGCCCACAGCATTTGGCCAGGGCATCGACCTGGTCGGCCGGCAGCCCCAGGGTACGGGCCACATCGCGCACCGCGCCAGCCGCGTGATAGGTACTGACCACCGCCGTCAGCGCGGCGCGATGCCGGCCATAACGGCGGAATACGTACTGGATCACCTGCTCGCGCCGGTCATGCTCGAAGTCGACGTCGATATCCGGCGGCTCGTTGCGCTCGCGGGACAGGAAACGCTCGAACAACAGGCGGTGCTGCATGGGATCGAGTTCGGTGATGCCCAGCACGAAGCACACCACCGAGTTGGCTGCGGAGCCACGGCCCTGGCAAAGAATGTGCTCGCCCCGGGCGTAGGCGACGATATCGTGAACAGTCAGGAAATAGCTTTCGTAGCCCAGTTCCTCGATCAGCGCCAACTCCCCTTCGAGTACCGCTCGCACCTTCTCGCTGGCCCCCTGCGGCCAGCGCATCGGCAAGCCACGCTGGCACAGTTCGCGCAGCCAGCTGGCCGGCGTGTGGCCCTCTGGCACCAGTTCGCGGGGATACTGGTATTTCAGCTCGCCGAGGTCAAACCGGCAGCGCTCGGCGATCACCAGGGTCTCGGCCAGCAGGTCTGGCGCATACAGCTCGGCCAGTTGCTCGCGGCTGCGCAGGTGGCGCTCGCCGTTGGCGAACAGGTAGCGCCCCGCCTGGGCCACGGCGCAGTGCTGGCGCAAGGCGGCCATGCAGTCCTGCAGGGCCCGGCGGCCACGCACGTGCATGTGCACATCGCCACAGGCGACGGCGCGGATGCCCAACTGCGCCGCCAACCCGCGCACCCGCGCCAGGCGTTGCGCGTCGTCGCTGCCACGGTGCATGTGCACGGCCAGCCACAGGCGCTCGCCGAACAGTGCCTGCAAGGCCTGGCCAGTGCTGACATCGCTGCCCGGATCGGCGACCCACAGTGCCAGCAGGCCCTCGTGGTGCGCGTGCAGGTCGTCTGCCAACAGTTGATAGTGGCCTTTTTCAGCCCGGCGCCGGGCCCGGGTGATCAAGGCGCAGAGGTTCTGGTAACCGGCCAGGTTTTCCACCAGCAACACCAGTTTCGCGCCGTCGTGCACGCGCACCTCGCTGCCGACGATCAGCTGCAGCCCATGCGCCTTGGCCGCCTGCCAGGCTCGCACGATCCCGGCAAGGGTGCATTCGTCGGTGATCGCCAGGGCCTGGTAGCCTTGCTCCTGGGCACGCTGGAACAGCTCGTCGGCGCTCGAGGCGCCGCGCTGGAAGCTGAAATTGGACAGGCAGTGCAGCTCGGCATAGCCCATCGCACTCATGCGAACCACCCTTGCAGCCACAAGGGCCCTGGCGCGGCAAGGTCGCGATAGGCCCAGCCACGCAGCCCTTCGCGGGTTTCGATGCGGTAGTAGTCGCGCCGCACATCGCCACCGTCCCACCAGCCGGACTCGATCCGTTCGGCATGCCCGAGCAGGCGATGGCCGCCCTCGCCCAGCGCCTGTGGCGCCGGCAGCAACCAGCCAGGGCGGCTGCCTGGCAGCACCGGCGACACGCCCGGGCCGCCCTGCTCCGTGGCCTGCCAGGCGCATTCGGGGCGGTGGTCGGCTTCGGCGCGCAGGCCCTTGACGGCGTCATCGCCCAGGCGTGCACGCAAGCGCTCGCGCAGTTGCTCCCAGGGCTGCAACTGCTGGCCGCGCGGGTCGAACAGGGCCTTGTGCTGCGGCACGAACGGCGGCAGGTCGTCAGCCACCAGGCGCAGATTGCGCACCGGCGCCGGAATCTGCAGCGGCTCGAGCCGCCCTCGGGCCAGTTCGAACAACATCGTGGCATCGCGCTCGGCCGCCAGCAGCCCGACCTTGAGCAAGGTGTCCGGCCCCTCGGCGTGCTCCAGGTGCAGGCAGAAGCGCTGCACGCCACAGTCGCGCCCCGCGAGGAAGGCCGCCAGGTCGTTGAGCAGGCGACGCAGCGGGAACAGCAGCGCCTGGTGCGATTCGACGTCGAAATTCAACTCCAGCCGAGCCTCGAAGCGGTCCGGCGGCTGGTAGAAGTCTAGCCCCAGGCTGCGCAGGCCGAGCAGTTGGTCCAGGTGCAGTTGCACCTGGGCGGCAAAGCGCTTGGCCAGGGCGTCGCGGGGCAAGGCCAGGACTTCACCGAGCCGGCGCAACCCCATGCGTGACAAAGCCTCGGCAGCTTCGCGCGGCAGCCCCACGCGCTCGATGGGCATGCCCGCCAGCCTCTCGCGTGTCTGCTGTGCACAGGTCAGGGCCAGACCATCGTGAGCGTTGGCGAGCATGCGAGCAGCCACCGGGTTGCTGGCCAGCACGATGCGCTGGCGCAATCCCAGCTCGGTCAGCTCCTGACGCAGCCGCGCCTCGAACGCCGGCCAAGGGCCGAACAGCTTCAGGCTCGAGCCCACTTCGAGCAACAAGGCCCGGGGGTAATGCAAGCTGACCTGGGCACTGTAGCGGTAGGCCCAGGCGGCCAGCAGTCGTTGCAGGTCCGCGATGCGCGCCGGCTCGACTTCGACGCAGGTGAAGCCATCGGCCAGGGCACGGGCGGCGGTGAGCGTCTGCCCCGCACGCAGCCCCAGGGCCTGGGCAGCCGGGTTGACCGCCTGCAGCACACGACGCTGGGTCGGCCCAGTGACCAGTACCAGTGGACTATCGGAATCGGCACGCTCGCGCAGGACCGAGTCGAGTGCCAGCTGCGGCAGGAGTATGCAAGCCCAGAGCATAGGGCATCAGCCTCGCCCCGGGCAGGGGATGGCCCCGGCCGGCGGCAGGCCTCCCTTGCATTTGAGTACCCGCCACTGTGCTGGCCGGGTGTCGATGGCGATACGCAACGCCGCTGGCGACGGATTGTGCGCCGCCTGTTGCGGGCGGCAGGCGAAGGCCAGGGCCTGGCCGGTTTCGGCCGCCACCTGCAGGCGACGCAGTGCACGGTCGTCGGCACGCGCCGGCCAGCACAGCACGGCGGCGCAACTGCCCGAACGCAGGCACTGCTCGGCGGCCCAGAGGGCATCGGCCTGCTCGGCCTCCACCTGCACCAGCCAGCGCAAGTCGACCCCCGCCGCCTGCCAGGCCGGCGCGTAGGGAATGAAGGGCGGCGCCACCAGCACCACCCGGCCGCCCTCGGCGCTGAGCCGCGCCAACGAGGGCCAGAGTAGTTGCAGCTCGCCGCAGCCGGGGCTGGCCAGCAGCAGTTCGGTCAGTGCAGCAGCGGGCCAGCCGCCATCGGGCAGACGCGCGTCGAGTTCGGCATGGCCGGTGGGCTGCAGCCCTTGCGGCCGCACCTGAGCTTGCCGGCCACGCCATACCTGGCGTTGGTCGAGCAGCCGATCGAGGTCGACGACCGCGCCCATCAGTCACGCCTCAGCAGGCCGCAGAACACGCCTTCGATGCAGAAGTCGCGCTCCGGGCCGACATCGATCGGGGCATAGGCCGGGTTGCGTGGCAACAGCCGGTAGCCGCCGGGTTGGCGCTGCAGACGCTTGATGGTGACCTCGCCATCGAGCCGGGCGACCACGATCTGGCCGTCACGTGCATCGGCCTGCTGGCGGATACCCACCAGGTCGCCATCGTAGATGCCGTCGTCGATCATCGAGTCGCCGCGCACCTTGAGCAGGTAGTCCGGGGTCCGCCGGAACAGGCTGGGGTCGATCAGCAGTTGCTCGTGGATACCCAGGTCAGGGCCGATCGGCGCACCGGCCGCGACCTGGCCGAGTACGGGGATTTCGAGGATTTCCGGGCGCCGCAGGGGCTCGGCCAGGCGGATGCCGCGCGCCTGGTTGGGCGTGACGTCGATATAGCCGGCCTGGCACAGCGCGGTGATGTGCTTGCGGGCCACGCTGCGCGAGGCAAAGCCGAAGCGCGTGGCGATGTCGGCCAGGCTCGGCGGCTGGCCGTGGTCGGCGATGCGCTCGCGGATGAAGTCGAGGATCGCCTGGCGTTTGGGGGTCAATGTGCTCATGGAGTACATTTGTACTCTTTTCGGCGCACACTGAATAGCCCCCTTCATCGTCTGCTTTGGTTATCATCCCTGGGTGAATCGTTTTTTCTTGCCTGGATGCCCGATGCTGACCGCCCTGCTGTTCGACCTCGATGGAACCCTGACCGACACCGATACCCTGCACCTGCAGGCCTTCCGCCAGTTGCTGCATGACCATGACGGTCGCGAACTGACCCAGGCGCAGTTCGATACGCAGGTCAGCGGCCAGGCCAATGGGGCGTTGTTCGCCGAGCTGTTCCCCGCCGCCAGCGTCGCTGAACGGCTGGCCCTGGCCGAGCGCAAGGAGGCGTTGTTCCGCGAACTGGCGTCGGTGCTCGAGCCGATGCCGGGCCTGCTGCGCTTGCTGGCACATGCCGAGGCCAGGGCGCTGGGCATGTGCGTGGTGACCAATGCGCCGCGCCTGAACGCCGAGCACATGCTCGCGGCCATGGGCCTGGGCACGCGCTTCGAGCATGTGCTGGTGGCCGAAGAGCTGGCGCGACCCAAGCCCGATCCGTTGCCATACCTGACCGGCTTGCAGCGCCTGGGCGCCACGGCCGAGCAGGCGTTGGCCTTCGAGGATTCGCTGCCGGGGGTACGCGCGGCGAGTGCGGCGGGGATCTTCACCGTGGGGCTGGCCACGACCCAGACCGAGGAACGGTTGCTGGCTGCGGGGGCTGGGTTGGTGGTTGACGATTTCGAGGATCCGCGGTTGTGGGCGTTGTTGGCGCGGGGGTGAGGGCTTTGGATTTGTAGGGGCGCGTGGATCGAGCGCCGCCCGCGCGGCGCTTCGCGGGTAAACCCGCTCCTACAGTCTGTTTCGGGCCAATCAACCCTAAGGCATTGTGGTTTGTACGACGCGATGTCGAATGGGACGAACAAGGGCCGCGCACGAATGGTGGCAGGAGACATTGGCCCGAAATAGACTGTAGGAGCGGGTTTACCCGCGAAGCGCCGCGCGGGCGGCGCTGAGGGTGTCAGAAATTTTGTGTTCGGGCATAACATGAGTAAGAGGTGCATG
>NZ_JACVVE010000072.1 GCF_016648105.1 Pseudomonas sp. S31 | reverse complement strand
GGCCTCTTCGCGGGCTTGTCCCGCGAAGAGGCCAGGCCTGCTTACATCAGTTACTGCTTATCGGTATAGATCTGGTCGAACACGCCACCGTCATTGAAGTGGGTCTTCTGCACGGTCCGCCAATCACCAAAGGTCTTCTCCACCGAGAGGAAGTCCACTTTCGGGAAGCGGTCGGTGTACTTGGCCAGCACCGTCGCATCGCGCGGGCGCAGGTAGTTCTGCGCGGCGATTTCCTGGGCCGCCGGCGACCACAGGTACTTCAGGTACTCCTCGGCGACCGCCTGGGTGCCTTTCTTCGCCACCACCTTGTCGACCACGCTCACCGGCGGCTCGGCCTCGGCCGACACGCTGGGGTAGACCACCTCGAACTGATCGCGGCCGAACTCGCGGGCGATCATCTCGGCCTCGTTCTCGAAGGTCACCAACACGTCGCCGATCTGGTTGGTCATGAACGTGGTGGTGGCGGCGCGGCCACCGGTATCGAGCACCGGCGCTTGCTTGAACAGCTTGCCGACGAAGTCGCGGGCCTTGGCTTCGTCGCCGCCCTGCTTGAGCACGTAGCCCCAGGCCGACAGGTAGGTGTAGCGGCCGTTACCCGAGGTCTTGGGGTTGGGCACGATCACCTGCACGCCATCCTTGAGCAGGTCGGGCCAGTCCTTCAGGGCCTTGGGGTTGCCCTTGCGTACGATGAACACCGTGGCCGAGGTGAACGGCGCGCTGTTGTTCGGCAGGCGCGTCACCCAGTTTTCCGGCACCAGCTTGCCGTTGTCGGCCAGGGCATTGATGTCGGTGGCCATGTTCATGGTGATGACATCGGCCGGCAGACCGTCGATCACCGCGCGCGCCTGCTTGCTCGAGCCGCCGAAGGACATCTGCAGGTTGACCTTCTCGTTGTGCTCGGCTTCCCAGTGCTTCTGGAAGGCCGGGTTGTAGTCCTTGTAGAAGTCGCGCATCACGTCGTAGGACACGTTGAGCAGGGTCGGGGCGGCCTGGGCCAGGTTGCCGAGGGCCAGGCCGGCGGCGAGCAGCGAGGCGCTGAAGAGTCTTTTCACGTTGCTTCCTTGTTCTGGGTGAAGGGGTATTGGCAGTTTGCCAGCGACTATAGCGGGTGGCCTTGGGGCGGTTAAAGAACAAAAAGTGCTTTGGTTATGCGGGCCTCTTCGCGGGTGAACCCGCTCCTACAGGGATAGCGCCATCTCTGTAGGAGCGGGTTCACCCGCGAAGAGGCCCGCACAGGCAGTCTTAATGGCCAGGGAACAACGTATTGCCGCAGCGCGAACAAAACGCCGCGCTGGGTTCGTGGGTCTTCTTCTGACAACGCGGGCAATCGTGCTTGAGCTGCTCCCCACGCATCGCGTTGGCAAGCTCCGCGGTGAAGATCCCGGTGGGCACGGCAATGATCGAATAACCGGTGATCATCACCAGCGACGACAGCACCTGCCCCAATGGCGTCTTCGGCACGATGTCGCCGAAGCCCACGGTGGTGAGGGTGACGATGGCCCAGTAGATGCCCTTGGGAATGCTGGTGAAGCCATGCTCGGGCCCCTCGATCACATACATCAGGGTGCCGAACACGGTGACCAGGGTCGACACGCTGACCAGGAACACGATGATCTTCTGCCTGCTGCCGCGCAGCGCGTCGAGCAGGTAGTTGGCCTGCTTCAGGTAGGGGCTGAGCTTGAGCACGCGGAAGATCCGCAGCATACGGATCACACGAATGATCAGCAGGTACTGGGCGTCGCTGTAGTACAGGGCGATGATCCCCGGCACGATGGCCAGCAGGTCGACCAGGCCGTAGAAGCTGAAGGCATAGCGCAGGGGCTTGGGCGAGCAGTACAGGCGGGTCAGGTACTCGGCGAGGAAGATCGCGGTGAAGCCCCACTCGATGATGGCGAGCATCCCGGCGTAGCCGCGGTGCACCTCGTCGATGCTGTCGAGGATCACCGTCACCAGACTGGCCAGGATGATCAGCAGCAGGGTCTTGTCGAAGCGTCTTCCGGCGACGGTGTCGGTCTGGAAGACGACTACATAGAGCCGCTCGCGCAGGCTCGCAGGGTTGTTCATGGGCTCGTTCCACTGGGCAATGGCCTGAGCCTAGGGGCTGCGTTTCAGCTGTGCAAGCGTGCGTCATTGCCCTTTTGACTGTGCCGGGCCAGGTGCTCGCCCAGGTGCATGAGCCAGCAGGCTAGTACGAACGGCGCGGTCAGCGCGGCGACTGGCAGCAGGTTGAACAGCGGTTGCAGCAGCAGCGCCAGGGCGATGGCCAGCAGGGTGACCCAGGGCTTTTCACCCTGGCGGCTGAAGGCCAGGGCGGCCAGCGCAGCGTTGAAACCGTACAGGCCCAGCCAGGCTGCCTGGGCTTCGCCCGCCAGCAGCGCGACGGCGCCGCCGATGGCCGAGGCGATCACCGCCCACATCGCTGCGTAGGGGTTGGCGACCAGCATGCCGATGATGATCAGCAGCCCGGCCAGGGGCTGGTCGAGCAGGAAGATCTGGCCCACGCCCCGTGCCAGGGCCTGCAGCGGCTCGGCCTCGACGTAGCCGTGGGCAGAGGGCGAGCCGAACAGCAGGGTGGCCCAGCCGAGCAGCACGAACGGCGCGGTGTAGGCGATCAGCAGTTTGCCGCCACGTTTGCGCCACTGGTGGGTGATGATGCTGGACAGGCCCCCGGCGGCGATGATCAGCGGTGGCAGGATTGCCGACCAAGGCAGTACGACGCTGATCAGCACACCGATCAGCACGCCGTTGTAGCAGTACAGGCCGGCCTGGCGGTCGCTGCGTTCATAGCCACGGCGCTGGGCCGTGAGCAGACCGGCGAGGGCGCCGAGCAGGGCGCCGCCGACCAGCGTCGGTGCGGTCAGCAGCATGGCCAGCAGGCAGCACAGGCCACACAGTGGGTTGCGCAGCAGCAGCACCTGGCTGAAGCCGTTGAGCAGCGCCGTGGCCCAGTCCGGGCATGGGTTGACGAAATTCTTGGTGTACATGGGCAGTCAGTGAGGTTGAGGAAGGAGCGGTGGGCCTCTTTGGGCCTCGGTTTTCCGCAGGTTCGGTGTATCGGGAGGGCGTTGCCCTCCATCGCGGGCAAGCCCGCTCCCACAAGGATCGTGTTCGCCTATCCTGGCGCGGTCCCGCGAAAGGGGCGCAACGCGCCCCCGGCGATCTCAGATCAGGGTCTCGATCCGCAAAGTATTCGTCGACCCCGGCTTGCCAAAAGGCACCCCGGCGGTGATCAGCAGGGTATCGCCACGGCTGGCCATGCCTTGGGCCTGGGCGATCTCCAGCGCGGTCGAGCAGATTTCATCGACCTGGCGCAGGCGATCGTTGACCACCGAATGCACGCCCCAGGTCACGCTCAGGCGGCGCGCGGTGGCGAGGTTCGGCGTCAGGTTGAGAATCGGCGCCCGTGGCCGTTCGCGCGCGGCACGCAGGGTCGAGGCGCCCGACTCGCTGTAGTTGACCAGCACCGCCACCGGCAGGATGCCGCTGATGCGGCGGATCGCGCAGCTGATGGCATCGGACACCGTGGCTTCGGCCTTGGGCCGGCCAACGTCGAGCTGGGCCTGATAGTCCGGGCCGTTTTCCACCTGGCGGATGATCTTGCTCATCATCTGCACGGCTTCCAGCGGGTAGTCACCCGATGCGGTCTCGGCCGACAGCATCACGGCATCCGCGCCCTCGGCCACGGCATTGGCCACGTCGGTGACTTCGGCGCGGGTCGGGGCCGGCGAGAAACGCATCGACTCGAGCATCTGCGTGGCCACCACCACCGGCTTGCCCAGCTGGCGGCAGGCGCCGATGATGCGTTTCTGGATCTGCGGCACGCTCTCGGCAGGCACTTCCACGCCCAGGTCGCCACGCGCCACCATGATTGCGTCGGACAGCTCGGCGATCGCCTGCAACTGGTCGACGGCCGACGGTTTCTCGATCTTCGCCATCAGGTAGGCACGCTCGCCGATCAGCTGGCGTGCCTCGACGATATCCTCGGGGCGCTGGACGAACGACAGGGCCACCCAGTCAACGCCCAGGTCCAGGCCGAAGGCCAGGTCGCGGCGGTCTTTTTCGGTGAGCGGCGAGAGATCGAGCACCGCCTGGGGCACGTTGACGCCCTTGCGGTCGGACAGTTCGCCGCCGGCCAGGACTTCGGTCTCGATGGCGTCGTCGTGCTTGGCGGTGACCTGCAGGCGCAGCTTGCCGTCATCGAGCAGCAGGTCCATCCCCGGTTGCAGCGCGGTGATGATCTCCGGGTGCGGCAGGTTCACCCGGCGGTTGTCGCCTGGCGTCGGGTCGAGGTCCAGGCGCAGGGCCTGGCCGCGGTGCAGTTGGACCTTGCCCTGAGCGAAGCGACCGACGCGCAGCTTCGGGCCTTGCAGGTCCATGAGGATGCCCAGCGGGTAGTTAAGTTGCTGCTCGACCTCGCGGATCCACTGGTAGCGCAGGGCGTGGTCGGCGTGCTCGCCGTGGCTGAAGTTGAGGCGGAAGATGTTCACCCCGGCTTCCACCAGGTGGCGGATGTCGTCGATGCCGTTGATCGCAGGGCCGAGGGTGGCGAGGATCTTTACTTTTTTATCAGGCGTCATGATGGCGAGGTCTCGAGGATCAGGATGGCGCGGAAGTCGTTGACGTTGGTACGGGTCGGCTCGGTGACGATCAGCGCGTCGAGCGCGGCGAAATAGCCGTAGCCGTTGTTGTCGTCCAGCTCGAAGCTGGCCGACAGGCCCAGGGCCTCGGCGCGGCTGTAGCTGCTTGGGGTCATGAGCGCGCCGGCGTTCTCCTCGGAGCCATCGATGCCATCGGTATCGCCGGCCAGGGCGTAGACGCCCGGCAGGCCCTTGAGGCTTTCGGTGAGGCTGAGCAGGAACTCGGCATTGCGCCCGCCACGGCCATTGCCGCGCACGGTGACGGTGGTCTCGCCACCGGAGAGGATCACGCAGGGGGCTTTGAGCGGCTGGCCATGCAGAACGATCTGCCGAGCGATGCCAGCATGTACCTTGGCCACTTCGCGCGACTCGCCTTCCAGGTCGCCGAGGATCAACGGGCTGAAGCCGGCTTGGCGAGCCTTGACTGCGGCGGCCTCGAGCGACTGCTGGGGTTTGGCGATGAGCTGGAAGTGGCTGCGGGCCAGGCACGGATCGCCGGGCTTGACGGTCTCCGAGGCGGGGTCGTTGAGCCAGTCGATGACCGCCTTGGGGGCGTCGATGGCGTAGCGTTTGAGAATGGCCAGGGCATCGGCCGACGTGCTCGGGTCGGCCACGGTCGGGCCGGAGGCGATCACCGTGGCCAGGTCGCCGGGCACATCGGAAATCGCATAGGTGTAGACCGTGGCGGGCCAGCAAGCCTTGGCCAGTCGACCGCCCTTGATCGCCGAGAGGTGCTTGCGCACGCAGTTCATCTCGCCGATGGTGGCGCCGGACTTGAGCAGGGCCTTGTTGATCTGTTGCTTGTCGGCCAGGGTCAGGCCGTCGGCGGGCAGGGCCAGCAAGGCAGAGCCGCCGCCGGAAAGCAGGAAGATGACCCGGTCGTTTTCGCCGAGGTCGCTGACCAGCGCCAGAACCCGCTTGGCCACGGCCAGGCCGGCGGCATCGGGGACCGGGTGGGCGGCTTCGACCACTTCGATCTTCTGGCAATTGGCGCCGTGGCCATAACGCGTGACCACCAGCCCGGACACTTCGCCCTGCCAGTTTTTCTCGACCACTTCGGCCATGGCGGCGGCGGCCTTGCCGGCACCGATGACGATGACCCGGCCGCTGCGGTCGGCGGGCAGGTAGGGTTCGAGGACTTGGCGCGGATGGGCGGCGGCGATGGCTGTGTCGAACAGCTCGCGGAGAATTTTTTGCGGATCGACCGACATGGCAGGCTCCCAAATTATTGTTGTTCTGCAGAATCCAAAACGCCCCTGGAACTGCCTCCGTGCAGGCTGAACCAGGGGCGGGTGTTGCTCGGTGCCACCAATTGGCCTGTGGTCGCAGGTTCATCGGTGTTGGCCTCTTCGCGGGTGAACCCGCTCCTACAGGGGTTGCACTAGCCCTGTAGGAGCGGGTTTACCCGCGAAGAGGCCGGTGAGTCTTACAACTTCATTGCTCGTCGCCGCGAATCGAGAAATTGGCCATGTGCTCCAACCCCTTGATCAGCGCCGAGTGGTCCCAGTTGCCGCCACCCAGGGCCTGGCAGGTATTGAACACCTGCTGGGCATTGGAAGTGTTGGGCAAATTGATCCCCAGCTCCTTGGCCCCTTGCAGTGCCAGGTTCAAATCCTTCTGGTGCAGGTTGATGCGGAAGCCCGGATCGAAAGTACCCTTGATCATGCGCTCGGCGTGCACTTCGAGGATCTTCGACGAGGCGAAGCCGCCCATCAGCGCTTCACGCACCTTGGCCGGGTCGGCGCCGTTCTTGGCGGCGAACAGCAGCGCCTCGCTGACGGCCTGGATGTTCAGGGCGACGATGATCTGGTTGGCCACCTTGGCGGTCTGGCCGTCGCCGTTGCCGCCGACGCGGGTGATGTTCTTGCCCATGGCCTGGAACAGCGGCAGGGTGCGTTCGAACGCATTCGGGCAACCACCGACCATGATGCTCAGGGTCGCGGCCTTGGCGCCGACTTCGCCGCCGGACACCGGGGCGTCCAGGTAGGCAGCGCCGGTGGCCTTGATCTTCTCGGCGAAGGCCTTGGTGGCGGTCGGCGAGATCGAGCTCATGTCGATCACCACCTTGTTAGGGCCGACGCCCTGGGCAACGCCGTCGTCACCGAACAGCACGCTCTCGACCTGCGGGGTGTCTGGCACCATGACGATGATGAACTCGGCTTCCTGAGCCACTTCCTTAGGGTTGGCCAGGGCCACGGCGCCGGCGGCGATCAGCTCGGCCGGGGCCGCGTCGTGGTGGGTGGAGACGAACAGGCTGTGACCTGCCTTTTGCAGGTTCTGGGCCATGGGCTTGCCCATGATGCCGGTGCCGATGAAACCGATTTTAGCCATGATGATGTGCCTCTTTTGTATTTTGATGGAACAGACGATGCAGATCCCCTGTAGGAGCGGGTTCACCCGCGAAGAGGACACCGCGGTGGATGGCACCGGTCATGCCGGTGTTCGCGGGTAAACCCGCTCCTACATGGGGAGGTGTCTGTTCAGATGACGTTGTGGCTCTTCAGCCAGCCCAGGCCCGCTTCGGTGCTGGTCTTGGGCTTGTACTCCGCGCCGATCCAGCCCTGGTAGCCGATGCGGTCCAGGTGCTCGAACAGGAAGCGGTAGTTGATCTCGCCCGTGCCCGGCTCGTGGCGCCCTGGGTTGTCGGCCAGCTGGATGTGGTTGATCAGCGCCAGGTTGGTTTCCATGGTCCGCGCCAGGTCACCTTCCATGATCTGCATGTGGTAGATGTCGTACTGCAGGAACAGGTTGTCGCTGCCCACCTCGGCCTGGATCTCCAGCGCCTGTTGCGTGGTGTTCAGGTAGAAGCCTGGGATGTCGCGGGTGTTGATCATTTCCATGACCAGGCGGATGCCGGCGGCCTCGAGCTTGTCGGCGGCATAGCGCAGGTTGTCGACGAAGGTCTTGCGCACCGTGGCGCAGTCCGGGCCTTGCGGGCGGATACCGGCCAGGGCGTTGACCTGGGTGTTGCCCAGCACCTTGGCATACTCGATGGCCTTGTCGACGCCCGCGCGGAATTCCTCGACGCGGTCGGGATGACAAGTGATACCGCGTTCACCCTTGGCCCAGTCGCCGGCCGGCAGGTTGAACAGCACCTGGGTCAGGCCGTTGGCCTCGAGCTGTTGCTTGATCTCGGCAGCGCTGTAGTCATAGGGGAAGAGGTATTCGACGCCCGTGAACCCGGCATCGGCGGCCGCCTTGAAGCGGGCCAGGAAGTCCTGTTCGGTGAACAGCATGGACAGGTTGGCAGCCAAACGTGGCATGGTTGTCTCCTTGCGATGAAGGCCCCCGGCGCGCCGGGGGCGTCAGTCGATCAGTCCAGCATCGAGATGGCGGTTGGCGCGTCGTTGCCGACCAGGGCCAGGTCTTCGAACTCGTTGACCGCGTTGATCTCGGTGCCCATGGAAATGTTGGTCACACGCTCGAGGATCACCTCGACCACCACTGGTACGCGGAACTCCTCGGCCATTTTCTGCGCCTTGAGCAGGGCCGGGGCGATCTCGCCTGGCTCGAACACGCGGATGGCCTTGCAGCCCAGGCCTTCGACCACGGCGACGTGGTCGACACCGTAGCTGGCGGCATCGGTGGCATTGATGTTCTCGAACGCCAGCTGCACGCAGTAATCCATGTCGAAGCCACGCTGCGCCTGGCGAATCAACCCGAGGTAGGCGTTGTTCACCAGCACGTGGACGTAGGGCAGGTTGAACTGCGCGCCCACCGCCAGCTCCTCGATCATGAACTGGAAGTCGTAGTCGCCCGACAGCGCGACGACCTTGCGCTTCGGATCGGCTTTCACCACGCCCAGCGCGGCCGGGATGGTCCAGCCCAGCGGGCCGGCCTGACCGCAGTTGATCCAGTGACGCGGCTTGTACACGTGCAGGAACTGCGCGCCGGCGATCTGCGACAGGCCGATGGTGCTGACGTAGCAGGTGTCCTTGCCGAACACCTGGTTCATTTCTTCGTACACGCGTTGCGGCTTGACCGGCACGTTGTCGAAGTGGGTCTTGCGCTGCAGGCTGGCCTTGCGCTGCTGGCAGTCTTGCAGCCAGGCCAGGCGGCACTTGAGCTTGCCGGCGGCTTGCCACTCGCGGGCGACTTCGAGGAACACGTCCAGGGCGTTGCCGGCGTCGGAGACGATGCCGAGGTCGGGGGTGAACACGCGGCCGATCTGGGTCGGCTCGATGTCCACATGGACGAACTTGCGGCCTTCGGTGTAGACGTCGACGGACCCGGTGTGGCGGTTGGCCCAGCGGTTGCCGATGCCGAACACCAGGTCGGACTTGAGCAGGGTGGCGTTGCCGTAGCGGTGCGAGGTCTGCAGGCCGACCATGCCGACCATCTGCGCGTGGTCGTCGGGGATGCTGCCCCAGCCCATCAGGGTCGGGATCACCGGCACGCCGGTCAGTTCGGCGAATTCCACCAGCTTGTCGCTGGCGTCGGCATTGATGATGCCGCCACCGGCCACCAGCAGCGGGCGCTCGGCGTCATTGAGCAGGGCCAGGGCTTTTTCCGCCTGCACGCGGGTGGCCGACGGCTTGTGTACCGGCAGCGGCTCGTAGGCGTCGATGTCGAATTCGATCTCGGCCATCTGCACGTCGAACGGCAGGTCGATGAGCACTGGGCCAGGGCGGCCGCTGCGCATTTCGAAGAAAGCTTTCTGGAAGGCGTAGGGCACCTGGCCGGGTTCGAGCACGGTGGTGGCCCACTTGGTCACCGGCTTGACGATGCTGGTGATGTCGACGGCCTGGAAGTCTTCCTTGTGCAGGCGGGCACGTGGGGCCTGGCCGGTGATGCAGAGGATCGGGATGGAGTCGGCCGAGGCGCTGTACAGGCCGGTGACCATGTCGGTGCCGGCCGGGCCGGAGGTGCCGATGCACACGCCGATGTTGCCGGGGTTGGCGCGGGTGTAGCCCTCGGCCATGTGCGAGGCACCTTCGACGTGGCGAGCGAGGACGTGATCGATGCCACCGACTTTCTTCAGGGCCGAGTACAGCGGGTTGATGGCAGCCCCGGGAATGCCGAACGCCGTTTCTACGCCCTCACGGCGCATGACCAGAACGGCTGCATCGATTGCTCTCATTTTGCTCATGATTTGTGCCTCATCGATTTTGTAATTGTATACAACTTGCGTTGCGGCAAAGTGTATTCACGCCTGGCGGCCTAGGTCAATGGGTTTTCATCCGGTCGGGCACCTTTCGCAGAAGCGCCAAGGAAAACGGCTGATTGCGTTGTCGCATACGATCGTTTCAAATTATTGTATACAAAAATATCTTTTGTTGTGTTCTATTGGCTTGGCGCTTTTCCATTGCCCTCAGGGCTTCTCACAACAAGAAGAGGACCTTTGCATGAACGCTTTGAACCTGAACGTCGCGGTCTGCCTGGTGAACGCCGCGCTGGCGGCGGGCCGCAAGATCGATGCCGCGCCACTGACCGTGGCGGTGCTCGATGCCGGCGGGCACCTGCTGGCCTTGCAACGCGAAGACGGGGCCAGCCTTATCCGTCCGGTGGTGGCCACTGGCAAGGCCTGGGGGGCGATTGCCCTGGGCAAGGGCTCGCGGCTGCTGGCGCTGGATGCACAGCAGCGCCCGGCGTTCTTCGCGGCATTGAATGGCCTGGGTGAGCGGCCGGTGGTGCCGGCACCGGGCGGGGTGCTGATCCGTGATCAGGCGGGCAAGGTGCTGGGGGCGGTGGGGATCAGTGGGGATACGTCGGATATCGACGAGCAGTGTGCGATCAGTGCGATCGAGGAGGTGGGGTTGCGGGCGGATGCGGGAGTGGCGGCGTAGAGCTTCGTCGCCTGGGATGGCCTCTTCGCGGGGCAAGCCCGCTCCCACATGATTGCGATCTGCCCGCGAATAGGCCTTGCGTGGTCGCTCAGGCCACCTCGGGCTCACAGCCCTTGAGCACCATGCGGATGATGGTCTCGGCCGCTGCTTCGTAATCGCTGTCGGCCAGTTTGGCCTTGCCGGTCACCGCCGAAATCTGCCAGTCGAAATCGGCATAGGTCTGGGTCGCGGCCCAGATGCTGAACATCAGATGATGCGCGTCCACATGGGCGATCTGCCCGCGCTCGATCCAACGCTGGATGCACTCGATGTTGTGCCGCGCCTGCTCGTTCAACTGCTCCACCTGGCTTGGCGACAAGTGCGGGGCGCCGTGCATGATCTCGCTGGCGAACACCTTCGACGCGTGCGGCAGGTCACGCGAGATGCGGATCTTCGAGCGGATGTAGGCACTCAGGACTTCCTTCGGATCGCCGTCGGCATTGAACGGCGTCGACGCCTGCATGATCGGCGCGATGATGCTCTCCAGGACTTCGCGGTAGAGGTTGTCCTTGGATTTGAAGTAGTAGTACACGTTCGGCTTCGGCAGGCCGGCCTTGGCCGCGATATCGCTGGTCTTGGTGGCGGCGAAGCCCTTGTCGGCGAATTCCTCGCTAGCCGCGCGCAGGATCAGTTCCTTGTTGCGCTCGCGAATGGTGCTCATGGTGGAGGCGGTCCTTTGACGCTGCAAGCCAGGATGGTATCAAGAACCCCGGCGCAAAGCATCCCGCCTCGATTTCGACCAGGTGCACTGGCCGAAACCCGGAACAGGGGGCGTTACTTGGCTTCCCTGAATGCGCAGCCTTGCAGATCCTGTGAGCGGCATACGAAATAGACCAGTTCGCCTTCACTTTTCTCCCATGCCGGCGGGTAGGCGAGCTTCACCGGAACGTAAGGCCTGACCTCCGGTCGATAGAACAGGTCTACGATCTGGTTCTCGCTCTGCGGCTTGCCTGTAGAGGTGTTGTAGGCGCAGCTGCGCAACCAACCCACACTGTCGACGTTCTTTTCGTTGGTAAGGAAGATAGCGCTGTCGAAGGTGGTCACCTTTCTGGCTGGATTTGGCAGTATTCCAAACCATTCGCCTTCACCGCTTTCGGTCTTGACGGTCAGCACGCCGTTGGTGTTCACGATCTCCTTGGGGTTGGGGCAGAATTCGACGGTGTCGGCCTGGGCGTTACAGGCGACAATCGCCGGAAGTATCAGCAGCATTGTACGTTTGAGCATAAGGTATTCCAGGTGTGTCAGATGCCACGAAAGAGTGGTCGAGCCACACTAGGATTTTTTTCGAGTGGATGATGCAGGGCTTTTCTCTGCATGGCGTGGCGCAGATGGTGTCGGTTTGTAGGGATGGTCCTAGCGGGCCGAGAGTGTTTGGTGAAGGAGTAAGACATGGCAGTGAGCAGCTTGTGGGTACTGATCGACGACATCGCCACGGTGCTCGACGACGTGTCGCTGATGACCAAGGTGGCGGCTAAGAAGACGGCGGGTGTTCTGGGCGATGACCTGGCGTTGAACGCCCAGCAGGTCACTGGCGTACGTGCCGATCGGGAACTGCCTGTGGTGTGGGCGGTGGCCAAGGGGTCGCTGATGAACAAGGCGATCCTCGTGCCGGCAGCGCTATTGATCAGTGCCTTCATCCCTTGGGCGGTCACGCCGCTATTGATGCTCGGTGGCGCCTACCTGTGCTTCGAGGGCTTCGAAAAGCTCGCGCACAAGTTCCTGCACGGCAAGGACGAGGACGAAGCGCAGCATACCGCCCGCAAGGAAGCGGTGGCCGACGCCAACGTCGACCTGGTGGCGTTCGAGAAGGCCAAGATCAAAGGTGCCGTGCGCACTGACTTCATTCTTTCGGCCGAAATCATCGCCATTACCCTGGGCACGGTGGCCGATGCGCCGCTGACCCAGCAGATCATCGTGCTGTCGGGCATCGCCGTGGTGATGACCATCGGCGTGTATGGGCTGGTGGGCGGCATCGTCAAGCTCGATGACCTGGGGTTGTGGCTGACCAAGAAAGGTTCGGCTGTGGCGCGCTCGATTGGCAACGGCATCCTGTGGGCGGCACCGTACATGATGAAGAGCCTTTCGGTGATCGGCACTGTGGCCATGTTCCTGGTCGGGGGTGGGATCCTGGTGCATGGGGTCGAGCCGCTGCATCATGCCATCGAGGCGTTCAGCGAAGGGCGGGGCGGGGTGCTGACCGGTGGGTTGATCAATGGGGTGCTGGGGGTAGTCGCAGGCGCCGTGGTGCTGGCGGTGGTGAGCGTGGTCGGGAAGATCTGGCGGGCGGTTCGGCCGGGCGGTTGAGGCGCATGGCCGGGGCGTTGCCCCGGTTCGCGGGCAAGCCCGCTCCCACAGGGGGATGGGTTTACCCGCGATGGGCTGCAACGCAGCCCCCGGCATCACATCAGAAGTGCACCTTGACCAGGAAGCTGGCTGTGTTCTGGTTGGTGGTGAACCCGTCGGAATCCTTGATGGGGACTGTCAGATTTTTTGTGTGCGGGCCGGTAACGGCCTGCCGTCAGGC
>NZ_JACVVE010000071.1 GCF_016648105.1 Pseudomonas sp. S31 | reverse complement strand
ATCGACGGCGTGATGTACGCCCAGTCCTGGTGGTGCAGGGCAGAATGATGTCGGGACTGCCAAAGGCCTGGCTGGCTGAACTCGATGACAGCTTCGAGCTGATCGTGGACCCTGATGGCCGCGCTGCCGTTCTTGCCGAGATGGCTTTCGCTGCGCACCGCCGGCGCGATGTGGACGATGGTGAGCTATCCGACATGCTCGAGTTCGTCGAGGCGGCTAGGTTGTGGGGTCTGCAGGAGCAGGAGGAGGCCTGGCACCTGGGCATATTTTGTCGCGAGCCTGAGCCCGCCAGAGATGAAGGGGATGGTGAAGCTTTGGCAGAACGCCAGAGAGGGGAGGCTGGGCGGAAGTGGCGCCGGCGCCTTAAGGCGGCAGGGGTTGAGACGATCTCGAACTGATGGCGTAGCTGTCTAATACTGCGCCCGAGGATCTCGGTTGCACTGGGCGAAACTCGCACAAACTCGTCAATGCATATTAGACAGCATCAACGCATAGGCCGCGAACGGCGCGGCCTGAGCTCTGATTTTTCTGCTACTGTTGCATCATCGGGGTATGTGCGGATAGATCAGACATTCAGGGCCTTACAGCGGTCATCTGGTTGGCATTTTTGCGAACCGCGCATTCTACAGGGATTTTTCCTGCAAAGGGGGGCGACGCGGCGCTCTGTCACGCAATCATGCATGGTTGCATTTCCCTGGGTTCGCTTGCATGATGCATGTTATGCAAAAGCGCAACGTAGCCACCGTACTCAGAGAACTGCTCGACCGCCACGGCCTGTCCCCGACGGAGCTGCACCGGCGTACGGGCGTACCGCAATCCACCTTGTCACGCATCCTCAGCGGCAAGATCGTCGACCCGTCCGACAAGCACGTGTCGAAGATTGCCGAGTATTTTGCCGTGAGCACCGATCAGTTGCGCGGCCGGGCCGAGCTGGGCGAGTTCCGTGAGGCGGCCAAACCCGTGCATGGGCACGCGCATCTCAGCGACATCAGCCTGTGGGACGACGAAACCCCCGTCGAGGACGACGAGGTCAGTGTGCCTTTCCTTCGCGAGGTCGAATTGGCAGCCGGATCAGGAAGATTTGTCATCGAGGAAAGCGAGAACGCGCGCTTGCGCTTCGGCAAGCGCAGCTTGCGCCACAATGGCGTGCAGTTCGACCATGCCAAATGCGTCACGGTGCGCGGCAACAGCATGCTGCCGGTGCTGCGCGACGGGGCCACGGTGGGTGTGAACACCGGCAAGTGCGCGATCGGCGACATCATCGATGGCGATCTCTATGCCATCAACCACAACGGCCAACTGCGCGTGAAGCAGGTATATCGCCTACCTACTGGCATCCGCCTGCGCAGCTTCAACCGCGACGAGCATCCGGACGAGGACTACAGCTTCCAGCAGATGCAGGACGAGCAGATCAGCCTGCTCGGCCATGTGTTCTGGTGGGGCATGTACGCCCGTTGATCCTTCCTTCCTGAAGAACCCGCTGCGGCGGGTTTTTTTTCGCTTGTAGAAAAGCCCTACAGCCCAAGCCGCGCATGGCCTCCATGCATTTAAGCAAATTTCCATGCATGGAAATATTCAAAAATGCATTGACTGGATATGCATCCATGCATAATGTGTATCTCAAGCCGGTCAGACACCGGTTGTTACACAGGCAGCGATGAACAGGCCTCGACTGTTCAGAGGGTTGGCAACTGGCCCGGGTGTGCAGCGTAAAGCACCACGATCAGTTATCCGGCGGGCAGATGGCCGCGGTCGGAGTCACCAATTCATGCAAGCAATCGCCCGGCGTCACCAGTCGTGGCCGGCGGTTCGACAACGCATTACTGAAAAGCCTGGGGCACCGGGCTTTTTGGAATGCCGCGTTCCATCCACTGCTCGCTGGCCGACGCCGGTGAGCTTCACACAGGAGACAGGACAGTGACGAACGAGCAACAAGCGTTGCTGGAGATGCCGCTCTGGCTGGTAATCGTCCTGGCATTGCTGGGCGGCCTCAGCGGCGAAATGTGGCGCGCCGACAAGGCCGGAGCCACCGGCTGGTCGCTGCTACGGCGCCTGGTATTGCGCTCCGGGGCCTGCATGGTCTGCGGGGTATCCACGGTGATGCTGCTGTATGCCTGCGGCCTGTCCATCTGGACCGCCAGCGCCTTTGGCTGCCTGACCGCAGTGGGCGGCGCCGACGTGGCCATGGGCTTGTACGAACGCTGGGCGATGAAGCGCCTGGGCCTGCGCGACAGCGGGCCGTCAGCTGAACGATCGAGGGGCGACACATGAACGAATTGGCCACCTTGCATGCGACCGTGACCGCGACCATTCGTGAGTCGATGCCGGACTTGGTATCGGTCGATGCATATACGAACGTAGGAAATGCACTGGAGCGCCCGGCACTGCGCCACGGCGTGGTGCGCATGACCGCCGATGCCGCGCCGCGGGATGGACGCTCGGTACTGATCGCTACCTTCGAGGCGGACATCACCGCCGACAGCGCCAACCCCGAGGCGCGCCTGCAGGGCAGCCTGCTGGCGGCGCAGTTGATGGACCTGTTGCGTCAGCAGCAATGGGGGCTGGAGTTCGTCGAGGCGAGCCGCAACGTGCAGGCGCAGTACGAGGGTAGCGCCTGGAGCGTGAGCTGGGAGCAGCCGGTGCTGTTCGGCGAGCCGCGCTGGGACTGGCCCGACCAACCGCCGGGCAGTCTGCGTCTGGGCTTCAGCCCCGACACTGGGCCGGGCAACCAGGGCCAGTACCTGGCGCCGGAGGACCTGGCATGAGCTACGTCAGCGCAATGCATGACCGCATGCTGGCGTGCCTGGTGATTCCCTGCCGGGTGGTCGCGGTTGACTTGGCTGCGGCGCGGGTGCGGGTTTCGGACGGCGCCGGCTGGACCAGCGCTTGGCTGCGCTGGCATGCCCTGGCGGCGGGTGCGGCGCGCCACTGGCGGGCACCGAGCCTGGGCGAGCAGGGCGTGCTGGTGAGCCCCAGCGGCGAACCGGCCCAGGGCACTTTCATCCCTGGCCTGTACGGCAATGCCGGCCAGGCGCCGGACAACCGTGAACATACCGAGGCGTGGCTTTTCGCCGATGGTGGCTCGCTGGTGTACGACTGGCAGGCCAAGCGCTACGACATCCACCTGCCCAGCGGCAACGCCCGCATCCAGGTCGGCCCGAGCAGCGTGCTGGTCAGCGACGGCGCCATCAGCCTCGACGCCAGCAGCATCCGCCTCACTGGCAACGTCAGCATCGACGGTCCGCTGACCGTCAGCGGCGACATCAACGGCGGTGGGCGGATCATCGATACCGCCGGCAACACCGCCAACCACAAACACTGAGCCCGGAGATTGCCATGCAAAGCAAAACAACCGGAGGTGCGCCGTGATCGGCCTGGACCGCCGCAGCGGCCAGCCGTTGGCGGGCGTCGCCCACCTGCGCCAGTCCATCGAAGACATCCTTTCCACGCCCCTGGGCAGCCGGCGCATGCGCCCGGACTACGGCAGCCAGTTGCGCCGCTATGTCGACCTGCCGGTCAACGAAGGCTGGAAGAGCGCGGTGCAGGCCGAGGTCGCCCGCGCCCTCGGGCGCTGGGAGCCGCGCCTGAAGCTGGAGCGGGTCAAGGTGGTGGCGGTGCTCGATGGCCAGGTCAGCCTGCTGTTGAGCGGTCGTTACCAAGGTGAGGATGCACGGTTGGAGGTGAGCGTATGAGCCAGGTCGACCTGTCGCAGTTGCCGGCGCCGCAGCTGCTCGAAGACCTCGATTTCGAGGCGTTGTACCAGGCCGACCTGGAGACCTTCCGCGAGTACCTGGGCGAGGGCTGGAGCGCAAACCTGGAAAGCGACCCAGTGACCAAGCTGCTGGAGGTGGGAGCCTACCGCAAGCTGCTCGACCGGGCGCGCACCAACGATGCAGCCAAGGCCCTGATGCTGGCCTATGCCCAGGGTACCGACCTCGACCAGTTGGCTGCCAACGTGAGCCTGCAGCGCCTGCTGATCCAGGCCGAGGACCTGACTACCACGCCGCCCACCGAGGCCCTGCTCGAGTCCGACGATGCCCTGCGCGAGCGCGTGCAACTGGTCTACGAAGGCCTGACCACGGCAGGGCCGCGCAACAGCTACATCCTGCATGCCCGCAATGCCTCGGGGCTGGTGGCCGACGCCACCGCGCAGAGCCCGGCACCGGCCGAGGTGGTGGTGAGCGTGCTGGCGCTGGAGGGCAACGGCGAGGCATCGGCTGAACTGTTGCAAACCGTGCAGGCCTACCTGAACGACGACGACGTGCGCCCGGTGGCCGACCGCCTCACGGTGCAGTCGGCCGAGATCCTGCCGTATCGCATCGATGCCTTGGTGTACATGGCGGGCAGCGGCCCGGAGAACGAAGCGGTGCTCGCCGAGTGCCGGGCACGCCTGGAGTCCTGGGTGAATCCCCGGCGCCGCCTGGGGGTGGAGGTGCCGCGCTCGGCTATCGATGCCCAGCTGCATATCAGCGGGGTGGCGCGGGTAGAGCTTCCGGGTTGGGCCGATATCCGTCCCAGCACGGGGCAGGCCGCCTGGTGCGAGGGCTTCACGGTTGAGCGAGGTGGGGCATGAAGAGTCTGCTACCCCTCAACAGCACAGCCCTGGAACGGGCGGTGGAAGCCGCCGGCATCGACAACGCCGCGATCCCCCTGCGCACCTTGTACGACCCCGACACCTGCCCGTCGCACCTGCTGTACCAACTGGCCTGGGCCTGGTCGGTGGACCGCTGGGACGACAGTTGGCCCGACGCGGTCAAGCGCTCGGTGATTCGCTCCTCGTTCAACGTCCACGCCCACAAGGGCACCATCGGTGCCTTGCGCCGGGTGGTCGAGCCGTTCGGCTACCTGATCGAGGTGCAGGAGTGGTGGCAGACCGAGCCGCGCGGCGTGCCGGGCACCTTCGCGGTGAAGGTGGGCGTGGCCGAGGAGGGCATCAGCGAGGAGACCTACCGCGAGCTGTCCTGGCTGATCGACGACGCCCGCCCGGTGAGCCGGCACATGACCGGGCTGGTGATCAGCCTGGAAACCGCTGGCCGGGTGTACCTGGCCACGTCGGTTTGCGAAGGCGACGAACTGGACGTCTACCCGCCACAAGCCAACGACCTGGAGGTCAGCGGCAGCATTGGCCGGGGTGGGCGCGAACACACCATCGACTACCTGGATATTCATTATGGTTGACCAGACTTCACAGTTTTACGCGATCCTGACCAATGTCGGCGCGGCCAAGCAGGCCAATGCCGATGCCCTGGGCATAGCCTGGAAGATAACCGAGATGGCCGTTGGCGATGGCAATCCCGGGAATGTCGATAGCCCGGCGCTGCCGCAGCCTTCGGCAAACTGGACGGCCTTGTTGAATGAATGGCGACGGGCGCCGTTGAATCAGTTGAAGGTCGATGACAAGGACAGCTCGATCATTGTTGCGGAGCAGATCATTCCGGCGGATGTCGGTGGCCGCTGGATTCGCGAGATCGGCTTGTATGACGCGGACGGCGACTTGGTGGCGGTGGCCAACTGTGCGCCGACTTATAAGCCGCTGCTTAGTCAGGGTTCGGGCCGTACCCAGGTGGTGCGGATGAACCTGATCGTGAGCAGCTCCAGCAATGTGCAACTCAAGATCGATCCGAGTGTGGTTCTGGCTACCCGCGAGTGGGTAGAGGGCGAGCTGGCTAAGCAGGACTTTAAGCACTCGGTGCTTGTGGCGACCACGGCAGCCATCGCCTTGAGCGGTTTGCAAACCATTGATGGTGTGGCTCTGTCTGCTGGGGCTCGGGTGTTGGTGAAGAACCAGGCCGCCGCCAAGGACAATGGTTTGTATCTGGTGGTGGCAGGGGGCGCCTGGACGCGGTGCACGGATGCGGATACCAGCACGAAGGTGACACCGGGCATGTTGGTGCTGGTCGAGCGAGGTACGGTAAATGCTGACAGTGCATGGCAGCTGCTGACTGATGCGCCGATCACCCTGGGTGTGACCGCCTTGGACTACGGTATGGCATTCGGCCGTACTGGGGTAGCTGCTGGAACATATCAGGTCGTGAAAGTCGACGCCTATGGCCGAGTGATTGAGGGAGGTAACCCAACCACGCCAGCTCAATTCGACGCCACTACAAAGGTCGCGACCACGGAATTTGTGCAGCGAGCCCTAGGCAACTTTCGGTTCTCGGTTTACAACATTTCCGCCAGTCGCGCGCTGACTGTTGACGACCTTGGCTCGACACTCGCGACCAATACCGCAAACAACATAACGCTGACTCTGCCTAACGTTTCAGATGTACCGGGCGGCGCTGCGCTGCATATCTACAACCAAGGTTCAGGTACGACCTCGTTGGTGCCAACGACCAATGGTGGTGTGATCCGAGCCGGTAACGGAAGTGTCGCTACCATGGTGCTGCTGCCTGGCGACACGGTGACTCTTGTGCGGGTTCCGGGTGATGGGGTCTGGTATGCATTACACGGCAGTGTGGCTAATCGTTTTTCAGGAGCAATGAAAAGTGCCGTCTGGACCACTCCGCCTCAATTCGAAGCGACTACAAAGCTAGCCACTGCTGAGTTCGTACAGCGGGCCCTTGGTAATCACAGTGGTGTTCTTCTTCTTATGGACACTGTTTCGCTCAGAGCAGAGCACTGCGGTATGCAGTTGGTGGGATCCACCGGTATGGCCGGGAAAACCGTCACCCTGCCACCTACTTCCGCGATCCCTGCGGGGGCCACAATTCACATTTCCGCAGGCGCTAACGTAACGCCAATGACAGTGGCGGCTGCCGCAGGCGATCTAATTGCGCCTGGGGTTGGTGGCTCTACTACTTCGGTGCAGTCGTTCCAGATGGAAGCTGTCGACTCTGTGAGTCTCGTTTCTCTCGGGGCTGCTTGGCGAATTGTAGGAGGTACGCAACTTAACAAGCACTCGAAGCAGTTCGCGGGCTCTACCTCGACCACTAGTGGCGTTTCCAGGCTACCGAATGGACTCATGTTCCAAACCGGCACTGTTGCTCACGCTGCCTTTACTAACGCACTTGGGGTTGCGATCAGCTTCCCGACGGCATTCCCAGTCGCTTGCATTGGGTGTATGGCCATCAGCGATGCTGGGCTGTGCGGGGTCGACATGAATGGATTCAATATCGTCAACAGCAGCGCTACGGTCTATTCCCGTGACAGTGGTGGGATGGGTGTGGCTGGGACTTTGTTCTGGATAGCCATTGGCTACTGAGGGTGGTGACAATGAGAGTTTTCTATTCCCCTAGCATGGCTGGGTTCTATACGGATGAAATCAACGGGGATAACTATCCTTCGGATGCTGTTGAAATCAGCGAGGAGGAGTGGCGACAGCTTCTTGAAGAGGCAAGCCAAGGGAGAATCATCGTTGCTGATAGCTTGGGCAAGCCTGTCGCAATGGATCGGCCGCCCGAGAGTGTTGCACAAATGGCTTCTCGCGAGCGCGCTTGGCGTGACGCCGAGGTTTCGGAAACTGAATGGCTTGTGAGCCGTCATCGCGACGAACAGTACATGCAGCTGGCCACCACCCTGACCGCCGAGCAGTTCGCCGAGCTGCTGATGTATCGCCAGGCCCTGCGCGACTGGCCCCAGACCGAGGCATTCCCTGACTCGACGCAGCGCCCGGTGGCGCCGCCCTGGATCGCTGAGCAAACCCACTAACGCCCCGCACCGCCGGGGCGTTTTCTTTTCCGCTGTACCACCTGGCCCCGCACCGCGGGGCCTTTTTGCATCTGGAGTATTTATGACTGGATTCTTTCACGGCGTCACCGTAACAAACGTCGATACCGGCGCCCGCAGCATCGCGCTGCCGTCGTCCTCGATCATCGGCCTGGTCGACACCTTCACCCCCGGCACCGATGCCACGGCCCAACCCAACGACCTGGTGCTGATCACCAGCGAACGCGAAGCAGTGGCGGCGTTCGGCCAGAACTCGGCCATCACCAAGGCCTGCCGCGCCATCTACACCCGTGCCAAGGCGGTCATCGTCGCCTGTGGCGTGGCCAAGCTGGAAGACGCCGCCGAGCAAACCTCGGCAATCATCGGCAGCGTCCAGGCCGACGGCAAACGCACCGGCCTGCAGGCGCTGCTCGATGGCAAGAGCCGCTTCAACGCCCAGCCGCGCCTGCTGGCCACCCCCGGCCACAGCGCCACCCAGGCCGTGGGCACTGCCCTGGTGGCGCTGGCCGACAAGCTGCGCGGTATCGCCATTCTCGATGGCCCGAACACCACCGACGAGGCCGCCATTGCATACGCCGAGAACTTCGGCGCCAAGCGCGCCTTCCTGGTCGACCCGGGCGTGCAGTACTGGGACACCGGCGATGAAGCCACAGTGGATGCGCCTGCCTCGGCCTGGGTCGCCGGCCTGTTCGCCTGGACCGACAGCGAGTACGGCTTCTGGGCCTCGCCGTCGAACAAGGAATTCGCCGGCATCACCGGCACCACCCGCGCGGTGGAGTTTCTCGATGGCGACGACACCTGCCGCGCCAACCTGCTGAACAACGCCAACATCACCACCATCATCCGCGACGACGGCTTCCGCCTGTGGGGCAACCGCACTCTGTCGAGTGACCCGAAATGGGCGTTCGTCACCCGGGTGCGGACCATGGACATCGTCATGGACGCGATCCTCTACGGCCACAAGTGGGCCGTCGACCGCTCCATCACCGCCACCTACGTCAAGGACGTCACCGAAGGCCTGCAGGCCTTCATGCGCGACCTGAAGAACCAGGGCGCGATCATCAACTTCGAGGTGTTCGCCGACCCGGACCTGAACACCGCCAGCCAGCTGGAGCAGGGCAAGGTTTACTGGAACATCCGCTTCACCGACGTCCCGCCTGCCGAAAACCCCAATTTCCGCGTCGAAGTCACCAACCAGTGGCTGACCGAAGTCCTCGATTCCGCCGCCTAAGGAGCGCACACACATGGCAATGATTCCCGAAACCCTGGCCAACCTGAACCTGTTCGTCGATGGCGTCAGCTTCCAGGGCGATGTCCCCAGCCTCACTCTGCCCAAGCTCACCCTGAAGATGGAAGAGCATCGCCCCGGTGGGCTGGACATGCCGGTCGAAATGGACCTGGGCATGGAGAAACAGGAAGCGGCATTCACCACCACTGGCGTACGCCGCGAAGCGCTGAAGTTCTTCGGCCTGGCCGATGGCAGTGGCTTCAACGGCACCTTCCGCGGCGCCTTCAAGGGCCTCAAGGGCGCGATCAACCCGGTCGTGGTGACCCTGCGCGGCAGCCTCAAGGAAATCGACATGGGCGACTGGAAGTCCGGTGAAAAGGCCGAGATCAAGCACAGCGTCGGCCTGACCTACTACAAGCTCGAAGTCGATGGTCGGGTGATCTACGAGATCGATGCCCTGGGCATGAAACGGGTAATCGACGGCGTCGACCAACTAGCCGCCCAGCGCGCTGCCCTCGGCCTTTAAGGAGAACACCATGGCTCAAGCGAAACAACCGCCACAGTGGCTGACCCTGGACAGCGAGCGCGTGACCGTGCGCTTGTCGCGCCCCAGCGAAGCCAATGGCGTGCAGGTCGACAGCCTGACGTTGCGCGCGCCCACGGTGCGCGATATCCGCAATGCCCAGGCCGGTGGCGGCACTGATGACGAGCAGCGCGAGCTGAACCTGTTCGCGTCGCTGGCAGAGGTTGGTATCAAGGACCTCGAAAGCCTCGCCCTGAAAGACTATAGCCGCCTGCAAAGCGGCTATTTTCGCCTGGTGCAGGACGACGAAATTTGACCCGGCCCGGCAGAAGGCCGCCGCCAGGCGGCTGGCCAAGGAGCTGAACTTTTCCGCGAGCGAAATCATGACCATGTCGTACAGCGACATGGTCTGGTGGCTCGCCTCGTGACAAGGAGGACTCCATGGCGAACACACAGGTGTTCACCCTCGGGCTCGGCGTCACCGCTTCCAATCCGCTGGGCAATGCCATCGAGCAGCTGCGCCGGGATCTCCAACGCCTGCGTAGGCAGACTGACGGCACCCGGCTCGGCAGGCTCATCGGCGAGGTGATTCGCCTGGGTCTGGAACTGGGCAAGGTGCGCCAGGCCGAACGCGAGTTGGCGTTGGATCAGGAGCAGCGAAACGAAGAGCAGATCGCCCAATTGGACGATGAAGTCGATGCTGTCGAGCGTCTGCGTCGACATTACCTGTTGTTAGACCAGGTGATCGCCGGGCTGGCGCGGTGGAAACCGCTGCAAAGCCAGCCGACGGTGATCGTCGTCCAGCAGTCGTTGTGGGTCATGCAAGGGCAGCGTGGTGCCGCAGTGAGCAGGGCGCAAGACAGCCCGCCTGCGCCCACGTCCCCCAAGCAAGATACGCTGGGCACTGTGCTTAGGGGCGCGGCGGTGGTAGCCAGCGCAGGAGGGGCCGCGGTCGTTGGCGCCTATGCTGCGCGTGAAGGCCTGCGGCGCATGCCGCCCAATACCCAGCGAAGGGTCGACAAGATTGCTCGCAAGCAAGTAAAGGACAATCTCGGTGGGACCCTCGGCAATATCGGCAAGGCGCTGATCACCGGCGAGGACGGTGAGGCAAAGGCAAAAGGTGTCGGCGGCGCGATCGGCGAGTTCGGTGGGCGCTTGCTGGGCGCAGTGGGGCCCCGATTGTTCAAGAGCAAGTGGGCGAGGAAATACGGCGCCGATTTAGGTGGGACATTGGGCGAGATCGCTGGCGAGGCGGTCGCGGGCAAGTTCTACAGCTGGGTCAGCCGGGGCGGCAAGGAGCAGCCGAGTGCTGGCGGAGTACCTGACCGATTGGTGGCGGATGGCGGAACCGTACCGGCGCAGGGGCAACCTCAGCAGGAGGCCACGGTTGTTGCGGGTACCGCTGTTGTCGCCAGCCGCCTTGTGGTCTTTGAAATCGGCGATGCGGCTATGGGAGGTTCGTCCGCTGCTATCGCTCAGGATGGAAGTTCCAATCCCCCTGGCAGCGGACCCTCGTCGGTACCCCAGGAATCGACCGGCGATGCAACGTTACCTTCAGTCAGCGTAAGCCCTGCGGCGTGGGCCATCCCGACGATGTTGCCTGCACTCGCCAGGCCCAGGATTGGCGCGAGCCTGCAGCTGCCCAAGGCCGCAAAACTGCTCAAGGGCGCTCCTGCCATGGCTGTGCTGGATTCCGCGCTGCAAGTGGTTGATACCTACACCAGCGACGGCACGACAGCGCAGAAGATGGAAGGCTATGGTTCGGCGGCCGGAGGCCTTGGCGGGACGTTCGCCGGCATGGCGGCAGGTGCTGCGCTCGGCTCGGTGGTGCCGGTGCTCGGTACGGCACTCGGTGGCCTGATCGGAGGCGTAGTGGGCGGGATCGGTGGTGATGCGGTTGGCGGTTGGTTAGGCCGGGTCGTGGCTTCCATCACAGGCAACGACACGCCAGCTGCGGGCCCAGGCACTGCAAAGCAGCCGCTTGTGCCTACCCAGGCTAGTGCATCTGCTGAAAGCCCTCCCGGCTCGTCGGCTACGCCTGCCGCGACGGCAGTCGTGCCGCAGGCAGCACCAGCACCCACCATCAACCAGCAATTCACCTTCACCGCCAACATGCCGGTGACCTTCACCAACACCTTCGACGACCCGACCACCCTGCAACAACTGGAAGCCATCGCCCGCCGGGTGCTGGATGACCTGATGCGGCAGGCGCGTGCGGTGCAGATGGTCGACCAACCACAACCATGAGGAGAACCCATGACCTACCTGGAACAGTTGCAAGGCGGCTTGCATGCACTGGTCAAGGCGGGCGAGGAGGGGCGTCGGCGTGCCGACGCCATGCTCGAGCCGATGGACCAGGCGGTTGGCCATGTGCAAGAGGCGGCCGCCGAGCTGGAAGCGCTGCCCTGGATCGGCCCGGCGATCGGCAGGCGCCTGCAACGCACGATGCGCGCGATCGACTCGGCCAAGCAACGTGTGGACAAGGTGATCGCCCAGTACGACCAGACCGTCGAAGTGGTGCGCAAGGTGCGTGACCGTGTCGATGCGTTCGCCGAGCACCTGGGCAAGGCCGGCGCGGCGATTCGCCGAGTGATCGGCGATGCGCAGGCTGTGGCCAGCGGCGTGATGTCCGCGCTCGGCTTCGCACCGTTGACCACCCCGGCCGCCGAAGCCATCACGCCATTTCCCCATCTTCTGGTGCTGCAGCCGCTCAAGGCCAATGCCGCGCCTTACTACTTCAACCTCGACACCGCCGCCTTCGACCAGTTGCGTCGGCAAACGCGCTTTCGCTGGGCTGGGCAGGAGCGCCTGAGCCGGGAAAACGCCCAGCAGGCCGTGAGCCTGGGCGAAGAAACCATCAGCATCCGTGGCGCCATCTTCCCCGGTTTCAAGGGTGGCCTCGGCCAGTTGCAGACCCTGCGCGACATCGGCCGCCAGTTGCTGCCGCTGTCGCTGACCACAGGCTATGGCGAAGTGCTCGGCACCTGGTGCCTGACCAGCATCGAGGAAGACCAGGGTGCCCTGCTGGCCGGAGGCATCCCGCGCAAACAAGGTTTCTCACTGGAGTTCGTCAGCTATGGCCAAGACCTGCAGAACCTCTGAGGGCGACGTCCTCGACACGCTTTGCCAGCACTACTACGGCCACCTCAACGGCACCGTCGAGGCGGTGCTTGAAGCCAACCAGGGCTTGGCCGACGAGGCCCAGCCGTTTCGCAGCGGCGTGCTGATCCGCTTGCCCGAGGTCAGCGCGCCGACCACGGCCACCGTCCAGTTGTGGGACTGATGGCGCAACCGCAACGGAGCCACATGCATGCAACCGCAATTTCGCATCGTTGCCGATGGCAACGACATCACCCCGCAGATCAACGACCGCCTGCTGTTGCTGCGCACCACCGACAAACCCGGCATGGAGTCGGACGACTTCGAGTTGCGCATCGACGCCCGCGACGGAGTCGTGGCCTTGCCGGCCCGGGGGGCAGCGATCGAGGTGCACCTGGGCTACGCCGGGCAACCCCTGGCTCGCCTGGGGCGCTACACGGTGGACGAGGTGGAGCTGTCCGGTCCGCCGGACACCCTGGTCATTCGTGGCAAGGCCAGCGACCTGCGAGGCAGCGGGCGGACCATCCGCAGCGGTAGCTGGGAGGCCGTGCCTATGCAACGTATCGTCGCCGAGATCGGTGCACGCAATGGCTGGCAGGCGATCTGCCCGGTGCTCACCCAGGTGGCGCGGGTCGACCAGTACAACGAATCGGACTTCAACTTCGTCACCCGCCTGGCCCGCCAGTACGACTGCACCGCCAAGCTCGGCAATGGCCAGTTGCTGGTGCTGCCGCGCCAGGCCGGGCAGAGCGCCAGCGGCAAGCCGTTGGGCGTGGTCGGCGTGACCCGCGCCGAGGTCAGCCAGTGGCAGTTTCGCCTGGACGACAAGGCGGCGCGCACCACGGTGCGCACCCGCTACCAGGACCCCGCCAGCGGCGAGCAGCAGGTGGTGGAACTGGCCAACGGTCAGGCGGCCAACGGCCAGCACCCGGTGCACACCGACCGCCACCTGTACCCCGACCGCAGCGCCGCCGAGCACGCCGCCCGGGCACGCCTGGCCAGCTTCAACCGCGACACCGCCAGCGTGCGCCTGGACCTGCCTGGGCGCACCGACCTGTTCGCCGAGCGCAGCATTGCCGTGGAAGGCTTTACCGATGGGCTTGACGGCCAATACCTGATCGACTCGGTGGAACAGGCTTTCACCGCCTCCGGCTGGCGTACCACCGTGCAATGCAACGGCGGCAAGGCGGGCAAGGTGCAGGCCAAGGGCAGCGTCAGGCGGCGCTGACAGGCGAACCAATGGAAAGGGGATCAATGATGCTCACTGAAAAACAACTGTTGCAGATTTTGCCTAACGCTCGCGCCTTCGCAGGTGCTTTCTTGCCTGCGCTCAACGCCAGCATGCCGCGTTGGCAGATCGACAACCCTGAGCGCGTGGCGGCATTCCTGGCCCAGGTGGGTCATGAGTCCGGCCAGTTGCGGTATGTGCGGGAACTTGGCAGCGACCGCTACCTGGCCCGTTACGACACAGGCAGCCTTGCGCTGCGCCTGGGCAATACCGCCGATGGTGATGGCCAGCGCTATCGTGGGCGCGGGCTGATCCAGGTTACCGGGCGCAACAACTACCAGGCTTGCAGCCGTGCCCTGTTCGGCGACGAGCGTCTGCTCGAACAGCCGGAGTTGCTCGAGGAGCCGCTCTGGGCTTGTGAGTCGGCGGCCTGGTTCTGGCAATCGCGGGGGCTCAATGCGCTGGCCGACCGGAGCGAGTTCAACCGTATCACCCGGCTCATCAATGGCGGGCTCAACGGCTTGGAGGACCGCCTCAAACTATGGGCGCGGGCGCGGGAGGTACTGTGCTGAGTCGTGTGCAGTTGGCCGTTTGTGGCTTGCTGATGTTCGCCTGCGCCGCGCTCGGCTGGCAGGCTCAGGGCTGGCGCTGTGGTCGCATGATGGCAGAGCAGGGTGAGACACGGGCCCAGGCGCTGGTGGTGCAGCTGCAAGGCGAACGCGAACAGCGCCATGGCTTGGAGCAGCGCCTTCGCGACACTGAAAGCCGCCATTTCAAGGAGTTGAGCGATGCGCAACAGTCTCAAGCGCGCCTGCGTGATCGCCTGGCTACTGCCGATGTGCGCTTGTCGGCCCTGGTCGAGCGCGATGACGCCTGCGCCGCTGTGCCTGCCGCCACCGGCGCCGCCGGCGTGGATCATGGCGCCGTACGCGCCCGACTTGAGCCAACGCATGCTGGACGAATTATCGCCATTACCGATGACGGGGACCGGGGATTGATAGCCCTGCGCGGGTGTCAGGATTATGTGCGGGAGGTGCTTGGGCGTGCGCGTTAGTCTTTTATAGGTGGAGCTTGTTGCGCTTGCCATGGCATCGGCTCAAGCGCACACACTCGCGAAGCACCCCCGATTTCCCCCGCCCCACCCCAAAGCCCGCCCC
>NZ_JACVVE010000070.1 GCF_016648105.1 Pseudomonas sp. S31 | reverse complement strand
GCGAGTCAGAGCTGCGGTCAGAGTGGTCTTACCGTGGTCAACGTGGCCGATGGTGCCGACGTTGACGTGAGGAAGGGAACGATCAAATTTTTCTTTAGCCACGACAGTGAACTCCTAGCCTAAAGGGGCTGAATCAGCCTTGTTTTTTAATGAGAGCTTCGACGATGTTCGACGGAGCTTCCGCGTATTTGGAGAATTCCATGGAGTAGCTTGCGCGACCCTGAGACATGGAACGAACGTCGGTTGCGTAACCGAACATTTCACCCAGCGGAACTTCAGCGCGGACGACACGGCCAGAGACCGACTCATCCATACCCTGTACCAGACCACGACGACGGTTCAGGTCACCCATCACGTCACCCAGGTAGTCTTCCGGGGTTACAACTTCGACCTTCATGATCGGCTCGAGAACCACGCCGCCGCCCTTGGTGGCCAGCTGCTTGGTTGCCATCGAAGCAGCGATCTTGAACGCCATTTCGTTGGAGTCGACGTCGTGGTACGAACCGTCGAATACCGTGGCCTTCAGGCCGATCAGAGGATAACCGGCGACAACGCCGTTTTTCATCTGCTCTTCGATACCCTTCTGGATCGGGGCGATGAATTCCTTAGGAATCACACCACCAACGACTTCGTTGGTGAACACCAGACCTTCGGTGATGTTGCCTTTCTCGTCGACTTCCGGCTCCGAGAAACGGATCCAGCAGTGACCGAACTGACCACGACCACCCGACTGACGAACGAATTTACCTTCGATCTCAACGTTGGACTTGGTGATCTTCTCGCGGTACGAAACCTGCGGCTTGCCGATGTTGGCCTCGACGTTGAACTCGCGCTTCATGCGGTCAACGAGGATGTCCAGGTGCAGCTCACCCATACCGGAGATGATGGTCTGGCCGGTTTCTTCGTCGGTCTTGACGCGGAACGACGGGTCTTCCTGGGCCAGCTTGCCCAGTGCAATACCCATCTTCTCCTGGTCAGCCTTGGTTTTCGGCTCGACGGAGAGCGAAATAACCGGCTCAGGGAAGTCCATGCGCTCGAGGATGATTGGCTTCTCGATGTTGCACAGGGTTTCGCCCGTGGTCACATCTTTCATGCCGATCAGAGCCGCGATGTCGCCAGCGCGCACTTCCTTGATCTCTTCACGCTGGTTGGCGTGCATCTGCACCATACGACCAACGCGCTCTTTCTTGCCCTTGACCGAGTTGATGACCGAGTCACCGGAGGCCAGAACACCCGAGTAGACGCGAACGAAGGTCAGAGTACCTACGAACGGGTCAGTCGCGATCTTGAACGCCAGAGCCGAGAACGGCTCGTCGTCGTCTGCGTGACGCTCGTCCTTACGAACGGCCGGGTCTTCTTTGTCCAGCTCTTTGTCGTCCGGGTTGATACCCTGGATTGCAGGGATCTCGGTCGGAGCAGGCAGGAACTCGATGACGGCGTCGAGAACCAGGGGAACACCCTTGTTCTTGAACGACGAACCGCAGACAGCCGGAACGATCTCGCTGGCCAGGGTGCGCGCGCGCAGGCCTGCCTTGATCTCTTCGACGGTCAGCTCACCTTCTTCAAGGTACTTGTTCATCAGTTCTTCGTTGGCTTCAGCGGCGGCTTCAACCATGTTGTTGCGCCACTCTTGGGCCAACTCGAGCATATCCGCAGGAATTTCTTCCTCACGGTAGGTAGTGCCCTTGTCGTCGTCGTTCCAGTAGATAGCCTTCATCTTGATCAGGTCGACCTGACCCTGGAAGTTATCTTCGGCACCGATGGCCAGCTGGATCGGAACCGGGGTGTGACCCAGACGGTTCTTGATCTGACCTACGACGCGCAGGAAGTTGGCACCAGCACGGTCCATCTTGTTCACGTAGACAACACGTGGAACGCCGTACTTGTTGGCCTGACGCCATACGGTTTCGGACTGCGGCTCAACGCCGGAGGTACCGCAGAACACAACGACCGCGCCGTCGAGTACGCGCAGCGAACGCTCTACTTCGATGGTGAAGTCAACGTGGCCGGGGGTATCGATGACGTTTACACGGTAGTTGTCATACTGACCAACGGAACCTTTCCAGAAGGTGGTAACGGCAGCGGAGGTAATGGTGATACCGCGCTCCTGCTCCTGCACCATCCAGTCGGTGGTCGCGGCGCCATCATGCACCTCGCCCATCTTGTGGCTCAGACCTGTGTAGAACAGGATCCGCTCGGTAGTGGTAGTCTTGCCCGCGTCAACGTGAGCACAGATACCGATGTTACGGTAGCGGTTAATTGCTGTAGTACGAGCCATAAAGCCCTCGCAAAATGATTGATGCTTGAATTAGAAGCGGTAGTGCGAGAACGCTTTGTTGGCTTCAGCCATACGGTGCACGTCTTCACGCTTCTTGACTGCAGCACCTTTGCCTTCGGCAGCATCCAGCAGTTCGCCGGCCAGGCGCAGAGCCATCGACTTCTCGCCGCGCTTGCGGGCGTAGTCTACGAGCCAGCGCATTGCCAGAGCGTTACGACGGGATGGACGAACTTCAACCGGAACCTGGTAAGTGGCACCGCCGACACGGCGGGACTTTACTTCGACCAGCGGAGCGATGGCGTCGAGAGCTTTCTCGAAGATTTCCAGGGGGTCGCTGTTCTTGCGTGCTTTGACGGTATCCAGGGCACCGTAAACGATGCGCTCGGCTACAGCCTTCTTGCCGCTTTCCATCACGTGGTTCATGAACTTGGCGAGGATTTGGGATCCGTATTTAGGATCGTCCAGAATCTCACGTTTTGCTGCTACACGACGTCTTGGCATGATAAGCCCTCAAACGGTCTTCAGGTTAGCCCGGGACGTGGGTCTTCGACCCCTGCCCGACCTTACTCTTATCGACTCAAAAAAATGGAAGTCTGCAAACGGCCGATTACTTCGGACGCTTGGTACCGTACTTCGAACGACCCTGGTTACGGCCTTTGACGCCCGAAGTATCCAGAGAGCCGCGAACGGTGTGGTAACGAACACCTGGCAAGTCTTTTACACGGCCGCCACGGATCAGGACGACGCTGTGCTCTTGCAGGTTGTGGCCTTCACCGCCGATGTACGAGGAAACCTCGAAACCGTTGGTCAGACGCACACGGCATACTTTACGCAGTGCCGAGTTAGGTTTTTTCGGCGTGGTGGTGTACACACGGGTGCACACGCCACGACGTTGCGGGCAGTTCTGCAGCGCAGGAACGTCGGACTTTTCGACCGAACGCTTACGCGGCTGACGTACCAGCTGGTTGATAGTTGCCATCTACTAGCTCCACTGATTGTCTTGCGACGCTATTGTCTTGCAAGAAAGCCAAAAATTGGCGAGACGGAGTCCCACCAAATTTAAGGGTACAAAAGTCTAAAGAGGATCTTGCACCCAGTCAAGACAAGGCCCCGCCCCCTCCTGCCCGATCATCGGCAACATTGGCTGCCGCCGCGATCGGGAGGAAGGGCCGGGGCCCTACCCTTACTTAGTTACCGCTGGAGTTCAGCGCTTCGGTCAGTGCGGCTTCCACCTCACTGGCGCTCACACGCAGCGGCTTGTCGGCATCACGGCGACGCTTGCGCTCGCTGTGGTAGGCCAGACCGGTACCTGCCGGGATCAGACGACCCACGACCACGTTCTCCTTCAGGCCGCGCAGGTAGTCGCGCTTGCCGGTTACCGCCGCTTCGGTCAGTACGCGGGTGGTTTCCTGGAAGGAAGCCGCGGAGATGAACGACTCGGTCGACAGCGAGGCCTTGGTGATACCCAGCAGCACACGGGTGAACTTGGAGATGAACTTGTCCTCGGCGGCGAGACGCTCGTTCTCTACCAGTACCTGGGTCAGTTCCATCTGGTCGCCCTTGATGAAGCTGGAATCGCCCGACTCGGAGATCTCGACCTTGCGCAGCATCTGACGCAGGATGGTCTCGATGTGCTTGTCGTTGATCTTCACGCCTTGCAGACGGTAAACGTCCTGGATCTCGTTGACGATGTACTTCGCCAGCGCGCTCACACCCAGCAGACGCAGGATGTCGTGCGGATCGCTCGGGCCGTCGGAGATGACTTCGCCGCGGTTTACCTGCTCGCCTTCGAAGACGTTCAGGTGACGCCACTTCGGAATCAGCTCTTCGTACGGATCGCTACCGTCGGTCGGGGTGATGACCAGACGACGCTTGCCCTTGGTCTCCTTGCCGAACGCGATGGTGCCGCTGACTTCAGCCAGGATCGAGGCTTCTTTCGGACGACGCGCTTCGAACAGGTCGGCAACGCGTGGCAGACCACCGGTGATGTCACGGGTCTTCGACGTTTCTTGCGGGATACGCGCGATAACGTCACCAACACCGATCTGGGCACCGTCAGCAACACCAACCAGGGCGTTGGCCGGCAGGAAGTACTGGGCAGGTACATCGGTACCTGGCAGGTACAGGTCCTTGCCAGCAGCATCGACCATCTTGATCGCCGGACGGATTTCCTTGCCTGCGGCAGGGCGATCCTTGACGTCCATCACTTCGATGTTGGTCAGGCCGGTCAGTTCGTCGGTCTGACGCTTGATGGTGATGTTTTCTTCCATGCCCACGAAGGTCACGGTACCTTTCAGCTCGGTAACGATCGGGTGGGTGTGCGGGTCCCACTTGGCGACGATGGCGCCAGCTTCGACCTTTTCACCTTCCTTGACCGAAATCACTGCACCGTAAGGCAGTTTGTAGCGCTCACGCTCACGACCGAATTCGTCGGCAATGGCCAGCTCGCCGGAACGCGATACGGCAACCAGGTTGCCATCGGCACGCTCTACCTGCTTCAGGTTATGCAGACGCACCATACCGCCGTTCTTCACCTGGACGCTGTCGGCAGCCGAGGTACGGCTTGCAGCACCACCGATGTGGAACGTACGCATGGTCAGCTGGGTACCCGGCTCACCGATCGACTGGGCAGCGATAACGCCGACCGCTTCACCGATGTTCACCTGGTGGCCACGCGCCAGGTCTCGACCGTAGCACTTGGCGCAGATGCCGTAGCGGGTTTCGCAGCTGATCGGGGAACGCACGACGACTTCGTCGATGCTGTTCAGCTCGATGAACTCGACCCACTGCTCGTCGACCAGGGTACCGGCCGGAACGATAACGTCCTCGGTGCCTGGCTTGAAGACGTCGCGAGCGATGACACGACCCAGTACGCGTTCACCCAGCGGCTCGACAACGTCGCCGCCTTCGATGTGCGGGGTCATCAGCAGACCCTGGTCGGTGCCGCAATCGATCTCGGTCACGACCAGATCCTGCGCCACGTCTACCAGACGACGGGTCAGGTAACCGGAGTTCGCGGTCTTCAATGCGGTATCCGCCAGACCCTTACGAGCACCGTGAGTCGAGATGAAGTACTGAAGTACGCTCAGACCTTCACGGAAGTTCGCAGTGATCGGCGTCTCGATGATCGAGCCGTCCGGCTTGGCCATCAGGCCACGCATACCGGCCAGCTGACGGATCTGGGCTGCGGAACCCCGCGCACCGGAGTCCGCCATCATGTACATCGAGTTGAAGGACTCTTGGTCGACTTCATTGCCTTCGCGGTCGATGACCTTCTCTTTCGAGAGGTTGGCCATCATCGCCTTGGACACTTCGTCGTTCGCCTTCGACCACAAGTCGATGACCTTGTTGTACTTCTCGCCCTGGGTTACCAGGCCGGAAGCGTACTGGCTTTCGATTTCCTTCACTTCATCGGTAGCGCTGTTGATGATGCGCGCTTTCTCATCAGGGATGACAAAGTCGTTCACACCAATGGACACGCCAGAGATGGTGGAATAAGCGAAACCGGTGTACATCAACTGGTCGGCGAAGATGACGGTTTCCTTCAGACCCACCACGCGATAGCACTGGTTGATCAGCTTGGAGATCGCCTTCTTCTTCATCGGCTGGTTGACCACGTCGTACGGCAGGCCTGCCGGTACAACCTGGAACAGCAGTGCACGGCCCACGGTGGTGTCGACGATGCGGGTGTTCTTGGTGACGCTACCATCGCGATCTTTCACGGTTTCGTTGATACGAACCTTGATTTTCGCGTGCAGGGCAGCCTCGCCGGCGCGGAATACGCGGTCGACTTCCTGCAGGTCAGCGAACACGCGACCTTCGCCCTTGGCGTTGATGGCTTCACGGGTCATGTAGTACAGACCCAGTACAACGTCCTGCGAAGGAACGATGATCGGCTCACCGTTGGCTGGCGACAGGATGTTGTTGGTCGACATCATCAGCGCGCGCGCTTCGAGCTGGGCTTCCAGCGTCAGCGGCACGTGAACGGCCATCTGGTCACCGTCGAAGTCGGCGTTGTACGCGGCGCAGACCAGCGGGTGCAGCTGGATAGCCTTACCTTCGATCAGTACCGGCTCGAATGCCTGGATACCCAGACGGTGCAGGGTTGGTGCACGGTTGAGCAGTACGGGGTGTTCGCGGATCACCTCGGCGAGCACGTCCCACACCTCCGGCAGCTCGCGCTCGACCATCTTCTTGGCAGCCTTGATGGTGGTCGCCAGACCACGCATTTCCAGCTTGCCGAAAATGAACGGTTTGAACAGCTCGAGAGCCATCTTCTTCGGCAGACCGCACTGGTGCAGACGCAGGGTCGGACCTACGGTAATTACCGAACGGCCAGAGTAGTCGACACGCTTGCCGAGCAAGTTCTGACGGAAGCGACCTTGCTTACCTTTGATCATGTCGGCCAGGGACTTCAGCGGACGCTTGTTCGAGCCAGTGATGGCGCGACCGCGACGGCCGTTGTCCAGCAGGGCGTCGACCGCTTCCTGCAGCATGCGCTTTTCGTTGCGCACGATGATGTCCGGCGCCGACAGATCGAGCAGGCGCTTCAGACGGTTGTTACGGTTGATCACCCGACGATACAGGTCGTTCAGGTCGGAGGTCGCGAAGCGGCCACCATCCAGCGGTACCAGCGGACGCAGGTCCGGCGGCAGCACTGGCAGGACGGTCAGGACCATCCACTCAGGCAGGTTGCCCGAGCCCTGGAAAGCTTCCATCAGCTTCAGGCGCTTGGACAGCTTCTTGATCTTGGTTTCCGAGTTGGTCTGCGGGATTTCTTCGCGCAGGCGACCGATCTCGTGCTCCAGGTCGATAGCGTGCAGCAGCTCGCGGACGGCCTCGGCACCCATGCGGGCATCGAAGTCGTCACCGAACTCTTCCAGCGCTTCGAAGTACTGCTCGTCGTTCAGCAGCTGACCCTTCTCGAGGGTGGTCATGCCCGGGTCGATCACGACGTAGCTCTCGAAGTAGAGCACGCGCTCGATATCACGCAGGGTCATGTCCATCAGCAGGCCGATACGGGACGGCAGCGACTTCAGGAACCAGATGTGGGCAACCGGCGAGGCCAGTTCGATGTGCGCCATGCGCTCACGACGAACCTTGGCCAGGGCGACTTCAACGCCGCACTTCTCGCAGATCACACCGCGGTGCTTGAGGCGCTTGTACTTGCCGCACAGGCACTCGTAGTCCTTGACTGGGCCAAAGATCTTGGCGCAGAACAGGCCGTCACGCTCAGGCTTGAACGTACGGTAGTTGATGGTTTCCGGCTTCTTAACTTCACCGAACGACCACGAACGGATCATTTCAGGCGACGCCAGACCGATGCGGATGGCGTCGAACTCTTCGACTTGACCCTGGTTTTTCAGCAGATTCAGTAGGTCTTTCAAGGCCTTTCCTCCTGGCGGAGCAGGAAGCGGGCATTACCTGCCCCGCTCCCCTTCGCGTCACGTGTTATTCGGTTTCCAGATCGATATCGATACCGAGCGAACGGATCTCTTTGATCAACACGTTGAAGGACTCGGGCATGCCCGGCTCCATACGGTGATCGCCATCCACGATGTTCTTGTACATCTTGGTACGGCCGTTCACGTCGTCCGACTTCACTGTGAGCATTTCTTGCAGGGTGTATGCCGCGCCGTATGCTTCCAGCGCCCACACTTCCATCTCCCCGAAACGCTGACCACCGAACTGCGCCTTACCACCCAGCGGCTGCTGGGTAACCAGGCTGTAGGAACCAGTGGAACGCGCGTGCATCTTGTCGTCCACCAAGTGGTTCAGCTTGAGCATGTACATGTAACCAACGGTCACAGGACGCTCGAACTTGTTGCCGGTACGACCATCGAACAGCTGCATCTGGCCGCTTTCCGGCAGGTCCGCGAGCTTCAGCATGGCCTTGATCTCACGCTCCTTGGCACCGTCGAAGACTGGAGTGGCCATAGGCACGCCTTTCTTCAGGTTGTTGGCCAGAGCGATGATCTCTTCGTCGGTGAACTCTTCCAGCTTCTCCTGACGACCACCGATCTCGTTGTAGATCTCGGTGAGGAAGGTACGCAGCTCAGCGACTTTGCGCTGCTCTTCGATCATGCGGTCGATCTTCTCGCCCAGACCCTTGGCCGCAAGGCCCAGGTGGGTTTCGAGGATCTGACCAACGTTCATACGCGAAGGTACGCCCAGCGGGTTCAGTACGACGTCGACCGGAGTACCGTTGGCGTCGTGCGGCATGTCTTCGACCGGCATGATCACCGAGACGACACCCTTGTTACCGTGACGACCGGCCATCTTGTCACCCGGCTGGATGCGACGGCGGATGGCCAGGTAGACCTTGACGATCTTCAGTACGCCCGGTGCCAGGTCATCGCCCTGCTGCAGCTTGCGCTTCTTGTCTTCGAACTTGTCGTCCAGCAGGCGACGGCGATCGACGATGTACTGCTGAGCCTTTTCCAGCTGCTCGTTCAGTGCATCTTCGGCCATGCGCAGTTTGAACCACTGGCCGTGCTCCAGACCGCCCAGGACTTCGTCGTTGATCACGGTGCCTTTCTTCAGGCCCGCACCACCGTCGACCACCTGGCCGTTCAGGGCTGCACGCAGACGCTCGAAGGTTGCACCTTCGACGATGCGGAACTCTTCGTTGAGGTCCTTGCGGATCTCGTCCAGCTGCATCTTCTCGATGGCCAGGGCGCGGCTGTCGCGCTCGACGCCGTCACGGGTGAAGACCTGTACGTCGATGACGGTACCCTTGGTGCCGGTCGGCACGCGCAGGGAGGTGTCCTTAACGTCGCTGGCCTTCTCACCGAAGATCGCGCGCAGCAGTTTTTCTTCCGGAGTCAGCTGGGTTTCGCCTTTTGGCGTGACCTTGCCGACCAGGATGTCGCCAGCGCCGACTTCGGCACCCACGTAGACGATACCGGCTTCGTCCAGCTTGTTCAGCGCAGCTTCACCCACGTTCGGGATGTCCGCGGTGATTTCCTCTGGGCCAAGCTTGGTGTCACGGGCCACACAGGTCAGTTCCTGGATGTGGATCGTGGTGAAGCGGTCTTCCTGAACCACGCGCTCGGACAGGCAGATGGAGTCTTCGAAGTTGAAGCCGTTCCAGGCCATGAACGCGATGCGCATGTTCTGACCCAGTGCCAGTTCACCCATGTCGGTGGACGGGCCGTCGGCCATGATGTCGCTGCGCTGGACCTTGTCACCCTTGCTGACCAGCGGACGCTGGTTGATGCAGGTGTTCTGGTTCGAACGGGTGTACTTGGTCAGGTTGTAGATATCCACACCTGCTTCGCCGGTCTCGACTTCGTCGTCATTGACGCGAACGACGATACGGCTGGCGTCGACCGAGTCGATCACACCACCACGGCGAGCAACCACGCAGACACCGGAGTCACGGGCAACGTTGCGCTCCATGCCGGTACCTACCAGCGGCTTGTCGGCGCGCAGGGTCGGTACAGCCTGACGCTGCATGTTCGAACCCATCAACGCACGGTTGGCGTCGTCGTGCTCGAGGAACGGAATCAGCGAGGCAGCGACGGAAACAACCTGCTTCGGCGAAACGTCCATCAGGGTGACGTCTTCCGGCGCCTTGACGGTGAATTCGTTCAGGTGACGGACCGCAACCAGTTCGTCGATCAGCTGCTTCTTGTCGTTCATCGCGGCCGAAGCCTGGGCGATGACGTGATCGGCTTCTTCGATCGCCGACAGGAACACGATGTCGTCGCTGACCACGCCTTCCTTCACCACGCGGTACGGGCTCTCGAGGAAGCCGTACTGGTTGGTGCGGGCATAGGCTGCCAGGGAGTTGATCAGACCGATGTTCGGACCTTCAGGGGTCTCGATCGGGCACACACGGCCGTAGTGGGTCGGGTGTACGTCACGGACTTCGAAGCCTGCACGCTCACGGGTCAGACCACCTGGGCCGAGTGCCGAGACACGGCGCTTGTGGGTGATCTCGGAGAGCGGGTTGTTCTGGTCCATGAACTGCGAGAGCTGGCTGGAACCGAAGAACTCTTTCACCGCCGCCGCTACCGGCTTGGCGTTGATCAGATCCTGCGGCATCAGGCCTTCGCTTTCGGCCATCGACAGACGCTCCTTGACCGCACGCTCGACGCGCACCAGGCCAACGCGGAACTGGTTCTCGGCCATCTCGCCCACGCAACGTACGCGACGGTTACCCAGGTGGTCGATATCATCGACGATACCTTTGCCGTTACGGATGTCGACCAGGGTCTTGAGGACCTCGACGATGTCTTCCTTGCTCAGCACGCCCGAACCTTCGATCTCGGTACGACCGATACGACGGTTGAACTTCATGCGGCCAACGGCGGACAGGTCGTAACGCTCGGCGCTGAAGAACAGGTTGTTGAACAGGGTCTCGGCGGCATCCTTGGTTGGCGGCTCGCCTGGACGCATCATGCGATAGATCTCGACCAGGGCTTCCAGCTGGTTGCTGGTGGTGTCGATCTTCAGGGTGTCCGAGATGAACGGACCGCAGTCGATATCGTTGGTGTACAGGGTCTCGATGCGGACGACCTGCGCCTTGGCGATCTTGATCAGCAGCTCGGTGGTCAGCTCGGTGTTGCACTCGGCCAGGATCTCGCCGGTGGCCGGATGCACGATGGCCTTGGCGGTGGTGCGACCCAGCACGTACTCCATCGGCACGTCCAGCTGGTTGACGCCAGCCTTCTCGAGCTGATTGATGTGGCGCGCAGTGATACGGCGACCCTGCTCGACGATGACCTTGCCGCTACCGTCATGGATGTCCATGACCGCGACTTCACCACGCAGACGCTGAGGTACCAGTTCCAGGCTCAGCTTTTCGCCGGAAATGTGGAACACGTTGGTGGTGTAGAAGGTGTTCAGGACTTCTTCGGTGCTGTAGCCCAGCGCGCGCAGCAGTACCGAGGCCGGCAGTTTGCGGCGACGGTCGATACGGACGAACACGCAGTCCTTCGGGTCGAACTCGAAGTCCAGCCACGAACCGCGGTAAGGAATGATGCGAGCGGAGTACAGCAGCTTGCCCGAGCTGTGGGTCTTGCCACGGTCGTGGTCGAAGAACACACCTGGCGAACGGTGCAGCTGGGAAACGATCACACGTTCGGTACCGTTGATAACGAAGGTACCGTTTTCAGTCATCAGGGGGATTTCACCCATGTAGACTTCTTGCTCTTTGATGTCCTTGATCGCTTTGTTCGACGATTCCTTGTCGAAGATGATCAGGCGCACCTTGACCCGCAGTGGGACCGCGAAGGTCACGCCACGCAGGACACATTCCTTCACATCGAAGGCGGGTTCGCCCAGGCGATAGCCTACGTACTCCAGGGCAGCATTGCCGGAGTAGCTGATGATCGGGAATACCGACTTGAAGGCCGCGTGCAGGCCGACGTCACGGAACTGATCCTTGGATGCTCCCGCTTGCAGGAATTCGCGATACGAATCCAGCTGGATGGCCAAAAGGTATGGCACATCCATGACGTCCGGCAACTTGCTAAAGTCCTTGCGGATACGTTTTTTCTCAGTGTATGAGTAAGCCATCAGCGTTCCCCAGCTTGGTCACCTGCTTGTTTGGCTTCTCCCGGCGGGAGCAGCCAGAAAATCGTGCAAACCCCTTGGTTTGCGCCACCCACATGGGTGTCTTGCAGCTTGTTATCGGGGCCGGCAGGACCGGCCACCAATAACGGAAAAAGGCCGGTGGCATAAGCCACCAGCCATCAGCCTTTCGCTCAACGCTCAGGCTGGCATCGCAAGGTCGAGATTACTTCAGCTCGACTTTAGCGCCTGCTTCTTCCAGCTTCTTCTTAGCGTCTTCAGCGGCTTCTTTCGAAACGCCTTCAGCTACGACCTGAGGAGCGCCGTCGACTTTCTCTTTGGCTTCTTTCAGGCCCAGACCGGTCAGTTCGCGAACGGCTTTGATCACGTTCACTTTCTTGTCGCCGGCTTCAACCAGAACAACGTTGAACTCGGTCTGCTCTTCAACAACGGCAGCAGCAGCAGCTGGGCCAGCAGCGGCAACAGCAGCGGTAACGCCGAAGGTTTCTTCCATTGCTTTGATCAGCTCAACAACTTCCAGAACGGTTTTCTGGCCGATTGCTTCGATGATTTGCTCGTTAGTCAGGGACATGACTTAAATCCTGTATTGGGGTGACAGCCTACGCAGCCATCAAATTAAACGAATGATTTTGAAAGAGTTTCCGCGCCTTAGGCGGCGGTAGCTTCTTTCTGGTCGCGAATGGCTGCCAGAGTACGAGCCAGCTTGCTGGTGGCGCCTTGGATCACGCTCATCAGTTTCGCAATAGCTTCGTCGCGGGTCGGCAGGGAAGCCAACACGTCGATCTGGTTCGCTGCAATCAGATTGCCATCAAACGCGGCTGCCTTGATCTCGAACTTGTCCTGACCCTTGGCGAACTCTTTGAACAGACGAGCAGCAGCGCCCGGGTGTTCGTTGGAGAAAGCAATCAGGGTCGGGCCTTTGAACGCGTCGTTGAGGATCGAGTACTCGGTGCCTTCAACAGCGCGCTTGAGCAGGGTGTTACGTACGACACGCACGTATACGCCAGCTTCGCGGGCCTCTTTACGGAGTCCGGTCATTGCGCTTACAGTCACACCACGGGCATCGGCCACGACAGCGGACAGAGCGACTTTGGCAGCCTCGTTGACTTCAGCGACGATGGCCTTCTTGTCTTCGAGTTTAATTGCCACGGGTTTACTCCTGGTTTTTACCGTTTCATCTGGCCGAAGCCGGATGTCGTTTTGGTGTCTGATTCGGTAACGAATCGGGAGCACCATCTGCGTGGGCTGGTTTTTTAAGGCTTGCGCCGCCTACGGTCTTGGATAGCCCCCGCCAGGCAGGGACCCCAATTTTTGCTGGCGGCGCGACAAGTCGCGCCGCCATGTTCTTACACGTTCAGCGAGCTCTGATCGATGACCAGACCTGGGCCCATGGTGGTGCTCAGGGTAACACGCTTGACGTAGATACCTTTCGAGGAAGCCGGCTTGATACGCTTCAGGTCAGCGATCAGGGCTTCAACGTTTTCCTTCAGCTTGTCAGCTTCGAAGCCGATCTTGCCAACGGAGGTGTGGATAATACCGTTCTTGTCGGTACGGTAGCGAACCTGACCAGCCTTGGCGTTCTTGACGGCGCCGGCTACGTCTGGGGTCACGGTACCAACTTTCGGGTTAGGCATCAGGCCGCGAGGACCCAGAACCTGACCCAGCTGACCGACAACGCGCATGGCATCAGGCGATGCGATGACGACGTCATAGTTCAGGTCGCCGCCTTTCATTTCGGCAGCCAGATCGTCCATGCCTACACGGTCAGCGCCGGCAGCCAGAGCGGCCTCAGCAGCTGGACCCTGGGTGAACACGGCAACGCGAACGGTCTTGCCAGTGCCGTGTGGCAGCACGGTAGCGCTACGAACGACCTGGTCGGATTTACGCGGGTCAACGCCGAGGTTAACGGCGATGTCGTAGGATTCTACGAATTTGGCAGCCGGAAGCGAAGCCAGCAGAGTTGCGGCTTCTTCGAAGTTGTAGGCCTTGCCTGCTTCGATTTTCTCGGCGATTGCCTTTTGGCGCTTGGTCAGCTTAGCCATTACACACCCTCCACGTTCAGGCCCATGCTGCGGGCAGAGCCAGCGATGGTGCGTACAGCTGCGTCCAGGTCAGCGGCGGTCAGATCAGCCTGTTTAGTCTTGGCGATCTCTTCCAGCTGAGCACGGGTAACGGTACCGACTTTAACGGTGTTCGGACGAGCCGAACCACTGGCCAGGCCAGCAGCTTTCTTCAGCAGAACCGAGGCAGGGGTGCTCTTGGTCTCGAAGGTGAAGCTACGGTCGCTGTAGACAGTGATGATCACTGGAGTCGGCAGACCTGGCTCTTGACCCTGGGTACGGGCGTTGAAGGCCTTGCAGAATTCCATGATGTTCACACCGTGTTGACCCAGTGCTGGACCAACGGGTGGGCTTGGGTTGGCCTGGCCGGCCTTTACTTGCAGCTTGATGTAAGCCTGAATCTTCTTAGCCATGAGCTACTCCAAAATCGGGTACGAACGCCTGTTGGCTCCCCGGATGACTTGCGTTTTATCCCAGTGACGACAAAACCCCGCAGCACACAGGGCTGCGGGGTATGGGATGCTTCGTTCGCCTAGACCTTTTCGACCTGGCTGAACTCGAGCTCCACCGGAGTGGAACGTCCGAAAATGAGCACCGCCACCTGGAGGCGACTCTTTTCGTAGTTAACTTCTTCGACACTACCATTGAAGTCAGCGAACGGACCGTCAATGACTCGAACCACTTCACCCGGCTCGAACAGCGTCTTCGGCTTCGGCTTGTCGCTACCGTCGGCAACGCGACGCAGGATAGCCTCGGCTTCTTTATCGGTGATAGGTGCAGGCTTGTCTGCGGTACCACCAATAAAGCCCATCACACGAGGGGTATCCTTGACCAAGTGCCAGGTCCCTTCGTTCATCTCCATCTGGACCAGTACATAGCCAGGGAAGAATTTACGCTCACTCTTGCGCTTCTGGCCATTGCGCATCTCGACGACTTCTTCGGTCGGAACCAAGATCTCGCCGAAACCGTCTTCCATGCCAGCCAGCTTGACGCGCTCGATCAGGGAGCGCATTACATGCTTCTCGTAACCCGAGTAAGCATGCACAACATACCAACGCTTAGCCACGGGACACCTTTAGCCAACGATCAGGGAGACCGCCCAGCCGAGCAGGGAATCAAGACCCCACAGCAGCAGTGCCATAACCAGCACGACAGCCACGACAATCAGCGTGGTCTGGGTGGTTTCCTGGCGGGTCGGCCACACGACTTTACGGATCTCGGTACGAGCTTCCTTCGCCAGCGCAAAGAACGACTTACCCTTGGCGGTCTGCAAGGCAACGAAGCCCGCGACTGCAGCCAGGACGAGAAGTGCAAGGACGCGATACAGGATTGGAGAGGCGGAGTAATATTGATTACCCACAACACCAACAACCACCAAAGCAACTACAGCCAGCCACTTGAACAGATCAAAACGCGATTCTTGGGCTTCAGTTTTGGGGGTCATCGAGGAGGATCCTGTAAGAAGAAAGCCATCACACCGAGGTGAAATGGCAGGTCAGGAGGGAATCGAACCCCCAACCTACGGTTTTGGAGACCGTCGCTCTGCCAATTGAGCTACTGACCTGTAACGCTGTATCAGGCCGGCCATTATACCGGCCTGATCAAGTAAATCAACTACTTATTCAATAATTTTTGCTACGACACCGGCACCGACGGTACGACCGCCTTCACGGATAGCGAAGCGCAGACCGTCTTCCATT
>NZ_JACVVE010000006.1 GCF_016648105.1 Pseudomonas sp. S31 | reverse complement strand
ACCCACCACAGCGGCCACAGCGCCAGCGCCCCGGCCACCCCCGCCGCCAGGGCGAAATGCACCAGGCTGTCGCCTGCCCCGATCATCGCCAGCAACGCCCCACCCAGCCCCAGCAAGGCAATGGTGATCATCCCCAGCATGGCCGAGACCAGCCCCTTGCTCTGCTCGCTGGCGAACAGCGTCATGCGATACAGCACCGCATTGGCCACCCCCAGGCCCAGGGCATACAGCGACATACCGGCGACCACGCTGGTCACCGTCGGCCAGCACCAGGTCGCCAGCACCATCAGGCACAACCCCGCCAGATACGGCCACAGAGCCCCGCGCACCAGCGCCGGCAACGGGTAGCGATCGGCGATGCGGTTGATGATCAAGTTACCGATGATCAACCCGCCGAACACCGGCAACTGCCACAGGGCGTACTCCAGCGTGCTCAGGCCTTCGTCATGGATCAGCAGCACCGGCGACAGGCCGATCCAGCCGATCAGCGGCAGGCCAACCAGGCCCAGCGCAGCGCTGCCGGCGACGAAGCGTCGGTTTGCCAGCAACTGCCCGTAGCCGGCGAGCAGCGGCAGCAGGTGGATTGGCGTGAACGCCAGGCGCGAGCCATCGCGGCGCTCCACCCCGAGGGTTTCCGGCATCAACCGGTACAGCAGCAGCCACGTCAGCACCGCGCCGACCGCGAAGGCGACGAATAGCCAGCGCCAATCCAGCCATTGCAGCATCAAGGTGCCCACCAACGGTCCGAGCAGCGGCGAGAGCAACGCGATATTGGCCAGCAACGCCATCATGCGCACGGCATCGGCTTCGCTGAATGCCTCGTTCAATGCCGGATAGCTCACCGTCACCACGAAGCCAAGGCCGATGCCCTGCAGCAGCCGTAGCAGGTTGAACAGGCCGATGTCCTGGACCCAGTAAGTAGCCACGCAGGCCAGCGCAAAGGCCGCGCAGCCCACCAGCAGCAGGGGGCGGCGGCCATAGCGGTCGGCCAGTGGGCCGATCAGCCACTGCAACACCACGCCGCCCAGCAGGTACAGGTTCAGGGCATGGGGGATGTATTGCGGGCTGGCGTCGAGGTGTTCGACCACTACCGGCATGGCCGGCATCACGGCGTCGCTGGCCAGGTAGGTCAGCAGTTCGAACAGGGCCAGGGTCAAGCCGAACAGCAGGGCTCGGAGGGGGGTGATGTACAGCAGTGGCTTCATGGTGGGGTATCGGGTGGAGGCAGGAGGGGTCAGGGTATATGCCAGAAATGGCGGAGGTTTGCTGTGAACAAGTGTAAGGAGGCAGAAAAAACCGGGGCCGCTGCGCGCCCCTTCGCGGGGCAAGACCGCTCCTACACAAGCCCAACGCTGGACCCTGTGGGAGCGGGCTTGCCCGCGAAGGGCCGCAAAGCGGCCCCGGCCTTCGGCTGGAATTACTGCGCGGCAGTCTCCTGCACCACGCGAATCACCCGCTGCGGGAACGGGATGTCGATCCCTTCGGCCTTCAGGCGGTCACGCGCCTGCTCGTTGAGCATGAACATCAGCCCCCAGTAGTCCGCCGTCTTCACCCAGACGCGCAGCGATACCGTGATCGAGCTGTCGCCCAACTCCGAGATCACCGCCGCTGGCGCTGGCTCCGGCAGCACGCGTGGGTCCTTGGCCAGCTCAAGCAGCACCTCACGGGCCTTCTGCAGATCGGCTTCGTAGTCGACGCCAACGTTGAACACCACCTGGCGGGTCGGCTGGCGGTTGGTATTGGTGATGATGCCGTTGGACAGGGTACCGTTGGGCACGATGACCGTCTTGTTGTCACCGGTGCGCAGCACGGTGTGGAAGATCTGGATGCTGTCGACGGTGCCGCTGACACCCTGCGCCTCGATCCAGTCACCGATGCGGAACGGGCGGAACAGCAGGATCAACACGCCGCCGGCGAAGTTAGCCAGGCTGCCTTGCAGGGCCAGGCCGATGGCCAGGGTGGCACCACCGATGGCCGCCACGAACGAGGTGGTTTCGATGCCGATCATCGAGGCCACGCTGATCGCCAGCATGATCTTCAGCACGATGTTGGTCAGCGTGCGAATGAAACTTTGCAACGCCGGATCATGCACCTTCAGCCCGACCAGACGGGCCAGGCGGTCGCTGATCATGTTGGTGATCCACCAACCGATGGCCAGGGTCAGCAGGGCCAGCAGCACACGGCTGCCGTATTCCATGATCAAGGGAACCCAGGTCTGCGATTGGCGAACCAGCTGATCGACTTCAGCGTTCAAATCCATATTCATCTCCTGATGCCGAACGGCAACTGCAAGCTAGAACCGGCCACTGGACGAGCCACGGCCTTGGAACCGGTGGACAGTCGCAGCGCCAGCCGGTTCCGAACGACATCCGCCTCAGTCGCGGAAGTTGTTGAACTGCAGCGGCATGTCGAATTCCTTGGTACGCAGCAGGGCGATGGCTTCCTGCAGGTCGTCGCGCTTCTTGCCGGTGACGCGCACCTGCTCGCCCTGGATGGCGGCCTGGACCTTCAGCTTGCCGTCCTTGATGGTGGCGACGATCTTCTTCGCCAGGTCCTTGTCGATGCCTTCGCGGAACTTGGCTTCCTGCTTCTTTTCCTTGCCGGAGGCGTACGGGTCCTTGGTTTCCAGGCACTTGACGTCGATCTTGCGCTTGACCAGGGCCAGGCGCAGGATTTCCAGCATCGCCTCGAGCTGGAACTCCTCCTCGGCGGTCAGCACCACGGTCTGTTCCTTGTCCTTGAACTCGAAGCTGCCCTTGCCCTTGAGGTCGTAACGGCGGTCGAGGTCCTTGATGGCGTTGTCGACCGCGTTTTGTACTTCGTGCTTGTCCAGTTCCGATACCACGTCGAACGACGGCATGGCTATCCTCCATAAAATGAGCGCGCGCTCGGTCTGAAGATGGAGCGCGTCAGGGTTAGGGGGTTAAAATGCGAGCTCATTATAACGGGTTGCGAAACGCAGATGAGCAGCACCTGGCATATTCTCGGCGCCGGTAGCCTCGGCAGCCTCTGGGCCTGCCGCCTGGCCCACGCGGGCAAGGCGGTTCGGCTGATCCTGCGCGACGATCGCCGCCTGCGCGCCTACCAGCAGGCCGGCGGCCTGACCCTGGTCGAGCACGACCAGGCCCGGCAGTACGCGATCCCCGCCGAAACCGCAGGGGCAGCAGGGCCGATCCACCGCCTGTTGGTGGCCTGCAAAGCCTACGACGCCGCGCCCGCCCTCGCCCGCCTGGCCCCCCGGTTGGCCGAGGACGCCGAGCTGATACTGCTGCAGAACGGCCTGGGCAGCCAGGACGAAGTCGCCGACCAAGTGCCCCACGCCCGCCGCATCTTCGCCTCCAGCACCGAAGGCGCGTTTCGCGAGGACGACTGGCGCGTGCGCTTTGCCGGGCATGGCTTCAACTGGCTGGGCGACCCGGCCAACCCAGCGCTGCCAGAGTGGTTCGACGACCTGCAGGACGCCGGCATCCCGAGCCAGTGGACAGTGGACATCCTCACCCGCCTGTGGCGCAAGCTGGCGCTCAACTGCGCGATCAACCCGCTGACCGTATTGCACGAATGCCACAACGGTGGCTTGCTGGAGCACCTGAGCGAAGTCAGCGCGCTGTGCGAGGAACTGGCCCAGCTGCTGCACCGTTGCGGCCAGCCGGAAGCGGCGCAGGATCTCGACGAGCAAGTGCAGCGGGTGATCCTCGCCACCGCCGCCAACTACTCTTCGATGTACCAGGACGTGCGCGCGGGCCGGCGTACCGAGGTGCACTACCTGCTCGGCCACGCCTGCCGCACCGCCGCCCGCCACGGCATGAGCCTGGCGCGGCTGGAACACCTGCACCAGCGCCTGGTCGATAACCTGCGGGCCCGTGGCTTGCCCAGCGCCTGACGCTGGCACCTTCAATCGGATACGGACATTGCTTGCCCATGACCCTGCGCAAACGCCTGGACAACCTCCCGGTCGGGCAGAAGCTGCTGGCAGCGTTGCTGGTGCTGCTGGTGACCATCCTGCTGGTGGCCAACCTGACCTTCATCAGCGCCGCGTACTGGATCACCCAGGAGAGCATGGCGCCCCAGGCCCTGCAGACCATCGGCCGCCTGGTTTCCAACCCGCAGTTGTCAGCCCGCGCCGGCGACGACAGCGAGTCGGCCACGGCGCTGCTGCGCGAGCTGGACAGCTACACCCCGTTGCGCGCCGCCGCCATCTACGGCGGCGATGGCCGCATGCTGGCGCAATTGCAGCATGGCGAGCCACTGACCCTGCCCAAGCGCTACCGCAACATCGATGGCTGGCGGCTGATGGAGTTTCGCAGCACCCAGCTGGTGCGCCTGCCGCGTGATGCCCGCCCGCCGGCTCACCTGTTGCTGGTGGCCAGCAGTGAACTGCCGACCGCGTTCTACACCGGCACGCTCAGCGCCAGCCTGGCGATCCTGGTGTTCAGTATCCTGCTGTGGCTGGTCATCGCCCGGCAGATCAAGCGCCTGATCACCCAACCGATCAACCAGCTCGAAGAACTCAGCCGCCAGGTCACCCGCGAAGAGAGCTATGCCCTGCGCGCCAAGCGCGGCAATGACGACGAAATCGGCAGCCTGGCCGAGGCGTTCAACACCATGCTGTCGCGCATCGAGGCGCGCGAGCAGCAGCTCAAGCGTACCCGCGACGAGTTCCAGAGCGCCTACGACCAGGCCCAGGGCCTGGCCGAAGAGACCCGCCACACCAACCGCAAGCTGGAGCTGGAAGTCCAGGTCCGCAGCAAGATCGAGAAAAAGCTCACGGGTTTCCAGAACTACCTCAACAGCATCATCGACTCCATGCCCTCGGCGCTGATCGCCCTCGACGAACAGCTCTACGTCACCCAGTGGAACCACGAGGCCACGGTACTTTCCGGCACGCCGCTGGACGAGGCGTTGAACCAGCCGATCTTCATCGCTTTCGAGCCGCTGCGGCCGTTTCTGCCGCAACTCAAGGAGAGCGTGGAAAAGCACCGGGTGGCGAAGATCGAGCGGGTCACCTGGCCCAAGGACGACGACTTGCGCCACTACGCCCTGACCTTCTACCCACTGATGGGCGGTGGCGGCCGCGGCGTGGTGATCCGCATCGACGACATCACCCAGCGCCTGTCGCTGGAAGAAATGATGGTGCAATCGGAGAAGATGCTTTCGGTGGGCGGCCTGGCCGCCGGCATGGCCCACGAGATCAACAACCCGCTGGGGGCGATCCTGCACAATGTGCAGAACATCCGCCGGCGCCTGTCACCGGACCTGCCACGCAACCAGGAGCAGGCCGAGGAACTGGGCATCGACCTGTCCGGCGTCAATCGCTACCTCGACAGCCGGGAAGTACCGCAATTGCTCGACGGTATCCAGCAGGCCGGCGCGCGGGCGGCCAAGATCGTCACCCACATGCTCAGCTTCAGCCGCCGCAGCAACCGCCAGCTGGCCCCCTGCGACCTGCCCGGGCTGATCGACCAGGCCGTGGAAATCGCCAGCAACGACTTCGACCTGACCATCGGCTTCGACTTCAAGGGCCAGGCCATCGTCCGTCAGTTCGACCCCAACCTGGGGCCCGTTCCATGCACCTCCAACGAGCTGGAACAAGTGCTGCTCAACCTGTTGAAGAACGCCGCTCAAGCCATCCACCTGCGCCCCCAGCCCAGCGAGCCCGGGCGCATCACCCTGCGCACCCGGCTCAACCCGCCCTGGGCGGAAATCCAGGTCGAGGACAACGGCGTCGGCATGCCCGAAGCGGTGCGCAAGCGCACCTTCGAGCCGTTCTTCACCACCAAGGAAATCGGCCAGGGTACCGGGCTCGGCTTGTCGGTTTCGTATTTCATCATCACCAACAACCACAAGGGGCAGATGGAGGTACAGTCCACGCCCGGCCAGGGCACCTGCTTCACCCTGCGCCTGCCACTTGGCCAGCCGGCGCCTGCAATGCCCGGCAAGACGGAGGCATGACCATGGGCTATCGCCTGTCGAAGATCTACACCCGCACCGGCGACCAGGGCGAGACAGGCCTGGGCGATGGTCGGCGGGTGCCCAAGGACCATCCGCGGATCGAGGCGATCGGCGAGGTCGACAGCCTCAACAGCCAGCTCGGGCTGCTGCTGGCCGGCCTGACCGAGCTGGGGATGGAGGAAGTCAGTGAGGTATTGGCACCCTGCCAGCATCGCTTGTTCGACCTCGGCGGCGAGTTGGCGATGCCCAGTTACCAGGCACTGAACCAGAGCGAAGTGCAACGGCTGGAGACCGCGATCGATGTCTGGAACGAGGAATTGGGGCCGCTGAAGAACTTCATCCTGCCCAGTGGTTCGGCGCTGGTCGCTCAGGCCCATGTGTGCCGCAGCCTGGCCCGCAGTGCCGAGCGGCGCTGCCAGCAACTGAATGCGCTGGAGCCCTTGCAGGGGGTTGGGTTGGCGTATATCAACCGGCTATCGGATCTGCTGTTCGTGGCGGCGCGGATCATCGGGCGGCGCCAGGGAGTGGCCGAGGTACTGTGGGAGGCTGCGGCCAAGCCTTGAGATCGTAGGGGGCTGCTTTGCAGCCCATTCGCGGGGCAAGCCCGCTCCCACAGGGACAGCACAAGCCCCGAGCCATGCGCAATCCCTGTGGGAGCGGGCTTGCCCCGCGAATGGGCCGCACAGCGGCCCCTTGCATGCACGACTCAGCCCTCAGGCCAGAACGCCCGAATCCCGGCAACACCCTGGGCACCGGCCTCCCAGGCCTTCTCCCGCTCACCTGGCCCCACCCCACCCAGCAGATAGACCGGCTGGTTGAAACCGGCGATCAGCCGCTGCGCCTCTTCCCAGCCCAACGGAAGCGCCTCGGGGTGAGTCTGGGTCGGCTGTACCGGCGACAGGGTGACGAAATCGACGCCCATCTGCTCAGCCAGTGCCAGCTCCTCGGCACTGTGGCAGGACGCCGCCAGCCAGCGTGCAGTCGGGAATGGCCGGCCTTTGGCGGCATACTTGCGCAACTGCGCGGCGGTCAGGTGCCAGCCGGCCGAAGGGAAGTCGCCGAGCCATTCCAGCGGCCCCTTGAGCATCAACTGCGCCTTGCCCGCGCACAGCCCCACCGCATCCACCGCGATGTCCCGGTACTTGGGGTCGTAACCGTCCGGCGCCCGCAGCTGGATCAGGCGAATGCCCGCGGCCACGGCCTTCTGGATGCCCTTGAGCAACGCGGGCGTTTCCAGGCCATCGGGGGTGATCAGGTATTGGTCCGGCAGGCGAGCGGCCGCAACGATCGGCTTGTTGGCCTCGGGAAACGCGTACTGCCCCAGGTCACGCGGCGCCACCCAGGCCAACGGCTGGCCCTCGGCCCCGTGCGGCTCGCCGCTGAACGCTTCGACTTCGCGCACATCCAGCAGCACCTGCTTGTCCGGGTAGTCGTGGCTGACCTTGATCAGCGGCCGTGAACGGCTCACCTCGATCCCCAGCTCCTCACGCAGCTCCCGGGCCAGCGCCACTTCGACGCTCTCGCCCGTTTCCACCTTGCCGCCTGGGAACTCCCACAAGCCACCCTGGTGCTGGGTATCGGCACGTCGGGCGATCAGGATGTGCCCATCGGCACCGCGAATCACCGCGGCCACTACATGAATCCGCTTCACCCTTCGCGCTCCGCCAGGCCAGCTTTCTGCCAGGCCTGGAAGGCCGGCCACTGGTAGATCGTCTCGATGTAGGTGGCGGCCTCGGCCGGCACCTCCACGCGGTAGGTACGCAGGCGCACGGCCACCGGGGCGAAGAAGGCATCGGCCAGGGTCGGCCTGCCGAACAGGAACGGCCCACCGTCCTTGGCCACCAGGCGGCATTCGGACCACAGCGCGACGATGCGGTCGATGTCGACCTGCACATCCAGCGGCAGTTGTTCCAGCGCCTGGTCGCGCGACAGGTCGAACGGCATGGCACTGCGCAGGGCGAAAAAGCCGCTGTGCATCTGCGCGCAGGCCGAGCGCGCCTGGGCCCGGGCCGCCACGTCGGTCGGCCATAGCTGGGCGTCTGGATGCTGCTCGTTGAGGTACTCGGCGATAGCCAGGGAATCGGCGATCACGCCGTGCTCGGTCTTGAGCAGCGGCACCTTGCCGGTGGCGGAAAATGCGAGGAGGCGTTGGCGGGTGTCAGGCTGGTTGAGTTTGATCAGCGTTTCTTCATACGGCACACCGGCCAGCTCGAGGGCCAGGGCGCCGCGCAGCGACCAGGAGGAATACAGCTTGTCGCCGATGATCAGGTGGTAACTCATGGTTCGGCTCCATGTGTCTGGGAATGTTGGGGCCGCAAAGCGGCCCCGGTCACATCAGGTACGGTATTCGGCGTTGATCTTCACGTACTCGTGCGACAGGTCGGTGGTCCAGATGGTTTCGCTGCACTGGCCACGGCCCAGCTCGATGCGGATGGTGATTTCTTCCTGGGCCATCACCTTGGAACCCTGCTCCTCGGTGTAGCTCGGGCTGCGTCCGCCCTTGCTGGCGATGCAGACGCTGTCGAGGTAGACGTCGATCAGGCTGACATCCAGCTCCGGCACACCGGCACGGCCAACGGCGGCGAGAATACGGCCCCAGTTCGGGTCCGACGCGAACAGCGCGGTCTTGATCAGCGGCGAGTGGGCAACGGCATAGCCGACGTCCAGGCACTCCTGGTGGTTGCCGCCGCCGTTGACCTGCACGGTGACGAACTTGGTGGCGCCTTCGCCATCGCGAACGATGGCCTGGGCCACTTCCATGCACACCTCGAACACCGCCTTCTTCAGCGCCTCGAACAGCGCGCCGCTGGCTTCGGTGACTTCAGGCAGGTTGGCCTTGCCGGTGGCGATCAACATGCAGCAGTCGTTGGTCGAGGTGTCGCCATCGATGGTGATGCGGTTGAACGACTTGTTGGCACCGTCGAGCATCAGGTCCTTGAGCACCTGCGGCGCGACCTTGGCGTCGGTGGCGATGTAGCCGAGCATGGTCGCCATGTTCGGACGGATCATGCCGGCGCCCTTGCTGATACCGGTCACGGTGACGGTCACGCCATCGTGCTGAAACTGGCGGCTGGCGCCCTTGGGCAGGGTGTCGGTGGTCATGATGCCGGTGGCGGCCTCGGCCCAGTGGTTTTCCGACAGGTTGTCCAGCGCAGCCTGCAGCGCGCCCTCGATCTTCTCGACCGGCAGCGGCTCGCCGATCACCCCGGTGGAGAACGGCAGCACCGACTCGGCCGGTACGCCCGCCAGCTCGGCCAGCTTGGCGCAGGTGCGCTCGGCGGCAGCCATGCCCGCCGCGCCGGTGCCGGCGTTGGCGTTGCCAGTATTGGTCAGCAGGTAACGCACGGTGCCCTGCACACGCTGCTTGGAAAGGATCACCGGTGCCGCGCAGAAGGCATTGAGGGTGAACACGCCAGCGACGCTGGAGCCCTCGGCACAACGCATGACCACCACATCCTTGCGCCCGGGGCGCTTGATACCGGCAGAAGCGATGCCGAGTTCAAAACCCGGAACCGGGTGCAGGGTGGGCAAAGGACCAAGACCGACAGCCATTAGAGCGCTCCTCGAAAATACGGTTGATATCAGGGAAATGGGGCCGCTTCGCGCCCCATCGCGGCACAAGGCCGCTCCTACAGGGCTAGCGCGATACCTGTAGGAGCGGCCTTGTGCCGCGAAAGGGCCGCAAAGCGGCCCCCGGTTTGTCACGTTACTGCGAGTGGGTCAGATCATTCAATCTGACCATGGCAATGCTTGAATTTCTTGCCCGAACCACACCAGCACGGCTCGTTGCGACCCAGCTTCTGGTCGTTGCGCACCGGCGCGGTGGCCACGGCCACTTCGGCACCTTCCTCGGCTTGCAGCTCGCTCTCCAGGCCCGGCGCTGCGGCATGCTGGAACTGCATGCGGCTGGCCAGCTCCTCGGCCTCGCGGCGCAAGCGCGCTTCTTCCTCGGCCGGGTCTTCGCGGCGTACCTGAACGTGCGACAGCACGCGGATGGTATCGCGCTTGATCGACTCGAGCAGCTCCTGGAACAGGGCGAACGACTCGCGCTTGTACTCCTGCTTCGGGTTCTTCTGGGCGTAGCCGCGCAGGTGTATGCCGTGGCGCAGGTGGTCCATGGTCGACAGGTGGTCTTTCCACAGGTCGTCCAGCACGCGCAGCAGGATCTGCTTCTCGAAGGTCCGCAGGGCTTCGATGCCGGCCTGGTCTTCCTTCTCGGTATAGGCGCTGGTGATTTCGTTGAGCAGTTTCTCGCGCAGGGTCTCCTCGTAGAGGTGATCGTCCTCGTCGAGCCACTGCTGGATCGGCAGTTTCATGGCGAAGTCGCTGGCCAGCGAAGCCTCGAGACCGGCCACGTCCCACTGCTCGGGCAGCGACTGCGGCGGAATGTGCTGGCTGATGGTGGCATCGAGCACTTCCTGGCGGAATTCGGCAATGGTGTCGCCGATATTCTCTGCCGCCAGCAGGCTGTTGCGCATGTGGTAGATCACCTTGCGCTGCTCGTTGGCCACGTCATCGTATTCGAGCAATTGCTTGCGGATGTCGAAGTTGCGGCCTTCGACCTTGCGCTGCGCTTTCTCGATGGCGTTGGTGACCATGCGGTGCTCGATGGCCTCGCCGGACTGCATGCCCAAGGCCTTCATGAAGTTCTTCACCCGGTCGGAGGCGAAGATGCGCATCAGGCTGTCTTCCAGCGACAGGTAGAAGCGGCTGGAACCCGGGTCGCCCTGACGGCCGGAACGGCCACGCAGCTGGTTGTCGATACGGCGCGATTCGTGGCGCTCGGAGGCGATCACGTGCAGGCCACCGGCCTCGATCACCTGCTGGTGACGCTTCTGCCAATCGGCCTTGATCTGGGCGATCTGCTCGGCGCTCGGGTCTTCCAGGGCCGCCACTTCGGCTTCCCAGTTACCGCCCAGGAGGATGTCGGTACCACGGCCAGCCATGTTGGTGGCGATGGTCAGCGCCCCTGGGGCACCGGCCTGGGCGATGATCTCGGCTTCCTTCTCGTGGTACTTGGCGTTCAGGACCTTGTGGTCGATGCCTTCCTTCTTCAGGAGGTTCGACATGTGCTCGGAGGTCTCGATGGTCGCGGTGCCCACCAGGATCGGACGGCCCTGGGTCATGCTTTCCTTGATGTCGGCGATGATCGCGGCGTATTTCTCGTCGGCGGTCAGGTACACCAGGTCGTTGAAGTCCTTACGCGCGAGCGGCTTGTTCGGCGGAATGACCATCACGTTCAGGGAGTAGATCGACTGGAACTCGAACGCCTCGGTGTCGGCGGTACCGGTCATGCCGGACAGCTTGGTGTAGAGACGGAAGTAGTTCTGGAAGGTGGTCGAAGCCAGGGTCTGGCTTTCGGCCTGGATATTCAGGTTCTCTTTCGCCTCGATCGCCTGATGCAGGCCCTCGGACAGGCGACGGCCGGGCATGGTACGGCCGGTGTGCTCGTCGATCAGCAGGACCTGGCCGTCCTGGACGATGTACTCGACGTTGCGATGGAACAGCTTGTGCGCGCGCAGGCCGGCGTAGACGTGGGTCAGCAGGCCCAGGTTGTGCGCCGAGTACAGGCTCTCGCCCTCGGCCAGCAGGCCGGCCTGGGTGAGCATGTCCTCGATGTACTGGTGACCGGCTTCGTTGAGCTCGACCTGGCGGCTCTTCTCGTCGATGGTGAAGTGGCCTTCCTGGGTGACCTGGCCTTCCACTTCCTCGATGTGCTGGGTCAGGCGCGGGATCAGGCGGTTGATCTCGATGTACAGCTTGGAGCTGTCCTCGGCCTGGCCGGAGATGATCAGCGGGGTACGGGCTTCGTCGATGAGGATCGAGTCGACTTCGTCGATCACCGCGAAGTTGAGTTCGCGCTGGAACTTCTCTTCCTGGCTGAACGCCATGTTGTCGCGCAGGTAGTCGAAGCCGAATTCGTTGTTGGTGCCGTAGGTGATATCGGACGCGTAGGCAGCGCGTTTTTCTTCCGGCGGCTGGAAGGCCGAGACGATACCCACGGTCAGGCCGAGGAATTCGTACAGCGGACGCATCCAGTTGGCGTCACGACGGGCCAGGTAGTCGTTGACCGTGACCACGTGCACGCCTTTGCCGGACAGTGCGTTGAGGTAGACGGCCAGGGTACCGACCAAGGTCTTGCCTTCACCGGTACGCATTTCTGCGATCATGCCCTCGTGCAGGGTCATGCCGCCGATCAGCTGCACGTCGAAGTGGCGCATACCCATGACGCGCTTGCCGGCCTCGCGGGCCACGGCGAAGGCTTCGGGCAGCAATTGGTCCAGTGTCTCGCCTTTGGCCAGGCGCTCCTTGAACTCTGCGGTCTTGCCCCGCAGTTGCTCGTCGGAGAGGGCCACCATCTTCTCTTCGAAGGCATTGACGATAGATACCGTCTTGAGCATGCGTTTGACTTCACGCTCGTTCTTGCTTCCAAAAAGTTTTTTTAACAAAGGCGCAAACATATCGGCAGGATCTTCCACACGTAGGGATGGAGGGCGGCCCCATGAGTCGCCCGTGCAGCCCTGAGGCCGCATGCGAACGAGCATTCTACCCGGAAACGATGGTGAGGAAAGTGGTGGATTGCCACGATGCTGGCACAGCGCTTGGGCGGGGGCTTTTCTAAGATAGGGGCATTTTGCGTGAGTTCAACCCGTCGGTTAAATGAAACGTAGCGAGAATGACTCCTGTCTGTGTTGACCTCTTCGCGGGTAAACCCGCTCCTACAGGTGCCAGCCGCGCGTTGGGGCCTGTGGGAAAGGGCTTGCCCCGCGAAGAGGCCAGCACAGCCAACAGGAATGCTAGACTACCCGCCTAGCCACCTCATGCAGCCACCCATGGCCTTCAAACCCTCCCCCGCCCAGCCACCCGCCGCCCTGCTGCGCCAGAACCGCCCGCTACGCCTGTTGCTGAACCAGGCCGAGCGCCTGGAGCACCTGCAACGCCTGCTGGAAAGCCAGCTGCAACCGGCTGCCAGGGAACACTGCCATGTCGCCTCGTGGCGCGATGGCACCTTGCTGCTGGTGGTCACCGATGGCCACTGGGCTACCCGCCTGCGCTACCAGCAAAAACGCCTGATGCGCCAGCTCCAGGCCCTGGAAGCGTTCGGCAACCTGCACCGCATCCTCTACAAGGTGCAGCCGCCGCTGGTGCCGGCCAAGCGCGGGACGAACACCACCGAGCTGTCCGGCAGCGCCGCCGAAAGCCTGCGCGACACCGCAGAGGGCATCAACGACCCCAAGCTGCGCGCCGCCCTCGAACGCCTGGCGGCGCACGCCCGAGACAAATAAAAAAGGCCACCCGAAGGTGGCCTCAATGAACTAGAGAGTGTTCGAACTTACACGGCCGCAACAGGGCGCATGTACGAGATCGGTGCCGTGCTGGCATCTTCGAAAGTGACCACTTCCCAAGCATCTTTCTCGGCGATCAGCTTGCGCAGCAGCTGGTTGTTCAGCGCGTGTCCGGACTTGTAGCCCTTGAACTCGCCGATCAGGCTGTTGCCCAGCAGATAGAGGTCGCCAATGGCGTCGAGGATCTTGTGCTTGACGAATTCGTCTTCGGAACGAAGGCCGTCTTCGTTGAGCACACCGGTTTCGTCGACCACGATGGCGTTCTCGACACTGCCACCCAGCGCAAGGTTGTGCTTGCGCAGGTACTCGATGTCACGCATGAAGCCGAAAGTACGGGCGCGGCTGACTTCCTTGACGAACGAGGTGCTGGAGAAGTCGACGACCGCACTCTGGGTCTGGTCCTTGAGGACCGGGTGATCGAAGTCGATCTCGAAGCTCACCTTGAACCCGTCGAACGGCAGGAAGGTGGCGCTCTTGTCGCCCTCCTCCACAGTCACTTCGCGCAGGATGCGGATGAACTTCTTGGCTGCGTCCTGCTCTTCCAGGCCGGCAGACTGAATCAGGAATACGAAGGGTCCGGCGCTGCCATCCATGATCGGCACTTCCGAGGCGGAGAGCTCGACGTAGGCGTTATCGATGCCCAGGCCCGCCATGGCGGAGAGCAGGTGCTCGACCGTATCGACTTTGACGTCACCGTTGACCAGGGTCGTCGACATGGTTGTCTCGCCGACGTTGGCCGCGCGCGCCGGGATTTCGACCACAGGGTCGAGGTCGGCGCGACGGAAGACGATGCCGGTGTCAACAGGTGCAGGCTTGAGGGTCAGGTAGACCTTCTCCCCGGAGTGCAGACCGACACCTGTGGCACGGATGGTATTCTTCAGGGTGCGTTGTCTAATCATGGCATTGGCCGCTTCAGCGCAAATTGCGAACAGGTATCAACAAAGGCTGGGGATGATAACAGACCCGGCCTTTGCTGAATACCAATCACCCCTATACCCCTGATAAATTCCATTAATCAGCCTGACGACGCAGGAAAGCCGGGATATCCAGGTAGTCCAAGTCATCCTGAGGGTTGAGTTTAGCTGCCGCTGCGGCACCTGCATGGGCCTGGTTGCGCATCACGGTCGGACGCTCCAGGTCACGGTAGTTGACCGAAGGCTGCTCCTGGCGAGCCGGCGCCGGGTTGGACGCTTCGTAGGCCTGCTGGGCGGTCTGCAGGGTGTTGTCGACCACCTTCACCGGCTTCTCGATGCGCGCGCCCAGGCCAGTGGCGACCACGGTCACATGCAGCTCGTCGCGCAAGTCCGGATCGATCACGGTGCCGACCTTGACCATCGCGTGGTCGGAGGCGAAGGCTTCGATGATGCTACCCACGTCGGAGTATTCGCCCAGCGACAGGTCCGGACCTGCGGTGATGTTCACCAGGATGCCGCGGGCGCCCTGCAGGTTGACGTCTTCGAGCAGCGGGTTGCGGATGGCCGCCTCGGTGGCTTCGCGAGCACGGTTCGGGCCGCTGGCGCAACCGGTACCCATCATCGCCATGCCCATTTCGCCCATCACGGTGCGCACGTCGGCGAAGTCGACGTTGATCATGCCTGGACGCTTGATGATATCGGAGATACCACGCACGGCGCCGGCCAGCACGTCGTCGGCCTTGGCGAAGGCGGACAGCAGGCTGGCATCCTTGCCCAGGATGGTCAGCAGCTTCTCGTTGGGGATGGTGATCAGCGAGTCGACGCTCTCAGCCAGCATGCGGATGCCTTCATCGGCGATCTGCATGCGCTTGCGGCCTTCGAACGGGAACGGACGCGTCACCACGGCAACGGTGAGAATGCCCATTTCCTTGGCCACTTCGGCGATGATCGGCGCAGCACCGGTACCGGTACCGCCACCCATGCCGGTGGTGATGAACACCATGTTGGTGCCCTGCAGCACCTCGGCGATGCGCTCACGGTCCTCCAGCGCGGCCTGGCGGCCGACTTCCGGATTGGCACCTGCACCCAGGCCCTTGGTCACGCCGGTACCCAGTTGCAGGATGGTGCGCGCGCCGATGTTCTTCAGCGCCTGGGCATCGGTGTTGGCGCAGATGAACTCGACGCCTTCGATGTTGCTTTTGACCATGTGGTTGACGGCATTGCCGCCACCACCGCCGACGCCGATCACTTTGATGACCGGACTTTGCGGGACGTTGTCTACGAGCTCGAACATTTTCCCTCTCCTTTCAGTTCTCTAGTTGTCGCGCCTACCACTACTGCTTTGAAACTTAGAAGTTGCCCTGGACCCAACGCTTGAATCGCTCAAGCACTGGGGCCTTCGGTTCATCGCCATAGCTGTTGTTGCTGCTGTTGCCGGTCAGGGGCAGGTCCTCGGACTGCTTTTGCAGGCCGTAGGTGAGCAAGCCCACGCCGGTGGAATAGATCGGGTTGCGCACCACGTCGCTCAGCCCCCGAACGCTGTGCGGCACGCCAAGGCGTACCGGCATGTGGAAGATTTCCTCGGCCAGTTCCACAGCGCCTTCCATCTTCGCGGTGCCGCCAGTGAGGACGATGCCGGCCGGCACCAGGTCCTCGTAGCCGCTGCGGCGCAGCTCGGCCTGGATCAGCGTGAAGAGCTCGTCGTAACGCGGCTCCACCACTTCGGCCAGGGCCTGGCGCGACAGCTCGCGCGGCGGGCGATCGCCCACGCTCGGCACCTTGATGGTCTCGCCGGCACCGGCCAGCTTGGCCAGGGCGCAGGCGTAGCGGATCTTGATTTCCTCGGCGTACTGGGTCGGCGTGCGCAGGGCCATGGCGATATCGTTGGTGACCTGGTCGCCAGCGATCGGGATCACCGCGGTGTGGCGGATCGCACCTTCGGTGAAGATGGCGATGTCGGTGGTCCCGCCGCCGATGTCCACCAGGCACACGCCCAGCTCCTTCTCGTCGTCGGTCAGCACCGAATAGGCCGAAGCCAGTTGCTCGAGGATGATGTCGTCGATTTCCAGGCCACAGCGGCGCACGCACTTCTCGATGTTCTGCGCCGCGTTGACCGCGCAGGTGACCACGTGGACCTTGGCCTCCAGGCGTACGCCGGACATGCCCAGGGGCTCGCGCACACCTTCCTGGTTGTCGATCACGTAGTCCTGCGGCAGGGTGTGCAGCACGCGCTGGTCGGCCGGAATGGCCACGGCCTGGGCGGCGTCCAGCACGCGCTCGAGGTCGGCGAGGCTGACTTCGCGGTCGCGGATGGCGACGATGCCGTGGGAGTTCAGGCTGCGGATGTGGTTGCCGGCCACGCCGACGAACGCCGAGTGGATGCGGCAACCGGCCATCAGTTGGGCCTCTTCGACCGCGCGCTGGATCGACTGCACGGTCGACTCGATGTTCACCACCACGCCCTTCTTCAGGCCGCGGGAGGGATGGGTGCCGATCCCGACGATCTCCAGGGTACCGTCCTCGCCGACTTCACCGACCAGCGCCACCACCTTGGAGGTGCCGATGTCCAGCCCGACGATCATTTTTCCGCTATGCGCGTTTGCCATGGTCCTGCCTCTCTCTAATTCTTCGCAACGGCGGATTGGGCCGTCGTCGGTGCAATCGGTTCCCGCCAGCCAACGGCAAGCCCGTTGGCGTATCGCAGATCGATGCGGGCGATATTGGTGATCTGCTCTTTGAGCGTCTTGTCGTAAATGGCAATGAAACGGCGCATCTTCTCCACCAGATGATCGCGCCCCAGCAGCAGCTCGATGCCCGGCCCGGCGCTACCGGCACCGGTGGTCAGGAACCAGCTGCCTCGCTCGCGCAGCTCCAGGCGAGCGATGGAGAAGCCCAGGGGGCGCAGCATCTGGCTCAGTACCTGATACTGCTGCATGACCTGCTGCTGAGCGCGCTGCGGCCCGAACAGCTGCGGCAGGTGCTCGTAGTTGGCCAGCTCGCGCGGGGTGAAGGCCTGGCCCTGGTTGTTGAGCAAGGCCTCGTCGCCCCAGCGCGCGACGGGCAACTGTTCTTCCAGGCGGATCACCACCTCGTCCGGCCACACCCGGCGCACTTCGGCATGGGCGATCCAGGGCATCTGCTCGAGCTCGGCGCGCATGGCGGTGAGGTCGACGCTGAAGAAGCTCGATGCCACGTAGGGCGCGATCCGCTGCTGCACGGCCTGCTGGCTGATGTAGCTGAGGTCGCCCTGCACGGCGATCTTGGTGATCGGACGGTCGGCGTACGGCATCAGGCGAATGGCGCCTTCATAGGCGCCAAAGCCGGCGGCGACCAGCAACACCGGCCACAGCAGGCGCTTGAGCCCACCCAGGCTCGGCCGCGGCAGGCGCGACGACATCGGCTCATCGGCCACCAGTCGGCTGGCGCCACGCGGCACCGGCTTGCTGCGGCCGGTGACAGGTTGCTGATGACGTAACATCGCGCCTTGCATGGCTGTTAACCTCGCGTCTCGACGCTGTCGGCCAGGATCGCCAGCACCAGTTGCTGGAAGTCCAGGCCGGCCGCGCGGGCCGCCATGGGCACCAGGCTATGGTCGGTCATGCCGGGTGCGGTGTTGACTTCGAGCAGCCAGAACCGGCCCTGCTCGTCCTGCATCACGTCCAGCCGCCCCCAGCCCTCGATGCCGATGGCATCGCAGGCGCGCGCGGTCAGGTCGATCAGCTCTTGCTCCTTGGCACTGTCCAGGCCGCAAGGGATGCGGTACTGGGTGTCATTGGCGATGTACTTGGCGTCGTAGTCGTAGAACACGTGCGGGGTGCCCAAGGCGATTGGCGGCAGCACCTGGCCACGCAGTACCGCGATGGTGAACTCCGGGCCGTGAATCCATTGCTCGACCAGGACTTGCGAATCGTAACGGGCGGCATCCCGCCAGGCGGCGACCAGCTCTTCCACGCTGTTCACCTTGGCCATGCCGATGCTGGAACCTTCATGGGCAGGTTTGACGATCAACGGGAAGCCCAGTTCCGTACCGGCTGCAACACAATCGTGCTCGCTGGCCAGCACCGCGTGACGTGGGGTCGGAATGCCCAGGCTCTGCCAGACCTGCTTGGTACGCAGCTTGTCCATGGCCAGGGCCGAGGCAAGGATGCCGCTGCCGGTGTAGGGGATGCCCAGGCACTCGAGCAGGCCCTGCATGCTGCCGTCTTCACCGCCACGGCCGTGGAGGATGATGAAGGCGCGGTCGATCCGTTCGCTCTGCAAGCGCGCCAGCAGGTCGTCGCCGACATCGATGGCGACCACGTCGACACCCGCGTCGGTCAAGGCCGCGATCACTGCGGCGCCGGATTTGAGCGACACCTCGCGCTCGGCGCTCTTGCCACCGTAGAGCACGGCGACGCGGCCGAACGCCTTGGCGTCCAGAGTCGAATGCAGCTTGTCGTAGGCGCTGGTCATTTCGACTTCTCCTGCTTGGCGCCGGCGAACAGCGGGCTTTTCATCAATTGCGGAGCCAGGCCGCCGACGTCACCGGCACCCTGGCACAGCAGGATGTCGCCGGCACGCAGCAGCGGCTTGACCAGCGGCGCCAACTCGGCGCCACGTTCGATGTAGATCGGGTCCAGCTTGCCGCGCTGGCGAATGCTGTGGCACAGCTGACGGCTGTCGGCCCCCGGTATCGGCTCTTCGCCGGCCGGATAGACCTCCATCAGCAGCAGCACGTTGGCATCGCCCAGTACCTGGACGAAATCGTCGTACAGGTCGCGGGTACGGCTGTAGCGGTGCGGCTGGTAGACGATCACCAGGCGCCGGCTCGGCCAGCCGCCGCGCACGGCCTTGATCACCGCAGCGACCTCGGTCGGGTGGTGGCCGTAGTCGTCGACCAGCATCACGCTGCCGCCCTCGACCGGGAGTTCGCCGTACACCTGGAAGCGTCGGCCGACGCCCTGGAAGCCGGACAGGCCCTGGACGATGGCCTCGTCGCTGATACCCTCGTCGGTGGCGATGGCGATAGTGGCCAGGGCATTGAGCACGTTGTGGTTGCCAGGCATGTTGACCGACACATCGAGCGGCTCGCGGTCGCGGCGCAGTACGGTGAAGTGGGTCTGCATGCCCTGCTGGCGCACGTTGATGGCGCGCACGTCGGCTTCTTCGCTGAAGCCATAGGTGACGGTCGGGCGCTTCACCTGCGGCAGGATCTCACGCACCACCGGGTCGTCCAGGCACATCACCGCCAGGCCATAGAACGGCAGGTTGTGGAGGAACTCGACGAAGGTCTTCTTCAGCTTGTTGAAGTCACCTTCGTAGGTCGCCATGTGGTCGGCGTCGATGTTGGTGACCACGGCGACCATCGGCTGCAGGTGCAGGAAGCTGGCATCGCTCTCGTCGGCTTCGGCGATCAGGTAGCGGCTGGTGCCCAGCTGGGCATTGGTGCCGGCCGCCGTCAGGCGACCACCGATGACGAAGGTCGGGTCCAGGCCACCGGCGGCGAACACCGACGCCAGCAGGCTGGTGGTGGTGGTCTTGCCGTGGGTGCCGGCCACGGCCACGCCATGGCGATAACGCATCAGTTCGGCGAGCATCTCGGCACGCGGCACCACCGGGATACGGCGCTCGAGCGCAGTGGCGACTTCCGGGTTGGCCGGGTTGATCGCGCTGGACACCACCAGCACATCGGCGTTGGCGGCGTTCTCGGCGCGGTGGCCGACGAAGATCTCGGCGCCGAACGACTCCAGGCGCTCGGTGACCGGCGACGCCTTGAGGTCGGAACCGGACACTTGATAGCCCAGGTTCAGCAGCACTTCGGCGATGCCGCACATGCCCACGCCGCCGATACCGACGAAGTGGATGCGACGGATACGGCCCATCTTCGGCTGGGGCATGGCTTTCTGGCTTTCAACCATGGGCCACCTCCAGGCAGATGTCGACCACGGTGCTGGTTGCGGCAGGTTTGGCCAGGCGCCGCGCGGTGCCTGCCATGGTGTGGAGTTTCTCGGGTTGCATCAGCACCTCGTTCAGGCGTTCAGCGAGCTGCGCTGCGCCAGTCGTAGCTTGTGGCATCAGGAAGGCAGCGCCCTCCCGAGCCAGGTATTGGGCATTGTGGGTCTGGTGGTCGTCGATCGCGTGGGGCAAGGGCACCAGCATCGAAGGCAGGCCTGCTGCCGCCAGCTCGCTGACAGTCAGCGCACCAGCCCGGCACACCACCATGTCGGCCCAGCCATAGGCCTGGGCCATGTCCGAGATGAACGGCTCTACCTGAGCCTCGACACCGGCCTCGCGATAACGCTCGGCGGTGATCTGCGCATGCTGCTTGCCGGCCTGGTGAAACACCTGGGGCCGGAGGCTTTCAGCCACTTCGGACAGGGCCTTAGGCAACAATTTGTTCAATGGTTCCGCACCCAGGCTACCGCCGAGCACCAACAGCCGCGCCGGGCGCTCGCCGAGGGCCTCGCGGGGGGCGTCGAGGAACAGTTCCGGGCGCACCGGATTGCCGGTGGTACGCAGCTTGTCGTTGCCCTCGAAGGTGCCTGGGAAGGCTTCGCAGACGCGTGCCGACAGCGGTACCAGCAGGCGATTGGCGGTGCCGGCCCGAGCGTTCTGCTCGTGGATGACCAGCGGCACGCCACACAGGCGCGCGGCCACGCCGCCAGGGCCGGTGACATAGCCGCCGAAGCCGAGCACGCAGACCGGCTTGAGCTCGCGGATGATGCGCCGCGCCTGCAGCACGGCCTTGACCAGGGTGAACGGCGCCTTGAGCAGCGACAGCTTGCCCTTGCCACGCAGGCCGCTGACCTGGATCAGGTGCAGGGGCAGCCCCGCCTGGGGCACCAGTTCGTTCTCGATGCCGCGCGGGGTCCCCAGCCAATGCACGCTGTAGCCACGGGCCTGGAACTCGCGGGCGCAGGCCAGGGCCGGGAATACATGGCCACCGGTGCCGCCCGCCATGATCAGTACGTTCTTGCCGTCAGCGGCCATGACTGGTCTCCTCGGCAAAATCGTTCTCGTTGAATTCGTGTTCCTCGCTGCCCAGGTGGGTGCGACTCTCCCACTCGATGCGTAGCAACAAGCCCACGCAGGCGCAGCAGATCACCAGCGAACTGCCGCCATAGCTGAGGAACGGCAGGGTCAGGCCCTTGGTCGGCAGCAGGCCGACGTTCACTCCGATGTTGATCAGGAACTGGCCGATCCACAGGAACGCCAGGCCAAAGGCCATGTAGGCGGCGAAGAACTGCTTGGCCTTTTCGGCCCAAAGGCCGATGTACAGGGCGCGCACGGTGACGAAGACGAACAGCGCGATGGTCACCAGCGAGCCGACCACACCGAGCTCTTCGGCAAGCACCGAGAACACGAAGTCGGTGTGCGCCTCGGGCAGGTAGAACTGTTTCTGCACGCTGTTGCCCAGGCCGACGCCAAGCCACTCGCCACGGCCGAAGGCGATCAGCGCCTGGGTCAGCTGGTAGCCGGAGCCGAACTGGTCGGACCAGGGGTCGGTGAAGGTGATCAGGCGCGCCATCCGGTACGGCTGCGCCTGGACCAGGATGAACACCGCCACCACCGCCAGCACCACCATGAGGCTGAAGCGGAACAACCCCACCCCGCCCAGGAACAGCATGGCCGCAGCCGCGCCCATCATGACCACGGTGGCGCCGAAGTCCGGTTCCATCAGCAGCAGGCCGGCCATCGGCAGCAGCACGATGAACGGCTTGAAGAAGCCCATCCAGCTTTCGCGCACCTCGGTCTGCCGGCGTACCAGGTAGCCGGCAAGGTAGATGACCACGAACACCTTGGCGATTTCCGAAGGCTGGACGTTGAAGAAGCTGAAGCCGATCCAGCGCATCGAGCCGTTGACCTCGCGGCCGATGCCCGGCACCAGCACCATCACCAGCAGGCCGAAGGCGCCGATCAGCATCATGAAGCCCATGCGCTGCCAGGTGGCGATCGGCACCATCATGGTCGCACCGCAGGCGACCAGGCCCAGGGCCACGTACACCAGATGGCGGAACATGTGGTACAGCGGGTTGCCGGACTGCACGGCGGCCACTTCCGAGGACGCCGAGGTGATCATCACCAGGCCCAGGCCGAGCAACGCCAGGCAGCCGGCCAGGAAGGCGAAGTCCAGGTCGATGCCGCGGCCGCTGATCAGCGGCGAAGGATAAGGCTTGAGGACGCCGAAGATCATGCCAGCCCCTCCGCCGCCTGGGCGAACAGGCGCCCACGCTCTTCGAAGTTCTTGAACATGTCGAGGCTTGCGCAGGCCGGCGACAGCAGCACGGCATCACCCGGCTGGGCCAGCTCGGCGCATCGCTGCACGGCCTCGTCGAGGGTCTTGACCCTGACCTGCGGCACCCCGTCGCCGAGCGCCTCGGCCAGGCGCTCGGCATCGCGGCCGAGCAGCACCACGGCGCGGCAGAAGCGCTTGGCCGGATCGCGCAAGGCAGAAAAGTCTGCGCCCTTGCCGTCGCCACCGGCGATCAGCACCAGCTTGCCTTCGATATCCGCGCCCAGGCCTTCGATGGCGGCCAGGGCCGCGCCAACGTTGGTGGCCTTGGAGTCGTCGTACCAACCCACGTCGTTGCGCTCGCGGACCCACTGGCAGCGGTGGGCGAGACCGGCGAATTCGCGCAGGGCCTCGAGCATCGGCGCGAACGGCAGGCCAGCGGCGTGGCCCAGGGCCAGGGCCGCCAGGGCGTTGCTCTGGTTGTGCGCGCCGCGGATCTTCAGCTCGCGCACCGGCATCAAGTTGTTGAACTCGAAGGCCAGGTATTTCTCGCCATCGACTTCACGCAGGCCGAAGGCCTTGAAGTCGGGCTGGTTGAGACCGAATGTCCAGCACGGGCGGCCTTCCACCGGCAGCGGCCGGCTCAGGGCGTCCTGGCGGTTGACCACCACCTGGCGCGCACCACGGAAGATCCGATGCTTGGCCAGGTGATAGGCCGGCAGGCCGCTGTAGCGGTCCATGTGGTCTTCGCTGATGTTCAGCACGGTGGCCACTTCGGCATTGAGCTGGTCGGTGGTTTCCAGCTGGAAGCTCGACAGTTCGAGGACATACAGCTCGACAGCGTCGTCGAGCAGGTCCAACGCCGGCGTGCCGAGGTTGCCGCCGACGGCCACGCGCTTGCCAGCCTTGGCGGCCATCTCGCCGACCAGGGTGGTCACGGTGCTTTTCGCGTTGGAACCGCTGATTGCGACGATCGGCGCCTTGGCATGGCGGGCGAACAGTTCGATGTCACCCGACAGCACCACGCCACGGGCAGCGGCCTGCTGCAGCGCCGGGGTGGCCAGGGCCAGACCGGGGCTGACGTAAAGCTCGTTGGCACGGCACAGGAAGTCGACGTCCAGTTCGCCACAGCGTACTTCCACCTGCGGGTAGTCACGGCGCAGGGTGTCCAGTTCCGGCGGTTGCTCGCGGGTGTCGGCGACCGCAAAGGCAATGCCCCGGCTCGCCAGGAAGCGAACCAGGGACATGCCGCTCTTGCCGAGGCCGACAACGATGCGGAATTGGTCGGAAGCGATCAGTGACACGCTCGTCTACCTCAGTTTCAGGGTTGCAAGGCCGATCAGCACCAGAATCACGGTGATGATCCAGAAACGGACGATCACCCGTGGCTCAGGCCAGCCCTTGAGTTCAAAGTGGTGGTGAATCGGCGCCATGCGGAACACGCGCTTGCCGGTGAGCTTGAACGAGGCGACCTGGATCACCACCGACAGGGTCTCGACCACGAAGATGCCGCCCATGATGAACAGCACGATCTCCTGGCGCACGATCACCGCGATGGTGCCCAGCGCGGCGCCCAGCGCCAGTGCGCCGACGTCGCCCATGAACACCTGCGCCGGGTAGGTGTTGAACCACAGGAAGCCCAGGCCCGCGCCGATCAGCGCGCCGCAGAACACGATCAGCTCACCCGAGCCCGGCACGTAAGGGATCAGCAGGTACTCGGCGAATTTCACGTTGCCCGACAGGTAGCAGAAGATGCCCAAGGCACCGCCGACCATCACCGTCGGCATGATCGCCAGGCCATCGAGGCCGTCGGTCAGGTTGACCGCGTTGCTCGAACCGACGATCACGAAGTAGGTCAGCACGACGAAGCCGATGCCCAGCGGAATGGTGACGTCCTTGAGGAACGGCACGATCAGCGTGGTCTCGACGCTGGTCGGAGCGGTCATGTAGAGGAACACCGCCGCGCCCAAGCCGAACACCGATTGCCAGAAATACTTCCAGCGGCTAGGCAGGCCGCGCGAGTTCTTTTCGATCACCTTGCGGTAGTCGTCGACCCAGCCGATGGCGCCGAACAGCAGGGTGACGATCAGCACCACCCAGACGTAGCGGTTGGACAGGTCGGCCCACAGCAAGGTGCTGATGGCGATGGCCGAAAGAATCAAGGCGCCACCCATGGTCGGGGTGCCGGACTTGGACAGGTGCGATTGCGGGCCGTCGTTGCGAACGGCCTGACCGATCTGGCGGATCTGCAGGGTACGAATCATCCACGGCCCCAGCCACAGCGCCAGGGACAACGCCGTCAGTACACCGAGGATCCCGCGCAGGGACAGGTACTGGAAGACCGCGAAGCCTTTATGGAACTGTTGCAGATACTCGGCCAACAGCAGCAGCATTAATGTTTCTCCCCGCTGGCACCGCACAGTGCGGCCACGACGTTTTCCATCGCAGCGCTGCGCGAGCCCTTGATCAAGATAGTGGTTTCACTGGCATTCTCGGCGCGAACGGCTTCGATCAGCTCAGCTTGTGTGGCGAAGTGTCGGCCATTGGCGCCGAACGCCTGGACCGCGTGAATCATGTTGGTACCGACCGCATACAGGGCATCGACCTTGCCGCGGGCATAGTCGCCCACCTGCCGATGACCCTCTTCGGCCCATTGCCCCAGCTCGCCGATGTCGCCGAGCACCAGGACGGTGCGCCCGGAAAAGCCGGCGAGTATATCAACGGCCGCGCACATCGAGGTGGGATTTGCGTTATAGCTGTCGTCGATCACCCGCACCCCGTTCGGCGCGATCTGCGCCACGCTGCGGCCCTTGACCGGCTGCACGGCTTCAAGCCCCGCGGCGATGCCGCTCAGGGTCAGACCAACGGCATGCGCGGCGGCAGCGGCGGCCAAGGCATTGCTGACGTTGTGGGTGCCGAGCAGGTTCAGTTGCACCGCGACGCTGCCGTCGGGCCCATGCAGGGTGAAGGATGGGCAGCCGCGGGCGTCGCGGCCGATGCCGCTGGCATGGAAATCGGCCTGCAGGTTGTCCAGGGCGAAAGTCAGCACGCGGTGGCTGCCGGCACGCTTGCGCCAGATGTCGAATGCCTTGTCGGCCAGATTGAGGATGGCCGTGCCGCCCTCGCCCAAGCCCTCGAGGATCTCGCCCTTGGCCTCGACGATCTTTTCCGGGCCGCCGAACTCGCCGACATGGGCGGTACCGGCATTGTTGATGATGACCACCTGCGGTTGGGTCAGGCCAACGGTGTAGCGGATCTCGCCAATGCGCGAAGCGCCCAGCTCGATCACCGCAGCGCTATGCTCCGGGGCGATTTCCAGCAGGGTCAGCGGCGCGCCGAGGTCGTTGTTCAGGTTGCCACGGGTGGCATGTACCGGGCCGCGGGTACGCAGGATGCAGGCGAGCATCTCCTTGACCGTGGTCTTGCCGCTGGAGCCGGTAATCGCGATCACCGGTTTGTCGAATGCGGCGCGGTTCAGTGCACCGAGCTGGCCCAGGGCCAGGCGAGCATCGGCAACCACCAGCTGCGGCAGGTCGACATCGGCGATTTCACGCTCGACCAACGCCGCGACGGCCCCCTTGGCTTGCACGTCGGCGAGATAATCGTGGCCATCGAAGCGCGGACCGGCCAGGGCGACGAACAGTTGCCCGGCACCGACGCTGCGGCTGTCGATGCTGACACCGGTGAAGCTGGCATCAGCCCCTACCAGGCGCGCATTCAATACGCCGGTCAGCTGGCTGAGGGTCATGGGCTTAAGCATGTGGAGCCTCCCAGGCTGCAAGTGCCTTTTCGGCTTCGATCAGGTCGGAGAAGGCATGGCGCTGGCCATGGATCTCCTGGTAGTCCTCGTGCCCCTTGCCGGCCAGGACGATGACGTCGTCCGCCGCCGCCGAGGCGATCAGGTGGGCAATGGCTGCGCCACGCCCGGCGACGAACTCGACCTGCTCGGGCTTGGCGAAGCCAGGACGGATGTCGTCGAAGATGTGCAGCGGGTCTTCGCTACGCGGATTGTCATCGGTAACCAGCACGCGGTCGGCCAGGCGCTCGGCCAGCTCGGCCATCAGCGGGCGCTTGCCGCGATCACGATCACCACCGCAGCCGAACAGGCACAGCAGCTTGCCTCGGGCATGCGGACGCAGGGCTTCGAGGACCTTTTCCAGCGCGTCTGGCGTGTGCGCGTAATCGACCACCACCAGCGGCTTGTCGCCACCGCCCAGGCGCTGCATGCGGCCGACCGGCCCTTGCAACTGCGCGGTGACCTTGAGGATCTCGTCCAGCGAGTAATCCAGCGCCAGCAGGGTGGCCACTGCGGCGAGCACGTTGCTCAGGTTGAAGCGGCCAAGCAGCTGGCTGCGCAGGGTGCGCTCGCCTTGGGCCGTGACGAGGATGGCGCGCACGCCATCGTCATCGAAGTGGGCCTCGCGGCAGAACAGCGAGGCGTCCGGATCTTCCAGGCTATAGCTGAGCAGGCGGGTTTCGATGTGCTCGGCGCTCGGGCGACGGGCGAACTCGGCAGCCAGGCGGCGACCGAAATCGTCGTCCAGGTTCACCACCTGGCAGCGCAGGTTCGGCCAGGCGAACAGCTTGGCCTTGGCCGCCTCGTAGGCCTGCATGCTGCCGTGGTAGTCGAGGTGGTCGCGAGAAAGATTGGTCATCACCGCGATATCGAACGCCAGGGCTGCCACACGGCCCTGCTCCAGGGCGTGGGAGGACACTTCCATGGCCACGGCCTTGGCGCCGGCCTTTTTCAGGTCGTTGAGGGTCGACTGCACGGCGATCGGGTCGGGCGTGGTCAGACGGCCGCTCTGCAGTTCGCCGTAGAAACCGGTGCCCAGGGTGCCGATCAGGCCGCAACGCTGGCCAAGCGCGTCGAGCGCCTGGGCCACCAGTTGCGTGACGCTGGTCTTGCCATTGGTACCGGTGACGCCGACCAGGTTCAACTGACGGCTCGGTTCGCCATAGAAGCGCCCGGCAATCTGCGACAGCTGGCCGATCAGCCCCTTCACTGGAATCAGCGGCACATCGGTGAGCGGCAGCACGTTGGCACCCTGCTCTTCATAAGCCACGGCAGCGGCACCGCGCGACAGGGCATCGGCGATGTGCTCGCGACCGTCGACCTTGGCACCAGGCACGGCCAGGAACAGGTCGCCCTGGCGCACCTGACGGCTGTCTAGGGTCAACTCACGGATCAACGGGTCACGGCTGGCGTGGGCGAACAGCTTGCTCAATGGCATCGTCATCATCCACGCCCTCCCTTGGCGGGTACCGCAGCGGCCGGCGCTGCATTGACCTGCTGCTGCTCGCTTGGCGGCGGCAGGTTGTCGGGCGCCACGTTCATCAGGCGCAGAGTGCCCGACATGACCTTGCTGAAGACCGGTGCCGAGACCAGGCCGCCGAAGTAGCCGCCCTTGCTCGGTTCGTCGATCACCACGACGATCGCGTAGCGCGGGTCGCTCATCGGGCCGAAGCCGGCGAACAGCGAGCGGTAGGCGTTCTCGGTGTAGCCCTTGGAGCCGACAGTGGCCTTACGCGCCGTACCGGACTTGCCGGCGACGTGATAGAACGGCACCTGGGCGCGGTAAACGCCACGAGGCGCCTCGATCACTTGCTGGAGCATGCCCTGGATGGTTTCGGCGGTTTCCTTCGGGATCGCCTGCACCGACTCGGGCGCCTTGTCGACCTTGAGGATGGACAGCGGCACCATCTTGCCGTCGTTGGCCAGCGCCGCGTAGGCATGCACCAGCTGCAGCGCGGTGACCGATACGCCGTAGCCGTAGGACAGGGTCGCGGTCTCGGCCTTGCGCCATTCGCGGTGGTTGGGCAGGTTGCCGACGCGTTCGCCGGGGAAGCCGAGGCCGGTGTATTGCCCCAGGCCCAACTGCGACATGACCCGGTAGATCGCTTCGCCACCGATGTCGAAGGCCACTTTGCTCATGCCGACGTTACTGGAGTTGATCAGGATGCCGGTCAGGTCGAGGATCGGGCCCTCGCTGCGCGACACGTCCTTGATGGTGTAGCGGCCGATCTGCAGGCTGCCGGGATAGACCTCGACCTTGTCGGTGGGCTTCCAGCGGCCGCTTTCGAGCGCGGCGCTCATGGAAATCGGTTTGACCGTCGAGCCTGGCTCGAACACGTCGATGATCGCCCGGTTGCGCATGGCCGCCGGGAACATGCTGCGACGATTGTTCGGGTTGTAGGTCGGCTGGTTGACCATGGCCAGCACTTCGCCGGTCTTGACGTCCATGATCACCAGGCTGCCGGCCTTGGCGTCCTGTTCGGCGATGGCGTTGCGCAGTTCGCGGGTGGCGAGGTATTGCAGGCGCAGGTCTATCGACAACGCCAAGGTCTTCCCTGCCTTGGCGTTCTTGGTGACCTGGATGTCCTTGATCAGCCGGCCGCGCCGGTCCTTGATCACCTGCCGCTTGCCGGGTACACCGGCCAGCCATTCGTCGTAGGCCAGCTCGACCCCTTCGCGGCCGTGGTCGTCGAGGTCGGTGAAGCCGACCATGTGCGCAGTGACGTCACCGGCAGGATAGAAGCGGCGGAATTCTTCCAGCCCGTACACGCCCGGCACCTTCAGGTCGAGCACGTGCTGGCCCTGCTCCGGGGTCAGACCGCGGACCAGGTAGATGAACTCCTTGCCGGCCTGCTGGGTCAGGCGGTCGGTCAGTTGCTGCGGGTTCTGCCCGAGCGCGGCGGCCAATTGCGGCCAGCGGTCTTTCGAGGCCTGCATCTCCTTGGGGTTGGCCCACAAGGTGGTGACCGGGGTACTCACCGCCAGCGGCTCGCCGTTGCGGTCGGTGATCAGCCCGCGGTGTGCAGGGATCGGAATATGGCGCAGGCTGCGGGCATCGCCCTGGCCCTTGAGGAAGTCGCGATCGACCACCTGCAGGTCGATGATGCGCCAGCAGATGGCACCGACCATGATCGCCAGCAGACCGATGACCACGCGAAAGCGCCAGGGGTAGAGTGCACCTTCGAGCTTCATCATGGCGCCACCATCCGCACTTCGTCAGCCGCGGGCACGCGCATCTTCAACTGCTCGGAGGCCAGGCTCTCGATTCGGCTGGAAGCGGTCCAGGTGCTTTGCTCGAGGATCAGCCGGCCCCATTCGGCCTGGGCCTTGTCGCGCTCGTTGAGTTCGCCGTACAGGGTGTTGAGCAACTGGCGGTTCCAGTGTGCGCTGTAGGACACTGCAATGGCCGAAATCAGGACAGCGACGAACAGCAGGAGCATCAGGAAGCTCCCGCCGGGCAGAGGCTTGGCGAATAGCCGGCTCACCGAAGCTTCTCCGCCACCCGCATGACGGCGCTACGCGCCCGCGGGTTGGCCTTGAGCTCGGCATCGGAGGCGAACTGCGCCTTGCCGATAAGACGGACCTTCGGTTCGAAGGCCTTGTGCTGCACCGGCAGATTGCGCGGCAGATTGTCGGCTTCGCCCTTGACCAGCTTGCGCATGAACAGCTTGACGATGCGGTCTTCCAGGGAGTGGAAGCTGATCACCGCCAGGCGCCCGCCCACCTCCAGTGCCTCTAACGCGGCTTCGAGGCCGGTCTCGAGGTCGCCCAGCTCGTTGTTGACATGGATGCGCAGGCCCTGGAAGGCCCGGGTAGCAGGGTTCTTGCCCTTCTCCCAGGCTGGGTTGGCTACCTTGAGCACTTCGGCCAGGTCAGCGGTACGGGTGAACGGCTGGGTCTCGCGACGCTCGACCACGGCGCGTGCCATCCGCCCGGCGAAACGCTCTTCACCGTACTCCTTGAAGACCCGGGCGATTTCCTCGACCGGCGCGGTGGCGATGAACTCGGCGGCACTGATGCCCTGGTCGGGGTTCATGCGCATGTCCAGCGGGCCGTCATTGAGGAAGCTGAAGCCGCGCTCGGGGTCGTCGAGCTGCGGCGAGGACACGCCGAGGTCGAGCAGCACGCCGCTGACCTTGCCGCTCAGGCCGCGTGCGGCCACCTCATCGCCCAGCTCGGCAAAGCTGCGCTGCACAATGACAAAGCGGCCGTCTTCGGCCGCCAGCGCTTGCCCAGTGGCAATCGCTTGAGGATCCTTGTCGAACCCCAGCAGCCGCCCTTGCGGCCCGAGCTTGCTGAGGATCAGCCGGCTGTGTCCGCCACGCCCGAAGGTGCCGTCCAGATAGCAACCGTCGGCGCGCAGGGCCAATGCCTCGACAGCTTCATCGAGCAGGACGGTGATGTGGTTGAAGCCGCTATCTATGGTCACAGGATCAGGTCACGCAAATCGTCGGGCATCGCGCCCGGTTGTTGAATAGCTGCAAGGTCGGCTGCCGAAACCGCGTTCCAGGCATCCTCATCCCACAGCTGGAATTTGTTCAGTTGCCCCACCAGCATCGCCTTCTTGTCGAGCTTGGCGTACTCACGCAGGCGGGGCGGTACCAGGAAACGCCCACTGCCGTCGAGCTCCAGGTCCACCGCATTGCCGATCAGCAAACGCTGAAGGCGGCGGTTTTCCTCACGCAACGACGGCAAGGCACGCAACTTGGCTTCAATCTGTTCCCACTCATCGAGGGGATAAACACACAAGCAGGGGTCCACGGCGTCGATTGTCACGATCAGTTGACCATTGCAACGCGAATCGAGCTCGTCGCGGTACCGGCTCGGCATGGCGAGACGGCCCTTGGCATCGAGGCTGACGGCGTTGGCTCCGCGAAACACGGCTGCGATTCCTCACAATGTTAGCTTTTTTGTGTCAGAAAACCCACTTCATCCCACTTTCTGCCACTTGCGCACACTATAGGAATCCGTCCGCTGCACCGTCAAGGCACGTTCATAAGGAAAACCCTTACGGGACCGCGATTTAGCGCAACAAAGGAAGGGGGAGGGATTACCACGGCAAGAAAAAAACGAGAAAAATCAAACCCACTCAAACGGATCGAGTACGAAGTTAAAGTGATTTATGAAGAGTAAGATCTTTTCGGTATTACCAAGAGGCTTCTGCTATCGATTCAAGCAGGGAAGGAAGGTGGAGAGTCGATCTGTAAGCCGGGTTTTGTCGAGGACAGTCATTCCTCTACGACGGCCATCACTGGACGCCTCTAGCAACCTACCCGGTTCCGACGCGGGCCACGCCTGATGGAACCCTATTTGGTCTTGCTCCGAGTGGGGTTTACCTAGCCACGAACTGTTGCCAGCCGTGCGGTGCGCTCTTACCGCACCTTTTCACCCTTACCGGCACCGAAGTGCTTAGGCGGTTATTTTCTGTGGCACTTTCCGTAGGCTCGCGCCTCCCAGGCGTTACCTGGCACTCTGCCCTAAGGAGCCCGGACTTTCCTCCCCTCATTCTTGTTGAACAAAAACGAGCAGCGACTGTCCGATCGACTCTCCGCCGACAAGAGTACCGGCAGGCACGCCCAAGAACAAGCGATACCGCTCTGTCTTCACTGGGATTTCTGTTTCTCCAGAGCAGCCTGGTACAGCAGGTTCTTGCGCACACCGGTGATTTCCGCCGCCAAGGCGGCCGCACGCTTGAGCGGCAGTTCGGCCAGCAGCAGGTCGAGCACGCGCATGGCCTCGGTGCTGATGGCCTGCTCGCCCTCGGGCGCGGTCCAGCCGCCGACCAGCACCACGCACTCACCACGCTGCTGGTTGCTGTCCCCTGCCACGAAGGCGCGCAGTTCAGCCAGCGGCAGGCCCTTGAGGGTCTCGAAGGTTTTCGTCAACTCACGGGCCAGCAGTGCCGGGCGCTCGCCACCAAACACCGCCTCCATGTCCTCGAGGCACTCGAGGATGCGATGGGGCGCTTCGTAGAAGATCAGCGTGCGCGGCTCTTCCTTTACCTGCTCCAGGCGTGCGCGGCGCCCAGCCGCCTTGGCGGGCAGGAAGCCTTCGAAGATGAAACGATCCGACGGCAGGCCCGCCGCCGACAGCGCGGCGATCAACGCGCACGCCCCCGGCACCGGCACCACGCTGACCCCGGCTGCACGCGCCTGGCGCACCAGGTGGTAGCCGGGGTCGGAAATCAGCGGCGTACCGGCGTCGGAGACCAGCGCCACGTCCTCCCCCGCCAGCAGCTTGGTGATGAAGCGCCCGCCTTCGTCGCGCTCGTTATGTTCATGGCAGGCCGCCAGTGGCGTGTCGATGCCGAAGTGCTGCAACAGGCGGATGGAATGCCGGGTGTCTTCGGCGGCGATCAACGCCACATCCCCCAGCACCTTCAGCGCGCGGGCACTCATGTCGTCGAGGTTGCCGATCGGAGTCGCGACCACGTACAGCGTACCCATCACGGATTTCGAAGCCCCTGCCACATCAGTCACTGCGCACACCTGCCTTTCGGATCAAAGGCGCCATTGTAGCCCGAGCGCCTGCAACAGCGCGCAAAGAACTTGGCCACCCAGCCGTTTCCAGGCACCTATAGTGAAGGTTCGACACCGCCAAGATCGCACCCGCGCCCCGGCTTGGGTACAATTGCCGGCCAACTTGATCGAGTAACAGGACTTTTACATGATCGCTTGCCTGCGGCTGTTCACAGCCCTCTGCTTCGCTGCCCTGCTCGCAGCCTGCGCCAGCTCGCCCTCATCCAGCCTGGGCGAACTGCCGCGCACCCCGGATGCCAGCATCGAACAGCTGCTCGACAAGGCCGCCAACAGCAAGTCCCCCGAAGATGCCGCGCTGCTGCGCCTGAGCGCCGCCGACCTGGCTTACAAGCAGAAGGACTTCCCGCGCGCCGCAGGCATTCTCCAGCAAGTACCGCTGGACACGCTCAAGCCAGCCCAGCAGGTCTTCGCGAGCACCCTCGCGGCGGAGCTGGCCATGAGCCGCAACCAGCCCAAGGCGGCGCTGACTGCCCTGTCACACCCAAGCCTGGCGCGCGTCGGCGAACTGCCAGAGCCCCAGCAGGCCCGCACCTACACCGTTCACGCTGCAGCCCTCGAAGCCGACGGCCAGGCCCTGGCTGCGGCCCAGCAACGCGTGCTGCTCGCGCCACTGCTCAGCGGCCAGGCCGCCAGCGCTAACGATGACTCGATCTGGGCCCTGGTCGCCTCGCTGCCGGCCGAGCAACTGCAACAGCCCAGCACCGACGCGACCCTGGCCGGCTGGACCAGCCTGGCCCTGGCAGTGAAAAGCGCCGGTACCCTGGAACAGCAACAGGCCGCCATCGACACCTGGCGCGCACAGCATCCCGACCACCCGGCCGCCAAGCAATTGCCGACGGCACTGGTCAAGCTCAAGGAACTGGCCAGCCAGCCCCTGACCAAGATCGCCCTGCTTCTGCCCCAGGAAGGCCCCCTGGCCAACGTCGCCCGCGCCCTGCGTGATGGCTTCATGGCGGCGCACTTCCAGGCCCAGCAAAGCGGCCAGCCGGCCCCGGCCGTGCAGGTCTTCGACAGCTCGCGGATCAGCTCCCTAGACGACTTCTACCGCGAGGCCCAGGCCGCTGGCGTACAACTGGTGGTCGGGCCACTGGAAAAACCACTGGTGAAGAAGCTCGCTGCCTATCCGCAACTGCCGATCACCACCCTCGCCCTGAACTATGCCGAAGCTGGCCAGAAGGCCCCGCCGCAGCTGTTCCAGTTCGGCCTCGCCGCCGAAGACGAGGCCCGCGAAGTGGCCCGTCGCGCCCGCGCCGACGGCATGGTCCGCGCCGTGGCCCTGGTGCCCAGCGGTGAGTGGGGCGACCGTGTGCTCGCGGCCTTCCGCCAGGACTGGGAAGGCAACGGCGGCACCCTGCTCGCCGCCGAACGCATCGCGCAACCGGTCGCCCTGGCCCAGCAGATCGCCGACCTGTTCCAGCTGCGCCAGAGCGAAGCCCGCGCCAAGAGTCTGCAAAGCACCGTGGGCGGCAATATTTCCGCGCAGCCGTCGCGCCGCCAGGACATCGACTTCATCTTCCTCGCCGCCACGCCACAGCAGGCCCAGCAGATCAAGCCGACCCTGAACTTCCAGTACGCCGGCGACGTGCCGGTCTACGCCACCTCGAACCTGTACAGCGCCAGTGGTGACGTCAACCAGTACAACGACATGAACGGCATCCGCTTCTGCGAAACGCCATGGCTGCTCGACACCAGCAACAGCCTGCGCCAGCAGGTAGTGCAACAGTGGCCGCAAGCCGCCGGCAGCCTGGGCCGCCTGTACGCCATGGGCGTCGACGCCTACAGCCTGGCACCGCGCCTGGGCCAGCTCAAGGCACTGCCTGACAACCGCGTCCAGGGCCTGTCCGGCAGCCTGAGCATCAACCCCGGCCAGCGCATCGAGCGCCAGCTGCCATGGGCCGAGTTCTCCGGCGGCCAGGTCAAGCGCCTGCCAGACACCCCACGCTGATGGCGACCGCATCGCCTGCCAGCGCCGGCCAAGATGCGGAAACCCAGGCCCTCGATTACCTCCGGGGCCAGGGTTTGCGACTACTGGCACGCAACTGGCGATGCAAAGGCGGCGAGCTTGATCTGGTCATGCTCGACGCCGATACAGTAGTATTCGTCGAAGTCCGCTATCGGCTACATGCGAGCTTCGGCGGCGCTCTCGGCAGTATCGACGGGCGCAAGCAGAAAAGGCTGGTGCTTGCCGCCAGTCTCTTTCTACAAAAGGAGCCCCGTTGGGCCGAACACCCCTGCCGCTTCGACGTAGTCGCCCTGCAGGGCAGCCACCACGCAGGCCAGCCACTCCAGTGGCTGAAAAACGCCTTCGAATGCTGAACCCAATCCGATTTTTTTGCTCTATGTTTCGCGGGCTGGTCCCTGTTGCGCGTCGCGCCGGCCACCGCCCCACTTAAGGTCACCAGATGGACATGCAATCCCGAATTCGCCGGCTGTTCCAGGCCAGCATCGATACCAAGCAACAGGCAATGGACATCCTGGCACCGCACATCGAGCAGGCCAGCCTGGTCATGGTCAACGCCCTGCTCAACGAAGGCAAGATGCTCGCCTGCGGCAACGGCGGCTCGGCCGGCGACGCCCAGCACTTCTCGTCCGAGCTGCTCAACCGCTTCGAGCGCGAGCGCCCGAGCCTGCCAGCCATCGCCCTGACCACCGATAGCTCGACGCTGACCTCGATCGCCAACGACTACAGCTACAACGAAGTCTTCTCCAAGCAGATTCGCGCCCTGGGCCAACCCGGCGACGTGCTGCTGGCGATTTCTACCAGCGGTAACTCGGCCAACGTGATTCAAGCGATCCAGGCGGCACATGATCGCGAAATGATTGTCGTAGCTATGACTGGACGTGACGGTGGCGGCATGGCCTCGCTGTTGCTGCCCGAGGACGTGGAGATCCGCGTGCCTTCGACGGTGACCGCACGTATCCAGGAAGTCCACCTGCTGGCGATCCACTGCCTATGCGATCTGATCGACAGCCAACTGTTCGGGAGTGAAGAATGATCCCCAAGCGCCTCGGCCTGATGGCCCTGACCCTGTGCCTGAGCGTTACCGGCTGCAGCTCGGTACTGACCTCGACCCGCAACTCGCCGATCGAGGATGATCGCGGCACGCGCACCATCGGCAGCAAGATCGACGACTCGCTGATCGAGACCAAAGCCTCGGTGAACATCGCCAAGGCCAGCCCCGACCTGGACAAGGGCTCGCACATCGTCGTCAGCAGCTACAACGGCATCGTCCTGCTGGCCGGGCAGACCCCACGCGCAGACCTCAAGAGCCTGGCCGAGCAAACCGCCAGCCAGGTGCAACGGGTCAAGAAGGTGCACAACGAGCTGCAGGTGATGCAGCCCTCCTCCATCCTGGCGCGCAACAATGACGCCTGGCTGACCACCAAGATCAAGACCCAGATGCTGACCGACAGCGCCGTGCCCAGCTCGCGGATCAAGGTCATCACCGAAAACGGCATCGTCTACCTGCTGGGCCTGGTGACCCAACAGGAAGCCAACTCGGCCACGGCCGTGGTGCAAGGGGTATCGGGCGTGCAGAAGATCGTCAAGCTGTTCGAATACATCGACTGAGCCGCTACGCACGCTGCAGAAAAAAGGCGATCCACATGGATCGCCTTTTTCGTTACTTGACCACCTTCAGGCTGGGCCGACCGCTTGGCCGCGGCGGCTGCCCGCCACCGCTCGGCGGGCCATCGTCATCAGGCTCCACGCATTCGTCGTCCAGCGCTTCGTCATCCATTACCGGCGGCTCGAGCTCGAAGACCATGCCCTGGCCGTTTTCCCGGGCATAGATGCCGAGAATGGCGCCGGCCGGCACGTACAGCGTATGGCAAACGCCACCGAAACGACCTTCGAAGCTGACCGCCTCGTTGTCCATGTGCAGGCAGCGCACGGCACTGGGCGAGATGTTCAGGACGATCTGGCCATCACTGGCGAAACCCTGGGGCACCTGAACCGCCGGGTATTCGGCATTGACCAGCATATGGGGGGTGAAATCGTTGTCGACGATCCACTCGTACAGCGCTCGAACCAGATAGGGGCGACTGGAGTTCATCAACGGCTCCTTAAAACTTGCGCATTTCACGCTCTGCAGAGGACAGGCTCGCCTGAAAAGGCTCGCGGGCGAACTGTCGCTCCATGTATTCCAGCAGCGGCTTGGCTTGCCGCGGCAACTCGATACCCATCAATGGCAATCGCCATAATATGGGCAATAGACAGCAATCGACCAGGCTTTGCTCCTCACTCATGAAGCAGGCGAACTCGGCGAACACCGGGGAAACGCCAGTCAGGCTCTCGCGCAACGCCTTGCGCGCCTCGGCGCGGGCCGCCTCGGTACTGCGCGGGTCGAGCACGGTGTCCGCCAGCGCGCACCAGTCGCGCTGGATGCGGTGGATCAGCAAGCGACTGTTGCCGCGCGCCACCGGGTACACCGGCATCAATGGAGGGTGCGGGTAACGCTCCTCGAGGTATTCCATTACCACGGTCGACTCGTACAACGCCAGGTCGCGGTCGACCAGGGTCGGCACGCTGCCATAGGGGTTCGCCTCGACCAGCTTGGGTGGCAGACGAGCGGGGTCGACGTCGATGATCTGCACGCCGATGCCTTTCTCGGCGAGCACCAGGCGCACGCGATGAGAATAGTGATCAGCGGGATCGGAATAGCAGGCTAACCTGTTGGTCGCGCCCATGTAACGGCTCCTCGCATGGGAATGCTTGTAAGACTGCAAATGCAAACGCGCCCTGGAGGCTCCCGCGTGTTTACGCGGCAGCGCCCAGGGCGCGTTCAACTAACCAGAAACTACTGCGTGATCAGTGCACGTCCTTCCAGTATTCGCGCTTGAGCAAATAGGCGAACACGAAGAAGAAAGCCAGGAACAGCAACACGTAGGTACCGATGCGCTGGCTTTCCAGTTTGACCGGGTTGGCCGAATAGGCCAGGAAGGTCACCAGGTTCTTGACCTTCTCGTCGAACTGCTCGGTGGTCAGGGTACCGGAATTCGGCGTGATGGTCAGCTGGTCACAGGCTTCATGGGTGAGCGGCGCACCGGTCAAGGGGTCGTACTGTTTCTTGCCATCGGCCACGCTCTGCACCTGCTTGCAACCGATCACCTGGTTGCCCTGCAGGCCCACCAGCACGTTGGGCATGCCGACGTTGGGGAAGACCTTGTTGTTCACCCCGTAAGGCCGCGACTTGTCCTCGTAGAAGCTGCGCAGGTAGGTGTACAGCCAATCATTGCCGCGCACCCGCGCCACCAGGGTCAGGTCGGGCGGCGCCGCCCCGAACCAGGTCTTGGCATCGCTCGGCTGCATGCCGATCTGCATGTGATCGCCGATCTTGGCGCCGGTGAACACCAGCTTCTCGAGCATCAGCTCGTGGGGAATCCCCAGGTCGTCGGCCACCCGCTCGTAACGCTGGAACTTGGCGCTGTGGCAGCCCATGCAATAGTTGGCGAACGTGCGCGCACCGTCCTGCATGGCAGCTTTGTCAGTGAGGTCGACGTCGACCTTGTCCAGCTCCAGGCCATGCTCGGCAGCGAGGGTGAAAGCAGGCATCACGGCCAGCAGAAATACTGCAATCAACTTTTTCATCAGCCAGTCACCCTTTCCGGAACCGGTTTGGTCTTCTCGAGCCTTGTGTAGAACGGCATCAGCAGGAAGTAGGCGAAGTACAGCACCGTACAGACCTGCGACAACAAGGTGCGTCCAGGCGTTGGCGCCTGCACGCCAAGCACGCCGAGGATGACGAAGGCCACGCAGAACACCAGCAGGAAGATCTTGCTCAACCAGCCCTTGTAGCGCATGGAGCGCACGGGGCTGCGGTCGAGCCAGGGCAACACGAACAGCACGGCGATGGCCGCACCCATGGCGATCACCCCGAACAGCTTGTCAGGCACCGCACGCAAGATCGCGTAGAACGGCGTGAAGTACCAGACCGGGGCGATATGTTCGGGCGTCTTGAAGGCGTTCGCCTGTTCGAAGTTGGGCTTCTCGAGGAAGTACCCGCCCATCTCCGGGAAGAAGAACACCACGGCGCAGAACACGAAGAGGAAGACCACCACACCGACGATGTCCTTGACCGTGTAGTACGGGTGGAAGGGGATGCCGTCGAGCGGAATGCCGCTCTCGTCCTTTTTCTTCTTGATGTCGACACCATCGGGGTTGTTCGACCCCACTTCGTGCAGCGCCAGGATGTGCAGCACCACCAGGCCGAGGATCACGATCGGCAGGGCCACCACATGCAGGGCGAAGAAGCGGTTGAGGGTGATGCCGGATATCAGGTAGTCGCCGCGAATCCACATGGTCAGGTCATCGCCGATCACCGGAATGGCACCGAACAGCGAGATGATCACCTGAGCACCCCAATACGACATCTGACCCCAGGGCAGCAGGTAGCCCATGAAGGCTTCGGCCATCAGCGCCAGGTAGATCAGCATGCCGAACAGCCAGACCAGCTCGCGCGGCTTCTGGTAGGAGCCGTAGAGCAAGCCGCGGAACATGTGCAGGTAGACGACGATGAAGAACGCCGAGGCGCCGGTCGAGTGCAGGTAGCGCAGGATCCAACCGTACTCGACGTCGCGCATGATGTACTCGACCGAGGCAAAGGCCTCCTCGGCCGACGGCGTGAAGCTCATGGTCAGCCACACACCGGTGACGATCTGGTTCACCAGCACCAGCAGTGCCAGGGAGCCGAAGAAGTACAGGAAGTTGAAGTTTTTCGGCGCGTAGTACTTGCTCAGGTGGTCTTCCCACATCTTGGTGGCGGGGAAGCGCGCATCGACCCAGTCCATGAACTTGCTCATCATGCGTTCTCCTGATCGACGCCGATGACGATGATGTCGTCAGACTCGTACGAATGCGGCGGCACCGGCAGGTTGAGCGGCGCCGGCTGGGACTTGTAGACGCGCCCTGCAAGGTCGTAGTGGGAACCATGGCAGGGGCAGAAATAGCCACCGACCCATTTGGGGCCCAGGTCGGCCGGCGCCACTTCCGGACGGAAGGTGGGCGAGCAGCCGAGATGGGTGCACAGGCCGACGAGAATGAGGATTTCCGGCTTGATCGAGCGCACCTGCGGGTCGACATAGGCCGGCTGCACGGAATCCTTCGATTCGGGATCGGAGAGCTCGGCAGTGATCTTCTTGAGGTTGCCGAGGATCTCTTGCGTTCGCCGCACGATGAATACCGGTTGGCCACGCCACTCGGCAACCATCTGCTGGCCGGGCTCGACCTTGGCGATATTGACCTTCACCGGCGCACCGGCGGCCTTCGCCTTGGCACTGGGAAACCATGACCCCACGAACGGTACCGCTGCCCCCACTGCCCCCGCCGCCCCGACCACGGATGTCGCGGCTACGAGGAAGCGGCGCCGGCCTGCGTTGACGCCGTCATTGCTCATTCAGTCCTCTCCCATCAGCTTGCTTGGCCTGTTGAACCAGACCTGTACTTAGGTTGTGTCAGTGGCACTAAAAATTGGTCGCCATGGTAAGAAACAAATCCACACAATGACAAGGTGATTACCCCCAGCCGAGGCCATAACCCGCGCTTTGCTTGATCTGCGTCTATGCGACCAACGGTCACCGACATGCTGACAGGTTAGTTCAAGCCCAAAAAAAAGCCCGGTTCCAAGGAACCGGGCTTTTTTCGACTGCCGAAGCGGTATTAACGCTTGGAGTACTGAGGACGCTTACGCGCTTTACGCAGACCCACTTTCTTACGCTCGACTTCACGAGCGTCGCGGGTGACGTAGCCAGCACGACGCAGAGCGCCACGCAGGGTTTCGTCGTATTCCATCAGAGCGCGGGTGATACCGTGACGGATCGCACCGGCTTGACCGCTGACACCACCACCGGAAACGGTGACGTAGATGTCGAACTTCTCGACGGTCTCGGTCAGCTCCAGCGGCTGGCGAACAACCATACGAGCGGTTTCACGACCGAAGAACACGTCCAGAGAACGGTTGTTGATGGAGATGTTACCAGTACCCGGACGCAGGAAAACGCGAGCGGTTGCGGTCTTGCGACGGCCAGTGCCGTAATTTTGAGTCGCCGACATAATGAACTATCCCGTTAGATCTTCAGTTCTTGAGGCTGCTGAGCAGTGTGTGGGTGAGCAGCACCCGCGTACACTTTCAGCTTACGGTACATGTCGCGACCCAGCGGGTTCTTCGGCAGCATGCCTTTGACCGCGGTTTCGATAACACGCTCAGGGGCTTTGGCGATCAACTTCTCGAAGTTGATTTCCTTGATGCCACCTGGGAAACCGGAGTGGGAGTAGTACATTTTGTCGGAAGACTTGGCACCAGTCACACGAACCTGTTCAGCGTTGATGACGACGATGTAGTCGCCGGTGTCAACGTGAGGGGTGTACTCTGGTTTGTGCTTGCCACGCAGACGGCTAGCGATTTCGGTAGCCAGACGACCCAGGGTCTGGCCAGCGGCGTCGACTACGAACCACTCGCGCTTTACTGTTTCCGGTTTAGCAGTAAAAGTTTTCATTCTCTAAAGCCTCAGAGGCCGCCCAGCGAAAAATAGACGGCGAATCTTACTGGATAGTGCGCAGATTGCCAAGGGCAAACGCGCAGCCGAACGCTGACGCTTTTGGGGGCTCGGGTCGGGCACGCCAATGTTCGACGGGGTTCTTCCTGCGTGGTGGTGCATCACTTCCGCCACACGGAGAGGGGCCGAATTATCCAGATTGCGCGAAAAATTTCAACCTGCTTTTATGGGCTTCTTTGCCAAGGAGAGTCTCCCCGATGGAATACCGCAAGCTCGGCCGTACCGACCTCGACGTCAGCGCCCTGTGTCTGGGCACCATGACCTGGGGCGAGCAGAACACCCAGGATGAGGCCTTCGAGCAGATTTCCCGGGCCAAGGCCCACGGAGTCAACTTCATCGACACCGCCGAGATGTATCCGGTGCCGCCGCGCCCGGAAACGTACGCCGCCACCGAGCGCATCATCGGCAACTGGTTCCGCGCCAACGGCGACCGCGACGACTGGGTCCTGGCCAGCAAGGTCGCCGGCCCGGGCAACGGCATCAGCCATATCCGCGATGGTCAGCTCAAGCATAACCGTCAGCACATCGTCGCGGCGCTGGATGCCAGCCTCGAACGCCTGCAGACCGACCGCATCGACCTGTACCAGCTGCATTGGCCCGAGCGCAGCACCAACTTCTTCGGCAAGCTGGGCTACCAGCACCTGCCCCAGGACCACTTCACCCCGCTGGAAGAGACCCTCGAGGTCCTCGACGAACAGGTGCGTGCCGGCAAGATCCGCCATATCGGCCTGTCCAACGAAACCCCGTGGGGCACCATGAAGTTCCTGCACCTGGCCGAGAGCCGCGGCTGGCCGCGGGCGGTGTCGATCCAGAACCCGTACAACCTGCTCAACCGCAGCTTCGAGGTGGGCCTGGCGGAGGTGGCGATCCGCGAGCAATGCGGGTTGCTGGCCTACTCGCCGCTGGCCTTCGGCATGCTGTCGGGCAAGTACGAGAATGGTGCGCGCCCGGAAAAAGGCCGCCTGACCCTGTTCAGCCGCTTCGCCCGCTACTCCAACCCGCAGACGGTGGCGGCCTGCAGCCGCTACGTGCAGCTGGCCAAGGACCACGGCCTGGATCCGGCGCAGATGGCCCTGGCCTTCGTCACCCGCCAGCCGTTCGTGACCAGCAACATCATCGGCGCCACCAGCCTGGAACAGCTCGACAGCAACCTGGCGAGCCTGGCGCTGAACCTCAGCGACGAATTGCTGGCAGCCATCGAAGCGATTCACCAGGACCAGCCGAATCCGGCGCCTTGAGCTGAAACCGCGCCGCCCTCTGTAGGAGCGGGTTTACCCGCGAAGGGGGCGGCGCGATTCCAGCGGGGTAGACACAATCGCCAAAAAATAAGACGATCCAGCCGGTGATTGACCACTCTACCCTATAAGAACAATGACAATGATGTTTACCCAACCCTCGGCGTCATTGCGCCGCGTCAGCATCCTGGCCATCGACAAAGTGTTCGCATCGACCCTGATGCAGGCCAAGGACTTCTTCCATCTCGCCAGCCTGCGCTACAGCAAGCAGCTTGGCCTGGGCCTGCAGCCAATCTTCGATATCACGCTGGTCAGCCCGGACGGGCAGCCGGTGGACAGTTTCAGCAACGTCCAACTTCCGGTCGACGCCAGCCTCAGCGATGCCGACGTGATCATTCTCCCGGCGTTCTGGGAAGACTTCGACAGCCTCCTGCAGCGTTATCCACAGGTACTGCCATGGCTGCGCGAGCAGCATGCCCGGGGTGCGGTGTTGTGCGCGCAGGCCAGCGGCGTGTTCTGGCTCGCCGAAGCCGGGCTGCTCGATGGCAAGGAAGCGACCACCTATTGGCGCTTCTTCAGCACCTTCGCCGAGCGCTACCCCAATGTGCGGCTCAACCAGGACAAGCACCTGACCGACGCCGACAACCTCTACTGCGCCGGCGGCACCACCTCGGCCTGCGACCTGTACGTCTACCTGATCGAGCGCTTCTGCGGGGCCAACGTGGCCCGCGCCGTATCGCGCGACACCCTCTATGAAGTGCAGCGCAGCTACACCCCCGGGCGCATGGGCTTCGGCGGCCAGAAGCTGCACCAGGACCTGATCATCCTGCAGATCCAGCACTGGCTGGAGGAGCACTTCGCCGACAAGTTCCGCTTCGAGGACGTGGCCCGCAACCACGGCATGAGCATCCGCAACTTCATGCGCCGCTTCCAGGGGGCCACCGGTGACAAGCCGCTGCACTACCTGCAACGGCTGCGGATCGAGACGGCGAAGGGCTTGTTGTCGAGTACGCGCAAGAGCATCAAGACCATCAGCTACGAGGTCGGCTACGACGATGCCAGTTTCTTCGCGCGGCTGTTCCGCCAGCACACGGAGTTGTCGCCGAACCAGTATCGGCAGCAGTTCATGCAGGAAGCTTGAGAGCCATCTTGAGGGCCATGGGGCTGCGTTGCAGCCCATCGCGGCCCCAATACGCTTAAGGCTTGTGCGCCCGCGAAAGGAACTCGTGCGACTGCATCTCCAGCAACCGGCTAAGGGTCCGCTGGAACTCGAAGGCCAAGCGACCGCCGGTATACAGGTCCTTGAGCTCGACCTCGGCAGAGATGATCAACTTGACGTTGCGGTCGTAGAACTCGTCCACCATGTTGATGAAGCGGCGGGCGATGTCGTCGGTGGCGACGCCCATCTGCTCGACGTTGCTCAGCAATACGGCGTGGAAGATCTTGCCCAGCTCGATGTAGTCGTTCTGGCTGCGCGGCCCGTCGCACAGGGCGCGGAAGTCGAACCAGGCGACGTCGTCGCAGGTGCGCAGGGCGTTGATCGGGCGGTTCTCGATCATCAGCACGTCGTTCTCGACGGCCTGCGTGCACTCGGGGGTCAAGGCCTTGAAGCTGGCAAGCATGCTCTGGTGGGCAGCGTCATTGAGCGGGTAGTGGAACAGTTCGGCCTGCTCCAGGTGCCGCAGGCGGTAGTCGACGCCGCTGTCGACGTTCACCACGTCGGTGTACTGCTTGATCATGGCGATGGCCGGCAGGAAGCGCGCACGCTGCAGGCCGTCCTTGTACAGGCCGTCGGGGACGATGTTGGAGGTCGCCACCAGCGATACGCCGTTCTTGAACAGCTCTTCCATCAAGGTGCCGAGAATCATCGCGTCGGTGATATCGGAGACGAAGAACTCGTCGAAGCAGATCACCTTGGCTTCTTCGCTGAAGCGCTTGGCGATGATGGTCAGCGGGTTCTTCTCACCCTTGAGGGTTTTCATTTCCTCGTGCACACGCTTCATGAAGCGGTGGAAGTGCGTACGCATCTTCTGCTTGAACGGCAGCGCCTCGAAGAAGGTATCGACCAGGTAGGTCTTGCCTCGGCCAACCCCACCCCAGAAGTACAGACCCTTGACCGGCGTCTGCTCCTTCTTGCCGAACAGCTTGCCGAACACACCCGGCTTGTTGTTCTGCGCGTGCACCAGGTCGTCGTACAGGCGCTGCAGGTGACGCACCGCAGTTTCCTGCGCCGCATCATGGAAGAAGTCGGGACGTTTCAGATCTGCTTGATATCGTTCTAGGGGCGTCATGATTTCGTTAGCGAGGCAACAAAAAACGGGCCGTCACTGTAGCGAGCGGCCCGCTTAATGGCAATCAGTCTGTGGGAGCGGGCTTGCCCGCGAACACCGGCATGGCCGGTGCCATGCAACGCGGCGCCTGCTTCGCGGGCAAGCCCGCTCCTACAGGTCCCCGGCTCAGTCCTGCTGTGGGGCCAGCGCCTCGCGCAGGGTCTGAATGGCCGAATCACGGGCCTCGGCGCTGTCGAACTGCGGCCCGTCGGCAACCTGCTCGTCGTTCAACCACAGGCTGAAGCCCAGGCCTTCGACGCGTACATCGGCCTCGCCACCCTGCTGCAATTGCTTGCTCACCGCTCCGGCGCTCTTGCCGTCGGCGAAGCTGCGCGACAGCAGCAACTGCTCGCCATCGGCGGCCAGCAGGCGGAAGCGGAAGCTGCCGTCGTCGTCACGGAAGCTGACGAAGCGCGCGGTCTTGGCGGCTTTCTTCTTCACCTCGGTGCTGGCCTGCACGCTGCTGCGGAACGAACGCAGGCCAACGGCCTCGCGCAGTTGCTCGAGGAACGGCGTGGCGATCTTGCGAGCCTTGGCGGCACCGGCCAGGAGGATGTCTTCCAGGTCCGATGGACGCGAAATCAACTGGTGGTAGTGGTCGCGCTTCTCGGCCAGCTGGCCGTCGAGCAGCTGGAACAGGCGCTGCTTGGCCTCACCCCAGCCCAGGCCCTGCAGCAGTTCTTCGCGGAATTCGGCGCACTGCGCCGGGGTGGAGAAGGCCTGGAACAGGGTGGACAGGTGCGAATTGTCCGGGTCCTTGGCTTCGCCGGGCGCGCGCGAGTCGGTGACGATGCGCGAGATGGCGTCCTTCATGTCCTTGGCGCTGGTGAACAGCGGGATGGTGTTGTCGTAGCTCTTGGACATCTTGCGACCGTCCAGGCCCGGCAGGGTCGCCACGCTCTCCTCGATCACCGCCTCGGGCAGGGCGAAGAAGTCCTTGCCCTGGCCGAACAGGTGGTTGAAGCGCTGGCCGATGTCGCGGGCCATTTCCACGTGCTGGATCTGGTCACGGCCGACCGGCACCTTGTGGGCGTTGAACATCAGGATGTCGGCTGCCATCAGCACCGGGTAGCTGTACAGGCCCATGGTCACGCCGGCATCCGGGTCTTCGCCGTTTTCCACGTTCTTGTCCACCGAAGCCTTGTAGGCATGGGCGCGGTTGAGCAGGCCCTTGGCACTGACGCAGGTGAGCAGCCAGGTCAGCTCGGGGATCTCGGGGATATCGGACTGGCGGTAGAAGGTCACCTTGTCCGGATCGAGACCGCCGGCCAGCCAGGTGGCGGCGATTTCCAGGCGCGAACGCTGGATGCGCAGCGGATCGTCGCACTTGATCAGGGCGTGGTAGTCGGCCAGGAAGTAGAACGAGTCGGCGCCCGGCTGCTGGCTGGCGACGATCGCCGGGCGGATGGCCCCGGCGTAGTTGCCCAGGTGCGGGGTGCCGGTGGTGGTGATACCGGTAAGGATGCGCGTGGTCATGGGTGTTCGCTTATTCAGGCTTGGCTCAGTTCGAAAGGCGCGGCAGCAGCAGATCCTTCAGATCGGTCAGCTTGCCATGGAAGAAGTGTCCGCATTCTGCCACTTTCAGCAGCTCATGGGGGCGCGCCAGTGCGTCGGACCAGGCGTATACCAGCTGCGGATCCACGACCTCATCGCTGTCGGGCTGCACCAGGCTGATCGGGCAGCGTTGCGGCAGCGGGAAGTCCTCGGTCAGACGCATCACCGCCGGGGCGATCATGAACAGGTGTTGCAGCTCCACCCCCTGCCCTTCCAGGCGCCCGGCCAGGCTGGTAGCGACGAAGCCACCGAACGAGAAGCCCATCAGCACCAGCGGCAGCTGCGGATGGCGCTCGCGCAACCAGGCGGCGGCGGCTTCGGCATCGGCCACTTCGCCAGCGCCCATGTCATGGCTGCCGGCGCTCTGGCCGACACCGCGGTAGTTGAAGCGCAGAGTCACGTAGCCGGCATCGCGGGCGGTACGCTGCAGGGTCGAGACCACCTTGTTGAGCATGGTGCCGCCCTGGACCGGGTTGGGGTGGCAGATCAGGACCGCACCACGGGCATCGGCCACGTCCAGGTACAAGGCTTCCAGCTGGCCGCTGGGGCCATCGATGAACAAGGGGGTTTCGCGCACGAGCAAGGTACTACTCCGTGACCTCGGGTTGGGTCGATTCGTCTAGGTGAAGAATTCTGTTCTGATTTGCGATCGCTCGCGGTATACAGCGCAGGTCTGAGCCGTTAACGTAAAGCAAAGCCGTTTATAGAGGAAGGACTCGTGGAACTCTCGCTCCTTGTTTGGTTGTTGCCAACCCTGGCCCTGGTCATCGGCGTGGCGGTCGGTTTCATCGCAGCCCGCCTGCTGCCCAACGCTGCGCCCAGCAGCACCCAGCGTCAGCTGGACGATATGCAAAAACGCTTCGACAGCTACCAGAACGAGGTCATCACCCACTTCAACAGCACTGCCGTGCTGGTGAAGAAACTGACCCAGAGCTACCAGGACGTCCAGGATCACCTGGCCGACGGCGCCAACACCCTGGCCCTCGACGACCTGACCCGTCAGCGCCTGCTGGCCGCCCTGCACTCCGAAGCCGCGCAGGGCCCACGCGACCGTCTGACGCCGCCGAAGGACACCGCCGAAGTGCCACGCGACTACGCGCCGAAGTCGCCGAACTCGCCAGGCATGCTCGACGAGAGCTATGGGCTCAAGCGTTGATTCGCTGAACTGGAACTTCAGAAGGCCTCGCAAGAGGCCTTTTTTGTGGGCTCGGCTTGATAGTTGCAGCGCGGCGGATATCGAGCGCCCCATCACTACCGGCGAATCTTGCCCGGAAAATCCTGAGAAAAGAGCTATAAGCCCTGAGTCATAATTTCTATTTCATACAGTGAAAGACCGATGAATCGCAAAATAACTACTTCCAAGAACACTAATTAAACACCCCCAGAACTGCAGCCATCATGCTGCCGTGCAATCCAATACGCTAGCTTTTGGCAATTTAGCCTGAATTCGAGATTCTCCCTACATCGAAAAAGGCCACCTCTGGCATACCCAAAATTCAACTCCACCCATCATAGCCTACCTGAACCAGCTGACCTACGTACTTCATTACGCAATCCCAATTAGCGAAGGAGACGGAGTGTACGATACAGCCAATATCATCTAGGGTTTACTACATTGATCGGCACATGAACCCGGCAACCTTTGTAGCCCATCACTCTATCCCGATTCACGACGACGGTGGCGTCTACGACATGGAAAACCTTAGAACAATAACACCCTCGGCTCATCACAAAATACACTACGGAGATAAGCCATTACCCTCAAGCAGAAGCTCAGCGATTATACTGAGCAAGAGTTCATAGCATTTATCAACGAAATCAATAGGGCCAACATTGACGCGCCAGACAATATCTACTCTTCGCTTCTTCTCCACTTTGCAAAAATCACCGAACACCCTTCCGGCTACGACCTGCTATTCGGGCCTGCCTCCGAGACTGACAACGAGGCTGAAGAAATTGTGAAAATCGTCAAAGAGTGGCGACTTACCCATCATAAAGAGATATTCAAACCCAGCTAGACAGCGCAAGTCACTGGCTTAAGGTAAAGACGGCCTGTTGCCACCCAATATTTGATGCGAACGAACATTGCGCCAATGGCGCTCACCCTTAAGAAGTTACACCTAAAAGCCATAACCACGTTCATCATGAAGACAAAAATGACTACTAAATCCGAACTTGAACAATATACCGAACAAGAATTCAGGGCGTTTCTTCATGAGATACACAGAGCCATCGAGGATGAACCCGACAGCAAGCTGACACCTTTAATTGAGCACTTTGAAAAAATCACTGAACACCCCGCGGGCAGTGATCTTTTTTTCAGACCAGAAGGAAGCAACCAAGGCGAGCCTGAACAAGTATTGGCGATCATTAAAGAATGGCGAGCCGCCAATGGCAAAGCAGACTTCAAGCCCAGCTAGCAGCGCCACACACCTATAGGATAAAGGGGACGAACTAATTTTCCTGCTCTAATTGAACTCTCGGAGAATGTATCGAGCAGACGAGGCAGGGCACGGGCTACCTAGCTGCACGCCCCCAGCGCCTGCTCGATATCCGCCGACAAATCCTCCACATCCTCCAACCCCACCGACAACCGCACCAATCCTTCCGAAATCCCATGATGCGCCCGCTCCTTGGGCGTATAGCTGGAATGGGTCATGCTCGCCGGATGCTGCGCCAGCGACTCGGCATCGCCCAGGCTCACAGCCCTGGCAAACAACTGCAGGGCATTCATGAAGCGCCGTCCGGCCTCGATCCCGCCCTTGAGCTCGAAGGCGATCATCCCACCCGGTTTGCTCATCTGCCGCTGCGCCAGATCGTACTGGGCGAACGAAGGCAACCCAGGATAGTGGATCAGCTCGACCTGCGGCTGGCCCGCCAACAGTTCGGCCACCTGCTGCGCGTTGTCGCAATGGCGATCCATGCGCAGCGCCAAGGTCTTGATGCCGCGCATCAGCAACGAAGCGTCATGCGGCGAGAGCACCGCACCGGTCATGTCCTTGAGCCCTTCCAGGCGAATCCGGTCGATCAGCGCCTTGCGCCCGACGACCAAGCCGGCGGTGATATCGCCATGGCCACTGAGGTACTTGGTGGCCGAATGCACCACCAGGTCCGCGCCCAGCTCCAGCGGCCGCTGCAGGTACGGCGTGCAGTAGGTGTTGTCGACCACCACGTGGACATCATGCCCACGCGCCGCCTCGACCACCGCCGTGATATCCACCAGTTGCATGTTGGGGTTGGCCGGGGTCTCGAAATAGATCATTCGCGTCCTGGGAGTGATCGCCGCCTTCAGCGCCTTGGGGTCGTTGAGGTCGATATGGCGGATCTTGATGCCGAATTCGCCAAGGCCATGGTGCATGTAGGCGAAGGTGCAGCCATACACCGTGCGCCCCACGAGCAGCTCGTCTCCGGGGCGCAGCAGCGTCCACAGGGTCGAGGTGATCGCCCCCATGCCCGAGGCCAGGGCCAGACCCGCATCGCCCCCCTCCAGAGAAGCCATGCGCTGCTCCAGCAAGGCCAGGGTGGGGTTGGAGATGCGACTGTAGAAATGCCCGCCCTCCTCCCCGGCGAAGCACGCCGCACCGTACTCGACGCTGGGGAAGGCGTAGGTCGCGGTCTGGTAGATCGGCGGCACCAAGGCGCCGCCGTGGCTGAGCGGGTCATAGCCGTGGTGGATGGCCCGGGTAGAGAAACCGCTGTTGTTCTGGGAGTTGCGCATGGCAACGACCTCTGGTGGTTTGTTCTAAGCTTATGCCACCAGACAGCCTGAATTTTTCCAAAATAACCCACGCATTTGCGGGTTTATTGGAACCAGAACGACAAAAAAGACCTCCTGAGGGCAAATCATGCCAACCACCCTCGACCGCACCGACCGCGCCCTGCTCGCCGCCTTGCAAGACAATGCCCGGTTGACCGTTTCCGAACTGGCCGACCAGGTGGCCCTGACCACATCACCGTGCTGGCGGCGGGTCAAGTTGCTCGAGGACAACGGGTTCATAACCGGCTACCAGGCAATTCTTTCCCCCAAGTCGCTAGGCTTTGGAGTGACGGCGTTCGTCAGCATCATGATGGATTCGCATACCAAGGACATGGCATTGGCGTTCGAGCGGCGGCTGATGGAGATTCCCGAGATCGTCGCCTGCCATAACATTTCAGGGCGGTATGACTTTTTGTTGGAGATATTGGCGCGGGATTTGGAGTCTTTTGGGGAATTCACACGCGAGGTGCTGCAGCGGTTGCCGGGGGTGAAGGAAATTTATTCGAGCTTTTCCTATAAGGCTGTAAAGGAAAAACGGGTCATTCCGGTGTCGGAGACACACATCTGAAGCGAGCCATGCGAGGCTGAGACACTTTCTTATGTGGACGTGCCATCCAAAATCCATGGCGTTTGGCCTTTTTTGCCTGGAAACGCCTTCCCACCTGGAGATCGCTACCGAGCACCATCAGAAAGATCCCCAGCGCTCAGAGGAAACGTCTCACTGAGTCCGGAGAAAATCTAGGTATCAGACAAGGTATGTCGTAGCAAAAAATAGCGCTTAACATCAATGCGCGAGCCATCATGAAAATATTAATCCCCATAGCGATAATTATTCTCTCCGGGTGCGTCAAAGGTTGCTCATGGCCAGCCAATCAACACAACACAGCATTCAAATGTGATATGGATCCCTACCGACAAGGCTGCGAAAGAGAAATAGATTATCAAGAACACTATCGCCTAATTCAAAAGCATAGTACCTAGGCAGATAGAACTCCGGGTTTCGGTAGCTTGGGCCGACCATATCCGGCTGCGGGCAGGATCATAGAGGAACCCTGAATTTTTGATTATGAAGTGAAGCGGTTCGCGCCTTCTGAGTTTGAACGTATAGCTATGCGGCTGTTTTTCGTTAGCCACCCAGATTACGGCGCCACGATCTTCAAGCACCAGATTCCCATCAGGACGAAGACGCAAGATATAACGCCCGTTTGGTGATCTTATAAAATCGCCTGCATTCATTGCCTGATTCGGGGGAAGGACGACCCCTCCGGAACCGCCAAAGCGCTGAATGCGAACTTTCTTGTATTTACCCATATTTATACACCGTAAGCCATGATCAGTAGGATATTAGGGTGATCGCGAAGCGACACCAGAGATCCATAATCCCAGATCAGATAACGACGTAGATATTTGGAAAAATTACCAAAGTAGCCATTCAAATTTTCCTACAACAACACCTGAAAGCTCACACAAATAAGCTCTTAACTTCAACCTCAATTTCGTGCCAGACTGTCTCGACATCGAACTCACCAATCCAACAAAGACCAGCCAACATGAAATATATACTCGCTTTATCCACCCTGCTTTCTGGCTGCAGTGGCTGGTTCATGTACGATTACGATCACGGGAAGCAATTCAGGTGTGACATGGATCCCAATATGCAGATGTGCCTGAACCCAGGAGACCTGCGTCGACACATTGATAACAACTAACTTGAGTAGGGGCCGATTCATTCTCAGCTGCGCCCCCTTAAAAATCAAAAAACCCCGCCGAAGCGGGGTTTTTCACACTACACCAGCGCTTAGATAGCACCACGCTTGCGCAGCGCTTCCAGCACCTGCTTCACGCCATCCTCGACGCTGCTGACCTGGGTATCGATCACCACATCGGCGTCCAGCGGCACATCGTAGGGGAAGCTCTCGCCCGGGATGTTGTCGCCACCGGCAGCATACAGGCCTTGCGGGTCACGCTCGCGGCAGGCCAGAGGCGAAGCCTGGACGTAGACGGTGACCAGGCGGTCCTTGCCGATCAGTGCCTTGGCCTGCTCGCGGCCTTCGGCGTCCGGCGCCACGAAGGCGGCCAGGGTCAGCATGCCGGCTTCGTTGAACTGGCGCGCCACGTGGGCGGCGCGGCGCCAGTTCTCGGTGCGGCCGGAGCGGTCCTGGGGCAGGCCCTTGTTCAGGTCGTGGCGCAGGTTCTGGCCATCGAGCACGTACACCGCACGGCCCATGTCGAACAGCTTGCGCTCCACGGCGTAGGCCAGGGTGCTCTTGCCAGCGCCGGACAGGCCGCTGAACAGCACGGTGGCCGGCTGCTGGCCAAAGCGCAGGGCACGCTCCTCGGTGGACACGTGGGCCAGCTTGCCATGCTGGCCGCTGCCGCCATGTGGCAACACCGGCGGAGCGATGATCATGCCGGCGCCGACGGTGCCGTTGGTCAGGCGATCGATGACGATGAACGCACCGGTGGTGCGGTTGCTGTCGTAGCCGTCCAGGGCGATGGCGCTGTCCAGGGAGACCTTGACGCGACCGATCTCGTTCAGCTGCAGGGCGCTGGCAGCGTCCTTCTCGAGGGTGTTCACATCGACCTTGTGGGTGATGCTGGCGATCGAGCCTGGCACGTAGCTGGTGGCGCGCTTGATGTCGTACTTCTTGCCCGGGAGCATCGGCTCCTCGGCCATCCACACCAGCATGGCGTCGAACTGGTCGGTTACCGGTGGAACGTTGTCGGCATGCACCAGCAGGTCGCCACGGGAGATGTCGATCTCGTCTTCCATGGTCAGGGTCACGGCCTGGCCGGGGCCTGCGTTTTCCAGTTCGCCCTCGTAAGTGACGATGGACTTGACCCGGCTGCTCTTGCCCGACGGCAGGACGACGATCTCGTCACCCTTGTGCACCACGCCGCTGGCCAGGGTGCCGGCGAAGCCGCGGAAGTTCAGGTTCGGACGGTTGACGTACTGCACCGGGAAACGCAGGTCGGTGAAGTTGCGGTCGGCGGCGACTTCGACGGTCTCGAGGATTTCCATCAGCGCAGGGCCGGTGTACCACGGCGAACGCTCGCTGCGGTTGACCACGTTGTCGCCCTTGAGCGCCGACATCGGCACGAAGTGCAGGCTGCTCGGGGTCAGGTTGATGGCCTCGGCGAACTTCAGGTAGTCGGCCTTGATCGACTCGAAGACCTGCTCGTCGAAGCCCTTGAGGTCCATCTTGTTGACCGCGACGACGATGTGCTTGATGCCCAGCAGGGAGGCAATATAGCTGTGTCGGCGGGTCTGGGTCTGCACGCCGTAGCGGGCATCGACCAGGATGATCGCCAGGTCGCAGGTCGAGGCGCCGGTGGCCATGTTGCGGGTGTACTGCTCGTGGCCCGGAGTGTCGGCGATGATGAACTTGCGTTTGGCGGTGGAGAAGTAGCGGTAGGCGACATCGATGGTGATGCCCTGCTCGCGTTCGGCCTGCAGGCCGTCGACCAGCAGCGCCAGGTCGACTTCCTCGCCGGTGGTGCCGGACTTCTTCGAGTCACGGGTGATGGCCTCGAGGTGGTCCTCGTAGATCATCTTGGAATCGTGCAGCAGGCGCCCGATCAGGGTGCTCTTGCCGTCATCCACGTTGCCGCAGGTGAGGAAACGCAGCAGTTCTTTACGCTCGTGCTGAGCCAGATAAGCGAGGATGTCTTCGCTGATCAAATCGGATTGGTGCGACATGGAGTAACCCTGAAAATTAGAAGTAGCCCTGACGTTTCTTGTCTTCCATGGAACCGGCGCCATCGTGGTCGATGACTCGGCCCTGGCGCTCGGAAGTGCGCGTCAGGAGCATTTCCTGAATGATGTCGGTGAGCGTTTCGGCTTCCGACTCGACAGCGCCCGTCAACGGGTAGCAGCCGAGGGTACGGAAACGCACCTTCTTCTTGACGATGCGTGCTTTCTCTTCCTCGGAGAGGTGCTCGAGGATGCGCTCGTCGTCGATCATGATCAGGGTGCCGTTCTTCTCGATGACTTCGCGTTCGGCAGCGAAGTACAGCGGCACGATCGGGATGCCTTCGAGGTAGATGTACTGCCAGATGTCCAGCTCGGTCCAATTCGACAGCGGGAAGACGCGGATCGACTCGCCCTTGTTGACCTTGCCGTTGTACACGTTCCACAGCTCGGGACGCTGGTTCTTCGGGTCCCAGCGGTGCTTGCTGTCACGGAACGAGTACACGCGCTCCTTGGCCCGGGACTTTTCTTCGTCGCGGCGGGCACCGCCGAAGGCGGCATCGAAACCATGCTTGTCCAGCGCCTGCTTGAGGCCCTGGGTCTTCATGATGTCGGTGTGCTTGGAGCTGCCATGGGTGAACGGGTTGATGCCCTGCGCCACACCCTCGGGGTTGACGTGGGTGATCAGTTCCAGGCCCATTTCCTCGACCATCTTGTCGCGGAAGCGGTACATTTCCTGGAATTTCCACTGGGTGTCGACATGCATCACCGGGAACGGCAGCTTGCCTGGGAAGAAGGCCTTGCGCGCCAGGTGCAGCATCACGGCGGAATCCTTGCCGATCGAGTACAGCATCACCGGGTTGTCGAACTCGGCGGCCACCTCGCGGATGATATGGATGCTTTCCGCCTCCAGCTGTTTCAAGTGCGTCAGTTTGTCGACCATGGCTACTCACGAAAAACGATCTTATGGACGGCCTGCGGGCCGTGTTCGAGCGAGCCACTTTATCACAGCGGCTGATTCTATTTAGAAGGCGGGCTAGATCGAAAAGGTCTAACCATATGACTGCGGGTTTGGGCGGTGGCGCTGCGATTTACCCGCGAAGAGGCCCCCGGCTCATTCAAATCGGGTTCGGGCAATCGATGAACAGATGCTCCAGGGCAAAACGCCGCGCCAGGTAGTCACCCAGTGCCTGCACCCCATAGCGCTCGGTGGCGTGGTGGCCAGCCGCGATGAAGCTGATGCCGTTCTCGCGAGCACTGTGGAAGGTCTGCTCCGAAGCCTCGCCACTGATGAACAGGTCGACCCCAGCGGCAATCGCCGTGTCGATGAAGCCCTGCCCGCCGCCGGTGCACCAGCCGACCCGGCGGATCACCTCGTCGCCCTCGACCAGCAGCGGCTCGCGCCCGGTCACCTCCTGCACCCGGCGGGCGAAGTCGCGCGGGGTCATGGGCTCGGCGAGCGAGCCGACCAGCCCCACCACCTTGGCATCGTTCGGGTCCAGCGCGCCTTCGACGGTGATGTCCAGCTGGCGCGCCAGCTGCACGTTGTTGCCCACTTCCGGGTGCACGTCCAGCGGCAGGTGGAAGGCCAGCAGGCTGATGTCATGCTTGAGCAGGGTCTTCAGGCGGCGCTGTTTGATCCCGGTGATGCACGGGTTCTCGCCCTTCCAGAAGTAGCCATGGTGCACCAGCACCAGGTCGGCCTGGGCCTCGACCGCGGCGTCCAGCAAGGCCTGGCTGGCAGTCACGCCGGTGACGATGCGGCTGACCTGCGGACGGCCTTCGACCTGCAGGCCATTGGGGCAGTAATCCTGGATTTTCGCACTGCCCAGGTAGCGCTCGGCTTCCTCGACCAAGGTGTTGAGAGCGACGGCCATGGAAAATCTCCTCGAAATCTGCGCTTTTCTCGGGCCCAACGCCCGTATAATGCCCGCCATTATGGGCCGTCGCTGGCATCGGGGGAACCGGTGTATGATCGCGCGCGCTTGCGCCCTGCGGCGTTGTCATTGGCCCCCGCCCCACTCAGGATTCGTTCATGTTCAAGGCTTTGCGTTACTTTGGCTGGCCCCTGTTCGCCGGTGTTTTGATCGCCATGCTGATCATCCAGCGCTTCCCGGAATGGGTCGGGCTGCCCAGCCAGGACGTCAACCTGCAACAGGCACCGCAGACCTCGCGGATCATGCAGGGCCCGGTGTCCTACGCCGATGCCGTGACCCTCGCCGCCCCGGCAGTGGTCAACCTGTACACCACCAAGGTGGTCAACAAGAGCGCCCATCCCCTGTTCGAAGATCCGCAGTTCCGCCGCTTCTTCGGTGACAACCTGCCCAAGCAGCGCCGTTGGGAGTCGAGCCTGGGTTCGGCGGTGATCATGAGCCCCGAGGGCTACCTGCTGACCAACAACCACGTCACCAGTGGCGCCGACCAGATCGTGGTGGCGCTCAAGGACGGTCGCGAGACCCTGGCCCGAGTCATCGGCAGCGATCCCGAGACCGACCTTGCGGTATTGAAGATCGATCTCAAGAGCCTTCCGGCGATCACCATCGGCCGCTCCGACAACATCCACATCGGCGATGTCTCGCTGGCCATCGGCAACCCGTTCGGCGTCGGCCAGACCGTGACCATGGGCATCATCAGCGCCACCGGCCGCAACCAGCTGGGCCTGAACAACTACGAAGACTTCATCCAGACCGACGCAGCGATCAACCCGGGCAACTCCGGTGGCGCGCTGATCGATGCCAACGGCAATTTGATCGGCATCAACACGGCGATCTTCTCCAAGTCCGGTGGCTCCCAGGGCATCGGCTTCGCCATCCCGGTGAAACTGGCCCTGGAGGTGATGAAGTCGATCATCGAGCATGGCCAGGTGATCCGTGGCTGGCTGGGTATCGAGGTGCAGCCGCTGAGCCAGGAACTGGCCGAATCGTTCGGCATGGAGGGGCGCCCAGGCATCGTGGTGGCCGGGATCTTCCGTGATGGGCCGGCGCAGAAGGCTGGCTTGCAGCTCGGCGACGTGATCCTCAGCATCAATGGCGAGCCAGCCGGTGATGGGCGCAAGTCGATGAACCAGGTGGCGCGGATCAAGCCCAACGAGAAGATCAGCATCGAGGTGATGCGCAATGGGCAGCAGCTCAAGCTGATCGCCGAGGTGGGGCTGCGGCCGCCGCCTGCGCCGGTGGCGGCGCAGGAAGAAAAGTAGTTGGATTGATTGGGGCTGCTTTGCAGCCCCAGTTGCATCAATGCAGGATCTGGCTCAGGAACAACTTGGTCCGATCGCTACGCGGCCTGTCGAAGAACTCATCCGGCGCCGCCTGCTCGACGATCTCCCCCTTGTCCATGAAGATCACCCGGTTCGCCACGGTGCGGGCGAAGCCCATCTCGTGGGTCACGCAGAGCATGGTCATGCCGTCCTCGGCCAGGCCGACCATGGTATCGAGCACCTCCTTGACCATTTCCGGGTCCAGTGCCGACGTCGGTTCGTCGAACAGCATGATCTTCGGCTTCATGCACAGCGCCCGGGCAATCGCCACGCGCTGCTGCTGACCACCGGACAACTGCCCCGGATACTTGTGCGCCTGCTCGGGAATGCGCACCCGCTCCAGGTAGTGCATGGCGATTTCTTCGGCCTTGCGCCGCGGCATCTTGCGCACCCACATCGGTGCCAGGGTGCAGTTCTCGAGAATGCTCAGGTGCGGGAACAGATTGAAGTGCTGGAACACCATGCCCACCTCGCGGCGGATCGCCTCGATCTGCTTGAGGTCGTTGGTCAGCTCCACGCCATCGACGACGATGCGCCCCTGCTGGTGCTCCTCCAGGCGGTTGAGGCAGCGGATGGTGGTGGACTTGCCCGAGCCGGACGGCCCGCACAACACGATGCGTTCACCCTGGCGCACGTTCAGGTTGATGTCCTTGAGCACGTGGAACTGGCCATACCATTTGTTCACGCCCTGCATCTGGATGATGCCTTCGGGGCCGGCAGGCTGCTTGATCGCTTCACTCATTACGAAACTCCTAACGCTTGTGGCCAGTGTCCAGCTTGCGCTCCAGGTGCATGGAGTAGCGGGACATACCGAAACAGAAGATCCAGAACACCAGGGCGGCGAACACGTAGCCCTCGGTGGCCATGCCCAGCCAGGCCGGATCGGCCGCTGCCTGCTTGACGCTGTTGAGCAGGTCGAACAGGCCGATGATGATCACCAGGCTGGTGTCCTTGAACAGGGCGATGAAGGTGTTGACGATGCCGGGGATCACCAGCTTGAGCGCCTGAGGCAGGATCACCAGCCCCATCGCCCGCCAGTAGCCCAGGCCCATCGCCGCCGCCGCTTCGTATTGCCCCTTGGGGATGGCCTGCAAGCCACCGCGCACCACCTCGGCGATGTACGCCGACTGGAACAGGATGACCCCGATCATCGCCCGCAGCAGCTTGTCGAAGCTCATCCCCTCGGGCAGGAACAACGGCAGCATCACCGACGACATGAACAGCACGGTGATCAACGGCACGCCGCGCCAGAACTCGATGAAGGTCACGCAGACCACCTTCACCGCCGGCATGCGCGAACGCCGCCCCAGGGCCAGCAGGATGCCCAGCGGCAAGGCGCCGACGATGCCCACGGTGGCGATCACCAGGGTCAGCATCAGGCCGCCCCACTGGCTGGTGGCGACGTTCTCCAGGCCCAGGTACCCACCATGCAGCAGGGTGTAGGCGAGGATCGGGTACAGCACCAGGAAGCACAGGCCGTACACCGCCTTGCGCGGGAAGCGGTTGATGAACAACGGCGCGGCGCCGAGCACCGCCAGCCATACGGTCAGGTCCACGCGCCAGCGCAACCCGGCCGGGTAGTAGCCGTACATGAACTGGCCGAAGCGCTGCTGCACGAACACCCAGCAGGCACCGTCCTTGGTGCAATCGGCGCGGGTGGTGCCGACCCAGTTGGCGTCGAAAATCGCCCACTGCAGCAGCGGCGGGACGATCAGCCATACCAGGTAAACGGCGAACAACGTCAACAGGGTATTGAGCCAACTGGAGAACAGGTTGGCGCGCATCCATGCGAGCACGCCGACGGTTTTCACCGGTGGCGGCATATCGGGTTTGAAAACATGGGCAGTCACGGACGTCTCCTCATCGCTCGATCAGCGCGATGCGCTTGTTGTACCAGTTCATCAGCAGGGAAATGCTGAGGCTGATGGCGAGGTAGACACTCATGGTGATGGCGATCACCTCGATGGCCTGGCCGGTCTGGTTGAGCACGGTACCGGCGAACAACGAGACCATTTCCGGGTAGCCGATACCGGCCGCCAGCGACGAGTTCTTCGCCAGGTTCAGGTATTGGCTGGTCAGGGGCGGAATGATCACGCGCAGTGCCTGGGGAATGATCACCTTGCGCAGGGTCGGGCCATCGCGCAGGCCAAGCGAGCGGGCCGCTTCGGTCTGGCCGTGGCTGACCGAACGGATCCCGGAACGCACGATCTCGGCGATGAACGCTGCGGTATAGATGGTCAAGGCCAGGGTCAACGCCAGCAACTCGGGGATCAGCACCCAGCCACCGACGAAGTTGAAGCCCTTGAGCTGCGGCACTTCCCAGTGCACCGGGCTGCCGAACAGCATTGCACAGGCCGCTGGAATGGCGATGAACAGCGCCAGGCCCACCCAGAACTTGTGAAACGGCTCGCCGGTCTCGTTGAAGCGTTTGTTGGCGTAACGCACCATTGCCACGATCGCCGCCAGCGCCAGCACCAGGGCAATGACGAATGGCCAGAAACCGTCTGCCATCGAGGCACCGGGCATGTTCAGGCCACGGTTGCTGATGAAGAAGGTGTCATCGATGTTGATGCTGCCCCTTGGCCCCGGCAGGGTCAGGAACACCGCGAAGTACCAGAACAAGATCTGCAGCAGTGGCGGGATGTTGCGGAAAGTCTCCACGTACACGGTCGCCAGCTTGTTGATCATCCAGTTCGGCGACAGCCGCGCCACACCGATGATGAAACCCAGGATCGTCGCCAGGATGACGCCGATGAACGTCACCAGCAGCGTATTGAGCAGGCCGATGACGAACACCCGCGCATAGCTGTCGGACTCCACGTAGGGGATCAGGTGCTGGGCGATGCCGAAGCCGGCACTGCGGTCGAGGAAGTCGAAGCCCGAGGTGATACCCCGGTGTTGCAGGTTGGTTTGCGTGTTGTGGAACAGGTACCAGCCCAGGCCCACCACGAAGACGATCGTGAGGATCTGGAACAGCCACGCGCGCACTCGTGGATCGCTCAGGGACAAGCCCTTTCGTGCGCCGATTTGATTTTGCATGAAGTGCCCCGGACAGTAGGGATTCGAACGACCCGCGACGGCGACATGCCGCCGCGGGGTGCATCCATCAGCGCACAGGTGGTGCGTACTGGATGCCGCCGTTGTTCCACAGGGCATTCATGCCACGGTCGATCTTCAGGTCGGTGCTCTGGCCGAGGTTCTTCTCGAACACCTCGCCATAGTTGCCGACCTGTTTGACGATCTGCACCACCCAGTCCTTGGGCAGCTTGAGGTCCTTGCCGTATTCGCCGTCGGTGCCCAGCAGACGAGCCACGTCAGGGTTCTTGGTTGCCTTGGCCTCGGCCTCGACGTTCTTCGAGGTGATACCGGCTTCCTCGGCATTGAGCATGGCGAACAGGGTCCACTTGACGATGCTGAACCACTCCTCGTCGCCCTTGCGCACTACCGGCCCCAGCGGTTCCTTGGAGATGGTCTCCGGCAACACCACGTACTCGGTCGGCGCCGCCAGCTTGGAGCGCTGGGCGAACAGCTGCGACTTGTCCGAGGTCAGCACGTCGCAACGGCCGGACTCCAGCGACTTGGCACTCTCGTCGGAGGTGTCGAAGGTGATCGGGGTGTACTTCAGGTTATTGGCGCGGAAGAAGTCGGACACGTTCAGCTCGGTGGTGGTACCGGCCTGGATGCAGATGGTCGCACCGTCGAGCTCCTTGGCGCTGGACACGCCAAGCTTCTTGTTGACCAGGAAACCGACGCCGTCGTAATAGGTGACGCCGGCGAATACCAGGCCCATGCCGGCATCGCGCGAGCTGGTCCAGGTGGTGTTGCGCGACAGCACGTCGACTTCGCCGGACTGCAAGGCGGTGAAGCGCTCCTTGGCGTTGAGCTGGCTGAACTTGACCTTGGTGGCGTCACCGAACACGGCGGCGGCCACGGCGCGGCAGACATCGGCATCGATGCCGACGATCTTGCCCTGGGCATCGGGAACCGAGAAACCCGGAAGACCGTCGCTCACGCCACACTGGACGAAGCCCTTCTTCTTCACCGCATCGAGAGTGGCGCCGGCCTGGGCGGTGCTCACGGCACCCAGGGCTGCGGCAGCGGTCAGGACTGCCAGGGTGGTTTTCAACATCTTCATTCACAACCTCCAAATGTGCTCTTGTTGTTCGAGCCGGAATTGCACCGCGCCCTTTTGAGGCGCATCCGACCCTTGTTGGCTTGTTCTTGGGTCAATTGGCGCAATGGGCTGTTCTGTGACAGCCTTCGCGTGCCTGGGGTGTTACCGTCACCGGCTGGCCCCGCGCATCGGAGGTTTCGTAGCAAAGCGCGTACCACAGTGGGCGGCTTAAGCGTTTAAGCCCCACGTCAAGTAGGCAAAGTTGTATCGTTGCGACATTCTTTTTCGACGCGTTCATGTCGATGCCTGCATTTCAGGCACGCCTTCATCACCGCCGCACATTTTCGGAGCAGTCATGACCAACCCGCTGATTCTCGAACCCCAGAAAACCGCAGACGCTTGTGTGATCTGGTTGCACGGCCTGGGGGCCGACCGTTACGACTTCCTACCGGTGGCCGAATTCATGCAGGAACGCCTGGCCAGTACCCGCTTCGTCATGCCCCAGGCACCGACCCGGCCAGTGACCATCAACGGCGGCTATGCCATGCCCAGCTGGTACGACATCAAGGCCATGTCGCCGGCGCGGGCCATCGACGAGGCGCAACTGGAGGAATCGGCCGAGCAGATCATCGGCCTGGTCAAGGCCGAACAGGCCAAAGGCATCAGCCTGTCGCGGATCTTCCTGGCCGGCTTCTCCCAGGGCGGCGCCGTGGTGCTGCATACCGCCTACGTGAAATGGCAGGAAGCCCTCGGCGGGGTGATCGCGCTGTCCACCTACGCCCCGACCTTCCATGCCGGCCACACCCTGAGCGCCTGCCAGCAGCGCACCCCGGCGCTGTGCGTGCATGGCGTGCACGACCCGGTGGTGATCCCGTCGATGGGCCGCACCGCCTTCGAGTACCTCGACACCTGGGGCGTAGCCGCCCGCTGGCAGGAGTACCCGATGGAACACGAAGTGGTGGTGGCAGAGCTGGCCGACATCCACGACTGGCTGAGCAGGCAATTGCAATAAGCGAGGCGCGCCTGTAGTTGTAGGTGTAATCCACTACGCCGCGCTCGGTTCTTGCATTACACTGCCCGGCGTACATTCCTTAACCAGTTGACGAGACGATCGTGCTCAAGGCACTCAAGAAAATATTCGGCAAGGGAGACGCCGCGCCACAGGCCGTCGATCCCGTAGCCAGCGCGCCGGCCCCTGCGCCCGCGCCCGCCCCGCAGGCGCAGCCCGATGCCGCTGCGGCCAGACCCCGCAGCAAGCCGGCCGGCAAACCCGTCGCAGCGCCTGCCGACCAGGCAAACCAACCACGCGCCGAACAGCCCGCCAAGGACAAGCCGCGCCGCGAACGCAAGCCCAAGCCCAAGCCCCAGGCCAGCCTGTGGAAGCCCGAAGACTTCGTGGTCGAACCCCAGGAAGGCAAGACCCGCTTCCACGACTTCAAGCTGTCCAACGAGCTGATGCACGCCATCCATGACCTGGGCTTCCCCTATTGCACGCCGATCCAGGCCCAGGTGCTGGGGTATACCCTGCGCGGCCAGGACGCCATCGGCCGGGCCCAGACCGGTACCGGCAAGACCGCCGCGTTCCTGATCTCGATCATTTCCCAGTTGCAGCAGACACCACCGCCCAAGGAACGCTACATGGGCGAGCCGCGTGCACTGATCATCGCCCCGACCCGCGAGCTGGTGGTGCAGATCGCCAAGGACGCCATGGCCCTGACCAAGTACAGCGGCCTGAACGTGATGAGCTTCGTCGGCGGCATGGACTTCGACAAGCAACTCAAGGCTCTGGAAGCGCGTCATTGCGACATCCTGGTGGCGACACCGGGCCGCCTGCTGGACTTCAACCAGCGCGGCGAGGTGCACCTGGACATGGTCGAGGTGATGGTCCTGGACGAAGCCGACCGCATGCTCGACATGGGCTTCATCCCCCAGGTGCGCCAGATCATTCGCCAGACGCCGCCCAAGAGCGAGCGCCAGACCCTGCTGTTCTCAGCCACTTTCACCGATGACGTGATGAACCTGGCCAAGCAGTGGACCACCAACCCGGCGATCGTCGAGATCGAGCCAGAGAACGTCGCCAGCGAAACCGTCGAACAGCACGTCTACGCGGTGGCCGGCAGCGACAAGTACAAGCTGCTGTACAACCTGGTGACCCAGAACAAATGGGAACGGGTGATGGTGTTCGCCAACCGCAAGGACGAAGTGCGACGCATCGAGGAAAAACTGGTGCGCGACGGCATCAACGCTGCCCAGCTGTCGGGTGACGTGCCACAGCACAAGCGTATCCGCACCCTCGAAAACTTCCGCGAAGGCCGTATCTCGGTGCTGGTGGCCACCGACGTGGCCGGCCGTGGCATCCACATCGACGGCATCAGCCACGTGATCAACTTCACCCTGCCGGAAGACCCGGACGACTACGTGCACCGCATCGGCCGTACCGGGCGCGCGGGTGCTGAAGGCGTATCGATCAGCTTTGCCGGTGAGGATGACTCGTACCAGTTGCCGGCGATCGAGGAATTACTGGGGCGCAAGATCAAGTGCGAAATGCCGCCTGACGAGCTTTTGAAGCCGGTACCACGAAAACACCACTGAGCTGTGCCGGCCTCTTCGCGGGTAAACCCGCTCCTACAGGTCATATAATGTCCTTGAGGTAGCGGGTATCCTGTGGGAGCAGGTTCACCCGCGAACCGGGGCAACGCCCCGGCCATCAATACAGAGATCTACCAGCGCCCGGCGGCATCCTGGTCACTCTGCTTGCCTTCGACCCACCTCGGCCCCTCCTGGGTACTCTCCTTCTTCCAGAACGGCGCCCGGGTTTTCAGGTAGTCCATGATGAAGTCGCAAGCCTCGAACGCCGCCTGCCGATGGGCACTGGCCACACCCACGAAAACGATCGGCTCCCCCGGTTCCAGCGCACCGATCCGGTGCAGCACCTCGACCTTGAGCAGCGGCCAGCGCGCCTGGGCCTGGGCCTCGATCTTGGCCAGAGCCTTCTCGGTCATCCCCGGGTAGTGCTCGAGAAACATCCCCGCCACCTCGCGGCCATCGTTGAAGTCGCGCACATAGCCAACGAAGCCGACCACCGCACCCACGCCGACATTGGCAGCGTGCATGGCATTGACCTCGGCCCCTGGGTCGAAGGCGCCTTGCTGCACTCGCACAGCCATCTTCAGCCCCCTGTCACCGGCGGGAAGAACGCCACTTCATCGCCCTCTTCCACTGCTTCGTCGAGCTTGCACAGCTCTTCGTTGCGCGCGCACATCAGGTTCTGCTCGGCCAGCACCGCGTACTGCCCGCCCTTGGCCAGCAGCGCCTGGCGCACGTCCTCGAGCACCTTGAACTCGCCTTCCAGGCGCTCGGCATCGACGCCCAGCACCTCGCGGTAACGGGCGAAGTACATCACCTTGACCATCATCACGCCTCCACCTTGTAGTGCCCGCTCTTGCCACCGAGCTTCTCCAGCAGGCGCACTTGCTCGATGACCATGCCTTTGTCCACCGCCTTGCACATGTCGTAGATCGTCAACGCCGCGACGCTGGCGGCGGTCAGCGCTTCCATTTCCACGCCGGTCTGCCCGGCCAGCTTGCAGCGGGCAACGATATGCACCACATCCTCACCTTCGCCAGTCAGTTCCACCTTGACGCTGGTGAGCATCAGCGGATGGCACAGCGGGATCAGGTCGCTGGTCTTCTTCGCCGCCTGGATGCCGGCGATCCGCGCCACGGCGAACACATCGCCCTTGGGGTGCTCGCCGTCGACGATCATCTGCAAGGTCTGTGGCAGCATGCGTACCCGCGCCTCGGCAATGGCCTCGCGCTCGGTCACGGCCTTTTCGGTGACGTCGACCATGTTGGCGCGGCCTTGGGAATCAAGATGAGTCAGCACTGCTCTGCTCCTGTGAAGGGAAGTCAGAGTGTAAACCTGTGGGTCAGGTTTGAGCAGGGGAATGTGTCGCCAGTACCGGCCACTTCGCAGCGGTTCGGCGCGATACCTGTAGGAGCGGGTTTACCCGCGAAGAGGCCGGGCAGTGACCTGCCCGGCGGTAACGCTTACAGATGCGACTCGGCGTACTCGGCCAGCACCGAGCGCGGCACACCCTGCAGGGTGATGTGCACGCCATGGGGGAAGTCCTTGAAGCGCTCGGTCAGGTAGGTCAGGCCCGAGCTGGTCGCGGACAGGTACGGCGTGTCGATCTGCGCCAGGTTGCCCAGGCAGACCACCTTGGAACCGGAGCCGGCACGGGTGATGATGGTTTTCATCTGGTGCGGGGTGAGGTTCTGGCACTCGTCGATCAGGATCAGGCTCTGCTGGAAGCTGCGCCCGCGGATGTAGTTCAGCGACTTGAACTGCAGCGGTACCCGCTCGAGGATGTATTCGACACTGCCATGGGTGCTCTCGTCGTCCATGTGCAAGGCTTCGAGGTTATCGGTGATCGCCCCAAGCCACGGCTCCATCTTCTCCGCTTCGGTACCGGGCAGGAAGCCGATTTCCTGGTCCAGGCCCTGCACGCTGCGGGTGGCGATGATGCGCCGGTAGCGCTTGCTGACCATGGTCTGCTCGATCGCCGCAGCCAGGGCCAGGATGGTCTTGCCCGAGCCCGCGGCACCGGTCAGGTTGACCAGATGGATATCCGGGTCGAGCAGGGCGAACAGCGCCAGGCTCTGGTGGATGTCGCGCGGTTTGAGGCCCCAGGCTTCCTGGTGCAGCAAGGGCTCCTGGTGCAGGTCGAGCAGCAGCAGTTCGTCGTTGCGGATGCCTTTCACCCAGCCAACGAAACCTTGCTCATCGATGATGAACTCGTTGATGTGCACCGCGGGCAGGTTGTCGATCATCTGCACCCGATGCCAGGTGCGGCCCCGCTCCTGGCGGGTATCGACCTTGCTGACGCGGTCCCAGAACGAACCGCTGACCGAGTGGTAGCCCTTGGACAACAAGGATACGTCGTCGACCAACTGGTCGGTACTGTAGTCCTCGGCGGCGATACCGCAGGCGCGCGCCTTCAGGCGCATGTTGATGTCTTTGGTGACCAGCACCACGTCCAGGTCGGTGCGCCGGGTCCGTACTTCGAGCAGGGTGTTGATGATGATGTTGTCGTTGAGGTTTTCCGGCAACAGTTTGCTGGGTTCGTTGCGCGGGCTCATCAGGATCGACAGGAACCCCTTGGGCCCGCTCTTGCCACGCTGGATCGGCACGCCCTGCTCGACATCGCTGGGCGAAGCATCTCCAAGGGTCTGGTCGATCAGGCGGATGGCCTGGCGACATTCGGCGGCGATCGTCTGTTTCCCGGTCTTGAGCTTGTCGAGTTCCTCCAGCACCGTCATCGGCAAGGCGACATGGTGCTCCTCGAAGTTCAGCAAAGCGTTGGGGTCGTGTATCAGGACGTTGGTATCGAGCACATAGAGGATTGGCTTGTTGGAGGAAGGGGTGCGTCCTTGATCATCCATACTCGGTCACCTTATGTCGAAGCCACACGGCGCGTTCTGTTACGCCGCAGAGTGACTGCCGTTCTTCCCGTATCCGCGTTGCTACGGGCGGGAAGCGAACCTGGCAAGGTGGGCCTGGATGACGCCACCTGTGCTGCAGGAATCGGCTGTCTGGTTTCTTCATACCGCAAAAACGATGACTAAAAAAAGTCTTTTTACGTCCCGGTGAAGTTTATTTTGCCGAATGACGACCAACACTTGGCGCGCATGCCGGCGAGGACTAAAGTCAAAAGGTATGCCTGCTATCGAGCGTATGCGTTGCGGTAGGCGTAATCACGGCAATCCTCCCAACCGATGCCACTCTGCGCCGTGTTGCGCAGCAACCACTCCACCGCCGGTTGCGCCTTGGGCAGGCTGTCGTGGAACTGGATCACCCCTTTGCGCCACAGCAGCATCAGGGTCATCACCCGCTGGGCCGAGGCTTCGGCCGACAATGCGGTATCGTCCTGGGCATCGATATCCCACAGCGACACCTGCAACTGCTGGCTGGCCATGAATGCCTCGCCATCGGCACGGCGTTGGCCGTAGGGCGGGCGGAACAAGGGCACGTATTGCTCCGGCAGGTCGGCCTGGACCCGGGCCTGACTGCGCCGCAACGAGTCCTGCCAACCCTGCCACTGGGCATGCGAGCGGTATTCCCAGCCCTGGATACCCACGCACTGGCCTTTATAGAGGCGCCCCAGGGCCTGCGCGGGGCCCGCTTCGCGCCGCTGCTGCAGGCGGTTGCCAATGACCAGGAAGGTACCCTGCAAACGCTGCTTGCGCAGGTAATCGGCGAGCAGATCGGTGTTGCCCCCTTCGGGGCCAGGGCCGCCGACGAAGGTCAGCAGGAACATGCGGTCGTTCAGTTCGTCGCCATTGCGCTCGCGGTCGGACAAACGCTCGACCTCGCTGCTGGTCTGCGGCAGCAGCGCCGCCTTGCGCAGCTGTTCGTCCAGGTAGCGCACGTGGAACTGGTGACTGGGTTCGGTCCACTCTGCATAGAATTCGCCAACATCGCTGGCGAACGTCGCCGAACGGGTACGCAACTCGGCCATCGATGCTACCGGATAGCAGAACGAGGCGTCCTGTTCGCAACTGCCCTGTGCCTGCTGGTAGCCGAGCCACAAGCGCTGCCACATGCGTGCCCGCACCGCCCTGATCTTCTGCAGGTTGATTTGCCGCAGTCCGAGCCGGGCGGCCAGGGCATTGTCGTCCAGCAGTTCGCTCTCGTGCAGCACCCGGGCGAACGAGAGGATCTCGGCACGCGAAGCGACATCGAACAGTGCCGGGCTGTCCAGTCGTTCGGGCCAGACACTGCGCTCGAGACTGGCCGGCGGCAACGGAGCGGCCTGGACGGGCAGGCTCAGCAGGGCGGCCAGCAAGGCCAGGGCGATGCGCACGTTCGATTCTCCGCGAGGGCAAACGCGCACTATAGCGTTTCGCCGACACAATTCGGCAGCCCGATGGCCTGTGTCTATCGCCTGCATAGTTTGGCGATCCCTCCCCCACCCCGTAGAATCGCGGCAACGATTTCAGGAGCCGACCCGATGCTGACGGTGATTTCCCCCGCCAAGACCCTCGACTACGACACCCCGCCGGTCACCGACCGCTTCACCCTGCCCCAGTACCTGGACGACTCGCAGGTGCTGATCGAGCAACTGCGCGAGCTTTCGCCAGCGCAGATCAGCGAGCTGATGCACCTGTCCGACAAGCTCGCCGGCCTCAACGCCGCGCGTTTCGGCAGCTGGACCCCTGACTTCAGCCCAGCCAACGCCAAGCAGGCATTGCTGGCGTTCAAGGGCGACGTGTACACCGGCCTAGATGCCGAAACCCTCGGCGACGCAGACTTCACCTATGCCCAGGACCACCTGCGCATGTTGTCGGGCCTTTACGGCCTGCTGCGCCCGCTTGACCTGATGCAGCCCTACCGCCTGGAAATGGGCACCAAGCTGGCCAACGCCCGCGGCAAGGACCTGTACGCCTTCTGGGGCACGCGCATCAGCGAATGGCTGAACCAGGCCCTGGCCGAGCAAGGTGACGACCTGCTGCTGAACCTGGCCAGCAACGAGTACTTCAGCGCGGTCAAGCGCAGCGCGCTCAAGGCGCGGGTATTGAATGTCGACTTCAAGGACCAGAAGAACGGCCAGTACAAGATCATCAGCTTCTACGCCAAGAAGGCCCGCGGCATGATGAGCCGCTTCGTGATCCAGGAGCGCATCGCCGATCCTGAGCAGCTCAAGGGCTTCGACGTGCAGGGGTATTACTACAGCGCGGAGCAGTCCAAGCCAGACCATCTGGTGTTTTTGCGCGATCACCCCGCCGACTGATCCCGCCCGCCTCTACGACGCCCCTTGTAGGAGCGGCCTTGTGCCGCGAAGGGGCGCGCAGCGGCCCCGGCAATTTTTGCTGCTAAGCCGAAAAACCTGGGGCCGCTACGCGCCCCTTCGCGGCACAAGGCCGCTCCTACACCTACTCACACGCCCCTGAAATCGCCATATTCCCGACGCCAAAAAACCAACACCTCATGCGTTATCGCAAAACGCCATAAGACCGTTCGTAGTTTTTTGACGAATTTTGAAAAATATTTTTCGATGATGGCATATAAACATCCTGTGTAAGGATCGCCCTTTATATACCGGGTCGAGAGCCCGGCGTGCTATCAGAATGAAACTATTTGGTACTGAAGAATTATTTAGAAATCTTTCATCGGGGCAGAACCCAGCCAGGAACTTCTGCTACGACCAATCGCTCATAGTGCCGTAACGATTTTCCTGCCCCCGGGTTGTGAGAGATGACTTACAGATGACAAACGGCAGGTATCCCTACCCGCCTCGTTTATTCAGACAGGCATAACCGGTATCACCGCACAGCCTGTCAAAGAAGGAGAGTCGCGCCCCTTTAAATTCGTCCTAGTGGTTGATTTCAAAGGATTTATCCACTTGAAAGAACAAGCACAACAATGCGCCAAGTAGCGCTTTGCAATAAAGACGGCTGCATTTCAGGGCACGCCTTTTAATTACTGGCCTTCAACTGCCAACTTAGAGTGCACAACTTTGCGCGCTCCGGATTTATTCATGCCTGCGCTCGGCGAAGTGAAGTTCGTCATGGATCCGTGCGCCTGAAAACTGTTGTTAATCAACCCAGTCCGGCTCTTCCCGGAGGAGCTGGCGTGATAAACACATGAGGTGATTGCGATGCGTATCAGCATCTTTGGTTTGGGTTATGTGGGTGCGGTCTGTGCAGGTTGCCTGACGGCACGAGGCCATGAAGTGATCGGTGTGGACGTGTCCAGCACCAAGATCGACCTGATCAACCAGGGTAAGTCGCCCATCGTCGAACCGGGCCTGGAAGAACTGCTGCAACAAGGCATCGCCAACGGCCGTCTGCGCGGCACCACCGACTTCGCCGAGGCCATCCGCGCCAGCGACGTGTCGATGATCTGCGTCGGTACCCCGAGCAAGAAGAACGGCGACCTGGGCCTGGAGTACATCGAATCGGTGTGCCGTGAAATCGGCCATGTGCTGCGCAACACCGAGCGCCGCCACACCATCGTGGTCCGCAGCACCGTGCTGCCGGGCACCGTCAAGAACGTGGTGATCCCGATCATCGAGGACTGCTCGGGCAAGAAGGCTGGCGTCGACTTCGGCGTCGCGGTCAACCCCGAGTTCCTGCGCGAAAGCACCGCGATCAAGGACTACGACCAGCCGCCGATGACCGTCATCGGTGAATTCGACAAGGCCAGCGGCGACGTGCTGCAGGCCCTGTACGAAGAACTCGACGCGCCGATCATCCGCAAGCCGATCGAAGTGGCCGAGATGATCAAGTACACCTGCAACGTGTGGCACGCCACCAAGGTCACCTTCGCCAACGAGATCGGCAACATCGCCAAGGCGGTCGGCGTCGATGGCCGCGAAGTGATGGACGTGGTCTGCCAGGACAAGGCGCTGAACCTGTCCCAGTACTACATGCGCCCGGGCTTCGCCTTCGGCGGCTCGTGCCTGCCCAAGGACGTGCGTGCCCTGACCTACCGCGCTTCGAGCCTGGATGTGAAAGCGCCGCTGCTCGACTCGCTGATGCGCAGCAACGAATCCCAGGTGCAGAACGCCTTCGACCTGATCGAAGCCCACGACAAGCGCAAGGTCGCCCTGCTCGGCCTGAGCTTCAAGGCCGGCACCGACGACCTGCGCGAAAGCCCCTTGGTGGAACTGGCCGAGCGCCTGATCGGCAAGGGCTACCAGCTGGACATCTACGACGAGAACGTCCAGTACGCCCGCGTCCATGGGGCCAACAAGGAATACATCGAGTCGAAGATCCCGCACGTGTCCTCGCTGCTCAACGACGACTTCCAGAAGGTCATCGACAACGCCGACGTGATCGTCCTGGGCAACCGTGACGAGCAGTTCCGCGCCCTGGCCCAACAGGCGCCGGCCGGCAAGCGGGTGATCGACCTGGTCGGCTTCATGAGCAAGCCGACCTGCACCACCAGCCGTACCGAAGGCATCTGCTGGTAAGCCCTCGGCCGGGCGACGCGGGTTCCCCTCCCCCTCGCGTCGCCCGCTTTTTCCTGAATTCTCGACGGATGCTGAACATGCAAAGGCTCCAGACAGTGCTGTTGCAGTGCGCCGGTTGGCTGGCCTACATGAGCCTGCTCATGCTGATCGCCCTGGCCCTGCCCGCCGATATCTTCGACTCGCAGTCGAAGCACTTTATCTTCCTGGTCGGTGCGGTCGGCATCTGGCGCTACTCCATGGGCGCCACCCATTTCATCCGCGGCATGATCTTCCTCTACATCGTGTACCCGTACCTGCGCCGCAAAGTCCGCAAGATGGGCAGCGCCGCCGATCCTTCCCATGTGTACCTGATGGTCACCAGCTTCCGCATCGAAGCGCTGACCACCGCCCAGGTGTACAGCTCGGTGATTCGCGAAGCGATCGACTGCGGCTTCCCCACCACCGTGGTCTGCTCGCTGGTGGAAATGTCCGATGAGCTGCTGGTGAAAAGCCTGTGGGCCAAGTACAACCCGCCCGAGCACGTCACCCTGGACATCGTGCGCATCGCCGGTACCGGCAAGCGTGACGGCCTGGCGTACGGCTTCCGCGCCATCTCGCGCATGCTGCCCGACGAGAACGCCGTGGTCGCGGTGATCGACGGCGACACCGTGCTGGCCGAAGGCGTGGTGCGCAAGACCGTACCGTGGTTCAAGCTGTACCCCAACGTCGGTGGCTTGACCACCAACGAATTCTGCGAAGTGCGCGGCGGCTACATCATGAGCGAGTGGCACAAGCTGCGCTTCGCTCAGCGCCACATCAACATGTGCTCGATGGCCCTGTCCAAGCGCGTGCTGACCATGACCGGGCGCATGTCGATGTTCCGCGCCAGCGTGGTGACCAACCCCGAATTCATCGCCGACGTCGAGAGCGACTCGCTGATGCACTGGCGCCTGGGCCGCTTCAAGTTCCTCACCGGCGACGACAAATCGAGCTGGTTCAGCCTCATGCGCCTGGGCTACGACACCTTCTACGTGCCCGACGCCGCCATCAACACGGTCGAGCACCCGCCGGAGAAGAGCTTCCTCAAGGCCAGCCGCAAGCTGATGTACCGCTGGTACGGCAACAACCTGCGACAGAACTCCCGCGCCCTCGGCCTGGGCCTGCGCCGCCTGGGCCTGTTCACCAGCATCGTGCTGTTCGACCAGCGTGTATCCATGTGGACCAGCCTGCTGGGCCTGACCGTGGCGGTGATCGCCAGCCTCAAGTTCGGCCTGGGCTTCTTGCTGGTGTACCTGCTGTGGATCGGCATCACCCGCCTGATCCTCACCGTGATGCTGCTGTGCTCGGGGCACAACGTCGGCCCGGCCTACCCGCTGATTCTCTATTACAACCAGATCGTCGGCGCGTTGATGAAGATCTACGTGTTCTTCCGCCTCGACAAGCAGTCCTGGACCCGCCAACCGACTGCCCTCAAGCGCGACCTCGCCAGCTTTCAACAATGGTTCAACACCTGGTCCTCGCGGACCATGACCTTCTCGGCCGCCAGCATCTTCGTCGCTGTGCTGTTCATGGTCGTGTGAGCCCAACCGGATCGGAACTAACAGGAACAAACCACCATGAATACCGCCGTGAACGTCAATGTCGTGCATGAGTCCGAAGCCCAGCGCCAGCACGCCCGGGTGCGCATCCCGGCCAAGCTGCGCTTCCTGGACAACGAGCGCCAAGCCCATGAGGTGAAGGTCGAGGACCTCTCCGCCGGTGGCCTGAGCTTCCACAGCAAGAAGCACCTTTCGGTCGGCGAAGTGTTGCGCGGGCGCCTGCAGTTCGTGGTCGACAACCTCGGCCTGTCGATGGACATCGAGTTCCAGGTGCGTTCCTACAGTGCCGCCGACGGCCGCACCGGCGCCCAGTTCCAGAACCTCGAACCCCGCGACATCGCCACCCTGCGCCACATCATCACCAGCCACCTGTCCGGTGAGCTGATCACCATCGGCGACGTGCTCAGCACCCTGCAGCGCGACAACTTCACCAAGGCGCGCAAGCAGAAGGACGCCGGAGCCGGGCTGTCGGCCTTCGGCCGCATCAAGGCGGTCGGCGTGACCCTTGGCGTGTTCGTGGTCGGTGTCGCCGCCTTCGGTTTCGTCGCCAAGTCGCTGTACGGCATGTACTTCGTCAGCCAGGCCGAAGCCGGCGTGGTCGCGGTGCCCACCACCAGCATCACCATGCCCCGCGACGGCACCGTGCAGAGCCTGGTGCAGAGCGGCGGGCAGATCGCCAAGGGCGCCCCGCTGGCGAGCTTCACCACCAGCATGCTGGACATGCTCAAGGGTGGGCTGGGCGACTCGCAGCTGGAGCCGGCGAAGATCGAGGAACTGTTCGGCAAGCAGCTGTCCGGCACCCTCACCAGCCCATGCGACTGCGTAGTGGCGCGCCAGCTGGTGGACGACGGCCAGTATGCCGCCAAAGGCCAGCCGATCTTCCAACTGGTGCCGCGCACCACCAACGCACTGGTCGAAGCACGCTTCACCTACCGCCAGTTCGACAAGGTCAAGCCAGGTACCCGGGTCAACTTCCAGGTCGCCGGCGAGGACGAGATCCGTACCGGTCAGATCGTCAGCAGCAGCAGCCTCGACGGCGAGAACCTGGCATCCGACATCCGCGTGCAGATCAAGCCCGACGAAACCCTGCCCGCCGAGCTGGCCGGTCGCCCGGCGGCGGTCAGCAGCGACCGTGGCCCGTCGCTCGACTGGCTGATCGACAAAGCCGTGGCCCGTGGTCTGTAAGAGGATCCTGCGATGATTCCCCACAAGAAAAGCGCAAGCCTGGGCCTGTGCGCCCTGGCCGCGGCCATCGCCCTGGCTGGCTGTGCCGGCCTGCCTGACCAGCGCCTGGCCAACGAGGCCCTCAAGCGCGGCGACACCGCCCTGGCCGAGCAGAACTACAAGGCCCTGGCCGACCTCGGCTACAGCGATGCGCAAGTGGGCCTGGCCGACGTCCAGGTCGCCTCGCGCGACCCCGAGCAGATGCGTGAAGCCGAGGCCACCTACCGCCAGGCCGCCGCCACTTCATCTCGGGCCCAGGCGCGCCTCGGCCGCCTGCTGGTGGCCAAGCCCGACAGCACCCAGGCCGAACGTGAAGAAGCCGAAACCCTGCTCAAGCTGGCCGCCAAGCAAGGCGAAGGCAATACCCTGATCCCCCTGGCGATGCTCTACCTGCAGTACCCACAGAGCTTCCCCAGCGTCAACGCCCAGCAGCAGATCGACCAGTGGCGCGCCTCTGGCAATCCGGAAGCAGGCCTGGCCCAGGTGCTGCTGTACCGCACCCAAGGCACCTATGACCAGCACCTGGGTGAGGTGGAGCAGATCTGCAAGGCGGCGCTGAGCAGCACCGACATCTGCTACGTCGAGCTGGCCACCGTGTACCAGAAGCGTGCCCAGCCCGACCAGCAGGCCGCCCTGATCGAGCAGCTCAAGTCCGCCTACGCCCGTGGCGTGGTGCCGGCGACCCGGGTCGACAGCGTCGCCCGCGTGCTGGCCGACCGCAGCCTCGGCCAGACCGACGAGAACACCGCCAAGGCGTTGCTCGAACAAGTCGCCCCGGCCAACCCGGCCTCCTGGGTCAGCCTGGCCCAGCTGCTCTACGACTTCCCCGAGCTGGGCGACACCGACCAGCTGATGGCCTACATCGACAAGGGCCGCGAAGCGCAGCAGCCGCGCGCCGAGCTGTTGCTGGGCCGTCTCTACTACGAAGGCAAGGCGGTGCCTGCCGACGCCAAGAAAGCCGAACAGCACCTGCTGGCTGCTGCCAACGGCGGCGAGCTCAGTGGCCACTACTACCTCGGCCAGCTGTATCGCCGCGGCTACCTGGGCAGCGTCGAACCGCAAAAGGCCGTGGACCACCTGCTCGTCGCCGCCCGTGGTGGCCAGAACAGCGCCGACTATGCCCTGGCCCAGCTGTTCGCCGAAGGCCGTGGCGTGCGCACCGACAACACCAATGCCTGGGTGTTCGCCAAGCTGTCCCAGCTCAACCCATCGCCGCAGTCCACCGAACTGCTGCAACAGATCGACACGCAACTCACGCCCGAACAGCGCAGCCAGGCCCAGCATCTGCTGGAGCAGGAAACCCAGGCGCGCGGCAGCATGGCCCAAGGCGCCAACAGCACCCTGGCCCTCGAGGCCATGCAAGACGACGACCAAGCAGTAGATGGTGAGGACTCGCTATGACGCTCAACCCCTTCGTGAAAGCCGGCATCGGCCTGAGCTTCGCCCTGTTGTGGTCGTGCCCGACCCTTGCAGACATGACCGCGCAGAAAAACTTCGGCCTGGACGTGAAGATCACCGGCCAATCGGAAGACGACCGCGACCTCGGCACCCGCTCCGGCGGCGACGTCAACGGCCTGGGCCTCGACCTGCGTCCGTGGGTGTATGGCGAGCGCGGTAACTGGAGCGCCTACGCCATGGGCCAGGCGGTGACCGCCACCGACACCATCGAGACCGACACCCTGCGCCAGAACGACGACGGCACCAGCACCGACACCTCCGTCGACGGCCGTCAACAGGACAAGAGCTACCTGGCCATGCGCGAGTTCTGGGTCGGCTACAGCGGCCTCACCGCCTACCCTGGCGAGCAACTGCGACTGGGTCGCCAGCGTCTGCGCAGCGACGACGGCATGTGGCGCGACACCAACATCGAGGCGCTGAACTGGACCTTCGACACCACTCTGCTCAAGGCCGACCTGGGCGTGGCCCAGCGCTTCAGCGAATACCGCACCGACCTGACCGAACTGGCCCCGGAAGACAAGGACCGTACCCACGTCTACGGCAACATCGCCGCGCAATGGACGCCCGGCCACTGGGTCGGCCTGCGCGCGCACCATACCCATGACAGCGGCAGCCTGAAGAACCCCGGCGAAACCGTCGACGGGCTGGACAAGACCCGTACCGGCGACCTCACCTGGCTGGGCCTGGAAGCCAACAGCGACGCCTACAACTGGCGCAACGACCACACCATCAATTACTGGGGCAGCGTCACCTGGCTGACCGGTGATCGCGACACCCTGAGCACCCAGCAGGTCGGCGACGACCAGGTCGCCACCGGCAAGCAGAGCGGCGACGTCAACGCCTGGGCCACCGACCTCGGCATCCGCCTGCGCCTGGACCCGCAGTGGCAGGTCGGCGCGGCCTACGCCCGTGGCAGCGGCGGCGGTGGCGACGATGGCTCGAACAACTTCGAGCAGACCGGCCTGGAGAGCAACCGCTCCAACTTCACCGGCACCCGCTCGCGCGTGCACCGCTTCGGCGAGGCCTTCCGCGGCGAACTCGGCAACCTGCAGGCGGCCACCCTGTTCGCCTCCTGGCAACTGCGCGACGACTACGACGCCAGCCTCATCTACCACAAGTTCTGGCGTGTCGACGGCAACCAGAACATCGGCTCCAGCGGCATCAACGCGGTGGTCAACGACAACGGTGTGAACCGCCCGCTGGTGGATGGCGAGAAAGACCTCGGCCAGGAAATGGACGTGGTCGTCACCAAGTACTTCAAGCAGGGCCTGCTGCCGGCTTCGATGAGCCAGGCGATCGACGAGCCGTCCGCCCTGGTGCGCCTGCGCGCCGGTGTGTTCAAGCCGGGCGATGCCTATGGCAAGGAAGCAGACTCGTACATGCACCGCGCCTTCGTCGATGTGATCTGGCGCTTCTAACGCCGGGAGAGGACCTGTCATGAACCTTCACCCGCACCTACGTCACAGCCTCCTTGCCAGCGCCTTGCTGCTGGCCAGCAGCCTGGCCGTCGCCGCAGAACCTGCGGTGATGGGCAAGGAGCTGCAGCAGGCCAAGACCTACACCGTGACCAGCGCGCCGGTCGAGCCGCTGCACATGGACCCACCCAAGCTGCCCGACCTCAGCGGCTACACCGCCGAGGCGGTGCAGAAGAAAATCGACCGCAGCCACAAGGGCAAGGTCAGCGTGCGTCGGATGTTCCAGGAGGACACCCTCAAGGAATTCATCGGCGGCGACAACAAGGCCGCCGAGTGGGTGCAGCGCCAGCATGGCATCCCCCAGGCGATCTTCATCGACGACGGCCATGTCGACCTGGTCGAACTGAGCAAGAAGGTGCCCAAGCAGTACCTGCGCGAAGTGCAGCCTGGCGTGTACCTGGCGCGCTTGCCGATCGTGGTCGGCCAGAATGGCATCCTCGAGATCGACAGCAAGGTCAAGGAACTGCGCCTGTCCGAAGAGGGCGGCGCATTCATGGTCAACGACGGCAAACTGTTCGTCACCGACACCAAGGTCACCGGCTGGCGCGAGCAGGCCAATGGCCCGGCGACCTTCCGCTCGCCGAAAGCCTTCCGCCCGTTCCTGCTGTCGTGGGGCGGCACCGAGACCTACATCGTCAATACCACGATGGCCAGTTTCGGCTATGCCAAGTCCAAGTCCTATGGCGTGAGCATTTCCCAGTACACCCCGAACATGGCCAAGCAGATGGGACGGCCCGAACCCACCGGCTGGATCATCGGCTCGACGTTCAGCGACATGTGGTACGGCTTCTATTGCTACGAGACCTCCGACTTCGTGGTCAAGGACAACACCTACCACGACAACATCGTCTATGGCATCGACCCCCACGACCGTTCGCACCGCCTGATCATCGCCGGCAACACGGTGTACGGCACCAAGAAAAAGCACGGGATCATCGTCTCGCGTGAGGTCAACGACAGCTGGATCATCAACAACAAGAGCTACGACAACAAGCTCTCGGGCGTGGTGATCGACCGTAACAGCGTCAACAACCTGATCGCCTACAACGAGATCTACCGCAACCACACCGACGGCATCACCCTGTACGAAAGCGGCGACAACCTGATCTGGGGCAACAAGCTGATCAACAACCGCCGCCACGGCATCCGGGTGCGCAACAGCGTGAACATCCGCGTTTACGAGAACATGGCCTTCGCCAACGGCCTGGTGGGCATCTACGGCCACATCAAGGACCTCTCCGACACAGACCGCGACATCGCCCTCGACCCGTTCGACACCAAGGTCTCGCTGATCGTGGTCGGCGGCGAGCTGGCGGCCAACGGCTCCGGCCCGCTGTCGATCGACTCGCCGCTGTCGGTGGAGTTGTACAAGGTGAACATGCTCGCCCCGCGCAAGGCCAGCGGCATCACCCTCAATGGCGTGCTGGGCGAGCGCCAGGACGAAATCCTCGACCTGCTGGTGCGCCAGCAGAAAGCCGTGCTGATCGACCCGGTCGAACGCCAGACCGAAATGATCGACTAAGGAAGCCCAGACCATGACTCCACACCTGATGAAACTGCTGGGCCTGTCCGCCGCGCTGTTGGCCATCAGCCAGGGCGTGCGCGCCGACGAGGTGAAGGCCCCGAGCTTCACCGCCGAGCCGTGCTGCCAGCTGTGCCCCGAGGCGCATGACGCCAGCCGCTATACCACTCGCTACCAGCAGAACTTCACCACCCTGGTGCAAGCGCAAGGCGACTGGCTGTTCCGTACCCGCGAAGACCTGCGTACCGAATTCGACACCACCCCGGGCGGCTACAAGCGCCTGCAGCAGGTACACGACGCGTTCAAGAAGCGCGGCGTGGAACTGGTGGTGGTGTACCAGCCGACTCGCGGCCTGGTGAACCGCAACATGCTCAACCCGGCCGACAAGGCCGCCTTCGATTACCAGAAGGCCCTCGGCAATTACAAGGCCATGCTCCAGCGTTTCGCCAAGATGGGCTACAACGTGCCCGATCTGTCGCCGCTGACCAACGAGCAGCTCGCCGCCGCCGACCAGGGCAAGGACTTCTACTTCCGCGGCGACCAGCACTGGACCCCATATGGCGCCGAGCGCGCGGCCAAGATCGTGGCCGATACCGTGCACCAGATGCCGGCGTTCGAAGGCATCCCGCGCAAGGAGTTCGAAACCCACAAGTCTGGTCGCATGGGCAAGACCGGCACCCTGCACAACGTGGCCGGGCAACTGTGCAACACCCGCTACGCGATCCAGTACATGGACCAGTTCGCCACCGAGCCGAAAGCGGCAGCCGGCGGCGAGGCCAGCGGCGACGACCTGTTCGGCGACTCGGGCAATGCCGAGATCACCCTGGTGGGCACTAGCCACAGCGGCAAGAACTACAACTTCTCCGGCTTCCTCGAGCAGTACATCGGCGCCGACGTGCTCAACGTCGCCTTCCCCGGTGGCGGCCTGGAAGGCTCGATGATCCAGTACCTGGGCAGCGAGGAGTTCCAGAACCACCCGCCGAAGATCCTCATCTGGGAATTCTCGCCGCTGTACCGCCTGGACCAGGAAACCATCTGGCGGCAGATCCTCGCCCTGCTCGACGACGGCTGTGACGCCCGCCCGGCAGTGATGAGCGCCAGCACCACGCTCAAGCCCGGCAAGAACGAACTGATGGTCAACGGCAAGGGCGGCGTGGTGAAGCAGCTGATCAACCGCAACCTGCAGATGGACATCAAGTACGAAGACCCTTCGGTGAAAGTCCTGCAAGCCACCCTCTGGTACCTCAACGGCCGCCACGAGGACATCAAGCTGGAAAAACCGGAGACCTCCGACACGGACGGCCGTTTCGTCTTCCAGATGCGCGAGGACGAAGACTGGGCCAGCCAGAACCTGCTGGCACTCGAGATCCAGGGGCCGGAAAACGGCACCCAGAAGGTCGAGGCCAAGCTGTGCAAACGCAACAACTTCGCCGTGCCTGCGCAAACCGCGCAAGCCGGCCAGTGAGGCGACCATGACCCTGATCAAGCGAATCTTCAGCCCCACCCTGATCGCCCTGGCGCTCTGCAGTGGTGCCGCGCATGCTGCGCTGGTACCCCCGCAGGGCTACTACGAAGGCATCGAAAAGCTCAAGACCAGCGACGGCAACTTCCGCTGCGAAGCCGCGCCAACGCCCTACACCGGCGCGTTGCAGTTTCGCAGCAAGTACGAAGGCTCGGACAAGGCGCGTGCGACGCTCAACGTGGCATCGGAAAAAGCCTTCCGTGACTCCACTGCCAACATCACCACGCTGGAAAAAGGCGTTAGCAAGATGGTCGGCCAGTACATGCGCGACGGCCGCCCGGCGCAACTCGACTGCACCCTGACCTGGCTCGGCACCTGGGCACGGGCCAATGCCTTGATGTCCACCGACTTCAACCACACCGGCAAGTCGATCCGCAAATGGGCCCTGGGCAGCATGAGCGGTTCGTGGCTGCGCCTGAAGTTCTCCAACTCGCAGCCACTGGCCGCGCACCAGGCCGAGGCCGAAGTGATCGAAAAGTGGTTCGCCCGCCTGGCCGAGCAGACCGTGCGTGACTGGAGCGACCTGCCCCTGGAGAAGATCAACAACCACAGCTACTGGGCTGCCTGGTCGGTGATGGCCACCTCGGTGGCCACCGACCGCCGCGACCTGTTCGACTGGGCCGTGAAGGAATACCGCGTCGGTGCCAACCAGGTCGACGCCCAGGGCTTCCTGCCCAATGAACTCAAGCGCAAGCAACGCGCCCTGGCCTACCACAACTATGCCCTGCCGCCGCTGGCGATGATCGCCAGCTTCGCCCAGGCCAACGGCGTGGACGTGCGCGGCGAGAACGACAACGCCCTGCAGCGCCTGGCCAAACGGGTATTGCTCGGTTCGAAGGACCCGAGCGCGTTCAAGGCACGCAACGGCGAGAAGCAAGACATGAGTGACCTGAAGATCGACAGCAAGTACGCCTGGATGGAGCCCTACTGCACGTTGTACGCCTGCGGTGGCGAAACCCTCCAGCGCAAACGCGGCATGCAGCCCTTCGACAGTTTCCGCCTCGGCGGCAACCTGACCCGGGTCTACGACCCGAGTGCAATGCTGAACAAGTAACGCAATACCCCTGTAGGAGCGGGTTCACCCGCGAAAGGGCCGGGCCTGCCATGTGCGGTGCCTGTGCCGGCCGCTTCGCGGGCAAACCCGCTCCTACAGAGATCTAAGTGATCCGCCACGTTCGCGTGGGGGGTTTGGGGGGCGCTTTGCCCCGTGCTGTGAACAATAAGGAGAACCGGGAATGGTCTTCTCGTCCAACGTGTTCCTGTTCCTGTTCTTGCCGATCTTCCTCGGCTTGTACTACCTGAGCGGGCAACGCTATCGCAACCTGCTGCTGCTGGTCGCCAGCTACATCTTCTACGCCTGGTGGCGGGTGGACTTCCTCGCCCTGTTCGCCGGCGTGACCCTGTGGAACTACTGGATCGGCCTCAAGGTGGGTGCCGCCGGCGTGCGCACCAAGCCTGCGCAGCGCTGGTTGCTGCTCGGCGTGGGCGTCGACCTGGCCATCCTCGGCTACTTCAAGTACGCCAACTTCGGCGTCGACAGCCTCAATGCGATCATCACCTCGTTTGGCCTGGAGCCGTTCATCCTCACCCACGTGCTGCTGCCGATCGGCATCTCGTTCTACATCTTCGAGTCGATCAGCTACATCATCGACGTGTACCGCGGCGATACCCCGGCCACCCGCAACCTGATCGACTTCGCGGCGTTCGTGGCGATCTTCCCGCACCTGATCGCCGGCCCCGTGCTGCGCTTCAAGGACCTGGTCGACCAGTTCAACAACCGCACCCACACCCTGGACAAGTTCTCCGAAGGCTGCACCCGCTTCATGCAGGGCTTCATCAAGAAAGTGTTCATCGCCGACACCCTGGCGGTGGTCGCCGACCACTGCTTCGCCCTGCAGAACCCCACCACCGGTGACGCCTGGCTCGGCGCCCTGGCCTACACCGCGCAGCTGTACTTCGACTTCTCCGGCTACAGCGACATGGCCATCGGCCTGGGCCTGATGATGGGCTTCCGCTTCATGGAGAACTTCAAGCAGCCCTATATCAGCCAGTCGATCACCGAATTCTGGCGCCGCTGGCACATCAGCCTGTCCACCTGGTTGCGCGACTACCTGTACATCACCTTGGGCGGTAACCGCAAAGGCACCTTCAACACCTACCGCAACCTGTTCCTGACCATGCTGCTGGGCGGCCTGTGGCACGGTGCCAACTTCACCTACATCATCTGGGGCGCCTGGCACGGCATGTGGCTGGCGATCGAGCGTGCGCTTGGCATCGACACCAACCCGCAGCGCTTCAACCCGATCAAGTGGGCGTTCACCTTCCTCCTGGTGGTGGTCGGCTGGGTGATCTTCCGCGCCGAGAACCTGCACGTCGCCGCCCGCATGTACGGCGCCATGTTCAGCTTCGGCGAGTGGCAGCTGTCGGAACTCAACCGCGCCCAGCTCACCGGCCTGCAGGTGGCGACCCTGGTGATCGCCTACCTGACCCTGGCGTTCTTCGGCCTGCGCGACTTCTACCGCAACGCCAAGCCGACAGCCAAGGCCACCCCGGTGCAGGTCAACGCCGACGGCTCGATCGGCCTGGACTGGACCCGGGTCATGACCCGCGCGCTGATCCTGCTGCTGTTCGCCGCCTCCATCCTCAAGCTTTCGGCGCAGAGCTACTCGCCGTTCCTGTACTTCCAGTTCTGAGGCCACGACCATGACCCGGACATTACGCATCACCTATTCGCTGTCGTTCCTCGGCCTGCTGGTCGGGCTCGGCGCCTGGTCCGTCGGCGGCCTGGAAAGCTTCAACCGCACCGGCCAGATGACCCTGCTCAACGGCAAGCTGGCCAAGGCCGCCGAGACCCACTACGACGAGCAGTTCCCGATCAAGCGCCTGGGCACCAACCTCTGGGCGGCGCTGGACTTCAAGCTGTTCAACGAAGGCCGCCCAGGTGTGGTGCTGGGCCGCGACCAATGGCTGTTCAGTGACGAGGAGTTCAAGCCCACCGCCGGTGCCGAGCAACTGATGCAGGAGAACCTGGCGCTGATCCAAGGCGTGCGCGACACCCTGCGCAAGCATGGCAGCCAGCTGGTGCTGGCGATCGTCCCGGCCAAGGCGCGGATCTACGCCGAGTACCTGGGCAAGGAACAACCGGCCAGCCTGCACGACGACTTGTACAACCAGTTCCACGCCCAGGCGCGTCAGGCCAATGTGTTCGCACCCGACCTGATGGCACCGATGGAGCAAGCCAAGGCCCGCGGCCAGGTGTTCCTGCGCACCGACACTCACTGGACGCCGATGGGCGCCGAGGTCGCGGCACAAGCCTTGGCCGAAGCGGTCAGCCGCCAGAAGCTGCTCAGCGGCGAGCCTGAGGCCTTCGTCACCGAAGCCGGTGACAGCGCGCCGTACAAGGGCGACCTGACCAACTTCCTGCCGCTGGACCCGCTGTTCAGCGACCTGCTGCCACAGCCGGACAACCTGCAACAACGCACCACCCGCCCGGCTGCGGCCGAAGGCCAAGACGGCGACGCCTTGTTCGCCGACACCCGGATCCCGGTGGCCTTGGTCGGTACCAGCTACAGCGCCAACCCCCACTGGAACTTCCTCGGCGCGCTGCAGCAGGCCCTGCGCAGCGACGTCGCCAACTATGCCGAAGACGGCCATGGCCCGCTGCTGCCGATGCTCAAGTACCTGCAAAGCGACGCCTTCAAGGAGGCCGCGCCACAAGTGGTGGTGTGGGAATTCCCCGAACGTTACCTACCCATGAAGAACGACCTCAGCAGCTTCGATCCGCAGTGGATCGCGCAGCTGAAGGGTGCCCGTAAATCCGAAGAAAACCTGGCCTTGTCGTCCACCCGGACGAACCACTGATAGATAGAGAGGAACACGCACATGACTACCAAGACTTCCATTGCCAAAGCCCTCACCCTCGCGGCCGGCCTGTCTCTCGCCTCGATGCAGGCATTCGCGGGTGCCGACGCCGCGCTGTACGGCCCAAGCGCACCGAAAGGCTCGACCTTCGTGCGCCTGTACAACGCCTCGAGCAGCCCGACCGCCGCCACCGTCGGCAACACCCAGATCAAGCAGGTCGGTGCCCAGGCCAGCAGCGACTTCAGCTTCCTCCCCGGGGGTGACTACACCGCCCAGGTCGGCGGCAAGAACGTCCCGGTCAAGCTCGCCGCCGACAAGTACTACACCCTGGTCAACAACGCCAACGGCGCCCCGCAGCTGATCGAGGAAGCACCGTTCAAGAACAAGCAGAAAGCCCTGGTCCGCGTGCAGAACCTCAGCGACCAGCAACTGACCCTCAAGACCGCCGACGGCAAGACCGAAGTGGTCAAGCCGGTGGCGGCCAAAGGCACTGGCCAGCGTGAAATCAACCCGGTCAAGGTCAGCATGGCGCTGTACGCAGGAGACAAGAAAGTCGGCGACGTCAAACCCGTCGCCCTGGAGCGCGGCGAAGCCGCCGTGCTGTATGTAACCGGTTCCGGCAACGCCTTGTCGCCGGTGTGGGTAACTCGCCCCGTGGCTAGCAACTGATATCCCTGCCTCATAACGACTATTGGAGAAACATGATGATCCCGGTAATTCTTTCTGGTGGTAGCGGTTCGCGTCTGTGGCCTCTGTCGCGCAAGCAGTTCCCCAAGCAGTTCCTGGCCCTGACCGGTGAACACACCTTGTTCCAGCAAACCATCGAGCGCCTGCGCTTCGAAGGCATGGACGTGCCGCTGGTGGTTTGCAACAAGGACCACAAGTTCATCGTCCAGGAGCAACTGGGCGCCCTGAGCCTCGACACCCAAGGCATCATGATGGAACCGTTCGGTCGCAACACCGCGCCAGCGGTAGCCATGGCGGCGATGAAACTGGTCAACGAAGGCCGCGACGAGCTGATGCTGGTCTTGCCCGCCGACCACGTGATCGATGACCAGAAGGCCCTGCAACGTGCCCTGGCCCTGGCCACCGTGGCCGCCGAGAATGGCGAGATGGTGCTGTTCGGCGTGCCGGCGACCAAGCCTGAGACCGGCTATGGCTACATCCGCTCGAGCCAGGACGCCCTGCTGCCCGAAGGCGTGGCCCGGGTCGCGCAGTTCGTCGAGAAGCCCGACGAAAAACGCGCTGCCGAATTCGTCGCCGCCGGTGGCTACTTCTGGAACAGCGGCATGTTCCTGTTCCGCGCCAGCCGCTTCCTCGAAGAGTTGAAGAAACACGACGCGGACATCTACGACACCTGCCTGCTGGCCCTGGAGCGCAGCGACGAGGACGGCGACGTGCTTAGCATCGACGAAGCCACCTTCGCCTGCTGCCCGGACAACTCCATCGACTACGCGGTGATGGAAAAGACCCAGCGCGCCTGCGTGGTACCGATGTCGGCTGGCTGGAGCGACGTGGGCTGCTGGTCGTCGCTGTGGGAGGTGCACGACAAGGATGCCGACGGCAACGTCACCAAGGGCGACGTGGTGGTGCAGGACAGCCGCAACTGCATGATCCACGGCAACGGCAAGCTGGTGTCGGTGATTGGCCTGGAGAACATCGTCGTGGTCGAGACCAAGGACGCGATGATGATCGCCCACAAGGACAAGGTCCAGGGCGTCAAGCAGATGGTCAAGACCCTCGACGAGCAGGGCCGCAGCGAAACCCAGAATCACCTGGAAGTGTATCGCCCGTGGGGCTCGTACGACTCGGTGGACATGGGCGGCCGCTTCCAGGTCAAGCACATCACCGTCAAGCCGGGCGCCAGCCTGTCGCTGCAGATGCACCATCACCGCGCCGAGCACTGGATCGTGGTGTCCGGCACCGCCGAGGTGACCTGCGACGAGAACGTGTTCCTGCTCACCGAGAACCAGTCGACCTACATCCCGATCGCCTCGATCCACCGCCTGCGCAACCCAGGCAAGATCCCGCTGGAAATCATCGAGGTGCAGTCCGGCAGCTACCTGGGCGAGGATGACATCGAGCGTTTCGAGGATGTCTACGGGCGTACTTCGACGCCGATCGAGCGTGGCGTGTCGGTGAAGACCATCGCGCAGTAAGTGAGATCCCGGGGCCGCGTTGCGGCCCATTCGCGGGCAAGCCCGCTCCCACAGTGATCGCATGGCCCACTGCCTTCGCGGTTCGTGTAGGAGCGGGCTTGCCCGCGAATGGAGGGCAAAGCCCTCCCCGCTTTCAACCATTTCCGGCTACGATGGTCAGACCCGCGCAACCAAGGTCTGAATGCCCCATGATCATCGGTGCCTTTCTCATCCTCACCTGGCTGGTACTGCTGTTGCGCTACCCGGCCAAGGCCCTGCCGATTTCCCTGGCGGCCGCGTGTGGCCTGGCCCTGGTCGCGCTGTTCGTGGCCTGGCAGGACAGCCGCGAAGCCTCGCGCCTGGCGCGCCTGGACCTGCGCCTTAGCTATGCCCCCGACCAGTGCCCCGCCGACCGCGCCTTGCAGGTGCACATGAAAAACGGCAACAAGGTCCCGCTCACCGAGCTGCGCTGGCGCGTGGCCGCCTATGCCCCTGGCGATACCGTCAACCTGGCCGAGAACTCCTACAACGCACCGCGCTATCGCGGCCCAGGCGACTTGCAGCCGGGGGCCGAGTGGAAAGACTGCCTGCCGCTGCCGCCGCTGCGCTCCGGGTATCGGCCGCAGACCCTGGAGTTTCGTGCCGAGCGGCTGCAAGGTACATTTGCCAATTAGATTTCCGTTGCCAGTGCTGGCCTCTTCGCGGGTAAACCCGCTCCTACAGGAGTACCGTTGTAGGAGCGGGTTTTACCCGCGAAGAGGCCAGCACAGCCCCCTCAGACTACAGGCCCTTCCCCATGCCCACCGTCCTCATCACCGGTTGTTCCAGCGGCATCGGCCGCGCCCTGGCCGACGCCTTCCGCGATGCCGGCCACCATGTCTGGGCCACCGCCCGCAAAGCGGAGGATGTCGAACGCCTGAGCGCCGCCGGCTTCAGCGCCCGGCAACTGGATGTGAACGACAGCGAGGCCCTGGCGCGCCTGGCCGAGGAACTGGAAACCCTCGACATCCTGATCAACAACGCCGGCTACGGCGCCATGGGCCCGCTGCTCGATGGTGGCGTGGACGCCATGCGTCAGCAATTCGAAACCAACGTGTTCGCCGTGGTCGGCGTGACCCGAGCGCTGTTCCCGCTGCTGCGCCGCGCGCGCGGTCTGGTGGTGAACATCGGCAGCGTCTCGGGCGTGCTGGTCACCCCGTTCGCCGGCGCCTACTGCGCCTCCAAGGCGGCAGTGCACGCCCTGAGCGATGCCCTGCGCCTGGAGTTGGCGCCGTTCGGCATTCAAGTGATGGAAGTGCAACCAGGAGCGATCGCCTCGCAGTTCGCCAGCAATGCCCAGCGCGAGGCCGCGCAGGTGCTGACGCCGAGCTCGCCGTGGTGGCCAGTGCGCGAGCAGGTCGCCGCCCGCGCCCGCGCCTCGCAGGACAAGCCGACCCCCGCTGCGGTGTTCGCCCAGGGCGTGCTGGCGGCCACGCGCAAGTCTCCTGCCCCGGCGCTGGTTCGCCTGGGCAATGGCAGCACGGCGCTGCCCCTGCTCGCCCGTCTGCTACCCCAGCGCCTGCTGGACGCGGTGCTGCGCAAACGCTTCGGTTTGCTGCGCCCGCTCTAGCCGACCTCACTGCGGGCAAGCGCCACAACCTGGGCAGCGACAGCGTCGGCTGCGCCCCAGGGTAGCGGATGCACGCTGACGCCGGCCGCAGCCAGTCGCTCGCCGCCAGCACGCAGGACCACCCGGCCCCAGCGGCGCTCGGCCATGCCTACGGCATAGTCGCGCCACAGCGGCACGCCAAGGCCCAGGGTATCGACCAGGATATCGGTGTGCGGCACGCGCTCGATCAAGGTGCGCAGGCCTTGGGCATCGTCAAGATCCGCAGCGATGCCGATGATCCGCGCTCTCGGCAAACGCTCGCGCACGGCCCTGAGCGCAGCATCTACCCGCTCCTGGCAACGACCATTGACGACCACCTCGGCGCCCGCATCAGCCAGGGCAATGACGATGGCCAGGCCGACGCCCGAGGTAGAACCACAGACCACTGCACGTTTACCGTTCAAGCTCAGGTGCATCGCGGCGCCCCCCGATCAGGCCTTGCCAGCCTGCTCGTCGAACGCCTGCCAGCCGCCGCCGAGGGCCTTGTACAGGCCCACCAGTGCTTGCGACACCGCCGCCGAGCTGTCGATCCACTGTTCTTCGCTGGCCAGCAACGCGCCCTGCACGGTCAGCACGTTGAGAAAGTCCACGGCCCCTTCGACGTACTGGCGCTGGGCGGTTTCCAGGGCGATGCGGTTCTGTCGCACGGCCTCGGCCAAGTGGTCGCGGCGCAACTGGCTGGCGTTGTACAAACGCAGCACGTCGTCGATTTCATGCCAGGCACCGAGCACCACCTTGCGGTAGTTCAACGCCGCCTCCTGCTGCTGCGCCTCGCGCAGTTGCAGGGTGCCCTTGAGCCGGCCGCCTTCGAAGATCGGCAACGACAACTGCGGGCCGAAAGCGAAGCGGCGTGAATCCCAGGCGCCGAAGTCCGCCAGTTGCATGGCTTGGAAGCCGACGTTGCCCGACAAGCGAATGCTCGGGTAGAAGTCGGCCTTGGCCACGCCGATGCTGGCCGTGGCGGCATGCAGGCGCGCTTCGGCCTGGCGGATGTCCGGGCGGCGCTCGGCCAGCTCCGACGGCAGGCCAATGGCGAAGGTCTGCTGCGGCGTCGGCACCTCACCGCCTGCCAGCAACTCGGCCTGCAGGCTGCGCGGCGGCTCGGCGGCGAGCAGGCTGAGGGCGTTGACCAGGTCGTCGCGGCGGGCTTCCAGGGTCGGCAGGCGGGCCTCGATGGAGGCCACCTGGGCGCTGGCCTGGGCCACGTCCAGACGGGTGGCGACACCCTCGGCCTGGCGATCTTCGGACAGCTTAAGGCTGTGCTGGGCGACCTTGAGGTTGTCTTGGGTGACCTGCAGGGTGTGCTGTACCGCACGCAGCTGGATGTAGTTGCCGGCGGTTTCCGAGAGCAACGCCAGGAGCACGCCACGGCGGTCGTTCTCGGCCACCTCGACGCTGGCATCGGCTGCTTCGACCTGACGCCGCACACGGCCCCAGAGGTCGAGTTCCCAGCCTGCGACCAAGTCACCCTGCCACAGGTTGAACGCCGACTTGCCGGCGTGCCCGGAGGGATCGCTGAGGCCCTCGGCGCTGTTACGGGCTCGGCTGTAGCCGACGTTGGCATCCACCGACGGTGCCTGTTCGGAGGCCACGGTGCTGCGCAGGGCGCGGCTTTGCAGCAAGCGCGCGCTGGCCATCTGCAGGTCGAGGTTTTTATCGGCTACCCGCTGGATCAGCGCACTCAGGCGGGCGTCGTGAAAGCTGTCCCACCAGCGCAGCTCCAGCGGCTCGGCTCGTGGCTGGCTTGGCGCGGCCTCGCCCTGCAACGGCGCCCACTGTCCCGGCGCCTGGCTGTCCGGGCGCTCGAAATCCGGCCCGAGGGTGCAACCGGCCAGCCATACCGCCAGCAGCAGCGGGCTCAAGTGTACGGCAGGTTTCATCGTGCGCTCACCTCATTACCAACCCGCGTGTCGCCATGGGTATCGATGGTCGCTTCGACCGACATGCCGACGCGCAGGCGTTCGAGCAGCGGCTGCCCGTCGTCGAAGACGATCTTCACCGGAATGCGCTGCACCACCTTGGTGAAATTGCCGGTGGCGTTGTCCGGCTTGACCGCAGCGAAGGTCACCCCGGTGGCCGGGGCGATGCTTTCGACATGGCCCTTGAGGGTTTCACCGGAGAACGTATCGACACTGATGCTCACCGGCTGACCCGGCTGGACGTGGGTCAACTGGGTTTCCTGGAAGTTGCCGACCACGTAGGCGTGCTGCAAGGGCACTACCGACAGCAGCCTCGCGCCCGGGTTGACGAAGGCGCCCACGCGCACCGCGCGCTCACCGACCATGCCGTCGACCGGCGCAGTGATGCGGGTGTAGGACAGATCCAGCTGGGCCTTTTCCAGGCCGGCTTCGGCGCGTTTGAGCTGGCCGTCGGCGCTGGCGACCTGGGCGGTGAGAATGTCCACCTGCTTGCGCGTAGCCACCAAGGCCGCCTGGGCATTGGCCAGACGCGCCCGTGCCTGGTCGACGCGGCTGCGTGCCTGCTGGGCGTTCTGCACCGTGCCGGCGCCCTGCTCGGCCAAGCGGCTATAGCGGTTGACCTCGTGGTCGGCGAAGGCCGCCTCGGCCTGGGCGGCTTTCACCGCCGCTTCGGCCTGGGCGATCAACGACCCCTGGCGGTCCAGGGTGGCGCGGGCATCGGCGCTCTGCGCCTGGGCCACCAGCAACTGGGCCTGGGCGGCATCGAGCGCGGCCTGGTAGTCACGGGGGTCGATGGTGGCCAGCAACTGGCCGGCACTCACCTGTTGGTTGTCTTCGACCAGTACGTCCTTGATGAAGCCGGCGACCTTGGGCGCGACCACCGTGTAGTCGGCGATCACATAGGCGTCGTTGGTGCTCTGGCGCCGGTCGCTGCCGAACATCCAGGGGCCGACGAGGCCGGCCAGCACGGCCACGGCGAGCACCGAGCCGATGACGAGAGTCTTGCGGTTGTTGGTCATTTTCAGCGGTCTCGAATTCATCCAGGGTTCAGGCCACCGCACGCGGCGGATAGACCCGGGTAGGCACGAAAGGAATCAGGCAGATCAGCGCCACGGCGATGCCGGCCATGACCAGGTAGAGGTCGGCCGAAGTCAGCACCAGCGCCTGGTCGTGGATGCGTTTGGCCAGGCCTGCGGCGTTGTCGTCGATCAACGGCGCATTGCCCAGGCTGTCCACCAGGTGATTGGAATGGAAGTGCCGGCGCAGGGTGCCCAGGGCATCGATCAGGCCCCCGGCGATCACCGCGGACAAACCCTTGACAGTGTTGAACCAGCTCGAGGCGAACGGGCCCTCCTGAGGGGTCATGCCATTGGTGGAAAGCATCAGCAATGGCAGCACCGCCATCGGCTGGCCAAACACCTGCAGCAGGTAGAACGGGTAGAAGTCACCACGGATCCACTCCGAGGTCAGCAGGCTGCTGCCCACGCAGCTGGCCGCCAGCATCGCCAGGCCCAGCGCCAGCACCCAACGGCAATCCACCGCGCGGATGTTGCACAGCGCCGCGGTCAACGGCAGGGCGATCAACTGCGGCATGGCCACCAGCATCATCAGCGGGCTGGTCTGCGCCGGGCGATAGCCCTGGATCTGCGCCAGGTACGCCGAGGGGATGCTGCCCACGCCCGAGAGCACGATCAGCACACCGGCCAGGGTCACCAGGGCGAAACTCAGGTTGCGTCGCGACAGCATGCGCAGTTGGAAGAACGGCAGCGGCTCGGACCATTCGTTGTACATGAACAGCACCAGCAGCAGCAGGCCCCCACCCAGCAGCCAGCAGATCAATGGCGAGTCGAACCAGCCCCAGCGGTCGCCCAGCGACAGGCCGAGGACGATGCAACTGATGGCGGGCAGGCCGAGCAGGACACCACGCCAGTCGAACTGCTTGAAGCGCTCCAGGCGCAATGGATCCTGGGGCAACCCCCAGCCGACACAGAACATCGCCAGCCCAGCCGGCAGGATGATCTGCCAGAACGCCCACTGCCAACCGACATACTCGGTCCACAGCCCGGCCAGGGGCGTGCCCAGGTTGGGCCCGAACGTGGCGGTCAGGGCATAGCCGGCCAAGCCGTAGACCTTGATGCCCGGTGGCAGGAAACGCAGCGCCACGCTCATCAGCATCGGCGGTAGGGCCCCGGAGGCCAGGCCCTGGACGATACGCAGCAGCATCAGGCTGTGCAGGTTGGGGGCGAACGGCTGGAGCAGGCCGAGCACGGCGAACAGGCCGATCGCGGCCAAGGTGAAACGACGCAGGGAAAAGGTAGTGGCCAGCCAGGGCGCGAAGGCCATCGCCGACACCGAGGCGGCGCTGTACACCGCCAGCAGCCAGGCACCTTCGTCGGCGCCGATGCCCATGGCACCGCGGATGTCGGCCAGGGAGATCTTGGTCACCGCTTCATTGAGGCCAGCGCACAGCACGGCCAGCAAGACGCCGAGCAACCCGACCACTATCCGCACGCCAAAGGCCTTCTGCGCGGGCGCGGCCGGCGCAGGGGCGGCGGCGATCACGGCAGAGGGGGCGGACAGCGAACTCATGAACAGACATCTCCAGCAACAGTTTTAAGGCTGGACAAGTCTATGAAGGTCTAATGCTTACGAAAACTGACTTATCAGCAGGTTTAAGTTGCGTTTGGTGCAATCCATCCGAAACCGCGTCGCCTGCTTCGCGGGTAAACCCGCTCCTACAGGGACCCTGGGATTTCAAAAACTGTGTTGCACCTGTAGGAGCGGGTTTACCCGCGAAGCAGGCCAGCCCATCTAGCGCACCACTCACGGATCAACACTGCACACCGCCTTCAATGTCTGGCGCAACCAGCGGTGCGCCGGATCATTGTGAAACCGCGGGTGCCAGGCCTGCAGCACGTTGACCCGCTCCAGCGGTACCGGGATCTCGAACGAACGCAGGGGCAACCCGAGCTTGTGCACGCTGTTGAGGATATTGGCCGGCATCGGCAGCAACAGGTCCGAATCCGGCAGCGAGAACAGCGCCGAGTGAAAGCTCGGGGTGATCAGCGCCACTCGCCGTTGCACCTTGAAGTTGGCCAGTTCCACATCGATCGGCCCATTCGCCCGGCCCCGGCGCGACACGCTGATTTGTGGATAACGAGCAAAGCTCTCCGGGGTGATCGGCTGGTCGAAGAGCGGGTGGTCGCGCCGCGCCAGGCCCACGTACCAGGTCTGGAACAGGCTCTGCACCTTGATTTCCGGGCCCAGGTCGACGGTGGAGCTGATGACCAGGTCGGTGCGCCCTTCGCGCAGCACGCTGTCGTCATCGCCACCGGGGCTTTCCGGCACGAAGCGCAGCACCGTGCGCGGCGCCTGTTCGTGCATGCGGCGCAGCAGCGGTGCCCCATACAGGGCGATGAACAGGTCGTTGGTACGGATGTTGAAGGCTCGTTCCAGCTTCGGCAGGTCGACTTCGTCGGCTCCGCGGAATACCTCGCCAGCCTGTTCGACCAGGGCCGCCACCTGCTCGCGCAGGGCCAGCGCCCGGGGGGTGGGCACCAGGCCACGGCCAGCGCGGACCAGGATCGGATCACCCAGGGCATCACGGATCCGCCCCAGGGTACGGCTCATCGCGGCGGGGCTCAGGTTCATGCGCTGCGCCGCGCCGACCACGCTGCCTTCGTCGAGCAGGGCATCGAGGGCGACGAGCAGGTTCATGTCCGGGAGTTGCATGGCCGTTTTCCGTGACGGTTGTGGGAAAGGTCATGGTAACAGCTGGAGGATTGCGCCAGACGCAATGGGCTCGTGCGTGTGGGGGCATTTATTCGATGGCGATGTTCGGCCATAAATAAGGCATTTGGCAGGCCCGGCCCTTTCGCGGGTAAACCCGCTCCTACAGGTGCTTCACCTTTTTCGACGATGGCGGGAGACCTGTAGGAGCGGGTTTACCCGCGAAGAGGCCCGTACAGACAGCCCATCAGCCAGCTTCCAAGCAAGGATCCCACATGCCCAGCCCAGTCCTCATCGCCATCGACGCCTCCCCCGCCGCCAGCGCCTTGCTCGCCCTCGCCCGCCGCTATTGCCGCCCAGATACCCACGAACTGCACGTGCTGCTGGCCATCGACTCGACCTTCGCCGTTCACGACAAGCCCGCACCCTACACCGCCGAAGAACTGGAGGAATACCCCGCCGCCTGCGAGGAACAGCGCCTGGGCGATGCTGCCGTGGCCGACGCCGTGAAGGCCCTGCAAGCGGCCGGTTTCACCAGCCAAGGTTGCATGGTCGCCGGGCAACCGGCCGATGCCATCGTCGACAAGGCCCAGGAACTCGGCTGCGAATTGATCATCATGGGCCACCGCCACCTGTCGCGCCTGGGGCGGTTGCTCGACCCGTCGATCAGCGCCAAGGTGATCGACCGGGTGCAGGTGCCTGTGTTGGTGGGGGCGGCGTGACCTTTCATCAGTACCAAGAGGTCCGCGCTTGATGAATGAAATGGCCTCGCTTGCCTGGGCCATTTCATTTTCGCGACTTCAGGCCGCCGCCAAAGCCTTCACTCCTGGCCCGGCTTCACCACCACCGTACAGGTAGTCCCTGCCGCCAGCAGAAAGCCGTCCGGCACCTCATCGATGTGAATGCGCACCGGCACCCGTTGCGCCAGCCGCACCCAGTTGAACGTCGGATTCACATCGGCGATCAGCTCGCGGCTCTGTGGGTTGTCGCGGTCGTAGATGCCGCGGGCGATGCTTTCCACATGGCCCTTGATGCGTTCGCCGCTCATCATCTGCAGCTCGGCCTGGTCACCCACCTTCACGTGCGGCAGCTTGGTTTCCTCGAAGAAGCCATAGACCCAGAACGAGTTCTCGTCGACCACCGCCATCACCGCTTCACCGGTACGGGCGTAATCACCCTTGTGGATGTTCAGGTTGGTCACGTAGCCATCGACCGTGGCGACGATATGGGTGCGCGCAAGGTTCAGCTCGGCAGCGGCCAGCTCGGCCTGGGCCTGCTGGTAGTCGGCCAGGGCGGAGTTGGCGATGTTGCTGGCATCGTCGCGGTTTTCCTTGGAAATCACCAGGTTGTCCAGGTCGGCACGGCGCTTGGCGTTGACCTTGCGCATGTCCCAGGTGGCCTTGCGCGAGGCGACCAGGGCCTTGGCCTGGTTCACTGCCAGTTGGTAGTGCTCGGGGTCGATCTGGATCAGCAGGTCGCCCTTCTTCACCCGCTGGTTGTCCTTGACCGGCACGTCCACCACATACCCCGGCACATCGGCGGCCACGTTGATGATGTCGGCGCGCACGCGGCCGTCGCGGGTCCACGGCGTGGTCATGTAGTGCACCCATAACTGGCGACCGATCGCCACGGCAGCGACCAGCACCAACAGGGTAGCGATCAGGCTGAAGAACTTTTTCATCGAAGGTTTCTCACCAGTAGAGCGACAGCGCCAAGGCGCCGAACAAACAGACGAACAACGACAGGCGCAGCAGCGCCGGGTGCCAGAAAAAGCGATAGCCGTCATGGCTGGCGATGAACCGGTCCAGGCCCCAGGACAGGCCCAGGGCGAACAGGAACATCAGGGTCATGGTGGGCATGTACACGCCATGGAAGGCGATTTCACGGGGCATGGTTTCATGAAGCATCGTGCAATCCTTTCGCCGGGGCCAGCGGCGATTGTGGGTCGAGCAGGGAGGAGCGAATGAAGTGCAGGTAGCTCTGCACCCGGCGCAGTACCGAGGTGTCGAAGTGCCGGGCGAAGGGCTCGTCGGTGGCTTGCACGCGGCTGATGGCATGGTCCACCGCCACCAGCGCGCGCTCGTGGTTGCTGGCACTGGGCTGCAGGAACAACCGGGTCAGCGCCCGGCCCATGACGCGGATGGCCTGGCGCCACGGCTGCGATTCGGCATACGCCGGGTGGATCGGCGCGCGCGCCTGCTCCTTGCGCAGCTCGATGATGGCGTGGCCGATCTCCAGCACGGTGAACATCCAGCCCATCAGCTCGCTCTGCACCTTGGGCTTGCCGGCGGCCAGGCCATAGGCCTGGTGCAGCAGGTCGCGGGTGCGGCTTTCGAAGGCCGAGCCGAGCCCGCGCAGGCGCCCGCCGATGGCGAACAGCACCTGCGCACGCAGCTCCTGTTCCAGGCGGCTCCACAGCCAGCGGCTGTTGGGCGGCAGGATGATCGCCCCGGCCGCAGCGCAGACGAACATGCCGATGACCATGCCGATGTAGTCGTTGATGAAGGTGTACGGGTCGTAGACGGTGAGGTTGTTGGGCACCGAGCCGATGGCGAAGAACACCAGCAGGCCGATGCCGTAGCCGGCGTAGGCCGGCCGTGAAGAAAGAAACGCACCGAGCACGAACACCGGCGCCAGGACCATGCACAGTAACGGGAAGCCGTCGATCCAGGGGAACACGAAGAAGGTTTCGAAAAAGCCGATGAAGGCACCGAACGCCGTGCCGCAGGCCATCTGGAATGACATGCGCTTGGGGTTCGGCGAGGCCGCCGACAGGCCCACGGTAACCGTGGCGATCAGGGTCATCATGGCGCCACTGGGCCAGTCGCTGAGCAGCCAGTAGCTGCCCAGCAGCAACAGCACCGCCGAGGCCCGCACGCCAGCGGCCAGCGATACCAGCCAGCTGGTCTGCGCCACGTAGGGTTCGTCCCACTGCTCGCGCTCGTGGCGGTGCGCGGCCAGCGAGGCGTGGGTCTCGGCGTAGCTGTACATCTCGTCGACGAAGCGGTACAGCAGCTCGAAGGCGGTATGGAAGTCGAGCTGGTCGGACTCGCTGGGGTCGGTGGCCAGGTACTCGGCGCGCAGGCCACGCACCTGGGCTTGCAGGCCTTCCTTGTAGGCGGCCAGCTCCAGGGTCAGGCGCAACGCGTCGGCATCGGTCAGGGCGCGGCCGACGTAGGGCTGCAGCAGCTCGACCAGGGTATCCAGGCCCGGCTCGATGGCACTGACGATCTGCAGCGGGCCGCGTGCACGCAGGCGCTCGAGCAAACGGTGCAAGGCATTGAAACGCGTGGTGATGGCCATGAACTCGCTGTTCATGCGCACCAGGCGACCAGAGCGCCGGCGCATGTGCGGGTCTTCGAAGGCCGTGACGTTGCGCAGGCTCTCCAGCCCGACGGCCTCGGCGACGAAGCGCACGTTGCTGGTCTCGAAGCGGTCGCGCTGGCTGTCGCCGCGCAAGGCTTCCACCACCACCCCGGCGAACACGCCAAAGCGTTGGTACAGGGCGTTGCGCATGGCTGCGCTGGCCGACTGCGGCAGTATCGCGGCACTGACGAAGGTCGACACGAGGATGCCCAGGGCGATTTCCAGCACCCGCCAGACTGCCGCCATGAACGCCTGGTCGGGGTGCTCCAGCACGGGCAGGCCGATCATCGCCGCGGTGTAGCCGGCCAGCACGAAACCGTAGGCGCGGAAGGTGCGATAGCGCATGGCGCCGGCCGAACACAGGCCCACCCACAGCGCCAGGCTGGGCAGGAACAGCTCGGTGTTCTGCGGGAAGATGGCGATCAGCGCCACCATCATCGCCGAGCCGGCCAAGGTGCCGAGCACCCGGTAGAAACTCTTGGCGAACACATGCCCGCTCTGCGGCTGCATGACGATGAACACCGTGATCATCGCCGTGCGCGGCTGCGGCAACTCCAGGCGCATGGCCAGCCACAGGGTGATGAAGGCCGCGGCCAGCACCTTGAAGATGTAGACCCAGGTCACCCCATCGGTGCGCGCCCAGGCGAAGAAGCCCCGGCGCCATTCCAGGCTCTGCAGCCAGCGCACGGGCAAACTGGAAGTGCTCATTCGGCGTTGTCCGGCTTCTTGTCGAAAATGGCCAGGGTGGCCGGCGTCTTCGGCGCCGCCTGGCGCTGCTCGTCCGGCACATCGTTGCCGGCCTGCAGGCCACCGCCCAGTGCCGTGACCAGCTCGGCATGGGCGATCAGGCGTGCGGCCTGCACCTGCTGCTGGGTCTGCTGCTGGCGGAACAGCAAGGTCTGCGCATTGAGCACATTGAGGTAGTCGGTGAGCCCACGCTGGAAGGCAACCATGGCGATGTCGTAGGTCTTCTGTGCGGCGGCCACCGACTCGGCGGCGAAGTGCGACTGCGCGTTCATCGACTCACGGCGAATCAACTGGTCGGAGATGTTCTTCAGCGCACCGATCACGGTCTGGTTGTAGCGCGCCACGGCCACGTCATAGCCAGCCGAGGCCACGCCGAGCTGCGAGCGCAGGCGGCCACCGTCGAAGATCGGCAAGCTGATGGCCGGGCCGACGTTGTAGTTGAACTTGCGCCCGGTGAGGAATTCCAGCGGGCCGCCACCGGTGGCCATGAAGCCCAGGCTGCCGACCAGGTCGACGTTGGGGAAGAAGCCGGCGTGGGCGACATCGATGCCACGGGCCTGGGCCGCCACTTGCCAGCGACTGGCAACCACATCAGGGCGTTGGCCGACCAACTCGGCGGGCAGCGTCGACGGCAGTTTCAGCGGCGCCGCCAGGGCCAGGCTGGGGCGCTGCAACTGCGCGCCCTCCCCCGGGCCCTTGCCGGCCAGGGCCGCCAGCTGGTTGCGGGTCAGAGCGATTTCCTCATCGAGGCTGTCGATCTGGCGGTGGGTCTCGGGCAGCGGCGCCTCGGCCTGGCTGACTTCGAAATGGGTGCCGATGCCGGCGTCGAGGCGGCGCTTGGCCAGGGCCAGGATCTGCTCCTGCTGCGCAAGCTCGGCCTTGACGATGTCGCGCTGGGCAAAATGCAGGCTCAGCTGGATGTAGGCGCGGACCACGTTGTTCTGCAACTCCAGCTGCGCCTGGCGGGCCTCGGCCACGCTCATGTGCGCCTGGTCCACGGCCTGTTCGCTGGCATTGCGCTCGCGGCCCCAGAGGTCGAGGGCATAGCTGAAGCCGATGGCGGCGTTGTTGTCCCAGGTATTGGCACCCGACAGGTCGCCGGGACCATAGAATTGGTCTTCAGGCCAGTTGTGCCGCTTGAGCGTGGCCTCGCCGTTGGCCTGCAGCTTCTCGGCCGACTCGACCACCCCGGCCATGGCCTTGGCCTCACGCACTCGCGCGGTGGCCATCGCCAGGCTCGGGCTGCCGGCCACGGCCAGGTCCACCCAGCGGTTCAGTTGCGCATCGCCATAAGCCTGCCACCACTGCTGGGCCGGCCAGTGGGCATCGGTCGCGGCTTCGCGAATGGCCGCGTCGGTGGTCAGCGTATTGGCTTGCAGCGTCTTGCTTTGCGGGGCGATGCCCCAGGTTCCGATACAGCCGCTCAAGGTGAGGCTAAGGGCACAGGCACTGAACGCTTGGAGCGTTCTGATGATGCGACGCGGCACAGCTGCGATTTCCCGAGGAAGAGGTGGAGGGGGCCGAGCAATTCTAGGGGGCCGCCGCACTGGCGATAAGCGTATATTCCTGCGAATCTTTGTTACCGAAACAGCGATAATCCGCCTTTGGTCGAAGGCAGAATTTCATAACTTCGCCGTTACTTCGTGACACAATTTCGCCCTCAACATCGAGAGTGACCCATGGACACCCTGCAAAACATGCGTGCTTTCAGTTGCGTCGCCCAGCTCGGCAGCTTCACCGCTGCCGCCGCGCAACTGGATACGACCACCGCGAACGTGTCGCGGGCGGTCTCCAATCTGGAAGCCCATCTGCAAACCCGGCTGCTCAACCGCACCACCCGCCGCATCGCCCTGACCGAAGCGGGCAAGCGCTACCTGATGCGGTGCGAACAGATCCTTACCTACGTCGAGGAAGCCGAAGCCGAGGCCAGCGACGCCCACGCCCGCCCTGCCGGGCAGTTGAAAGTGCATTCGATGACCGGCGTGGGCCAGCACTTCGTGGTCGATGCCATCGCCCGCTACCGCGAATCGCACCCCGACGTGACCTTCGACCTGACCATGGCCAACCGCGTGCCGGACCTGCTCGACGAGGGTTACGACGTGTCCATCGTGCTGGCCACCGAGCTGCCGGACTCTGGGTTCGTCTCGCAGCGCTTGGGCATCACCTACAGCATCGTCTGCGCCTCGCCCGAGTACGTGGCCAAGCATGGCTTCGCGCACAAGCCGGCGGACCTGCTCAAGCACGCCTGCCTGCGCATGGTCAGCCCGGTGATCCCGCTGGAGAAATGGCTGTTCGATGGTCCGGAAGGCCAGGAACTGGTCAACATCACCACCTCGCCGTTCCAGGTAAACTCGGCCGATGCGATGAAGACCGCGATCCGCTGCGGCATGGGCATGGGCGTGCTGCCGATCTACTCGGTGATCGACGGCCTGCGCGACGGCAGCCTGGTACGGGTACTGCCCGACTACCGGCTGCAGGAGCTGAACCTGTACGCGATCTACCCCTCGCGTCAGTACCTGGACGCGAAGATCAAGACCTGGGTCGAGTACCTGCGCAACTCGCTGCCGGAGATCCTGGCGGCGCACGAGGCCGACCTGAAGACCCATGAATTGTTCATCGCCAACTGAAAAAGCTGCTGCACGACGGGTGTGGGCAATGGTAGGTTGCTAACCAATAGCGGCCTTTTCGCGGGTAAACCCGCTCCTACAGGATCTGCGCTGCTCGTGTAGGAGCGGGTTTACCCGCGAAAAGGCCGCCCCCCCACCACCGCCTTGCAGAGAAGTAGCCCGATGAAAAAGACCGTCCTGGCCTTCAGCCGTATCACCCCGGCCATGGCCGAGCGCCTGCAGCAAGACTTCAACGTGATCCTGCCGAACCCCAAGCTCGGCGACATCAACGCCCAGTTCAACGAAGCCCTGCCCGAGGCCCACGGCCTGATCGGCGTAGGCCGCAAGCTGGGCCGCGCCCAGCTCGAAGGCGCAGGCAAGCTGGAGGTGGTGTCGAGCGTGTCGGTCGGCTACGACAACTACGACCTGGACTACTTCAACGAGCGCGGCATCGCCCTCACCAACACCCCGGACGTGCTCACTGAAAGCACTGCCGACCTGGGCTTCTCGCTGATCATGGGCTGCGCCCGCCGCACCGCCGAGCTGGATGCCTGGACCAAGGCCGGCAACTGGCAGGCGACCATCGCCCCACCGCACTTCGGCAGCGACGTGCATGGCAAGACACTGGGCATCGTCGGCCTGGGCAACATCGGCGCCGCCGTGGCCCGCCGTGGCCGCTTCGGCTTCAACATGCAGATCCTGTACGCCGGCAACAGCCGCAAGAGCGCGCTGGAGCAGGAACTGGGGGCTCAGTACCGCAGCCTGGAGCAACTGCTGGCCGAGTCCGACTTCGTCTGCATCGTGGTACCGCTGTCGGACGCCACGCGCAAGCTGATCGGTGCCCGCGAACTCAAGCTGATGAAGCCGAGCGCCTTCCTGATCAACATCGCTCGCGGCCCGGTGGTCGACGAAGCGGCGCTGGTCGAGGCCCTGCAACAAGGCACCATCCGTGGCGCCGGCCTGGATGTGTACGAGAAGGAGCCGCTGAGCGAGTCGCTGCTGTTCCAACTGCCCAACGCCCTGACCCTGCCGCACATCGGCTCGGCCACTGCCGAGACCCGCGAGGCCATGGCCAACCGGGCGATGGAAAACCTGCGTGCAGCGCTGCTTGGCGAGCGCCCACGCGATCTGGTCAACCCGCAGGTGTGGAAAACCCGCTGACACACACCCTTCACTGCCCCGCCGAGGGCCGCCGCCGCGCGGCCCTGCGGCCGAGCACCTCACGTACCACGTAGCGTGGCCGGTGCTTGGTTTCCTGGTAGATGCGCCCGATGTACTCGCCAAGGATGCCGATGCCGATCAACTGGATCCCCCCCAGGAACAGCATGGTGACGATCAACGATGGGTAGCCCGGTGCATCGCTGCCATGCAAGAGTTGGTCGACGATCCGATATACCGCAGCCACCAGGGCACACAGCGACACCACCGCGCCGACATAGCTCCACAACCGCAGCGGCAGAGTGCTGAATGAGGTGATGCCATCCAGCGCCAGGTTCCACAGGCGCCAGAAGCCGAACTTGCTGCAACCGGCCACGCGACGCGGCCGGTCGTACTCGACGATCTCGGTACGGAAACCGACCCAGGACAACACCCCCTTCATGAACAACTGCTGCTCTGGCAGTTGCCGGATCGCCACCACCACCTTGCGGTCGAGCAGGCGAAAGTCGCCGACGTTTTCCTCGATCGAGGTCGAGGCGATCCAGTTGTGCAGGCGGTAGTACAGCCGGGCGGTCCAACGCTTCAACGAGCTGTCCGATTCTCGACTGCGGCGCTTGGCCAGGACCACCTCGGCGCCGCTGCGCCAGCGCTCGATCAACGTCGCAACCAGCTCGATGGGGTCCTGCAAGTCAACATCCATCGGCACCACCACATCACCATCGGCATATTCCAGCCCAGCGAACAGCGCCGACTCCTTGCCAAAGTTGCGCGAAAAGTTGACCACCGACACCCATTCATCAGCACGTGCGAGGTCGGCACACAGCGCTTCGGTGGCATCCACGCTGCCGTCGTTGATGAACAGGATCTCCACGGTCATTTCCTGCAGCGACGGCTCGGCCCGAACGGCACGGTAGAATCGTTCTATCGCTTCCTCCTCGTTGAACACCGGCACGATCAGGGTCAGTCTCATGGTTCCCTCCTTTTCAACGCCCACCGCACGCGAATCCAGGTCGCCAATAGCCGAGCTCACTTGATGAACCTCGGGTCTTCGAAGGGCTGCTTCATGAGCACATAGGCAATGTCGCCACACCGATGGATGGCGAAGAATTTGTTATCGAGGATCGGCGTCGGGCTGCGCGCCAGGATTTCCCGGCGTTCCATGGGCGAGCGCCCACCGAAGGCGGGCATGCCGACCCGAGGCATCATCTCGGCAAGCACCAGAGCATGGTTGTTCAATACATAGTCCAGGGCCGGCATGGAACGGAACGCGCCCTCAGCGGCGGGCAGCCAGTGGGCACTCGATGAACTGGGCACGATGTGGAATCGGCGAGCCTCGTACAAGGTCGGTGTCGAGCTGATCGCCTGGGCGATGGAAAAAGTGATCAGTTGCTCGAACTCCTTCTTCGCCACCAGCACCCGACCATAGGCAAACGAAAACGTCAGCATGAACAACACGGGTATCGCCAGCAGCCAAGCCAGAATGGGCTGCTTGTCGACCAGCCAATGCCGCGCCAGCAATGCCAGCAGTACCCACGCAGGCCCCGCACCGAGCAGCAACCTGGCCCCGTCGTTGTACGTGAGAAACAGCAGCGTCATGCCGGGAATCAGCAACAAGACCGCGCCAACTGACAACAGCAGTAGCACCACCAGTGCCAAGCGTTCGGCCCCAGGCCTGTCGCGGCAGCACAGAACCTGCTTGCTGGCAGCGACCAGCGCCAGCAGTGCGAGGACGATCAGGCCAAGGAAAAACCAGCAGGTTTCTGGCGTGATCAACAACCCGACATGCTCCACGACCGCTTTTCCTCGCCGAACCATTTCTCCCGGCCACTGGGCGTCAATGGGCAGCAGCGTATCGCGGGCTACGGTCATCAGTTGATAAGCCGTCAAGACATACAGCAAGCAGCCGCACAGCACTTGCCCAAGCCGGATCGACACCTCCCGGCAGACCACTGCCAGCCGCTCCTGGGCAAGCACCAGGCGGACGATCTCGATACAACACAGCCCGGCAAAGACATTGATGCTCACCTGGTATAGGCCAATTGCAATCGCCACCAAGACACTGCTGCCGACGAAGGTATAACGACGTCCGCCCCGCAGGGTGATGGCCGCCATGCACGCCGCCAGCGCCAGCGCCATCACCGGTGCATCGTATTGGTAGGACAGGTTCTGCAAAAAGAACGGGTTGAACCAAAGTGGCCACACCACGAACAAGCACGTGACCCGTGGGGCGTCGAAGTAGTGTCGCACCAAGCCTGCCATTGCCCCTGCGGTCATGACGGCGGCCACCAGCACAGGCCAGGGGAACAGGTTGAGCGCCCCCGCGCTGAAGCCGATTACGGCATAGAACCACTCGATCAGCACCCGCCCTTGGCCAGCCCAGGAGTCGTTCGGATCCTGCCAGATACCTGACAGTTGGGAGCGCCAGACGTCATCAAGATACGGGTAGTCGGCCAGGATCAGCGGCAACACGTGCAATCCCAAGGCCAGCAGGCACAGCTGCCATACCTCGCGCGCGGATAATGTTCTGTTCCATCGCTCCAGCCAGGGCACTCTCACTTCCATGATCGCGAATTCCAACGCTTGCCCGAATAAAATGCTCCTCGTGATGACCGGCTCATGGCTTCGTTCGCCTGAACACCACCGCACGCGAATACCAGTAACCGACAACCAGGCTGACCCCGGAGAAGCCCACCAGGGTCAGCCCCGGCCTCAGTTGGAGCCTGTCGGCCAAGGCTCCCGACAGCAAGCTGAGGTTGCCCATGCCCATCAGGAACAACAGGTAACGGGCACCCGATGGCGGTACCGCGAAGGTGAACGCGGCATTGCTGAAATAAGACAAGCTCGCCGCCACCAGGAATCCGGCGAGGTTGCTGAACGCCTGGCTGGTACCAGCCCCAAGGTGCAGCAGCAGGAACACCAGCCAGTGGCTAGCGGTATTGAGCACGCCGACCAGGGCATAGCTGCACAGTTGTCGGCTTTGCATCCGTTCAGTTCCAAGCAGCGTGAATGCTGGCCAGTTTCCCCCGCCCCGCTCTAGCGCGCACCTGGCAGTTCTACCAGTTGCGCACGCGGCTCATCTCTGCGTGCCGAGCACCGTCGCTGGCGGCTTTGGCTTGCGAAACACCAGCACGTTACCGGCCATCACCGCCAACAGCCCCAGCAGCGCCGGTGGCGTCCACTGGTAGCCCTCGGCGTAGGCCGACACGTTCAACGCCACCAGCGGGAACAGCACCGTGCAGTAGGCCGCGCGCTCAGGCCCCATGCGCCCGACCAGGGTCAGGTAGGCAGTGAAGCCGATCACCGAGCCGGGGATCACCAGGTACGCCAGCGACCCCAGGTAGCGGGCGCTCCAGTCCATGGTGAACGGGATGCCACTGAACAGGCAGTACAGCACCAGCATGCCAGCGCCATAGAGCATGCCCCAGGCATTGGTGGTCATGGGCTTGAGCCCGGCCTTCTGCTGCAGGCTCGACAACAGGTTGCCAGCCGAGAAGCACAGCGTGCCGAACAGCGCCAAGGCCAGGCCGTACAGGGTCTCGCGGCTGGCGGCGTGGTGCGACAACTCCGGCCAGAACAGCAGGCCGAGCCCGAGCAGGCCCATTGCACCGCCGCCGAGCACATTGCTGGCGATCTTCTGGCCGAAGAACACCCGGGCATTGAGCGCATTCCACAGCGTCGCCGTGGAGAACACCACCGCGATCAAGCCGCTGGCGATCCATTGGCTGGCAGTGAGAAAGCACATGAAGTTGACGCAGAACAGGCACAGGCCCTGGGCCAGGCAGATCAGGTGACCGCGCCGGTCCATCGGTTGCAGGCGGCGGGTCAGCAGGAGAATGGCGAACAGCACCAGGCCGGCCAAGGCGAAACGATAGGCGATCGACACCGGGATGGCGACCACCCCCAGTTGCAGTTTCAGGGCGATCCAGGTGGTGCCCCAGATCATAACGGTGAGCAGGTACAAAGAGAGGTTCATGGCGGCGTTTCCTTGGGCCTTTCGAGAACGGTGCCCGGCGCTTGGCGGGTCAAGCCCACACAGGGATCAACAGTGTTCTGCCGATTGGCGATTCCCTGCTTGCACAAACTTGCGCTTTTCCTGCCCAGGCTGATGCCACCGGCATTGCGGCGCAGTACGATGAACCCCAGAGGACTCACCATGACCCCATTGACCCAGCTGCAAGTGTTCAACGCCATGCATGCCTCGCCCAACGCCCGGCTGGAGCTGAGCGCGCACCTGGGCGATGGCCTGGCCGCGGCCTTGTGGAGCAACCGCGACGATGCCCGCGACTACCAGGCGCCGAGCCACCACACGCTGTCGTGCTACATCGCCGACGGCACCGGCACCTTCCGCCGCCAGCGCCCGGCCGACAAGGGGGCGCCAGACAAACTGTGCATCATGCCGGCGGGCCACGAGTCGAACTGGGTGGTCAACGGCCCGATCCGCCTGGCTCACCTGTACATCAGCGAGGCGCAGTTCGGCCTGGGCTGCGTACGCTTGCTCGACCGCGAGCCGCGGGAGTTGCAATTGCGCGAAGCGACCTTCCTCGACGACCCAAGGCAGTCCGTGCGCTTTCGGCAACTGGTGGCGATGGCCTGGGACGAACCCGCCGAGCGCCTGCTGGCCAGTAGCCTGGCCCACGAAATCGTCGACCATGCCGTGCTGAGCCAGGTCGGCCTGCGCCACGGCCTGCGCCTGAAAGGCGGACTGGCGCCAAACCTGCGCCGGCAACTGGTGGACCACATCGAGGCGCACCTGGACCAACCGATCACCCTTGGCGAACTGGCGCTGCGCGGCAACCTGTCGGAGTACCACTTCGCCCGGATGTTCCGCACAAGCTTCGGCCTGCCGCCGCACCAGTACCTGCTGGCGCGGCGGCTGCATCGGGCTTGCCAGTTGCTGCGCCTGGGCGACCTGCCGCTGGGGCAGGTGGCACTGGCGTGCGGGTTTGCCAGTGCCAGTCATTTCAGCAACCGCTTCCGGCAGGCGCTGGGGGCTTCGCCTGGGGCGTATCGGCTGGCGTTTGCGGGGTAGCTCGGGGCCTCTTCAGAACTCGAACGTACTCGACAGGCTCACCTGCCGCGCATCACCGATGGCCACGAAATACTGGTTCACCGCCGAGCTGTAGTACACCTTGTCGAACAGGTTCTTCACGTTCAGCTGCAAGCGCACATTGTGCTCGTCGAGCTTGGTCTCGTAGCTGGCGAAGGCATCGGCCACGGTGTAGCTGGGCAGGTCGAAGGTGTTGGTCGAGTTGCCCGCCCGCTCGCCGACGTAGCGCGCCCCGGCGCCTACGCGCAGGCGGTCGCCGCCGAACAGGCTGCCGAAGTCGTACACCGCCGACAGCGAACCACTGTGGCGGGCCACGTTCTGCAGGCGGTTGCCCTTGAGGTCCGGGTCCTTGGTGACCTTGGCATCGGTGAAGGCATAGCTGCCGATCAGGCTCCAGCGGTCGGTCAGCTGGCCGGTCAGGTCGAGTTCGACACCCCGCGAGCTGACTTCTCCCGCATTGCTGTAGACCGTCTCGCCAGTACCACTGTCAAAGTTGGCGACCAGCACGTTGCGCTTGGTGATATCGAACAGCGCCAGGGTGCCGGAGAGGCTGCCTGGCATGTCGAGCTTGGCACCCAACTCCCACGACTTGCCCTCCTCCGGCGCCACCGACGAGTCCAGCACCACGCCGCCGGTCAGCGGGGCGATGCTGGAGTTGGGCTTGAACGACTCGCTGTAGCTGCCATAGAACGACAGCTGATCATCGACCTGGTAGACGATCCCGGCATGCGGCACCCAGGCCTGGCCACTGGTGTCGGTGTTGGCCTTGAACGGGCGGCCACGGCCGGCGTACTGGTCGTATTGCTGGAAGCGCGCACCGGCCACCAGGATCCAGTGGTCATCCAGGTGCAGCGCGTCCTGGACGAACACTGCATCGGTGCGCAGCTTGTCAGTCTGGTCGCTGTCGCTGGCCCGCACCGTGCTGCCCTCCACCTCCTGGCCGTAGACCGGGTTCAGGTAGCTGAAGGTCGATTGTGCCGTCTGGCGGATCAGGTCACCGCGAAAGATCTTGCGGTCTTCATGGTCGATGCCGAACAGCAGGTCATTCTGCAGGCCACCCAGCTCGACACTGCCGTTGAGGCTCAGGGTCGCGAACTGGTCGCGGCTCATGGCGTTGTGCGTGCCGTCGATGCTGCGGGTCAACGTGCCGTTGGCCTCGTTCACGCCGGTGACGCGCACCTGGCTGGCATCGTAGGTCTCGCGGTTGAAGCTGTAGCCGAAGTGCAGCTTCCAGTCGTCGGCCAGTTGATGGTCGACTTCGAGACGGTACAGGTCGGAGCGCCCTTCCATGTCGTTGAACGGTTCGTCCAGGCGCCGGGTCGCCGGAATGTCCAGAGGGTGGCCGTTGCTGCCGAACGCCGTACCGCGGTCGAACGGATAGAGGAATTCGCGGTGCTCGTAGGCCAATACCACTTGAGTATCTTCGCCCAGCCAAGCCAGTGACGGCGCCACCAGCGATTCGCGGTGCACGCCGTAGTTGCGCCAGTAATCTTCATCCTCGTGATCGACGATCAGGCGGTAGGCGAAAGGGCTGTCACCCAGCGCGCCCGTGCTGTCGAAACCTCCACCGCTGCCATTCTTGCCACTGCCATAGGTGGAACCGCGTACGGTCAAGGCGTTGTACTGCTGCAGTTGCGGGCGCTTGCTGACCACGTTGATCACCCCGCCCGGGTCCTGGATGCCATACAGCAGCGAGGCCGGGCCTTTGAGCACTTCGACCCGCTCGGTACTGGCGTTGAAGCTGCGGCCCTGAACCAGGGGCATGCCGTCGCGCATGATCGAACCGTCGCGGTTGTCGCCGAAGCCGCGCTTCATGACCGTGTCGGAGGTACCGCCGAAGTTGTTGCCCTGGGTGATGCCGCTGACGTTGGCCAGGGCATCGTCGAGGTTGCGCGGGGCCTGGTCGCGGATGACCTGGGCCGGGACCACGTTGATCGCTTGCGGCACTTCCTGGCTGCGCGCCTGACCACGCATGATCGAGGCCGTCGCCGGGGGCTGGTAGCTGTAGCTGTCCAACTGCGAGGTGACGGTGGTGGCCTGCAGGGTGAGCGCGCCGGAGGTGTCCAGCGGCTCCAGAGTCAGGGTGCGGGCGTCGACGCGGCGCCAGGTCAGGCCAGAGGTGCCCAACAGTTGCTGCAACGCTTGCTCGGCGCTGAAGTTGCCGTTCAGGGCAGGGGCTTGTACGGCCGGTAGCTCCAGGGTGTAGACCACGCTCTGCCCGCTGGCCTGGCTGAAGGCGTTGAGGGCCTGGGCCAGGGGCTGGCTTGGCTGAGCGAAGGCATACAGCGCCAGCTGTTCGGAGGCACTGGCCAGAGGGGCGGCGAGCAACGCCGGAAACGCGGAAAGACCGAGCCAGAGGGGGACGCAACGCGGGGTGAACTTCATGGACGCTGACCTGTGAGAGGGTTATAGCTGCGAATGAATCGCACTTTCACCTACTACACGGATGCCGCGTGCGGTTACCTCACCGGGTTATGGAAAAAAGTTGGATGTTCAGGGTTATTTGGGTTTGGTTTGACGGGGCGTGTGCCACGGGATTTGCGGCGGTGCGAATATCGAGCGCCGCCCGCGCGATCTCATCGGCGCCCCATCATCACCGGCGAACACCCGATGCCCCCAATCCAAATCCCACCCCCTACCGCACAACGGTGAAGCGCCCCAGCACCGTATGCCGCGAGAACCCCAACACCTGGCCCAATGAATCGAGCGCCTGCAGCGGCTCGGCAGTCGGGAAGCTGCCACTGACCCTGCGCTGCCCCAATTCGCCGTCGAGCAGCATGATCCGCCCAGGGTAGTAGCGCTGCAGGTCCTCGATCACCTGGGCCAGGGGCACTTGATAGTAATTGAGCCAGCCCTGGCGCCAGGCCAGTCGGCTGGCGCTGTCGACGGGCTGGATGTCTCCCGCCGAGCCCTGTGTGTAAGCCACCTGCTGATCCGCCACGAGCTCACGCATGACCTGCCCCTTGGCTGGCGTCACCCCTACCCGTCCGCTGCGGACCGTGACCTGGGTGCCTGCGCCCTGCTCGCGCACTTCGAACTGGGTACCGAGCACCCGCACCTCGCCCTCGCCCGCCGCCACCACGAACGGCGCGCCGGTATGGGTCACCTGGAAGAAGGCGGCACCGCGCAGCAAGCGCACTCGGCGCTGGCCATGCTCGAAGTCGACGGCGATGGCGCTGCCGGCATCCAGGGTCACCTGCGAGGCATCGGCCAGGGTGAGTTGGCGCGGAGCATCGCTGCTGCTGTAGTCGGCTTGCAGGTCTTGCCACCAGAACCCCGGGTGCCAACCCGCACCTGTGCCCACGGCCAGCACCAGGCAGGCAGCGGCCGCCAGCGCCCCGGCGTGCCGGCGCCAGGTGCGCCTGGCCGGCGCCCGGGCCATGGCCTCGAGGTACGGGCGCAGGCTGTCGTGCTCCTGCTCGGCCAGGCGCGCCGCTGGCGCGGCGCTGCGCTGCCACAGTGCCTGGGCCTCGGCATAGGCCTGCCGGTGCGCCGGGTCGGCCAGCAACCAGCGCTTGAACGCCGCACTGTGCACCTGCTCGGGCTGCTCGTTGATCCGGCTCAGCCAGTGCAGGGCTGCCTGGGACGGGTCGGTGTGAGTGGCATGCTGGCGGTTCATCGTCTGGCGCTCCCTGGCCCGCGTACTGGCATGGCGGGCTCGGCGACACTCGCCTTGCACGCTTCGAGGGCGCGCATCATATGCTTTTCTACCGCGCTCTGGGACAGCTGCATGGCCTTGGCGATCTCACCATACTTGCAGCCATGCACGCGGTTGAGCAGAAAGATCTGCCGGGTGCGTTCAGGCAGGGCAAGCAGCGCCGCCTCGATGCATTGCAGGTCATGGTCGACCTCCAGGGCGTGCTCCGGCGCCCCGGGCGCTTCGCCATCCGCCATGCTCAAGCTCGCTTCGGCCAGGCGCTCGCGGCTGCCTTCGCTGCGCAGGTGGTCGATGGCCAGGTTGCCCGCACAGCGCAACAAGTAGGTCTCCAGCGCCTCGACCTTGACCTCGGGGCGCCGCCAGAAGCGCAGGAACAACTCCTGGACCAAGTCCGAGGCGGTGGCCCGGCAACCGACCCGGCGGCTGACCAGAGCCTCCATGCGCGCTCGCTGGGCCAGGAATACCTGGAGAAAACGTGCGCGCCCGCTGGCGTTGTCGGCGTCAGGCTCGGCGATGTGGCCCGGCTCGCTCACTCGCTATACGCCCACTACCGCCAGCACCGGCCCCAGCACCAGGCTGGCAGCGGCCAGGCCCAGCAGTAACCGAGGCTGATACGGCAGGCCGAACACCCAGAGGGCGACGCCGGCCATCAACACCGCGATCCACTCCACCAGGCCGTGGGCCCAGCCACGCACCTGCACCGACAGTACCAGCGCCAGCACCAACAACACCCAGCCTCCAATGCGCAACCCGCGCAGAACGGCATGACCCGGCTTGCGCCCGAGCAGTTCGGCGGCGTGTTTTTCCATGGCCAGGCACAGGGCAGCGAAACCCGCATAGCCGATCAAGGCGACGCTCAGCATCATTTCACCTCGACCGTTTCAGCGGCCACACGGGCTGCGCGCGGCGGGCGTTTGGCAGACACCGTGGGCGCGCGCAGCATCTTGCTGGCGGCCCAGGCGAGGAACGCCCCGGCAGCCAATGCGGTCAGGTCGAAACCGGCCATGGCCCAGTCGCCTGCCGGCAGCGAGTGGTTCAGACCCTGCCCGGTGACCAGCCCGTTGAGCACGGGCAGCGCGGCAAAGGCCAGCGCCCCGAGCGCCAGTTGCTCGCCCCAGGCGCGGCGGCCCGGGCGCAGGGCGGCATGCAGCAACGACAACGCCCAGGCCAGGAAGAACAGGTTGACCTCCCAGTCGGCACGCCCCGCCAACCCGCTCGGCAGCAGCCGGTTGGCCCAGAAGAACGCGGCGACGCCCAGCAGCAGCCCGCTCATGCTCGCGATGTTGAGCACCTCGACCAGGCGCAGCTCGCCCGGCAGGCGCTCGCTCTTGGCATGCTTGAGCTGGCGCTTGCCCAGCCACATCACCAGGCCGGTGCCGATCACCGCAGTGCCGGCCAGGCCGAAGGCAAAGTACAGCCAGCGCAACCAAGGCCCCGCGTAGCTGCCCATGTGCAGGCCAGCGAAGCTGAAGCCGGTGAGCATCGTCGCGCTTTCCGGCACGCCCTGGCCGAGCATCGAACCGCTGGCGCCGTCGAACGTCCAGTTGGCGCTGCGCCGATAGGGCACGTGGTCGGCGGCGGACTGGGTGAAAGTGACCCGGGCATTGCGATCCCCCGGGTTCTGCACCTGGATGTAACCCATGCGCGCCCCTGGCGCCTGCGCCTGGACCTGGGCATACAGACCGCCCAGCGGGACCAGCGGCGTGGCGACGTTGGCCAGCTTGGGCGCTTCGTCGCGGCCGAACAACTCGGCGAAGTAACCGTTGGGGTTGCCGTCGTAGCTGGCCATGATGCTGGCCGGCATGACCATGTACATGAACAGCACCAGGCTGCTGTAGCTGATCATCAGGTGGAACGGCAGCACCAGCACGCCGATGGCATTGTGGCCATCCAGCCAGGAACGCTGGCCCTTGCCTGGGCGGAAGGTGAAGAACTCCTTGAAGATCTTCTTGTGGGTGATGATGCCGGTGACCAGGCCGAGCAGCATGATGAAGGCGCAGAAGGTCGACAGCCAGCGGCCCCACGGGTGCGGCATCTCCAGCTGGAAATGGAAGCGGTAGAAGAATTCGCCGCCACGGCTTTCGCGCGCCTCGACGGGCTCGCCGGTGGCAGCGTCGAGCGACTTCTGGACGAACCCACGGCGGCCACCGTTGGGGTCGCGCCAGCCCACGCTGATCGCGGCTTCACGCTCGTTGGGCAACTGGATCATCCAGCTCTCGGAGTGCCCCGCGTTGCGTTCGAGGTAGCCTTGGGCCAGGCCCAGGCTGGCCTGCGGGTCGAGCGCATGGCGGCGGATTTCCGGGTGGGTCCAGTGATTCACCTCATCCTTGAAATACGACAGCGTGCCGGTCAGGAAGATGGCGAACAACAGCCAGCCGAAGATCAAGCCGGTCCAGGTATGCAACCAGGCCATGGCCTGACGGAAGCCTTCCTTCATGGTGTCTTCATCCAGTAGGCGAACCCGTTGACCAACGCCAGCAGCAGGCTCGGCAGCAGCACGCCAAGCCAGGCGCGCCAGGCACTGCGGCAGGCGAAGCACCAGATGAAGGCTAGCAGGTAGAACACGAACGACAGCATCATGCCGGTCATGGTCGCGTCCACCCGGGTCATCGGTGCCAGCAACGTGATGGCGATACTGGCCATGGACGCCAGCAGGTAGCCGCCGAGCAAAGCGGCCAGGCTGCGTGAGGTGACGCCCAGGCGGTAGCTCAGTGAAGGGCCGGCTTTGCTTTTCATGGCGGGGTTCGCGAAAAATCGGGCCCTAATAATAATGATTTGAATTCTCACAAGCAAAGCCCATAGGCATCAAAGGTCTGCAATGGCCTATTTGCAACAGGAAATTTATTTTCACAAGGGGCTTGAATTCGCTTCGCCGTTGCCTGACCTTAGAGTCAAGAGGCGCAGAAACATCAGGGCCTTCAAGGGCCTAGGCGCGCCTCCATGCGAGCAAGCTGAATAAGGATTGAATCATGCAAATCCAGGTCAACAGCAGCAACCATATCGAAGGCAACATCCGGCTCAACGAGTGGGTCCGCGCAACGCTGGAAAGCACACTCGAGCGCTATGACGACAGCCTCACCCGCCTTGAGGTGCATTTGCGCGACGAGAACGGCGCCAAGCCCGGCCCGCATGACAAACGCTGCCAGATCGAAGCTCGCCCCAAAGGCCACCAGCCGATTTCCGTCACCCATACCGCAGGCTCGCTGGACCAGGCCGTCGACGGCGCCGCCAGCAAGCTGAACAACGCCCTGGAACACTTCTACGGCAAGCTGCGCAGCAAGCGCGGCGCCCTGGAGATCAGCGACCCGGAGGCCTGACCGCCAGCCCCACGACGCCCGGCCTTGTGCCGGGCGTTTTCGTTTGCAGCGATCAACGGGGCTGAACCAACCTGTCGATTGCCCAGTCAATTCCTGCAGTCATTCATTTGCAGATTTCGACCATGCACAATCCATTCGACCAGATCAGCGACGCCTTCGCCCCGGAATACCGTGTGAACCTGAGCATCGAACGCCTGGACGGGAGCATCATGCTGACCCTCTCCGACGACGCTGGCGTGGTTGCCAAGCGCCTGATCAGCCAGGCCCAGCGCAACGACCCGGTGCGCCTGCAACGGGTGATCGACAGCATCCGCCTGGGCCTGGCCATCGAGCTTGGCCAGAACCCCTTGCAGGTACTGGCCGCCCTGACCCGCGACAGCCGCCAGGAAGCGCAGCCGTTCTCGGCGCTGGGCATGGCCAACTGAGGTCACTTGCCTTCGTCGATTTCCTTGCCGTTGGCGTCCAGCACCTTGGTCGAGGGGTAGCGGTACGAGGCATAGCGCACCACCAGGATCGAGAACGCCAGCAGCAGGATACCCCCGCACAGATAGAGCAGGCCTTCGTCCGGCGCCTTGTGGTGCGATACGTCGCCGATCAGCAGGCGCGTCAGCGCGGTGATCGCCACATACAGCAGGAAGCGGATCGGCATGTGGTTGGTCTTGAAGTAGATGCCCACCATCGCACCCAGCTCCAGGTAGATGAACAGCAGCAGGATGTCATCGACACTGATCCCACCCTTGCCCAGCATGTCCAGGAAGGTCTCCACCGCCGCGTAGGCGGTGATCGCGCCGATGCCGAACAATGCCAGGTAGTGGAACGCCTCCACGCACAGATTGCCCAGCGAGTCCGCCGAGCCATGCAGGCCCTTGCGCAGCTTTTCAGCCCATTTGATGTTCACGATGTCCGATTCCCCGATACGACATGAAGGAGTGTGCGCCACGGCTGTGACGCTTTTGCCATGCAGTTAAAGGGCCAGGCCCCTGACTTGGAAGGCGACCGATTGCCGCAAGGCACCGCTGGGCTACGCTTTTGTGGTTGCGCAAAGGTGGCAAATGCCATTACTGTATACGCATACAGTATTTGTCGTACCAACCAGCAAAAAGGCATAGAGGTGATGAATGGCCGTCGAAGTGGTGTACCGCAGCAGCCGCGACCCGGAGCGCTTGTTCATGGATAAGGCCGAAGCAGATCGTCATGACAAGATGCTCGAACTGGCCGAGCGCCTGGCCGAAGTGCTGCACAAGGCAGTACCTTCGCTGACCGAGCAGCAGGTCGAGGAAGCGGGTATCTACATGGCCAAGAACCGCGATGTGTTTGCGCGTGCGTTCAAGAGCCAGCCGGACGCGCTGGCCGAATTGCTCGATGGGGCGGCGGCGGAATAAAGCCAACGGTGTATTTGCCGGTGAACAGGCCAGTACAGGCGACACCGTTCCCGGTCACCCATACAACAACCGCTCCGCCAACATCTGCGCCACCCGGGCCGGCGAACGCTTCTCCGCCTGGGCATGGGCGAACACCTCGGTCAGCCGCGAAGGAATCCGCGCCAGGTGCGCGGTGATGGTGCCCAGCTCTTCGCCTCGGTGGCGCAGCGCCACGTAGATCAACCCACCGGCATTGATCACATAGTCAGGCGCATACAGAATCCCTCGGGCTTCGAGCTGGTCCGCCACCTGTAACGTGGTCAGTTGGTTGTTCGCCGCTCCCGCCACCGCCGCGCAGCGTAGCTGCATCACGCTCTGCCCGGTGAGCACCGGGCCCACGCCACAGGGGGCGAAGATATCGCACGGCGTGCTCAGCAACGCTTCGTTGGGTACCGGCCGCGCATCGAACTGCTCCACCGCCAGGCGTACACGGCCTGGGTCCAGGTCGCTCACCAACAACTCGGCACCCGCCGCGTGCAGTTGCTCGGCGAGGGCATAGCCAACATTGCCCAGGCCCTGCACCGCCACCCTCAGCCCTTCCAGGTTATCGCTGCCCAGACGCGCCATCGACGTGGCGCGAATCCCGGCGAAAACACCCATGGCCGCGTGCGGCGAGGGGTCGCCCGAGGCCGTGGTGCTGGTGACATGCGGCGTGGACTGGGCGATACAGTCCATGTCCAGGGTCGAGGTGCCACTGTCGACCGCAGTGATGAAACGGCCTTGCAGGGTATCGACGAAGCGCCCGAAGGCTTCGAACAGTGCGGCACGGTTCTCCACATGCGGGTTGCGCATGATCACCGCCTTGCCGCCGCCCAGCGCCAAGCCAGCCAACGCCGCCTTGAAGCTCATGCCCTGGGCCAGGCGAATGGCATCGGCCATGGCGCTTTCGTCATCGGCGTAAGGCAGGTAGCGGCAGCCGCCCATCGCCGGCCCCAGGTGTTCGCTGTGGATAGCCACCACGGCCTTCAGACCTGTGCTCGGGTCGATGAACAGGTGCAGGGACTGGGTACGGGTGCTTTGCATCAGCGCGAACATCAATGGGCTCCCCCTAGAGGTGCTCTCACCAGTATAGGCATCGTCCTACAGCATACGTGGCCAGCGGACCACTGGACGAATACCGCTGCCAGGGCTAAATATCTAGACGTGTGCGGAGAAATTCATGAACCCACGTCAAGCCTGCCTGGCCTGCCTGGAGCGCGAGCCTGTCGCCCTGCTGGAAGCTGCCTTGTGGATCGCCGTCGAGCACGACCGTAGCGTGGAGCCCGCCACGGGCCTGGCCACGCTTCGCGACCTGCAACGCGATGTCAGTGCCCGCCTGCCCATCCTGCCCCTGGCCGAACTCGCCCAGCCGCTATTGCGCCAGCTGAACGCGCACGGCTTCCAACAGGACGAATACCATCCGTTGCGCCCGCAGGTGGCGTTGATGGACAAAGTCCTGCAACGCCGTCGTGGCCAGCCCCTGAGCTTGGCCATCCTGGCTCTGGAACTGGCTCAGCGCTTGTCGATTCCGTTGGAGGGCGTAGGTTTTCCCGGCCACTTCCTGCTGCGCGTACCCGGTGCCGATCATCTGCTCGACCCTTGCGGTGGCCGACGCCTGTACCCCGCCGACTGCCGCGAATTACTCGCCCGCCAGTTCGGCCCGCAAGTAACGCTGAGCGCCGAGCACCTGCGCGCCATCACCCCGTTGCAGATGCTCCAGCGCCTGTCACGCAACCTGCGCCAACTGCACACCAGCGAGGGCAATCACCTGGCGGCGCTGGTCGATGCCGAACGGGTGATGCAACTCGGCCCGGTGCAAGTGGCCGATTATCTGGCACGCGCCTCGCTCTACCAGCACCTGGAATGCCCCCAAGCCGAACGCTTCGACCTGGAGCATGCGCTGTTGCTCACCGACGATCCAGTGCAACGCCTGAAGCTGGCCGACCGCATCGGCCAGCTCCCTGCGGTCAACCGCTCGATTCACTGAACCGGGGTGTCCACCTGCCGTGACGGGTGCGCCACGATGAACGCCGGATGCTCCGCCGCCAGCGCCACCACCCGGCGAATCCTTGGATAGCCGCCGAGGTCGATGTTGAAGCGCTCGGCCGCGTATACCTGCGGTATCAGGTACAGGTCGGCCAAGCCCGGCTCGGCGCCAAGACAGAAGCCCTGGTCACCGATCAACTGCTCCACCGCCGCCAGCCCCTGGCCGATCCAGTGGCCGATCCAGGCGTTGACCTGCGCCTCGTCCTGCCCTGCCGCGCGCAGCCGGTTGAGCACACTGACATTGTGCAGCGGGTGGATATCACAGCCGATGATCGCCGCCACCGCCCTCGCCCGCGCCCGCCCGACCGGGTCGGCCGGCAGCAAGGCGGGCTGCGGCTGCAGCTCTTCGAGGTACTCGATGATCGCCGGCGACTGCAGCAGCAGGTCCCCCTGGTCGGTGCGCAGCGCGGGCACCCTGCCCTGGGGGTTGAGCGCCAGGTAATCGCTACCGCGCTGTTCCCCCTTGAGCAGGTTGACCGGCAGCGCCTGATAATCCAGGCCCTTGAGCGCCAGGGCGATGCGCACCCGGTACGAGGAGGTGGACCGGTAGTAGCCATACAGCTCCATAACCAGGCCCTCCTCAGTTGGCCGCCACCACCGTGCCACGGCACTCGCCGAAGCCGATGCTGGCCACACCGTCACGCTTGCAGCGTGCGCGCAGGATGACTTCGTCGCCGTCCTCGAGGAACTTGCGCACTTCGCCGCTGGCCAGTTCCACCGGGTGCTTGCCACCCTCGGTGACCTCCAGCAGGCTGCCATACGAGCCGGCGTCCGGGCCCGACAGGGTACCCGAGCCGAACAGGTCGCCAGGCTGCAGCTGGCAGCCATTGACGCTGTGGTGGGCGATCAGTTGGGCCACGGTCCAGTACATGTTCAGGGTATTGCTCAGGGCCAGGCGGTGGGCGGGCAAGCCCTGTTCGCGCATGCGCTGGGTCAGCAGCAGCACCTCCAGTTCGATATCGAACGCGCCTTGGGCCTGGTCCTTGGCATCGAGCAGGTACTCCAATGGCTGCGGGTCGCCCTGCGGTCGGGCCGGCTGCGCGCAACGGAACGGTGCCAAGGCCTCGGCGGTGACCACCCAGGGCGACAACGTGGTGATGAAGCTCTTCGACAGGAACGGGCCCAGCGGCTGGTATTCCCAGGCCTGGATATCCCGCGCCGACCAGTCGTTGAGCAGGCACAGCCCGGCCAGGTGCTGGTCGGCAGCAGCGATGTCGATGGCCTGGCCCATGGCGTTGCCCTGGCCGATCCAGATGCCCAGCTCCAGCTCGTAGTCCAGGCGTGCGCAGGGGCCGAACGTCGGCACCGAGTGCCCGGCGGGCAAGGTCTGGCCCTTGGGTCGGCGCACGTCTGTGCCGGACGGGCGCAAGGTCGAGGCGCGACCGTGGTAACCGATGGGCACGTATTTGTAGTTGGGCAGCAGCGGGTTGTCGGGGCGGAACAGCTTGCCGACATTGGTGGCGTGCTGGATACCGACGTAGAAGTCGGTGTAGTCGCCGACCTTGGCCGGCAGGTGCATCTGGCAGTCGCTGGCCCGATGCAGCGCCGGGGCCAGCGCGTCCTGGTGCTCGCTGTGCTCGCCGAGCAGCACCTGCAGGCGTTCACGCAGGGCGACGCGGGCCTCACGCCCCAGCGCGAAGAAGGCATTCAGGGCGCCGCCGCGGGTCGCTTCGACGGCGCTCCTGGCCGGGCCTTCGAACAGACCGGCGGCAAGCACGGCCTCGAGGTCGAGGATGGCATCGCCGATGGCCACGCCACAACGCGGCGCCTCCCCTGGGCGACTGAAGATACCCAGCGGCAGGTTCTGCAGCGGGAAGTCGCTGTGCCCGTTGGCGTGCTCGACCCAGCTGCGGGCATTGGCGGTGTGGTTCATGGGTTATCTCCGGTTCGGGTTGAAGGTGCTCGGCAACGTGGCCCAGCAACTATCGTAGTCGGCCTGCAATTGCGGGCAGGCGAGCGCCTCGCCGCTCGGGCGCAGCACTTGGCTGGTCTCGAACATGAAGGCCATGGTGTCGTCGATCTTGTGCGGCGCCAGCTCGGCGTGGATGGCCTTGTGGCAGGTGTCGGCATCAGGGCCGTGGGCGCTCATCACGCCATGCAGCGACGCCCCGCCAGGCAGGAACCCTTCGGCCTTGGCATCGTAGGCGCCGTGGATCAGGCCCATGAATTCGTTCATCAGGTTGCGGTGGAACCACGGTGGACGGAAGGTGTTCTCGGCCACCATCCAGCGCGGTGGGAAGATCACGAAGTCCATGTTGGCCAGGCCATGCACGCTGGTCGGCGAGGTCAGAACGGTGAAGATCGAAGGGTCGGGGTGGTCGAAGCTGACGGTGCCCAGGGTGTTGAAACGGCGCAGGTCGTACTTGTAGGGCACGTTGCTGCCATGCCAGGCCACCACGTCCAGCGGCGAGTGGGCAAGCTCGCAGCCCCAGTGCTCGCCGAGAAACTTCTGCACCAACTGCACCGGCCCGCTGGCCTCTTCGTAATGCGCCACCGGGGTCAGGAAATCGCGCGGGTTGGCCAGGCCGTTGCTGCCGATCGGGCCCAGGTCGGGCAGGCGCAATGGCGCGCCATGGTTTTCGGCGATGTAGCCGCGGGCCTGGCCGTCGGGCAGCTCGACGCGGAACTTCATGCCACGCGGAATCACCGCGATTTCCTGCGGTTGCACCTCAAGCACGCCCAGTTCGGTGGCGATGCGCAGCCGCCCCTGCTCGGGCACCAGCAGCAGCTCGCCATCGGCATCGAAGAACACCCGCTCCATCGAGCGATTGGCGCGGTAGATGTAGATGCTGACGCCAGCCGGCTTGTCGGCGGGTGCGTTGGCCACCATCGGCAGCCAACCTTCGATGAAGTCGGTGGCCTCGCTCGGGATCGGCTGAGGGTTCCAGCGCAGGCGGTTGGGCGTGGCGGCCCCCAAAGGACCACTGACCGGCTGGCGGGTCAGGCGCTCGAAGCGCGGGTGCAGCGCCGAGGGGCGGATACGGTACAGCCAGGTACGGCGCAACTCGCTGCGTGCCATGGTGAAGGCGGTGCCGGACAACAATTCGGCATACAACCCATAGGGCGCCTGTTGCGGGGAGTTCTGACCCACCGGGAGCGCTCCCGGCAGTGCTTCGCTGGCGAATTCGTTGCCAAAGCCGCTCAGGTACTGAAGGTCGGTGTCGCGGTTCATCGCTGCCTCCGGACGCTGCAATTATTTTTATCGTAATCGAATTACGAATAACGTAATTTGCTAGCGACCGGACGTCAAGCTATAAAGGCGCGACCCGAAGATTGCGGAAACCCTCATCGCCATGGCCAAAGCCAGCTCCCCCGCCGACAACGGCAAGCAGAAAGTCCGCTCGGCGGAAGTCGGCACGGATATCCTCAAGGCCCTTGCCGAGCTCTCCCCGTCTACCTCGTTGTCGCGCCTGGCCGAGCACGTGCAGATGCCGGCGAGCAAGGTCCACCGCTACCTTCAAGCACTGATCGCCAGTGGATTCGCCGAGCAGGACGCCGCCACCAATCACTATGCGCTGGGGCGCGAGGCCTTGCGCGTGGGCCTGGCGGCGCTGGGCAGCATCGATGTGCTGAAGGTGGCCGCGCTGCCGCTGTCGCAGCTGCGCGATGCCCTCAACGAAAGTTGCTTCCTGGCGGTATGGGGCAACCAGGGCGCGACCGTGGTCACCATCGAGCCAGCGGTACGCGCCGTCACGGTGGTGACGCAGATCGGGTCGGTGCTGCCATTGCTCAGTTCGAGCACCGGGCTGGTATTCGCCAGCTACCTGCCGGCCCGCGAAACCGTGGAGCTGCGCGACCGTGAACTGATGGCGCTAGGGCAAAGCGCGGAGCATTACCAAGCGCTGCTGGCCGGCATCCGCGAGCGCGGCCTGCACCACGTGCACGGCTTGTTGATGCCGGGGGTCGATGCCTTGTCGGCACCCGTGTTCAACGCCATGGGCGAGATCGCTGCGGTGATGACGGTGGTCGGGCCGACGTCGATCTTCCATGCCGACGAGCAAGGCCCGGCGGCGCAACGGCTGCTGGCCGCTGCGCGGGAAGCCAGCTGGCGCATGGGCTATTCGCCGACGGCTTGAGCGGCGTCGGCACTTTTACCCGAAACGTAAAGGTGAATGTCATAAGCGACTATTTTTCCCACGGGATCAGGCGCTTATTCTTAACTCACTGGCCGGCACGAAGGGCACTCCCCCCCGCCTTTCATGCCAGCGAGGTTCACCGACGTTGATTTTGAAGCTCCTTGATCTAACGTCTCGATTGGCCGCTGCATTTGCAGCGGCCTTTTTTTTTGCCTGACATTTGCTCAAGACCAGGCCAGCAACGGCGCGCTCATGCTCAGTTGCTGTTCACGAAAGGCCAGGTAATGGCGCAGCACCTGCACCGGCGCCTCGGTATGCGGGTAATGGCCAATGCCCTGCAACTGTACGGTGTCGGCAGCCGGTACCAGTTGCCGATAGCGCTCGACCATGCGCGCCCCCGACACCGGGTCGACCACGCCGTTGATCATGCGCAACGGCACCCCATCGCCCTGCAGCGCCCCCACCCAGCGCTCACGGTGCACCCGCCGCTCCGGCAGGTAGCCCACCAGCTTGTGCAGGATGCGCTGGCCCCGATTCGAGGTGATCAAGCTCCAGCAATCGTCCAGCGCGCTTTCGCTGGGATGGGTGCACGGGCCGTAGATCTGGGTGACATTGCGCACCAGGTCGTCACGCCCGAACGAGCGCCCGACCAGCCAGCCCAGGGGGCTCAACAGCAGTTTTTGCACCAGCAGCACCTGGCAGCTTTCCGGGAACAGGCCACTGTTGAGAAACACGCAGCTGGCGATGTCGGCACGCTGCTCGTGATGCCGGGCCAGCAACTCCTGGGCCACGCTACCGCCATAGTCGTGGGCCAGCAGATGCACCGGTTGCTCGATGTTCAGGTGACCGAGCAAGGCCTGCTGCAGGTCGGCCTGCTCCATCAGGCTATAGTCGTGGTTGAGCGGCTTGGCCGAATCGCCGAAGCCAAGCATGTCGCAGGCGATCAGGCGAAAACGCTGGGCCAGTGGTGCCCACAGGTAATGCCAGTCCCAACTGGCAGTGGGAAAACCGTGCAGCAGAAGCAGGGGCTCGCCCTGCCCTGCCGTCCAGAAGCGAATGTGCTGCCCTCGGAACGAGAAGCTCTGGCCCCGGGTTCGCCACACGCACAGTGGGATCTCGGCCAAAGCCATCACAGTGGCCCCGGTTGGAGTGGGTTGACGGGATACGGCAAGGCTGCGGTCATTGCAATTCACCTCGGCACTTTCTTGTGCACTATGTCGAGGCAGAGTCTAACCAGCAGCCGGTGCGGAGAAACTTGCGTTTCCAGCCAGCTTGATGACTGAGCGAGTCAGTGGCTCGAACGGTCAGAGCGCCATGGCCACCCGTGGTGGGGCGAACCGTGCACCAACCCCGTCAGTGACCGCTCAACCGCGCAGCGCCTGGGCGAAATCGGCCAACCAGGGCTCGGCATCGGCCTCGGGGGTGACGGTCTCGCTGGCGTCCAGGCGCAACATGGGCTGGACTTCGCGCAGCCCCAGCTCGGCGAACAGTTCACTCATCTGCTCGCCACCGCCGCAGTAGGTATCGCCATAGCTCGAGTCGCCCAGGGCGATCACCGCGCCTGGCAGGCCGCGCCAGGCCGCAGGCAGGCTGTCGCGCAGGCTGCTGTACAGCGGCATGAGGTTGTCCGGCAGTTCGCCCATGCCGGTGGTCGAGGTCACCGCCAGGAACGCCTCGGGGGCGAAGCCTTCGATGTCCTGCTGGGTCGCCCGGGCAGCGTGCCAGGCATCGAAACCTGCGGCCTTGAGCAGGCCTTGTGCATGGCGGGCGACTTCTTCGGCGGTGCCATAGACCGAGCCGGAAATAATGACGACTTTCATCAGGGAGAGGATTCCGAAACTGACTGAAAACGTAGGATACTAGCATCCAACACTGCTGACAGAACGCTTCTACCAAAGTCCTCTCTTTATCCAGTGGCCGGTGAATGATCAACGCGCAACTTCTGCAATCCATGGTCGATGCCTCGATTGACGGCATCGTGGTCGCCGAGCAGGAAGGTGACGACACCATCCTGATCTACGCGAATGCCGCGTTCGAGCGCCTCACTGGCTACAGCCGGGATGAAATCCTGTACCAGGATTGCCGCTTCCTGCAGGCCGACGACCGCGACCAGCTTGGCCGCGCGCGGATTCGCAAGGCCCTGGCCGAAGGCCGGCCATGCCGCGAAGTGCTGCGCAACTACCGCAAGGACGGCAGCGCCTTCTGGAACGAGCTGTCGATCACCCCGGTCAGGCATGCCAGCGAGCAGCGCACGTACTTCATCGGTATCCAGAAGGACGTCAGCCGCCAGGTCGAACTCGAGCGAGCGCTGGCCGAATTGCGGTCCACTTCGCATTCCGACGAACGCGCCTGAACCAAGCCCATCGAACGCGGTCAATGCCCATGAAGAAATCGCCACCGCAGAGTTCGACCATGCAAGCAGACGCGCTCCTGACCCAGGACGAGCTGGACTTCATCCAAAACATGCAACAGATGCCGCAATTGAACCTGGCCGATACCATGTCGAGCCTGCTGGTCAATGGCGATCATCGCATCCAGACGCTGCTCACCCGCCTGGTCGCCAACGAACAGGTCACCCTGCAGGCCCAATTCAACAACCAGCAGATCAGCTTCCCACTGCAACTGGTCGAAGACGAATTCCATGCCTTGCATCTGCAGGTCGGCTCGCCGGAAATCTACGAGGATGGGCCCTCGCGACGCCCCTGGCGGTTGTCGATGGAGACGCCCTGCGCGCTGCGCAACACCCGGGGCCAGGCCGTGGGTCTCTGGGTACGGGATATTTCCTTCAAGGGAGCTCTGGTCGAGGTCCGCGGCCCAGCCAAGGCCCCTGCTCGTTTCGTCCTGCAGTTCTCCCCCGCCGGGATCGCCCCGATCAGCCTGCACGGCGTGCTGCGCCGGCGTATCGGCGCCGACCTTGCCGCCTATGACCTTGGCCGTACCCCGAGCGATGAAATCGAGCGACTGCGCGAGTACATCCTCCAGGCCCACCGCGAGGCGCACCCGGAACTGCACGATCAGGTATCGAGCTGACCCGCCAGGTACCGTTCCAGGCGTCGACGCATCACCGCCCCCTCACTTCCCAGGCACACCACCGGGCTTGCGGCCAGGCTTTCCTGTGCCACGTCCGCCGCATGCCCGGCCAGTAACAGCGGGCACTGCAACCCCTGCGCCAAACGCTCCATGCGCCTGCAAAGCTCTGCACTGGGCGCCTGGTTGGCATACAGCACCAGGGCATCGGGCCGGATCCGCTCGCTCAGCAAGGTCAGCTCATCCAAGGGCTGGCCCAGTGCCAACGGCATGACCGAAAGGTTGTCTGCAGTCAGTAACAGGCTGGCCACCAACAGTTCCAGTTCATGGCACTGGGCCGACAGCGGCGCCAGCAGTATCTGCCGCCTGGCGGCGATGCGCGCGACCTGCAGCCTGGCCAGCACCCGCTCGCGCAGGAACTGATCGAGAAACAGCCATTCACTGGCCCGACCGAAGGCGCGATGCCCCGCTGCCAGGTCGTGCCACACCGGCATGAACACATCGGCGAACACCTGGTCCAGGGTATGGCTGGCGAACACCTGGTCGAACAGACGATCCAGCTGGCCTCGGTCGAAGCGCTGCAGCGCCGCGCGCACCTGGGCCTGGCGGTCGCTGTTGACCGTGCACGCACCCTCACGCGCCTGGCCCTGCGCCAGGATGCCGGCCACCTTGCTGACCGCCACACCGCGCTCGAGCCACCCCACGATACGGCGGATGTCGTCGATGTCGGCTTGCGAATACAAGCGGTGGCCGCTCTGCGTGCGGGTGGGCTGGATGAGGCCGTAGCGGCGCTCCCAGGCGCGCAGGGTGACCGGGTTGACGCCGGTCAGCCGCGCCACTTCACGGATCGGGAACAGGTCCTGATGGATCAGCCCGGCTGTTTCGAGCAAGGCCGGTACCTGATTGTTCATTGCCTGCACCATCTCCATGAATGTGCCAAATAGTCTACGACATGTTTCGACGCAACAGGGAAACAGCTCCCCATTGCCCCGGTGCCATAACAACGGGGAAACAGTTCGGGTATGCTGGGCCATCGATGAAACGACAGACAAGTTGACCGTCCCGACATGAACAGTCCAATCCTCATCACCGGTGCCAGCCAGCGTGTCGGCCTGGCCCTGGCGCTAGAGCTGGCGCAGGCTGGCCATACCGTGGTCAGTGCCAGCCGCACCGTGCAAGCGCAACCCGCGCACCCGAACATCGTGCAGTTCCAGGCCGACTTGTGCCGGGCCAGCGACCGCCAGGCGCTGATCGATCACCTGTACAGCCACTACGATGGCTTGCGGGCAGTCATCCACAACGCCTCGTTGTGGCTCGACGATGGCCTGGACAACCTCGACACCATGTTCCGCCTGCATGTCGAGGCGCCCTACCACCTCAACCTGGCGCTGGGCGAACTGCTGGCCAAGGTGGGCAAGGCCGACATCATCCACATCTGCGACGAGACCTCGTCCCGCGGCAGCAAGAGCCACATCGGCTACGCCGCGACCAAGGCGGCGTTGCAGAACATGGTATTGTCCTTCGCCGAAAAGTACGCGCCTGCCGTGCGTGTCAACGGTATCCTGCCCGGCCTGCTGATCCTCAAGGAAGGCGGCGACGAAGCCTACCGCCAGCAAACCCTGAAGAAGGCCCTGCTGGAATTCGAACCCGGCGCCGGCCCGTTGATCGAGACGGTCAAGTACCTGCTCGCCAGCCAGTACAGCACCGGCAGCCAGGTGGTCATCAACGGTGGCCGCCACCTGAAGAACCGCATGACCTGAGAGAACATCATGACTCCCCAGCAACAGCTCGAACTCGAAGCCGCCGCGTTCCGGCGCCTGGTCGACCACCTGCAAAAGCGCACCGACGTGCAGAACATCGACCTGATGAACCTCTCCGGCTTCTGCCGCAATTGCCTGTCCAAGTGGTACAAGGCCGCCGCCGACGAGCGCCAGGTCGAGCTGACCCTGGATGACGCCCGTGAAGCGGTATACGGCATGCCCTACGCCGAGTGGAAAGCCCAATACCAGAAAGAAGCCAGCGCCGAACAACAAGCGGCGTTCGAACAAGGAAAACCTCGTGACTGATCTGAATACCCTGCGCACCAGCCTGGCCGGTGGCGAACATGCCTTCGCCGACACCTTGGCTTTCATTGCTGCCAACTACAGCTACCAGCCCCAGGCCTTCAACAACGGTGGCGTGGAGAACGCCGCCGGGCAGAACGAAGGCTCGTGCAAAACCCTCGGCCTGGCCCTGCTGGAAGGCCTGAGCGACCAGGAGGCCCTGTTGGCCTTCGGCGAGCACTACCGCAGCGTGCAGGCCACCCCAGAGGGCAGCGATCACGCCAACATCCGTGCGCTGATCAAGCACGGTCTGGCCGGCGTCACCTTCGCCGCCCAGCCGCTGTCGCGCAACGCCTGATGCGCCCGGGGCCGGGCACGGGCATCGCTCAAGCGATGACCTGCCCCGGCCCTCCCGCCCGCAGCCCGCCGCGCTGCAACCAATCCAGCGCAATCGGCCACAAGGTGTGGCGAAAGCGATCATGGAAAAACGCGAAATGACCTATCTCGTTCACTGAGATATCCACAGGCGCCAGGCGCAGGTGGACGCGCTCGGCGTGTGCCAGGTAGTTCAGCAGGCGCTCGGTGGCGACCACCGTGCCGAACGGGTCGTCGGTCAGGCTGATGGCCAGGGTCGCGGCGCGCACCTGGGCGAACGGCATCGTTGCCAGCAGTCGCCCGCTCGGCCGCTGTTCATAGCGCGGGGTCCGCGTGGTCCAATCGCGCACCACACCCGCCGGGGTGTCTTCCAACCAGCCCAGGCGTTTGCCTGGGAAGTACCCGAACACGCCGGTGAGCAGCGGCATCAGTACATGCCACTTGCCCAGCAGTCGCCAGCGTTGGTCGGCGGCGTAGTCGCGCCAGTAGGCGAACTGCGCCCCCACCATCACCACCCGCCGCAGTTGCCCCGCCGAGGGCGCCAGGCCCACCGCGCAACCGCCGAAGCTGTGCCCGACCACATCCACCGGCTGGCCGGGAAAGTGCTGCGCGGCATGTGCCAGCATGGCTTCGAAGTCCAGCCGGCCCCAGTCGCTCCAGGAGGCCTGGAAACCGCGCAGGGACGCCGGGCGCGACTCGCCGATCCCGCGGTAGTCATAGGTGACTACGTCGCAGCCCTGGGCGAACAGGAAGTCGGCGAAGCGCGAGTAGTAGCGGCAACGCACCGAGGTCGCGGCATTGATGATCACCAGCGGCCGCTGGGGGTTGGGCTCGGCATGCCGCCAGCAGAAACCGCCGAGGCTGTAACCATCGGCGGCGGGTTGGCGAAAAGGCGTGGCGGGTTGGGTCAGGCTGCTCATGGCGCGCTCTCGGTCGTTGTGCGCCCACGCTAGCATCAAAACCCACGAGGGGTCACTTCATGCGCTCGGCAACGCCCGCGCCACACCCGGTTTGCGCAGCACCTCCAGGCGCGAGCCGTCGTAGCGTGTTTCGCGGAACAGCTTGACGCGCCCGAACAGGCCATACACGTGCATCACTCGCCCCTGCTCGTGATAACCCATGCGCAGGTGCAGCTTCATGGCCGGCACGTTGTGCGTCTCGACCACGTCCACCACCTTGTGGCAGCCCTTTTCGCGCATGGTGTTCCACAGCTCGACCTGGGCGGTGACCGAAAGCTCGCTGCCGAAATAGCGGCGGATCATCTCGCCACCGAACTCGAAGAATTCGCCGGGCTTCACCGGGAAGGTGCAGCCGTAGTAGTGCTTGTCGTGATAATCGACCACGCTGGCCCAGATGAAGGCCACGGCATCGCCTTGCTCGTCCAGGTACATGTGCCCGGTATGGCCGGCGGCTGCCAGTTCGCGCATGGTTTCGACGCGGTCGCCGAAGTGACGGGCGAAGGCATCGGCATTGGCGGTGGTAATGGTCACCAGGCTGACCGGCGGGTGCTCCTTGAGCCTGCAGGGCGGCACCGGGGAAACCAGGTCGCGCTCCATCCACAGCAGTTCCCAATGGAAGAACACATAACGTTCGAACAGCGTCTTGAAGGTACGCTTGAGGCCTTTACGCTTGATTCGTTCTTGTAGGTTTTGCAATGCGCGCATCGACGCCTCCTCGGCCACGGCGAGAATGCCCAGCCCCTGGATGCTGTATAGATGGCGGCCATAGCAGATGGCCAGCAGCAGAATTGTTTCAGAATATTAACAAGCCTTGGCGGGAACCGGACACCTGCGCAAAACAGGTGCCCGGTCAAAGGCTTGCTTACAGCTCGACGCAGTCGAACCGTACGTCGGTCGCCACGTCTTCGTCGTAGTCGACGTCAGCGCGCTCGAAGCCGAACAGGTTGAGGAACTGCTTCTTGTAACCGGCGTAGTCGGTCAGCTCGAACAGGTTCTCGGTGGTCACTTGTGGCCACATGGCCTTGCAGGCGTCCTGCACGTCGTCGCGCAGTTCCCAGTCGTCCAGGCGCAGACGCTGCTTCTCGTCGACCTGGGCAGGCTGGCCGTCGGCGCGGTACATGCGCTCGCGGAACATGCGGTCCAGCTGGTCCTGGGTGCCTTCGTGCACGCCTTTTTCCTGCATGATCTTGAAGACCATCGACAGGTACAGCGGCATCACCGGAATGGCCGAGCTGGCCTGGGTGACTACCGACTTGAGCACCGCCACGTTGGCACCGCCCTTCACTTCGCCGGCCAGCTTCTGATCCAGGCGCAGCGCGGTTTCGTCCAGGTCCTGCTTGGCCTGGCCCAGGGCACCGTGCCAGTAGATCGGCCAGGTGATCTCGGTGCCGATGTAGCTGAAGGCCACGGTGCGGGCGCCTTCGGCCAGCACATCGGCGCCGGCCAGGGCGTCGATCCACAGCTGCCAGTCCTGGCCACCCATGACGGTGACGGTGTCGGCGATTTCCTGCTCGGTGGCCGGCTCGATGCTGGCCTCGATGATGGTGTCCTTGTTGGTGTCGATGGCGGTCGACTTGTATGGCTGGCCGATCGGCTTGAGCGCCGAGCGCACCAGTTCGCCGGTCTGTGGCAGCTTGCGCACCGGCGAGGCCAGCGAGTAGATCACCAGGTCGACCTTGCCGCCCATTTCGTTCTTGATCAGCTCGATGACCTTGGCGCGAGCTTCGTCGGAGAAAGCGTCACCGTTGATCGACTTGCTGTACAGGCCTTCGGCCTTGGCGAACTTGTCGAAGGCAGCAGCGTTGTACCAGCCAGCGGTGCCGGCCTTGGTCTCGGTACCTGGCTTTTCGAAGAACACGCCCAGGGTGTCGGCCTTGAAGCCGAAGGCGGCGGTGATACGCGCTGCCAGGCCGTAGCCGCTGGAAGCACCGATGACCAGGACCTTCTTCGGGCCATCCTCGCGCACGCCCAGCTTGCGGGTGGCTTCGATCTGGTCACGGACGTTGAGCTCGCAGCCCTTCGGATGGGTCGTGGTGCAGATGAAACCGCGGACCTTAGGATGAATGATGGCCAATGTCTGTACCTCGTCAGGTTTATGCCGGGGAAGCGCCGCCAGCGGCGATTCCGATTGATTCAGAGGGTGAGACTACCCCCGCAGGTTATCCGACACATATTACGGGGCTGGCGGAATGGATTCAAAAACTGTCGATTGATTGGCTTTTCAGATCAATCGCTCAGAAAAACAAACTTAACAAATCAGCCAAAGCCGCCGATGCTGGCGACACACCGCGCCTTCGCGGCGCACCACCCTGCACGGAGAACAACAACATGAACGACGTGGTCATCGTCGCCGCCACCCGTACCGCCATCGGCAGCTTCCAGGGAGCCTTGGCCAACGTGCCCGCCGTCGACCTGGGCGCTGCGGTGATCAAGCAGCTGCTGCAGCAGACCCAACTGGACCCGGCGCAGGTCGATGAAGTGATCCTGGGCCAGGTGCTCACCGCCGGTGCCGGGCAAAACCCCGCGCGCCAGGCCGCGATCAAGGCTGGCCTGCCCTACAGCGTACCGGCGCTGACTTTGAACAAAGTCTGCGGCTCGGGCCTCAAGGCCCTGCACCTGGCGGCCCAGGCGATTCGCTGTGGCGATGCCGAGGTGGTGATCGCCGGCGGCCAGGAGAACATGAGCCTGGCCCCCTACGTGATGCCCTCGGCCCGTACCGGCCAGCGCATGGGCCATGGCCAGTTGATCGACAGCATGATCACCGATGGCCTGTGGGACGCCTTCAACGACTACCACATGGGCATCACCGCCGAGAACCTGGTGGAGCAGTACGGCCTGACCCGCGAACAGCAGGATGCATTTGCCGCAGAGTCCCAGCGCAAGGCGGTGGCGGCCATCGAAGCCGGGCGCTTCAGCGACGAGATCACCCCGATCGAGCTGCCGCAGAAGAAGGGCGAGCCCAAGGTCTTCGCGCGCGACGAGCAACCGCGCCCCGACACCACCACCGAGTCGCTGGCCAAGCTGCGTGCGGCGTTCAAGAAGGACGGCAGCGTGACCGCTGGCAACGCCTCGAGCCTCAACGATGGCGCCGCAGCGGTGCTGATGATGAGCGCGGCCAAGGCCAAGGCCCTGGGCCTGCCGGTGCTGGCGCGGATCGCGGCCTATGCCAGCGCTGGCGTGGACCCGGCGATCATGGGTATCGGCCCGGTGTCGGCAACCCAGCGCTGCCTGGACAAGGCCGGTTGGGCCCTGGCCGACCTGGACCTGATCGAAGCCAACGAAGCCTTTGCCGCGCAGGCGCTGGCGGTGGGTAAGGCGCTGCAGTGGGATGCCGCGCGGGTCAACGTCAACGGCGGTGCGATTGCCCTGGGCCACCCGATCGGCGCCTCGGGCTGCCGGGTGCTGGTGACCCTGCTGCACGAGATGATCAAGCGCGATGCCAAGAAGGGCCTGGCCACGCTGTGCATTGGCGGGGGCCAGGGCGTGGCGCTGGCGATCGAACGTTGATCGGCTGATTGACCGCGTTGTCTTCTTCGCGGGCAAGCCCGCTCCCACAGGGGCAGTGCCCCCAAAAGGGTTGGATTGGTGTTCAACTTGTTGGGGGCAGTCCCCTTCTGTGGGAGCGGGCTTGCCCGCGAAAGGGGCATCGCCGTAGCCGTCAGGCCGCCGCCACCCACAGCCGTTCGCCCAGGCGTTCGGCCACATGCTGCAGCGCCTTCTCCTGGGCACCGGCCGAGATATGAGGGCCGTTGCCCAGCCCCAGGGAAAGTATCTTGTAGGCCGGCAAGCGGTCGAGAATGGTCAGGTACTGCTCCGGCGCACGCACCTGGTCGATGTGCAGGCCATCGACCGGCAGGTTGGCCGCCAACCCCAGATTTTCCTCGAGGCTACCGAAGTAGGTGGCGATCAGTTTCTTCAGCGGAGCTCGCTGGAGGATGTTGTAGACCCGCTCGTAGGCGTTTTTCCATTCTTGCGGCAGGTCCAGTACCAGGATCGGCTCGTCGATCTGTACCCATTCCACGCCCTGCGCGGCCAGGCGGTTGAAAACCTGGTCGTACAGCGGTAACAGGCGATCGACCAGATCCAGCTTGTCGAAGTCGCCGCCCTTGGCCTTGCCCAGCCACAGGTAGGTCAGCGGCCCGATCACCACTGGTTTGAGCGCATGGCCGAGGGCCTTGGCCTCCTCCACTTCCTCGAACAACTGCTCCCAGCTCAGGGCGAAGTCCTGGTCTTCGGTGAATTCGGGGACCATTTGCAACTGCCAATGGCTGGCACGCCGATCGCGACCGATGGCCCGCAGGCCGGCTTCGTCGAGCTCGCCCTTGCAGAAGGCTTCCTGGGCCTTGTTCAGCTCGCGGTCGTAGCCGTCATGCGGGAAGCCCAGGTGGTGTGCCAGTGCCATGTCTCGCCCCTCAAAAATCTTGAAAATGATGAGGGCAATTTTCGGCCTGATGTTATGTTGAGACAAACTCATTTCATTTAAGATGAAATCAAGTTTCACTCATGACAACCATCGCAGCCTTCATTGCCGATGTCTCGTTCAGAGCACCACCTTGCGCCCCCGGACAATCCCTTGAACCTCACTTGCGCGCACACTGGCATCCTGTCCCTACCCGGTGATACGGCGCCATGAGCCTGCTGAAAACCGCGCTGCAAGACCGCACCTTCGTCTGCGTGATGGAGTTCGTGCCCAAGCCCTCTGCCGAGCGCTTCGCCGCCATGCAGGCGATCATGGCGCGAACCCAGCTGTGCGGCTGGCCCCTGACCGTGGCCATCGGCGACCGCGTGACCAGCGCCCTGGACCTCTCCCCGCTGGATGCCCTGGACAGCTTCGCCACGCCGGTGCCCGCCCTGCCGCACTTCTCCGGCAAGGACCGCGAGGGACATCATCTGCGGGCGCAACTGCAGCGCATGCAGGCGCTCGGGCAGGAACAACTGCTCATTCTCACGGGCGACCGCTTGCCCGGGCACCAACCCGGCGAACGCCCGGTGCGTTACCTGGAATCGGTCGCGGCGTTGCAAATCGCCCGCCAGGCCTGCCCGCGTTTTTTGCTGGGGGCGGCGCTCAACCCGTTCAAGTACCGAGAGGAAGAAGGCGGCGCGCAGTATTTCAAGGCCGAGAAGAAACTCGCCGCCGGCGCCGACTTCCTCACCCTGCAACTGGGCTTCGATGCCCGCAAGCATCATGAAGCCCTGTTGTGGATGCAGCGCCAGCCGAACCCCAAGCCGCTGCTGGCCTGCCTGATGAGCCTGACCCACGGCCGCGCCTCGATGCTCGACCATGTGGCCGGGGTGACGGTGACGCCCTCGATGCTGGCGATGCTCGAAGCCGAGGCGGCCGTGTCCAAGGCCCATGCCCAGGCCCGTAGCGTCGAGCGCCTGGCGTTGCAGATCATCGGGGTCAAGTTGATGGGATACGCCGGGGTGCACCTGTCGGGCATTCATGCCGTCGAGCAATTGCTGGCCCTGGAAGCACGCCTGGAGCACTGGCTAGGCCGCCTGCACACGCTCGAGCAATGGGCACCCGAATGGGCTGCGGCCTGGCAGGTGCCCGGCCTGCCGGCGGTGACGTTCCACCCGCCCGAAGCCGACTGGCGGCTGGGCGAAAGCCGCGCCAACGCGTCGTTCAAGGAAAAGGCCCGTTACCACCTGCTACATGGCGCCCATTCGCTGTTGTTCAGCCGAGGCAACTGGCTGAGCAAGACCTTTGGCTGGGCAGTCCGGCAACCCCTGTGGAGCACTCCCCGTGGCGCCCGCGTGCTGCACCGCCTGGAACGCAGCGCCAAGCGCCCGCTGGTGGGCTGCGACACCTGTGGCCGTTGTCGCCTGGAAGACACCTTGTACATCTGCCCGGAGACCTGCCCGAAGGGACTGGCCAACGGCCCCTGCGGTGGCACCGCGCTGAACCGCTGCGAGTTCGGCGACCGCGAGTGCATCCACAGCGTCAAGTACCGCACAGCCGTGGCGGTAGGCCAGACTGCAGTGCTGACGCAGCGGCTGATCCCCTGCATCAGCGCCGAAAGCCGCCACCAGAGTTCGTGGCCGGCGTGGTTCGGTGCGGCGCAGCCTGCGTCCCCCCAAGCACAGCTACCCTCAACCGCTGGGCGGCAATCGCGGCGAGCAGAGCACGCCCAGGCTGCAGCATCGGGTGCTGGGAACAAGCGGCGCAGTGAGGCCGTGGCTGAAACGGAGCAGTGAGTGGGGCACTGCAGTTTTTCTAGGCCGTGATCCGCCCGACTCATTATCCTGTGTGCCTGCACCCTCCCACGCACAGGACGTCCCCTTGACCCGCGACCAACTCGAAACCCGGCAGGTCCCGCTCTACTTCGCCGCCGTCATCGCTGCCGCCGCCTTCGGCCTGCTGGCCCCCAGTGCCGCCAGCCACTTGCAGGCACTGGTAACCCCAGCCATTGCCATACTGATGTACGCGATGTTCCTGCAGATCCCGTTCCTCGACCTGCGCCAGGGCGTGGCCAACCGGCGGTTCATGGCCGCGCTGCTGCTGGCCAATTTCGTGCTGGTGCCGCTGTTGGTCTGGGCGCTGACCCGTGGCCTGGTGGAGCACCCGGCGATCCTGATCGGCGCCCTGCTGGTGCTGCTGACCCCGTGCATCGACTACGTGGTGGTGTTCACCCACATCGGCAAGGGCGACTCGCGCCTCACCCTCGCCGCCACGCCGGTGCTGTTGCTGCTGCAACTGGTGCTGCTGCCGGTGTACCTGGCCTGGATCCTCGGTGAAGGCGGCGCCGTGGCGCTGTCGGTCACGCCGTTCGTGGAAGCCTTCGTGCTGTTGATCGCGGTGCCACTGCTGCTGGCCGTGCTGACCAGCGCCAGTGCCCGCCGGCATCGCTGGGTGGCGGCATGGAACGACGCCTGGGCCTGGATGCCGGTGCCTGCTATGGCGTGGGTACTGGTGGTGGTGATCGGCTCGCAGATCGCCGTGGTGATGCGCGACTTCGAGCGCTTGCTGCCGGTCATTCCGGTCTACCTGTGCTTCATGTTGCTCGCGCCGTTGCTCGGCCTGCTGTCGGCGCGCCTGCTGCGCCTGCCGGTGGCCGAGGCGCGGTCGGTGACCTTCAGCGCGGCGACGCGCAACTCGCTGGTGGTGCTGCCACTGGCCCTGGCCCTGCCAGAAGACCTGCGCACGCTCGCCGCTGCGGCGGTCATCACGCAAACCCTGGTCGAGCTGGTCTGCGAGCTGATCTTCGTGCGCGTGGTACCGGTGGTGGTGCGCGACTAGAACGTGCCGCGCAAGGTCAGCATGTAGTTGCGCGGAGCCCCGTACCAGTTGCCGCCATCGGTGGAGTTGACGGTCTGGTAGTAGGTCTTGTCGAACAGGTTGTTGCCGTTGAGCTGCGCGGTCCAGTGCTGGTCGATCTTGTACTCCACCAGCGCGTTCCACACCGCGTAGCCTGACTGCTCGAAAGCGTAGGATTCGGCCGTGCTCAAGCCACCATCGGGCAGGCGTTGCTGCACGGTGCCGCTCTTGTAGCTATCGCTCTGGATGGTGGCGCCCAGGCCAACCTTCCAGCGCTCGAAGTCGCCCGGCAGCTGATAGGTGGTGAAGAACTTGAACAGGTGCTTGGGCGTCTGCGAGCTGGTTGGCTTGCCGTTGTTGCTGGTGGTGTTGCCCGAGCGCTGCTTGTTGAAGTTGAGGGTGTAGCCGACCATGGCCTGCCAGCCCGGCGCCAGCTCGCCGGAAATCTCGCTGTCCAGCCCCTTGCTGATGGCCTCGCCGGAGGCTTCGTAGAAGCCGTTACCGACGCTCACGGCTTCGTTCAGGCGCTTGGTGTAGTAGATCGCCGAGGACACATTGAGTCGCCCGCCAAACAGCTCGCCCTTGGTGCCGAACTCGTAGGTTTCACCCTCGATCGGGTCGAGCGGTGCACCGCTGAAGCTCTGGTAGGCGGTCTGCGGCTGGTAGATCTCGGCGTAGCTGGTGTAGAGCGACCACTGTTCATCGAGGTCCAGTACCAGCGAGCCGAACGGTGTGATGATGCCGCGATTGCTCTCCTTGACCCGGCTATCAGCGTTGAAGCTCGGCACCACGGTACGCACGTTGTCGCGATAGTCGGAGTAGCGAGCGCCCAGAGTCAGGTGCAGAGGATCGGCCAGTTGCGCCTTGAAGGTCGCGTAGGCGCCGGTCTTACGCTGGTTCCAGTCGGGGTTGTAGTAATAGATACCCGGCTTGGCCGGTTTGGGCATCGACCCCGCGTCATCGGTCGAGGGGTCGAACGGCACGTTGATGTCGCTCGGCGTGGTCAGGTCGGAATGGTCGGCGTAGTCGCGGCTGACCTGGGAATAGTCGGCGCCCAGCAGCAGCTCGTGCTGCAGGCCGAAAGCCTCGAACTTGCCGGAAACGTTGGTATCGAACAGGTCCTGGGTGATGCTGTAGTCACGGATGAAGCGCGAGAAGATCCCGCCATCGGCCACCCCAGGGGTGATCGACGACTTGACCTCGCCGATGTCCTGGGAGGAGTCGAATTTGGTTCTTGTATAGCTGGCATTGGCCTTCCAGTTGTCACTGAAAGCGTGCTCGACCTTGGCGAAATAGTCGCTGCGTTCGTAGTTGTTGGCCGACCACTCGGCGGCCAACGAGGTACTGCGCGAGGTGCCCAGCGGCGTGCCGTCCTTGTAGCGCACCAAGCCGCGATCCCAGTAGCCGTCCATGTCGCGCCACTCATAGGTAGCGCCCACGGTGAGCAGGGTGTCGGGGGTGAGGTCGGCCTCCAGGGTGCCGAAAACCACGTGTTTTTCACTGTCGGCGTTGTCGTAGAAGTATTGTTTGTCCTCGTAGGACATCGCCACCCGGCCACGCAGCGCACCGTCGAAGGCCAGCGGCCCGGTCAGGTCGATTTCCGTGCGGTAGTTGTCCCAGCTGCCCGCCGACTGGCTGACCTTGAGCTGGTTGTAGGGCAATGCGCGTTTGCGCACCAGGTTGATGCTGCCGCCCGGATCGCCGGTGCCGCCGAACAGGCCGTCCGAGCCGCGCAGCACTTCGACGTGGTCATAGGCAGTCATGTCCGGCAGAGTGTCGTAGGCTTCGTTGCGCAGCATCGGTGCGCCGCCATCGACCTGGATGCTGCGGATGACGAAGCCGCGCGAGTAGATTTCGTTCTTCGAGTCGTTGCCGCCGACCACGGTGATGCCGGTGGTCTGGTCGAGCACCTGGGTCAGGCTGGTGAGGTTCTGGTCGGCCATGCGTTGTTGGCTCATGACCGACACCGATTGCGGGGTTTCGCGCAGGGTGCGCTGAGTCTTGCCGCCGATGCTGGTGCTGCCGGTGGTGTACGAGCCGGTGCCTTCGGTGCTGGCGCCTAGGCCGCTGCCGACTACGTTGGTCGGGTCCAGGGCCACAGCGCGGGTGTCGACCTGGCCCTGGATCGGCACCAGCCGGTAGCCACCGGTATCCTGGGGCTGCGCGTACAGGCCGCTGCCGGCGAGCAGGTGCTGCAAGGCCTGCTCACTGCTGAAGCGGCCTTGCAGGCCCGAGGTGTATTTGCCGGACAGGTCGGCAGGTGAGAAGGCGATGTTCAGCCCGGTGGCGCGGCTCAGCGCGGTGAGGGCGGCGTCGAGCGAGCCAGCGGGCAACGCCAGGTCGTAGCTGGCCTGGCTGTGACCAGGCGTGGCGGCCAGGGCGAGGCAAGGCGCGGCCCCCAGCCCGAGGCTGGCGCAGAGCATGGCATGGCGGATGGCGGTGCGAAGTGGGGACAGTGGGGTCACGTGGGATCTCGTTGGCAATTGAGTTGTTCTGATGGGTATGCCGGGCGAGAACGGGAATCCCTTCACGGATCGGTGAAGATTTTTCGGCGCAGGGTTGGGGCCGCTTTGCGGCCCATCGCGGGGCAAGCCCGCTCCTACAGGTACCGAGCAGGTTCTGTAAACGGCGCTGTACCTGTAGGAGCGGGCTTGCCCCGCGATGGGCTGCAAAGCAGCCCCAGGGCTCACGCCCCCATGCGCACCCAGTAGCGAGTCACAGCATGCAGCCGCAGCCCATGGGCCTGGGCAATGAAGGCCAACGTCGCGTCGGTGTCGTCGAGGTTGAAGTTGCCGCTGATCCGCCGCTGGGCAATCTGCGGCTCACACCCCAGGTAACCATTGCGGTAGCGCCCCAGCTCCCCGAGCACCTCCCCCAGCGGCATGTCGCGCGCCACCAGCAAGCCGTCGCGCCAGGCCGCTGCGTCTTCCGCCTTGCCCGGCAGGCGCTGCACCCCGTCGGCGAACATCGCCCAGGTCTCCCCGGCCTGGGCGACCGCGCCCTCCCCGCGCACAGGTTGCAGCCGCACCGCGCCTTCACTCACCCCCAGCCGGCAAGCCTGGGCGCTTTGTCGCACGCTGAAGCGAGTGCCGAGCGCTTCGAACTGGCCAAGCTCGGTGCGCACCCGCAACGGCCGGTGCCGGGGGCTGCCCGCATCCTCACCGCTGACCAGGTACAACTCGCCACGCAGCAACTCGACCACCCGCGCGGCAGCATCGAAGCGCAGGCGTACCGCGCTATCTGTGTTGAGTTCCAGCAGGCTGCCATCGGCCAGCGTCCAGCGCTGGTGTTCGCCGACGCGGGTGCTGTAGTCGGCGACCAGGCGTTGCCAGGGCGCACTGTCCTGGGTGCTCCAGGCCAGCGTGCCGACAGTGGCGAACAGCGCCAGCAGATTGAGCATCTGCCGGCGTTGCAAACGCGCCTCCGGCAGCCTCTCCAGGGCCTGGCGCGCCAGGCCGCCAGGCATGCCGGCAAAGCGGCCGCTCAGGCTCTGCAAGCGGGCCCAGGCCTGGCGATGCGCTTCGTCGCTGGCCAGCCACGCCTCGAAGGCCAATCGCGTGGGCGGGTCCGGCTGGTTGTAGGTCATGCGGATCGACCACTGGATCGCCTGGTCGACCGTTTCGCCGGGCAGGGCGTCGAGGCCAGGTGGGTTCACGGCGCGGACTCGAACATCAATTGGTAGCAATGCCGCAGCGCCTTGGCCAGGTCACGCTCGACCGTCGACAACGACACCCCCATGCGCTCGGCGATGCCGGGGCACGGCACACCTTCGAGCTGCGCCATCAGGAAGATGCTGCGCATGCGCGCCGGCAAGGCATCGAGCATTCGATCGATGGCCACCAGCGCCTCGATGGCCAGCGCCGTGACCTCCGGCGAAGGTGCCTCACCCTCGGGCAACTGGGCAACGGTCTCCAACCAGGCCTGTTCGATATCGCGATGGCGCCACAGGTCGATGACCAGGCCCCGGGCGATGGTCCGCAGGTATGCCCGCGGCTCCAGCAGCGATGGCGACTGGCGCCGCTGCAATACGCGGACGAAGGTGTCGTGGGCCAGGTCCGCTGCATCGGCGGCATTGTTCAGGCGATGGCGCAGCCAGCCTTGCAGCCAGCCGTGGTGCTCGACGTAGAGATGTTCGATGGGATGTGGGGCGGGCATTGCCGGTCTTCCCTTGTCGCACTAATGGTAATCACTCGCATTATTACCGAAGGCCGGGCGGCGATTCCACAGATGATTCCCTTCCAGGTACCCCAGTGGCGATCATCTGGTCGATGGAGGGAGGTGATGCGCTGCATTTCAATGCGCAGAAGTCCCCCCGGATTCGCATGGTGTCAGAGGAGCAGGCGCAGTTGCTGGTGGTGGTGCACAGTAGCGAATGATCGCGGACAGACGGCTATTTCAAACCAAGCGATCAACCTCGGCCTGATCAATCAGGCCGCTCGCCGCCAGAACTTCGAGCCGCGCCATCGATGCCGCCCGCTCTGCCTTTGAGGTTACTGGATCGATGATCCGGTACTGGCACTGGCACCACAGGGCTATTTCCTCTAGCCAATACGCAGCCAGGACAGGTTCGCTCTCCAGCCGTTCGAGCAGATACGCCAGCTGCTGCCAGCCGGGCAGCAATGCCAGCAGTCGGCGGGCTCGTGGCGCAGGCATCCGCTGCCATCGTGCATCCAGCGTCGTGCCGACTCGCGCGCCAGTGATCGCCCAGGGCAGTTTGTCCAACCTGGCAATCAAGGCCGCGAAGACTTTGTCGGAAGGGTCTTCCAGGGCCTCCAGCAAGTCAGCCAGCGGCCGCTCTCCAGGGAGGGACACTGCAGCCAGGCGCACGGACGAATAACCGCAGTGCAGGGCCACCTTCCACCAGGCTTCGGGTAGTTCGACATCGAGCTCCGCAGCCAGCCCCAGCACCGCGAGCCAGTGTCGTTTGCTGGTCGGCATCGCCTGCTGCAGTTGTTCGGCCAGCACTGCGCTGGCCTCCAGGCCATGACGCGGCGCGTGCCAGCGCGCCAGGCTGCGCAGTGCAGGCGAGGCATCCAGCAGCGCCTGGCGCAGCGCCGGGAGCGGGTCTTGCGCCAACGGCAGCAACGTCTGCAGGGCACCCAATCGAACCCTGGCCGCCGATTGCCGTAACGCCTGCTCCAGCAGTGCACAGGCCTGGTCTGGAGGCAACTGGGCACAGGCGCCGACCGCTGCCACGCGGACCGTCAGGTCACGGTGGGCCAACGCATCGCGCAAGAGTTGCTCGGGAGACGCGTCTGCGCCCAGCAGCACGGCAAACAGGAATCGCGCCGTCCTGCCATGGCGGGCGATGAAGCAGGCGTGCACGGCCTCTCGTACGTCAGCGCTCTGCAGTACCGCCCGCACCTGTGCCAGCGTGGCGCCATGGTCTGCGCGCTGACGCGCCTCCAGGGCGATGAAGGCATCGAGGGCGAACAGCAGCGCCTCGACATGTACCGTGGTCAGGTAGGCCTGCACACCCGTCGCTGCCACGTCGCGCACCTGCGGGACCCAGTCGTTGAGCCGCTCGACCAATTCTTGCAGCGCCTCGGGCGACGGCGAGTCGCACAGCCGCCTGACCGCGACCTCGCGCACGAAGCCGTTGGAATTGCGGCACAGCTCGGCCCAGGTGCCGTTCTGCTCGGCACTGGCGATCAACTCCAGGGCCTCGTTGCGGCGTTGGTCTGCCCAGGAGGTTGCCGGGTCTGCTTGGCCTTGAGCCAGTGCTTCCAATCACTGATGAATGTCACCGTTCGTTCCTTGTTGAATGGGTCGTGCGTCCGACGATGCGTGGACGTCTCTCGGCCAGCGGGCACAAAAAACCCCGCGACCGAGGCGGGGTTTGGCGTACGCGCCGTCCCACCCTCTAGCTGACGGGGGTGATAATCGAATTGGCGTGATGCACGACGTGGGCGCTCATGGGGGTCAATCTGCCGGATGGGGAGGAGGAAATCAACCTGCGGTGAATGGCTGGGCGGGCCCTTTCGCGGCGTTTCGGCGCGAAAGGGCCGTTTCGCTATGGATGCTTCAGGTGTCGCTCAACTGGGCCAATTTCCCGCACTGCTCGCCCGCCAGTCGGCTGATGATCTTCAGTGCCTGGTGGATTCCTGCCGTAGTGCGAAAACTCAGCTGCGGGTTGTGTTCGCACTCCAGCATCTCGTCATGCTGGACGAGTGCCTCGCTCAGCAACTCCAGGGTCCAGGCGTATTGCTGAATGGTTGTAAGGCGCTCCTGATCAATCATGAGACACCTGCCTGGACGCGTTGCGCGGAGTCGACTGGGTGTGGATGGGATAGAACCTTTGGGGAGTCGAGGCCGGGGCGATGCGACGTCAGGTCATGGTTGCCCGCCCTGGTGCAAGGCACGAGACAGGTGGGGCGGTAGCGATGCCCACATCGAAACGCGCTATACGCGATTCAGGTGGCTTGCTTCAGCGCATCTTTCCAACCAGTCCAATCCCTCAAGGTCGAGGGCAGTCGGTCGTGGCACTTGATCCAGTGACATAGCGCAGGGTCGATCCATTGAACGACTTCAGTGATATCCCGATGCAATTCATAAAGCGGTTGCCATAAGAGTGGCTCATGGTGAAAACATCGATTGCGCAAATCCCTCGCTTTGTTCAACCGACTACGAATTGTGTGGGCATTTTTACAATTCTTCGGGCAGTGGTGGAACACCTTCATCAGAGGTTTGGAGATGTCCAGAAACGCTCTGCGGTTAAACAGCGCCGTCCAGAAGCCGAAGCTCAATTCAGCCGTGATGGCATCGACGCTTGGAGGCAGGCCTCGCTTGGAGAGCGCTACGCGGGCCTGCGCCACCTTCTCGTAGCTCGCCAACAGATCAGTGTTCTGACTGCACCTGAATACCTCATACCAATCCTCACGCTGGTATTCACGTACCATTTCACGCTGCACTGCGTTGCGCAACCCTACTTCAAGCACATGAAAAATCGATACCAGGGATTCTGCGATTCGCATGTTATGCACATAGGCTTGCGCTGCGTGTTTCTGATTGCCGTGACTCCCTTCCAGGTAGCGACTCATTCGTGGAGTGGAAAGTTTCGCCGCTAATGTATCCCACACCATTCGCCTGTAGCTCCCTGCAAAACGTCGATTTTCACCAGCCGCAACGATGGTACACCTTGCACGACACGCACGCCGGTAGCGCATCGTGACCAAGTGCTACGAACAGTTGAGCTTGACGTCCGCCTCGAGCCTGATAACCTAGATCCGCAGCCCTAGGAACCTCCACTCCCGTGTGTCACGAAGCGGTGATGAGACTAGGTTATGTAACGGCCCCGCTCTGCGGGGCCGCCTCGTTTCAGCTCACGTCTCGGCCGCTCGCATGATGGCCGTCACCCCCCCAACCGCACCGCCAACGCCGCCAACGTGATCACCAGCACCGGCACCGTCAGCACCACCCCCACCTTGCAGTAATACCCCCAGGTGATTCGCACCCCCTTGCGCGCCAGCACATGCAGCCACAGCAACGTCGCCAGGCTGCCGATAGGCGTGATCTTCGGCCCCAGGTCGCAGCCGATGACGTTGGCGTAGATCATCGCCTCGCGCACCACGCCTTCGGCGCTGCTGGCGTGGATCGACAGCGCGCCGATCAGCACGCTCGGCAGGTTGTTCATCAGCGACGACAACAGCGCAGCGATCAGCCCGGTGCCCAGCGACGCCGCCCACACGCCCTGACTGGCCAAGTGGTCGAGCACGCCCGCCAGCGCATCGGTCAAGCCGGCGTTGCGCAAGCCATACACCACCAGGTACATGCCCAGCGAAAACACCACGATCTGCCACGGCGCCTCGCGCATCACCCGGCGGGTCGAGATCACATGGCCACGGCCGGCCACCAACAGCAGTACGACCGCACACACCGCCGCCACCACGCTGATCGGCACGCCCAGCGGTTCGAGGACGAACACGCCGGCCAGCAACCCCAGCAGCACCACCCAACCGACGCGGAAGGTGGCGCGGTCGCGAATGGCCATGGCCGGAAGCTTGAGCGCATCGAGCGCGTAGCGCGCCGGGATATCCCGGCGGTAGTACAGGAACAGCACCAGCAGCGTCGCCGCCACCGCCACCAGGTTCACCGGCACCATCACCCCCGCGTATTCAGCGAAACCAAGCCCGAAGTAGTCGGCCGACACGATGTTCACCAGGTTCGATACCAGCAGCGGCAGGCTGGCGGTGTCGGCGATGAAACCGGCTGCCATGACGAAGGCCAATGTCGCAGCGGGTGAAAAACCCAGTGCCAACAGTATCGACATGACGATGGGCGTGAGGATCAGGGCCGCGCCATCGTTGGCGAACAGCGCCGACACCGCGGCGCCCAACAGCACGATGAACGCGAACAAACGCCGCCCGTCGCCCCGCGCCCAGCGCGCCACGTGCAGGGCAGCCCATTCGAAGAAGCCGGCCTCGTCGAGCAACAGGCTGACGATGATGATGGCGATGAAGGTCGCGGTAGCGTTCCAGATGATCGCCCAGACGGCCGGGATATCATGCAGCGACACGGCACCGACCAGCAGGGCGAGCACCGCGCCGAAGGTCGCGCTCCAGCCTACGCCGAGGCCCTTGGGCTGCCAAATGACCAGAATGAGGGTGACGATGAAGACAGAGATGGCGACCAGCATCGAGAACCTCGGAAGTGGATGGAGTGCAGCCTAGTACAGCTATTGACCGCAGGTGGAGTTTGACGGTCCACTTCCTGGATCACACAGCACACCTTCTGGCAGACAGGTACCCCCATGACCCAACCCACCGACCAGGCCTTCTACGACCGCGCCGACGCGCACATCCAGCTGGCCAACGAACAGATCGAGAAGCTCGAGGACCTCGGCCGGGTCAGCGCCTCGACGACCTTCGCCGCCGCCCGCTTCAACGCCTGGATGAGCGCCCGCAGCTTCAAGTCGGCAGAGGCGATGGCCGAGGCCAAGGCCGAGCTGATGAAGTACTTCTGCGAGCAATACCGGCTGATGCTCGAGGACAACCTCGACGAACACATCGAGCAGTTCGACCGCTACGTGCTGGGCAAGGAAGGCTAACCCTCCCCTGCCCTGAGCATCTGTCAGAACTGGTAGTTGACCCCCAGCGTCAGCGAACGCTGCGGCGCCGGCTGGCGGCCCCATGGGCTGGTATCGATGCCGCGGAAATAGTACTCGCGGTTGAACAGGTTGCTGATGCCAGCCGACGCCGTCAGCACGCCATCACGCACCTTGAAGCGCCGCTCGATGGCGGTATTCCACAGCCAGTAGGCCGGCAGCTTGCCGACCGAGGCAGTGGCGTTCTCGTCGCCGGAGTTGGCGGCATCGGTATAGGCGCTGCTCACGTAGAGGCCATCAAGGCTGTAGGTCCAGTTTTCGGCAAAGCGATAGCGACCATCGACACTGAACTGGTTGCGCGAGGCATAGGGCACCTCGTTGTCCTTGAATTCGCCGTTGCGCTGCTTGGCATCGAGGTAGGCGTAGCTGGCATGCAGGTCGAGGTTGGGCATGGCCGCCGGGGTCCAGAACACCTCAGTCTCGATCCCCTGGTGGCGCGTGCTGCCGAGGTTGACGAAGCGGTCGCTGGTGGCGTCGTAGACGATCTGGTCATCGAAGTCGATGCGGTACACGCCCAGGTCGACGCGCAAGCCATCCCACGGCGTATAGCGCACACCGGTCTCGTAGTTCCAGGCCAGCTCCGCGCCGACCTGGCCCTCCTTGACGATCTGCGTCACCTGCGGCGGGCGCAGCGACTTCTGCGCGTTGGCGTAGACGAACCAGTCATCGCTGGCCTGGAAGCCCACGGTGATACCGGGCAGCCATTCCATCGAGCGGTTCTCGTTACTGGCCCCGGTGATGCCGTCGTCGTACTGCATGCGCGCGTTTTCGTAGCGCACGCCCGGGGTGATGGTGAGGCGATTGTCGAGCAGGCCGATGGCGTTGCTGATGTAGAACGCCTTGGCCTCATCGTCGAACTGCCAGTCGCGAAACGGCGTGGTCGCACCGCTGGCCAGGCTTTGACGGTTGACCTTGTAGTCGATGTCTTCCTTCACGTAACGCGCGCCAAGCAGCCAGGTCTGACTGACCTGCTCGCCGTCGATGCCCAGGCTCAGGCGCGGCTCGCTACCCCAGACCTTGAAGTCGCGCGGGCCATCCTGCTTGGTGACCGCCTCGCCATCGGGCGTGAACGGCAGGCCGACGACGAAGTTGCGGTAGCTGTTGTGGGCGAAGTTGGTCCAGCTGAAGGCCACCGAGTCGAACGGGCCAATGGCACCGAACTGCTGGGTATAGGTGCCCCAGACCCGGTCGGTGTCGCCCTCGAAGCGGTCCAGGGGGCGGGTCGACTGCCGGGGGTCGTGCTTGTAGTCGGCAACGCTCAGGGCGCCGGCCAGATCCATGTCGGCCTTGTAGTGCTGGAAGCCGAAGCTCAGGTCACGGTCGTCGTCGATGTTCCATTGCCCGCGCAGGCGGTAGTTCTGGATATCGGTATCGGAATGCTCGCGCCCGGCCTGCCCGCCAATGGTGTTCAGGTCCAGTTGCAGGCCGAAGTTGTCGGTGATGAAGCCACCGGTGCCGACGTAGGTGTCCCACAGCTGGCGACCGCCGGGGAAGAACGTGGCGCGCTCCTGCAAGGTGGTCTGCCACTCCCGGGGGATCGGCTTGCTGATGAAGTTCACCACTCCGCCGACGTTGTTCGGCCCGTACTGCACGGCCGCACCGCCCTTGACCACGTCGATGCGATCGACCGCCGCCATGGTCACCGGAAACAGCGACAGGCCGGTCTGACCGTAGGGCGCCAGCGCCAGCGGAATGCCGTCGGACAACGCCTGCAGCCGGCCACTGCGGCTTTCATACAGGCCACGCACGGCAATCTGCGGCAACGCCCCGGTGCCGGTCTCGTCGAAGATCTTCACCCCCGGCACCCGCTGCAACGCCTCGTCGACACCCCGCACGCTGGCCTTGTGCAGCGCCTCGCTGCCGACCACGTTGCGGTTGCCGGCGTAGGTTCGTACCTCTTCGTCTGTGCCGCTGCCCAGCACATCACCACTGATCACCGTGGCGTCCACCGCCAGCGGTTCGGCCGGGACCGTCGCTGCCCTGGGCTGGACGGCAGATTCAGGGGCGACCACCAGGAAGGTCTGCGCGTCTTGCATCTGGACCTGCAGGCCACGTGAGTCGAGCAGGCGATGCATCGCCTCTTCGGCGCTGTAGTGGCCATGCAGCGCTGGCGTGGTGCGCTCCCCCACCACGTCGCTGGCGAAGATGATCTGTACCCCGGTCTGTTCGGCCAGGCTGTTGAGCGCCTGCTCCAGGCGGCCGGCGGGCAGGTCGATGGCGGTCTTGTCGGCGGCGAACGCGGGCATGGCGGCCAGCAGGCTCGCGGCAAGCAGCGAAAGCGGCAGGCGTGGGCGATCGATACGAGTGGGGTACTTCATGGCGAGCGGGTCCTTGGCGTGAGTGTCTGTCATCAATGCCGCTTCGAATCCGACGAAACCCTACCTGCCAGTGAAAATATTTTGTGCACCTCGATGCCTCACCGCCGGGGCGGCTTTACCCACAGTAGGATCGCCGAGATAATGGCATTTTGAAATCAAGCATCCTGCTGCCCTGAAACGGAGTTCGAATGACCCAAGCGCAAGCCCCCCAGCTTTCCCCCCGCAGCAATCAGATCACCTCACTGGCCGCCAAGATCATGACCGGCCTGGGCGTCGTGCTGGGTGGCATGTGGGCGATCATCACCTATCTGGTGCCAGACCCCAGCGTATTCGGTTTTGGCTTCATCAACTGGCGCAACATCGTGCTGCTGGTCAGCGTCTTCACGGTGCTCGGCGCGCTGTCGATCTGCTGGCAGATCCGCAACCTGCCGAAGATGCTCCACGGCACCGCTCTGACCCTGCTGATCGGCGGCCTGTCGTTCGCCTTCTTCATCCTCGGCACCGAATACGCCAAGCCGACTTTCGAGTTCGCCAAGGTGCAATCGATGGTGGTCGAGAATGACGGCAACAATCTGCTGGGCAAGCGCATGGAAGTGGTCGACAGCGTGCGTATCGAATTGGTGGGGTGTGAGAACATCGGCCGCTTCCCGAACTGCACGTTCACCCTCACCAACCTGGACATGGACCGCGACTTCCGCTTCGAGAGCGCCAGCCGCTTCTTCGACGAATCCGGCGCGCCGGTGTCGATCAAGGAACTGCGAGTGGGCCAGCAGCCGATGACCTACTGGAACAACTTTCAACTGCTGCGCAACGTGCCGACCACCGTGAGCCTGGTGTTCCAGGAAACCGACCGCAAAGTCGAGCGCAGCCCGTCTATCAAGCTGCTGATCTCGACCCGCGACAACAGCACCCAGGCCTTGAAGTTCAACGACGTGACCTTGAAGTGAGTGCCTTGCCACTGGCTTGAAACGGCGTCAGCGACCTGACGCCCGCGGTCCGATGTGCACACTGCCGTCTGCCTCGCGGCGCAGGCTCAGCGGCAGGATGCGCGGCAACAGGTCGAGCAGCTCGTCGACATTGCGCGTATTGAAGGTGCCGGAGATGGGCAGGTCGGCCAGGCTCTGGCTGTCGAGCCTGATCGCCCCGATGCGGTAGCGCTGGATCTGTGCCAAAGCCTCGGCCAACGGCGTGCGGGCGAATACCAGACGCTGCTGCTGCCAGGCCGTGATGCGCGCCAGGTCCGCTTTGGCCACGGCCTGCAACTGGCCGTGGCTCACCCGCACCTGCTGCCCTGGAGCCAGGTGCGTGCGCTGCGCCGGGTCGGCGCTGGACTGCACCGCCACGCTGCCACGCAGCAAGGCCACATCCACCGTATCGTCGCCACGTAGCACATTGAAGCGGGTGCCGAGCACACTTACCTGGGCGCCAGCGGCCTCCACCCGGAACGGCCGGACCACGGCCTTGCTGACCTCGAACAGCGCCTGCCCCTGCTGCAACTCGACACGGCGTGAGCGCAAATGCCAGCTCACCTGCAGGCGCGTACCGCTGTCCATCTCGACCTGGCTGCCATCGGCCAGCTCCACCACCCGCCGCTCGCCTACGGCGCTGATGTACTGCTCGCGCTGGTAGCTGGGGTCGAGCCAGGCCAGGGCTGTGCCGATAGCCAGCACCAGCGCACCCACGATCAACGGCTTACGGGGTTTGCGCGGCTTGGGCTGCGGCATCGGAAAGCGCTCGCGCAGCGCCTCGCGGTGTCGGGCCAGGGCCTGGTCCTCGGCCGAAGGGGGTGTCTGCGGTGGGATATGACTACTCATTGGCCTGCCTGTCGTTGATCCAGATGTGCCCGGCAGGCAGCCAGGCCCAGCCGCAAATGCTTCTCCACGGTTTTCAGGGAAATTCCCATGCGGGCGGCGACTTCCGCCTGGGGCAACTCGTGGATCTTGTGCATGACGAAGACCATCTGGCAACGCTCGGGCAAGAGGCTGATGGCCTCGGCAAGCAATTCGAACTCGCGCGCCGCCTCATACTGGTGGACTGGCACCGGGGCCGGGCAAATGATGTCCAGCGACTCGGGCATTTCGCCAACCCATGACAGCCGCCGCCGCTCGCTGCGGTAACGGCTGACGGCCTGGTCGTGGGAGATTTTACGCAAAAGCGCCAAGGGCGTGCGCACCTGCTCTTTCTCGCGCTTCTCCAGCAGTTGCACGCAGACATCGTGCACCACTTCGCGGGCAAAGCCGCGATCACCGAAGCGGCGCCGAACATGATCGACCAATTCGTCGTAGTGACGAACCAAGGTGCTGAGCAGCGAGGGTTTGGCAGGATCGAAGGACATGGCGGACCTGAGGCGAGCAGCGCGGCCATGAATATAAATGAGAACACTTCACATTCATAGTGAGCACTTCAACTCGCCTGCCACTTCCTGAAGGAGCGGGAGGGCCTTTGAATCGATCTGTTACACTCCCTCGCCCTAACCGAAATGGAGTGTTCATGATCAGGACAATCAAGGGGCTGGCCGTGCTGTTGGCCATGCTGACGCTGCTCAGCGGCTGTGGCTACAACGCGATGCAGGCCGCCGACGAGCAAGTCGATGCCGCCTGGGCCGAAGTGCTCAACCAGTACCAGCGTCGTGCCGACCTGGTGCCCAATCTGGTCAACAGCGTGAAGGGCTACGCCGCCCACGAGGCCTCGGTGATGAGCGAAGTCACCGAAGCCCGCGCCCGACTCACCCAACAACCCATCACCCAGACCCAGCCCGACGATGCCGAGGCCGTGGCCCGCTTCGATGGCGCGCAGCGCCAGCTCGGTTCGGCGCTGCAGCACCTGCTGGTGATTGCCGAGAACTACCCCGACCTCAAGGCCAGCGGCGCCTTCCGCGACCTGCAGGTGCAGCTCGAAGGCACCGAGAACCGCATCGCCGTGGCGCGTGGCCGCTACATCACCTCGGTGCGCGAGTACAACGTGCTGCTGCGCCAGTTCCCGGGCGTAGTCACCGCCAAGCTGATGGGCTACCAGCCCAAGGCCAACTTCTCGGTGCAGAACGAGGCCGCCCTGGCGCAACCGCCTGCCGTGGACTTCGTCAAACCATGAGGGGCGCATATGTGAATACGGGCGCGATGGCTCGCGCCATCAGCCTGATGCTGATCACCCTACTGCTTGGCCTGTGCGCCAGCGCTGCTCGCGCCGCGGTGCAGATACCCGAACTGCAAAGCTGGGTCACCGACCTCAGCGGCACCCTCGGCGCCGACCAGCGCCAGGCCCTGGAGCAGCGCCTGCAAGGGCTGGAGCAGCGCAGCAAGGCGCAAGTGGCCGTACTGCTGGTGCCTGAGCTGGAAGACGAAACGATAGAGCAGTTGGCGGTACGCGCGTTCGCTAAGTGGCGCCTGGGCCGCCAGGGGCAGGATGACGGTGTGCTGTTGGTGGTCGCCAAGCAGTCGCACGCACTGCGCATCGAAGTGGGCTACGGGCTGGAAGGTCGCATCACCGACGTGCAAGCCAAGCACATCATCGACGAGCGCATCGCCCCGGCCTTTCGCCAGGGCGACTACTACACCGGCGTGCTGCATGGCATCGATGCCATCGGCGAGTTGATCGAGGGCCACAGCGCGCCACCGGCACCGGTGCTGGCGAGCGCTCCGGCAACGGAGGCGGAGCGCGCACCGCCGCGGCTTGGCGGGCTGGTGAGCGTGGTGGTGTCGCTGATATTGCTGGCGGCTTTGCCCAGCTGGCTGGGCAGCCGGTTCAGAGGGCTCAATGGTTTCATGCGGGCGCTCTGCAGTGCCGTGATCATTGGCTTGGTATCGGTGGGCATCGAGCTATTGCGCGGCACTGCCCTCGACATGGTGTTGATCCGCTCGGGAGCGATGGCCTTCCTTGCCTTGCTGGCCTATGGGGTGCTGTATGCCTATGTGCATGGCAGCAGCGACGTGGGCGACACACGCGGCAGCAGGCGCTCGGGAGGGTCATCACGCCCCAAAGGTGGTGGTGGCCGCAGCGGCGGTGGCGGCGCCAGCGGCGGTTGGTGACGCCCGGGGGCGCGAAGCGGCCTCTGGCCTGCAAAATGATCCGAAGGCACCGGGGCTGCTACGCAGCCCATCGCGGCGCAAGGCCGCTCCTACAGGGGGTTGCAATACCTGACGGTGTCTGGAGAAACGCGATCATTGCAGGAGCGGCCTCGTGCCGCGATGGGCTGCACAGCAGCCCCAAGGTTCCAGCTGCGACGCCGAGATCGATGTGCGCAGCGATGGCAGACTGTTCCCCCCTGTAGGAGCCGATATGGAGCACGGTATGGACATCGAGGAAATCAAGCGACGCCTGGCCCGGCCCGCCACGAAACTCGTGGCAGGTGGTTTCAGGCCTACCCATCAGGACGACGAAAGCTGGCTCGGCAAGGTCTTCCTGTTCAAGCCCACTGAAGACATCCCGCGCAATGAAGCCGGCGAACAGATGCTGCCCTACGCGCAGTTCCACCTGCCTGGCCTGCCCTATTGCCCCCCGGCCCTGGCGGACACGCGTGTGCTCACCGTGTTCCTGTCCCAGCGCTTCCCCGAACCCTTCGAGCCTATGGGCGGCAACTGGCTGATCCGCGAATACGGCCATGACGATGTGCTGGTGCGCAAGGACCTCAGCGTCTCCCACTCGCACCTCAAGCCGTTCCCGCTGAAGACCGAGTGGGTCGCCGAGGATATGCCACTATGGGACGGCGGTGGCGTGCCGGCCGACCTTGAGGACGAAGTGCTCGAACTGAAACGCCAAGGCAAGCTCAACGGCTACTACGACCTGGTCACCCACTGCTACGAACACAAGATCGGTGGCTACCCCTCGTTCTGCCAGGCAGGCGTGGAGCCCGACGAAGGCTTCGAGTTCGTGCTGCAGATTTCATCGGATGCCAAGATCAACCTGAACGTGGTGCACAGCGGCAGCCTGATGTTCTGGAAAAACACCGTCACGGGTGCCTGGGCTCTGTACTACGACTTCTACTGAACGCCGTGACGGTGTCGAACCAGACCGTCAGAACAACCGCACCTCATAACTCAGGTAAAACCGGTTTTCATCCACGTCCCGCGTGAACGAAGACCGGTAGGCCGCGTTACGCCAGGTGATCCCCACACCTGCCAACGGTCCCCCCTGAATCACGTACTTGATATCGGTATCGCGCTCCCATTCACGACCCGATTCATGCCCCAGCACCTTGGCATCCTCGCCGTGAAAGTAGCGCGTCATGAAACTCAACCCCGGTATCCCACTAGCAGCAAAGTCATAGTCGTAGCGCAGCTGCCAGGACTTCTCGTTCTGCTCCGAGAAATCCCCATACTGGGCAAAGTTGATCAGGTACGGATCGGTGCCATCGAGGTACGGGAAGGCGCTATCCCCACTCATCTTCTGCAACCCCAGGCCAAAGGCATGACCCGCGTGCTGGCGATAGGTGAGCATGCCGTTCAAGGCACGGTTGTCGATCTTGCCGCCCGCCGCGCTGCCGGTGTCGTCGCTGATCGACAGCCGCAGGTCCAGCTCCAGCGCATCGCTGCCCACGGCCGTGCGCCCTTTGACGCCGATGAAGTGCTGCGCATAGACGTCGTCGAGCTTGCCGTAGTGGTAGCTGCTCGACCACTGCTTGTTCCACTGATAGTCCACCCCGCCGAGGTAGAAATGATCGGCCGGTGCCGCCGTGCGGAAGCGGCTGTTGCGGTTGTACAGCGCGACGCTGCCCTGGCCCGACTCGTTGCGCTGGCTGACTTCATCGAGCCGGCCGAGGGTCAGCGTGGTGTTGGAGAAATCGTTGGAGGTCAGCATCCCACCCTGGAACATCTGCGGGAACAGCCGCCCATAGTTGGGCTGTACCGTCGGTAGCTTGGGCACCAGGGTGCCGACCTTCAACTCGCTCCTGGCCACCCGCAGCTTCACCGTGGCGCCCAGCCGCGAGTAGTTGTCGCCAGGTTGCCCGTCTTCCTGCACCGGCAGCAGCCCAGTGCCGGCGCGGTCGCTGCTGGAGTCGAGCTTGATGCCCAGCTTGCCCAGCACGTCGACGCCAAAGCCGACGGTGCCGGGGGTGTACCCCGAGCGATAGTCGAGCAGAAAACCCTGGGCCCACTCCTCGCTTTTCGAGCGCCCCGCCCCATCGCGAAAATCGCGGTTCATGTAGAAGTTGCGCATCGACAAGGTGGCCTTGCCATCCTCGACGAACCCTTCGGCCGCTGCCAGGCCACTGCAGCCGGCCAGCGTGGTGAAGAGGAAAACAGTGGTCTTATTGTTGTTGTACATGTGTTCTCCAAACGAACGACGCGGGCGCGAACGTGCGCCCGCTCAAGGGTCAACAGCGTTCCAGCACCATGGCCACGCCCTGGCCGACACCCACGCAAAGGCTGACCACTGCGTAGCATTGGTTGCGCTGGTGCAAGCTGCGCGCTGCGGTGAGCGCCAGGCGCGCGCCGGATGCGCCCAGGGGATGGCCGATGGCGATGGCTCCGCCGTGAGGGTTCACGCGTGGGTCATCGAACGGCAGGCCCAGGGCTTTCAAGCAGGCCAGCACCTGGGCGGCGAAGGCTTCGTTGATTTCGATGAGATCGACCTGGTCGAGGGTCAGGTTGGCGCGTTGCAGGGCAGTGAGGATCGCCTGGTGCGGGCCGATGCCCATGATCCGCGGCTCCACGCCGACACTTGCGGAAGAAAGGACTCTTGCCAGCGGCTTCACCCCGTACTGCTCGCCAACCTGGCGGCTGCCGATCACCAGGGCGGCGGCGCCGTCATTGATGCCCGATGCATTGCCCGCCGTGACCACGCCGCCTGGGAACAACGCCGGCAAGCGCGCCAGCGCGGCCGCATCCGACTGAGGCCGCGGATGCTCGTCGGCGCCGACCTCCAGCAGCTCGCCCTTGCGCCCTGCCGGCACGGCAATGGGCATGATCTCGCCCGCGAAGAAGCCGTCGCGCAACGCCGCCTGGTAGCGCGCCTGCGAAGCCGCCGCGTAGGCGTCGGCCTCCTCGCGGCTGATCTGCATCTGCGCAGCCAGGTTGTCGGCAGTCTCCGGCATGCTGTGATTGCCATACTGGGCAATCAGCCGGCCATTGGGAAAGCGCACGCCGATGGTGCTGTCGAACAGACCGACCGAACGACTGAACGGCGTAGCCGACTTGTTCATCACGAACGGCGCCCTGGACATGCTCTCAACGCCACCGGCCAGGTACAGGCTGCCTTCACCGCAAGTGATCGCCCGGGCCGCGTCGATCACCGCCGACAGCCCGCTGGCGCACAGCCGGTTGACGGTGATGCCCGGCACCGAGCAAGGCAGCTTGGCCAGCAGCGCGGCATGGCGGGCGACGTTGCGGCTGTCCTCGCCGCTCTGGTTGGTGCAGCCGAGAATGACTTCATCGAGCTCAGAAAGTGGAAACCCGGAGGTTTCCATGACCTGCGCCAGCACCGCAGCGGCAAGGTCGTCGGGGCGCAACGGGGCGAGGCCGCCGGCATGGCGGCCGAACGGGCTGCGCAGCCCGGAATAGAGGTAGGCATCGAGCATGGTGGGTTCTCTGGAAAAAGCCGTGCACGGCGCCCATCCCGGACGCCGCGACACGGAAAGCGGGTTGGGTTATCGGGCCGGGATTACGCCGTTGGCCTCAAGGCTGCTAATCGCCTCGGCATCGAAGCCGTGGCTGGCCAGTACCGTGCGGGTGTGCTCGCCCAGCTGTGGTGGCGCATAGCGCAACGCAGGCGGTGTGCGCGACAGCTTGATCGGCGAACCCAGGCCCTGGTAATCGCCCTGGCGCCAGATCATCTGCCGATGCTGGGTGTGCGGGTGATCGACCACGGCCTGGACATTGGCGATGGCGCCGCACGGCACGCCACGCGCCATCAGTTGCTCGGCGAGCAGCAGGCCGTCATGGTCGGCCAGCCTCTGCTCGAGCAACACCTTGAGTGCATCGCGGTGGCGCAGGCGCTGGGCGTTGTTGGCGAAGCGCGGGTCATCGGGCAACGTGCCGGCATCGATGAACTCGCAGAGCTTGCGGAACTGGCCGTCGTTGCCGATGGCCAGGAACACCGGGACGCTCCCCGACTGGTAGCTGTCGTAGGGGCAGATGTTCGGGTGGGCATTGCCGGTGAGCCTGGGTAGCTTGCCCGAGGCCAGATAGTTGGGCACGTGCGGGTGCAACAGCGACATGCCGCAATCGTAGAGCGAGATGTCGACATGCTGCCCTTGGCCGCTGCGGGTGCGTTCGGCCAGGGCCAGCAGCACGCCGGTCAGGGCGTTGAGCCCGGTCACCAGGTCGACCACCGGCAAGCCGACGCGGGTCGGGCCGCTTTGCTCGTCACCGTTCACGCTCATCAGGCCGGCCATGGCCTGGATCACCGCGTCGTAGCCCGGCAGCCCACCCAGCGGCCCATCGGCGCCAAAGCCGGTGATGGAGCAATGGATCAGCCCTGGGAAGCGGGTCTTCAAGGTGTCGTAGCCCAGCCCCCAGCGCTCCAGGGTGCCGGGCTTGAAGTTCTCGACCAGGACGTCGGCGTCTTCCAGCAGGCGAATCAGCACATCCTTGCCCTGGGCCACCGAGAGGTCCACGGCCAGGCTCAGCTTGTTGCGGTTGACGCCCTTGAAGTAGGCCGCCAGGTCGACATCGAAGGGCGGGCCCCAGCCGCGGGTTTCATCGCCGCTCAAGGGTTCCAGCTTGATCACCTCGGCGCCGTGGTCGGCCAGGGCCTGGGTGCAGTAGGGGCCGCCCAGCACGCGGCTGAGGTCGACGACCTTGATGCCGCTGAGGGCGCCAGTCTTGTCGTTCATGGCTCTACGCTCCCGGATCAGCGACGTGGCAGCAGCGACAGCGCCGCAGTGAGGTCGATGGGTTGTTCGCAGGCGACCTTGGCCAGTACCTGGGCCTGCTCGGGGGTGTGCAGCGGTTGCAGCGGGTCGCTGGGCAGCAGCTTGTGCTGGAGCACCAGGTGGGCCAGGGCCAGGCGGCGGAAGTCGCCCAGGCGCATTGCCTCCCAGGCCATGAAGATGGCCGTGGTGATGTGATAGAGCGCGCTGCCGCTGTGGCGGACTTCTTCGCTGCGGTCGTGCTCGGCGACGCTGCGCATGCCTTCGCTGGCAGTGTGCAGGACCTGCTCGAACAATGCCTTGGACGCGTCCGGCAATCCGGCTTCGGCCAGCAAGCCTTGCAGATACTCGGTCAATGGCCCCAGGGCGCCTTCACGCACCGTGGCGCGGGCGATGTCCAGCGCCACGATGTTGCTGGTGCCCTCCCAGATCGAACCCAGGTGCGAATCGCGCACCAGCCGGGCGTCGCTCCATTCCTCGATGTAGCCGACGCCGCCGCGCACCTCCATGGCATCGCCGGTGACCCTGCGGGCATCGCGGCAGGCACGGAACTTCACCAGCGGCGTAAGGATGCGCACGCACTTCTGCGCCGCTTGCTCGCCAGCGTCGGCCTTGGGCAGCAAGGTGGCGATCTGCATGAACATCGAGCGGGCCTGCTCGGTCGGCAGCATGATCTTCAGCAACTGGCGCTGCATCAGTGGCATCTCGATCAGTGCCTTGCCAAAGGCCCGGCGATGGCGGGCGATGTACAGGGCTTCGGTCAGCGCGCGGCGCATCATGCCGGCCGAACGCACGCCGTTGGACAGCCGCGACATGTTGATCATGTCGGCCATCTGCTGGAAGCCGCGGCCCTCCTGGCCCACCAGGTAGGCGGTGGCGCCTTCCAGGGCGATCTCGCCGCTGGCCATGGAGCGAGTGCCGAGCTTGTCCTTCAGGCGGATGATGCGGTAGGCGTTGCGCGAACCGTCGTCGAGCACCTTGGGCAGCAGGAACAGGCTGACGCCCTTGAGGCCCGGCTGATCGTTGGAGCGGGCCAGGACCATGGCCAGGTCGGCGTCGGCGTTCGAGCAGAACCACTTGTCGCCGTACAGCTTCCAGGCCCCGTCCTGCTTGCGCGCCTCGGTCACCGTACCGGAGACGTCAGAGCCGGCCGCCTGCTCGGTCATGAACATGGCGCCCTGGAACAGGGTTTCGAAGTTGGGGTCGGTCAGTGCCGGCAGGTAGCGCTGCACCAGGGCGTCATCGCCGAACTTGCGCAGGGTGCGGGTCAGCGAATCGGTCATGCTCACCGGGCAGCACAGGCCGAACTCCGCCTGCACGAACAGGTAGGTGAGCGCGTACTTGACCAAGGGCGAGGGGCGGTCCTCGACATGGCTCATGCGCGACAGGCCCAGCTCGCCGTAGGCCACGCGCTCCAGCGCCACGTAGTCAGGATGCTTGAGGATGCTCTGCAGCGCTTCGCCACGGCGGGTGCGCTGTTGCAGGGTGGGCGCGTGCTTGTCGGCAGACAGCGCCAGCTGGTCCAGCTCGCCACCGGCGCGAGCGCCCAGGCGCTCCAGCGTCGGCTTCCAGCGGGCCAGCTCGGCCGCCGGGAGGTACAGCTCGAGCAGGCGGCCCAGGCTGGCATCGGCCTCGAACAAGTTGATGCCTGCGCTGTCGGGGATATTGCTCTCGGTAGCCGAGAGGCTTGGGTGTGCGGCGGTCATCGGGGACGTCCTGGTTGTTTTTGTTGCCCCGATCCTAGGAATCGCTTCGATAACTATCCAATACAAAAAAAAGACCCTACGATAAATAAAACAGATCGTAGGAGCCGGCGGATGGACCTCAAACACTTGCGCTACTTCATCGCCGTGGCCGAAGAGCTGCATTTCGGCCGAGCCGCCGCCCGCCTGTTCATCTCGCAGCCGGCGCTGAGCTTCGACATCAAGAAGCTCGAGGAACAGCTCGATACGCAGCTGTTCGTGCGCACCAACAAGTTCGTCAAACTGACCGGCGCCGGCGAAACCCTGCTGGCCGAAGCGCGCAACCTGCTGGTGCAGGTGGAGCAGATGAAAGCCCTGACCAAGCGCTCGGCGGCCGGCTTCATCGGCCGCGTGCGCATCGGCTTCGTCAACTCGATGCTGCACCGTGGCCTGCCCCGGGCAGTCGAGCGCTTCCAGCAGGACAACCCCGGCGTGGAAGTGGTGCTGATCGAGATGAACAGCGCCGAGCAAGTGACCGCCATCCAGCGCGGGCAGATCGACCTGGGCTTCGTGCATGGCGGCATGACCTCGCCTGGCGTGGCCTCGGAACTGGTCATCGCCGACCCGTTCGTCTGCTGCGTACCCGCCACCCACCCAGCAGCCGGGCGGCGGAAGATCGACCTGGCCGACCTGCGCGACGAAGGCTTCATCCTCTTCCCTCGGGCGGTATCGCCGCATTACCACGACCTGATCGTGGCCCGCTGCGTGGGCGCGGGCTTCAGCCCGATCATCCGCCACGAAGCACGGTTGTGGCAGACCATCGTGACCATGGTGAGCATGGGCATGGGCGTCGCGCTGGTGCCCAAGACGCTCTCCCAGGCCTGGCCGGACAACATCCACTACGCCGAGATCGACCAGGCCGGGGCACTGTCGGAAACCCACGCCATCTACCCCGTGGCGGCACCGGCGGTGGCCGTGCAGGCCTTCCTCAAGACCCTGCGCGAATGCCTGCCGAGGGTATGAAAGCTGCCACCTCTACGATAAGCAAACCCATATGAAACGATAATAATAAAAGAATATTTATTTCTGCCTCCGCTCCCTACACTCGGCGCTCGACACTCGTTCTTGAATTAACGCCTGCCCCTTTGCGTGCAGCCATATATTCAGCCCAAAAAACAATAAAGAGATGAGTTCATGAGCACCACTACTGTCCCTGATCCGAAGATTCAGGCAGCCAAGGCCAGGCGCGCCGGAATTGCCTCTTTTATCGGCACCACCATCGAATGGTATGACTTCTACATATATGGTTTTGCCGCGGCATTGGTATTTGGCAAAGTCTTCTTTCCGGCCGACCTCGACCCGGGCGTTGCCACGTTGCTGGCGTTCGTCACCTTGTGGTCGGGCTTCATCGCCCGCCCGATCGGAGGCCTGATCTTCGGCCACATGGGCGACAAGATCGGCCGCAAGACCACCTTGGTGATCACCCTGGTGATGATGGGCATCGCCACCACCGGCATCGGCCTGCTGCCCTCGTATGACGCCATCGGTATCTGGGCCCCGGTGGGCCTGGTGGCGCTGCGGGTCATCCAGGGCATCGCCGTGGGTGGCGAATGGGGCGGCGCCATTCTCATCGCCAGCGAGCACGCGCCCAAGGGCAAGGGCATCCTCTATGCCTCGTTCGCCCAGCAAGGCTCGCCGACCGGCAACCTGCTGGCAACCCTGGTGTTCTTCGCCCTCAGTGCCATGCCCACGCCCGAGTTCATCACCTACGGCTGGCGCATTCCGTTCCTGCTCTCGGCCATGTTGGTGATCGTCGGCATGGTGATCCGGCTGAAGCTGGAAGAATCCGACGACATGAAGAAGCTCATCGCACAGAAGAAGACCGTCAAGCTGCCGGTCGCCGAAGTGCTGCAGAAACACTGGCGCCTGGTATTGCTGGGCGCGCTGGTGCTGCCGGTGATCCACGTCACCTACTTCAAGACCACCTTCGCCCTGTCGTGGGCCAGCAAGACCCTGGGCTACTCGCAGGACACCTTCCTCAGCATCATCGTCCTGGCGCTGATCGTGCAGTTCATCTTCCAGCCGCTCGGCGCCCTGCTCGCCTCGCGCATCGACATGCGCAAGGCGGTGGCGATCATGCTCATTCCCGAGCTGCTGTTCATGCCGGTGATGTTCTATGCCATCGAGTCCAAGGTGTACTGGCTGGCCGCGCTGGGCATGTGCCTGGCGACCATTCCCCACGCGATGTTCTACGGCGCGGTCGGCGGCATGCTGGCCCGGGCGTTCCCCGCGCGCATCCGCTACACCGGGCTGTCGCTGGCGTACCAGCTGTGCTCGCTGCTGATCGGTGGCGGCACGCCAGTGCTGGCGCAGTGGATCCTCAACTCCACCGGCGGGATCTTCTGGGTGGCCGTGGCCTCGGCGCTGTACGCGGTGGTCTCGCTGGTGGCCTCGATCATGCTGATCAACCGCACCGGCATCCATGCCAAGGACCACTCGGTGGCCGAGCAGGCCGACTCGCTCAACCTGGCCGGGGACGAACAGGCGCCGACGCCTGCCAGCCAACCCACCGGGTTGGGCGCACGGGCTCCCGGCGCGATCTGACGACTGCGCGGATAACTTTCAGGAATCACCATGGCTATGGAACATTCGATGGCAGGCACAACTTCGCCTGAAACTTCATCAACGGTTTATCGGGATATCGGCATCGAAGTTATTCGACTCGATAATCCTCCGGTCAATGCACTGAGTTCGGCCGTTAAAACCGAATTGAATCTGGCTTTCGATAAAGCCCAACAAGACGCCCACATCACTGCCATTGTCATCATAGGCGAAGGCCAACACTTTTGCGGGGGTGCCGACATCAAGGAGTTTGGCCAAGTTACCCGGCCGAGCCTGTCCGACTTGTGCGTGCGCATCGAACAAAGCCACAAACCAGTGGTGGCCGCGATCAATGGTACCTGCCTGGGTGGCGGCCTGGAACTGGCCCTGGCCTGCCATTACCGGGTGGCCGCCAGCACCGCCAAACTGGGCCTGCCGGAAGTCGGCCTCGGCTTGATCCCAGGCGCTGGAGGTACCCAGCGCGCGCCCCGGTTGATGGGCTGCGCGGCGGCACTGGAGCTGATCCTCGGGGCCAAGCCGATCGCTGCCCAGGCAGCGCTTACCAACCAGTTGGTCGATCAACTGGTCGAGCCCGGCGAAGTGCTGCAGGCAGCACTGGCTGTCGCCCAGCGCCTCACCGAGCAGAGCGGCGAGCCACGGCGCAGCTGCGACATGCCGGGGCTTGCCGACACTGCCCAGGCCCGGGAGGCACTTGAACAGGCGCGCAACGGGCTGGCACGCAGCAATGGGCTGTTCGCGCCCCAGCGCGCCGTGGAAGCGGTGCAGGCCGCCATCGAACTGACGTTCGAGCAAGGCCTGGCCAGGGAAAAAAGCCTGTTCGAGCAGTGCCGCCAGAGCCCGCAGCGCGCCGGGCTGATCCATGCCTTCATGGCCGAACGCAAGGCCGCGAAGGTCCCCGAGCTGGCACAGGCCCAGGCGCTGCCGGTCACACGGGTGGGCGTGATCGGCGCTGGCACCATGGGCACCGGTATCAGCCTGGCGCTGTTGGATGCTGGCTACGAGGTGATCCTGGTCGAGCGCGAGAAGACACCATTGCAGCGCGGCGTCGAGCGAATCCGCGACACCTACGACAAGCAGGTCAGCAAGGGCAGGATCAGCGAGGCCAGCAAACACGAACGCCTCGCACGCCTGACCGACACCATCGAGTTCAGTGACCTCAAGCCTGCGCAACTGGTGATCGAGGCCGTGTTCGAGGACCTCACCGTCAAGCAGGAACTGTTCACCCTGCTCGGCGTGATCTGCCGCGAGGACACGATCCTCGCCAGCAACACTTCGTACCTGGACGTCAACGAGATCGCGCGCGTGGTCATCAACCCGCAGCGCGTCATCGGCATCCATTTCTTTTCACCAGCCAACATCATGAAGCTGGTGGAGATCATCGTCGCCGAGCAGACCGATGCCACGACCACCGCCACGGCCTTCGCCCTCGCCACCCGGCTGCGCAAGACACCGGTACGCGCCGGGGTCTGCGATGGTTTCATCGGCAACCGCATGCTCGCGGTGTACCGCGAGGCCGCCGACCTGGCGGTGCTCGACGGCGCTTCGCCGTACCAGGTGGACCAGGCGTTGCGGGCATTCGGCTTCGCCATGGGGCCGTACCAGGTGATGGACCTGGCCGGCGGCGACATCGCCTGGGCCACGCGCCAGCGTCGGGCGCCATTGCGCGACCCGCGGCTGCGCCAGTCGGGGGTGTCGGATGCGCTGTGCCAGCAGGGCTGGTTCGGGCAGAAGAGCGGCAGGGGCTATTACCTGCACGAACCCGGCTCGCCGGCGCGGCCCAACCCGCAGGTCGCGGCCATCGTCGAGCAGGTGCGCCAGGCAGCCGGCATAAAGCCTGTGGCCTTCAGCGACGAAGACATCGCCGAACGCTACCTGATGGCGATGATCAACGAAGGCGCCAACCTGCTCAACGACCGCATCGCGCTGCGCCCATCGGATATCGACGTGGTGCTGGTCAACGGCTATGGCTTCCCACGCCACCTTGGCGGGCCGATGTACCATGCCGACCAGCTGGGGCTGGCCAACGTGCTGGCCAGGCTCGAACGCTACGCCGAGCGCGATCCGCTGTTCTGGCGCCCTTCCTCACTGCTGGTCGAGCTGGCCGGCAGCGGGCGCACGTTCGAGGACCTGAACGCCGCCTGACGGCGCTCAGGGCTCTGCCAGGTCGTCGATAAAAGGGTCGCCCAGCTTGCGGCTCGGGCGCACCTTCAGCACCTCGCCCGCCAGCCTGTGCACCACCGTGTTGCCGCCCTCGATCGGCGTGTGAGTGCGCAGGTCCTGGGCTTGCGTGTCCGGCGGCAGGTTGAATAGCACCAGGCCGTTGAAACTCTCGACGTGGACCTCGGCCGGATACTGCACAGGGCCGAAGACGAAAGGCTGGTCGAGCATGCCACTCCAGCTGCTCGCCGGCCCGTAGGGTTGCTTGCCGGTCATGCTCAGCCAGCGCAGTCGCATGCCCAGCAGGGTCATCGAGTGCCCCTCGGAGCGGGCATTCCAACCCTCCCGATCACGGAATATCTGCACCGGGCCAGGCCAGACGATGCCACCCAGCTCGGTACCTGCCGCCAGCGTGCAGGCGTACAGCTGCCATTCGGAGAACTTCAGCTGCTCTTTGGGATGGATCTTGAACTCGACCTGGCCAGCATCGCAGCGCCAGCCTTCCACCTCGTGCGCGGCAAGTGTCTGCAGGGTCGCATCGTAGCCACGGAGTTTCAGGCTGCGCACCTGCAGGCCCATGATGTTGACGGGGGTGCGAACGAACTCGGCGCTGTCCAGGCTCTGCAGGCCATAGGGTATGGGGGTGCCGTCCCATTCGTTGCTCGGTTCGAGGTACTTCAGGTGGACCCGGGTGCCAGCCGGCAGCACCAGGTCGCCCAGCACTTCATCGTGCTCCAGGCGCGGATTGTGCGCGCGCCGTTCCAGCCACAGGTCGAGGGTTATCTGCAGATTGGGCACGCTCCCCGCCGCCAGCAACACCGCCAACAGGCCGTAGCGCCAGCGCCGTGCCAGCATGTAGCGCCGGCAGCGCGGGATCAACAAGGCCAGCAGGCCAGCGATCAGCAGCCAGAGGAACACTTCGGAAAAGATAATGATCATGTAGCCGAGCAGCATGACCGGCATATCGATAGGGATCATGGACGTCCTTGTAAACCCTGATGCAGACCGCGCAGAATAATCCAGGCTGAGCGCTGTCCCAAGCACAGATCACTCAAGGAAAACGTTCGGCATGATGCCTGATGACGCTTTACGGCTTACCCGCCGCCTGGCCTTCTTCTCGATCGCCGTGGTGCTACTCGGCGTGGCCCTGGCGCTGTACGTATTGGTAGCGCCCACCAGTTCGCCCATCGACATAGGCGGCATCCTGGCGCTCGCCGTCTTGTGGCTCACCAACCTGATCTCGATGGCGTTGAACGCGGTCTACTGGTTCATCCGCAGGTCGCCGAAAGAAGTACGGGTGACCGTTGCGGTGCAGGCCGTGCTGGCTGTGGTCGGGTTGATCCCACTGGTGTGGACCGACACGTTCTTCTAGATAAAGCCACGGAACAGGAGGCTACAGGTTTTTATGGAATCGAGACTGGCGAACATCGAGGACGATGGCTGGGCACTGGACGATGGCGAGGCCATCCACGAGGAGTTTCCCGACAGCTTCTGGTTGCCGCCTGCCGAGGCCCGACACAACCTGCAACCCGATGAACTGGTGAAGCTGATTTTTCGCATCGTTACCGTCGACGAGGACGAGGCGGAAGAGGAAAACATCGAACGCATGTGGGTGATCGTCAAAGGGCGCGTCGGGGATTTCTATCGAGGGCAGCTCGATAACCAGCCGCTGTGCACCGAGGACATCGGGCCGGGGATGGAGGTGTGGTTTCTGCCCAAGCATGTGATCGACATCTACGTGAATCCATGAGCACAGCCCCTGCAAAACCAACTGTCTTGCCCATTCCGACAGGCTGGTGAAATCCCTGTAGGAGCGGGTTTACCCGCGAACACGGGCGTAGCCCGTGCCAGGCATTTGCTGATCCTTTCAGGGTGCAAGGAGTTTGGCACACGGCTCCCCGCCTCGGCCGCAAAAGCAGGCCTGCGAGGCTTGCCGGACTCAAGCGCCTTCGCTAGGGTGCACAGCACATTGCCATCACCCTACCCAAGGACGTTGTTCCCACATGGATCGTACCCTCGATGCGCCGCCCACACAGCCGCGTGCTTCCTATTTCATGCGCCATTGGCGTGGCGAGCTGTCGCTGGCCCGCTCGTTCTGGGTCAACTGCGGACTGCTGAGCCTGGTGTGGCTACCGCTGTTCGGGCTGGAGCCACTGATCCGCGCCTATCCACCGAATCCGACCACCCTGCTGGCAGCCCTGGCGGTGATGCTGGTGCTGATACTGGCGATGGCGGTGTGGCAGGGCGTGGGCACCTGGCGCTCGGCGCGCCAGCACCAGGCCCGGGGCGGGCGCATGCTGTGGGTGCGGGTGGTGCATGGGTTGCTACTGCTCGATTGCGCCTACACCCTGTACAGCCTGGTCGAGACCGACAACCTGTCGGCGTTCAAGTCGGTGTGGCAGATGTGGCGGGATCCGCAGTTGCTTCCCCCATACCGGGTCGCTCTGCTGGCACCAGATGAGCTGGGGATCGCCGGCGGCTTGTCGCTGGGCAGCACCGAGGCCGTGCGCCAGCAACTGGACGCGCATCCAAAGATCACCCGGGTGCAACTGGACAGCGTCGGCGGCCTGCTGCTCGAAGCCCAGGGCATCGCCAAGCTGATCCGGCAGAAACAACTGATCACCTATACCGACGGCGATTGCCAGAGTGCCTGCACCCTCGTGTTCCAGGCCGGCAAGGAGCGCTGGCTGGGCCCCGAGGCGCGCCTGGGCTATCACTCGGGGGCGCTGTATGGTTCGGCTGAGCAGCCCGAGATGCTGATGGACAATTACCGCCAGACGCTGCGCGATGCCGGCATGAGCGAGGCGTTCATCGACAAGGTGCTTGCGACCGACCCCGCGTCGATGTGGTACCCGGACGTCGACACCTTGCGCCGCGAGCAGATCATCACAGGCCTTGCCGACCCCGACGATTTCGCCGACCGGCACCTGATCTCGTTGCGCGAGCCGCAGCAGTTCGACGCCTACCTGCGCAGTTCGCTGGTGTACCGCGTCATGGAGCAGAAAGCGCCAGAGCAGTTCGCCGCCGAGAAACAGCAGATCGCCGAAGCGTTGCGCCAGGCCCGGCGCTTCGGCGCCTTCAACACCAAGAATACCCAACGGCAGAACGAGCTGGGCAGCCGCGCCATGGCCCAGGCCCCGGCAACGGTGGCAATGGACCTCTGGCGAAGCGAGCTCGACTATCTGGTTGCATTGGAACAGGTGGGCGGTGAGGCCTGCTGGGGATACCTCACCGGCAAGGATGTACGCAGCCAGGTACCGGCGCAGGCCCAGGCCGAGCATATGGCCGCCGAGGTGCGCATGCTCGAGGACACCCTGCCGCTACGCGCGGATGATCCGCCGGCGCCGGCCACGCTGGACGCCGACCTGGCTGGGATTTTCCAGCGGGTCGAACAGCGGCTACCGCTGGCGTATGAACATTTCCGCAAGCGCGACCGCGCCACATTGTGCGCGGTGCGCCAGGCCCTGTATCGCGAAGCGCTGGGCATGGCGGACCAGGAACGGGCGGCGGCGGCGTTGATGTGGGTGGGGAGTTATCGGCGCTAGACAATCGGCCAGGGCCTTGAGAGGGTCGATGCCCGGACGGGCCCCTTCGCGGGTAAACCCGCTCCTACAGGCTCTGCGCACTCCTGTAGGAGCGGGTTTACCCGCGAAAGGGCCCTTCCAGGCACAGCACGGCCCAGGCTGATCCAGAGCTGTCAACCGCTTACTTCTCGACCTTCTCGATCCGGCCACCACACGCCTTGAACTTCTCGGCATAACCATTGCGGCAAGGGCTGCTTTCCGTGCTCGGGCTCGGCGCTGGCGGGCAGGCGTTGGGCATGTTGTTGGTATTGAAGTGCTCACACAGCTGGGCACTTCGCGCCTGTGATTCACGCAGGCTGTTCAGACCGTCGTGCTGTTCTTTGAACCAGGTTTCACAGGCACTTACCTTGGCATCCAGTTCGCGTTTGCAGGCTATGCCTTCCGGGGTCTGCGGGTCGATGTAGTGGTACTGGGTACAGGCAGTCAGCAGAGTCGCCAGCGACAGGGCGAACATACGTAGAGGCATCGATCAGGGTCCATCCAATCTTGAGCGTGCCGTTTCGACCGTGCTGGCCAGCGTTTGTTCGTCTTGCCCGGCAGCAGCTCGGGCGTTCCGGGCACTCGCCACGAAGCACAAGGTTTGAGGTCCGCGACTCAATGCATTGCCCTTGGCTGCAAAGCTAGGGCTCGTAGTCTTCGAGTGGCTCAGGAGTTGGTCAGTTGAATGTGGCCAAGAGGCCTTTGGTGGAGGGTGGCGTCCCTTCCCCAGTAGATGGGGTGCTCACCACACACTTTGAAATTGTAGAAATCAATGTAGAGATCGAACCAGCTGGGCAATTCTACGAAATCAGGAGTGACGAAAATCCTGGGGGACTGCACTTACCCTCACTTAGAGCGCCGGAGCTTACCGGTCTCAACGAACTGCTGAAAGCGCGAGTCGCCGACACGTGCAGCCTCGGTGACAACGGTCACCGGGTCAATCGGCTCTTTGTGCGCCCGCCGCTTGGGTTTGGGCTGCGCTGGGGTGGCCAGCCGTCCAACAAATGTCAACATCTGAATTCCTCCTGTGGAGTTCTTGCCCCATCGCAAGCTCTGTTTAGCATCTGAGCAATGGCAGGTGACGTAACGCAACTTGTAGGTTTTTTCGCAGCTCGATCACTGAAAATGGTGACTAGAAGGACATGCGAAAAGAAAGCCATGACTTGAGCTCAGCTAATCTCGCTCTGCCAGAACTTCAACGTAGTTGGACTCCCCTCCCCCCGTAGCACCAGACAACCATCCCCACACAAAATGCAACGTGGTGCGTCCTGCTTCATCGACCCCCACCCTGCCCTGAGACCAACCTGCGAGGATTTCGCCGTCGTGGGTGACGCAGTGGTAGAGCAGTTCGATTGAATCGGAACCTGTCACGCGGCCCACCTGGTGGCCCATGCGAATACGGCCGCCCTGGTAGGTGCCGGTAACTGCAACATCCTCGACCCGATAATGGAATACCGTGCCCGTGCCAGAGAGCCCCTGGGCATTGTTGGCCACTACGAATCGGCGGCCGTGCAGCCGCTCTGTGATGTTGGCGAAAGTGCTGTCCATAGCGGTGCTCCTTGGATTGGGATGCCGAGACTAAAACGCTTGCCGACGCTCCTGCAACGGCAGTGGTATGTTTCTCGTATCCACCTCGGAGCCAGCAATGGACCTGCTAGACACCCACCTCCCGCACTTCCAGTTCCGCGAGCAGCACAGCATCGACATCCGCGCCACTGCGGCCAGGATCATGGCCGCCGTGCAAGGCTATGATAGCCGCGACGATGCCCTGCTCCACAAGATTCTCGACACTAGAACAGACCGCCCAAAGAAATCGTCGCACCAGCACCAGCCTGTATACCCACGTTGAGTCCGACCGCCATGATCACGCCTTTGGCCGAGCGCAGCAGGCGAACAGCACTGTCGTGCGGCAGCAGCAGGTTGCCTACCGGCGTCAGCGTAGCGGCTGTCATCGCCAATAGCTTTGCGTCCAGGCCAAACAGCATGGCCGAGCCGCTGGCTCCCCCAATCAGCCCCACCCCGCCCTCAATGAACACACAAGCACCTTCGAAGTCCTCGCGCACCAACCCACGGCTGGCGATCGAGTCGGCGACCAGCACCGTGCCAACTGCGGGGAAATCCTCATTCGCGCCCGCTGCTCCGATGCTCTTGCCGCGCACATGCAGGTTGACCTTGCCGAAGCGCGGCAAGCGGGCGCCGAGGCCCACGCCGACACCTAGCGAGCCGTAGCGAAACTGGTGGTCGACCCCCTTGGGGTCGGTCAGGGTCAGCGCACCACCGGCTGCGGCGGCGAACACCACGGTCAGACCACCTCCGGTGGCGGTCTTGTAGCGCCAGTCACTGGCGCTGACGGGTAATGGAATTTGCATCTGGATATCCTTATACAGACCGCGCCAGCCGGCGCTGGCGAACCCACGCGGCCAAGTGGTAGCCGCCTCCGAAAGTGAATACAAGAGCGAACAGGCCGACCAGCAGGCTCGCGCCCCACAGCGCGCCGCGGTCGTCGATGATCGCAGTCGCCGCTGGCGCTTCGGAACGGTACAACACACCCACCTGGTCGCCTACCGCATAGCCGAAGATCAACCCACTTTCGGGGTAGCTGAACGCCTTGCCAGTAGCGTCGGTGAAGTCGATTTGCGGATGACTGCCGCCCGCGTTCAGCGCGCTGACATTGCCCTGGGTACGTTGGGCCTGGGTCACGAAATCAAGCCGGTCTTCAACCAGCCAGAATGTGAGGTACAACAGGCAGAGCCCCAGCGGAAAGAAAACCGAGGCACGGAGCAGATCGCCCCGAGGAGAGCGTGGCGTCTTGGCCATTGGAGAGTCCTTGCATCGTCCTTGAAACGGCGGCTATTGCAGTTAATCTGCGGGTAGATGTCAAGTGCAGGGCGGAAGGGTCGCGATAGGCCCGGCGTCGCGAACTGGGCGTAAAAATCCATATTCAGACTATTCCCAAAGATACGGCAGGCCGGGGGCCGAAGCCAAGGCTCCCTGATACAGGCATTCGGCAACTACACTACGTGTTGGTTTGATACCGCAACCACCCTGCGACCTTTTCGCCCCCGCCAGCGCGATCTTTCGGGTGAACCCGGCCTTCATTGACAGCAACCTCAGGGAAGTCGAATGGGCTCATGCCCTGGATACAGGCCACGTTGACCCCGTACTGGTCGGGCGCGGAGCGGCGCTGGTGGAAGGTGTAGATGCCGCACTTCGAGCAGAAGTAGTGCTTGGCTTCGTGGGTGTTGAATTGGTAGAGAGTGAGGGCCTCTTCTCCCTCGGTGACAACGATGTCGCCGAGGTTAGCCGACACGACCACAGCACCCCGCATACGGCAGAGCGAGCAGTTGCACCTGCGCGCTGTATGCACCCCATCGGTCAGGCGTACGCTGAACTGCACCGTGCCGCAGTGGCAGGCTGCTTGGTAGATCGGTCGGTCATCGGTTTCTTCATCGGTCATGGCGTTTCTCCGGTCGGGCTGCTGCAGACGGGGACAGATTAACCTTATTGCGTCTTTTCACTTTTCTCTGAGCAACAAAATAAATCTGTCGCCTTTCGCCTAAGGCGCCCAGGGCATGTTTGCGGGTATATTTCTCCACTGTTAACGATCACTCCGGCGCCCCACCGACTGGGGCCCGACTCGGGTCAAGGTGGGTTTGGCATGGAAGAAGTAGAAACGATCCTTGCCCCAGGCGGCAGGTTCGCGGTCAGGGTTTCGGCCTGGGAAGCACGTAATTCTCAATGGGTATATGTGCCGTCGCTGATTGAGGCAGGTACAGGAGCGATTGTGTTCGCGTTCGCCGACCGTCGGTGGTCAATGGATCAGGTCACCTGGCGCAGTGAGACGGCGGTTCATCTGGTGCTGCGCAAGTTTCCGGGCGATCACCGGCCTGCTGCGCTGGAGGTCGTGGTGGATTGTGCTGATCGAACTGCGGTTCTGGGATCAGGCGGCACGTGTGCGGTTGGCGAGGTTGAGGAGGCACTGGAGGGCGCGTTTGAGAAGAGGCCGAGTGGGGATTGAACGATCTGGATCACGCCCCCTGTCAGCCGGCCCAGGCGGCCAGAATTGTGCCGCGAACTGAGCGTTAAAAATCAGATTCAGGCTATTTCCTGTAGGACGCTTCCCAAAGATATTGTGGCGGCCTATTTTCCATTGCGGCTGTGCTGAGATGCGTTCTAGTCTCGGGGTGTCGTTGCTCATCAACGACCGGCTTTGACAGGCCGCAACGGTTTTGGTCTACAGCTCGTCGATATGGCGGCTGTGCGTGGGGCACGCTTGCGTGCGCCGGGGCTTACCAATTCCACCGGTCTGTCAACCCGCGTACAGCTGCCACCCTCCGTTTGACAGCGGGTAGGTAGCAGCCCATCAGAAGGAATTGGATGATGCTGAAAATAGTACCTGCCCCCCCCACACTCCCTGGAAGACACGCTGATGATGGCCTCGGACTACGCAATATGCGCCGAAGCCGTTGCCCAGCAGGCCGCGCTGATGCAGCCCAGGTCACCCGTCACGCTCCTGATCATGACCACCTTGCATGAGCTTGAAGGCCTGCGAAGTCTGATCGAATCAGCCCTGGCCCAAGTCCAGTTGCGGGCCAATCCGCAGGCACGCCACTAAGCCACATCACGCCATGTCTGGCCTGACCCCATTGCCGGGGTGATGGAAGACAACCCGAATCTGGTGTGGGCGTCCCATTACCTGAGCGCCCTGGCCAAGGCACTGCTCGATGATGCCGAGCTGGGTATGAAGTGCCGAGATGAGTAGTGCCTGGTGCGGCCTCTTCGCGGCTAAAGCCGCTCCTACAGATTTTTGCATACCTCTGTAGGAGCGGGTTTACCCGCGAAGAGGCCGCAGAACGTACCGCTACTCCATGCAGCCGCTCGCCTGCCGGAGTGGTGCGAACGCCCTGCTTGCCACGGATGAGCAGGTCGGTACCGATGGCCGCTTATGGTTATGGCGGCGTGCCTCAGGCGGCGAAGCTGTGGAGTTGAACGTTTGGAGAAAGAGGGGGTGAAGCTGGGATCAATCAGCTTCCCCACGCAAGATCCGCTGCCGCTTGAGCAAGCTCAGCAATTCAGCATCAGTTGGATGAAACTCCAATCGTTCTGGAATTCGCAGATAGGTTTCCGGCAGCTCGCTCAACTCATACAGAAAATTCTTTTGGTAGAACGTTTTGATTTGCTGCAACTCGGGAGTCATCTCTTCCTTCAGAGTCGCAGGTGTATACCTTCGGCGCATAGTAGCGAATTCGTTCATACGGCTTAGGCATTCCCCGCACCCGCCGTTGGCGCCCTTTTCCCACAAGCGATAGGCATCCAACCGCCGTCCCTGCATGTCTGCGAGCACGCCGAGCGAGTGGTAAGCGTTGGCATAGCCGTGGCTCACGGCGCATTCGAGCATATCGTTGCCGAGCGGCCATAGTGGGCTGGCCTGCATGACGATGGTCCCCCCTACCAGCGCCATGGCTTGCGGACTGCCCCGATCGATTGCCTCGTTCAGCAAGCGATACATCGAGTCATCGTCCCAACCGAAAAGGTAGGTCGAGTACTTGTACAAAGCGATAGGAACGCCGTCTTGGGCTTGCTTGATCAGCGCAGCCGACGCGGCCTCCGCTGGTTTGTCCTCGCTTGGGTATCGAATGGCCCAGACGTTGTCCAGATACGCAGCCTTCCAACTTCCAGCCTTCAGCGCAGCGTCGAGCAACTCTTCTCGTTTCTGCCGATGGTTGGCATCGAGCCAGAAGCCCTCTTCATGGTCACCCGCTGCGGTGTACTCGACAAGCTCGGTTAACGCTTGGGCCGCGCCGGCATCCTCCCTGGGGGAAAACTCGACATCATTTCGGCAGGTGAATTTCTTGCCCTTGAAGTATTTGAGCAGGGCGTCGTTCGGAGAGAGATCATCCGAGGCAGGTCGGAAAGGTGCGGAGTTGTTGAATGCTTCCAGCTTGTCGGACAGAGGGTGTGCTGAAATCAGCTTGGGCAACGCAAGCAACACAAGCGTCATAACACATAACGGAAAAGCTTTTTCCAAGCAGCATTTAAGTGTCATTGTGCAGTCCTTGTACATTTGAACAACTTCTTATCCCCCACGCATGGACGAAACCATGATCCGGATATTGGGTAAAGCCTCGTCAATCAACGTGCGAAAGGTGCTGTGGAGTTGCACCGAACTCGGCATCGCTTTCGAGCGCGAGGACTGGGGAAGCGGTTTCCAGCCCACCGACACTCCCGAATTCCTCGCCCTGAACCCCAATGCCATGGTCCCGGTCATCAAGGACGGCGACTTCATCCTCTGGGAGTCCAATACCATCATCCGCTACCTCGCCAACCGCTATGGCGACGGCGGCCTATATCCAGTAGACGCCCAGGCTAGGGCGAGGGTCGACCAGTGGATCGACTGGCAAGCCTCGGACCTCAACCGCTCCTGGAGCTACGCTTTCATGGCGCTGGTCCGTCGGTCCGCTGCCCATCAGTCCTCCATCGCCCTTGATAGCAGCCTGGCTGAGTGGGGGCGCAACATGGCGATCCTTGATCGACAACTCGCTACCACCGGCGCCTACGTAGCCGGCGAGCATTTTTCATTGGCCGACATTCCTATCGGCCTGTCGGTCAATCGCTGGTTCGAGACCCCGTTTGCACATCCCGATCTACCGGCTGTGCGTGACTATTATGAGCGGCTGAGCGCGCGGCCTGGTTTTGTTATGCATGGTCGGATTGAGGCCCATAACGTTGGCGCACGGTGTTCGGCGACTAGGAACGTTCCTGAGGTGATGATGTCTAGTGATGGCTAAGTAATAGCAACTGGCGTCCACTGTCCGCCATTATCCTGAGCGCTCCACGAGGTCCCCCATGTTCAATCGGTCCCTGAAAACTCGCCTTGCTGAGCTGGAACGCGAGCTCGCGCGTGCGCAGCACCGCCTCAAGCAGATGGCTCAAGCCGAGATTTTCGTCAGGCTGACTGCTGACTACAAGGTTCTCGAATACAATGCTGCCTTCGCCTCGGTCCTTGGTTACAACACTTCCGAGCTGCTTGGAGCACCGTTGTCCCAACTAGTGCCAGAGTATGTCTCGAAGCTTCCGTGTTACCTCAAATTCATGACGGAGATTCCAGCCGGCCGTCCCGTAAGTGATGATTACCGCTATCTTCGAAATGGCCAACCGCTAGCCTGGCTACGGCTAACGTGGTATCCACTGCGCGATGAACAGGGTCAGCTACTGGAGGTCGTGGGATATGGCCAAGATGTGACCGATCAGATGCAACTGGCCTTGGAAAATCAAGCGCTGCTGGATGCCCTGCTACGTTCCACCGCCATCATCCAGTTCGATCTCACGGGGGCAGTAATTGATGCGAATAGGCAGTTCCTGGACGCTATGGGGTATCGCCTGGGCGATGTTGTTGGCAAGAACCACCGGATGTTCTGTGATCCGGATTTTAGCTGCAGTCCCGCTTATGAGGATTTCTGGAAGACTCTAAAATCCGGGCAGTATGTCAGCGGCCGTTTCAAACGTCTCGATAGCCATGGCGAAGAGGTATGGTTAGAAGCAAGCTACAACCCCGTCAACGATGCGGAAGGCCGACTTGTAAGAGTGGTCAAGTTCGCCGCAGTGGTGACCGATCAAGTAAAGCGCGCGGAGGAAGTGAAGGGGGCCGCGCAAATGGCGTTAGAGGTCTCACAACTTACGGACTTAAGCGCGACCGAAGGTGTTTCAGTGGTCGACCAGGCAGTCAAAACAATGGAGGCTGTCAGCGAACAAATGCAATCGGCGGCCACTACCATCGAGGCTCTGGATAAACAGTCAGTTCTTATCAGCTCGATCGTACAGACCATCGGCGGCATCGCCTCGCAGACCAACCTTCTAGCACTCAACGCAGCCATTGAGGCTGCGCGTGCGGGCGAGCAGGGCCGGGGCTTTGCAGTGGTGGCAGATGAGGTCCGACAGCTCGCAGCACGCACCAGCGCTGCAACGGAAGAAATCGTCACGGTAGTGGCGCGTAATCAGACGCTTGCATCGCAGGCTGTCACTGAAATTGATAGCAGTCGAAGCCGCGCTGAGCAAGGTTTGAGCTTAGCCTTACAAGCTGGGAGCGCGATCAGCGGTATCCAGGTAGGTGCTCGCCAGGTGGTGGAGGCCGTGGTGAAAGTCACCCAGGATCTCTGATGACGAGAACTCGGCTCACCAAGCCCCTAAATTTGGCGGTGGGCCGGTGCAGAAGCGCGCTTGCAGGCGACGGCACCCAGACGCTCAGGGAGCAGAAAAATGGGACAGATTCATTCTTCATCCGCAAGCGTCAGAAAATATCCCTGTCCCGATTTGCCCTGTTCTCTTTTGCCGAAAAAGTTTGCCTCCTACACTCAGGAAGAGCGATGAGCCACGCTGGGCTTCATGGCTTCCAAGCCGAGGCCCGCAACGTGCCGCACCTGCTCATCGGTATCCTGTGTTGCCCGGCGTAGCGCCTCGATGGCTCGAAGCGCGTCGTCGGGTAGCAGGCCACGGTTATTCAACCCACTCGCAGCATGACGACGAATAGCGACGTGGGATGAAACCAACCCGCGCAAGGCTTCGCTGACATCGGCGGTGGTGGTATCGATCTGACCGCAGACATCTTCAAGAGCCTCTTCAACAGCAGCTTGAAACTCAGGGCGCCGATCAAGCAGACGCTCAATGGGTGTGTAGTTCAGCACCGGAGGCTGCACGCCCCGCCAGCGGAAACCGTCATAGTTAGCGCAGATCCCCGCGACAGCGAGGTCGGGCGTTTGCTGCATGAGCCAGTCGAAATCCTCGAGGTAACCCAGCGCCTTTGCACACCAATTGCGGGTCGGCTGCTCACAGGCGCCAATCACCTCTCGGCGCAGGGCCTGGATGACGGGCTCATCAGCCATGCCGGCCAGCCCGAGAATGCGCGCGGCAGCGGTAGGCTCTTCATGCCCGTTGAGCTGTTCGATAAGCGCAGCCTGTGCGGGACGGCCGTTGGCGATCAGCCAGCGCTCTGCGTCCTCCCCCGAGATGCCATCGTGGCAATGCAAGCGGCTGACGTAGAACGCGACCTGCTCGGCGAGCGGCAAGGCAGCGACTTCGCGCCGGGTGTTTTCAATGGCCAGTTCGACAGGGAAATTATCCTCGAACTGCTGGCGGGTCATGCTGCGCTTGGCCAAGGCGATATCGCCAGCAAAGTCATGAAAAATCACCACGAAGCCAGGCGTCACACCAGGATGCTGACTGAAATGTCGGCCCAGCGCCCTGGCGGCACGGCTAACGGTGACCAAAAAGCGCTGCTCAGCCGCTCGCCATTGGCGCGGGCCAAGCCGATTGGCGTAGGCTTGCAGCTCATCATCAAGCTGCATGAGCTGCTGCCCATCACAGAGTTCCCAATCCCAGCGCCAGTCTGCCGGGTTCCACTTCACCGAACTGAAGCTTTCGTCTTCCTCGTCAAGATAGTCTTCGCTTAGGGCTTGCAGGCTGTTCGCGGCAAAGCTGGGCACCGACAGCACCGCTTCTTCCTCTCGGTAGCTGGCATGGAACGCTGCGGCATACAAAGGGCTTCCGCCCTCATTGAGCAAGGTTTGCAGTGTTTGTCGGGCGGCGTCGAACAGCGCCTGTTCCAAAGCTTTCCAATTCATTATCAGGGTCCTTGCTGACAGGTGAGTTCGGCCGGGCTGATCGAGGATCCACTCGAGGGCGGGCTTTCCAGGCACGTGGCCAGAACCCCATTCTGAGCTGACAAGCAACTATTGAGGGCGTCAGGCGACAAGGGTCGGCAGATAAATGATGAAGTTGGTGCCATAAACCGGATTGGAAGTCATGGTGATACGACCGCCGTGCGCTTCGGCAATCTGTTTGACGATGAACAAGCCCATCCCCACCGAGCGCAATGCATCCTGCCTGTCGCTGCCGCGCGTCATCGGCTCGAACAAGCTCGGCACCAGCGTGTCGGCGATGGCGGGCCCATGATTGTGGACCCCCAGGATCACCCCCTCGGCGCAGAATTCGGAGGTCAGTGTGATCGGGTAGCGCAGGTCGCCATACGCCACGCTATTGGCGACCAAGTTGCCGATCATCTGCTGTAACCTGTCCTGATCCACCTCGAACGCGCCCTGCCCCCGTGACAGATGGCGAATGCTGGCATTTCCAAAGGCGATCCGCAGTTCGTTCACGCACTGGTCCAGCGCCTTGAGCAGGTCGACCTGCTGGCGCCGGACATTGATGCCCTGCCCCAGCCTCACAGAGGCGAAGTCCAGCAGGTCGACGACCATGCGCTGGGCCCGCTCGGCCGAGGTGCCGATGCTGCTCAGCAGGCGACGCGCCCGGTCACTGTGGGCATCGCGCTCGAGCAACTCGGCGGCCATCTTGATGGCCGTCATGGGGTTTTTCAGGTCATGGCTGGCGACAGCCACCATCTGCTCGGCGAGCAGCGCACGCCGCTGGGCCTCGGCATAGGCCACGGCCAGTTCTTCCTGAGCCCGCTGCAAGGCGCGCTCGGCAGTGACTTTTTGCGCCAGCAACTCTTCGGCGCGCTGCATGGCCTGGAACACCAACTGCTGGTTGCGATCACGCTCGGTGGTGCTGAACAGCGCCAAGTGGTAGCGCACCCCATCGGCGGTTTGGCGCCGCACGGCGTTGAGCAGCATGGCAACCACATGGCCATCGCGATGCCGCAGGCCGACTTTCACCTCCGACACCGAGCCCTGCATGTTCAACAACGGCCCCCAATGGGTGAGCTGGAAGGTGCGCCCGACCACGGTCAACAACTGGTCGAAGCTGCGCTCTTTCATGCGGTCCGTGTCATACCCCAACCAGTTGCCCAGCGTTTCGTTGCAGCGCACCAGGGTGCCATCCGCTTCCATGACCACCAACCCGCAGGGCGCGTGCTCGAAGTACGATTCGCTGAGCAGCAGCGTCGGATCATTCATGGCCAAACCCCAGCTGGATGAAGAAGTCGTCTATCGCCGCGGAGCATGTGCTGGGGGCACTCAGCTGTGGATAATGGCCCATGTTGTCGACCACCAGCAGCCGGCTGTCGAGCAGCACACTCTGCAGATACTCGCCCACTGCCATCGGCACCACTGGATCGTCGGAGCTTTGCAGGATCAAGGTCGGCAAGCGCAGGCCGTCGACGTCCTGTCGATGATCGGACAAAAAAATGACCCGGGCGAAATGCCGGGCGATTTGCCCATCGGTCCGGCAGAAACTGCTGAGCAATTCCTCCTGAAGCGCCGGCTCGCCGGACGCCCCCATTAGCAATGGCGCCATGGTGCTGGACCAGCCAAGGTAATTTTCGTCAATGACCGAGAGCAGCGCCTGAACATCATCGCGCGAAAAGCCTCCGCTGTAGGTGCCGGAGTCGATGTAGCAAGGCGAGCCACCGATCATGACCAGCCCGGCAATCCGCCCCGGCCGCTGACGCTCGGCCAGCACGCCGATCATGGCGCTGACCGAGTGCCCGAGGACGAGCAACGGGCCTTGGCCATATTCATCAATGATCTCGTTGAGGTCTGTAGCATATCCCCACAGCGATGCGTACTTCTCCCGATCATAGGCCGCAAGATCTGATTGTCCGGCGCCCACCAGGTCATAAGTGATGACGCGCATCCGGGTGACGAGATGCGGTAGCAGGAACTTCCACATCGACTGATCGCAGCCAAAGCCATGGGATAAGATCAACGTTGCGCAGCCATCCCCGGCGATATGTACGTTGTTACGCTTCTGCAGAGACATACATATCCTGGCTCCATTCGACTTTGTGCTGGCAAGCGACAGCTCGTTCAATCTGTCAGCAAGAATAGTAGGAGCTTGGGACAAGCGGCTTGAATTCGTGGTTCCAGAGACAGACACCATACGCTATGCCGGTGGGCAAATGTAAGCGAACCGCGAACCCACCTTGCGCTCGTTACGCTGGCGTTTGCTGATGCGGCAGATCCCGGCACCTACGATTGAGGGCTCGTTCACCTCACACCTCCCAGCGGCGCACGCCACCAGGAGCACGCCTGCGGATACAGAGAAGTATTGTCTGCCAAGGCGAAAAGGCCACCCGACGTCCCACGTGACGCGACCGCATGCGCTTGACAGCATCCCACCGGACCGCAAATACTCCGGGCAGATTCATATAGATGACCGAATAACAAGGTGAATCGCTCCATGACCGCACTGCCTCCATCCGCCAGCCCCATTCCTCCAACATTCGAAGCCTGCACATCCAGTCAGCTATCTGATCGCGACAGATAACTGCTATTGCCCGCAGCCCCCCTGTCATGCCTGCAATGCCTGAGTGCCGCTAGCGCACCAGCCCAACCGAGATTCCCTGAATGACACCCTTAGATATACAGCTGTTGCTGACCGCATTGGTCAGTGTTCTGGTGCTGGTAGCGCTCATCGTGTCCCGCCTCAAGATGCACCCGCTGCTGGCCTTGCTGGTGGTGTCCATTGGCGTAGGCTTTGCCACCCGCATGGAGCCCGGCAGCATCGTCTCCCACCTGCTCACGGGCGCCGGCAAGACGCTGGGTGCGGTCGGGGTGGTGATCGCGCTGGGCGCGATGCTCGGCAAGATCCTGGCTGACGCTGGCGTCACTGAGCAGGTCGCGGATGTCATCCTCAAGCGCACCTCGGACCGGATGATCCCTTGGGCGATGATGCTGGTTGCCTTTGTCATTGGCATCCCGATGTTCTTCGAAGTGGGCCTGGTGATCATGCTGCCGCTGATCTTCAGCGTGGCGCGAAAGCTGGAGAGCAAGGCCCGCTTCAAGGGCTCGGCGTATGTGTATGTCGGTGTGCCGGTGATTGCCGCGCTTGCCGCCATGCACGGCATGGTCCCGCCGCACCCTGGCCCCTTGACCGCCATCGCCGTGCTCAAGACCTCGGTCGGGCCCACCATGCTCTATGGCTTCCTTGCCGCGATCCCGGCCATGATCCTGGGCGGCCCACTGTATGGCCTGTTCATTTCGTCACGCATGAGCACCCGGCCCGACCAGGCCTTGCTGGACCAGTTCACACTGACTGAGAAGGCCGACGACCAACCCCGCCCCGGCGTAGCGATCGGCATGCTGGCCGCGTTGCTGCCGGCGATCCTGATGCTGGTACATGCCGTCGCCGAAATGCTGCTGCCCAAGGGCAACGCGCTGCTGGAACTGGCCAGCTTCCTGGGCAACCCGTTGATCGCCATGCTGCTGGGCGTGCTGTTCGCCGGCGCTAGCCTGGTACTCGCGCGTGGCGGCAACGCTGAACAGCTGCGCGATGCGCTGGGCAAAAGCCTCAAGCCTATCGCCTCGATCATCATGATCATCGCCGGGGGCGGGGCCTTTCAGGAGATGCTGACCAGCGCCAAGGTCGGCGATGCCATTGTGCACCTGACCCAGCAATCGGCCTTCCCGCCGTTGATCCTGGGGTGGCTGATCGCGATGCTGCTGTCGGTGTCTACCGGCTCCGCCACGGTCGGTATCGTCGGCGCTGCCGGCCTGCTGGCGCCGCTTGCAGGTGCTGACCCGAGCCTGAACCTGCCGTTGCTGGCCCTGTCCATCGGCTGCGGTTCGCTGTTCTTCAACTATGCCAACCATGCCGGGTTCTGGATGGTGAAGGAGTCCTTTGGCATGACCATGGGCGAAGCGACCAAGACGATTTCGGTGGTGCAGTCCATCGTCGCGGTGGTTGGCTTGATCGTGGTGTTGGTGCTGAATGCGGGGGTTACGGTGGGCTGAGACGGGGAAACCGGCTTTGTTCGTCCGCTTCCTCAGCGTTTTTCTGCGACCAGGGTGTAGCACATCGGTATTTGTGCTGCGCCCTGTTCGTAGGCGCCGGCACGAAAAGGCGAAAAGGGGACAGACCACGTTATATCCGTAGTCCATCGCCCTTTCGATATTGGCAACCTCCAGCAACTGATCGGTGCTATCGGCCTTGCCTTCGACCTTGCTGTCGATGTAGTCCGCCAGGGTGGTGTGGTTACCCTCGATTCGCGCAGAACCCAAGCTCTCGAGGGTGTGGAAGATATCCTTGAGCTGGAAGAAAATCGATGCCGGAATATCGCCCTCCACCCTCAGACGACGCAGGAGCTCAAGCTCGCTCAGCACGTCGACCAGGGGAGAGTCAAAGGATGGGTTCAACAGCTGGAGATCGTGGTGAGAAATTGAGGCATCTCGGAATTATCTCTAGGAGGCGAATGCATTATCTCAAATTTTTTTGCTCTTATCCCCGTAAACACTGGGCTCAAGGCAGATCAAAGAAAAGCACTATCTCAAATCCCCTGCAAGATTAAGTCAAAAAAGGCGGGGCGATAAGTCGATTGGGCGCGGGGCTGGACGAACAGTAAAAGGGAGAATAGCGGCCTGCGAATCGTCAGACCCAACCTCAAGCAACCGGCACGATGCGTGAGTACATCGCCTGCTAACCAAACCTAGGATGTACTAACCAATCTACATAAATGCCGCGGAATGTGGCGTTTTAACGCCCATGCAGTGGGCGGAAAAAACCGCCTAGGCGGCGGTTTCATTGGGCTCCACGTATGCTGGCGAACCATCGCGGATTAAAGACTGGTGCGGAGACAGACGGACGGTTGTTGGCCGTGAGGGCCCGGTTTTCGCGGGAATGGAATTTGGTGGATTTTTTGGCGTACCTCATAGGGTATCTATAAAAAAATCAGCTAGTTATGGCTTTCAGTGGAATCGAATCGGGAATTGCGGAGGCTCCTCCCGCCCACTTTAAATGGTACATAAGGAACGGCAGAAACCGACCCATTACGGCCGTTGCGCCTTGCAGCGGACTTTGTGGGAGCAACTGTCTTACCCAAAATTTAAAAAGCGTGCACGATCCCTGTGGGAGCGGGCTTGCCCGCGAACACCGGCAAAGCCGGTGCCATCCACCGCGTCGTCTGCTTCGCGGGTGAACCCGCTCCCACAGAGTACGCGTCGTACTTACGAAACTCGCTACCGTTCGGCGTCCACAATGGGTCGTTAGCGGCCGGTTGCGAATTATAGCATTCGACCCAAAGCGGCCCTTCAGCTAGTACAGCTTTCGGCCGATTCTGTTGAAAAAGTCGGTTTTTCAGCTGACCTGAACTCAGGCACGACCATCGCCTAAGAACCGACTCACCACATTGAGTGGTTTCTCGGCCCTTCGTTTACCGTTGCTGCTCAGTTAGTGGGTTAACTTGAGGTTTTTTGCTGAGTGCAGGCGCACCTATCCCGTGGCAGGTGGCCCTTGAGATGTAAATTTAGCCAGCCGTCGCAGGTTCTGTACCGCGGCCGCCAGCGTGAATTCATTGATCGCGCCACTCATGCCACGTAGCCGCAGGCGATCCAGTTTCAGGATGCGCTTGAGGTGGGCAAACAACATTTCGACCTTTTTACGTTCGTGGCGAGAGCGCACGTACGCAGGTGTCGTTGCGATGCGCCGAGCCACATCGCGCGCGGCTTCATGGACGCTGCGGGCGATCTTGCGGAACGCAGTGTTCGGGCAACACTTGGCTTTCATCGGACAGGCAACGCAGTCGGTCTGCCTGGATCGGAAGATGATGGTGTTGGCTTTGGTGACGTGCGAACGCTTGTTCTTGAAGGCTCGCCATTCGCTACGTAATGCATTGCCAGCCGGGCAGCGGTATTCCTCAGCCTCTTCATTCCAGTGGAAATCGTTGCTCGAAAAACTGTCGTTCTTGCGTTCGGTTTTGTCCCACACCGGCACATGTGGCTCGATGTCCTTTTCCTCCACCATCCAGGCCAGCATCGGCGCGGTACCGTAAGCGGTATCGCCAATCAGGCGTTCCGGCTTGATGTCGAACTGCGCTTCGACCCGATCGATCATCGTCTTGGAGCTCTCGACTTCTGCGGTTCGATGTAAGCGGCCAGCGAACACACCTTCAGAATCCCAGCGATAAGGGCGATGGTGTCCGCGTATTTTTAAGCGGACGCGATTACCCTTATCGCCAGGATTTCCATGCGCCAACGAAGCTCTTATCCGAAACCATTCAAAGCCCAGGTCGTTCAGGAATGCCTGCAACCTGGTGCGACGGTGTCCAGTGTCGCCATCAGTCACGGCATCAATGCTAACGTCATCCGCAAGTGGCTGCCGCTCTATCGAGATCAACCCGCAACGACTTCACTACCGGCTTTCGTCCCGCTAAAAGCCCCACCTAAACGGCCAGTCGAAGCGTCAGTGATCATCGAGTTGCCCGTGGCCGGGCAAGTGATCACGGTGAAATGGCCAGCTTCGGATCCCGAGGGTTGTGCGCAATTTGTTCGGGCTGTCGCTCAATGATCCGCATCGATGCCATCTGGCTGGCCACAGAGCCGATGGACATGCGCGCTGGCACCGAAACGGCATTGGCCCGAGTGATCGCGGTGTTCGGTGCGGCGAAGCCGCACTGCGCATATTTGTTCGCCAATCGCCGGGCTAACCGGATGAAAGTGCTGGTGCACGATGGCGTCGGTGTCTGGCTCGCAGCGCGTCGACTGAACCAAGGCAAGTTCCACTGGCCCGGCATTCGCCACGGCGGCGAGGTCGAACTCGACAGCGAACAACTCCAGGCATTGGTGCTGGGCCTGCCGTGGCAGCGCGTCGGTGCAGGCGGTGTGATCAGCATGCTGTAAACGCCGGCCATTTGGCCGGTCTACTTGTCGTCGCCCCGCGCCTGCTCTGGCACAATCGGCGGCATGACTTTCTCGCCCAACCTCGACCAGATGACCCCGGAACAGCTTCGTGCCTTGGCGGCACAGGCGTTGCAGTTGCAGTCCCAGGTCGAAGCGATGAGCAAGAAGATCCAGAACGATGAAATCCTCATCGAACAGTTCAAGTTCGAAATCGCCCTGCTCAAACGCCACAAGTTTGCCAAGCGCAGCGAGCAAATCAGCCCGACGCAAGGCAGCTTGCTGGATGACCTGCTCGACACCGACCTTGAGGCTATCGAGGCCGAGCTGAAACAGCTTCTCCCAGCTGCGCCACAGGCCGAACCACGGCAGTCCCCGAAACGAGCGCCCTTGCCGCCGCAGTTTCCACGCACCGTGATTCGTCACGAACCTGAGAACACCCAGTGCGCCTGCGGCTGCCAACTTCAACGCATCGGCGAAGACGTCAGCGAGAAGCTGGATTACACGCCGGGCGTGTTTACCGTCGAGCAACATGTACGTGGTAAATGGGCCTGCCGTCAGTGCGAAACCCTGATTCAGGCGCCGGTTCCGGCGCAGGTTATCGACAAAGGTATCCCGACCGCAGGCCTGCTGGCTCACGTGATGGTGGCCAAGTTTGCCGATCACTTGCCGCTCTACCGGCAGGAGAAAATCTTTGGTCGCGCCGGACTGGCAATTGCTCGTTCGACCTTGGCGCAATGGGTCGGACAAACTGGCGTGAGACTTCAGCCGCTAGTTGATGCTCTGCGTGAAGCGGTGCTGAACCAGGGCGTGATTCACGCCGATGAAACACCGGTGCAAATGCTTGCGCCAGGCGAGAAGAAAACCCATCGGGCGTATGTCTGGGCCTACAGCACGACGCCGTTTTCGGCGCTCAACGCGGTGGTTTACGACTTCAGCCCAAGCCGTGCTGGCGAACATGCACGCAACTTCCTGGGCGACTGGAACGGCAAGCTGGTTTGCGATGACTTCGCTGGCTACAAGGCCGGATTTGAGCAAGGCATCACTGAAATCGGCTGCATGGCTCACGCCCGTCGCAAGTTCTTTGATCTGCACGTAGCGAATAAAAGCCAGCTGGCTGAACAGGCCCTGCACCCGATCAGCGGTTTGTACGAGGTCGAACGCCAGGCTCGGGATATGAGCAACGAAGACCGTTGGCGAATACGTCAGGAAATGGCGGTGCCAATCCTCAAAACACTGCATGACTGGATGTTGGCCCAGCGCGACTTGGTGCCCAACGGATCAGCCACAGCTAAAGCCCTCGATTACAGCCTGAAACGCTGGGTAGCGCTGACGCGCTACCTGGACGATGGGGCTGTGCCCATCGACAACAACCAGGTCGAGAACCAGATACGGCCATGGGCACTCGGGAGATCGAACTGGTTGTTTGCCGGGTCGCTGCGCAGCGGCAAACGCGCGGCGGCGATCATGAGTTTGATCCAGTCGGCACGCATGAATGGGCATGATCCGTATGCCTATCTCAAGGATGTGCTGACGCGGCTGCCGACCCAACGGGCCAGTGAGATCGGTCAGTTGCTGCCGCATCAGTGGGTGCCGGCCTGAATCACGCTGAGTTGGTGTGCGCTACGGAACACCCTTTCTTATCGTGTCGGCTCATAAGAGTTGAGTACCGCATCCCACTGCATTTCATGGTCTTCGACCGCAACATTCCATTCGCAACCAGACACCGCCATACGAATGTCCGATAAGCATTTACACCAATGTTGTATGCCGACCCATGATGCGTCTTCTTGGTTATCAGGGAGCTTAGTGGCGCCCGAAAACACGAGGCCCTTCTTTAGAAAACGACTTGGCTCCAGGTTGGTTGAGAAATCGAATGACTCCCAATTAAGACCAGAGCCGAGGGAGAGGAATCGTTCGATTTGATCATCTACACAGTAGCGACGAACAATCTCCTCAATAACGGTTACCTCGCTCGAGCTGAGCGGGGCCTTTCGCCTAGCAGTGTAATAGATGGATATTGCCAAAATACACCCTCAGAGTCGGTAACTGTAATTGGGGTAAAGGATACCGGGCTTGCGTCCGTTCGACTACGCAAGGTGTGTTAGCCGGACACTTACGGTTCGATGAGCCGGTGTGGGTTCCACATCCATGATCACGCCGTGCTCGGTATCGATCAGATAATTCGTGGAGTAAGCGTAGAACGCTGGGCCACCTAGAGCTGCGGTCCATCGGGCTTGAGGATCAGTCAGCGATAGGCGCTTCGGTAGCGTTTCGGCCAGAGCCTCTTCATCGAGCGCCTCAAGATACTCACGCACGGCGCGGGTGCTCAGGGCCGGATCGCTCTAGTTGACCGGTTCATCGCCCGGTACGCCGCGCTGCCGGCTGGCATCCGCCTTGATGATGCTGGCGTCCACGGCAAACCCTTCGCCCTTGACCAGACCTGCGTCCATGCAACGACGCAGCACTTCATTGAACAGCCAGCGAAACAGATCGCTGTCCCGAAAACGGCCGTGTCGATTTTTGGAAAAGGTCGAGTGATTGGGGACCTCATCTTCAAGGCTCAACCGGCAGAACCAGCGATACGCCAGGTTCAAATGGGTCTCTTCGCACAGCCGCCGCTCTGAGCGAATGCCGTAGCAATAGCCCACGATCAGCATGCGGATCATCAGTTCGGGATCAATCGACGGACGCCCAATCGGGCTGTAAAAATCGGCGAGGTAATGGCGCAAGTCGCTCAGATCGAGACACCGACCAATGCTACGCAGAAGGTGATTGGCGGGGATGTGGTCTTCAAGGTTGAATGAGTAAAACAGCCGTTCCTGCCCACTCGATAACTGTCCCATCATGCTGCGTGCTTCCCTGCTGGCCGATGCGCGGATTTTGCCGCAGGCCAGACAGGGGAGCTACTTTTTCAACAGAATCGGCCAAAAGCAGTCGCTCGCACCTAAGTCCGCCCAAAGCGAATTATCTCTCCGATACCGGATCCAACTCTCGGAGCAGTACCATTTGTAAGGTGAAGCGTCATCATAATAGGGTTGTCCGGAAAGCTAATATCAACCCTTGATATCAACTTCAACAAAGAGCCGTGATAGTCCGATATTGAGTTCGGCTTGTCGGGAAAACTATGTGAGCTATGCTCTATAGATAGCATCAAAAAACGCGGTAAACTATCGGCGTACGGGCCATTTAGTAAATTCAATGCAATCTTCGCCGCCTGAAGATAATTGTGATTTTGAATGTGATTTATATTTTCGATGATATCAATAGGGAGATGTGCGCTAAACTTCACCAAGTAACTTTCGAGCTTTTCTATGAAAGTTTTGTGTTCACTTTCGATAAAATTGGCCCAAAGCATACGGCCTTCACCATATCGCGTCTCCGAGGAATAAAAGTTTTGCACGCTCATTTGATCAAAAAAAGATGTATTGAATAGGTCGCAGGGGCGGACTACAATTGTATCCGCGGGTGCTATGGAAGTTATCTTGAAAGTTTCCGCTATTGTTTCTAGATGATTTATAATGATTGGTTTCAGAATTGAAAGCTGTTTCTGCAAGACTTCCTTGTTGATCAATTCTTGCCTTGCGGATAACTCGGCTTCTTTTAGATCGCTCATCTTATGGGAGAGCGAGTTCAAAAATAAGCCGATGAGCATTATTCCAATTATCACCTGAGTGCATATAGTTAAAAGTAGCGCATGATTTTCTTGTCTTGGAATGATATCGCCAAAGCCTAGCGTGCTGATGGTTATAATACTGAAATACAAAGACTGAACAAGCTGAATTCCTGGTATGTCCTTGAAGTCAGAATTAAACAGGAAGTAATAAATCCCTGAAAACAACAATATAGCCATCGCATATGAGAGACCATAAACATAAGGTTTTTGTCGTGTGATTTTCATTTGCCTAACTTAACTCCCCGTACACGCATTATGTTCTTGATGTAGGCTTACTCTAAATGGAAGGCACTCGAAATTCTACAACAATCAGCTGACTGGCGCAGTGGCAGCTAGCTCTGACGCAAGCGGCATTAACATTTTTGCGGACATAGCCTATCTAGCGAAGGTATTCACAAGAACAATAGCTCTGGATAGATTTTGGGTGTGAAACACCGGTGATACGAGGCGAATGTCCGCTCTTGGCCCAGAGTGTATAAAAACGCCTTCGCGTGTGATCGCCGGCGTCGAATTGACCCGGTTGCCGATTGCAAGCTAACCTGACACCAATCGGAAATAATCCAGCATTTGTAATGGGTTCATAGGGTGGGAGCTTGGGTCACCAACTTTTCAGCAACTGAGTCAATCCTATGCTGGCGGGAGCACGGTGATCTAATCGAGCGATGCGATGCCGGTGATCAATAGCTGACTGACACAGATGCTCCGGCATTGTAGATGCATGACGAGGGGCTGCTTTTGGCCAATACCTGCCTGTCGCGAAGGGCAGCAATGGGTCGATTGCTTCCAGTCGTGCCTATCAAGAGCAGTACCTCGCTCAGAGATTGAACACCCATGCTTTTTGCAAACGACGGGCGAGCAGCCGCAAAGTCAGCAGATAGTAATACCGCGTCGCCTCGCTGCATGGATTTAGGCGATGCTCAAGAAATCAATCCACATGCTTTTTCTGCCAAGCCCAAGGCGTCTGTCGCTGCCAACGCTCTGAGATTTCTGCTTGGATGACTCTCGCCTGATCACACCAGCATAAGCGTCAAGTACTCCTCGAACGAAAACACTGTTGATTTATACAGTTCTCATGAGTATTTTGAGGACTCTTGTGCGGGTACTCCAGCCGAGCTAGCTGACCGTGAGCGAAAAAACGTATCGATATCGCTCTAGATGGCGGTCAAGAACAGGAAGCGTTCCGATAGATTTATATCCGGGGGCCTGAACCATTTACTCAAGCGGGTCGTTCGAAATTTAATCGATTACATTCTAAAATCAGGTCAGATGAATGGCGTACACAGATATTGATCTCGGAAACCTACTGGCTGATCCAAAACCGGTAACCACCAACAGCATCGAGCCCAAACTCGGAGAGCTACCGTGGGAACAGATGCACTGGGAAGACTTTCAGAAATTGTGCGCTCGCCTGGTCCAACGTCAGTACCTACCAAGTGGCATTCAGGTCTTCCAATACGGAAAATCTGGCCAAGAGCAAGATGGGATTGACATAATTTGGAAAACTACAGATGCATGTAAATATAGTGTCGCCGAGGTAAAACATTGGAAAGCAGTTAAGCCATCGAATATTCAAAAATGGCTTAAAGCATTCCTAGACGGCGAGCGTGCAACGGATTCTCAAATATGGATTCTGTGTCTCTCAGTCAATATCGAGGATGATACTAAACTGGTGATGGCATGGGACGCCGCGAAAACTGAGCTAGAGTCACATGACATTCAAGCATTGGTTTGGGATCGAGGCTTTATTGAAGAGCTCTTGCGAGGTAGTCCTGAGCTTGTAGAGCGCTTTTTCTCCAAAGAGATTCGAGACCGTTTCTGTTACACCCTTAGCATGCCAACCGAGGAGCCACGCCTATTCCGCCGCAACTATATTGGACAGTCCGATTCCTACCTCACTGCCGAGAATGAAAGTGTCAGAGTGGAAGTCATTCTGCCCACTCGAAATTCTCCCCATGCATCTGCCATCCTATCATTTGCTCGGTCAAATTTAGAAGGCGTCTCACTGGCTATCGATGGAAAAGATCTTGTGCGATGGCTGCAATGGGCGGGGCATCCTCACGATCCGTTGAAAGGTCCTTTTACATTGCCTTTGAGCAATCCGGATCGCTTTCTCCTGACCACCCCAAAATTTCAACTGAGCTTGAGCAGTTCTGAATTCGAACAGCTGGACTGGTGTCTGCGACATATATGGACTCACTACCTGTCCGCAATCCAAACACTGGAAAACGATTGGAGATGCCTTAGGTTCAAGAGGCTAAGTGGATCATCCCAACCAGTCCATGCACTTATTAGCCTTCCACGTACTCTCTGGCGTCTAATAATGGAATATGTTAGCGAGCATGATTACGTCAAAGGTGAATCTGATCAGCATATTTTCGATGCGTCCAATAGTGTCCTGAAAGTATTCTCACCAGCTACTAAACCGGCGCTGGATGCTGGGTATCATCTTATTTCGTATGCCTATGATGAAGGTGGTCCAACCGGCCGCTATGAGCCGAACATCAATATCTGTTGGAACCCCAATAATCTGCGTGAGCTTTCCAGTCCTTGGGGCCCTAGGGGACAATGGGATGCTGAATTCACCCATGATTGGCTGAGGTTGACACTTCTACCTAACGTCAGGGATTGGCACCAACGTAAAAGCCAGCAGAATCTATCTTGGTTGACAAATCCGGTTGAAAAGCTAACAGGGAATACTCCAGCTCTAGCCATGGAGGATTATGTCATTTCACTAGCTCGGCTCAGCATGCGGCATATTGCTGAGGCAATGACAGTCGAAGAATTGAATCGCTGCCTACATGCCATGCAATTGCATTTCAGTTGCCTTAGCACTTCGGCTGTCCTCGAGCAAGATCTACTTATCAGCGTGTTGCGATGCGTTCAACATTTGGCTTACCGCCTACCTGAGCAGCATCATAACTACATCCGGGGCAACCTTCAACTTGGTCGAGAACCACTGGTAGAGAGCCTCGTTGAACTGATAGCGTCCAATAATACTAATTCGACCAACTGCACGATGCTGGAAATGGCGCTTCGATCGCTAATTTGCTGCAGTGAGAATTTGATCTGGACTGATAGTGACGTAAAGTGGGTTCAACAGATGCTTGAACCGGTCTGGGCAAGAATGCGCGAAGACCTGTTGTGCGAAATGTTTTCCTAAGGTCGAGATCAAGGTCAGCGCGTGCGTAATCACAAGGGTAATAGGAAAATCTTTTTTAACTTAAGTTTCTCCCTCTGTATTGATATAGCGCTGGGCAACTCTAATCTTGCAGCCTCAGCTTTCTTTAGTTCACGGATCTACGATCCATCAGATCAGATCCCAGCCGAATTATCTGCCGTACGGTGAAGCCTATTACTGACAAACCATGCTCGTAAGGCAAGATATGAATACCTGTAGTACTGAGATAGTAGGGCTGCTTCGCAGCCCATCGCCGGCAAGCGCTGCTCCCACAATGTGGACCGAGTAGTGCTGGGGGGCTGCGATATTCTAGGAGTGCGGGGTGCGTATTGCTTGAAGCCTGATTGCGGGGGATTGTAATCAGGTCACTTGAATGGTACCGGAGACAGACGGACGGTTTTTGGTCGTGAGGGCCCGGTTTTCGTGGGGCTGGAATTTAGTGGATTTTTTTGATGTACCTCATAGGGTATCTATAAATAAATCAGCTATTTATGGCTTTCAGTGGAATCGAATCGGGAATTGCGGAGGCTCCTCCTACCCACTTTAAATGGTACATAAGGAACGGCAGAAACGGACCCAAAGCTGCCCTTGGCGTAGGGCGCCAAGGGCCAGAAACTGCCGTTCGTGGACAGCTACTTTTGACTAGCCTTAATCAGACTTTCCAATAAAGTCGGCAAAAGAAAAACAATTTCTCCCGCGTCGTTCATCTGGGGAACCAGGAGATCTACCAATCTTGCAGTGGTTCATCTCCAATTGTTGCTATGACAAGCACGGGTACATGCCCGGGCTGAAATTTTTGCCTAGAGCTTTCTTCATTCGGAGGCTCATTATCGTAGCGACCAGATCCTGTCACCGTGCTTAGCAGTAAATTCGTAAATTCAAAATAATTACCTGGCTTCGAGTGTCCAAATGAGATCCATTGTTCCATATCTTCTGCCACAGCAAATCTCAGGATCGGGGCTGCTGCTTGCATCAGTAGATCTCTACCACGCATGCCGGATATTACTCCCTGATTTGCATTTGTATAAAGATAGTCCCCGCTAGGGTTTGAGGCGACCTCCAACATTTCATTAATGAAAATTGACCAATGGTCTCCGCCACTTTTAACTCCAGGGCTAAATGATCTTCCTACCGTTCCAGCTAGCAGGCCGGACAGAGTGCATGCAAAATCCATAGGGCACCGAACGCCTCCTCTTGCATGCGCAGGCGGGAGGGAGCATGGGCCAGTAACCCATGTCGATTCAGACGAAAATGAGTGCGCGAGTAAAGCCGCATGATCCGGGCCAGCCGACAGTACCCCCTTCCAACGCGGGGTAGTTAATACGCTTCTATATGCGTGTTTTTTATAAATGATTGCATACTCCGCTCCAGCAGTGCAGGGCTCACTTCCTGCAGAAGGATGAGTGAAGTCCCATGAAGAATAACCAGCTGGGGAGGTTGCGAGACGAGTCTCTCCAGTGAAGGCGGGCCAGCTTTGATAAAGCTCAAACTGGATACGTTGCGTCCCAGAATTCAATGAGCCTGTTTTGGGCTTGAGAGATGTCTTCGCCTGCAGTAGCAAAGCTCTTCCGGTCGACGGTTTTGCAGGGTCCGTATCGAAATGCTGCTGTATAAGTAATAGGTCTCCGATTTCTACTGCTTTTGCACCCGTGACAGCCTTAACTTTCGGAGTTTGATGTGTGAAAACGCCTTTTACCATCAGTTTGGTAGACGGAGGAATATTTCGACTCAAAACGTCCCGCAGCCCCTGATACATCTCCCTGCAAAGCAAAGCGCTAACCAACCCAGGCTCATCAGGCGCAATTGGGTGTGCGGCCCTCCAAGCGTAAGCATGGCTTCGATTTACGTATTCTCTGATCTCATCAATGAGTGACATAACAGCTCCATTACGTATTAATTCTATGATTTCCGTGGAAGGCGTTGGCAGTTAAGGAATGGTGCTGACAGCCAAATCGAGCTCGAACGCTTCTTTAGCGATTTCATGCCTGTTTGAAAGGTAGCATTCGGGCAGAGAAAGGAAATTCCGGCATTAGCTCTGTCAAAAGGGGACAAATCTATTTAATTCCGCCTTCTCACTCTGCTCTGAGCCGCAGGATAAATCTGTCCCATTTCAATCAATCCCTTTTAGGTGAAAAATGGGGACTGGGCTATTTCCTGAGAAATAAATCAGTCCCCTTTTGCCCTTTGCTGGTCGGCGTGACGCCGCCGCGCTCCTGCTGAAGCTGATTAACCCATCGGCGCAAGGCCGACTCGACCAAGCCAAGCGAACGGGCCGCTTCGGGATGGCTGTAGCCTTGACCAAGCACCAGGCAGGCTGCTTCGCGCTTGAATTCAGGTGCAAAGGTACGGCGTTGCTTGGTCATCGGACACCTCTCTGTGGCGAGCATTCTCGCCTAAATGGGTGCCCTGAGTTAGTAGACCACTACACCTATCAGCCGTAGCCAGCCGTATGAGGAGAAAGGGCCTCAGGCAATCTTCACAGAAGTTTGCGCAAGGCCAGGTCGCTATCCGCGCCTGTGACGCAGACGGGTAGCTCTCGCTTTCGCCACAATCGAGGCGTAGCCAGTAGCCAGCGTTACCCCATTGGGTTGTTCGGCGATCAACAGCAGGTGTTGACCAATCAACTCGGGGTCAAAGCTTTTGATCGCTTCTGTAGACAGCGCATCGATATCGATTGTAATGCCTTTGCTGGGAATGAAGTCTTCCTCATACAACACATCAACAGCAACCGTCTGCTGCGTATCCATGTAGCTGTCTTGCACTGCGAAGGTTGGCACCGCAACGTGAGTGTCAGTGTCGGTGTCATACACAACCTCTGAATCTGGCACTGACAGCTCTGCTTCGAGCTCAAGATCTTGCGATTGGTAATCGAAAAGATCAGCAATGTTCTTTTCACGCTCGACGGCTTTATCAACAGCCTGACTACTCACGCCCAGCTCGGCACGCATTCGAATCAGAAAACTTTGTCCCCAAGACGAAGCGAACCATTGCCAGGCGGCCCCCCTTTGCCGGCCCTTGAATCTCTGACCGACGGGTAAAACAGGGCCAAATCCCTGAAGGACATACTGACCATCAGCAACGGTCAATGTATCAATAGCTGCTCTAGGCGCCTGCCAGTATAAGGTGTCCGGATATGGAAAAGTGCCCTCTGTATCACCTTGACTGATGTTAAAAAGACGATTAGCTTCCATCCGGATATACGGCTCATCTTGAATCTCACCAATAAACTTGGCATCAGGTTTAGCTGCACCAATCAATGCACCCGCCATACTCGCGATAGTGTCAGTATCACTCCACAGCAGATTGGCAACCACTTCCATGATCTCTTGAGATCCGGCTCGCTGGCCCAAAAACGCAGCCACATTAGCGAAGAGTGCCGACTTGAGCCCAGAACCCCGCTCCTCTTTACTGAGGCCGTTATCACCCTCTACGATCTTTGCATACAAAACTGTGGCCGACTCATTGGTTTGCGCGAAGCAATCCATAGCCTTGCGAACAGAAAGACTCCACTCATTGGCCACCTCATCAGCGGCGCGCTCCAGTGTAGTCTTGCTGTTTTTTTCCCAGGTAGGCACCCAGAAAGTGAGCAGATCAGTGTCACTCTTGATGAGCTTCGGGATGCTCCGAATGTCATCACTGTAGCGAAGCCAATCACTGTCCGAAGCCATTCGACCGTATTGCATGACATGGGCAAGAGAAAGTGCATGCACCACTGCACCCGCGATCCCACGCATATGGCCATGGGTGCAGATTGCATTACGGATGACGTCGACAAGGTAGGATGGTTTATCGTCTAACTTGCAGGCGGCCCATACATGAGGCTGGATCCGCATTGCAGCACCGTTACCACCGCCACTTTCATACCCTTTGAAGAAGTTGCTGAACCACGCAGTGCTTCTGTTCGCCAAAGAACTGGCAGCTGCTTTGCTGCCTCGGCCAGCGCCGAGCGCGTAGATTTGCCAGACCGGCATTTCTATCTTTGCGAATGCCTCAACATCGAAGTACCCTTGGCCGGAAATTGCCCGACTGGTTGAAAGTCGAAGCTGAGTATCGTCAGAGTAAGACCCTGCGGGCAAGGTGACGTCTGCACCGAATTTTCCGCCAACCAGACGCTTCCACTGGCCAGTGCGGGTGGATCGGGTTTGGCCCACACGCCTTTTGACCAAATCCTCCGAAGCGAGCTCTGTCGGAAAACCCAATGCATCGCCGTAAGCCGACCAAAGAGCTGAGGATACCGTGCGTTTCAGCCTGGATTCGGACATATGTATTTTCACCTAATTTTCTCGAAGAGCTCGGGCCTGACAAAGACCTCGACCGCTCGGTGGGCCGTGGCAGCCATTTGTCCTGCGAGCTCATCCGAATGTTCTTCACAACGCACGTAGATGCGTTGCAAATAACGAGTTGAAACCTCTCCCGGATAAAGAATTTCCGCCTGGTTGCAAGTCGTCTCGTTTTCAGGGAAGCCTTCAGTTCGTTCCGCATAGTGATTCGAATACTGATGCGTCGTTTGCTGAAATGCTCGCTGCAGACCCTCCAGGCCAGGAGACCTCAGATTACCGGTATAAATGTTGTTCGTGGTGGTGAACTGCACATTGTCATGAAGCATGATTTCCGGTGCGAAATCGAAAATGCACCAAAAAAAATCTCTTTCTCGATGCCAGCTCCCCGAGCAGGTATTGAAAAAGTTCATGTTGATGCGGCTGATCGACAGGTTGGCATAGTCAAGCCACGCCAAATCCTTGTCCCGATACCGGGCATTGGGCTGGAAAATATGCTTGAGCTGTTCATCCGCGTTCAGCCGCTGTCTCGACTTCAACGCATTGCACGCGAAGATCCCCAACGAACCCCTGTTAGTCGTGAAATGCACAACCGATTCGATGCCACGCTGCTCGATAAATTGCTCGATGCTCATACGTCCCTGCCCTCATACAGCTCATCGTCCACGAAGCGCATGATATCTGGGGCGTCGGACGGTTTAAAGCCAATCATGACGCTGTCGCGTGCTCGCCCGATGCCCATGGCGATCAAGCGACGCAAGCGAGCAGATGGCTCATAGCCGCCGTCTTCATCATCATCTTCTTCATCATCCGGGGCGCTTACATCCACCACCGAGCCGTCCAGCCCGATCATGATGACATGGTCGAACTCCAGTCCCTTGCTGGAGTGGATCGTGCACAGAGCGATGTTCTCTTCTCCCTGCGGCCACTCGGAGTTGCCGGCAATGCTAACAAAGGGGTAACCAGCGCGGCGCAACGCCGGCATGAGGTCTCTGAACCAGCCTTTGGGATGCAGGAAGGCAACAGAGTTTTGTTCAAGGTCGATTTCGCTTAAGAACTCGATTGCCGCCTTGACCTGATCCAGGTACTCACCCATCAGGACGATCGGCTTTGGCCCATGACCGCGGGCGGTATCGAAGTTTGGCATGGTGCCGTTGTCGTCCATTGCGACTCCATCGAGCAACGCGCTCGCAAAGCGAGCGATCTCGTGGGTGTTTCGATAGTTTGTCTCCAGGCGATGGCTCTTTTCCGAGCGCAGGGTCACACCCACTTCACCCCAGTTGAAGTTACGTGTGTAGATACGCTGCGCGCTGTCCAACACGAACGTCACTGATGCTTCAGGGGAGCACTGACGCAGTAGAGCCCGGATTTCGTTTGCAGAGAAGTCCTGGGTCTCGTCAACGACTACCACATCGCATTGTTCGTAGTCGTGAGACGCAATCGTGCAGGCAAGGTCGTTCCAGTCGACCAGTCCACGAGTGCGCTTATGATCGATATAGGGACGTATGACCTCATCCAACAAGATCTGGCGCGCAGGACGCTCCATACGAGGCGTGCTACCACGCCCTTCTCGTCGAGTAGAGAGGTAGTCGTCCAACTGATCCGTCTCAAAGCGCCCCAGGACGTACAGCGCCTCTTCCAGGCCAAATTCGACATCCAACCGGGTCTTGGCCAGGTTCTGACGCAGCAACCGCTCGGTTTGCTCGAAATCCAGGATGTTGTCAGCGTCTGTCAAGCGCCGTGCCCACTTGTTGAACGTGGAAATCTCCAGCGAGATTCCCGTGTCTGGCAGTTGTTGCTCCGCCAACTCACTGATGTAGCCCCGTAGCGTGCGGTTGTATGTGAGCACGAGGACTCTGACAGGCTTAGGATTGACTTGGCGGCGCGCACGGCTCAGATAGAAGCCGACGCAAGCACGTAGTTTGAGAAGTGCAGTAGTCGTCTTACCGCTTCCTGCTGCGCCTCGGATGACCTCAACGCCAGGGCTGACGCGCGAGAAAAGGGCCAACTGCTCGGCAGTTGGAATGACATCGATCAAGGCTTTCATGGGGAGCATCCGTCCACTGGAAAAAAGCTGATGCTAGCACCAAATGATAGCAATTAAATGGCCATTGGCCACTTGCGGAGGATCGCTACCGGAATTAATCGTTTTAGCGTCCTGAACTGCGTATCGTGCGCCTGTGAATTCACCTCCGTTGTACGAGGTTCAGCAGGCTCGCGTCCATTGGCGTGTTTCGCACCTCGGCCTCACGCAGGCGCAGTCTTGGAGCACCTCCAAAAGGCGCTTACGTAGAATTCTCTGCATTCCCCCTCTACTTATCGATGTGCGTTGCAAGAACCCAGCACAATTCGCAGGCTCGATCGCCGATCGGGATCAGCAGCAGCGCATAGTGCTAGTGCTGGGTTTCCACGCATCACTGTGGACAGTTTTTGAGAAACTGAAGTGGCTCGGCGAAGTTTAAGGCTCTGGCTGACGCGGCAATTAGAATCGTTTCTTTGAGCCTAGCTTAAGAATTTCTAACGTTAGAACGTTGCTATTGGTGTGGATGATTTTCAGATTAGGGTGTTATAAGGGTCGGATCTATATTGGCTGCTACAATAACCGAAAGCATACTCATGAGAAGTGTTTTGACGAGGTCCCAGTACTTAACTACTGCTACCAAAATTGCGCCAATCATGGGCAGAAGTGATAGGAGCTTCAATAAAGTAAAAGTTCTTCTCAGGGTAACTCCCTGCTTTTCTACTTGGGCGATAGTAATTTTAAGCAATTTTTGAAGCTTTGGCGGGTAGGTTTTTATCTTGTCTTTGAAGTCATCGAACACAACATTGAAGCTGTGTAGTAGACGGTTAGTTTGCAACGTTTGATTGTGCAGGATCGCAAGTAGAACCACAGAAACGACAGTCAGGCCTAGCACAACAACGAATGCTTCGAAATGTGATTTACTATTACTCAGCGCAATCAAGCCCGCTAGAGAAATCGGGAGGGCAAGCATCTTGCCGGCGATATCCCCTAAGACGCCGCTCAGTTTTGTTCCATAGTCAATTTCCGCTTGAGCCAGCTCGCGGCGAACCTTTTCAAATGAAAAGCCATAAACGTAGGTTTGCAGATTAGCGCGATAAGTCGAAAGAACCTCATTCCATTCTTTCACGACAACCAAGAAAAGGCTTGGTTCGCTTTCATGCTTTTCAATTACGCTTGCGATAGCCATTCTAATCATCAGCTTTCGCTCGGAGAGGTGAGCTTTATTCTCATTTTTACGATTGAGGATTTCCTCAAGCAAGCTCATATGCCTTAGCTCATGCCCAAGTAATCTTTCGTCGACCTGGGTCGGAAGTAAAAAGGTCCGAGGTGGTTTAGCACCATCTGGAGGCAAAGCGAAAAACAGATTGAAGGAATCGGGACTGCTGTCCTTGTCTACTCCGATGGCCAACATCGACAGCAACTCAACTAGCCTGCAAATGCGCTTTAGCTCTGTAATTGGGGCTGGCTCATCAGTGTCGATATCAGCCCAACCTAACTCAACGACATAGATGTTCTTTGGAAACTGACCTTTCCCCAGTGAGCCGGCGCGCGCGAGTTCACTAACCGTAGCATAGAATCTACCGAATTCATTGGTGGGCACCCTAAACTCGATCTCGATAAAACCGTCGTTCTCTGATTGATGTTGAAATTTGCCAAATTCCGGTTGTAGATCTCTGCAATTATGCAAGGCAGAAGATATAGCAGGTGTCGATTTTCCTTCATAGGAAACGACTCCATCTTCGATGATAGGTGATCCCATCGCTCGATACAGAGCCACGACATTAGAAAACATTTCTTATCCAGCCCTAGCCTTTAGTTCTTTATCAATTACATCAATTAATTCTTGGGTCAGATTCGACAAGATCAGTTTCTTACGAACTTCATCGTAGTAAACATCTGCTGTTGCCTCCTGCCCTAGAGCCCCCCTTTCAAACTGAATAGACCAACTCGTCGCATCACCTTTTATTCGAGTCCTTTCTTTCAAAGATTTTGGGTTGACTGTAAACTCTTCCGGAACTCTGTGTTTCTCATCATTCAAATAGTCTTTCAGGCCTGCAATCTCATCCACTAACTCCGCTGGGACTTGCTGAGTCGCAGCATGGCAGATTGCATCCAAACGTGCGGGCTTTCCGTGAGTCATTCGATCTTGGAGGTATTTCACAACGGCTTCTTTTGCCTTATAGGCGAAAGACTTCAGCTCTTTCTTATCCCGAAAGAAACGGGCGACATAATCAATGGCATTTTTTGTGGCTCTACCAGATGCCACTCCTTTCGCACACCCCAAAGCCGAGATGAAATAATCAGAGGCTTGGCTGTCTCGCCCCCGGCTGATAAAGCAAAGATAGGTAGAATCAACCTCTTCTTCATCATTTTCGGGTGCTTTTGCCGCAGCAGCAGTGACATCGGCGAAGCTTACCAAGTTAATCCTGGCTGCCTGTTGAACCGTCTTCAGGTCTACTTCCTGAATCTCTTTCGGAACGTAGTTTTCATCCAACTGGATGCCGCCACGCTCTTTAATGCTGGCAACCAAAAAAAAATCGGAAGTGCCGGACGTGTAATGGGCGCAAAGGACATGCCCACCTGTTGCCAAGGTTCGACTTCCCGCCTGTTCTACCAACTGATCCATTGCGAGATGCGTGAGTTCGACGAACTGGGTCTGATCGTCCGGCTGATCAACGAATGTACTAAAGTGTTCTGGGAACGGCCCTTGGCGACCATCATTGGCGAACTGCCCATAGACAACGCTATTGCCTTCCTTGCCGATAAGGCCATTGATACCTTCGACTAGCAACGTGAGAGCAGGGTTTTGTGTGTCTAGTACGACGTTCTTCTTCACTACGTCAGAAACGAACTCGGTGTAAGCCAGTTTCTTGAAGCTGTGAATGATGGCAGTTTTCAGTGTGATCACGGTTCGATTTCCGTTTCGGCGATATCAATATGAGATTACGAAAATCAGGCCTCACCATGCAAATAGCCTATTCGTTTAGTCGACCAGAGGGATGAGAGGGATCTCACGAAAACTGTATAAGCATACAGCAATATTATCTAGCTGGCTCGCCCCCGTTTCCGTAGATGCTGCTGACCGCTTCTGGCCGATAGCAGGCATTCGTGAAGGGCCGCTTTGGGTCGATTGCTGTCAGTCGTGCCTATCAAGCTCAGAGGTTGAACACCCATGTTTTTTGTAGACGAGAAGCGAGCAGCCGTACGGTCAGCAAATAGTAATACCGCGTCGCCTCGCTGCGTCGACTTAGGCGACGCTCAAGAAACCAATCCATATGCTTTTTCTGCCAAGCCCAAGGAGTCTCCCGCTTCCAGCGATTTGCAATTTCAGCTTGGATAAGCGTTGCCTGCCGCAGATGGCGTTGCCGCGTTGCGTGCGACCCAGTCATCTCACCGACCAAGAACAACTCCATACCAAATGGCTTGCTCATCTCCGTCCTCCAATGTAGGCAGCGACCACGTCCATCCGACCGTGCCCAAGCTCGTAGCTGATTTGCCTTCGGGCCTCACGATCAAGGTTCCTATCTACCTGGCAACATTGGCCACCGTTGATAGGCCCGCGGTGATGGGTGATTTGTTCATAACGCTCACACGCGTACGCCGCCCGTAGCTCATGGAAGCCTGTACATGCAGGATGTCCCGTGCTGGGCGGATGATTTTTTGCAGAAGATCCACGTAGCTTTCGTGTGCCGCAATCAGGTTGCGGCTACCCGTAGGCGAAACCTGTCGTGCAAACGCAAGTGCACCTCGGACATGGTCGTTCATTGCAATCCAACGAGGTGCCGAGGCGCCGGCGCGGCCCCCTTTGGTACCGTCCTGGATGTTGATCTTACCGCAGGCTTCAGCCTCACGGCTAAGCCTTGGTAGGTCAGCCAAGATGGCCTCACGCAAGCGCATACCTGTGGCTCGTGCCAACAGAACGATCGCGGCGGCCCGTTGCTGATGATCGCGGCAAAGTGCATCGACGATCTGCTTAACCTGTTCGTGGTCTTGGCCCTGCGGCACCGACTGTCGAACCCCGGTGCGCTGCATATCCAACGCCTTGCTCGGACTTGGCAACTTCACGCACTGATCACCGCGAAGCGCCGCCATGGTCCTGTTAACGCTGGACAGCCGGTTTTGTGCAGTGCTGACGGCGAGCTCGCCGCGGCTAACCAGGTCACGCAGATACGCTACATAGCCGACCAGCACCTTCCGATCAATCTGCCGCGCATCATTGATGCCAGACCCCTGTTCGGAGCGGCACCACCTCACGAATGCCAACCATCGATCACTGTGCGCCTTGACCGTGCCGTAGTGGCCACCGCCGAACATGTCTTTCAGCGCCTGAGGTCCTGCGTAACTCAATTGCCTGCCGTAGCCGAAATTGCGGCCTTCGCGTCTACCCACCAATGCCATGTCGGTCACCTCATCTTCCGATCTCCGATCCTCGCCCCACGTCATCCCGCCAAGAATGCTGAGTGTTATCAGGGATCAAGGCCCCTGCGACCTGTGGGGAATGTCCACTACGCAGGACTGGCGGCTCCTTACGTCCGGGAGCAGGGACATCTCATGATCTGGCCTCCTTAACACCGTTGCCGGTGGGCGGGTGGAGGCAGCACTGGCTGACTAAACCAGCGCCTGAAGATCCTGAGCCGGGTGAACGCAGCAATGCGATGACCGGGGCATGCCTGACTGTCAGTCAGGTGCAGTCCATTCCTTGGTCTGCGGCACCATCATCTACAGCGCTGTTGCTGGTGACATCGGCGTTTGTCACGCCGATTGTCACGAGGGGGAAAGCCGCAAAGCCATGTGCGATCAGGGCTGCAGCAGTGGTAGAAGTGCCCGTCTCTTTCCAGAAGAAAGAGACGGGCACAGGTTGGCGCAGGATTCGGCCAAGCGGATAGGTGGCTGCAGGGCAGCGAGGTACGGAGTATCTGGCGCACGAGCGCTATATGTGTAAGAGCATCCATCACATGGGTAGTGACCGGGCGAGCTGCCGGATGCTAATCGCCCTTGGAGAGAACCACCGCGAGAGCGGCGTGGCCTTTAAGGTTCGGGACACCTGGGGTGCTGTCATCGACAGCGCTTGCACGGCCAGTTCTACGCCTGTGGATAAACCCGGTCAAGGGTCGAAAATCACCGCTACTTAGGACCTGAAGACGGTTATCCACCAGTGGAATTGCGTGGTAAATCCCGGACAACGTCGTGGCTTTTAGCTCTTCAAAGTGAGGTCCATCCAAACAGGGCGGCTTTGCAGTCCTGTTTGGATGGACCCGCGTAAAAGAGCACCCAGCGCCGATCTTGCAGACTCATCCGCGATTGAATGCGCCATGGCCATTTGGCAAGGCTGTGACGTTGTCGCCTACCGGGTGGGCGAACTCATGCGGAGTGACAGGGCCCGATCTGTTGGCATCGATGTAGTTACTCCACCACGCCATGATTAACCGACGCTGCTCCAGAAACTGGGCCTTGTGGATGTACGCGGCGCGCACGCGGTTACGCTCCTGATGACTCATCTGCCGCTCAATCGCCGCGTCCGTCCACAGCCCTGATTCGAGCAAGGCACTACAAGCCATGGTCCTGAAACCATGCCCACACACGTCCTTGGTGGTGTCGTACCCCATATTTCGCAGCACCTGGTTAACCGTATTCTCCGACAAGGGTTTCCAGTACCTGTGGTCACCGGGCAACACCAGTTCAGAGAAGCGATTCAAGCTGCGCAGCTGTTCAAGGATCTCGATGACTTGAGGCGACAGCGGCACTATCTGAATGTCCCCACTCATCTTGGTCCCGCGTGTGGAATAGCGGATGCCTTCAATCGGCTTACGGGTATCGGGGATCTCCCACATCGCCCGTTGCAGGTCGAATTCATCCCACCGGGCGAAGCGCAGTTCGCTGGAGCGCACGAACACATGCAGCGTCAGTAGCACTGCGAGCCGGGTCAGTTCGCGACCGGTGTAGTTGTCGATTCGATCCAGCAGTTCAGGAAGGCGGTTCAGCGATAGAGCAGGACGGTGCACGGTACGCGGCGCTTGGATAGAGCCGGCCAGATCGAGCGCCGGATTCTGAGTGATCTGCCGCGCCCGCTTCGCACCCCGCATGATCGTGGATAGATAGTTCTGCACACGCAGCGCTACATCCATGGTGCCGCGATCCTTGATCCGCTGGGTGACCTCAAGGAGATCATGGGTGTCGAGTTCAGCGATGGGCCGCTGACCAATCAGTGGGAACACATGGGTACGCAACCTGCTCAGCACCGTCTTGGCATGGCCCTCGGTCCAGCGTCGGGACATTTCAACGTGCCACTCCAAGGCCACGGTTTCAAAGAGAAGGCTCGCCCGCTGGGCAGCAATCTTGGCCTTCTGCTTTTCTTCCATCGGATCAAGGTTATCGAGCAACAGGGCCTTAGCCTCATCGCGCTTGGTTCTCGCGACAGCCAACGAAACGATGGGGTACTTGCCGATGATCAGCGTGCCTTCCTTGCCGTTGGGTTTGAAATACCGCAGCCGCCAAGTCTTCGAGCCACTGGGCGTGACGTACAGGTACATGCCCCCACCATCGAACAGTTTGTAAGCCCGATCACGCGGTTTGGCCGTACGGCATTTTAGGTCGCTGAGCGGAGTGGCTAGGCGTGGCATAGGGGTACGTTCTCCATGCAGGAAAGACGCTGTACCCCAAAAATACCCCCCGATTATTGGGGATTTAGTTGGTTCCCGACGGAGGGTCGTGGAAACGAAAAACCGGCCAGAAGGCCGGTTTAGAGGGCTTACAAAGCATTCAGCGGAATGCAGTGGAGCTGGATGTGGTGCCGGAGACAGGAATCGAACCTGCGACCTTCGCGTTACGAGTGCGCTGCTCTACCGACTGAGCTACACCGGCGTGTAGCGCAACGTACCATTGCCGCTGCCGTTACGCAAACCCCTGTTTCTCCTTACTTATTCCCCGCCCCCGCCGCTGCCGCACACCCATTCGGTGCCAGGTCTTCCTCAATCGTCGTGGCACAGCTCCAACCAGTGGCCGACCGAGTCAACGTCACACTCTGGCCCAACACATTCGCCGGCGCATCCACCAGCGTACAGGCAATGCTGCCACTGCCATCCGCCGCCTTGCCCTGGGCCGTTATCGCACAATGCGCCGTGCCCGCCTGGCCGCCCAGGGCTGCCACGTCCGCCACATCCTTGCCTTCGTTCAAGCGCAAATCCATCGGGGTCTTCAGCGCCGATATCTCCAGCAAGCCCGCTGCCGCTTTGCTGCGCGCCTGGTGGTTGGTGTACATCGGCAGGGCGATGGTCGCGAGAATACCGATGATCGCCACGACGATCATCACTTCGATCAGGGTGATACCGCGTTGCCCTTTCATCCACTCTGTTCCTTTTCGATTCGTGTATGCATTGGGGTAATGCTCGCCCCAAGCCGGCAGCGGCGCAGTAGGCCTGAATGGACACCTTTTGTCACCCCTGCGCGGCCGGGGTCGGGCTTGCCTGAACTACTCTAGTGAGCACCGGGAAAAACGCCCTGTCACGGATGAAGGCAAGCTGTTTCCAGGCTTGTCGCAAGGGCTGAAAAGGACTGCTGCATGACTCGATCTATACACCTCTATGCCTGGCATGGCACCGACCTCAACGGCAGGCCCATCAACGGCAAAACGCCTGGGCGCAGCCCGGCGTACGTGCGCGCCGGGCTGCAGCGCCAGGGGATCAGCGTCGACCGGGTGCGACCGGCGGGCGGCCTGGCCTGGCGTTGGCCCGAGGCCCAGGCCAAGGCCGACCCGGCAGGCTTCAGCCGGCAGCTGGCGACCCTGCTCAAGGCCGGCGTGCCGTTGTTGCAGGCATTCGAGGTGATGGGGCGCAGCGGTTGCGGCAAAGCGCAGGCCGAACTGCTGGCGCAATTGCAACTGGATGTGGGTGCGGGGCTGGGTTTGGCGGATGCGCTACAGCGCCAGCCGCGTTGGTTCGATGCGCTGTATTGCAACCTGGTGCGGGTAGGCGAGCAGTCGGGCACGCTCGATCGGCAACTCGAACAGCTGGCCGACATGCTGGAACAACGCCAGCTGCTGCGCCGCCGCGTACGCAAGGGGATGGCCTACCCCCTCCTATTGTTGCTGACCGGGCTGGCGGTCGCGACGTTGTTGCTGCTGGAAGTGATTCCGCAGTTCCAATCTCTGTTTGCGGGCTTCGGCAGCCAATTGCCGGCCTACACGCAGGTGATCATCGACTTGTCCACAGGGCTGGCGCGGCATGGGCCGCTGTTGCTGATTTTACTGCTGGGAATGGCGGCGGGCGCAAACCTGTTGTATCGACGCCATGCGCCAGCACGCCTGTGGATATCTCGCCAGTCGTTGCGCTTGCCGGTGTTCGGCCCACTGCTCGGGCAGACGGCGCTGGCCCGCTTCTCACGCAGCCTGGCCACGGCCTATGCGGCTGGGGTGCCGTTGCTGGATGCACTGGGCACAGTGGCCAGTGCTTGCGGCTGCGAACTGCACGAGCAGGCCACTTTGCGCATGCGCCAGGGCATGGCCAATGGGCAGGGGCTGAGCCAGGCGATGGCGGGCGAGCCGTTGTTCCCGCCGCTGCTGGTGCAGCTGACGGGTATTGGCGAATCCAGTGGCACGCTGGACGTGATGCTGGAAAGAGCCGCTGCGCATTACGCCGAGCAGGTCAGCCTGGCGCTGGAGCAGTTGACCAGCCTGCTGGAGCCAGCCATCGTGCTGATCCTCGGGTTGTTGGTCGGCGGCCTGGTGGTGGCGATGTACCTGCCGATCTTCCAGTTGGGTAGCCTGATCTGAACATGAATGCGTGGACCTTGCTGGCGCAGCAGCCAGCCTATTTCATCGCCTTGGCCTGTGTGCTCGGCCTGGTGGTGGGCAGTTTCCTGAATGTGCTGGTGTATCGGCTGCCGCTCATGCTCCAGCGCCAATGGCAGCGCGATGCCCAGGAAGTGCTTGGGCTGCCGGCTACCGAGCACGTGCGTTTCGACCTGAGCCTGCCGGCTTCGCATTGCCCGCACTGTGGGCAACCGGTGCGGGCATGGCAGAACATTCCCGTGCTCAGCTACCTGGCCCTGCGTGGGCGCTGCGCCAGTTGCCAAACCCGTATCAGCCCTCGCTATCCGTTGGTGGAGGTTGCCTCGGCGCTGCTGTCGGGGGTGGTGGCCTGGCATTTCGGCGCCAGCGCGGCGGGGCTGCTGGCGTTGCCGCTGACCTGGTGCCTGCTGGCCTTGAGCCTGATCGATGGCGAGCACCAGGTGCTGCCGGATGTGCTGGTGCTGCCGATGCTATGGCTGGGGCTGATCGCCAATGCCTTCGACACGTATGTACCGCTTGCCGATGCGGTGTGGGGCGCGGTGGCGGGGTATCTCAGCCTGTGGACGGTGTACTGGGCGTTCAAGCTGGTGACGGGCAAGGAAGGCATGGGCCATGGCGACTTCAAGTTGCTGGCGTTGATCGGGGCCTGGGGCGGCTGGCAGGTGTTGCCAATGACCTTGGTGCTGTCGTCGCTGGTCGGGGCGCTGGTGGGGCTGTGCCTGCTGCGTTTGCGTGGCCGTGAACTGGGCACGGCGATACCTTTCGGGCCCTATTTGGCCATCGCGGGGTGGATTGCGCTGCTCTGGGGTGATGAAATGTACACCTCTTACCTGCAACTGCTTGGATTCTGATGACCACTGCAGCTTTCACTCCCTGGATTCTTGGCCTCACGGGCGGCATCGGCAGCGGCAAGAGCGCGGCAGCCGAGCGCTTCGTCGAGCTTGGCGTGCACCTGGTCGATGCCGACCAGGCAGCGCGCTGGGTGGTCGAGCCTGGCCGGCCGGCGCTGGCGAGCATCGTCGAGCGCTTCGGTGCCGGGGTGCTACTGGACGATGGGCAACTGGATCGCTCCGCGCTGCGCCAGAAGATCTTCGCCGACCCCGAGCAGCGCCGTTGGCTGGAGGCGTTGCTGCACCCGTTGATCGGGCAGGAGATCTTCAGCTACCTGGCCAAGGCCGAGTCGCCGTATGCGGTCTATGTGTCGCCGTTGCTGATCGAGTCAGGGCAGTACCAGAAGGTCCAGCGGGTGCTGGTGATCGATGCGCCGCAGGCGCTGCAGGTGCAGCGGACCCTGGCGCGCGACGCCACCAGCCCCGAGCAGGTGCAGGCCATATTGCAGGCGCAACTGGCGCGCGAAGAGCGCTTGCGGCATGCCGATGACGTGGTGGTGAACGACCGCGACCTGGCTGCGTTGCATGGGCAGATCGATCGCCTGCATGATTTTTACCTGACTTTACGAGGAGGCCAGCCATGAGCCAGCCATTGACCGTCGATTGCCCGACTTGCGGCGCACCTGTGGAATGGAACGAGAAGAGTGCGTTCCGGCCGTTTTGTTCGGACCGCTGCAAATTGATCGACCTGGGGGCCTGGGCGGCGGAAGAGCACAAGATCCCGGGGGCCGAGGATTCGGAGGATGAGTTGTATTCGGGGGATCTGGAGCCGCGGCATTGAGTTGATGCGGGATAGGACCGGGGGGGATGGCACGGGCTGCGCCCGTGTTCGCGGGTGAACCCGCTCTCATCAAACAAAATGCAACCCACTGATTTTTAAGGCACTTAGGCAGCGACAAGTTGATACCCCAGTTTCCGGGGGTTGGGCCGCAAAGCCCCGCGCGGGCGGGGGTGGGGTT
>NZ_JACVVE010000069.1 GCF_016648105.1 Pseudomonas sp. S31 | reverse complement strand
GGTGATGAGCTGGGGATGTGGTGGGGCGGCGGGGTGTTCGGTTTGAGGGATGTGGTGGAGCTGAAATCGAGCGCCGCCCGCGCGGCGCTCGATCTCAGCCCCACTGCACCCCTCCCGTCGAACACTCAGGTACGGAACCGCCGCACCAGCGAATCCAGCTCATTGGACAACCCCGCCAGGCTCTCTGAATCCTGGCGCGCCGCCTGGGCCAGTTCGGCCACCAGCTGCGCATCGCCATGGATCTGGCTGATGTGGCGGTTGATGTCCTCGGCCACCTGGTGCTGCTCCTCGGCCGCGGTGGCGATCTGCGTGTTCATGTCGCGGATCACGTCCACCGACTCGCGAATCTGCCCGAAGCTGTCGCGGGCCATGCCGATGCGGCTCACCGACTGCTGCGACACCTCCAGGCTGGCATGCATCTGCTCGGCCACTTCGGCGGTGCGGCTGGCCAGGTTGCCCAGCAGGCCGTCGATCTCGGCGGTGGAATCGGCGGTGCGCTTGGCCAGCGCCCGCACCTCGTCGGCGACCACGGCGAAGCCCCGGCCCTGTTCGCCGGCACGCGCCGCTTCGATGGCGGCGTTGAGCGCCAGCAGGTTGGTCTGCTCGGCGATCGAACGAATGGTGCCGAGGATCGACTGGATGGCATTGCTGTCGCGCTCCAGCTGCTGGATCGACTGGGCCGATTGTTCGATCTCCTGGCTCAGGCGGTCGACGCTGTGCACCGCCGCATCGATCTGCTGCTGGCCTTCGCGGGCCTGTTGCTGGCCGCTGTCGGCCGATTGCGCGGCCTGGCTGCAGGAGCGCGCCACCTCGTTGGCGGTGGCGACCATTTCGTGGAAGGCCGTGGACACCATGTCCACGGCTTCGCGCTGGCGCCCGGCCGCTTCGGCCATGTCGTTGGAGACCCGGGTCGAGCTGCTCGAGGTGCTGAGAATCTTGCTGGCGGCACCGCCGATGTGCTGGATCAGGCTGCGGATGGCACCGAGGAACTGGTTGAACCAGCTGGCCAGTTGCGCGGTTTCGTCACGGCCGCGTATCTCCAGGCTGCGGGTCAGGTCGCCTTCGCCCTGGGCGATGTCTTCCAGGCCGTTGGTGACGCTGTTGATCGGGCGCACGATGAGCTTGGCGAAACCGGCGCCGACCACGGCGAACAGTGCTGCCAGCACCAGCGCGATGGTGCCGATCAGCCAGGTCAGGCGGGTGGTGGTCTGCATCACCTCGCTTTGTTGGATCAGGCCGATGAAGGTCCAGCCCAGTTGCGCATCGGGGTAGACGTTGGCCATGTAGCGCACGCCGTCGATCTCGACCTCGACCAGGCCCTTGCCGGCCTTGGCCAGTGCGCTGTAGCCGCCGCCCAGGCTGTCCAGTTGCTTGAAGTTGTGGCTGGCATCGCGCGGGTCGACCATGACGTTGCCGTTGTTCTCCACCAGCATCAGGTAGCCGCTTTCACCGAGCTTGATCTGCTTGACGATCTCGGTCAGGCCCTTGAGCGACACATCGATGTTGACCACCCCGCCAGGGTTGCCCAGCTGGTTGGGCACGGCGCGCACGGTACTGACCAGCACGGCATCGTCGGCTGCCCAGTAATAGGCGCCGGTACGCACGGTCTTGCCGGGGTTGGCCATGGCCAGCTGGTACCAGGGGCGCGGGCGCGGATCGTAGTTGACGAACTTCTGCCCGGCAGGCCAGCCGACGTAGCCGCCATCGGCGACGCCGTAGGACACGTAGGCATAGCCTGGATGCGACTCGGCCAGGCGGGTGAACAGGTCGAGCAACTGGCGGTCCTGGTCGCCCAGCTCGTAGGAGGGGGTGGCGCTCATGAACTTGTTCAGGTTGCCACCTGTGCTGGCGACCAGCGGCTGGGCGGCCAGGAAGGCGACGTTCTGGTCGATGCCCTGGAAGAAGATGTTCATGGCGTTGCCGACCTGGCGGATTTCCCGGCTGCTGTTGTCGAGGAAATCGTCGCGGGCCTCGCCGCGCAGGTTGACGACCACCAGGGTGGCCACGAGGACGATGGGCAAGCCGGCGATGACGGCAAAGGCCCAGGTCAGTTTCTGTTTGATGTTCATCGACGCTCCCGGAAATTATTTTTTTCGACACGCGAGGCAGGTGTCACTGCATCGGCAGCGCCTCTGTTTGTTTGAGCGCCAACCCCCTTGTTCAGGGGGCAAAGTCGTGGGGAGAGATGATTCCGTCGCGTTTAGGCTAATACGGCATACCAAAACCTGGCTGGCAGGCTCACCGGCAGCAGTCGTTGCCGTTGGCCAGGTCCTTGAGGATCGGGCAATCGGGGCGGTCGTCGCCCTGGCAGTGGGTGATCAGTTCGCTGAGCGTGTCGCGCAGGCTGACCAGCTCCTCGATACGCTGGTTGAGCGCATCGATGTGCTGCACAGCCAGCGCCTTCACGTCGGCACTGGCGCGTTGTCGGTCCTGCCACAGGGCCAGCAGTTTGCCGACTTCCTCGAGGGAAAAACCCAGGTCGCGCGAGCGCTTGATGAACGCCAGGTTGTGCAGGTCCTGGTCCTGGTACAGGCGGTAGCCGCTGTCGCTGCGAGTGGCCGGCTGGAGCAGGCCGATGGATTCGTAGTAACGGATCATCTTGGTGCTGAGCCCGGTGCGGCGAGCGGCCTGGCCGATGTTCATGGTGCCTCCTGCGAGTGCTCGGTGGGTTTCCAGGTCTTGAGCCAGAGCGCATTGCTCACCACGCTGACGCTCGACAGCGCCATGGCGGCGCCGGCCAGCACCGGGTTGAGGTAGCCCAGTGCGGCCAGCGGGATGCCCACCAGGTTGTAGACGAATGCCCAGAAGAGGTTCTGGCGGATCTTCGCGTAGGTCTTGCGGCTGATCTCCAGGGCGGCCGGCACCAGGCGGGGGTCGCCGCGCATCAGGGTGATGCCGGCGGCCTGCATGGCGACATCGGTGCCACCGCCCATGGCGATGCCGATATCGGCGGCGGCCAGCGCCGGGGCATCGTTGATGCCGTCGCCGACCATCGCCACCACGCCATCGCGCTTGAGCGCCCCCACGGTCGCGGCCTTGTCGGCGGGCAGCACTTCGGCGTGGACGTCGTCGATACCCAACTGCTCGGCCACCACCCTGGCGCTGCCGCGGTTGTCACCGGTCAGCAGGTGGCTGCTGATGTGCCGGCCATGCAAGGCAGCGATGGCCTCCTCGGCGCCGGGCTTGAGGCTGTCGCCGAAGGCGAACAGACCGAGCACTTGCGGTTGGTCGCCGCGCTCGATCAACCACGACAAGGTACGGCCCTCAGCTTCCCAACGTTCGGCCAAGGCCGCCAGGTCACCGGCAGGCAGGTGGCTTTCGTCGAGCAGGCGGCGATTGCCCAGGGCCAGTTCGCGATGGCCCACGTTGCCGGCGATGCCGCGGCCGGCCAGGGCCTGGCTGTGCGTCACGCTGGGCACTTGCAGGCCGCGTTCGGCGCAGGCATCGAGCACCGCCTTGGCCAGCGGGTGCTCGCTGCCGCGTTGCAGGGCGCCGGCAAGCACCAGCAGTTCATCGCTGTCGCCCGATACCGCCTGGCTGTGCACCACGCGTGGGCTGCCGGAGGTGAGCGTACCGGTCTTGTCGAACACCACCCGGTTCACCGCGTGGGCACGTTCCAGGGCTTCGGCGTCCTTGATCAGGATGCCGTGGCGGGCGGCGACCCCGGTTCCGGCCATGATCGCGGCCGGCGTAGCCAGACCCAATGCGCAGGGGCAGGCGATGACCAGTACCGCGACGGCGTTGATCAAAGCGGTTTCCAGCGGTGCGCCGGACAGCCACCAACCGAGCAGGGTGACCAGCGCCAGTACCAGCACCGCCGGAACGAAGACCTGGCTGACACGGTCGACCAGCTTCTGGATCGGCGCCTTGGCCGCCTGGGCGTCCTCGACCAATCGGATGATGCGGGCCAGCACGGTCTCGGTGCCCAGTGCCCGGGTACGGACCAGCAGGCGCCCTTCGCCGTTGATCGCGCCGCCGGTGACGTTGTCGCCCGGCTGCTTGGGCACCGGCAGGCTTTCGCCGCTGATCAGCGCCTCGTCGGCATGGCTGTTGCCCTCTTCGACGCTGCCGTCCACGGGGAAGCGTTCACCGGGCTTGACCAGCACCAGGTCGCCCAGGCGCAGTTGGCTGATCGCCACGTCCTCTTCCTGGCCATCGACCACGCGCAGCGCGCGCTCCGGCCGCAGGGCCTCGAGGGCGCGGATGGCGCTGGCGGTCTGGCGCTTGGCGCGGCTTTCCAGGTACTTGCCGAGCAGTACCAGGGCAATCACCACGGCGGAGGCTTCGAAGTACAGGTGCGGTGCGTGGCCGGCGGGTGCCTGCGCCCATTGGTAGAGGCTCAAGCCGTAGCCGGCGCTGGTGCCCAGCGCCACCAGCAGGTCCATGTTGCCGGCCCCGGCGCGCACCGCCTTCCAGGCCGCCACGTAGAAGCGTGCGCCGAGGATGAACTGCACCGGGGTGGCCAGCAGCCATTGCGCCCAGGCGGGCAGCATCCAGTGCAGGCCGAACGGCTGCACCAGCATTGGCAACACCAGCGGCAGCGCCAGCAGCAAGGCAGCGGCCACCGCCAGGCGCTCGCGACGCAGGCGCCGCTGGGCATCGGCCTGCTGGTCCTGGTGGGCATGCACCAGGCTGGCGCTGTAGCCGGCCTTTTCGATGGCGGCGATCAACTGGCTGTCGTCGACCGAGGTGAGCACCTCGATGTGGGCACGTTCGCTGGCCAAGTTGACCGTGGCCTGTTCGACCCCGGCGAGCTTGCCCAGGGCGCGTTCGACGCGCCCCACGCAACTGGCGCAGGTCATGCCGCCGACCTGCAGCTCGACGGTGCGGCTCGGCACTTGGTAGCCGGCGTCGCGGACCGCGTCGAGCAAGGCGGGCAGGCTGTCGGCCGGCGCCTGGACCCGGGCACGTTCGCTGGCGAGGTTGACGCTGACCTGGTCGGCGCCGCTGACCTTGCGCAGGGCGCGTTCGACACGCCCTGCGCAGCTGGCGCAGGTCATGCCGGAAATGGGCAAGTCGAAAGTTGTGGATGCGGGCATGGCACAGCTCCTTTGTTCAGGCCCCCAGCTTCAACCTTGCCATGCGGTCAAGGTCAATAGCCCAGATTGGCTCGCTTGAGTTCGAAGCCGGCTGGGCTGACCGCGATGCGGTACTTGCTGATCTGCCCAGCGTGCAGGGTCAGGCGCGTGCTGCGCTGGTCCTCGACGCCGGGGGCGCAACCGGGGACCTGGCCGGGCAGCAGGCGCAGGCGAACATCGACCGAGCCCGGTGGCAGGTTGAAGGAGGTGGACTGCTCCTGAAACAGGCGCCCGGCGAGCTGATCGTTGAGGTAAATGCCGATTTCGCAGCTGGTGGCCACTTCCAGGCGTTCTCGGGAAATGATCAGCACGCCATAGTCTGAATTGCCCTCGGCGCTGGCGGCTGGCACGACGGCCAGTGCGCCCAGTAACCCGACAAGGCTCAATGCTGCCTTGAACATGATGAATCTCCTGCTTGCAAAAATCGTCAATGGCGCAGCTTGGCCGACCCGCGCGCGGATTTCCACCCCGGCCGTTCGCCACGGAACTTGACCTTGACCCGGTGGCAAGCTTGAAACTGTGGCAAACCCTGAAGGAGGCAACCCCATGCAAGTGTTCAACGTACAAGGCATGACCTGTGGCCATTGCGTGAAGGCCGTTACCCGTGCGGTGCAGGAGCAGGACGCCGAGGCCCGGGTCGAGGTCGACCTGGCAGGCCAGCAGGTGAAGGTGCAGAGCAGCCTGGCAGCCGACGTCCTGTTGGCCGCGATCCGCGAGGAAGGCTATCAGGCACAGCCGGTGTAGCTGGAAGGGGCTGAACACAGCCCCTTGCTCGATGCAAATGTTTTCATCCAGGTAGTGTCCACAGCAGGTAGAATGACTGATTTGCTTAGCCTGCTATGGATTCCCCATGAACCTGCGAATGGTCCTGATCCTGGGCGCACTCAGTGCGTTCGGGCCCCTGGCGATCGACTTCTACCTGCCCGCCTTCCCGGCCATGGCGCAGGCGTTCGCCACCGATGAACAACACGTGCAGACCACCTTGGCTGCCTATTTCCTGGGGCTTTCCATCGGCCAATTGGCCTATGGCCCGGTCGCCGACCGCTTTGGCCGGCGCAAGCCGCTGCTGTTCGGCGTGACGCTGTTCACCCTGGCGTCGCTGGCGTGCGCCTATGCGCCCAACCTCGATACGTTGATCGTGGCCCGCTTCGTCCAGGCGCTGGGTGGCTGCGCCGGCATGGTCCTGTCGCGGGCGATCGTCAGCGACAACTGCGACGCAGTGGGCTCTGCCAAGGTGTTCTCGCAGTTGATGCTGGTGATGGGCCTGGCACCGATCCTGGCGCCGATGCTCGGTGGCGTGCTGGTCAACCTGGCCGGTTGGCAGTCGATCTTCCTGGCCCTGAGCCTGTTCAGCGCCGCTGCCCTGCTGGCGGTGAGCCTTGGCCTGCCGGAAAGCCTGCCGGCGGATGTCCCGCGCCAGCCGCTGTCGGGGGCGTTGCGCCAGTACCTGCGCCTGGTGGGTGACCGGGTGTTCCTCGGGCATGCCGTGACCGGCGGTATCGCCATCGCGGGCATGTTCGCCTACATCGCCGGTTCGCCTTTCATTTTCATCAAGCTCTACGGCGTGCCGGCCGAGCACTTCGGCTGGCTGTTCGGGACCAATGCCGCCGGCTTCATCCTGGTCGCCCAGATCAATGCGCGGTTGTTGTCCAGGCACGGCCCGGCCTGGTTGCTGGTGCGGGCGGTGGGGGTCTACCTGGCGGCCGGGCTGGTGCTGCTGGCGGTCGCGGCCTCGCGCCCGGAGCACCTGTGGATGCTGCTGGTGCCCCTGTTCGTGTGCATCTCGAGCCTCGGTTGCATCATCCCCAATGCCTCGGCCTGCGCCATGAACGGGCAAGGGGCGAGGGCCGGCAGCGCCTCGGCGTTGATGGGCTGCGTGCAGTTCAGCGTCGCGGCAGGGGCTGCGGCGCTGGTGGGCGCGCTGCACGATGGCAGCGCCGTGCCGATGAGCCTGGTCATCAGCCTGTGCGGTGCGCTGGTGGTCAGTGTCGCGCTTCTGACCCGGCGTTTGCAGGCCACTCGCTCTGCATGAGCGGATGAGGAGCCTTCAAGCGAGTTTCGAGGGTCGCGACGAAGGCACGGGCTTCGGCCTCGTTACGGAAGTTCACCACGTGTTCATCGAGCCTTACCTGCCAGCGTGATGCGGGGCTCTGGTTCGAAGCGCTGACGACAATTTTCATCGCGGCATTCCTTCGAAAGGAGGGGGACGATGTAGTGTAGCGCCGCCCCCTTTGGCTGCCATGCACGGCGTCGACGGCCTGACTGACGGTCGGGCGGTGGTTTTCCCGTGCGGGCGCAATATCTGGAATGATGTAGATCCTTCGCTTTGACCTGCCTTATTTTCGGAAGCAGCTCGTCAGCCTTGTCGGCGGTTGTGGTTGGCTGACGGTACCCTTGCGCGTAAAGGTTCTGGGAAACCTGCCGAGGGTGGGCCTACCCTCGGCGTTTATCCCCCGATCTCCCGTTTTTTCACCTTCCAGAACGGCGCCTGGCGCGGCTTATACTGGTGCCTCGGCCAGCATCAGCGAGACAGGTTTCCCTCTTCAGGGCCTGTCGCCAACGTGCGGGGAGGGCACGCTGGCAGCGTTGGCCAGCATTGGCCACCGGAGACCCGCCGTGATCTTTCAGGGAGAGTGCAAGCATCATGAATGCAGTGAGCAGTATCAGCCAGATTGCCGGCCTGATGGCCGACCCCAAGCGCAGTGCGATGTTGTGGGCACTGATCGATGGCACGCCACGGCCCACCGACGAGATAGCCATCATGACCGGGCTGACCGCATCTTCGGCCTGTGCGCACCTTTCATTGTTGTCGTCGGCGGGCCTGCTCAGGCTCGAATCGCGTGGGCGCAAGCGTTATTTCAGGCTTGCCACGCCGCAGGTGGGTGCGGCGGTGGAGGCATTGGCCAGTGTGCAGTTGGGCAAGGTCGAGCGGCAGGCTGGCGCCGTGCAGTTGCCAATGTCGCTGCGCCGGGCGCGACGTTGTGGTGAACACCTGGGCGGCGAGCTGGCTGCCGAGCTCTATCAGCGGCTGGTGACCGCCGGTTGGCTCGAGGGCAACGAGCGCCAGCTGATGGTCAGTGAGGAGGGAAGGGCGCAACTGGCGGGCATCGGTGTCTATATCGAAGCCTTGGCACCACGCCAGCGCGGTGCATGCGTCATCTGCCACTGCAGCGAATGGAGCGACCAGGGGCCGCACCTAGGGGGTAGCGTAGGCCAGGCGCTGCTCAGGTTGTTCCTGCAGTCGGGGTGGATCCGCGAGCCCGAGGGGACCCGGGCATTGCACATCTGCGCGCTAGGCGTGCAACAGATCAACCGGATCGCCCGGGTGCCGGCATTGCAGGCTGGGTAAGCGCACAACGTCGGCCCGGCGGTGTCGGCCCTATACCAGGCGCGCGTCCAGGCTGTTCTGCGCCAGGCGGCGGGCCTGGTCCTCGGTCATACCCAGGTGGGTGTGCAGGGCGTGGAAGTTTTCGGTGACGTAGCCGCCGAAGTAGGCCGGGTCGTCGGAGTTGACCGTCACTTTCACGCCACGCTCGAGCATGTCGAGGATGTTGTGCTGGCTCATGTGGTCGAACACGCACAGCTTGGTGTTGGACAACGGGCACACCGTCAGCGGGATCTGTTCCTCGATGATGCGTTGCATCAGGCGCTCGTCCTCGATGGCGCGCACGCCATGGTCGATGCGCTTGATCTTGAGCAGGTCGAGGGCCTCCCAGATGTACTCGGGTGGGCCTTCCTCGCCGGCATGGGCGACGGCGACGAAGCCTTCGTCACGGGCGCGGTCGAACACGCGTTGGAACTTGCTCGGTGGGTGGCCCATTTCCGAGCTGTCCAGGCCGACGGCGATGAAGGCATCGCGGAACGGCAATGCCTGGTCGAGGGTCTTGTGGGCTTCGTCCTCGCTCAGGTGGCGCAAGAAACTGAGGATCAGGCCGCTGCTGATACCCAACTGTGCGCGACCGTCCTTGAGGGCCTGGTTGATGCCGTTGAGCACCACCTCGAACGGGATGCCACGGTCGGTGTGGGTTTGTGGGTCGAAGAACGGCTCGGTGTGGATGACGTTCTGCGCCTTGCAGCGCTGCAGGTAGGCCCAGGTCAGGTCGTAGAAGTCCTGCTCGGTGCGCAGCACGTCCGCGCCCTGGTAATACAGGTCGAGGAATTCCTGCAGGTTGTTGAAGGCATAGGCGCCACGCAGGGCTTCGACATCCGTCCAGGGCAGGGCAATCTTGTTGCGCTCGGCGAGGGCGAACAGCAACTCGGGTTCCAGCGAACCTTCCAGGTGCAGGTGCAGTTCGGCCTTGGGCAGGGCGTTCAACCAGTCATACATAAGTAAAGCGATCTCGAATCAGGTACGGTCAGGGGCATTCTACAGGGCCTTGCCGGACAATGCGCCCGGTAAGGCTCTACTGGCTTAGCCGGCGATCAGCTGGGCGGCGGCCTGGCGATGGTCGGCAATCAGTCCGCGCACGTCCAGGCCTTCGATCTGGCCATCCACGACCCGCCACTGGCCACCGACCATGACCCGGTCAGCACGGTCGGCGCCGCACAGCAGCAGCGCCGAGAGCGGGTCGTGGCTGCCAGAGAAGCGCAGTTCGTCGAGCTTGAACAGGGCCAGATCGGCCTGCTTCCCCGGTGCCAGCTCTCCGATATCCTGGCGCCCGAGCAGGCGCGCCGAGCCATGGGTGGCCCAGCCGAGGGCGCGCTCCGGGGTGATCTGCTCGGCGCCGTAGCGCAGGCGCTGCAGATACAGGGCCTGGCGTGCTTCGAGGATCATGTTCGAGGCATCGTTGGACGCCGAACCATCGACGCCCAGGCCCACGGGAGCGCCAGCGGCTTCCAGCTCGGCAGTGGGGCAGATGCCCGAGGCCAGGCGCATGTTCGAGCTCGGGCAATGGCAGATGCCGGTGCCTGCCGCGCCGAGGCGGGCGATTTCGTCCGGGTTGAAATGAATGCCGTGGGCCAGCCAGGTACGGGGGCCGAGCCAGCCGACGCTGTCGAGATAGTCGACGGTGCGCAGGCCGAAGCGTTGCAGGCAGAACGATTCCTCGTCGAGGGTTTCGGCCAGGTGGGTATGCAGGCGTACGTCCAGCTCATCGGCCAGGTCGGCGCTGGCGCGCATGATCTCGGGTGTGACCGAGAACGGTGAGCAGGGCGCCAGGGCGATCTGGATCTGGGCGCCGTCGCCGCGCTCGTGGTAGCTGTGGATAAGTCGCTGGCTGTCGGCGAGGATCACCTCGCCCTGCTGTACCGTCGGTTGCGGTGGCAAGCCGCCGTCGGCCTCGCCCAGGCTCATCGAGCCGCGTGTGAGCATGGCCCGCATGCCCAGCTTGCGTACTGCCTCGACCTGCACGTCGATGGCGTTGTCCAGGCCCTGGGGGAACAGGTAGTGGTGGTCGGCGGCAGTGGTGCAGCCGGACAGCAGCAGTTCGGCCAGGGCCACTTCGCTGGCCAGCGCGAGTTTGTCGGGAGTCAGGCGCGCCCACACCGGGTACAGGGTTTTCAGCCAGGGGAACAGTGGCTGGTTGACCACTGGGGCCCAGGCGCGGGTCAGGGTCTGGTAGAAGTGGTGGTGGGTATTGATCAGGCCAGGCAGTACCACGTGCTCGCGGGCGTCGAAAACCTGCTGGCAAGGGGCGCTGGGGCTCTGGCCGCTGGCCAGGAGTTCGCTGATGCGGCCATTCTCGATGACCAGGCCGCCACGGGCATCGCTGCCGTTGGCCGTGAAGATGGCAAGGGGGGACTTCAACCAGGTACGGGTCGCAGGCATGGTGCCGGCTCCTCTGAAAATGGGTTCAGGGTTAGCCAGCTCAGTGTTGCCCTGTCTGCTGATCCAGGTCCGCCACGGGGGCGAGGCATCGAGTCTACTGCCTCGCCCTGCGGCTTTCAATTCACCAGGTCAGGGCTTCGCCCTTGTAGTTGATGAAACGCAGGCCGCCCTGGCCGGCTTGGGCATTGATCTGTTCGAGCAGGCCATGGGTGCTGGTAAGCACGTCGATCTCGGCGTTTTCGCCGCCCATGTCGGTCTTGACCCAGCCAGGGTGCATGGCCAGCACGCACAGATCGGGGCGCTGCAGTTCGGTGACGAAGCTGTTGATCATCGAGTTGAGCGCGGCCTTGCTCGCCTTGTACAGGCAGAGGTCGCTGCCATCGGGAATGGCCACGCTGCCCAGTATCGAACTCATGAAGGCCAGCACGCCGCTGCCCTCGCGGACTTGGCCGACCAGGCGGCGGGCGACACGGATCGGTGCCACGGCGTTGGTCATGAACAGGTCACCGATGTCCGCGCCATCGACGCGTTCCAGGTCCTGGGGCAGGGGGCCCATGACGCCGGCGTTGACGAACACCAGGTCGAACACTTCGCCTTGCAGACGTTGTTTGAGGCCATCGAGCTGAGCAGTGTCGTTCATTTCCAGTTGTTCGAGGCGAATGCCCGGAACCTCTTTCAACGCACTGGCCTTGGCCGGGTCGCGTACGGTGGCGGTGATGTTCCAGCCCTCTTCGTGCAGGCGCTGCACCAAGCCCAGGCCGAGCCCGCGGGAGGCGCCGATGATGAGGGCAGTTCGGGAAGTTGCCATGGGAACGTTCCTTGATCGGTGAGGTAAGGGGGATTCAGGATAAAGCACGCTCGAGGGGGCTGCCCGTTTTGCTGTTGTACAAAAAGTAATCAAGCCTGGTAGAGCCTGACCGGGCGGGCGCTTCGCTTGTTGGCTAACGGGTTATCCACAGGCTGTTCCACAGTAAATGTGTGAAAGCCTTGCTCGCAACGCCCTACCGGGCGTCGTTCGTGTGGATAAGAATGCTCGATCCATCAGCGGGTTGGCGCATTCGTAACACCTGATCAAAAAATGTTCAATGTCCTGCAGGCCTTGATATGACGGGCGTGTGTAAGAGTGCCCCAAGCTTATCCACAGGCAGGCCCACAGTAGTTGTGAGCAAACGTTCAACAAGCTTGCAGGATGATCCGCCCGCGGCTGAGGTCGGCCAGTTGCTGCTGCAGCGCAGCCAGGTGCGCCTCGCCCAGGGCGATGGTCAGGTCGACGCCGTTGGCAGTGAACTGCTCGTCCAGTACCAGGCCGTCCACGTCAGCCAGGCGCAGCTTGAGCAGCGCCAGCTCGCTGAAACTGCAGCTGCAGGTGAACTCGCTACGCTGCACCAGCAGGCGTTTCGGTGCTTGTTGCAGGCATTTGTTGGCACCGCCGCCATAGGCTCGGGCCAAGCCGCCGGTGCCTAGCTGGATGCCGCCGTACCAGCGAATCACCAGGACCACCACCTGGTCGCAGTCCTGCGCTTCGATGGCCGCGAGGATGGGACGCCCGGCAGTACCACCCGGCTCGCCGTCGTCATTGCTGCGGTACTGCGTGCCGAGTTTCCAGGCCCAGCAGTTGTGGGTGGCGGCGAGGTCGCTGTGGCGCTCGATGAAGCTCATGGCCTCGGCGGCGCTGTTGATCGGGCCGGCGAGGGTGATGAAGCGGCTCTTGCGGATTTCCTCGCGAAATTCGCAGAGGTCTAGCAGGGTAGAAGGCATAGATGGCTGTCAGGCGCTCGGCTGGATGCCGCACCCCTTGAGAATGATGTGGATAAGATTGTTGCTGGCGTCTTCCATGTCTTGCTTGGTCAGGCGGCTGCGGCCGGTGACCTGGCAGATCTGGGTGGCGAAGTCGGCGTAGTGCTGGGTGCTGCCCCAGAGCAGGAAAATCAGGTGCACCGGGTCGACCGGGTCCATCTTGCCCGCCGCGATCCAGGCCTCGAACACGGCGGCACGGCCACGGAACCACTCGCGGTAGTCGGCGCTGAAGTACTCGGTCAGGCAACTGCCGCCGCTGATCACTTCCATGGCGAAGATCCGCGAGGCCTGCGGGTTGCGTCGGGAGAATTCCATCTTGGTGCGGATATAGCTGCTCAGCGCCTCGGCAGGGTCGTCCTCGACGCTCAAGGCGTTGAAGGTGCTGTCCCACAACTCGATGATGTTGCTGAGCACGGCGATATACAGGCCCAGCTTGTTGGTGAAGTAATAATGCAGGTTGGCCTTGGGCAGCCCGGCCTTCACCGCGATGGTATTCATGCTGGTGCCCTTGAAGCCGTGGCGGGCGAACTCGTCTTCGGCGGCCTGGATGATGGCCTGTTCGTTCTTCTGGCGGATGCGGCCGGCGGGCTTGCCCGAGGCGGATAGGCGGTGCGCAGGGACTTCAAGGGTCATGGACGATTCCGTAGCGGCGGTAATAACGGATGTCGGACAAGATTACCTGCCTGTGCACAAGTGACAAGCATTAGCGTCACGGACAGGCATCAGCGTGTCGCGGCCAGGCTATCGAGGAAGCTTTCCAGCACCAGGTTCGGCCGCCGACCTTTACGCGTGACCCAGCTCAGGCCCAGGTCATAGAAGCGCTGGCCGGGCTTGAGCGCGCGCAACCGGCCCTGCTGGACCCAGAACGTGGCGTAGTGGTCGGGCAGGTAGCCGATGTAGCGCCCGGTCAGGATCAGGAACGCCATGCCTTCGCGGTCCGAGGCACTGGCCGTGCAGTTGAGTGCCTGGTAGTGCGCCTGGATATCGGCGGGCAGGCGGAAGGTGGGGGCGATGGCTTCCTGGCTATTGAGGCGGGCGTCGTCCAGTTGCTGGTCGTCGGCATAGAACAAGGGGTGGCCGACGGCGCAGTAGAGCAATGAGCGCTCGCTGTACAACGGCTGGTACTCGAGGCCCGAGAGCGGGCTGGTCTGTGGGACCACGCCGACGTGCAGGCTGCCGTCCAGCACACCTTGCTCGACCTGGCTGGGCGCGATCATGCGGATCTGGATGCGCACCTCCGGCCCGCGGTCCTTGAGTTCGGCCAGTGCATGGGTGATGCGCATGTGCGGCAGGGTGACCAGGTTGTCGGTCAGGCCGATGTTGAGCTCGCCGCGCAGGTGCTGGTGCAGCCCGTTGACCTCGGTGCGGAAGCTTTCCAGGGCGCTCAACAGCTGCAGCGCCGAATGGTACACCTCGCGGCCTTCCTCGGTCAGCGAGAAACCGGCGCGGCCGCGCTGGCAGAGGCGCAGGCCCAGGCGCTGCTCCAGGTCGTTCATCTGCTGGCTGATGGCCGAGCGGCCGATGCCCAGCACGTTCTCGGCGGCCGAGAAGCCGCCGCACTCGACTACGCTTCGGTAGATCTTCAACAAGCGGATGTCGAAATCGCTGACTTGCGCGAGGGGGTCTGGGCGTCGGCTCATTGTTTAGTCCGGAACTACCTGAAGATTAGAAATGCAGGGTTTTCCAGACTTTATCCGCGTGCCAATTTAGCTGCAACAACATCCATCGTTGCCTAATCGTCTTTCGAGGAACCGCCGATGAACCAGCCCGTAAACGCCCCTATTGGGCTCGCCAGCCAGCTCAAGCTGGATGCCCACTGGATGCCCTACACCGCCAACCGCAATTTCCAGCGCGACCCACGGCTGATCGTTGCCGCCGAAGGCAACTACCTGGTCGATGACAAGGGGCGCAGGATCTTCGACGCGCTGTCGGGGCTGTGGACCTGCGGCGCCGGGCATACCCGCAAGGAAATCACTGAGGCGGTGGCCCGTCAGGTCGGTACCCTGGATTACTCCCCGGCCTTCCAGTTCGGCCATCCGCTGTCGTTCCAGCTGGCCGAGAAGATCGCCGAGCTGACCCCGGGCGATCTCAACCACGTCTTCTACACCAACTCCGGTTCCGAGTGTGCCGACACCGCGCTGAAGATGGTGCGTGCCTACTGGCGCCTGAAAGGCCAGGCGACCAAGACCAAGATCATTGGCCGTGCCCGTGGCTACCATGGCGTGAACATCGCCGGTACCAGCCTGGGTGGCGTCAATGGCAACCGCAAGATGTTCGGCCAGTTGCTCGATGTCGATCACCTGCCGCACACCGTGTTGCCGGTCAACGCGTTCTCCAAGGGGCTGCCGGAAGAAGGCGGCATCGCCCTGGCCGACGAAATGCTCAAGCTCATCGAGCTGCATGACGCCTCGAACATCGCCGCGGTGATCGTCGAGCCGCTGGCAGGCTCGGCGGGTGTATTGCCGCCGCCCAAGGGTTACCTCAAGCGTCTGCGCGAGATCTGCACCCAGCACAACATCCTGTTGATCTTCGACGAGGTCATCACCGGCTTCGGTCGCATGGGGGCCATGACCGGTGCCGAAGCCTTCGGTGTCACCCCGGATCTGATGTGCATCGCCAAGCAGGTTACCAACGGCGCCATTCCGATGGGCGCAGTGATCGCCAGCAGCGAGATCTACCAGACTTTCATGAACCAGCCGACCCCCGAGTACGCCGTGGAATTCCCGCACGGCTATACCTACTCGGCGCACCCGGTGGCGTGCGCCGCAGGCATCGCCGCGCTGGACCTGCTGCAGAAGGAAAGCCTGGTGCAGTCGGCCGCCGAGCTGGCGCCGCACTTCGAGAAGCTGCTGCACGGCGTCAAGGGCACCAAGAACGTGGTCGACATTCGCAACTACGGCCTGGCCGGCGCGATCCAGATCGCGGCCCGTGACGGCGACGCCATCGTACGGCCGTACGAGGCCGCCATGAAACTGTGGCAGGCGGGCTTCTACGTGCGCTTCGGTGGCGACACCTTGCAGTTCGGCCCGACCTTCAACACCCAGCCGCAGGAACTGGACCGCCTGTTCGATGCGGTCGGCGAAGCGCTGAACCAGATCGCCTGACCTCCGGGTCTTGTCTGGCAGGCCCGCGACCGCTTCGCGGGCCTGCCTCACCCCCTCTTTATATATGGAGTCCCGCATGAGCATTGTTCAGCACCTGATCCACGGCGAGCTGGTCAGCAAGGGCGAACGTACCGCCGATGTTTTCAACCCCTCTACCGGCCAGGCGGTGCGCAAGGTCGAACTGGCCAGCCGGGCCACGGTCCAGGAGGCTATCGACTCGGCCAAGGCGGCATTCCCTGCCTGGCGCAACACCCCGCCGGCCAAACGTGCTCAGGTGATGTTCCGCTTCAAGCAACTGCTGGAGCAGAACGAAGCCCGTATTTCGCAGATGATCAGTGAAGAGCATGGCAAGACCCTGGAAGATGCTGCCGGCGAACTGAAACGTGGTATCGAGAACGTCGAGTTCGCCTGCGCCGCCCCCGAGGTGCTCAAGGGTGAGTACAGCCGCAACGTCGGCCCGAACATCGATGCCTGGTCCGACTTCCAGCCGCTGGGCGTTGTGGCGGGCATCACCCCGTTCAACTTCCCGGCCATGGTGCCGCTGTGGATGTACCCATTGGCGATCGCCTGCGGTAACGCGTTCATCCTCAAGCCATCCGAGCGTGATCCGAGCTCGACGCTGTTCATCGCCCAACTGCTGCTGGAGGCCGGCCTGCCCAAGGGCATCCTCAACGTGGTGCACGGTGACAAGGAAGCGGTGGATGCCCTGATCGAGGCACCGGAGGTCAAGGCTTTGAGCTTCGTGGGCTCGACCCCGATCGCCGAATACATCTATGCCGAGGGCACCAAGCGCGGCAAGCGCGTGCAGGCGTTGGGTGGAGCCAAGAACCATGCGGTGCTGATGCCGGATGCTGACCTGGACAACGCGGTCAGTGCGCTGATGGGCGCGGCGTACGGTTCGTGCGGTGAGCGTTGCATGGCGATTTCGGTGGCGGTGTGCGTGGGTGACCAGGTAGCCGATGCGTTGATCGCCAAGCTGGAGCCGCAGATCAAGGCGCTGAAGATCGGCGCGGGCACTTCGTGCGGCCTGGACATGGGGCCGCTGGTAACCGCGGCGGCCCGTGACAAAGTTGTGGGCTATATCGATGACGGCCTGGCCGCAGGTGCCAAGCTGGTGGTGGATGGCCGAGGCTTCCGGGTCGCGGGTAATGAGGATGGTTATTTCGTGGGCGGCACGTTGTTCGATAACGTCACCCCGGAAATGCGCATCTATAAAGAAGAGATCTTCGGGCCGGTGCTGTGCGTGGTGCGGGTGAACAGCCTCGAGCAGGCCATGCAACTGATCAACGACCATGAGTATGGCAATGGCACCTGCATCTTTACCCGTGATGGTGAGGCGGCGCGGCTGTTCTGCGACGAGATCGAGGTGGGCATGGTCGGGGTCAACGTGCCGCTGCCGGTGCCGGTGGCTTATCACAGCTTCGGTGGCTGGAAGCGGTCGCTGTTTGGCGACCTGCATGCCTATGGCCCGGATGGCGTGCGCTTCTATACCCGTCGCAAGGCCATCACCCAGCGTTGGCCGCAACGGGCGAGCCATGAGGCGTCGCAGTTTGCGTTCCCTAGCCTGTAAGGTGGGATGAGAAGCGGGGGGGGGGGGGGGGGGCCCCCCGGGTTTTTTTTGTTTTTTTGTGGGGGGGGTTTGATAGGGG
>NZ_JACVVE010000068.1 GCF_016648105.1 Pseudomonas sp. S31 | reverse complement strand
GTTGGGGGCTGCGGTGTGTTATCTGTGGTTGCGGGGGCGGGATCGGTGAAGGTCTGTTCCGGCCTATTCGCGGGTAAACCCGCTCCTACAGGAGGGTAATTCGCCGTGGCTTTTCGGTTAAGCTCTGTGTTTTCTTGTTAGTAAAAAGCTAAAAGCCCTATGGAGCTGCGTCACTTCCGCTACTTCCTCGCCGTCGCCGAGGCCTGCAACTTCACCCGTGCTGCCGGTCAGCTGGGCATCGCCGTCCCCACGCTCAGCCGGCAGATCAAGGAAATGGAAGAAGAGCTGGGCCTGAAGCTGTTCGAGCGCAGCCAGCGCCAGGTGAGCCTTACCGATGCAGGGCGAACCTTGTTGGTCGAGGCGAGGGTTGTGGTCGAGCGTTTCGACGCGGCCCAGGACCAGGCCCAGCGCGCCGCTCGCGGCGAGATCGGGCGTCTGGAGATCGGCTATGTGGCATCGGCCGTCTACGGTGGGCTGCTGCAGCGCCATATCTCGGGGTTCGCCGACGCCAATCCCAACGTCCACCTGAGCATACGCGAGTACCCCATGGCCGACCTGCCACGGCAGGTCGCCGAAGGCAAGATCGACCTTGCCTACGTCCGGGCGCCGCTGCCCATGCCGGCGGAGGTGGCCACGCTCGACTTCGACGAGGAAGGCTATGTCCTGGCCATCCATGCCGTCCATCCGCTGGCAGCGGCAACGACACTGGACCCTCGTCGCCTGGCCAACGAACGCTTCATCCTGCCGGAGCAGGTCTCGGGTACGCTTGCGACGGCGAAGCTCGGCGGGTTTGCGCCACGGCTCGGGCCGCAACCGGGCAGTCTGGTCGCCGTGCTGGCGCTGGTGTCCCTGGCGCAAGGGGTGGCGATAGTGCCCAGGTCGGTGGTTGGCGCTATCCAGCTGCCGCACGTGCTCTATCGCGCGGTAAAAGGCCTCGATGAGACCTCGTGGCTGGGATTGGTGCATCGCCGGTTCGACAAGGGCGGTGCGGTGCAGCGGTTTCTCAGGTATCTGGCCGATACCGAGCGTTAGCTTTTGGCTAACGAAGTGGTCGCTGAATGACGATTCTTTAGCAATTCGAGCCAGTAGAGTGGGGCATTCATCGATGTCGTTGGAATACCCTCCATGTCCCAACCTGTGCTCCGTCATCCCCGCCTCACGCTTGCCACGGCCTCGGCCGTGTGCGCCTTGATCATCCTCGACACCAACATCGTCGCTGTCAGCCTGCCCAGCATCGCCCGCGAGCTTGGCGCCAGCCTGACCGACATCGAATGGGTGGTGAGCGCCTACCTGCTGACCTTCGCGGCGCTGCTGTTGCCTGCCGGCAGCCTGGCTGACCGCTTCGGTCGGCGGCACATGCTCCAGCTGGGCCTGGTGCTGTTCATCGCATCTTCGGTGGGCTGTGCGGTGGCCCCGACGTTGCTGCTGCTGGACCTTGCCCGTGCCTTGAAAGGCATAGGCGCTGCGCTGTTGCTGACCTCGGCGCTGGCCTGCATTGGCCATTGCTTCCAGGAAGAGAAGGCGCGGGCCAGCGCCTGGGCGTTCTGGGGAACCTCGATGGGCGTGGTCATCACTTCTGCGCCGTTGGTGGGTGGGCTGATCACCACGCTGGCAGGCTGGCGCTGGATCTTCTGGCTGAATTTGCCTATCGGCTTGCTCCTGCTGTGGGCGGTACGCCGCCTGATCCCGGAATCTCGCGACGAGGGCGCGGCGCGTCTGGACCCTGCCGGGGCAGTGACTTTCAGTGCCGCACTGGCCTGCCTGATGTGGGGATTGATCGAAGCCAACAAGCTCGGCTGGACGGCCAGCGCGACGATTGCCAGGCTGTGCGCGGGCGTTGCGCTGCTCGGCCTGTTCGTGGTCGTCGAGGCGCGCCAGCAGCGGCCCATGGTTGACCTGCGGTTGTTGCGTCATGCCCGCTTCAATGCCGCGCTGCTGGGCATGTTCGCCTATGCCGGCTGTGCGCAGGTGATGATGACGCTGCTGCCGTTCTATCTGCAAAACGGCCTGGGGTTCTCGGCGATTCACTCAGGCTTGGGCATGCTGCCGTTCGCGCTTGCCATGTTGCTGATGCCCAGGCTCGGCGGCAGGCTGGCCGCGCGTTTTCATCCGGCCACGTTGATGAGCACGGGGTTGGCGTTGGTGGGTCTGGGCAACATCCTCTGTGCGTTGGCGACCGGTGAACGCCGCTACCTTCCGTTCGCCATGGCCAGCCTGCTGCTGGGCGCGGGGGCGGGGCTGCTCAATGGCGATACGCAGAAGAACATCATGGCCTGCATTCCCAAGGATCGACTCGGCATGGGCTCGGGCATGAGCACGACCATGCGCTTTTCCGCAATCAGCCTGGCGATCGGGATCTACGGGGCCTTGCTGGCGGCCTTTACCACCACGGCCTTGAGTGCATCGCTGGAGCGATGGGCGCCTGGCTTGGTCGGCCAGGCTTCGTTGATTGCCGCCAGCACGGCTTCGGGAGATACGGCGGGGGCCATGCGCCCGGTGCCGGTAGCGTTGCGTGAGCAGGTCGGGCAGTTGGCCGAGGCGGCGTTCGTCAGTGGTTTTGGACAGGTGTTGCTGGTGGCCGGGCTGGCCGGGTTGTTGGCGGCGGTCGTGGTGGGCGTGTACCTGCGCAGGCCGTTGCCGGCGTGAGCGAGGGCTGGGGTTGGCTTGGCGGTGATGGGGATCGGGGTTGCGTGGCTGTGGGGGCGATGGGGGGATGTTGAGCACGCGAAGAACCCACCGCCAAGGCCGAGATCACCACTGACCTGAATCAATGGCGCACCCGGCAAGATCACCTAAGCTCGTTGAGGCGTCTGCGACAGCCCTGCGGTGCACTTGGCCAACACCCGCCAACTTGGGCCTCGCGACAGAGGACAGCTATTCATTCAGGAGCTAGCAACATGGCAACGATGAAAGCAGCAGTTTTCGTGGAACCAGGTCGCATCGAGCTGGCCGACAAACCCATCCCCGAGGTCGGCCCGACCGACGCGCTCATCCGCCTGACCACCACCACCATCTGTGGCACCGATGTGCATATTCTGAAAGGCGAATACCCGGTGGCCAAGGGCCTGACCGTCGGCCACGAGCCGGTAGGCGTGATCGAAAAACTCGGCAGCGCGGTCAAGGGCTACACCGAGGGCCAGCGCGTGATCGCCGGGGCGATCTGCCCCAACTTCAATTCCTACGCGGCCCAGGACGGCGTGCCCTCGCAGGACGGCAGCTACCTGATCGAACGCGGCCTGTGCGGCTGCCATGGCTACAAGGCCACTGCCGGCTGGCGCTTCGGCAACCTGATCGACGGCACCCAGGCCGAATACGTGCTGGTGCCGGACGCCGAGGGCAACCTGGCGCCGATTCCCGACGGCCTGACCGACGAGCAGGTGCTGATGTGCCCGGACATCATGTCCACCGGCTTCAAGGGCGCGGAGAACGCAAACATCCGCATCGGCGACACCGTGGTGGTCTTCGCCCAGGGCCCGATCGGCCTGTGCGCCACCGCTGGTGCCCGGCTGCTGGGGGCCTCGACCATCATCGCGGTCGATGGCAACGACCATCGCCTGGGCATCTCGCGCAGCATGGGCGCGGACATCACCTTGAACTTCAACCAGTGCGACGTGGTGGACGAGATCATGAAGCTCACCAAGGGCAGGGGCGCGGATTCGTCGATCGAATGCCTGGGCCTGCCCAGCACCTTCGAGCAGGCGATCAAGGTGCTCAAGCCAGGTGGCACGTTTTCCAGCCTCGGGGTCTATTCCAGCGATGTGAAGATTCCGCTGGCAGCGTTCGCAGCCGGGCTCGGCGACCACAAGATCAACACCGCGCTGTGCCCTGGTGGCAAGGAACGCATGCGCCGGCTGATGAGCGTGATCGAGTCCAATCGCGCCGATTTCGGCTCGTTGGTGACTCATCATTACGCACTGGACGATATCGTCGAGGCCTATGACCTGTTCGCCCACCAGCGTGATGGGGTGCTGAAAATCGCCATCAAGCCCTAGCCTTTGAACGCGGTCATTTCCTGGATCATGCCGAGCAGTCGACTGGCACCGACGCCAAGCTGACGCCCCAGGCGTGTGATGACCTGTGCTTCGGGTTGGCTGAAGACGTCATGGTGCAGGGGGAGGGCCACCAGTTCTCCTCGGGCCAACTCCTCCTCCACGACGAATTGCGGCAGCAACGTGACCCCGCCCTGCATCGCGTAGCGCTTGAGCATGGCGAACGTGCTGCAGGTCAGTGTCGGGACCAGCGAGACGCCCAGCTGGTGTTCGGCAAGGGTCAGGATCTGGCGAATGCCGTACGACACGGCGGGTAGTGCCAACCAGTACTGGTCCAGGCCCACCAGTGGAATGGGTTTTTTCGAGGCGGCCAGCGGGTGCTCGGCGTTGACGATCACCTTGACCGGTTGTCGGCGACGGATGTGCGTGCGGATCTTTGCATCGTTGGCCGGATTGAACACCAGGCCGATGTGCGATTCATCCTCTACCACCTGGCGAATCACCTCGTTGCTGCCACACACATTGATCAGAATTTCGATCTTGGGGTACTGGCTGGTGAATTGCCTCAGCACATCCGCCAGGCCATCGATGAAACCTTCACCCGTCGACAACACGATGCTACCGGACTGCAGGCCGCGCAGCGCTTGCAGCGAGTCGAGCAGGACCTCCTGCTGGGACAGACGCTGGCGGTAGTAGTCGAGCACTCGTTCACCCGCCTCGGTCGGCTTGACGCCGCGCCGGTGCCGTTCCATCAGCGGGGCGCTGAGCTCTTGTTCGAGCTGGGAGATATGCCGGCTCACCGCCGATGGCGCCACATCCAGCGCATCGGCCGCTGCCCTGACGCTGCCCAGCCTGACGGCTTCGAAGAAATACAGAATGCGACGGTCTTGTACGAGGCTCATGGGTGTCCTGTGTTGCGGTTATCGCAACAAAATTCCGATTTTTGGATTATTGCTGCTCAACTCCCAGGCTGTCCATACTCGGCTCACTGGTTCAGATGGCAACTTCAGGAAAACAAAATGGCTATCAAGGTAGGCGTAATCGGCCTCGGCAACATGGGTGGCGGCATGGCTGCGACCCTGGCGGGCAAGGGTTTCGACGTCAGTGGTTTCGACCTTTCGGACAACGCGCTGGCAGCGGCGCAGGCCAAGGGCGTGAAGCCGGTCAAGGACCGTGGCGAACTGATCGGCAGCGTGCAGGTGTTGATCCTGTCGCTGCCCAAGGCAGAGCATGTCGAAGCTGTCTGCCTGGGTGAAGAGGGCGTGCTGCACGTTGGTAACGCCGAGCTGATCGTCGTCGACACCACCACCTCGACCCCGGACGCCAGCCGTAAGGTGGCCGCTGAACTGCGAGCCAAGGGCATCGCCTTCATCGACGCACCTGTGTCTGGCGGGCCCAAGGGCGCCGCCACCGGCACCATGTCGATGGTCATCGGCGCCGATGACGCCGACCTGGCGCGAGCGATGCCGGTGCTCGAGGGCATGAGTGGTGTGCGTACCCACGTCGGCGGCGTCGGCGCTGGCAACGTGGCCAAGATCGCCAACAACATGCTCGCCGCTTGCCATCTGATCAGCACCGCCGAGGCGGTGAACATGGCCGCCAAGGCGGGTGTCGACCCCGCGAAGCTGATCGAGGGCCTGAACGCCGGTTCCGGGCGCAGCGGCGCGACCCAAGTCATGTTCCCTACCTGGGTACTGAACAAAGCCTACGACTCGGGCTTCACCATGGGCCTGATGCGCAAGGACGTCGGCTTGGCCCGCGACCTGTGCCATGCCATGGACCTCGACCTGCCGCTGTCGCGCACCGTCGCCCAACTGTGGCAGGCCAGTGCCGAGACCCTGGCCGACGACGAAGACTTCTGCGCGATCGTCCAGCGCACCAACGCCCAACTGTTCGGCCGTGGAGAATAAGCAATGAGCACTGCCAATATTCTGGAATTGATGCGCCCGTTCTGGGGTGATGCCAGCACTGTCGCCAGCTTCGTCGGTGGCGAGTTCATCGCCGGGCACGGCGATCTCGTCGAAGTGCGCAATGCCCACGACGACTCGCTGTTGCTGACCTACGCCGATGCCGACGACAACCTGGTGGCCAAGGCCGACAGCGCGGCCAAGCAGGCCCAGCGCCAATGGTGGGCGATGACCGCCCAGGCCCGTGGCCGGGTCATGTACCAGGTCGGCGCGCTGGTGCGCGAGCATGCCGAGGCTCTGGCCCAAGTCGAGTCGGCCACGGCCAACAAGCCGATCCGCGACGCCCGCGTCGAGGTGGCCAAGGTCGCCGAGATGTTCGAGTACTACGCTGGCTGGGCCGACAAGCTGCATGGCGAAGTGATCCCGGTGCCGACTTCGCACCTGAACTACGTGACCTACGAGCCGCTGGGCAGCGTGCTGCAGATCACCCCCTGGAATGCGCCGATCTTCACCTGCGGTTGGCAGATCGCCCCGGCGATCGCAGCGGGTAACGCGGTCATCCTCAAGCCCTCGGAGCTGACGCCACTGAGTTCGCTGGCTGTCGGCGTGCTGGTCGAGCGCGCCGGCGCGCCGAAAGGCCTGGTCAACGTCATCGCGGGCTATGGTCACACCATCGGCCAGCGCTTGATCGCCGAGGCCGACATCCGCAAGGTGGTGTTCGTCGGCTCTCCTGCTACGGGTCGGCACATCGCCGTGGCGGCGGCGCAACGCTGCATTCCGGCGGTGCTCGAACTGGGCGGCAAATCGGCCAACATCGTCTTCGAAGATGCCGACCTGGATTTCGCCCTGCGTGGCGCACAAGCGGCGATCTTCGCCGGGGCAGGGCAGAGCTGCGTGTCCGGTTCGCGCCTGTTGGTGCAGGCATCGATCTTCGACAAGTTCACCCAGGCGCTGGCCGAGGCCGCCAAGCAGTTCAGGATCGGCGACCCAGCCGACCCGGAAACCCAGATCGGCCCGATCAACAACCCCAAGCAATACGCCCACGTCAAACGCATGGTCGAAGGCGCCCTGGCCGAAGGCGCTCTTGTGGTCGGCGAAGGCAGCGTGCCACTGCCGGACGTTGCCGGCTACTACGTCAACCCGACCGTGCTGGCCGGCAACAACCAGATGGAGTGCGCCCAGGAGGAAATTTTCGGCCCCGTGGTGGTCGCCATTCCATTCGAGGATGAAGAAGACGCCATCCGTATCGCCAACGACAGCCGCTTCGGCCTGGCCGGTGGCGTGTGGACCCGCGACGTGGGGCGTGCCCACCGCGTGGCCAAGCAGGTACGCGCCGGCACCTTCTGGGTCAATGGCTACAAGACCATCCACGTCAGCTCGCCGTTCGGCGGCTACGGTGAGAGTGGTTATGGGCGCTCGTCGGGCCTGGATGCCCTGCGTGAGTACAGTGAAGTGAAGAGCGTGTGGGTCGAAACGGCCGCCAAGCCTGCGGCCAGCTTCGGCTACGGCGCCAACCTGGAGTAAATGCATGAAGATCTCGAAAGCCCTTGTCGAAGACGCCCAGGCCTGGCGGCGGGCATTCCACGCCCAGCCTGAGCTGGGGTTTCAGGAACACCGCACATCGCAGCGTGTCGCCGAGTTGCTGGAGGGCTTCGGGATCAATGTGCACCGCGGCCTGGGCGGCACCGGCGTGGTGGGGACGTTGCGTAATGGCGACGGCCCGACCATCGGTATTCGCGCCGACATGGATGCCTTGCCGATGCAGGAGTTGGGCGAGCTGCAGCACAAGTCGGCGCATGCCGGCTGCATGCATGCCTGTGGGCATGACGGCCACACCGCCATTTTGCTGGCCACCGCCCAGCACTTGAGTGTCACGCGCAATTTCAGCGGCACCGTGCATTTCGTCTTCCAGCCCGCCGAGGAAAACCTCGGCGGCGCGCAGAAGATGATCGACGACGGGCTGTTCGAGCTGTTCCCGATGGACGCCATCTATGGCTTGCACAACTGGCCGGGCTACCCGGCCGGCCAGGTAGTGATCAACCCGGGGCCGATGATGGCCTCGCTCGATACCTTCGAAATCAAGCTCACTGGCAAAGGCTGCCACGCGGCGATGCCGGATAGAGGCGCCGATCCGATCGTGGCGGCGGCCGAACTGGTGCTGGGGTTGCAGTCGATCGTCTCGCGGCGCCTGTCGCCGCTGGACTCGGCGGTGGTCAGCGTGACCCAGATCCAGGCCGGCGAGGCGATCAACGTGATTCCAGAGTCGGCGGTGCTCAAGGGCACCGTGCGCTGCCTGCAGACGCCGGTACGGGCCAAGGTGCAACGGCTGATCGGCGAGTTCGTCGAGCAATTGCCAGTGGCGTTCGGCGTGGCGGGAGTGCTGACCTACAACGTGGGCTATCCGGTCACCGAGAACGACCCCGAGGCGGCGGCGCAGGTGCGGCGTGCGGCAGTGGCGGCGGTGGGCGAGGAGCACGTGCAGTGGGGTTGCAACCCGTCCATGGCATCGGAGGATTTCTCGTTCATGCTGCAGGCGTGTCCCGGTGCCTACGTGTGGCTGGGCGTGGACGGCGAGCAGCCCTCGGCGGCGTTGCACAACCCATATTACGACTTCAACGACCAGGTGATCGAGCCGGGCGTTGCGGTGTGGACGAAGCTGGTGGAGCAGCTGTTGCCAACTGCCTGATCCCTGTGGGAGCGGGCTTGCCCGTGAAGAAGGCGATGCGATACATGGCACGGGCTGCGCCCGTGTTCGCGGGCAAGCCCGCTCCCACAGGAGAGCCTAGAACTGCCCAGGCTGGTAATCTTCATTCACCCTATCCGGATGACCTGCCATGTCCCTGCGCGCCCTCCGCACGCTGCTCGCCATCGCCCAGCACGGCTCCTTCGTCCGTGCCGCCGAGGCCGTGCACCTCACCCAATCGGCTGTCAGCCTGCAAGTTCGGGCGCTCGAAGAGGACTTCAACGCACCCCTGTTCGACCGTTCCCGGCGCCTGCCGGTACTGACCGACGCTGGGCACATCGCCGTGGAGCGGGCGCGTGAGATCCTCAGCCTGTACGACGGCATCGCCGCTGAGATCGGCGGCGACACCGAGCTGCGTGGCCGGCTGCGCATCGGCGCCGTGCCGACCGTGCTGGCCGGCGTGCTGCCCGCCGCCCTGGCCGCCTTGGGCAGGGAACACCCGCACCTGCGCCTGACCGTCAGCGGTGGGATGTCCGCCGAGCTGTCCACCCGTATCGAGGCCGGGGAGCTCGATGTCGCCATCACCACCGAGCCGGTCAGGCCGCACCCCTACGGGCTGGTCAGCACTGTGTTGTACGAAGAAGGCTTCTGGATCATCGCGCCCGCCCGCCACGCCGGGGAGGATTTGCAGCCGCTGTTGCTGTCACAGCCGTTCATCCGCTTCGAACGCCGTGCCTGGGCGGGGCGCACCATCGAGCGCGAGCTGCGCAAGATGCGCCTGCGCGTGCAGACGATCATGGAACTGGACAGCCAGGAAGCGATCACCCAGATGGTCGGCAATGGCCTCGGCGTGGCGGTGGTGCCCATGGCCAAGGCGCGCCTGGCCAGCCTGCCACAGTTGGCTGCGCAGCCCTTCGGCACGCCGCAGAAAACGCGCCGCATGGTCTTGCTGGAACGTGAGGACCAGCCGCTGCGCAAGCTGGCGGCCGTGTTGGCGCAGGCGGTGCAGGACCATGCGCCCGCCGAATGATTCATGAGTAAAACTCGTTGATCACGAAAGTTTAAATCGATTTTATTCGTAGGTTGCGGTCCGTATCGTGAAGTCTTCCCTGGCTCCACAGAGGCTACCCAATGACCTACGCGCTGCTCATGGCGCTGTTGCCCATCGCGCTGCTGATCGCCCTTGGCGCCTGGCTCAAGCACCGTGCTTTCGTGGCCGCCAGCTTCTGGCCGCAGGCCGAGCGGCTGGGTTACTACGTGCTCTTGCCATCGTTGTTCCTGCATGGCCTGGCGACCGCCAAGCTCGATGGCGTGCCGTTGCAGGGGATGATCTCGGCGCTGGTGCTCTCGACCGTGGCGGTGGCATTGCTGGTGGTCGTCGCCCGGACCTGGGTGAAAGGTGACGGTGCGGCGTTCACGTCGGTGTTCCAGGGCGGAGTACGCTTCAACAACTATGTTGGCGTATCGGCTGCGGCAGGCTTGTTCGGCGCGCAGGGCATCGCCCTGGCGGCGGTCGCCAACGCGGCGATCGTCCCCACCGTCAACATTCTCTGCGTGCTGGTGTTCGCCTGGTACGGCGCGGCGGGGCGCATGCCGTTGGGCAAGGTGCTCAGGCAACTGGCGCTCAACCCATTGGTGCTGGCGTGTTTTGCCGGGATTGCCTTGCAGGCGCTGGGGACCGGGCTGCCGCCAGGCATCGAGCCGGTGCTCAAGGCCCTGGGCCAGGCTTCGTTGCCGCTGGGGTTGTTGTGTGTCGGTGCCGCGCTGGAGCTTGGCAGCGTGCGCCAGTGGCTGCGCCCGGTGGGCTATGCGTCGGTGGTGAAGTTTCTGATCATGCCGCTGGTCACGCTGTGTGCGTGCCACCTGTTCGGGCTGGGCGGCGAGGCCGCCATCGCCGCGCTGTTGTTCCAGGCGCTGCCGACGGCCTCGTCGTCGTACATCATGGCGCGTCAGCTGGGTGGCGACGCGCCGTTGATGGCCGGCATCATCGCCTGCCAGACGGTGCTGGCGGCAGTGGCGCTGCCGGTGGCGGTCATCGCCCTGACGCCTTTGATCTGAGGGGCTGATTCCCCTCGCGATCAGTGGAAGAACTCGGCGATCAGCACCGCGCCGATGAAGGTACCCAGGTTGGCCAGGAACGATACCAGCACGATGCGCCAGCCCAGGCGACGGAAGGCGGGCAGGTCCTTGGCGATGGACAGCCCGGCGAAGGTCAGCATCGGCGTGATCACCGCGAGCATGTTCACCGAGTTGGTCAGCCGGGTGATTTCCGCAGCCCATGGGCAGGCCGGGGAGGTGAGGAACATCGCGACCACCGACACCATGCACACCGCTGGCAGCTTACGCTTGAACAGCGCACACAGGCCTTCGCCGACGAACACCGCGAAGATCATGATGCCCATGCCGGCCAGCGCATCGCCCGAGAGGGTCTTGTAGCCGACGTAGTTGGCGATCAGGGCCAGGGCACTGGCGGCGATCCAGGCGCTGATCTTGCCCGCCCAACCAAGTTCGATGGTTTCCAGCGAGACTTCGTCGTGGCTGGGCCCATGGGCCACGTTCGAGGCCTTGGTGGTGCGGCCGATCAGCGGCTCGAGCACGCGGTAGCCCCACACCGCCAGCGGCAGCGAGATGAACAGGGTGAAGTAGGTGCCGATGGTGGTGGTGATCAGGTTGGCGGCAGCGGCCAGGGTCATCACCTGTTGTGCGACTTCCGGCGTTTGCTGCGCGGCGATGGCACCGGCGGCGGCGGCCATCATGCTGCCCGAACCGATGCCCGAGCCCATGGCCAGGGAGTTGGGGTGGAAGATGTTCAGGCTGGTGATGAAGCCGGCGACGATGGCAATGAACAGGGCACCGAACAGTGTGCCGGTGAGGTACTCGGCGAGTACCCCGCGGCCTTCCGGCGAGTCCATGCCGTAGCGTTCGCCGATGATCGCCAGGCTTGGCTCGCGGCCCACCGAGAAGGTGGCGCCCACCGCCTCGCGTTTGATGCCGAGCAGAAGCGCCACAGGCAGACCCAGCAGCACGGTGCCGACGAAATGGCCGAACTCCTGGAATACCAGGGCCCAACCGGAGGCGAACACCACGGGCAGCGAGCCACCGACCACCAGGCCGAGCTTGGCGATGAAGACCAGCAGTGCCGGTTGCAGGATCGACGCCGAACGGACCTGGGCGCGGGTGTCGACGCCGATGGTGCCCGGCATGCGCTTGCTGGCGAGACCGACGGCGGCGCCGAGGAGCAAAGCCCAGACCATGGGCAGCAAGACCACCTTGCCCGGGCCGAGGGGAATACTGACAGAGCCGATGAGTTCGGCGCCGATGAGGATGATGGCGGCCCAGATGTACAGCTTGACTGTGGCCGATACCGCGCGGTGTTCACCGAAAGACGCAGCTTGGATATGTTGCATGTGATTCCCCTGGCCTGCTGAAGGTCTTGGCGACCCTCAAGAGTTGTTGTTTTTTCAGGGGGTGTCGTGGACACCCAGGGCAGATTCAAAAGCCACCGGACCGTTGGAAACGCTGATGGCGCACATGCAGTGTTGGTCGCGTCACAGGGGCGCTCGGTCACTGTTCTGGTGCGCCATCGTCCAGTCCCATCCGTGGTGACCGAGTCGGCGTGCTCGGAGTATCGGCTGCCTCAGGTAACGAACCAATATCACAGATTTTATTTATCGTTGCGATTGGGTGAACACAGAAATGGTGTTGGCGAGGGGGGAGGGTACAGCAAGGGGAAGGTGTCTTACCTGTGCGGACCCATTTGCGGCGGTTCGACGCCGCGAATGAGCCCGCACAGGCACCCTGCAATTGTCGGCCAGGGTCCGTCTCAGAAATCGGCGCGCAGGGTCACCGTGTAATTGCGCGGTTCGCCATACTGGTTGCTGGCGTTCAACCAACCGATGGAGGAGTAGTACTTCTTGTCGAACAGGTTGTTGCCATTGAGGGCGACGCTGAAGTGCTGGTTGATCTGGTAGGCCAGGCGCGCGTTCCAGATGGCATAACCGCCCTGTTCGATGTCGCCGACGCCGCCGGTGCCACCGAAGTTGGTGTTGAAGTTACGGCTCTGGATGTTGGCGCCAGCGCCGACGCTCCACTGATGCAGGTCGCCCGGCAGGGTGTAGTCGCCCCAGAAGCGCAACAGGTGGCGCGGGGTGTAGCTGTTGAAGGCGGAGCCTGAGACCGAACCGCTGTCATCGTTGGGGTCGTTGAGGAATTTCGTCGAGGTGTAGGTATAGCCTGCGAACAATTGCAGGCCCGCCAGCACCTCACCGCTGATTTCCGCGTCGAAGCCTTCTGCGCGAACCTTGCCGCCGGCCACGTAGCTGTCGCTTTCCTCGACGTAGAGGGCGCGGTTTTCCTGATCGACGCGGAAGATCGCGAAGCTGGTGTTGACCCGGCCGTCGAGCAGTTCGCCCTTCAGGCCGATCTCGTAGTTCTTGCCTTCGATGGGCTTGAGCGGCGCGCTGTCGACGCTCAGTTCGGTTTGCGGCTTGAAGATGTCGGCGTAGCTGACGTAGGCCGACCATTGCTCGTTCAGCGCGTAGATCAGGCCGCCGTACGGGGTGACTACACCGGTTTCCTTCGAGTGGGCCGGGTCGGGCGAGGTGGTAGTGAAGCGGTGCAGGGCGTAGTCGTACTGGTAGTTGCTCACACGGGCGCCAAGCACCAGGGTCAGCGGGTCGGTGAGCTTGTAGCGAACCACCGTGTACACGCCGTTCTGGCGGATCTTGCCCTTGGAGGTGCCGGCATAGGTGGTGCCCAGCAATTCGTCCATGCTCGGCTCGCGTGGCGAGACCGGGTCGTAGATGTTCATCGGCCCAAGGTTGAGCAGGCCACCTTGCAGGTCGTCGGTCTGCAGGTCGCTGGCGTTGGCACCGACCACCACCTCGTGCTCACGGCCGAACGCGCGCCATTTGCCGGTGAGGTTGACGTCGGCACCCTTGTTGATGTTCTCGAAATCGTACAGGTAGGCCCGCGATTGCATGCCGTCACCGGTGGCTGGGTCGACCGCGCCACGGCCGAAGCTGTAGAGGATGTCGTTGGTCTCGCGGACATAGCTGCCGGAGGCCTTCAGGCGCCAGTCCGGGTTGAAGTCGTGGGTGATGTCGGCGAAGTAGGTGGTCTGTTTGTTGTTCCACTTGTTCCAGTCGGCACCGGTGAAGGTGGAGCGGCCGACGTTCACTGCGCTGCCGTCCTTGTTGCGTGGCAGGCCGCCGAAGGACGGGGTGGAGTGCAGGTCTTCGACACTGGCGCCAGCGGCGACGGTGGTGTCGTCGCTCAAGTCGTATTCGAGGATGCCATAGAGCACGTTCTTGCGGCTTTCAGCGGTGTCGTAGAAGTAGTCGCGGTCCTCGTGGCCGGCGACCAGGCGACCGCGCAGCCTGCCGTCCTCGGTCAGTGGGCCACTGGCGTCGATGGACTGGCGATAGGTGTCCCAGGAGCCGGCGCTGGCCATCAGCGACAGTGACGGCTCGGCCTTCGGCCGCTTGCGCACCAGGTTGATCGCCGCGCCGGGGTTGCCGCTGCCTTGCAGCAGGCCGGTGGCGCCGCGCAGGATTTCGACGCGATCGTACAGCAGGGTGTCGGAGGTGAAGCTGCTGCCGATGGCGTAGTAGCGGCGGTCGAGCGGCACGCCGTCGTACTGGATGGTTTCCACCTCGAAGCCACGCGAGTAGATGTACTTGCCACCGGACGGGCTCTGATAGGTGGTGATGCCGGTGGTTTTTTCCAGCACCTGGTCGAGGGTGTCGAGGCGCTGGTCGTCCATGGCCTTGCGGGTGACCACGCTGACCGACTGCGGGATGTCCTTGAGGCGCTGGGTGCCCTTGCCGATGGTGACGGCGTGGGCGGTGTAGCTCCCCGAACCTTCGGTGGTGGCACCGTCCTGCAAGCCATTGATGTTCAGTGGCTCCAGGTTCAGCGCGGCACTGCCATCGGCCAGCGGCTCCAGGCCGTAGACGTTGCCGCCGCGGCGCACCGCTTGCAGGCCGGTCCCGGAGAGCAGGCGCAGGAAGCCTTCCTCGATGCCGTAGCTGCCTTGCAGGCCGGGGCTGCTGAGGTTGCGGGTCAGTTCGGAGGGGTATTGCAAGGTGACGCCGCCTTCACTGGCGAAGCGTGCCAGCACCTGCGCGAGGCTACCGGAGGCGATGCTGTAGCTGTGCGGGGCTTGGCTCGCCGCTGCCCAGGCATGGCTGTCGAGGCCTTGCAGGGCAATGGCCAGGGTGCTCAGGGCGAGCACCTGGCGATAGCGGGGCGTGCGTGGTTTATCCATTGCGTGAACGGGCGTGGCGTCCGGTGAGGAAGAGCGGATCATGAAAGGATTGTCCCTATTGTGTGGCAGTTCCACAGGTAAGGACTGATGAGAATGAAAATCGGGCCAAGCATTTTTAACGTTTGCTGATGGTGACCCAATAGCGCGTCCGGTACTCGACGTGCACAGGCAACGTGGCGGGCAGGGCGGCCAGGATCGCATCGGTATCGTCGAGCTGGAAGGCGCCGCTGATATGCGCTTGCGCGACGCTGTCGTGGCAGCGCAGCCAGCCGCGTCGGTAGCGGCCCAGCTCGCCGATGAACTCGCCCAGCGGCATCTCGTCGGCCACCAGTTGGCCGCGCGTCCACTGGCTGTCCTGTTCGCGGGCGGCGGCGATGCCTCCTTGGCCACCGGCGTCGAAGGTCAACTGCTGGCCGGCGTCGATCGTTTGCCAGGGGCCGTGCCGGGGCATCACCCGCACCGCGCCTGCGAACACCGAAAGCTGGGTCCTGCCTTCACGCTGGCGCACCAGGAAGCGGGTGCCCAGGGCCTCCATCAGGCCTTGCTCGCTGGCCACGCGTAGTGATCGGTGATGGGTACTGCGCGGGTCCGCTCCGCTGTCGACGAGGATCTCGCCACGGCGCAGGCTGATCAGGCGTTGCTGCGGATCGAAATCCACCTCCACCGCGGTGTCGGTGTTGAGGTCCAGGCGCGTACCGTCCGCCAGGGTCACCTGTCGGTGTTGGCCGACTTCGGTGGCGTAGGCCGGCGCCGGGGTCAACTGACGGAACCCGGTGTAGGCCAGCGGCGCGACGATGGCCAACGCCAGCATCTGCTTCATCGCCTGGCGCCGTTCGCGGTTCAGCGTGCCCATCGCCAGCTGTTGCGGCAGCAGGCCCAGGCGCTCCTGCACCCGTTGTGCCTTCTGCCAGGCCCGCTCGTGTTCGGGCGCGGCGGCACGCCAGCGGCTGCACGCTTCGCGCTGCGCGGCGCTGGCAGCCTGGTCGAGCATGAGCATGTGCCAGTGCGCGGCTTGGCGCGCCACGTCAGGGGCGATGCGTGGCAGGTCGGTGGCCATCAGAAGTCGTCTTCGAACAGGATGCAGGCTTCCAGCGCGCTGGCCATGTGACGCTTGACCGTGCGCTCGCCGATGCCCAGGCGCTGGGCCACCTGCACGTAGGTCAGGCCCTCGAGCTGCACCAGCAGGAATACCGAGCGCACCACCGGCTTGAAGGTGTCGAGCAAGGCGTCCAGTTGTTGCAGGGTTTCGCGTATCGACCACTGGTCTTCGGCCGACAGGGCGAACAGCTCAGGCAGTTGTTCGAGCATCTCCAGGTAGGCGCGTTCCAGCGATTGACGACGAAAATGGTCGTAGACCAAGCGCCGGCTTACCGTGGCCAGGTAGGCGCGGGGCCGCTGCAGGCTGAGACGGGCGCCGGCCTTCTGCTGGGCCTGGAGAATGCGCACGAAGGTGTCCTGGGCAAGGTCCGCCGCCTGTGCCGAGCAGCCCAGGCGGCGGTATAGCCACTGCTTGAGCCAGCCATTGTGCTCTGCGTAGACCTGGCCCACATCATCGTTGATCACAGCTATCCCTCCGGCGCGAGGGTGCAACATTAAGTGATAACTATTATCAAATCAATTTTCCAGGGTGGCATTCAGCCTGGTCTTCAAAGCAACCGTTCTGCATCGGCCGTTGGTGACAATGGCCAGGTGCATAGCTGGGCTGCTTGCGACTCTGCTAGGCATGCGGGTTATCCTGCGCATCCTCGCCACTGTCACGAGATTGTCATGTCATCCGCTGCCCTGCCGGCGCAAACCCAGCGCGCTGATCGAGACTCCCGCAACGCCGCCCAAGTGCTCAGCTTGTGCCTGCCCAGCGACGTACTGCTCTACCTGCTGATGCCGATGTACGCAGCGGATTTTGGCGTGACCCTGGCCGAGGCCGGGCTGCTGCTGGCGGCCAACCGCCTGGTACGGATCGTCGGCTACGGCTGGGTGGTGCGTTTCTACGCTCGGCAGGGTGACCGCGCGGCGTGCAGCCTGGCCGCGTTCGCGGCGGCGGTGTGCGCATTGGGCAGTGCGACCCTGGGTGGTTTCGCCGCCTTGCTGGTGCTACGGCTGGTCTGGGGCTTGTGCTTCGCCACGTTCAACCTGAGCACCCAGACCCTGGCCACTGCCGAGCCGCAAGGAGCGGCCCGACGTGCCGGGCGCTCGCGGGCATTCATTTCCATCGGGCCGATGCTGGCCTTGCCGCTGGGTGCGGTGATGGCTCAGGCCTACGGGCCGCGCAGCGTGTTCTTCGTGCTTTGCGCCAGTGCTTTGTGCGGCTTGTGGCGCGCCCGGACGTTGCCTGCGGCAGGTCATGCGATTCCCAGCACCGGCGGGCGGCGCCTGCGCCTGCCAGACAGCATCGCCACCTGGTCATTCATCGAAGGCGTGACGTTGGACGGCCTGTTCATCTTCGGCCTGTCACTCTATGCGCAAAACCACCTGGGCGGCTCGGGCGTGTTGGTGGCGGGGCTGCTGATGGCGGTGCGTTACTTGAGCGAAATGCTCTTCAGCCCCTTTGGTGGGCGCCTGGCCGACCGCTTCGGGCCCCTGCGCATGCTGGTGCTGCTGTCGTTGGCGACCTCGCTGGCGTTGCTGCTGTTCGGCAGCCATTGGCTATTCATCGGTGCCTTCTTCGTATTGGTGCTGCGTGCCTTGCAACTGCCGCTGGTGATGACCCTGGTTGCGCTGCGTAACCCGCAGGCGCGCATCCAGGCCCTGGCCGGCAACGCCGTCTGGCGCGACATCGGCGCCGGCCTCGGGCCGATGCTCGCCGGGGTGCTGCTGCCGCAGGTGCCGGCGCTCTGGGCCTATGCGGGCGCTGCGCTGGTGCTGGCCCTGGCGGCGCTGAATTGCGCGTGGCTGGCGCGCGGTTGAACGGCGCTATCGTCGATAGCGACTGGCTTGTGTCAGGTGATCGGCATCAGGCTCATCGCCAGCGGGGTCACTGGAGTTCATAAGGGATGGCCATCAGCGTCGTGCCACGCTTGTTGAGGCCTTCCATGACCGTGACCCGGGCAACCTCGATGCCGTTCCGCACGATGATCACCTCGGTGCCATGGATGACTTGTTCGAGGATGTACTCGAGGCTGCATTGAGCGTCGGGCATGTCGTACTTCACCTGGTGCATAGCGTTTCCTTTTGGGATCGAAACCGCCCGGCGCCGCCCCGGTGGATTGCACCGCTGGGCCTGCGCTGCGACCTGTCGTGGTCGCGGGGCTGTGAGGCTATTGTCTGCCAGTGTCCGCAGAAAGTGCTTTCGTATTTTTTGGCTTATGGCCTAGCATACGAATAGATTTTTTGTGAGGTGTCGATAATGCAGAAAAATAACCTTGATGACATGGACCGCAGGATTCTCCAGGTGCTGAGCCGGGACGCGCGCGCCAGCCTGCAGGAGATCGGCAAGCAGGTCGGGCTGTCATCGAGCCCCTGCTGGCAGCGCATCAAGCGCATGGAGGAGGCCGGCATCATCCAGGGGTACCAGGCCCGCATCGACATGGCCGGGCTCGGCTATGGCGAGGGGTTGATCGTGATGGTCACCCTGGACCAGCACGGTGACGAGGTACTGGACCGTTTCGAGCGGGCACTGGCCGAGATTCCCGAGGTGATCGAGGCCTACCTGGTGTCGGGTGAGTACGACTACTTCCTGCGCCTGGCCGTGCGCGATACCCGCGACTACGAACGGTTGCTGCGCGAGAAGCTGTACAAGATTCCTGGGTTGCGGCATTCGGTGTCGAGCTTCGTGTTGCGTCAGCTCAAGGCTGCCAGCGTGCCGCTCTGAGGCGGGGATCTTGGCCCACCGCTCGTCCGAACCCGTGTAAAGATAGGTAAAACCCTGCGCGGCCCGGCAAGCCTGCACTCTAGAATCCGCCCGCTGCCCAGGCAGGTTGTTCGCCGGCGGCAGAACTGGCCTTTTGGAGTGTTTTAATGAAGTCGAAACATATTCTTCGCGCAGCACTGGTCGCTGCCCTGGTATCCACCTTGTCGGGTTGCTGGCTGTTCATGCCTCCAGGAGGCGGCGGTGGTCACGGTGGGGGTGGTGGCCATGGCCAAGGC
>NZ_JACVVE010000067.1 GCF_016648105.1 Pseudomonas sp. S31 | reverse complement strand
GCCGCGCCCCCCCCCCCCCCGCCCCCCCCCCGCCCCCCCCGGCCCCCCCCCCCCCCCCGCCACCGCCAAACGCCAGTCATACCCCCTCAGTTCGTCGGATGTTAAACCCCAGCCTTGTCCGGCAATCCCCGCTTCCCTAGAATGTCGCGCGCCGCATCATGGCCCTGCCACCGCAGTAGCGAGCATGCTCATTCGATCATCGCGTTTCGCCGTTTACAGGTCGCACCCCGAGCTGATCCTTACCCTGGGCAGTTGCCTCGCCGTGCTCGCCATCGTTGCGATCGTCGGCTACCTGCTGGTGCGCGAGCGGGTCAACGTCGAGCAATCGGCCATTCGCTCGTCGAACAACATCGTCCAACTCATCGAAAGCGACATCCTGCGCAACGTCGAACTTTACGATCATTCGCTGCAGGAGTTGGTCTGGGCAGTCGGCCGCAAGGAGTTGCCGGAAGTGCCTGGCGTCCTGCGTCAGCGCCTGTTGTTCAACCAGGCCGTCGATAGCAGCCGTGGCGACGTACTCTGGCTCGACAAGCAGGGCAACGTGGTCGGCGACTCCACCAGTATCGTTCCGCGCCAGGCCAATTTCGGCGACACCGGCGTGTTCCAGGCCCACTTGCATCACCCCGACCTGGGCCTGCTGGTCGGCCCACCATTCAAGGCCAAGCTGGCCAACCAGGAATGGTCGATCAGTTTCAGTCGGCGCATTGCCGACGCCAGCGGCCAATTCGCCGGGATCGCGGCGGGATCGTTGCGCCTGTCCTACTTCAGCGAATTGTTCCAACGCCTGGACATTGGCGAGGACAGCAGCGTCAACCTGCTCAATACCGACGGCCAGTTGCTGGCCCGGCAGCCGAATCGCCCGCAAGACCCGCTGATCGGCGCCAACTTCGCCGAGTACCCCAACTTCCAGCGTATCCTCGGCCAACGCAGCGGTACGTTCACCGCGCGCTCAGGTGTGTACGGCGGCCAGCGCATGTACACCTTCGCCCGAGTCGGCGAACTGCCGCTGATCGTATTGGTGGTGCATGCCTCCGATGAGGTATTTCAACCCTGGCGGCGCACGGCGATGCTGGTCGGCGTGGCCACTGGCCTGCTGTGCATGGGCATCCTCTGGTTGACGCTGCAACTGGGCCGCGAATTGCGCCGCCGGCGGTTGGCCGAGCGAGGCCTGGCCACCCTCGCCGCCACCGACAGCCTGACCGGGCTACCCAACCGCCGTCGCCTCGACCAGGTGCTGCGCCAGGAATGGGCACGCGCCCAGCGCAACCGCAAGCCGTTGGCGGTGCTGATGGTGGATGTCGACCACTTCAAGGCGTTCAACCAGCGTCACGGCCATGCCGGTGGCGACCATGCCTTGCGTGAGGTGGCCAAGACCATCGAGCTGTGCATACGCCGGCCTGCCGACCTTGCGGCTCGCTATGGAGGGGAAGAGTTCCAGGTAGTGCTGCCAGAAACCGACCTGGCGGGAGCACGGCTGCTGGCCGAGCGCATTCGCGCCAGCGTCGCGGCCTTGGCACCCTTGGGGGAGGATAACGACTCGGTCACGGTCAGTATCGGCATCGGCCTGTACCAACCGGGCACCCAGGACGATCTGGCGAGCGTGCTGGGTGCCGCGGATGAAGCTGCCTACCGGGCCAAGGCCAAAGGCCGGAACCGGGTAGAAGGGCCGGACGCTTAGGAGCGAGCGCGGGCCGCGTCGCGCAGGGCTTTCACCTGGTCATGGTTGCGTTGCACGCCTTGCAGCTGTTTCTCGACCAGTGCGTAGGCCTGATCGGTAGCGGTGCGGCCGTACTTGACCAGCTTCTCGCGGGCTTCCTTGTAGGCTTTCAGCGCGTGGTCCTCACCGCGCTCGACCTCGTTGAGCACAGCCTCTTCGCTCTTGCCGGTCAGCATCGACTTGAGGTTGACCCAGCCACGGTGCAGGTCGCCGCTGACGCTGGTCGAGGTTTCCGGATCGCCACCCAGGCGACGCACTTCACTTTGCAACTCGGCGGCTGCGTTGGCGCACTCACCGGCACGCTGGACGAAGAACGCTTTCAGTTCTGGGTTCTTGACGTCATCGGCGGACTCCTTGAAACCCTTCTCGCCGTCCTTGCTGTACTCGATCAGGTCGTTGAGTACATCGATCACGTCTTTGTTGGGGTTGCTCATGGCACGAACTCCTTGGCAGGTGATAGTCACCAATAGAGTTGCAGGCGCCATGCCAAACCTGGCGCTCAATAAATATTCTTTAAAATCAGATAGATAAGTGATTTACCCAGGCCAGGCAAAGCGGTGTTCTGCATGATTGCCGCTTGGGCCTTCGTGCAGATTGCAGTATGGTCGGCGTTTTCCCTGCCAGGCACGCCGATGAAACCCGAGATGTTGGAACTGCTGGTCACCCGGACCATGCCCTTTGGCAAATACCAGAGCCGGATCATCGCCGACCTGCCGGGCGACTACCTGGCCTGGTTCGCCCGCAAGGGCTTCCCTGCCGGGGAACTGGGTGGGCTGCTGGCATTGATGCACGAGGTCGACCATAACGGCCTGGCCGATTTGCTGGTGCCGTTGCGGCAGAAGCATCGGCGCTAACCCTTCACCGGCGCCACCGCCAACTCCACCTGCTCGTTTTTCTTGATCACCGCATACACCACCGCCGTCACCAGGCTGCCAGCAACGATCGCCAGCAAATACAGCAACGCATGATTGATGGCGTTGGGAATCAGCAGCACGAACAACCCGCCATGGGGCGCCATCAGCTTGCACCCGAAGTACATCGACAACGCCCCAGTCAACGCGCCCCCGGCGACGCTCGCCGGTATCACCCGCAACGGATCGTTGGCAGCGAACGGGATGGCGCCCTCGGAGATGAAGCACAACCCCAGCGCCAGGGCTGCCTTGCCCGCCTCGCGCTCGCTCTGGGCAAACTTGCGCCGAGCGAGGAACGTGGCGATACCCAGGCCGATCGGCGGCACCATGCCGGCGGCCATGGTGGCGGCCATCGGCGCGTAGCTGGACGAGGCCAGCAAGCCAACCGAGAAGGCATACGCGGCCTTGTTGATCGGCCCCCCCAGGTCGACGCACATCATCCCGCCCAGCAACAGGCCGAGCAGCACGGCATTGGTGGTGCCCATGCTGTCGAGGAAGTGCGTCATGGCCACCAGCAGCGCCGCCACCGGCTGGCCAACCACGTAGATCATCACCAGCCCGGTGAACAGGCTGGCCAGCAGCGGAATGATCAGGATCGGCTTGAGCGCGGCGAGACTCGTCGGCAAGGGCACCCAGCGAGCAATGGCCTTGGCGCTGTAGCCGGCCAGGAAGCCGGCGACGATGCCGCCGATGAAGCCCGCCCCCAGGGTGCTCGCCAGCAGGCCGCCGATCATCCCCGGTGCCAGACCCGGGCGGTCGGCGATCGACCAGGCGATGTAGCCGGCCAGCAGCGGCACCATCAGTTTGAACGCCGCCTCGCCGCCGATCTGCATCAGCGCGGCAGCCAAGGTGCCGGGCTCTTTGTACGCCTCGATGTCGAAGACGAACGACAATGCAATCAGCAAGCCGCCGGCCACCACCATCGGCAGCATGAACGACACGCCAGTGAGCAGGTGCTTGTACACCCCGCTCTTCTCGGCCTTGGCTGGGCCGGCATCACTGCTGTTCTCCAGCTTGGCATCGCGCAGGGCCTTGTCGAGGGTGGCACGGGCCTGCTTGAGGGCGATGCCGGTGCCGCAGCGGTAGATGCGCTTGCCGGCGAAGCGCGCAGTCGGCACTTCGATGTCGGCGGCCAGCAGCACCACGTCGGCCTCGGCGATGGCCTGGGCCGACAGCGGGTTGCGCGCCCCGACCGAACCCTGGGTCTCGACGCTCAGTTGGTAGCCCAATTGCTGGGCAGCCTGCTGCAAGGCCTCGGCGGCCATGAAGGTGTGCGCAACCCCGGTCGGGCAGGCGGTCACCGCGACGATGCGCACCTGCTCGGAGGCGATGGGTTCGACCGGCTGATCCGTGCAGGGCTCGAGCAAGGTGGCGCCCGCTGCGGCCTCGTCGAGGAAGCCTTCACGGTCGGCCAGTGCCTTGGCCGGGGTGCTCTGGTAGACACGCTTGCCGACGAAGCGAGCCAGCGACACCGGCCCGGCGCTGACCACCAGCACCCAGTCGGCGTCGGCGATCTGTGCTGCGCTCAAGCGGCGTTCGGGATGTTCGTCATCCAGCACCTCGACGCACGTCTGCCAGCCGCGCCGCTGCGCCGTGGCGGCCAGCAGGCGGGCACTGAGAATGCTGGACACCTGGCCATTGGGGCAGGCAGTAACGATGGCGATGTTCATCGGCAACCCTCTTGTTGTTCTGTCAGGCGCACGCCGGCCTCCAGGCGCGCCAGCTGCTCGCGATCACGGATGCCGAAGCCGACCTGGCTGACCGCCTGCGCGGCGATCGCCGTTGCCCGGCGCAAGGTCTGCGCGGCGGGCTCGGCCTGCAGCAGGCCATGGACCATGCCCGCCACCAGCGAGTCGCCCGCCCCCACCGTGCTGGCGATTCGCACCTTGGGTGGCAGGGCCTGCAGGGCAAGGCCGGCGGCAAACCAACTGACGCCGTTCTCACCATCGGACACCACCACATGCTCGATACCACAGGCCAGCAGCTGCTCGGCCGCACTACGCTGTTCGGCCAGGCCCCGCACCCTCGTTCCCAGCACGTCGCCCAGTTCCTCGGTATTCGGCTTGACCAGCCACGGCGCGCTATCGAGCCCGGCGCGCAGCGCTTCGCCGCTACTGTCGAGGGCGACCTTCAGGCCAAGGCCCTTGAGCTGATCGAGCAACTGCTGGAACCACTTCGGGCTGATACCGCGCGGCAGGCTGCCGGCCACCACCACCGCCGCATGCCCCGGCGCCACCTGCAACAGCCGGCGCAGCAGCGCACTGCGCGCGGCCTCGTCGACCTCAGGCCCCAGACCGTTGATGTCGGTGACCTGGCCGTCGGCCTCGACCAGCTTGATGTTGCTGCGGGTCTCGCCGGGCACGCGCACGAAGCAATCGGCGAAACCGCGCCAGGCGATCAGTTCTTCGAACGGCTGCAGGTTGTCCTGGCCAAGAAAGCCCGCGACCGTGACGCTGTGGCCCAGGTCGGCCAGCACCTGGGCCACGTTCAGGCCCTTGCCGGCGGCATGGCTGTGCTGGGCATGGGCACGGTTGACCGCGCCTGTGCGCAGGGTGTCCAGGCCGATGGTGATGTCCAGCGCCGGATTGAGGGTCAGGGTGAGGATCTTGGCCATTTCAGTAACGCTCCACCAGCGCGCGAACCGCCGCGGCGCTGTCCTGTTGCAAAGCCTCGCGCGCCAGGGCGCGGGCCGTCTGGTGATCGGCCTGGCGGACCAGGGCCTTGACTTCGGCGATGCTCGGGGCAGCGACGCTCAGTTCGTCGACATCCAGGCCCAGCAGCAACGCGACGGCCTGCGGGTCGGCGGCCAGCTCGCCGCACACGCCGACCCACTTGCCGTGGGCATGGGCGGCGCGCACGGTCATGTCGATCAGGCTCAATACCGCCGGGTGCAAACCGTCGGCCTGGGCCGAAAGGCTCGGGTGGCCACGGTCGATGGCCAGGGTGTATTGGGTCAGGTCGTTGGTGCCGATGCTGAAGAAATCCACCTCGCGGGCGAGCTGCGGCGCCAGCAGCGCCGCCGAAGGCACCTCGACCATGATGCCGACCTGCAGGTCGGCGACCGGGATCTCTTCGCGCAGTCGCTCGACCATCGCCCGCGCCTGGCGCCATTCGTGAACCTGCCCGACCATCGGGAACATGATGCGCAACGGGCGCTGATCGGCGGCGCGCAGCAGGGCGCGCAGCTGTTGCTCCATGATCTGTGGGCGTTGCAAGGTCAGGCGCACACCGCGCACGCCGAGGAACGGGTTGTCCTCCGCGGCGATCGGCCAATACGGCAAAGGCTTGTCGCCGCCCACATCGAGGGTACGTACCACCAGCGGCCGGCCGTCCAGGCCATCGAGCACGCGGCGGTACTCGGCCTCCTGGGTGGCCACGTCGGGAGCCTGGGGATGGGCCATGAAAATCAATTCGGTACGCAGCAGGCCAACGCCTTCGGCGCCCTGCTCCACCACCTTGTCGATGCTACTGCTGTCACCGATGTTGGCGAACACCTCGACGGTATGCCCGTCACGCGTGACGGCCGGCTCGTGGCGATTGGCCCAGGCAGCCTGCAGGCGCTGTTCGCGCTGGTCGCGCTCGGCCAGCGCGCGGTCGAGCACCGCAGCCGAAGGCGCGACCTGGACCTGCCCGCGCTGGCCATCGAGCAGCAGCGGCGTGGAATTGCCCAGCAACAGGATCGCCGCCCCGGCACCGACCACGGCGGGAATGCCCAGGGCACGGGCCACGATTGCACTGTGCGCGGTGGCGCCGCCATAAGCGGTGACGATGCCGGCGACCCGCGCAGGGTCGAGGCGGGCGACATCGGACGGACCGACCTCGGCCATCACCAGCACATAGGGCTGCTCGGGCTCGGCCTGGGCCTGCACGCCACACAGCTGCGCCAGTACCCGCCGGCCGATGTCGCGCAGGTCGGCGGCGCGTTCGGCGAGCAGCGCGTCATGCAAAGACTCCTGCTGGCGCGCCGCCGCCTCGATGACCGCCATCCAGGCCGCCGCGGCGCTTTCGCCCTGAGCCAGGCGCTGCTCGACATCATCGGACAGGGCCGGGTCGGCGAGCATTTCCTGGTGAGTGATGAAGATTTCGCCAATCGCCTTGTCGCTGCGCCGCACCAGGCCATCGAGTTCATCGTGCACCGCGGCCAAGGCGCTGCGCAGCTTCAGGCGTTCCTGGGTGGGGGACTCACCGCGCAGCGGGTAGTCGATGCCCTGCTCGACACAAACATGCGCCGGTCCGCAGGCGATACCTGGAGCAGCGCCCACCGCCTGGATCAGGCTGCCTGGCGCTGGCGCCTGGACGACCTCGGTCGGCATTTCAGTATCCGTCTCGTCAGCCGTCGGCAACGGCTCGACCTCCTCGCCCAGGCCCTGCTCGATGGCAGCCTGCAACAGCGCCAGCGCCTGTTCGGCAATCGACGGCTCGGCCACCAGTTCGAGCACCTGGCCACGCCGGGCACCGAGGCCCAGCAACTTGCTCAGGCTCTTCACCGACACCGCCGGCTGGCCGCTGTCCACCACGCGCACGCGGATCTCGCCATCGAAGCCTTTGGCCAACTGCGCCAGCACCTTGGCCGGGCGGGCATGCAGGCCATGCGGGTTGGCCAGCACCTGGCGCACGCTCGGCCAGTCGGCCGGCGCCTCGGCGCCCAGCACTTCGAGCACGGCGCGGCTGCTGGTGGCCTGGTGGAGCATCTGCCCGCGACCTTCGATCAGCACCTCGCACAGGCGCTCGAGCAATGCTTGATGGCCGGCGCCCAGGCTGGCCAGGCAGAACAGGCCGTTGAGCGGTTGGTCGTGGTAGCGCAGGGGCTGCTGGGGGGTGATGAAGGCCAGGCCGGGCTGGCGGACCTGACGCTCGCTGTGCAGCCACCACAGGCCCTCGCCCAGTGGCAGCGGCTCGGCCTGCTGCAGCACCGCCGCGAAGCCTGGGTCGACGCAACCGGCGCGTTGCAGCAGGCGGGCCCCGCGCCAGGCCAGTTCGTCGAAGTCCTCGGCCGCCAGGTTCAGGCCAACCAGTTGCGCATCCAGGGCCAGTGCCTGGGGCGCGCCCTGCAACAATTTGAGCAGCGCTTCGGCAGAGGTTGCCCGGCGCAGTGCCTCGGCCAGGTCGGTCTCGCCCAGGGCCCGGGTCAGCAGTTGCAGCAGGCGCAGGTGTTCGTCGGAGCGTGCGGCGATGCCGATCGCCAGGTAGACGATCTGGCCGTCGCCCCAGTCCACCCCCTCGGGAAACTGCAACAGCCGTACGCCGGTGGCGTGCACCAGGTCGCGGGTCTGCGGCGTGCCATGAGGAATGGCGATGCCTTGGCCGAGAAAGGTCGAGCCTTGCGCTTCACGGGCCTCCAGGCCCCGCAGGTAACCTTCGGCCACCAGGCCATCGGCAAGCAGACGATCGGCCATCAGGCGCAACGCCTCGGCCTTGTCGGCGGCCGACTGGCCCATGGCGATCTGCTCCTTGGCGAGCTCGAGCATGACCTTCTCCTTTTCCAGCCCCAAGTCGGGTACTGAGGTATTGTTGTGAATTCCAGGCGAATGGCCAGTAGGATGGCCCTCAGCAGGGGGTAATGGCGGCAGAAATCAGCCTGCTGAAACGATTAATCTGATTAGGTGGCCACGTTACTCGATAATCTTCCGACGAAAAAGCCCCATCCTGTCGGACAATTGCGACAATGGTCGCCTGCGCGCGGTGGGTCGGCTGGGTCAGAATACCCGGTCAGGGCTCGCCGCCAGCCCCGGTAATAACAAGGAAAACTCGGTGAAACTCAGCGATATCGCCCGTCTGGCCGGTGTGTCCGTGACCACTGCCAGCTATGTCATCAATGGCAAGGCCGAACAGCAGCGCATCAGCAACAGCACTGTCGAGCGCGTGCGGGCCGTGGTCGAGGCCCATGGCTTCACGCCCAATCCTCAGGCCGCCGGCCTGCGCAGCCGCCATACCCGCACCTTGGGCTTCATTCTCCCGGATCTGGAGAACCCAAGCTATGCACGCATCGCCAAGCAGCTCGAACAAGGCGCCCGCGCCCGCGGCTACCAGCTGTTGATCGCCAGCAGCGATGACCAGCCCGACAGCGAGCGCCAGTTGCAGCAGTTGTTCCGCGCCCGTCGTTGCGACGCGCTGTTCGTCGCCAGCTGCCTGCCGCCGCAGGACGACAGCTACCGCGAGCTGCAGGACAAAGGCCTGCCGGTGATCGCCATCGACCGGCGCATGGACCCGGCGCACTTCTGCTCGGTGATCAGCGATGACCTCGACGCCAGCCGGCAACTCACCGAAAGCCTGCTGAACACCGCACCGCGCAGCATCGCACTGATCGGCGCGCGGCCTGAACTGTCGGTCAGCCAGGCCCGTGCCGGTGGTTTCGACCAGGCACTCGAAGGCAAGGCGTGCGAAGTGCGGCGCTATCAGGGCGAAGCGTTCAGCCGTGAATGCGGGCAGCGCTTGATGCAACAACTGGTCGACGAACTGGGCGGGCTGCCGGACGCCCTGGTCACCACCTCCTACGTGCTGCTGCAAGGGGTATTCGACGCCCTGCAGGCACGCCCGGCGGGCGAACGCCAGTTGCAGCTGGGCACCTTCGGTGACAACCAACTGCTCGACTTCCTGCCCCTGCCGGTGAACGCCATGGCCCAGCAGCATGGCCAGATCGCCACCACTGCGCTGGAGCTGGCCCTCGCCGCGATCGAGCAGAAACGCTACGAACCCGGTGTGCATGCCATCGGTCGAACCTTCAAGCAACGCATCGCCACGGCCTGAACATGCGCCTGATCGACACCCATACCCACCTCGACTTCCCCGACTTCGACGCCGACCGCCCGCATCTGCTGGCCAACGCGGCGGCGCGCGGGGTCGTACGGATGGTGGTGCTGGGGGTGTATCAGGAGAATTTCCAGCGGGTCTGGGAGCTGGCCTGCGCCGATAGCCGGATGGTCGCGGCACTGGGGCTGCATCCGATCTACCTCGACCAGCATCGCCCCGAGCACCTGGTGCAGTTGCGCGAATGGCTCGAGCGCCTGCAAGGCGATCCACGCTTGTGCGCGGTGGGCGAGTTCGGCCTGGACTACTACGTCGAGACCCTGGACCGAGAGCGCCAGCAGGAACTGTTCGAGGCCCAGTTGCAAATGGCTTGCGATTTCGAGCTGCCGGCGTTGCTCCACGTACGCCGCAGCCACGCCCAGGTCATTGCCACGCTCAAGCGCTACAAACCGCGCCGGGCCGGGGTGATCCACGCGTTCGCCGGCAGCTACGAGGAAGCACGCGAGTACATCAAGATGGGCTTTCGCCTGGGCCTGGGCGGCGCAGCCACGTGGCCCCAGGCGTTGCGCCTGCGCAAGACCATCGCCCGACTGCCACTGGACAGCATCGTGCTGGAGACCGATTCACCCGACATGGCCCCGGCCATGTTCCCTGGCCAGCGCAACAGCCCGGAGCATTTGCCCGAAATAGCTGAGGCACTGGCACACCTCCTGGGTGTCGAGATGCAATCGCTGGCCGAGACGACCACGCGCAACGCCTCGGCCTTGTTCGGCTGGTGAGACTCAAACGCTCAAACCAACACCGTCAACAAGGCGAACCCGGCGTACCACAACACTGCGCACCGCAGCAGCAGCTCCCAAAGGCTGTCCAGCCTGGCCAGCCCACGCGGGTCGTCTTCCTCCTCGGGAATGTCGTCGGCAACCCGCCCTACCTTGGCCACCAGATGCCCGGCACTGATACGCCCGTTCAGCAATTCGTGCAGCATCAGGCGCATGACCGCGACGAAGTTGCCCACCAGGGCGAAACTCAGGGTCAACACCCGCACCGGCAGCCAATCCATGATGTGGCGCAGTTGCTCGGCGCGTGCCTTGAGCGCCGGCTGCCCGCTGAGCTCGGCGGTCAGCGCCAGCAGGCGATAGGCCAGGGCAGCCCCTGGGCCCAGCAGGAAGTACCAGAAGATCACCGCGAAGAAGCTCTGGTAGGCCTGCCACAGCAGATAACCCTGCACCCGCACCAGCAACCCGCGCGGGGTGTCGGCCAACAGGCCGAGATCGCGCTCGGCCACGTGCAGCGCGGCCTGTTCGTCGCCACGCCGCCAGGCATCGCGAAACGGCCCCAGCGCCGCCTTGATGTCGCCGCGCCCCAGGCTGTAGACCAGTACCACCAGGTGCACCGGCAAGGCCAGCAAACCATAGGCGACCGGCTCCAGAACGTGCAACAGCAACACCAGCAGCGCCACGGGAGCCAGGATGAGGATGACCAAGGTCCACCAGGGGTGCACCTTGCCGCTGCGCTCCAGGCGGGTCAGTTCGCCGATGAAAAAACGATCATTCTGCAAACGCTTGCGCCAGGCCGAGAACTTCTCGACCCACAGCACCAGCAGCAACACCAGAAAACTCATGCCTTGTCCTCATCGATCTGCACGGAATCCCGATAGCGCAGCCAATCGAACGCCGGGCCGGGGTCGGTCTTGCGCACCGGGGCGATATCGCAGTGGCCCTGGATATGGTCCAGGCCGATTTGCGGGAAGGCACCGCGGATCTGCCGGGTCAGCTGTGCCAAGACGGCGTACTGAGCCTCGGTGTAGGGCAGGTCGTCGGTACCTTCGAGCTCGATACCGATGGAAAAATCATTGCACCCCTCACGCCCCTGAAAACACGAGACGCCGGCATGCCAGGCGCGGTCGAGCAACGAAACGAACTGGGTCACCGCACCGTCGCGCTCGACGAACAGGTGCGCCGACACGGTCAGCTGGCAGATGTCCTTGAAATAGGGATGTTCGTCAGGGTCAAGCCGGTTCTGGAAGAACACCTGCACCTTGCCGGTGCCGAAGCACGCGGGTGGCAGGCTGATATTGTGGATAACCAGCAGCGAAATCGCTTCGCCATCGGGGCGGGCGTTGAAGTTCGGCGAAGGGCAGCGGGTGACTCCGTCGAACCAGCCCGTGGCACGGTCCAATTGCATGGGCAAATCCTGAGAAAACGCCGGTACAGGCTCGCAGTATGCCTCGCGACCGAGGCGGTGTGCAGGTAAATCGTGGTGCGCTCAATGTGTCTGGCACTGGCGCAGCTCGCCCAGAACCGCCTGCAGCGCCCGCTCGAACAGCAGCCCGTCATCCAGCAAGCGCACATCGTCGCGGCGCAGCGCCTGGGCCAGGCCCAGCACGCTCCACTCACGGACCTTGAGCCCGCTGCGGTTGGCGAAAACCAGGCGGTCGTTGCTGTCCAGGCGTGCCACCAGCTTGCAACGCAGGGCCTCATCCTCGTCGCGGACTTCGACCCAGGCGCCCAGGCGCAAGCGCTGAACCTGACGCAGCGGTTGCGTCAGGTCATCGTCATCGAGCGGCCGCAGAGGGGCACAGGCCAGCTCCTCGGCGAGCACCAGCACGATGTCGTGTTCGACCCGCACTTCGGCCAGCGACGCATCGGCATCGCCACCTTCTGCCAGCGGCCCGGCGCAGGCGCGCAGGTGCAGGTGTTGCAACTGCAAAAAGAAATCGCGGGTCAGCACCGAGTCCAGCGCTACCCCGGCCAGCCCGTCACGCAAGGCCTTGAGCAAACCGGGCAACTGCTGCAGCAACCGCTCGCGGGCAAGTGGATCGTGGTGCGCGGCGATGCTGCCCAGCAGCGTGTCCAAGGTCGCCAGGGCTCCGCGCCAGGCTGCAGACGCTTCGCCGTGTTTGAGCAAGGCCAGCAGCAGTACCTGGCTCCAGCCCTGCACCAGCATCTGCAGCACCACCTGCGGCAGCACCCGGCCGCGCAGCCGGGCATTGAGCGCCCGCTGCACCTGCAGGCGCGCTTGCAGGGTGCGCACGCGGCCTTCCTCGGCGTCGCGGGTGCGCTGTTCGAGCAAGGCGTGGCGCCGACGCTCGTCCTGGCTGAAGGCGAGAAAGTCATCGAGCAGTTCGGCGAACAGGCCGACATCGTCGGTGAAGTCGTTGAGCAGCCGTTGGACAGTCCGTTCCACGCGCAGGTGCAGGCTGTCGCGCAGGCCGTCGCCGTTGCGCTCCCAGCCAATGGCAGCCGCAGCCATTTCATTGAGCAGGCGTCGCGCCGGATGGCTGGGTCGGCCGAACAGGCTCTTGTCCAGCAAGGCCACCTTGAGCAGCGGAATGTGCAGGCGACCGATCAGGGCACGCAGGCTCGCCGGCAGGTTGTCGTCGGCCTGGATGTAGTCGAACAGCAGACCGACCAGCCGGACCAGGTCTTCATCGGCGCGGCACAAGCGTCGCTGGCCACCGCTGCGCGCCCCGACCCGCAACAGCAGTATGCCAAGCTGCCGGGCCAGGTCGAAGTCGTCGGGCTCGAAGGTGGCGGGCACCTGGTGCTGCAGGTGCGTCAGCAGACGCAGCAGGTCGGCACTGCTCACCGTCGGGATCGAGAGCGCCTCGGTGGCTGCCGCCTGCGGTGCCGCAGCTGATGCCAGCATGCCCTGCACGGCCTGGAACACGGCAAGGCCCGCGGCAACGCCTTGCTCCTCCGCCTGGACGGCGCTCACGCCCTGTCGCGCCTTGCCGCGCCGATCCTCTGCGCGTCGGCGCGGCAGCGACGGCAGATCGGCCAGGACGCCGGCTGCGGCGAGCAACTGGTTGGCATCGTCGTAGATCACATGCATTTCGCGCAGCACATGGCGTTCGAACAGGTTCAGCAGGATCGGCCGGACCCGCGCCCCCACTCCCAGGCTGCGCCCGGCATCGATGAACAGCCCGCAAAGGGCCGCCGGCCCCAGCGGATTGCGCTGCTCGGCCAAGGGGCGTTCGAGCAAGGCCTGTAAACGCTGCAGTAACTGGCCGAGCGCCAGGCCGTCACGCGACAGGACCCGTGCGACCATGGTCTCGGCCCCGCTATCGCGCTCCAGCCGTATCTCCATTGGCATGCTCGACGGATCGGCCTGGCCGATGCGGGCGAAGGCACCATAGAACCCGTCGAGCACATTGCGCTCGATACCCTTGCGCTTGAGGCGCAGGTCACGCATGGCTTCGAAGCAGAGGTTCTGATCGCGCCGGTCGACGGCCTTGTCGGCCATCTCGAAAAGGCTGTCGTCGGCATTGTCGAACAACGCCTGCAGGCCCTGGCGCAGTTGCAGGGCGGCTTTGTCACGCACTTGCAGGAGCAGCAGTGGAAGGCCGGAGGCGGCAACACCCCTTTCGATGGCCGCGGCCAGCGGCACCACCTTGCCTTCTGTATGCATCCCGGTCTCCTTGCTGGGCACTTTGAGGGTAGGCCAGCGTTCGGGGCCGCGGGCAGGTAAAAGACCGCCAAATCGGGAATTTGCTCAACTGCGCTGACCAAAGGCAGCTCTGGAAAGGTATGCAGGCATGGGCAAGCGAACGTCCTGCTACGGATATGGATCCATAAAAACCAACCGTTCGATAAACGAACGGAAACTGATCATCATTTTAGAATCTCAATCCATTGATAATTAATATAATTTTTTAAAATTATGCTTTTAAGTCTCTACTTGAGGGCTGTCATAGCGGGTAAATGGCCAATTTTCATATTGTCTATGGATCCATTATCTGATTGATTAGCGCGTGACGACGGCCGGAGCCCTCCTGCCGTACGCGACAACAATTACAAAAAGGGTTCAGTCATGATTGGCTTACCAGGGGCACGGAACCGACAGGTTTCCTCCAGCTTCGTGCGTGCGCGCGCATCCCTCCTTCCACCTGGGGTCGAGCCCGACCAGCAGGTGACGCCATGAGCACCGATATCAAGCGACGCCTTGACGACGACCCGATGGGCCGCTTCCAGTACCTGGCCATTGGCATCTGCATCGTCCTGAACATGATCGACGGCTTCGACGTGCTGGTCATGGCGTTCACCGCTGCCTCGGTTTCCGCTGAATGGAACCTGGGCGGGGCGCAGGTGGGGCTGCTACTCAGCGCCGGCCTGTTCGGCATGGCAGCCGGTTCGTTGTTCATCGCGCCTTGGGCAGACCGCTTCGGTCGACGCCCCCTGATCCTGCTCTGCCTGGCACTTTCCGGGGCTGGCATGCTGCTCTCGGCGCTGAGCCAGACCCCGCTGCAGCTGGCGCTGCTGCGCGGCCTGACCGGGCTGGGGATCGGCGGCATCCTGGCCAGCAGCAACGTGATCGCCAGCGAATACGCCAGCAAGCGCTGGCGCGGCCTGGCGGTCAGCCTGCAGTCGACCGGCTATGCCCTGGGTGCGACCCTGGGCGGCTTGCTGGCGGTATGGCTGCTGGGGCATTGGGGCTGGCGTTCGGTATTCCTGTTCGGCGGCATCGTCACCGTGCTGGTGATCCCTCTGGTGCTGCTGTGGCTACCGGAGTCACTGGACTTCCTTCTGGCCCGCCGCCCGGCCGACGCACTGGCCCGAATCAACCGCCTGGCCGCTCGCCTGGGCCATCCGGCGCTGGCGCAACTGCCCGCTCGACCACTGCGCGACCAGCACATGCCAAACGGTTTCAGGCAGTTGCTCGCCCCGGCCATGCGGCGTACCACCCTGGTAATCTGGCTGCTGTTCTTCCTGGTGATGTTCGGCTTCTATTTCGTCATGAGCTGGACCCCGAAACTGCTCGTCGCAGCCGGCCTGTCAGCCCAGCAGGGCATCACCGGCGGGGTGCTGCTGAGCGTCGGCGGCATACTCGGCGCCGCACTGATCGGCGGCCTGTCCTCGCGCTGGCCGCTGACCCGCGTATTGTCGATGTTCATGCTGGTCACGGCGGCGTTGCTGGTGCTGTTCGTGAACAACGGCGCTTCGGTGGCAATGGCGCTGGCCCTGGGGCTACTGATCGGACTGTTCTCCAACGGCTGCGTGGCAGGCTTGTATGCCCTGTCGCCCGTGGTCTATGACGCCTCGGTACGCGCCACGGGCGTTGGCTGGGGCATCGGCATCGGGCGCATGGGTGCGATCCTCTCGCCAACCGTGGCGGGTATGCTGCTCGACGGCGGCTGGCAACCCCTGCACCTGTACGGCGTATTCGCCAGCGTGTTCGTGATCGCCGCCGGCTGCCTGTTGCTGCTGCGCCCCAACGCAACTCAGGCACGAGCGGCGATGGCCGACGCCTGACCCAAACCTACCCGCAGCCTTCTCCACGACGAGCCCAAGCGGCCCGCCGGGGATGGCTGCGCCTATGAAAAGTGGAGAACAATAATAATGAACCAGTCCTCCTGTACCCTTAACCAGTCTGCCGTGGCAGTCTCGTTGGCGCTCGGCTTGGGCCTGCCAGCCTGGGCCGAGGAAGGCGGCTTCGTCGAAGACGCCAAGGTTAGCCTGACCCTGCGCAACTACTATTTCAACCGCGACTTCCGCGACCCCGGCGCCAGCAAAAGCAAGGTCGACGAATGGGCCCAGGGTTTCATCTTCAAGTTCAGTTCCGGCTATACCCCTGGGCCGCTCGGTGTCGGCCTGGAAGGCATCGCCATGTTCGGCATGAAGCTCGACAGCAGCCGCGATGCCAGCGGCTCGGAGCTGCTGCCGGTGCATGACGACGGCCGCGCGGCAGATGACTTCGGCCGCGCGGGGCTGGCAGCGAAGATGCGCCTTTCGGCGACCGAGCTTAAGGTCGGCGAACTGCTGCCGGACATTCCCCTGCTGCGCTACGACGATGGCCGCCTGTTGCCGCAGACGTTCCGTGGCGCGACCCTCGACTCGCGGGAAATCGAAGGACTGAGCCTGCAGGCCGGCCAATACCGCCAGGTGAGCCTGCGCAATTCCTCCGACATGCAGGACCTTTCGGCCTGGGCGGCCCCCGGGGTGACGTCGGACGGATTCACCTATGCAGGCGCCGAATACCGCTTCAACCAACAGCGCACGCTGATCGGCGCCTGGCATTCGCAGCTCGAGGATATCTACCAGCAAAGCTACCTGAACCTGATACACAGCCAGCGCATGGGTGAATGGACGTTGGGCGCGAACCTGGGCTATTTCATCGACCGGGACGATGGCCAGGCACGCATTGGCGACATCCAGAGCCGCACCGGGTACGCCTTGATTTCGGCCGCGCGCAGCGGCCACACGTTGTACCTGGGCTTGCAGAAAGTCAGCGGCGACAGCCAGTGGATGTCGGTCTACGGCAGCAGTGGCCGAACCTTGGGCAACGACATGTTCAACGGCAACTTCAGCAATGCCGACGAACGCTCGTGGCAAGTGCGCTATGACTACAACTTCGCTGCGATGGGCGTACCCGGGCTGCTGGCGATGGTGCGCTACGGCCACGGCGAGAATGCCACCACCGCTGCGGGCAGCAATGGCAAGGAATGGGAACGCGACACCGAGATCAACTACACGATCCAGAGCGGCACGCTGAAGAACCTCAACGTGCGCTTGAACAATGCGACCAACCGGCGCAGCTTCAACAGCGACTTCGACCAGACCCGGCTGATCGTGAGTTACCCGTTGTCGTTGTAGGAGCGGCCTTGCCGGGGCGCTCCTACACGAAGATGCAATACGTTACCGGTATCTGGCGAGGCCGCTCAGGCGTGTGGGAGCCCGGCGCTTGCGCTAAGATGGCCGCTCATGTCCTTCGAGTTGCCTGGATGAGCAAGCCCGGTCAGATGGTGCTGGTTGCGTTGCGCAAGATGATCGCCTCGGGCGAACTGGCGGCCGGCGCGCGGCTGATGGAAGTCCCCACCGCCGAGTTGTTCGGCGTTTCACGCATGCCGGTGCGCATGGCGTTTCGCACCCTCGAGCAGGAAGGCTTGCTGGTGCGCTTTGGCGGCCGTGGTTTTCAGGTACGCTCGGTCAGCGAAGAAGACATCGCCGGCGCGGTCGAGGTTCGTGGCGTACTGGAGGGCCTGGCCGCCCGCCAGGCTGCGGAGCGCGGCCTGTCGTCGGAAGCCTGCGAGGCGCTGCGCCAATGCCTGGTCGAGGGCGACCAGTTGTTCGACAAGGGTTTCGTGACCGACGAAGACCTGGAGACCTACCACGACCTCAACATGCGCTTTCACCAGGTGATCGTCGAAGCAAGTCACAATCCGGCCATCGCCGATGCCCTGGCGCGCAACGACCATCTGCCGTTCGCCTCGGTCACCGCGCTGGCCGTGGACCGCCACGATCTGGCACGTGAATACCGGCGTTTCAACTTCGCCCACATGCAGCACCACGCTGTGTTCGATGCCCTGGTCAATGGCCAGGGCGCTCGCGCCGAGGCGATCATGCGCGAGCATGCCAACGCCACCCTGCGGTATGCCGAGACCTTCGGCAGCGGCAAGGCCGACCCGCGCATGAAAGTCATCCTGCCGGCCTCCTGAGCCGGATCAGATGTCGAGCACCAGCAAGGGTGTCTTGGAGCGCGAGCAGCACGGCGTGAATTGATCGTTCAACGCCTGCTCCTCCTCGGTCATGAACAAGTCGCGATGGTCTGGCGTGCCCTGCAACACCCGCGTCAGGCAGGTGCCGCAAATACCCTGCTCGCACGACATGGCGATTTCGATGCCGTGGCGCTCCAGCACCTGCGCCACGCTCTGGTCGGCCGGTACCTCGAACACCTGGCCGGTGCTGCCAACCTGGACCGAGAAACTGCCATCACTGCTGGTATCGACGGCCGCCGCGGCAAAATATTCGCGATGCAGGTTGCACTCCGGCCAGCCCTGCGACCTGGCACTTTCCAGCACATGCTGCATGAAGCCACCTGGGCCACAGACGTACAGGTGCGCATCGGCCTGTGGGTTTCCCAGCACCTGGGCGATGTCCAGGGCGGTCTCCGGCTGCTCGTCGAAATGCACGAACAAGCGGTCGGCGAACGGCGAGCAGCGGATACGCTCGACGAAGGCCGCACGATCGGCGGAGCGGGCGCAGTAGTGCAACTCGAAATCCGCGCCACTGTGCGACAGTTGCTCGGCCATGCACAGGATTGGCGTGATACCTATGCCACCTGCGAACAACAGGCTGCGGCGCGCATCCTCAACCAGCGGGAACAGGTTGCGCGGCTCGCTGATACGCAGGCTGGCGCCTTCCCGCACCCCGGCATGCAAGCTGCGCGATCCTCCGCGTGAGGCCGGATCATCGAGCACGCCGATCAGGTAGCGGTGGCGTTCTTCGGGGTGATTGCACAGGGAGTACTGGCGCACCAAGCCGTCGGGCAGGTGTACGTCGATGTGCGCGCCAGCGCTAAAGGCCGGCAGCAGGCCGCCATCGGCCGCGACCAGCTCGAAGCTGCAGATGCCCTGTGCTTCGTCGTTGCGGGATACCACTACGGCGTCGATCATGTCGGAGTCCTCGTCAGGCGGGAGTGGCGCTGGTCGCGATCAGTTCGGGTTGTGGTGCACGCTCCCTGGCGATCCACCGTTCCAGCACCTTGCGCGACTGCACGCCGCCGGCATCGATGTTGAGCTTGAGCAGGTTGCGTTCGGGGTAGGCGAGCAGGTTCTGCTGCTGGCGCTCGAGCATCTCCAGGTCTTCGCTGAAGATCTTGCCCTGGCCTTCGCGGATGTTCTCGGTCAAGGTCTGGTCGTGGGCCGCGAAGTTGCGCGCCATCCCCCAGAAGTACCAGATCGAGGTATCGCTCTCGGGGGTGATGAAGTCGACCACGATGCTCGACGCTTTGTGCTGGGCTTCGGCGTGATATCCCCCCTTGCCGGCATGCGCCACTCCGACTTCGATCAGTACATGGCTGGGCGGAGTGAAGCGGCAGATCTGCCAGCGATCCACCGGCACGTCGTCGGCCAGCCCGTTGCCCCGCAGGGCCATGCGCCAGAACGGCGGCGCCATGATGTTTTCCATATGCCGGGCGGTGACCACCTCGTCGCCGCTGACGGTGGTCACCGGTGGTGCTTCGTCGATCTCCTTCTGGCCGATGCTGGAGGCATGCACGTAGGTCTCGTGGGTCAGGTCCATGAGGTTGTCGATCATCAGGCGGTAGTCGCAACCGATGTGGAACAGCCCCCCGCCATACGCCCACTCGTCGCTGACTGCCCACTCCAGGTGCGGGATCAGGTTCGGGTCGGCTTGTGCCTGGTCGCCGGGCCAGACCCAGACGAAACCATAACGCTCGACCACGGCAAAGGTCTTGTTGCAAGGAAAGCCCCGGACCCGCTGGCCAGGCATGGCGACCGTCTTGCCGTCGCAGCCCATGACCAGGCCGTGGTAGCCACAGACCAGGTTGCCGTCCTCGACATAGCCCAGCGACAGCGGTGCGCCGCGGTGCGGGCAAAAATCCTCCACTGCGGCAACGCGGTTCTCATGGCCACGATAGAACACGATCTTTTCCCCGCAGATCTGTCGACCCAAAGGCTTGTCGGCGATTTCGTCAGGGGTGCAAGCGACGTACCAGGTGTTTTTGGGGTACATGGAGGCTCTCCGGCATGTTGTTTTTATTTAATGGATCCATTAAACCGTCGAGACACCAACATGGTCAACGTCAAAGTCTATTTTCAAGAGAAATATGTGCGATCACCGGACTCACAATGGATCCATTAATGTAGTAAACCCTACATCTAGACCCGTCCTTTCCATCGCCTGCCCGCTGTACACACCCGCCCCCCTGCCCGATAATCCCGGCACCTAGCTTGTGGAGCCGACCATGCCGAACCTACGCCTCGCCGACCTGACCGCCGAAATCGAAGCCAACGTGCGCCGCGCGTTGCTCGAGGACATCGGCAGTGGCGACATCACTGCGCAGCTGATCCCCGCCGAGCGCCTGGCCAAGGCCACCATCATCACCCGGGAGGATTGCGTGGTCGCTGGCACGGCCTGGGTCGATGCGGTGTTCCGTCAGCTCGACCCACGGGTTGCGGTGCATTGGCAGGTCGCGGACGGTGACCAGGCCAAGGCCAACCAGGCGCTGTTCCATCTCGAGGGGCCGGCGCGCTCGCTGCTCAGCGGCGGCGCCCCCGGCGCCCGAATGAAGTAGTAGAAAAA
>NZ_JACVVE010000066.1 GCF_016648105.1 Pseudomonas sp. S31 | reverse complement strand
CCCCCCCCCCCCCCCCCCCCCCCCCCCCCCCCCCCCCCCCCCCCCCCCGGCGGGCCCCCCCCCCCCCCCCCGGCGATTTTGAGTGAACAGCATTACCTCAAGTGACGGGCCTTTTGTTTGGGTGACGTCTGGTATACCGGGATGGCACACGTTTTGTATTGTTTTTTAAGCAGATACGGCACCCCGTACTGTAACAATGACGACGTAAGTTAGCCGCTCACGGCCCAGGGAGTACGTGTAGAGATGAACGCCGCCAGTGAGTCGGTTTTGCCCCCATCGGCAATGAATCCTCAATCGCTCAAAATCTTGACGCAGTGGTTGAAGCACCATGGATGCAAACGGGTCAGGACGACCGACCCGCGACGTCTGCTTGACGGGCGTTACCCTCAAGGCCTGCTCAGCGATGCTGAACTCGATGCCTTGCAAGCCATGTGGCGCTGATCCCCGGCGCTGAATGGTCTCTTCGAACGCCACCGCCCCTGCGGTGGCGTTTTCATTGGTGCAGGCGAGTTGTCCGAGCCTGGACTGTACGAGGGGACAAATTACCTGGCACTGTCGTTTGCGCGTAAGAAAATGCACCGACCATCGGGAATTTTTTGGTTATATCAACCTGCATTTCACGACTTTTTGACATTTGTAATCGCACGCGGCTAGGATTTCGCCAACGCCTGCTGGCCACCCTTGGCCAAGCTGCTGTTCCAGGCCCGCTGCGCATGCCCCAGCGGGCTTTTCAGTTCGGATCCGCATTAACGTCGAACCTACGAAAGGGGCGTTGGTTCCTGGCGTCATTTGCAGCGCGTTTTTGATTACGAAATAAGGAAAACAAATGTTGAAAACCAGGATCAGCCTGGTCGCCCTGGCGATGATCGCCGCGACCCAGGCACAGGCCAACGATCAGGCCGAGAGCAAGGGCTTCATCGAAGACAGCCACGCCAACCTGTTGCTGCGCAACGCCTACATCCATCGCGACAAGAAACACACCTCGCGCAACCCGAACTCCAAGGACCAGGCCGAGTGGGGCCAGGCCTTCATCGGCAAGTTCGAGTCCGGCTTCACCCAAGGCACCGTCGGCGTGGGCGTCGATGCCTTCGGCCTGTACGCCCTGCGCCTGGACGGCGGCAAGGGCCGTAACGGCGCTGCCGGCATCGACTTCTTCAAGCCGAGCGACACCGAGCCGGCCAACTCGCCGCACAACCTGGCCCGTGGTGGCGCTGCCATCAAGTTCCGTGTGTCCAACACCGTGCTGAAGTACGGCGACATGATGCCTGAGCTGCCTGTGCTGCAATACGACGACAGCCGTCTGCTGCCAGAGAGCTACACCGGTACCTTCATCACCTCCAAGGAGATCGAAGGCCTGGAACTGAACGCCGGTCATTTCACCCAGCAAGCGCGCAAGAGCGCCGAGGGCCGTGACAGCGGCCACCTGAAGAAGATCGACGTGTTCGGCGGCAGCTACAAGTTCAACGAGAACTTCACCGCCTCGCTGTACACCTCCGATGTCGAAGACGTGCTGAAGAAGCACTACCTGGGCTTGAACTACGTCCACCCGATTTCGGCTGACCAGTCCCTGACCCTGGACTTCAACGGCTACAAGTCGAAGATCGACAGCAAGTACGTCGACCGTGCTTCGCTGACTGGCGACGAAAACACCATCTGGAGCCTGGCGGCCACCTACGCCTTCGGCGCTCACTCGGTGACCATCGCCCACCAGCGCAGCACCGGCAGCACCGGCTATCAGTACGGCTGGTACCAGGACCGCGACGGTGTGGGTGACGGTGGTTCGACCATCTACCTGGCCAACTCCTACTGGTCCGACTTCAACGCCGAGGACGAGCGCTCCTGGCAGATCGCCTACGGTCTGGACTTCGGCGCCTACGGCGTACCGGGCCTGACCTACAAGATCGCCTATGTGCGTGGTGACAACATCAACACCCACGGCTTCGGCGAAGGTAAAGAGCGCGAGATCTTCAACCAGCTGCAATACGTGGTTCAGGAAGGCGCTGCCAAGGATCTGTCGGTCAAGCTGCGTGGCTCCTGGCTGCGCACTTCGGAAAGCGTTCGCCTGAACGGCTACAACGACGACGGCAACGAAATCCGCGTCTTCGTCGAGTACCCGATCAGCTTCTTCTGATCGAACCGGCGTCACCAGACAGCCCCGGCCTATGCCGGGGCTGTTTCTTTTCGGCGTACCACTGCCACGCGCTGCGCCATCTCTGCGGTTTCCGGTGCGAAGCTGTCGCTGCGCGCCATCCGCCACATCCGTGCATAGAAATCGCTTTCGATCGAGCCGCTGAGCAACTCGCCTGGCTTGAGGAACTGGTGCAGGTCGGAGAACAGGCGAATCTCGCTGCTGTTGATGCGCCGCGCCAGATGCTTGGGCTTGAGCTCCGAAGGGTGCTCCAGGCCCGCGGCCGCGAGCATCTCGGCCAGGGCATGCAAGGTGTTGCGATGGAAGCTCGCGACCCGCTCGGCCTTGTCTGGTACCACCAGCGCGCGCTGGCGCAGTGGGTCCTGGGTGGCCACGCCGGTCGGGCACTTGTTGGTGTGGCAGCTCTGCGACTGGATGCAACCGATGGCGAACATGAAGCCGCGCGCCGAGTTGACCCAGTCGGCACCGATGGCCAGCACGCTGGCGATATCGAAGGCACTGACCAGCTTGCCCGCCGCGCCGATGCGAATGTGCTCGCGCAGGTTCAGGCCGACCAGGGTGTTGTGCACGAACATCAGGCCTTCGCGCATCGGCACGCCCATGTTGTCGCTGAACTCGCGAGGCGCGGCGCCGGTGCCACCTTCCTTGCCGTCGACGACGATGAAGTCCGGAAGGATGCCGGTGGCCAGCATGGCCTTGGCGATGCCCATGAACTCCCAGGGATGGCCCAGGCAGAACTTGAAACCCACCGGCTTGCCAGCAGACAGCTCGCGTAGCCTGGCGACGAACTGCAGCAGCTCGACGGGGGTGCGGAAGGCGCTGTGCGCGGCTGGCGAGATGCAATCCTCGCCTACGCGCACGCCGCGGGTGGAGGCGATTTCCGCGCTGACCTTGTGCGCCGGCAGGATGCCACCGTGGCCAGGTTTGGCGCCCTGGCTGAGCTTGATCTCGATCATCTTCACCTGCGCCGCTTGGGCCTGCTCGGCGAAGCGCTGTGGATCGAAGCGCCCATCCTCGTCACGGCAGCCGAAGTAACCGCTGCCGATCTCCCAGATCAGGTCGCCGCCATGTTCGCGGTGGTAGGGGCTGATGCTGCCCTCGCCAGTGTCATGGGCGAAGCGCCCCAGGCGTGCGCCCTGGTTCAGCGCGGCGATGGCATTGGCGCTCAGGGCGCCGAAGCTCATCGCCGAGATGTTGAAGATCGACGCCGAGTAGGGCTGGCGGCACTGCGGCCCGCCGATGCTGATGCGGAACGAGGCGGGGTCGGGCGTCAGTGCCGGCAGCATCGAGTGGCTGATGAATTCGAAGCCGGGCTTGTAGGCATCGTTGAGCGTGCCGAAGGCCTTCTCGGCGCTTTCGTTCTTGGCCCGGGCGTACACCAGCGAGCGTTGCGAGCGGGAGAATGGCAGCTTGTCGTCATCGCCTTCGATCAGATACTGGCGGATTTCCGGGCGAATGGTCTCGATCAGGTAGCGGATGTTGCCGAGGATCGGGTAGTTGCGGCGTACCGCATGGTGGCTCTGGCGCAGGTCGTTCAGGCCGACCAGGCTGAGCAGCGCGGTGACCAGGGTGAATGGCCAGAGCCAGGGGTGTGTTGGCAGCAGGGGCAGGCTGGCGAGGGTAAGGATCAGGCAGGTGGCCAGGCAGGCATAGCGGCTGGGTAGGGAATGCTTCATAGGTCCATCACGGTCTGTATGACCGGGCCTAGGATAGGCAAAGGCAACGAGCGGAAAACCAGGGCAAACGGTAAAAGACTGTTACCTGATGATGGGGGTGTGTGGCCGCAGCGGCCCTAGCAAGGCAGCAACACGCTGACCCGCAATCCACCCCCTTCGCGGTTGAGCAGTATCAGCTCGCCCCCGTGGCTTGTGATGATGCGCTGGGCGATGCTCAGGCCCAAGCCATAGCCCCCCGATGCCTGGTTGCGCGAACCCTCGCCGCGCACGAACGGGTCGGTGATGGTTGCCAGCAGGGCAGGCGCGATGCCGGGGCCGCGGTCATCGATATGGATCAGCACCGCCGTGGTGGTTTTTTCCAGCGTGACCGAGACCTCCCTGGCATAGCGGATGGCATTGACCAGCAGGTTCTGCAAGCAGCGTTGCAATAGCAGCGCATCGACCCGCAGGCTGCCGACCTCGCCCTGGATCGGCAACGGCTCCTCGACGCTCGACAGGTCAGCGCACAGCCTCGCGACCAGGCGATCGAGGTTGACCTGTTGCAGGTTCTGTTGCTCGCCGGCGCGCAGGTAGTCCAGCACCTGGCCGATCATGTCGTCCATCTGCGTGATGTTCTGCCGCAGCCGCTCGCGCTGGTCGTCGTCCTGCAGCCGCTCCAGGCGCAGGCGCATGCGGGTGAGCGGCGTGCGCAGGTCGTGGGACACCGCTGCGAGGAAATAGGCCTTGTCGTTGACCATGGCGATCAGCCGTTGCTGCATGGCATTGAAGGCCATCGCTGCCTGGCGGACTTCCTGCGGGCCATCCAGGGCCAGCGGCGGCTGCTCGAGGTTGCTGCCCAGGCCACGGGCGGCATCGGCCAGGCGCCGCAGCGGGCGCAGGCACAGGCGAACCGCCACCAGGCACACCAGCAGCACGGCGACGATGCGCAGTGCATACACCCGCAACAGGTAATCGCTGATCAGCACCCAGGCCGACTCGCCACTCCAGCCTTGCAGCTCCTGGCCGTCGATGGTCAGCCAATGGCCGTCGGCCAGCGGCACGGCGAACTCGATGTGCGCCTGGGCGGTGCGCAGGCCGAACAGGCTGCGCCAGACGATCGGTTGGCCGAGTTCGTCGGTCAACTGCACGTTCAGCAGGCGCACGGCCTGTTCGTGGCCCAGTTCGTACTTCAATGCCTGGTGCAGTAGCAATTCGACCCGCCGTCGCCCACGGCGCTCGTCGTACTCGATTGGCGGTCGGGTTTCGGCGCAGCGCAGGCGGTAGTGCGCGGGCACCTGCAGGGCGCCGGCGTGGCAGTCCGCCTGGGCGATCAGCGCCGCGCTGCGGGCGGCGACCAGCCGCACCGGCGCCTCCAGCACCTGGGCGAAGCGTACGTCGAACCAGATGCTGCTCGACATCAACTGGATCACCAGCGTGCCGCTGACCATGATCAACAGCAACTGGCCGAACAGCGTGCGTGGCCACAGGCGGCGGAGCAGGCGCATCTCAGGCGTGCGCCTCGGCCTGGCCGAGGGTCAGCAGGTAGCCTTCGTTGCGGATGGTGAGGATTTGCGCGCGGGCCGCCGGGGTGCGCCGCAAGTGCTGGCGCAGGCGGCTGATGCACATGTCCACCGAGCGATCATCGGGGTGGTGGTCGCGGCCGAACGCGCTGCGGGTCAGCAGGTCGCGGGAAACCACCCGTTCGTTGGCTTCGAGCAGCTCCTGCAGCACGCGGAAGTCCGAGCGGGGCAGGGTATGCACCGTGGCGTCCGGGCAGCTGAGCAGGCGCTTGACCGGGTCGAGGCGGAAACCGGCGAACGCCATGGCTTGTACCACGGGCTCGGGCGCGGCTGTCTCCAGACGTTGCGGGCGGCGCAGCACGGCCTTGATCCGGGCGATCAGCTCGCGCGGCTCGAAGGGCTTGGCCAGGTAGTCGTCGGCCCCTACCTCCAGGCCGATGATGCGGTCGAGGGTGCTGCCCTTGGCCGACAACATGATGACCGCCAACCCCGGTATCGCCTGCAAATGGCGGCACAGGCTCAAGCCATCCTCGCCGGGCAGCATCAGGTCGAGCACTACCAGGTCGACCTTGTGCTGCGCCAGTTGCTCGCGCATGCCATCGCCATCGGCCGCCGCCACTACGTTATAGCCGGCATCGTTGAGGTAATCGCAAAGAAGTTCGCGGATCTCGTCGTCATCGTCGACAACCAGCAGGGTCGTGCTCATCGGGGGAAACACCTGTTCGGGGAGGGCCGGCGGCGCTCGTTACGTTCAATTACATGCCCGTACAAACCGGTCATGGAGCCCAAGGGGCTTATCCCTAGAATCGTAACAAAAAATCATCTGCGAATACGAAGCCTTCCCAAATGAAACCTCAGAGCACCCTTCACCACACTCACCTTCACACCCGCGCTGGCAGCCACCTCAGCCCGCTTGCCCTGTGCATCGCACTGGCCATGAGCGGTGGCGTCATGGCTGCGGACAGCCAGCCCCTGGAGCTGGATGCCACGCAGATCGACGACAGCGCCCTGCTGCCGGCCGACGACGCTGGCCAGCTCGGCTACACGGTGGAAAACAGCCGCAGCTCCACCGGCCTCAAGCTGACCCCACGGCAGACCCCGCAGTCGGTCACCACCATCACCCGCCAGCAGATGGACGACCGCGGTGTGCGCTCCATCGAGCAGGCACTGGACACCACGCCAGGGGTGAGCAGCAGCAAGTCCGAAGTCGGCGGGCGCACCGACTTCCGCGCCCGCGGCTATTCGATCAGCAACTGGAAAGTCGATGGCTTGCAGTTCCAGGGCGGTTCCGACTTCAGCGGCGGCGGCAACGCATTGAACATGGACCTGTACGAGCGCATCGACATTGTCCGTGGTGCCAACGGCCTGCTCGGTGGCACCGGTGATCCGTCGGCTACCGTCAACCTGATCCGCAAGGCCCCGACCAAGACCTTTGGCGGCAGCGCCTATGCCACCTACGGGAGTTGGGACAAGCGCCGCCTGGGCGCCGACCTCAACCTGCCGCTGTCCGAGGATGGCCGACTGCGCTCGCGCTTCGTGATGACCCAACAGGACGCCAACTCGTTCCGCGACAACCAGTCCGAGCGTTCGCGCGCGGCCCTGGCCAACTTCGAATTCGACCTCGACGACGCCACCACCCTGGGCGCCGGCTACCAGTACGAATACAACAAGGTGGTTGGCGGCGGCTGGGGCGCCAACATCCCGATCTGGTACCGCGACGGCAGCAAGACCGACCTGCCACGTAGCACCAACCTGGTGCCGAGCTGGAGCTTCGGCGAGTACACCACGCGCACCGCATTCGGCTCGCTGGAGCATCGTTTCGACAACGACTGGACCCTGGACCTCAAGGCTGCCCAGAGCACCTCGGAGGTGCTCAACCACCGTGGCCTGGCCAAGGTCAACTCGGCTGGCCGCGGCAGCTACGGCGGCTATTGGGATCAGGATGGCAGCGGCGCGGTGCTCAATGGCCTGCACAGCTCCACCGACACCACCCAGCAGTCCGCGCAGATCGACCTGTCCGGCCCGTTCCAGCTGTTCGGCCGTACGCACCAGGCGATGGTCGGCTACAACGACAGCCGCACCGTGGCCTGGTCGCCGCAATATACGTGCACCATGGTTGGTGACGACCGCGTCAGCGCGCCGTCGGTGGGTTGCCAGTTCCGCGCCAACAATGGCTTCCCGCTGACCGACTGGCGCAATGGCGTGGACAGCGACTACGACATCCTCGCCTCGCGCACCGGGCTGCACAGCAAGACCACCACGCGCCTGCAAGGCATGTACGCCGCCACCCGCCTGAGCATCACCGACCCGTTCTCGGTGATCGTCGGCATGCGCACCACCGATTACTCGGCCACCACTCGCAGCGTCGCTGGCGTGCGCAGCAACCAGCAGAACAACGGCATCGTCACGCCTTATTTCGGCGCGGTGTATGACCTCAACGACACCTACTCGCTATACGCCAGCTATACCGACATCTTCAACCCGCAAACCGCCGAGACCGCCAGCGGCACCAAGGTCGAGCCGATCCGTGGCCAGAGCTACGAGACCGGGATCAAGGGCGCGTGGCTGGACGGGCGCCTGAACGCATCGGCGGCGTACTTCCGCACCAAGCAAGAGAACAAGGCGGTGCTCGACGATGGCCTGACCACCCCGACTGGTGGCGATGCCTACAAGGCCGGTACCGGCCAGGAAACCGACGGGATCGACCTGGAGATCGCCGGCGCGCTGACGCCGAACTGGAACGTCTATGCCGGTTACACCTACCTGCACTTCCGCCGCGTGGACAGCGACGGGCGCAGCGACCCGTCGCACCTGTTCAAGGCCTCGACCACCTATCGCCTGTCCGGCCCGCTGGACCGCCTGACCCTCGGCGCCGGCGTGAAGGCGCAGAGCAACATCCGCGCAATCTCCAGCCCGGCCGGGCAGCCGGTGAACGGAGTGAGTGCCGGGGCGACCGACGTCAACTGGTCGGGCTACGCGATCTGGAACGCCATGGCCAAGTACCAGGTGACCGACGACACGGCAGTGACCCTCAATGTCGACAACCTGTTCGACAAGCACTACTACACCCAGTACGGGTTCTACGCGGGGGCGATCTATGGTGATCCGCGGAACATGTCGCTGACGGTGAGTACGGCGTTCTAGTGCCTGCAATGCCCCATCGCCGTACCGGTAGGAGCCGGCTTACCGGCGATGGGGCCATCGAAACCAACCTGCAGTTAAGATCTTTCATTGCGCCTGAGACAGTTGCTCTACTTGCGAAGGCGCATCCAACAGACTCTCGAAGCTGTCCCAATCCTCCCCAAACAACTCCACCGGATGCATGGTCCGCTCCGCCCCGTTGCCGCAGGCCAGCGCCTTGGCCGGGCAATACAGGTCGCAGCCCCAACAGATACGCTCGGGATGGCTTGGGTTGTGCGGGAATTTCTTCGCCATGGGACGCCTCCAGCAGTTGCCGTGTGCTTTCAGGCTATGCCTGCCACGGCGGCCGGCCTTGATCGAAATCAACCTTTGCTGAAGCTGTAGCGAGAGGTTTGAGGTCAGGTGGGCGCAGCAATACGTCCGTCTTGTCATACAGCAGACGGGGCCACTTCGTCGTGCGGCCCTTCGCAGCAGAAGGCCGCTCCAATGTCTGCGTGAGCTCTGTAACCAGGGGGTTGCGCGATTGGTGTAGGAGCGGCCTTGTGCCGCGAAGGGCTGCGCGGCAGCCCCGGCATTCTCAATGCGAATAGCATTAGGCCATAGGGTGCCATTTAGCATGTGAGCGGCAGGTGGGGAGAGATTGGAGCCATCCCTGGCCGAGCCAAGGATGGAGCCAGCTAAACCGATAGCGCGGCGACTAGAACGTCCCCCTCAACGTCAACATGTAGTTACGCGGGTCACCATAGAAGTTGCCATTCGCGGCGCTGGAGACAGTCTGGTAATACACCTTGTCGAACAGGTTGTTGGCATTGAGCGACACGGTCCAGTGATCGTCCACGCGGTACCTCAACAGGGCATTCCAGACCGCATAGCCGCTTTGCTTGTAGTCGAACGGGATGTTTTCCCCCACCACCTTGCCATCGCCATTCACCTGCACGGTAGTGCCGCTGACATAGGTCGCGCTTTGCATGTCGACCCCACCGCCGACGGTCCAGTCCGAAAGGTCTCCTGGCAGCTGGTAGGTCGTCCATACCTTGAACTGATGCTTGGGCGTGATGGTGCTCAACGCCGTGCTATCGGTCTCGTTCTTGTTGTAGTTGTAGACATAGCTGGCCATCAGGTTCCAGTCCTTGCGGATTTCGCCGGATGCTTCCAGCTCGATCCCCTTGCTGATGACCTCGCCCTGGTTCAAGTAGCAGCAACTGCCGCCATACAGCACCGACTCGCTCGGGAAGTTGTCATCCTTGACCGCGCCGTCCTTGCGCTTGGTGTAGAACACGGCAAGGCTGGTGTTCAGGCGGCCATCGAACAGCTCGCCCTTGATACCCACTTCGGAAGTCTTGCCCACCAGCGGTTCCAGCACCTGGTTACTGCCCACCGGTCCGCTGAGGTAGCTTTGCTGGGGTTTGAAGATCTTCGAGTAGCTGCCATACAACGACCACTGCTCATCCAGGTCGTAGATCGCGCCGAAGTAGGGCACGAAGCGCGTGGGTTCGCGCATGTCGATGTCGCTCTGCACCACGCCGGCGTTGGTGTAGACCTGCTCGAAGTGGTAACGCGCCGCCCGACCACCGAGGATGACCTTGAGCGGGTCGCTCACCTGCAGCGTCAAGCGACCGTACAGGCCGTACTGCTCCTGGGTGTTGGGGCTGTAGTCACGCGGGGTTACCAGCGAGATCGTGGTGGGTTTCCAGTACCCCGGGTTCCACACGTTGATGGGCACACCGGTCCCGGTGAACGCGCCGGACCCTTGCCAGCGGCTGGTGACGCGCTGGTAGTCGGCACCGAGCACGAACTGGTGCTCGCGGCCAAAGGCGTCGAAGCTGCCCGACAGGTTGCTGTCGATCAGGTCCTGGCTGGTGGAGTAGACGTTGTAGCTGGCGCGCCACACCGGGCCGGCCATCGTCACCGGGTTGACGGCGTTGCCGGAGACCGCGGCCAGCGCCTCGCCAGCATCGCGGGTATTGGTATACGAGACGTTGAGCTTCCAGTCGTTGTCGAAGTAGTGGTCGAGCTTGGTGAAGATCTCCTGCGAGATGTTGTCCATGTATGACCAGTTCTGCCCCAGGTTGGTGTGGCGCGGCAGCCCGATGTCGCCACCGGTGCTGTAGCGCGGCAGGCCCAGCGACGAGTTGGAATGGGTGCTTTCGTACATGCCGCCCAGGGTGAAGATGGTCTGGGGGCCCAGGTCGACTTCGAACACCCCGTAGACCGTGGGCTTCTGCGTGGCCAGCTTGTCCGTGAAGTACTGGCGGTCGGTATAGGCCGTCACCAGGCGGCCACGGACGTTGCCGCTTTCGGTCAACGGGCCGGTCAGGTCGATCTGCGAGCGGTAGTTGTCCCAGGAGCCGGCGGCGGCCTCGAACTTCAGCTGGAAGTCCGACAGCGGGCGCTTGCGCACCAGGTTGATGACGCCACCGGGGTCGCCCACACCGCCGAACAATGCCCCCGCGCCGCGCAACACTTCCACGTGGTCGAACTCGACCAGGTTGTACAGGCGACGCGAGTAGAAACTGGTGGCTACCGACGACAACGCCATCGGTGCGGCGCCGTCGATCTGGATGCTGTCGATGTTGAAGCCGCGCGAATAGAACTCGTAGGTGTCGCTGGTAGTTTTCTGCACCGTGACCCCGGGGGCCATTTTCAGCGCATCCTGCAGGCTGGTGACGCTACGGTCCTCGATCAACTGGCTGGACAGCACCGACACCGACTGCGGCGTGTCGCGCAGGCTGGTCGGGGTCTTTGAGCCCACGCTCACCGCCCCTGTGGTGTACGACCCGGTGTTCTCGGTCATCTCGCCCATACCCTGGCCACTGACCTGCGTGGTGCCCAGCTCCAGCGCCGTCCCCCCGGTGCTGGCCATCGGGTCCAGTAGCCAGTTGCCGTTGGCCGCCTGGACGGCACCGAGGCCGGACCCCTGCAGAAGCAGATCCAGGCCTTGCTGGACCGAGTAGGTGCCGTTGAGGGCGGCTGCATGCTTGCCACGTACCAGCGCCGGGTCGAACGGGAGGTTGATGGCGGCAGCTTGGGCAAACGCGTTGAGCGACTGCTCCAACGTTCCAGCAGGCAGATCGTAACGACGTACTTCGCTCTGTTCGGCTGAAGCTGCGCAGACCGGCAACGCCATGCATGCAGCGCTGGCAAGCAATACGCCACGCAGCGCTACGGCAAGGCGGGTCCTGGGTACGGGGCGAGGTGAAAACGCGGATGACATGTGGCTCGAGCTCCATTCGTTTGGCAGGTTCTTTTCCCTGTTAGCCGAAGTGCTCGGAAAAACCCGCAGCATGGAACTCACTTTTCTTGCAGAGAATGGTCAAGCCGCAACGACGCGACGCCAGAACCGAGTGATGCGCTCGACTCTCACGGGCATCGAGTCCGCGAGCGCATCCAGTACCCGGTCGATGTCCTTGAGCTGGAAGACACCGGAGACTTTCAGCCCGGCCACTTCGGGCGCACAAGCCAGCCAGCCTCGCTGATAGCGGGCAAGTTCGGCGACCAGCGCCTGCATCGGCATGCTGCGGGCCACGAGCTGGCCGCGTGTCCAAGCGCTGGCATCCATCTCACCGAGGGGCAGTTTGTGGCAGCTTTGGGGGCCGATCGAGTACTGCTCGCCTGCGGCAACCAACTGCTGTTGGGTGGGCAGGTGAATGGCCACCTTGCTGTGTTCGACCATGAGCTGCGTCGTGGAGTCGTCCTGGCGTACAGCGAATGCAGTACCCAGGGCCTCCAGTCGTGCCTGGGCCGTGTGTACCCAAAAACTGCGCCGCCCTGCGGGGGAGTCAGGATCAGGGCCTGTGTCGATGAAAATCTCGCCCTGCAGCAGCTTGATCAGCCGCTGGCTATCGCTGAACAGCACGTCGACCGCACTGTTGGTATTGAGCTGCAGCCGTGTGCCGTCGGCCAGCATCACCGTTCGCCGCTCGCCCACGCGGGTGCTGTAGTCCGCACCCCAGCGCCGAACCTGGTTCTGGCCCTGCCAGCCCATCGCGCCGATGACCAGCCCGGTACCCAGCACCTGAAGCAGTTGCCGACGACCCAACTGCCGATGCTGCATGCGATCCAGCGTATCGCGGCCGACGCCACCGTGCCCCCCCGACAAGGTAGCGAGGGTGCTGAACGTCGATTCATTGCGCTGCAGCGCCTGCCAGGCCGTTTCATGCAACGGATGAAGCTGGCGCCACTTGAGGCAACCCTGCATCGCCTGCTCATCGGCGTAACCCGATTGCAGGCGGACCATCCACAGGATCGCCTGATCGAGCACTTCTTCCGGCACGTCAGGGCGAGCTGCAGTGTTCATGAGGTGGCGAAATAGCAGTGACGGATGGCCTTTGCCATGTAGCTTTCCACCGACCTCAGGCTGACGCCCAACTCGACAGCGATCGCTTTGTAACCCAGCCCGTCCAACCGGGACATCAGGAACGCCTTGCGCACCTTGGGCGGCAAACCGTCGAGCAAGGCATCCACCTTGGCCAGCGTTTCCAGCAGGATCATCTGCGCTTCTGGCGACGGCACCAGAGGCTCGGGCAGATGGGCAATCGCATCCAGGTAGGCCCTTTCCACCCGGTCGCGGCGGGCACGGTCTATCACCAGGGCGCGGGCGATGGTGCTGAGCCACGCCCGCGGCTGCTGCACTTCCTTCAGGCGCTCAGGCTTGCCGAGCACGTTGACGAAGGTGTCCTGGGCCAGGTCCGCGGCATTGTCACCCTGGCGCAGGCGCTTGCGCAGCCAGTCGACAAGCCAGGCGTGGTGCTCGCTGTAGAGGGCCTGGATGTCTGCCTGCGTGGACGGTGACGTGGGTGGAGAGAACACTAAGGGCCCTGGAATCGGATAGGAATGCGGATGAGAATTCATCGCATCTTATACGGGGCGAATCGAGGCTGACAAGCGGGTGGGAGCATTGTAAAGGGAGTGAACGGCTGGCCGCCGGATAGCGAGGTAGGCGAATGCGAAGGGCATCCGCCATCTGTTTCGGACGATGCCTGTCCGAGTGTTCGCAACGGCTGGATCAGAGCCTATCGGGCAAACAGCTCCAGATCGTCTTCGTCTGGCATTTCATCCGAAACCAGCACCCGTATAGCCGAGCTGTCCTGGTCTTCCATGCGCAAGCCAAAGTAGCGGGTGTCGTTGGCATCCCAGAATGCTTCCACCTGCGCCATGGAGGCGTTTTCGAGCAGAACCTCGGCATTGTGTTCAAGGATGATCGAGTACCGTGTTTCGGTATGCATTGCAGGGGCTCGCAGTGGCGGAATGAGGGGAGGGGAGAAAAAGCGATGCCATTATGCCGGCGTGGTGGGATGCGATTCTGACCGCTCATCGCGTTGGCGGGGGTTTTCGGGTGAACGGTACGCTGTGGTTCAGCAGTGCTCGACGATGTACCGGACACAGTAGTTTAGGAGAGGACTACGCGGCCCTGGGCTAAGTCAGGGGAAAGCCGAAAAATGGAACTGTCCCGTTTTACGCTTTTACGATCAAAGCGTTTTTGGGTGGAGATGTGTCTTCCCGAGCAGGGAATGGGGCTATTCGATATTGTTGGGGCCGCTGCGCAGCCCATCGCAGGCAAGTCAGCTCCTACACTGATCGTGCCGGCTTTCTAGGCATTTGTTCACGCACGAATCGACGCTGAAAACAAAAAAAGCCCACCTTTCGGTGAGCCTTTTGAGTACTGCGTATGGTGCGGCACCAGGAATCGAAAAATAGCATAAGTATATGATTTAAATATATTAATTTCCTGCAGTTTAAGGTTTGTATCTCTAAAGCTATCCTTTTTATAGTCATGAGAGCTCGCAGTTGATTGAGGTTCGTGTTAGATATTTCGTAGATTGTATAAGTATTGCGGCCGGCCAAAAGCAGCCACTCCACTAACCAAAATAGCTCTTTGTGCTCAATCGGAGGGAAGGCGCTGGTTGCCAATGCATTATATAATTTTTAATTATCAATGAGGAGGCAACGCAGCGCCACTTTATTGTTTTCTGAGCTTGAGGGATACGATAAATCTATGGCCCCGTATCATCTGCTCCCTATGTTTATAACTTTGGAAAGATCTCTCCTAAAGTTAGAGTCTGGCTCATGTGCAGCTGCTACGTCGATAGAGGACACTAGCAGAGCTGGGGTTACTGGGTTCGTACCGTAGATGCTATAATCATAATGATGAAAATGACGAGTTGTTGCCGCCTCGTTAGGGTTTACTATGATGAGAGCAATCGTTGAATTGTCTCCATTCGTTTGACGATGGATGCCATGAACGTACTTCATTGTTAGCTCTGGAAGGTAGTTCAAGAATGCCCTTCCATTATCGGTGTATTTAGCGTCGATGATGATGTATTTGCTGGAGTGTTTGCCGTTATCTAGCTTTATAACTATATCAGGGCATCGATTTGCCCATGGCCCAAATGAGCCACGTCGAGAAATTTTTGTTTCTCCTTGACCATATTTTGTAGTCCAACCTTCGGTATTAACTAAATCCTGACTAGCTGCTGAGGAGTGTCCGGTCATCCAGATTTCCGGCTCATACATCAACCGTATGCTAACTTCCGAACCTTCATAATCAAAAACATCTGAGTCTAACCCTTCTTCTATGAGGACAAAATTTCCCTCATGAGATGAAAGGTGGTGTTTTACTATACAGAAAAGATAATATTCAAATAAGCGCGGAATGCTTTGAATTGAAAATAGCTCATCCTGAAAACTCCAGTCTGGCGCACCGTACCGTCTCCACGCGATAGATCTTGAAAAGATCTGTCTATACAAAAGATTAAATTTTGCTTTTTGTGTGAAACGTGGTGTATCTAGGCATGGAGCAGTTACGGGTATGCTTCTTTTGAGCCTGAGATATAGAGCTGATAGTTCAGCCATAAGGCGGTTGCATCGGGCTACCTTGTTTTTGCTTATTGTATGGGAGAAACGGCTGATTTGCGTAAATAGAGAAACATAACCGGAAAAGCCAAATGTTGTCCCACTTTCTCGTACGGGCACTGCCATCAGTCTTGTTCGGATAGTTGATAACGCATTGATCAGTACATGTACAAAACCGTGCAAGACCTGGTTTTCATATATGTCAGTTGAATTGGTGGACTTGGCTTCTAAAACTTTGCTAGTCGAAAAATACTCACCTTGATACTTTAGTACCGCATCATCCACAGAGTAGGACTTATACAAGCTATCTGGGTTTTCCGAGATCCATCTCAATGATGACTCATCTATGAGTGTTTCATCATTTGGAACGACTAAATGGGTCGACTGCTGTAGTTTAGACAAGGGGGCAGTCATGACCGATGGGAGTACGCTTTTGAGAAATCCTAGATTGTTTTCAATTCTTTCAAGTAGGAAAGTTTCAGTTTTACCGCCCGGCTTATGACCTGCCTTTATACGTGTTACTCTCACAGCGCTCGCAAGGTCTCTTCCATCGTCGCGGGCCAAAAATGCAAGCATCTTCTCTACCCGCTCGGCGTTGATTTTTTTTGCGAATATTTCTACTGGATGGAACTCTACAAAGATCGTATAGCTTATTTCCTTCGTAATATCGGCAGTTTCACGAGCTACCAATTGAAGTTCGGCTAGCCCATAGTAGTTGTGAAAAAAACACTCTTTCCGACCATGGGTTTCTTTAGGGAGCCATTCATAAACCCACTCCCCATTGTTTTCATAACGCGTCGTGAATGGTGTTTCAATTTCATGAAGCACCAAATTAAGATTCTCGTACAACTCATCGAGCACGGCAATAAAATGCAATGCTTCGTCTTCCCTTAACGCTATCGCGCTTGGCTGAGTGCTCGTCAATTCGTGAAGGTCAAGAACCTCTCCCTTGCGGTCACCCGAGATTATCTTAATTCTCAACATTCGGAGTGTCCTACTCAAAAGTAAGAGTACGAATCAGAAAACTCGTCACCAGTTTCAATAATAGTTTGAACTATTTTTCTGGAAATGATGTAGTCAAACTCAGTTAGCTTTGCTTCTAACTTGTTCATGCGCTCGCGCATACCTAAACCGTGACCTTTGATCGATGGCAAAACGTGCTGTGCAATGGCGTAGTCCAGCGGCTCCGCTTTGTAGCCTAGCTGATTGGCCATATAGCAATATCTCGTGATTGCGTTGATCTTGCGTTTGCTTACGTGAACTTGAGAGCCTTTAACATTGTTTGTGGTAAGTAGGTCTAGGATTTGACCGAGCCTTATCGTCTCACGAGAATTAAGCTCTTCTTCCTCTCGGGATGGAATAAAGGCATCTTTAAGCTCTGAGTAAGGTACCGCTCCGCCCAACAGGTCTGTTTGTAGTTGGCTAACAACAGAATCACCTCCGTGCCCGAGGAGAATTATTGGCGCCCGGTTAATCAACCTCTCTGACAAGGCCTCTACAGTTGCGTCATTATTGACTGTTGCTATGAACCGCAGGCTACTCGGGATTTCTAAGAACCTATCTTCGGTGCCTGGCATCCCTAAATCGATTTTTTGTCCTGTCTCAAACGTATCGCACATTGTGAGGAAATCGGACCAATAGTGCTCAACACTGGAAAGATTTGCCTCGTCTAGCAAAACGAGCTTTAGATGTTGATTAATCGGTTGCTCGTTTTTGGCGTCATGAAATGCCTTCAAGAACTGGAATAGGCCACTTCGCGAAGGTTGGTAACTATTTTTTAAAGAGTTATAGAACCCAAGCAAGTCTCGGCTGGAGACCCAACCTCGGCCTACTGGGATACTCAAAAAATTATCAGTTTCGATTGAAGTTTTCTGAGAGGATACAAGACCTAAAGCGGTAGCGAAACGGTGCGCACTTGACGTTTTTCCAGTACCAGGGGGGCCTGAGAAAATTGTTATAAACGATTGCAAGGTGCAAAGAGTCAAGTTAGCCATTTCATCGTATGTGAATGGACGTCCCTCGATTGAGTCTAGCGTGTTTTTTAAATTAGTTATGTAGCTCTTTCGCGTCTCGCCAGCAACATTCAATTTATATGCAGGGATGCTTATGGGCTTAATGTTACTTTCAACTGTGTCTGGTGAGATGCCGTTAAGCAGCATGTGCAGAGTTTTAAATTCAAGAAGTTTGTCGCCGATCTGTGGGCTTCTGATTAAGTTTTGTTGCTGACTTACTTGGTTTTTTAGTTTGTAGTAATCTTCATTTAGGTAATCATTTTTGTTCTTTAGCGATTTCTGCTCTTCCAGCATTTGTGCAAGAGTTTTCGCGACACCAACTTCTTCTTTAAGCTGCGTCAGTGTTTTTTCGTTGCTTTCTATCTCAGCCATAAGGCTGTTATTTCTATCACGTAACTCTGACTGTTCTTGAGCGCGTGATAATGCCTTTCTTTTCTCGAATTCTACTTCGAAATTAGATAAGTCTTGTTTTCTGCTTTCTAATCGTCCCGCGACCTCTGCAATATCTCGTTCGAGCTTATCGCGGCGAACCGAAAACTCGGTTTCAATTGCGTCCATTTTTTCTTTGAGAATAAAATCGCGATTATTCTCAACATATTGCTCTAAAAAGGTCCTTCCGTCTTTAGTATTGTGCAGATAATTTTGTACAACATCGGCGCCTACACCGTTCGACTTTAGATATTCGTCTAGGACGCTTTCTAACCTTTTCGTCCGGTCGTCATTTCCAAGCTGTTTATTTTTCTTCTTATACTGATCTATAATTCCTGTCAGCTTTTGCGCTTCGGACTTAGTAAGCGTCGAGATGCCTTTGCCATAATCCATTTTGCTATAGAAGCGTATTAGGGCAGAATCTGAAATATAGTCTTGACTATCAAAATCTATACTTTCTTTAGCTTTTTTCAGTGACGTAAGGTAAATTCGTTCGTGACCGCCCATTGAGCTTCGTATTATCAATCTATTAGATTCTAGATCGCTTAGCTCAAACTGTGCTACGTGATAGTTGCTCAGGCCTAAAGGAGTTAGGCTCATGAGTGGCGTTAGTAGCCAACCATCTTCTTCTGCCTGAGCAGTGAAAGGTCCCGACACTATAGAATTAAAAAGGATAAAGAAGGACCTGTTACCAATGTCGGCTAATGGCGCTTGTTCAACACGGCCAGAAGCGACATCTGGCATGTTCATAGTAACTATTGGAATATACGTGTTCGCGTCTAATGGTGCGGCATAATAGCCCATCGAAAAATAACGCGATCTACTTGGGCTGTCTGCTACTTCCGCATCAAAACTTTCGTTCACTGTGGTTAATAAGAATAGCTCATAATCCCCATAGCCTTCATCAATTTTAGAATATTCTTTGGATATGAAAATTCTATTATTATTTGGATATTCTCCAGGCGAAACTAACCTAACGCTACCATCGTCCTCTTCAACAGCAATTGGAACAACGCTTCCCACATCACTGTTGTAGTTTTTTGAAGATTTATATACCAGTGTTCTTGGCATTTAGAGTATTCCTATCCGTGCGGTGTGGTGATTGTCTTTAATTTTCCCAGAGGCAGATATGCAGTCTGTGCATTGGCACGTTCAACACAACCTAACGTCCCAAAGCGACGATGCTGAAACTAGCCGTGGACCTCAATGAAATTTATGTGCGGCGCAGGAGGTCCAGCCATGTATGCTCGCCATATAGCAAAACCCACGTTGTGCGACAGTGCGCATTTGCAAAATACTTCAGGTAGCTTCGGGAATCTCATAGGTAGAACTCGACCTATAACGGCGTTATTTGGCCATTTCTGACCATCTTCATGGCTGACAATAGATTATTGGTGAAGCTCCTGCTTCTTTTGTTGCATGAACAAAAGATGAAAGAATCCAAAACATTTGAGTTATATTTCCAGGCACTGGCGCTCCTTTATGTAATTTATCGAACTCCCTTTCAATTAGTGCCTTTGATAGGAATGAGCAACAAATTATGCAGCGCTTATTGAAGCGATAGTCCTGTCTAAGTTCAGTTAGGTAGCTTTTGAAATCACCTGGAATTTTCTTTCTTGTCCGCGGCATTGTACCATCGCGGTAGTTAGTTAAAATCTTCTCGTCGTACTTTCGATTAAATGCACGCAAGTCAAGATCCATGTTGCCGATATTTTTTATCGCTTGGCCCACAACATCATGCAGATTGCTAGCAGACCTACTCACGTCTCCGTGTTTGGAATGGATAAAGCTTACTGAGCAATCTTTCTTGTTAAAGACGATATGGTCTGCCCATTCATCACCTAGGTCATCACAAAAAACGTAATCATTATTCCTGAAATTTTTTTCGATAATTCCAAAAACGGAATTCGCGTCAAATTTTTTCCTGGTGGGTTTGTAGTCACCCTTTTCAGAAGTTGCTAGCGCCAGATCATCAAGCACCACAAAGGACTTGAGCAGGCTCGGTATCTCATTCAAGCCTGCCCCATCCTTGAAACACTGACCCATAAAATACATATACTGTGGATTGGCGAAGCTAACTGTAGTCAAGTTGTTCTTGTTGATGAATGTCTGTAGGGTAAGTTCCTTCCCGTTCTCCTCAAGCTTAATTTTTCGTAGGGCCGGTGAACTCAGAGATATTGAGCTTTTGTTTTTCTTTATACTGGCCGCCCTACTCGTGCCAATTAATTCAAATCCCGGCCCTGGGCTTATTTCGTATACTTTCTCAAGCTGGTTAATTAATGCAATAATATGCTTTCCTGTCAGCTTGAAAGCGCGACCTTTTTTTGTCGCATAAATCAGCGGAACGTTCTTTTCTAACAAGTTATCAACGATGAAGGACGACTCAACTAGTACTGCAGTAGGCTGTGTCGTACCCCATACGATATCTAAATCAACCATCTGTGCGAATGCTTCTAGGAATTCTTTTTCCCCAGAAGGGTTTTTAATCTGCTCAATTTGCAAACGAACCCAATTCACGACGTCGTTTAGGGATTTTCGCTCGGAGGACTCGACTACTCGTCCACTTTGTGCCGAGATGGTTTTAATTTGTCCATTGAGCTTAAGTTTGAAGAAATACGGAATTGACCTTCCCGCAGCATGTAAGGAAAGCAGACCTTTCAGATCTGCTGCCTCGTAAGCCTTACTGCGCATTGCGCGTTCGGAAACAGTCATATTTCGCATTGCAATTTTCTGGAACTCAGCTTCTTCATCACTGAATGAAGCCGTTAGCTCTGAACTTTTGATGGGTGTGAGGTGTGTTTCCAGAACCTCTGTAACGCTTGCGCAGGACTTCTTTAGCACGGCCACATAGCCGTCGATCTGGACGACCAAAATAAGCGCATGGACCAAATCTGATAGAGGCTCGCCCCAGAAATGGACAGGTCTCGCTGTCGGGAACACTCTCAGACTGAACCGAAACTGACTGCCGTCCTCAAGTTCACGTATTGTGTCCATCTGGTCGATCAGAAACACTGAACCAGGTGTTTTGTTATCAGAAGCCGCATCTAAGATATTACGAATGGCTTCTTTTGTCAGAGCCACATCTTCACGATAAAACTGAGCATTCTGGGTCAGGGTTAACCGCTCGGGCATGTGAGACTCCATCCATGGCATTTTTACGAAAGTAGCATAGTGCCACAATTGCTGCTAGGGCGATTCACAGACGCTGAGCGATTCAACGGCATCGCTGATCTGTAGGCGACTTAGCACCTATTTGAATCGCCCTCGATTCGTAAATTGCTTCGAGCCGCAATCACCGCTTTCTAATCTGCTATAGCCTATCCCGCTTCTGACCGATTGTTGCCCGCCACGAGGTGGAACTCTTCAGGTGGACCTATGTGGTAGGCAGCCTCTGCTTAAAGGCTGAAACCCAGGACGCCGTGACACAGTGCATCAACGATATGCATCACCTGCTCTCGGTCTTGACCCTGCGGCACCGATTGCCGAATGCCGCTGCGCTATTTACCCAGCGCCGTACTCGGACCTGGGACCTTCACATACTGATCACCGCGAAGCGCAGCCATAGTCCGGTTCTCACTGGAAATACGATTCCGCGCAGTACTAACCGCAAGCTCACCACGCTCAAGCTGACCTCGAACATACGTCGCGTAATCAGACAAAACCTGCCGATCAATCCGCCGAGCATCATTGATGACAAACCCTGTTCGGAGTGGACCATTTGACGAATGCCAGCCACCGATCAGAGTGCGCTTTGACAGTGCCGTAATGGCCGGCGCCGAACATGTCTTTCAGCGCCTGCGGTCCCGCTTAGCTCAATTGCCTGCCGTAGCCGAAATTGCCACCATCGCGTCTACCCACCAATGCCATATCGGTCACCTCATCCTCTGATCTCCGATCCTCACCCCACGTCATCCCGCCAAGAATGTTGAGTGTTATCAGGGATCAAGGCCCCTGCGACCTGTGGGGAATGTCCTCTACGCGGGACTGGCGGCTCCTTACAACCGGGAGCAAGGGCATCTCATGATCTGGCCTCCTGAGCACCGTTACCGGTGGGCGAGTGGAGGCAGTGCTGGCTGACGAGGCCAGCGCCTGAAGATCCTGAGCCGGGTGAACGCAGCGGTGCGATGACCGGGGCATGCCTGACTGTCAGTCAGGTGCAGTCCATTCCTTG
>NZ_JACVVE010000065.1 GCF_016648105.1 Pseudomonas sp. S31 | reverse complement strand
CTCGCCGTTCACAAGCGGCCTCGCCGGCGAGGCCGCTCACAAGGGATCGCGCCAGGGCGTTGTTTGTGCAGGTACTGCGTGGCCTCAGAAGTTGTAGGTCACACCAGTGAACGCGCCAAAACCATCACCCGGATACAACGACGCCACGTCCCTGCCCTGCGAATTGTAGGTCGGCAATACGGCGGTCACGTAGTCCTGGTCGGTGATGTTCTTCAGGTCCAGGTACACCTGCCAAGACTTGCCTGGATCATCGTAACCAAAACGTGCGCCCCACAATGTATAGGAAGGCGCGTAGAAGCTGTTGGCGTAGTCCACCGCAGTCTTCGAGGCCGTGCGCAGGTTGACCCCGGCGTAGAAGCCGCTGGCCCATTGGTACTGCAGCTCGCCCTGGTAGATATGCTTGGGCAGGCCCGGCAGTTCGTTCTTGCTGAACAGCGGGTCGTTTTCGTAGTGGAAGTCGTTGAGGGTGTAGGCCTGGCGCCAGGTGAGGCTGTCGCCGTTGGCGCCTTGCCACAGGCGTGTAGTCAGCCCCGCCTCGATCCCTTGGTGAATGGTTGGCGAGGCGTTGGACGTAGACACCACAGCGGCAGAGGTGCTGGTGGCGGGAAGCACCTCGACGTTGAGCAGCTCGTTCTTGACCCACGATTTGTAGAGCGCCAGGCTGCCGTCGAAAATCCCGGCCTTGCCCTTGATGCCGAACTCGACGGTGTTGGCCGCTTGCGGCACCAGCGGCTTGGCGTAGTTGCTGGTTACCCCGGAGCCCGAACTGGACCACGAACTTGGCGGGTCGATGGTGCGGCTGGCGTTGGCGAACAGCTGCACGTCCGGGGCGATGTAGTAACGCAGCCCGATGCGTGGCGCGAGCTTCCATTCATCGTACTTGTAGTGGTCAGGCAAGCCACTGGTGTTGCTGCGGTCGCTGAAGGTAACGTTGATGTCGCGCTTGATCTCGATCGCTGACACGCCGGTCGCCAGGTACAGGTTGTCGGTCAGGCCCAGGTCATTGCCCAGGGTGAACACATGGTCGAACGAGCCATCGTATTCGACCTGCTTCTGCAGGATGCCCAGATCCTTGTCGCCACTGTAGGTGCGCACGCCAGACCGGATGTGCTCGGTGCTGCTCCAGCCGATGGTGGTCGTACTGGCTAGGCCGAGCAGCTCGTCGCTACGGCTGTACTTGAGTGAGTAATTGATATCGCGCCAGTCCCAAAAGTTGGGGTTGACGGTGCTCTTGCGGCTGAGAATTTGCGGGTAGTTGTGGTACACCAGGCCGGCTTCGAGGGTCGCGTCGTCATCGAAGGTGTAGGTGGTCTTGCTGCCTACCCAGGTTGAGCCACGCTTGGTGGAATCGCCACGGGTCGTGTAGGTGGCGGCGTTGGTCTGCTTGGAATTGTGCTTGAGCTGCGCCAGGGTCAGGGCGCCAGCGTTTTCGTGGTATTCCTCGCGGTAGCGGATGTACAGGCGCGTTTCCAGCTTGGGGTTGAAGCGGTAACCGAAGTTGCTGACCACGCCCTTGGCCTTGGTGAAGGTGAAGTCCTGGTAGCCGTCGCGCCTGGAGTTGTCGACGCTGACGTAGTAATCGGCGTTACCGGCCACGCCCCCAGTACTCAAGGTCTGCTTCTGCCAGCCGAAACTACCGCCTTCGAGTTTGATGCGGTTACCCGGTGCAGTAAGCCCGGAGTTGGTCACGAAGTTGATCGCCCCCCCCAGCGATAGGGCGCCGTATTCGAAGGCATTGGCGCCACGCAGGACTTCGGTATAGTTCAGACCCTGAGTATCCAACAGTTCGTAAGGGGTGCCACCGGCGCCGGTTAGTGCCAGGCCGTCGAAAAGAAACTTGGTGCCCTCGCGAAAATAGCCTGGCGACGTGTTGGCGCCGGAACCGCGGATGGAAATCTTGATAGCGTCGTTACCGCCCGCGGATTGAGCGTAGACGCCGGGCTGGTAAGCCAGGGTATCTTCCAAGGTGGCCGAGCGGCCTTTTTCCACTTCGGCCTGCGTCACCAGGCTGGTGCCACCAGCAACCTCGTCGAGTTTGCCTTGGGCAACCTGGGCAGGCGTCTGTTTGGCAGCTTGGACGGTGACCGTGCCCAGGCGCTTGTCGCTACTCGAGTCGGAATCGGCAGCGAAGGCCAATGGGGTGAAGGTCAACAGAGCGCTGCTGACAGCGAACAGGGATGAATGGCGAAATTTGGCAGAATTTACCTGATGTTGATGTTTCAAGGTCTTGCTCCCCACCTGAATTAAATTAGGCGAGTTTCTATTGGCATAGTCAATCTCGAAATAAGCGGAGCAAGTTGTGGGCCAACTGGTGATATAGGCTACAGACAGCGGTTTTATCACGATCGATGGCTGGCGAACTGTTGAATACCACGGCGGGTGTCGGAAGCATGTTGTAAAGCAGACAGCCACGCTGTTGGAGATAAATGCCAAACGGTCAAACCGGATCGGCGCATGGACACTATCTTTATTCGGTCGTTAACCATTACCCACCGAGGGCGGTGCCATGAACACCAGCGATCTACTCGAACAGCTGCTGCGAGCAGGACAACGCTCGCAAACGCAACAAGGCAGTAGCGGCACGTCGGCACAAGACGGCCTGGGCGGCCTGGGCGGCTTGCTGGGCGGTCTGCTTGGCGGCGGCAATTTCAAGGCTGGCGGTGGCGGCCTGGGTGATCTACTGGGGGGCATGCTGGGCGGTGGCGGTGCTGGTAGCACGGGCAGCTCCACCCAGGGGCGCCCTGCCAGTGGCATCAACTACGCAGCCCTGGCGTCGTTGGGCATGATGGCCTTCAAGGCCTATCAAAGCTGGCAACGCAGCCAGGCCAGCGCACCGCAGCAGGCCATGCGCACCGTCGACCAATTGTCCGGCCCTGAGGTCGAGGACCATAGCCACGCCATCCTGCGCGCACTGATTGCCGCCGCCAAGGCCGACGGCCGCATCGACGAGCAGGAAGAACAGCTGATCCGCGCGGAAATCCAACGCCACACCAACGACCCGCAATTGCAGCGATGGCTGGACGAGGAAGTGAGCAAGCCACTGGATGCCGCCGACGTGGCTCAGTCGGCCCAGGACCCGGCCATGGCCGCAGAAATGTACCTCGCCAGCGTGATGCTGGTGGATGACCAGCAGGCCGCCGAGCGGGCCTACCTGGATGAACTGGCCAGCGCCCTGCAACTCGATCCGACCTTGCAGGTGCACCTGGAACAGCAGGCCAAGGGCACCGCTTGATGGCCAAGACGCACTAGAAATCCACCTTGCCCCGACCCGCCTTGACCGTGCTCCGCCTGGCCTTGCCTTCGAGGCGACGAGTCTTGGAACCAAGGGTCGGTTTGGTGGGGCGGCGTTTCTTCTCGGTCTTGCCGGCGGCGATGATCAGCTCGGCCAGGCGCGCCAGCGCGTCAGCGCGGTTCTGCTCCTGGGTGCGGTACTGCTGGGCCTTGAGGATCAACACGCCGTCGCCGGTGATGCGACTGTCACGCAGCGCCAGCAGCCGCTCCTTGTAGAACTCGGGCAGCGATGAGGCGCGGATGTCGAAGCGCAGGTGCACGGCGCTGGACACCTTGTTGACGTTTTGCCCACCCGCGCCCTGGGCGCGAATATAGCTCAGTTCGATCTCGGCATCCGGCACGTGCACGTTGTTGGAGATGGTCAGCATGACGATGCCTATGCGAGCACGATGTAGTCGTTGCGCTGCACGACCCCAGCATGCGGCCCTTCGACCAGATGCACATAGCGCCCGCCCACCGCATCGATGGGCAGGCAGTCATCCACGTCGAGCAACGCATCGGTGTGGGCTTTTTGCCAATGCGAGGCGATCTGCCGCTTGCCTCTCTCCTTGGCCTCGCGCATGTCCCTGGCCACCACCAACTGGTAATGATGCGCTTCGCCGAACGTCCGTGCCTCGTAGCCGCCCAGGTTGATGAAGTACAGGCGCGGCGCACCCGGCAACGGCGCCAGCGGGCTGAGCTCCACGCGCCAACCCTCGACGCCCTCGATGGCCATCCATGAATCGATATGCAGGCCCTTGGGGCTGCCGAACCAGCTCTCACGCAGTTGCGGATAGGCTTGCTCCAGCGTGTCGGCGACGACGAACGCGACGTCGTGCACCTCTATCTTTGCCCGCGGATGCTTGCCGCCGAGCAGTACCACAAAAAGCATTGGATACCCCTGTCACCCTGTGCGTCACCCACTGAAGAACACCGCGAGCTTGTTGCCGGTCGGGTCTCGCAGATAGGCGACATAGAAATCGGGAGTATAAATGGCGCGAGTTCCCGGAGCACCCTCGCTGGTGCCGCCATGGGCCACGCCAGCTGCATGCAGCGCGTCGACCTGGTCGCGGGATTGGGTACGGAACGCTGGCATCATGCCGTTGGCCGGGGTGGCAGGACCGCCATCGAAGGGTTTGCCTACGTGCACCGTGCCGGGGCCGTTGAGCTTGTCTGGGGTGTTGGGGAGCGCGTAGCTGCTGACATCTTCGGAGTCGTCCTTGGTGTAGCCGAGTGGCAGCAGGATCGAGTCGTAGAAGGCGGTGGATGCGTTGACGTCGTTGGCACCGATCCAAAGGTAACTGAGCATGAGGGCCTCCAATAGCCTGTTGACAGGTAATGTCTAAGACTCCATCCGCAGGCCTTGATTCAGTGCAACGTGGTATTGAGCCGCTTTTGTGCAATGACGGGCCTCGCCAATAACTAGGCATCGTCCACTACTGGCGAACCACCCCTGAGATGCTCCTCCATCGCAGCACGCTGCTCAAACAGAACCTGCTGGGTTGTCTGCTCGATAAGATCGAAGATCGGTTCCGGCACCCTGTAGAGGTACTGCTTACGCCGATTTTTCGAAACCACCCCGCCATTGGAGAGGCACATCATCACCAGGTTCGCGAGGTCGCTGCCACGGACGTCTGTTTTCTCATCGACCGCTTTGTAGACAGCGTCATAGTTCGCCAGGAATACGGTTTCCTCGCGTAGTTCAACCTCAAGCGCACGCTTGGCCATCTGACAGGTAAACACTACGCTGGCGGTCGCATCCCAATAGCGGTAAATCGCGTCTGAACCTTGGAAGTCGAAGCTGTACTGGTCAAAATCTATCCAATTGACCTCCCAGAAATCCCGCACAGGCCGGGAAAACAACTGGAGCGTCTCCATGTACATCCGCTCCTCTCGCTTCATCGCGACCGAAACGGGTAGTAACAGGCCATTCTCCAAGGCGCCGCTTTGGCAAAGCGCGTGATGAATGAGGAAGCGCGAGAGCCGGCCATTGCCATCCATGAATGGGTGGAGGAAAACGAAACCGAAGGAGATGATGCCGGCAGCGACCAGCGGATCTACCTGTTGGGGTGCCGTATTAGCGAAGCGCATCAACCCTTCCATCAACTCACGGCAAAGCTCCGGCGGAGGCGGGACATAGCTCACCCCCGCTGCGCCTTGCAGCCCATTGGCCAGGTGGTTCTGCTCGTGCCGAAACGCTGCGGCGAGATCGTACGGGTTCGAGATGGCAGCGTTCTGCAGTTGTACCAAGTAGTCTTCAGTCAGTGGAAGCCGCTCATGCGCCTGGCGCAGCAACTGAATGAAGCGCCGGGACTTGTCCTCGGTGGGGGCTTCTTTTTCGATCGCGAACGAGTCCTGCGTTTCGTGAAGGTATGCCCACTGAATCGCCCTATCCATCATCACTGGCGCAAGTGATTCAATGAATTCCCTGGCTCGCCCTATGATGTCATGCTCAAGAAGGGCTGATACCTCAGGCGATCGCTCCACGCACGCGCAGTACGATAAGTCGCCGAGCCCGTTGAATTCGATCCGCCATCTAGGGTTTCGGTCGCCAGGCCGAGTGATGTATCGCGCAGGGTCGAAGAGTGGGGCGTATGCGCCAGTGACTGGAGATGCCTGCGGAATCTGTTCGCCGCTGAAACTCTCTCTCAAAAAGCTGGCTTTACGGAGGTAAACGCCATTGGGAGAACCGTGCAAGGCGGCAGCGAAGTCCTCGACCGGTATATGCGGCAGGACCTGGGCGAGAATCGTAAGATTGATGCCCTCATGCTTCAGGGCAAACAGGACGTGACCCAGCAGATCATGCTCTTCAGGGGCCTGCCGCTGAGGCACGGCTAGCGTGCGCCCAATTTCTCCGATCCGCGTGACCGGCTGGACGACGGCAGGCCGTTTCAGTGGTAGTGCGCTGACCGCCAATCTGTTGCGCAGATGCGCGTAGCCCACTGAGCGCATGCATTAATCCTCAATAATCGTGGCGCCGCTGAGCTTATCTTCAGCACAGCGCTTTAATTTTCAGTTTCCAGGATTATGCCGGTTTTTTCTTAAGTTTCCAGATGGCTGGCGCTCCAGCACTTGTTGAAGTAATGCGCCCTCTTCAATGAATGAACGTCCCAAGCCGCCTCGCTGTCGTAAGTTTTGGATCCAATCCCAACCTGATGACAGAGCCGGGCAGCGATGCGGACCGGCCTTCGAGGAGTTCCAATGCCTAAAGATGCCCCGTGCGTGAGCCGTCGCTCGCTGCTCAAGGCCTCGGCCACTGTTGCAGCCGGCGTAGCTGTCAGTGCCCAGGCTGCCACCATCAGCGGCGTGCCCCAGTGGCTGCCATTCGACCACAACGGCCCCCTGCACTATGACCCCAAGGGCTGGGAGTTCCTGAGTGCCGAGCAGGCCCGCGAGATCGAGGCCATCGTCGAGCAGCTGATCCCCGCGGACGAACTGTCGGTCAGCGGCAAGGAGGCCGGTTGCGCCGTGTTCATCGACCGCCAGCTGGCCGGCCACTACGGCACCTACGAACGGCTCTACCAGCAAGGGCCGTTCGTGGCCGACATCGAACCAGGCTCGGACCAGTTGCCCCGCGAGCGTTACCGCATCGGCCTGGAGCAGCTTGGCAAGTACTGCCAGGCCAGCTTCGGCAAACGCTTCAGCGAACTGGACGGCGAGCAGCGCGACAAGGTGCTCGAAGACATGGAAGCCGGAAAACTCAGCTTCGACGGCATCGACTCGAAGGTGTTCTTCGCACAGCTGCTGCAGAACACCATGGAAGGCTTCTTCGCCGACCCGATCTACGGCGGCAACCGCGACATGGCCAGCTGGAAGATGCTCGGCTTCCCAGGCGCGCGTTATGACTACCGCCCCTATATCGACCGGCACAACGAGAAGCTGGACCTGGTCCCGCTGTCGATCATCGGCAGCTCTGCATGGAGCCGCAAAGGATGAGCGACATGGCGAAGAAACTTCCAGCAACCGACGTCGTGGTGGTGGGGCTCGGCTGGGCCGGCTCGATCATCGCCAAGGAACTGGCCGACGAAGGCCTGCGGGTGTCGGGCTTCGAACGCGGTGCGTGGCGCGACACGGCATCTGACTTCAACATCGCCTCGGCAGCGGACGAGTTGCGCTATGTCACCCGCCAGGAACTGATGTTGCGCACCCGGCAGAATACCTGCACGCTGCGCAACAGCGTCAACGAGACCGCGCTGCCGATGCGCACCTGGGGCTCCTTCCACCCGGGCAATGGCACCGGTGGCGCCGGCAACCATTGGGCCGGCATCACGTTTCGCTTCCAGCCCGAGGAGTTCCGCCTCAAGAGCCACCTGACCGAGCGTTACGGCAGCCAGGCCATCGAAGGCCTGACCCTGCAGGACTGGGGCACCACCTGGGAAGAGATGGAGCCGCACTACGACGCCTTCGAGCGCGTGGCGGGGGTATCTGGCAAGGCCGGCAACATCGGCGGCAACCTGGTCGAAGGCGGCAACCCCTATGAAGGCGCGCGGTCCAGGGAATACCCCAACCCGCCCACCAAGCAGACCTACGCCCCGACGCTGTTCGCCGAAGCGGCACGCAACCTGGGCTACAAGCCATTCCCGGTGCCGTCGGCGCTGGCCTCCCAGGGCTACACCAACCAGTACGGCGTGACCATGGGCCCCTGCACCTTCTGCGGCTTCTGCACCAACTACGGCTGCGCCAACTATTCCAAGGCCAGCGCCATCGTCAATGTGCTGCCGGCCCTGGTACGCATGCCCAACTTCACCGCCAACACCCACTGCGAAGTGCTGGAAGTCACCAAGGACAGCACCGGCAAGCGCGCCACCGGCATCATCTATGTCGACGCCAACGGCCAGAAGTGGGAGCAGCCGGCAGACATCGTCGTGGTGGCGGCCTTCACCTTCGAGAACGTGCGCCTGATGCTGCTCTCGGGCATCGGCCAACCCTACGACCCGATCAGCAACACCGGCACCACTGGCCGCAACTATGCCTACCAGACGGCCAACAACGTGCAGCTGTTCTTCGATGACAAGCAGTTCAACCCCTTCATCGGTGGCGGCGCCATCGGCATGGGCATCGATGAATTCAACAACGACAACTTCGACCACGCCGGCCTCGGCTTCGTCGGCGGCGGCAGCACCCGGGTGACCCCCATCGGCGCCGCGCCGATCAATTCGCGCCCTGTGCCGCCGGGTACTCCACGCTGGGGCAAGCAGTGGAAGAAAGCCACCGCCCAGTACTACGCCAACAACATGTCCATCGGCTGCGAGGCCAGCAACTACAGCGCCCGCACCAACTACCTGTCGCTCGACCCGCACTTCAAGGACCCTCACGGCAGGCCGCTGCTGCGCATCACCTTCGACTTCACCGAGAACGACCTGCGCATGGCGCAATACGTGACCGCCAAGACTGCCGAGATCGCCAAGGCGCTGAACCCGAAGATGATGTTCGCCAACCCGCGCAAGGGACCGTGGTCGAACACCTCCTACCAATCCTCCCACGTGGTCGGCGGTTTCATCATGGGCGCCGACCCTGCCACCAGCTCGGTGAACAAGCACCTGCAGGTGTGGGGCGTGCCCAACCTGTTCGTGGTCGGCGCCTCGGCGTTTCCCCAGAACCCCGGCTACAACCCCACGGGCACCGTTGGCGCGCTGGCGTTCAAGGCCGCCCATGCGATTCGCACCCAGTACCTCAAGCAGCCCGGGGAGATGATCAGCGTATGAAAACCCTCCTCAGCGCAAGCTTCGCCCTGCTCGCCACCGCCAGCGCCGGTGCCCATGCAGTGGCCGGCCAGGACTCCTACGAGTTGGTCGAGAAAGGCCGCTACATCGCCACGCTCGGGGACTGCACGGCCTGCCATACGATCCCCGGCAAGCCGCTGTTCTCGGGTGGCGTGACGATCGACACGCCGTTCGGCAAGCTACTGGGCGCCAACATCACCCCCGACCCGCAAACCGGTATCGGCCGCTGGACCTTCGAGGACTTCCAGGCCAGCATGGACCGCGGCCATGCCCGTGGCGGCAAGCAGCTGTATCCGGCCATGCCCTATGCCGCGTACACCAAGGTCAGCCGCGAGGACAACCTGGCGCTGTGGGCCTACCTGCGCACCGTAGAGCCGGTGCACAACGAGGTCGACACCAACCAGCTGCCCTTCCCGTTCAACGTTCGCCTGAGCATGACGGCGTGGAACTGGCTCAACTTCACCCAGGACCAGTTCCACCCTGACCCCGACAAGAGCCCGCAATGGAACCGCGGCGCCTACCTGGTGCAGGGCCTGGGCCACTGCGGTAGCTGCCACACGCCGAAGAACCTGATCGGCGGCGACAAAGAGGCGGCGTTCCTCCAGGGCGGTGCGCTGCAAAGCTGGATGGCCCCGAACATCACCGGGGCCGCCCACGTGGGCCTGGGCGAATGGACCGAGGCCGACATCGTCAGTTACCTGAAGACCGGTGCCAACCGCTTCGACATCGCCTCAGGCCCCATGGCCGAAGCCGTCGAGCATTCCACCCAGCACTGGCGTGACGATGACCTGAAGGCGGTGGCCGTGTACCTCAAGGACCTCGACCACGACCACCAGAAGCCCCAGGCGATGGCGGCCGATGACCCGGTGATGAAGGCCGGCCGGAGTGTCTACGAGGACCGCTGTTCCGGTTGCCACACACCTGACGGTGAAGGGATTGCGTCGTTGTTCCCGAGGCTGGCCAACGCACCGCTGGTCAACACCCAGGACCCCACCTCGCTGATTCGCGTGGTGTTGGCCGGCAACCGCGCTGGGAGCACCGATGCGGCGCCTACCGGCCCGGCCATGCCATCGTTCGCCTGGAATCTGTCGGATGAAAACATCGCCGATGTGCTGACCTACATCCGCAACAGCTGGGGCAACGCCGCCGAGCCGGTGAGCGCCGGGGATGTGGCCAAGCTGCGCGATACGTTGCAGAGCGACAGCGGTACCTGAAGCCGGACAGCAGACGCGGCGGGTCGCGCCGCCGCGTCTGCTCAACCCAGCTGCACCCGCCGCGAATGGGCCGCTCAGCGGCCCTGCCACTCAGCAAATACCCCCTACCAAGCATACGCCTGAGGTGCTTCGCCGCCAGGCCCCGGCCAGATCGCATCCAGCTTGGCCAGGGTGCAGACCGGTGGTGGGTTGTATGTCTGGGACTTTCAACGCAAAGACAAACAGGTCAACGTCCGAGTGGACGGACAGTTGGCGTTCAATACCTCCCCCAACGTCGTGGACGCGGCATTGGCGGGGTTGGGAGTCCCCTGGCTGCCTGAGGAGGAATTCGCTCCTCACATCGACAACGGTAGCTTGATACGTGTACTGGATAATTCTAAAACACGCGTAACTCCATGAAGCGAGAATTTTCATGCTTTCAGTGCACGAACTCATTGCCGTCGACCCATTGAAGCTGCAAGCGTTGGCCGGCCTGGCAGGCACAGCCAGGCTGATCACTTGGGCTCACACTGTGGATCTTCCCGACCCATGGCGGTGGGTATCGCCGGGCGATCTGGTGATGACCACCGGCGTGGGCATGCCTCATGAAGCTTCAGCGCAAGTGGAATGGCTGGAAAAGCTGGTACAGAGCAACGCAAGCGCATTGGTCATAGCCCCACGCGATGATGCGCCCGAGCTGTCCACAGACCTACTGGAGGCTGCGGATCGCCTGCTGTTCCCTCTGCTGCACGCGAGCTTCGAGCTTGAGTTCGTCAAGCTTTCGCACTATGTCATCGAGAGTGTGTTGCAGGCGCAACGCGAGCGTTTCAATGCCAGTGAGCGGCTGTTCCAGACCTACGCTCAAGCATTACGCATGGAGCCGGAAATGTCTGGCCGCCTGTCCATTCTTGCCAAGAATCTCGAGGTAGACCTGGCGATTGAAGATGCCCTCACTGGCACCCACATCGTCGAGAGCAGGCATGCTTCAGGCGTGGCTCCAGATAACGTCGAGCGCATCCCGATTGGCGGACGGGCCCAGGCCAACCTGCTCATCAGCCGGCGCCCTCATCCCTCTCTCGATGATTCGATACTGGTCCGCTCACTGGTAGGCCTGTTGGGCGTCGAACTGGAGCGCCAGATGATTGTTCGGGACCATCAACGCGAGGAAGGCGCTGCGTTGCTGCACAACCTGCTCGACAGCGACGTCGAGCTGACCCTTACCCGGCCAATGCTTGAACGCCGAGGATTGACCGGCACTCTCGTGGCACTGGCAATCCAACCGGGAAGCGAAGGCCTTCGGACCCTCGACGACATCCATCATGCGCCTGCCTTGTACGCAGCAACGCCCCTGCTGCTGGCCGAGCGCAACGTGCTGCTCGCGATCAGTCGTGATGACGGCGCCCTGTTTCAGGCGCTTCTCGCAGGCCTGGGCGCAGGTACACAAATCGGTATCAGCGGTCCTATCACCACGGCAACCGGCTACAGGGAAGCGGCACGCCAGGCCCGTCTTGCGCTGACACAGGCAGCCGAGCTGAATGCGTCGACCCTGCGCTATGGCGAAGCGGATACCGGTTTGATCATGGCGCCTAAATCCTTGGCAGAGGCACGAGCCCTGGTGGCACGCTATCTGGGCCCGCTCATCGAACACGACCGGGTTCAAAACGCATCGCTGCTGAAGACCCTGACGACTTTTCTGAACAATGACGGTAACTGGAAAGCCAGCGCACTGGACCTCGGCATTCACCGCCAGACGCTTGTCTACCGAATAAAGCTGGTTGAACAACTGACGGGGTTCAGCCCCACGACGACCCAAGGCATCGCCCGGTTCTGGATCGCGCTGCAGGCGGGCAAGAATACCGAGCTACTGCACAACCACTGAACCGTACCGGTACATGAATGCAAACGGCCCCGCTGCGTGGGCGGGGCCGTTCTCCAGCGTTTAGCCTACTACCTTAGTGGCTGGTAGGCATCGCAAACTCAGCGCCTTTGGCGGTGCCCTGCGGCCAGCGCTGCATGATGCTCTTCTGCTTGGTGTAGAAACGCACCCCTTCCTCGCCATAGGCATGCATGTCGCCGAACAGGCTTTTCTTCCAGCCACCGAAGCCATGCCAGGCCATCGGCACCGGGATCGGCACGTTGATGCCGACCATGCCCACCTGGATACGGCGACCGAACTCACGGGCGATGTGGCCATCGCGGGTGTACAGGCTCACGCCGTTGCCGAATTCGTGGGCATTGATCAGGTCCACCGCTTCAGCGAAGTCCTTGACCCGCAGGCAGGCCAGCACCGGGCCGAAGATCTCTTCCTTGTAGATGCGCATGTCCGGGGTGACGTTGTCGAACAGCGTACCGCCCATCCAGAAGCCCTCTGCGCAGCCCTCACCGGCCGTTTGGCCGTTGAACGCCCGACCGTCGACCAGCAGCGTAGCGCCTTCCTTCACGCCTTGTTCGATGTAACCGGTGATGCGCTCGTGGGCAGCACGGGTCACGATCGGCCCCATTTCCGCTTCGAGGTTGGTGCCGTTGAGCACCTTGAGCTCCAGGGTCCGCTCGATCAGTTTCGGCATGACTCTTTCTGCCGTCTCTTCACCGACGAACACAGCGACGCTGATGGCCATGCAACGCTCGCCGGCCGAACCGTAGGCTGCACCGATCAGTGCATCGACAACCTGGTCGATGTCGGCATCGGGCATCACCACCAGGTGGTTCTTGGCGCCGCCCAGGGCCTGCACGCGCTTACCGTGGCGGGCACCGGTTTCGTAGATGTGGTTGGCGATCGGGGTCGAGCCGACGAAGGAGACAGCTTGCACGTCTGGGTGCTCGATCAGTGCGTTGACCGCATCCTTGTCACCCTGCACCACGTTGAACACGCCGTCCGGCAGGCCGGCCTGCTTCAGCAGCTCGGCGATGAACAGACTCGGGCTCGGGTCCAGCGGGCTTGGCTTGAGGACGAAGGTGTTGCCGGTGGCCAGGGCGACCGGGAACATCCACATCGGCACCATCACCGGGAAGTTGAACGGGGTGATGCCGGTCACCACGCCCAGCGGTTGGCGCAGGGTCCAGTTGTCGATGTTGGTGCTCACCTGATCGGTGAAATCGGTTTTCAGCAACTGCGGCGCGCCACAGGCGAACTCGACGATCTCGATGCCACGCATCACCTCGCCCTGGGCGTCGGTGAAGACCTTGCCATGCTCGGCGGTGATCATGCGGGCCAGGTCGTCTTTGTGCTCATTCAGCAGCGCCAGGAACTTGTTCAGCACGCGCGAACGGCGCAGCGGCGACAGGTTGCTCCACGTCGGGAAGGCTGCCTTGGCCGAGGCTACGGCAGCGTCCACATCCTTCGGTGCCGACAATTGCACCTGACCTGTGACAGCGCCGGTAGCGGGGTTGTAGACAGACTGCTGCAGGCCGCTGGTGGCATCGGCACGGGCGCCAGAGATCCAGTTGGTAATGGTGGTGGTCATCTTTGCTCTCACATCTCGAAATAGGTAAACCGCGCGGGACGCTGCCCCGCCGGGCAATCAATAAATGGCGTAGACCTTGCGCACGGTCTCGATCACGTCCCAGCGCCCGGTCCAACCCGGCGGCAGGATGATGAGGTCACCACCGGTGACTTCCACGACTTCCTTGCTCTGGTCGTCAGTCAGCAAGGCACGCCCGGAAATGATGTAGGTGAATTCGGTATCGGGACGGTTTATCACCGGCCAACCACCTGGCTGGCATTCCCAGACACCCAGGTTGCCGACTGCCTCGGGGGCCAGGGTCTGAATGGCGATCTGCGGATCGCCCTTGTCGGCGCCAGCGCGCTGGCCGGCAGGGTTCAGTGGCAACGATTGAATCGCAGCGGACTTGATGATCGTGAAAGTCGTCACGGTTGGTTCCTCTTCAATGTGCACCCGTCAGCTTTTCCAGCAACATTGCAGTGCGAGATGGACGATGAGTGAAGCGCTCTTCGATATCGCTCAGCGAGGCGGCGGTCAGCCCGCTGTTGATACCGAGCCAGCGCAGTGGTTCGCGCTCCCAGGAAGGCGAGCGGTGATTGACGATAGGCAGCGTGTTGACGTCGTCTTCACGCTCAAGAATCAGGTTGCGCAAGATGCGCCCGGCCAGGTTGCTGGTGGCCACGCCATCGCCCACGTAGTTGCCGGCCCAGGCCATGCGATTGTTGCGGTCGATGCTGACCGTGGGGCACCAGTCGCGCGACACGCCCAATGCCCCACCCCAACGGTGGGTGATGCGCGCATCGACGAGGTCCGGGAAGAACTCGACCAAGGTGTCGTGGATCTTGGCGTGGATGCTGTCGACCAGATCGGCTTCGTCGGTCATGCGCGAGCCCCAGTTATAGGGGGCGCCGCGGCCTCCGAAGACCAGACGACCTTCGGCCGTGACCTGGCCATAAACCCGCAGGTGGCGCATGTCGTTGAATGCCATGCGGTGATCGAGGTTGAGCTTGCCCAGCAGTTCGCGAGGCAGTGGCTCGGTGGCCAGCACCAGCGAGTACAGCGGAATGACGAACCGTGAGTGCCCTGGCTGCTGGGAGGTAAAGGCCTCGGTCGCGCGCACGGCGATTTCTGCTGTTACGCAGCCGTGCGAGGTCTGCACCACACCTGGCGCCATTTGCGTTACCGCAGACTGCTCGTAGATCTTCGCGCCCATGCTTTCCACCAGACGCGCCAGGCCACGCACGAGCTTGCCCGGGTGGATCAAGGCGCAATGCTCGGTGTAAAGCCCCCCTCGTGTGCCTTGGGCACCTACGCGGCCTTGCGCTTCGGCACCTTCAAGTACACGCCATTGATCTGGCAGGCCGAAACGCGCTGAGGCCTCCACGGCCGCACGCGCCCTGGCCATTTGCGGCGCACTGCGCGCCAGGGACATGAAACCCTGCTTGGCGAAGTCTGCCTCGACGCCCTCGAGAGCGAGTACACGGCCGATTTCATCGACGGTTTCGTTCATGGCCTGCTGTAAACGCAGGGCAGCGCCGTGCGAGTACATCTGGGTGACGCGCTCGAGGGAAATCGGGAAGATCGCCGATGCCCACCCGCCGTTGCGCCCCGAGGCGCCGAAGCCCACTTCGCGTTTCTCGAGCAGCACCACACGCAGGCTCGGGTCGCTCTTGAGCAAGTAGTAGGCCGTCCACAACCCTGTGTAACCGGCACCGACGATCACCACATCGGCCTGGCTGTCGCCTTCCAGGCGCATACGCGGCTGGGCAGGTTCGAACCACAAGGGCCGGTTCGGTAACTGGGACAAAACTGATTTGGCTGACATGCTGTTGGCTTCCCATTGATGCCTGGAACAAGGGTGGTAAAGCGAGAAACTAGATTTTGTCGGTCGCCGGCTGAACCTGGCTCAGCGCTCGCTCGCGTCGGTTTCGCGACATCTGCAAGCCTATGTAAGAGATGGCAATGGCAACGATTGCGATCAGGCACTGCAGCAGGCTGACCTGCATGGAGGGATCGAACGCCATGCTTACCAGTACGGCAATGATCGACGCCGTGACCAATAACGGCAGCCATGGATGGCACCACATGGCGAACTTCAAAGAGCCCTCGGCCACCCATTTGCGGCGAAGCTTGAGCTGCGACAGGCAGATCATCAGGTAGACGAACAGGAATACCGTGCCCGAGGAGTTGATGAGGAACTGGAACACGGTGTCTGGCCACAGGGCAGCGATCACCACACAGCCGTAGCCAACCAAGGTGGAGGCAATGACACCGCGAGCAGGCACGCCTTTGCTGTTCACGCCCGCGATCCAGCGAGGCGCTTCACCGTTGGCGGCCAGCACGTAGAGCAAGCGCGATGAGGTGTAGAGCCCGGCGTTCAGCACCGACAGCACCGCAACCAGAATGACCACGGTGAGCATGTCGCCAGCGCCTGGAATGCCGATGTGCTCGAGCGTGCTCACGAAGGGCGACTTGCCTGGAACCTGCGCGGTCCAAGGCTGAGCGACAACGATGAAGAAGGTGGCCAGCACGAAGAACACCAGGATGCGCAGCATCACTGTGTTGACAGCCTTGCGGATGTTACGCGACGGGTCTTCCGATTCAGCGGCGGCCAAGGTGGCTACCTCGACGCCGGTCATGGAGAAAATCACCACGACCACACCCGTGAACAGCGAACCGACGCCATGGGGCAAGAAGCCGCCGTGCTGGGTGAGGTTGGCGAAGCTGGCAGTGGAGTTGGGCCACAGATGGAAGACATAGGCACCTGCCACCACCAGGAACACGATGATAGCGGCCACCTTCACACCGGCGAACCAGTACTCTGCCTCACCAAACGAATGCACCGACATCAAGTTCAGCAAGGTCATGCTGATCATCAGCCCCAGCGCAATGACCCACACAGGAATACCCGGTAGCCAGGCATTGATGATCTGCCCACCGACCACGGCTTCGAAGCCCACGACGATGACCCAGAAATACCAGTACAGCCACCCAGTCATGTACCCAGCCGGGCGACCGAATGCCAGGCGGGCATAATCGACAAAAGAACCTTTGGCGGGATGCGCTGCGGCCATCTCGCCGAGCATGCGCATGACAAGTGCGACGATAAGGCCGGTGATCGCGTAAGTGATGAAGGCACCGGGCCCTGTGGAGGCGATTACCGCACTGGAGCCGACGAACAAACCGGCACCAATCACGCCGCCCAGGGCAAGCATGCTGATGTGTCGAGTCTTGAGCGCACGCTTGAGGCGAGGATCATGTTCTGACTGGATAGGCACTGGTTGTCTCCTTCTAATTATTAATGGTCAACGCAGCCTGGGGAGGAGATTAAGCAGCCAGGAATGCGCTGAACATCGTCAAATTGCAGAGACGAACCGTTCAATTCATACAGATGTACAAACGGACAATTGCAAGAAAAAAGGCGTCAATTCGTTCAGGTTGAACGCGCCTCAAGTGCCGTTCAGGCGGCATGCGAATGGGCCGCACAGCGGCCCCGGCCAGCCCCAGTCGCACGGTCAGAAGTAATAGCGAACCGAAGCCCCCAACGTCGTCGAAGGCTGCGGCACGATCACCAGCCCACTGCTCGTGCCGTAGGCAATCTCAGTCCCATACCGATGAGGCTGGAACGTGCCATACACGCTGAACTGATAATCCTGATAGTCATAACTCGCCCGCAGGTCATACCGCGTATAGGGCGGCATCTCGTGCTTCTCGGTCCCGATGTAATAGGGAATGCCGTCCAGGTGGTACACATCCGCGTTCAGGGTCAACTGGCCATTCATGAACCCATTGCGGTACTGCACACCCGCCTTGTAGGTATGCTCCGGCACCACCAACAGCGCACCGGTACCCGCTGGCGGGTTGTTGATCACCGCATCGATGATGCGCCCGTAGCTCATGTAGGTGCTGACCGTTGACGACACCTGGTAATTGAAGCTCGTTTCTGCCCCGCGCCGCGTGGTGTCGCCCACTTGCTCGTAGACCCCGGGCGAAGTCTGCACGGTCTCGCTGTCGTTCTCGATGTAGTAGAACTCGGTGGTGTTCGAGAACCGCTCCGTAGGCCTCACCGTGAAGCCGATATCGTAGGACTTGACCTTGCTCGGCCGCACATCGCCGTTGATCTGCCCGCCGGTCTGGCTCGGCGGCAGCGCGCTGCTGCTACCGGAGCTGATGTATTCCGCAGCCGGTGAACGAAATCCCTGCGCCACGTTGGTGAACAGGTCGAGTTGCTCGATCGGCGTCCAGACCAAACCGAACTTCGGCGTGGTGACAGAGCTGTGATAGCCCGTATCGGCGTCGCGGAATTTCAGGTTGTCGATGTCATAGTCGAAGCGATCGTAGCGAACTCCGGCCAGCAGCTTGAGTGACTCGAAGGGTTTGTACTGGCCTTGGGCGAATACGCCGTAGGTGATCAGATCCATGTCGAAGTCGTAGTAGAAATTCGGCGTCGGCTCGAAGTCCCGGTATTGCTGGCGGAAGGCATCGCCTTTGTCGCGACGAACATCCGCCCCGACCATCAATGACGCCGTGTCTTGATGGACGAAGTTGTAGGCGACCCGCCCGCCATAGATATCGCGGTCATCCTTGCCGTAGTTGTGGGTGACAGTACCGTTGGAAATCGCCCGCACGCGCCTGAAATTCTCGTAGTAACCGGTGTAGTACAGGCCAGCTTCGTCATAGGCTGGAGCCCGATTGAAGACGATGGTGTTGCGATTGGCATTGCCGAAGCCGTACAGGTTATCGGTGTCGCGCCGGCTGATGGTGCCCGCTCGCAGTGCAGGCAGGTTCAGGTAACCATCGTTCTTGAAATCCGACTCGTAGTGGCTGAACCGAGCCGAATACTTGGCGTCGTCGAAAACCTTGGAGAGCTTCCAGAAATAGTTGTCGCGGTTGGTTTCGGCAGCCTTTCGATAGCCATTGGTCTTGTACACATCGGCCACGAACAGCGACTCGAAGCCTTCATGTTCACCCGCCAGCACCAGGTTGGCCCGGCGCCCGTCATAGCTTGCGATGTCCAGCCCGATGCTCGACGCGACATCACCGCCATCGAGGGTTTCGATATTCACGGCACCCGCGCGGTTCTGGTCGCCGAACAGCGCCGAGACCGGCCCCTTGATGACATCGACGCGCTTGATCATCTGCGGCGTCAGCCACTCCATGAACACCGGCCCATGCCCTGCGCCACCTTGGCTGGAGGGGATGTTCTGCGGCACGCCATCCACATACACCGCCACGTCCGCACCGTGGGTGCCATTGGTGGCGAAGCCACGCATGCGAAAACCGTTTCCGGTGTCGCCCTGGTCGATGTTGTTGGCTACCACGCCTGGCACGCGGCGGTAGATGTTGGAGATGTCGCGATCCACATTGAGGGTGCGTAGCTCTTCATCGGTGATCGTCGACACCGCCGCAGGCAGGCTCTGCGCTGCATTGCTGACCTTGCTGCGCGCCAATGGATCGGGGCGCCCGTTGTGCCCGCCCTGCCCCGTGACTTCGATCGCCTCCAGCTCGGCCACTTCTGGCGCCTCAACTTCCAGCGCGGTCACAGGTTCCCATGCGCCCATTCCTGTCAGTGCCGCGCCAGTCAGAACCCATACCCTGCCGCGTTTCATACTTCCATACATAGAGACAGCCTTCCGATGTTTTGAATTGTGTTGCGTAAGCTGCGGGAGCGGTCAGCCTTCCCGCATGTGCCGCTCCTGGCGCTCTTGTCGTTCTTTGGCTTCGATGCACAGCGTCGCGGTTGGGCGTAGCAGCAAGCGCCGTAGGCCGATGGGTTCGCCGGTGTCCTGGCACCAGCCGTAGTCGCCGCGAGAGAGCCGCTCGAGGGCTTCATCGATCTTGTCCAGGAGCTTTTTTTCGCGTTCCAGCAGGCGCAGTTGCCAGTGCCGCTGCTCCTCGACCGTGCCCAGGTCGGAAGGGTCGCTGCTGGGCTCGAACTCGCGCATGGCCTGGAATTCGCCAGAGATCCGCGCCTGCAGCTCGGTGCGCTGGGCCAGCAACAGCGTGCGGAAAAACGCCTGCTGTGTGGCGTCCATGTAGGCGTCGTCTGGCATTGAAAGCAGCTCTTGCTCTGTCATCGCGGGCATCCCCAAGTCTTGAATCAAGCCTCTCATGTTATAACGTAACAATAACTTCCACCAGCAGCAGACTCCCTGTAGGAGCGGGTTTACCCGCGAATGGCCCTACAACAATCCTGTAGGAGCGGGCTTGCCCGCGAATGGCCCACAGCAGTTGCCACGCCGGAAACCTGCACGACAAAATGCCGAATCCTCATGGAAAAATCCCCCGGACACCTCAAATGATCGCCCCCCGTCGCCTGCCCATTTGGCGGGCCCTTTCAGAACTGTTCCTCGACGTTGAACTGGACGACACCCAGTTCGCCTATGTAGCGCGGATCGTGGCCGAGAGCGGCTATTCAGCCGATGAGATCCAAACCATCCTCTGGAACGAAGTATTCCCGGTACTGAAAGCCAACCTGCACAGCGTGGCAGGCGAATGGGTAGGCTGGCCGGACGATTGGTTGCTGCAACATCTCCAGGTCAGCCAAGCGCCTGCGCGTGTTCCGCGGTTCGGCATGGCGGCGGAGGAAATCAGCCGATGTTGGGCCCAGGTGGCATTGCGGTTGCCGGCGAGCTTTCACTGACTTTGATTCGTTGGCGCCTTGAGCGACAATCCGCCGCCCACCTGTTTGCCGCCAAGGATTGGACATGGCACTGACCAGCAAGATCACCCCCTACGACCCCGACTGGCCTGCCCGCTTCCAGGCAGACAAGCCACTCATCGCCACGGCCTTCGGTAATGAACTCCAGGCCATTCATCACGTCGGCAGCACAGCTGTTCCGGGGCTTGTGGCCAAGCCCGAGATCGATGTGCTGATCGAGGTGGAGCAGCAGTGCAATGAAGCGGCGCGGGACGAGGTGTTGCAGGGGCTGGGGTATGTGCGAGGCAGCGATTTGTCGCCAGGGCATCACTTCTACCGGCGCAATGTGGACGGGGTGCGTACCCACAAGCTCCACGTTTGCACGCGGGGGCATGTTTCGATCAGGCAGATGCTTGGGTTTCGGGATTTACTGCGCAGCGATGCCCTGATCCGCCAGCAGTATGCGGAGCTGAAGCTGCAACTGGAGGCCAGCAATACTGGCGGCATGGCGGATTATCTGGAGGGGAAGGCGCCCTTCATTCTCGGGGCGTTGCTAGAGGCCGGATTGGGTGTAGATGAATGATCGGTTTGCCTGGTCAGCCCTCCTCTAATTGCTACGAAATGATCGAAGAAAATCAGATTTAGGCTCTTTCTTGTAGGACGTTTCGGAAAGATACTGTTGCGGTCTGTTTTACGTTGCGGTTGCTCAGTCAGCGCTCTAGTCTCGATGAGTCGTTGCATATCAACGACTAGCTTTGACAGGCTGACAATGACCAACCGCACGGTTCTGCCTATGGCAGCTGTGTGTGGGGCACCCCCGTGTGCGCCGGTTTGGTCCTTCCGGTCTGTCAACCCACTCACAGTTGCCACCACTTGTTTGACAGCAAGCGCTGGTCGCTTCATCTAGGACCGAATGATGCTGAAGATAGTCCCCGATCCACCAAACTCCCCCTACTCCCTCGAAGAGACCCTGTTGATGGCCTCGGACTATGCGCTCTGCGCAGAAGCCGTCGCACAGCAGGCTGTTCTGATGCGGCCTAAGGCACCGGTGTCAATGTTGCTGACGGCGGTAATGCACGAGCTGGAGGCGCTACGCCAATTGCTCGAGTCAGCCATGGCCCAGGTCCAGATACCCGCTCATCCGCCGGCGCGCCACTAGCCACATCACGCTATGCCTGGGCTGGCCCGTTCGCGGGTAAACCCGCTCCTACCTTGCTCACCACGGTCCCCCCAGCTTGGCGGTGATCCCGTGTAGGAACCGGCTTGCCCGAGATAAGGCCAGCCCAGGCACCCAAGATTTCAGGGAGAGATCGCAATGACCACGGACACCCACGAAACCCGCTGCACCCCCGGTAAAACTCACTTCTATCAAGGCGACGGCCACGGCCAACCTTTGTTCTGCATCGCCCCCGGCATCCCCTGCCAACACGCCCGCGAACAGGCCTCCGAGCTATTGGGCCTGGTGCGAGAACTGACCATCGCCGGCGTGATGGAAAGCAACCCCGATTTCGTCTGGGCCTCCCACTACCTGAGCGCCCTGGCCAAGGCCCTGCTGGATGACGCCGAGCTAGGCATGCGCCGCCGCCCCGCGGCCTGACCGCCGCCAAACCTCCACCGCCATTGTTGGTGCGGCCCACCCGCGAACGCCCCACTCTCAATGTAGGAGCGGCCTTGTGCCGCGATGGGCCGCAAAGCGGCCCCC
>NZ_JACVVE010000064.1 GCF_016648105.1 Pseudomonas sp. S31 | reverse complement strand
GCCCTACCCCATCCCCGGAGACCCTCGTGAGCCCCATCGCCCTAGCCCGCCTGCTGACCCTTGCCGCTGTCTGGGGGGCGAGCTTCCTGTTCATGCGTATTATCGCCCCCGAACTGGGCACCCTGCCGACGGCCTTCTTCCGCGTCTCGATCGCCTGCCTGGGGCTGATCGCGATCCTCGTCGTCTCTCGCGTGCGCTGGGCATTCCAGGGCAAGCTCGGGGCCTGCCTGGTCCTGGGCATGATCAACTCGGGCATCCCGGCCACCTTCTATTCAGTGGCAGCCCAGGTGTTGCCCGCCGGCTACTCGGCGATCTTCAACGCCACCACGCCGCTGATGGGTGTACTGATCGGCGCCCTGTGCTTCCGCGAACCGATGACCCTGCCCAAGTTGTCGGGCATCTTCCTTGGCCTGCTCGGCGTCGCCGTCCTCAGCGGCGCCGGCCCGGTGGCCCTGGACGGCGCCCTGCTGCAGGGTGCTCTGGCCTGCCTGGCCGCCACCACCTGCTACGGCTTCGCTGGCTTTCTCGCCAGGCGCTGGATCAGCGGCCTGGACAGCCGCCTGGCTGCGCTGGGCAGCATGCTCGGCGCCACCTTGATGACTTCGCCACTGTTCGCCTGGAGCGCCATCACCCAACCACCTGCCAGTTGGGGCGGCTGGCAGGTGTGGCTGTCGCTGCTGGGCCTGGGGCTGCTGTGCACCGCACTGGCCTATATCCTCTACTTCCGCTTGCTGGAGGAGGTCGGGCCGGTGAAGGCCAGCACGGTGACCTTCCTGATCCCGGTGTTCGGCGTGTTGTGGGGAGCCTGGCTGCTGGATGAGCCTCTATCGATGGCACACCTGTACGGCGGGCTACTGATCGGCGTGGCGCTGTGGCTGGTGTTACGCCCCTCACGCACCTGACGCCTGGCCAACCGCCGCAGGCCTCGGCGTGCCGGCGATTGGCAGTGGCGCGTTTCGCCTATGAAGCAAGCCACCCTCTGCGTTACCTCCTGCTGCTCCATTGCATCGCACCAAAGCGCTGCCATGCGCATTTTCGTGCCACATAAAAAACCTTGTCTCATATATAAAACATCAGTCATTGCACTTCAATTAATCAAGTTACTGAAAAATAAGAACTTTTTATTTAAATGAAGGAGATGTGTTAACTGGCATTGTTCATGCACTAAACGGCGTATCACCTATAAAACAGACCAGAGAGTTCTCCCATGGCTGTGAAAGAGATGTACGCAATCGCCTCGCAGTGGAACATGCCAGTGCCGGACGCCGAACTGGCGCCCATCGAAATCGAATTCCGTGACGTCGGCAAAGCTTTCCCGACCAAGGGCCAGGCCGACGCGCCTTTCGCCATCAGACATGTGAACTTCCAGATCCGTCGCGGGGAAGTGGTGTCGATCATCGGCCCGTCCGGCTGCGGCAAGAGCACCATCCTCAACATGGGCTCGGGCCTCTATCGCCCCACCGAAGGCCAGGTATCGGTGGGCGGCGAGGCGGTGACCGGGCCAGTGCCCAAAGTTGCGTTCATGCTGCAGAAGGATTTGCTGATGCCCTGGCGTAGCATCCGCCGCAACGTCGAGCTGGGCCTGGAGATCCAGGGCATGCCGGCCAGCCAGCGCAAAGGCATCGCCGAAAACCTGCTGGCGCGCTGCCACCTTCAGGGCTTCGCCGACCACTACCCTTTCCAGCTTTCCGGCGGCATGCGCCAACGCGCCGCCCTGGCCCGCACCCTGGCCATCGACCCACAGGTGCTGTTCCTCGACGAGCCGTTCTCGGCCCTCGACGCGCAGACCAAGATGATCCTCCAGCAAGACCTGGCGCGCATGCTGTACGAGGAAAAGAAGACCGCCCTGTTCATCACCCACGATCTGGTCGAGGCCATCGCGCTGTCCGACCGCCTGCTGGTGATGAGCGCCCGTCCCGGCACCATCATCGAGGAAATCGTGATCGACCTGCCGCACCGCGACAACCCGCTCGAGCGCCGCAAGCTGCCGGAAATCGGCCCGCTGGCCGGCCGCCTGATGGACCTGTTGCACGTTGGCGCCGACCACGAATTGCATTGACCGACCTTCACTACCCCTCGCCCCCGGGAGTCAGCATGTTCAATACACCGTTCAAACGCATGGCCCACATGGCCCTCGCCGCCCTTGGCCTGGCCATGACGCTGCAGGCCCAGGCAGAGCCGACCAAAGTCACCTACCTGCTGCCGGCGCCGCCCAGCCTGCCCGCCTTCGCGCCGTGGATCATCGCCAAGGAAAAAGGCTACTACCAGGCCCAGGACCTCGACCTCACCTTCATCGCCGCCAAGGGTGGCGTGGATGTGGCCAAGCAGATCGGCGCCGGCAACGCGCTGGTCGGCGGCGCCATCGGCGATACCCCGATCATCGTGCGCCCCAATGGTATTCCGGTGCGCACCGTGGCCGTGCTCGGCGGCGGCGGGGTGACCATGATCGCCACCAACGCCAGCGCCAACATCCACGACATCAAGGACCTCAAGGGCAAGACCCTGACCGTCATGTCGTATTCGGACACCACCTACTACGCCCTGCTCGCCTCGCTGCGCAAGGCCGGCCTGGGCAAGGACGATGTCGATATCCAGGCCGCCGGCCCCTCCGGCGTGTGGCAGCTGTTCTCGGCCAACAAGGCCGAGGCCATGGCCGGCGTGCCGGACTGGGTGGTCAACGCCGAGGATGCCGGGCTCAAGTACCAGTTGATCCCACGCGACCAGGTGTTCGAGAGCATGGCCCAGGCGATCCTGGCCTCCGACGATGCTATCGAGCATCACCCGCAGGTGGTGCGCGGCGTGGTCCAGGCCACCCTGCGCGGCCTGCAGGACATCATCGCCGACCCCAAGGCCGCCGCAGCCACCTTCGCCCGTGCGGTCCCGGCCTATGCCGGCAAGGAAGCGTCGCTGGAGAAGACCCTGCGCCTGTACGTGGAGTACGTGTACGCCGGCCAGGCGGTGCCCGGGCGCATCGACCCGGCGCGTCTGGACGCGGTGCGCAAGTTCTACGTCAGCGAAGGCATCGTGCCCCGCGAAACGCCGCTGGAGGAGCTCTACAGCAACCAGTTCATCGACACCCAGACCGCGGCCCAATGACGGCCCCGGCAACCAAGGTAACCGCCTGATGAAAAACCTCAACACCTCCATGCTCGGCAGCATCGCCCTGCTCCTGTTGTTCCTCGTGGCCTGGCAATGGGGCCCGAGCGTGCTCGGCATGCCCGAGTTCGTCATGCCGCCGCTCAGCCGCGTGGCCGAGGAAAGCGCGCTGATGTGGCACAGCGGCGGCTTGCTCGAACACACCCTGATCACCGCCTTCGAGATCATCGTCGGCTTCGCCCTGGGCGCCCTGCTGGGGGTATCCATCGGCGTCTCGCTGGGTCTTTCGCCGTCGGCCGAGGCCATGCTTTCGCCGTACATCCTGGCCCTGCAGATCGCCCCCAAGGTCGCCTTCGCGCCGCTATTCGTGATGTGGCTGGGCTACACCATCTACCCGAAGATCCTGATCGCCATCCTGATCGTGTTCTTCCCGGTGATGATCAACGTGCTCTCGGCCATCCGCACCGTCGACCCGGACATGATCAACCTGGTACGCACCATGAACGCCAGCCGTTGGCAGATCTTCCGCCTGGTGGAGTTCCCCTCGGCCATGGCCGCACTGTTCTCCGGCCTGCGCATCGCTTCGACTCTGGCAGTGATCGGGGTCACCGTCGGCGAGCTGGTCGGTGGCAACCAGGGCCTGGGCTTCCTGCTGGTGGACGCCGAGGGCCAGGGCAACACCGCCGGGGTGTTCGTCTCCATCGTCATGCTCACCCTGATCGGCGTGCTGGCATACGGCGCCGTGGTCTGGGCCGAGAAGCGCGTGCTCCATTACCTCCCCAAAGCCATGCTGAGTACTTCGTGATGACGCAGTTCAACAACCTCCTTGCAGGCCGCCGCGTGCTGGTCACCGGTGGCGCCCGCGGCCTGGGCTACGCCTTCGCTCAGGCCATCGCCCAGGCCGGTGCCCGGGTGGTGATCGCCGACATTCTCGCCGGACGCGTGCAACAGGCTGCCTGCGAACTCGCCGAGCAGGGCCTGGACGTCAGCGGCGTGACCCTCGACCTGGGCGACCCGGGGTCGATCAGCAGCTGCATCGAGCGCAGCGTGAATCGCCTCGGTGGCCTGGATGGCCTGGTCAACAACGCCTCCATCACCAACTCCGGCGGCAAGAGCTGCGAAGCACTGGACATCGAGACCTGGGACCAAGTGATGCAGGTGAATGTGCGCGGCACCTGGCTGATGACCCGCGCGGCCCTGCCGGCCCTGCGTGAAAGCGGCCGCGGCGCGATCGTCAACCTGGCTTCGGACACCCCGCTGTGGGGCGCGCCGAACCTGCTGGCCTACGTCGCCAGCAAGGGCGCGCTGATCGCCATGACCCGCAGCCTGGGCCGCGAGCTTGGCGCAGACAATATCACCGTCAACGCCATCGCCCCCGGCCTGGTGCAGGTCGAGGCCACCGCCTACGTGCCCGAAGCCCGCCACCGCCTGTACATCGACCAACGCGCCATCCAGCGCCCACAACTGCCCGACGACGTCAGCGGGGCCGTGCTGTTCGCCCTGTCCGACCTGTCGCGCTTCATCACTGGACAAACCCTGCCGGTCAACGGCGGGTTCGTCATGCCTTGAGCAAGGAGACTGCCATGACCGACCTTTCCCTTCAGCCCCAAGCCACCGACGCGCCGAAAACCTGGGAGCAGCCGGCCGGCGCCGACCTGGCCGCATGGATGCAGACCCGCATCGCCCGCTACGAAACCCGCCGCTACGACTGGGACGCGCTGAAGTTCCAGGCCGACTACGACCCCAAGTTCCGCCGCGCGCAGATGCGCTACGTGGGCACCGGTGGTACCGGCGTGGGCAGCGACATGAACACCATTCCGTCCGAGCACTTCACCTTCTCCACCATGGTGATTCCGGCCGGCCATGAAGGCCCGCCCCACCTGCACACCGACGTCGAGGAAGTGTTCTTCGTGCTGCGCGGCAAGCTCAAGGTAGTGATCGAGAAGGACGGCGAGCGTTTCGAGACCATCCTCACCGACCGCGACCTGATCTCGGTACCACCAGGGGTGTACCGCGAAGAGATCAACATCGGTGACGAAGACGCGCTGATGTGCGTGATGCTCGGCGCCAAGAAGCCGGTCACCCCCACCTATCCGCCAGCCCACCCGCTGGCTTCGATCAAGCGCGGGTAGGCCCATGTCGTCGGTTGCCGAAACACTCACCACGCCGCTGCTGGGGCAACTCCAGCGGCAGTTCCCGGAGCGCTTGCTGCGCCTGGGCGACAGCCAGCAGGCGATCCGCGAAGCGGGCAGCGGTGACGCCGTGGTTCTGCTGCACGGCATCGGTTCGGGCGCGGCGAGCTGGCTGCAGGTGGCTCAGGGCCTGGGCCACCTGGCCCGGGTGATCGCCTGGGACGCACCGGGCTACGGCAACTCTTCGCCGCTGGCGCCCGCCAGCCCGCGCGCCAGCGACTACGCCGAGCGCCTGGCCAGCCTGCTCGATGCCCTGCAGGTCGAGCGCTGTGTGCTGGTCGGTCATTCGCTCGGCGCGATGACCGCCGCCGCACTGGCCCAAGCCCAGCCCGAGCGGATCGCCCGCCTGGTGCTGCTCAGCCCGGCCCGCGGCTATGGCGCGCCGGCCCAGGCCGAGCAGGGCCGCGCGGTACGTACCAAGCGCCTGGAGGACCTCGAGCGCATCGGCGTCGAAGGCTTGGCCGAAGCGCGCAGCGCCAACCTGCTGTCGCCTACCGCCAGTGCCAGCGCGCTGGCCTGGGTGCGCTGGAACATGGCGCGGCTGGTGCCCCAGGGCTATCGCCAGGCCATCGAGCTGCTGTGCGGCGACGCGCTGCTGCATTACCTGCCGCAAAGCGTGCCCTGCGAAGTGCACTGCGGCAGCGCCGACGGCATCACCCGGCCGGACGACTGCCGTGCACTGGCCACGGCCTTCGCCGCGCCGTTCAGCCTGATCAACGGCGCCGGCCATGCCTGCGCCATCGAACAACCGGAAACCGTGACCGGGCGCCTGGCCCGGGCACTGCAAGCCTCATTCACAGGTAGCGTGCAATGAACGATATGGATGCCTCGAAGGAAAACCAGGACAAGTACATCGTCCCCGGCCTGGAGCGCGGCCTGTTGCTGCTGTGCGAATTCAGCCGGCAGAACCGCACCCTGACCGCGCCCGAACTGGCCCGGCGCCTGTCGCTGCCTCGCTCGACCATCTTCCGCCTGCTGACCACCCTGGAAACCATGGGCTTCGTCAACCGCAGCGGCAACGAGTACCGCCTGGGCATGTCGGTGCTGCGCCTGGGCTTCGAGTACCTGGCCTCGCTGGAACTGACCGAACTCGGCCAGCCGCTGCTGGCGCGCCTGTGCGACCACCTCAACTACCCGAGCAACCTGGTGGTGCGCGATGGCCGCTCGATCGTCTACGTGGCCAAGGTTTCGCCACCCTCGGTGTTCTCCAGCGCCGTCACCGTCGGCACCCGCCTGCCCGCCCATGCCACGGTGCTCGGGCGCGTGCTGCTGGCCGACCTGAGCCTGGCCGAACTGCGCGAGCTGTATCCCGAGGAGCACCTGGAACAACACTCGCCGAGCACGCCGAAAACCGTGCTGGAGCTGTTCGACCTGGTGCAGGCCGACCGCCTGCGCGGCTACGTCAGCGGCGAGGGTTTCTTCGAACAGACCATCTCCACGGTCGCAGCTCCCGTGCGCGACGCCAGCGGTCGGGTTGCCGCGGCCCTGGGCCTGACCATCCCCACCGTGCAGATCGGCCACGTCAACTTCGAAAACCTGCTGGGCCAGGTGCGCGGTAGCGCCGACGAACTGTCACGCCTGCTCAACTACAGGCCTGGTGCCGGCCACGGCCAGGTCACCGCGCTGATGAGGGATTGAAATGAACCTCTATTCACTGCACGACAGCACCGCCATCGTCACCGGCGGCTCTTCCGGCATCGGCCTGGCCTGCGTCGAACTGCTGCTCGAAGCCGGGGCCCGGGTGGCCTTCTGCGGGCGCGACGGCGAGCGCCTGCGCAGCGCCGAAGCCAGCCTGCGCGAACGGTTTCCCCAGGCGCGCCTGCTGGCGCAGGTATGCGACGTGCTCGATGCCGAGGCGGTACGTGCCTTCGCCGCCGCCAGCGAGGCCGAACTGGGCCCGGCCCGGGTACTGATCAACAACGCCGGGCAGGGCCGGGTGTCGACCTTCGCCGACACCACCGACGCGGCCTGGCAGGACGAACTGCAGTTGAAGTTCTTCTCGGTGATCAACCCGGTACGCGCCTTCATGGCGCAACTGCAAGGCCAGGCCGGCGCCTCGATCGTCTGCGTCAACTCGCTGCTGGCCAGCCAGCCGGAGCCGCACATGGTGGCCACCTCGGCTGCCCGCGCCGGGCTGAAGAACCTGGTGCGCTCGATGGCCTTCGAGTTCGCCGAACACGATATCCGAGTCAACGGCATCCTCATCGGCCTGGTCGAGTCCGGGCAATGGCGCCGCCGTTTCGAGGCCCGTGACGAGCGAGCGCTGGGCTGGCGGCAATGGACCGCACAGTTGGCCCGCCGTAAACAGATTCCCCTGGGTCGCCTGGGCCTGCCGAAAGAGGCCGCCCAAGCCATCCTGTTCCTCGCTTCGCCGTTGTCGTCCTACACCACCGGCAGTCATATCGATGTTTCTGGAGGCCTGTCCCGCCATGCGTAACGATAATAATAATGTCACCGTGGGCGCGGTCATCACCGCGTTTCTCGAGCAATGCGAGGTCAAGGCCGCGTTCGGCGTGATCTCCATCCACAACATGCCGATCCTCGATGCCTTCGCCGTGCGCGGCAACATCCGCTTCGTCATGGCCCGCGGCGAAGCCGGCGCCACCAACATGGCCGATGCCTATGCCCGCAGCAGCGGTGGCCTGGGTGTGTGCCTGACCTCCACCGGCACCGCCGCCGGTAACGCCGCCGGGGCCATGGTCGAGGCACTGACCGCCGGCACGCCGCTGCTGCACATCACCGGGCAGATCGAAACGCCCTACCTGGACCAGGAGTTCGCCTACATCCACGAGGCCCGCGACCAGCTGACCATGCTCAAGGCGGTGTCCAAGGCGGCGTTCCGCGTGCGCAGTGTGGAAACCGCGCTGAGCACCATCAAGCTGGCCGTGCAGACCGCCCTGACCGCCCCGACCGGGCCGGTCAGCGTGGAAATCCCGATCGACATCCAATCCACCTTCGTGCCGATGCCCGCCGACCTCACGCCACTGCCGATCCCGGTCGCGGCGCCCGCCCCGGAAGCCTTGGAGCAACTGGTCGAACGCATGCTCAAGGCCAAGCGCCCGCTGCTGTGGCTCGGTGGCGGTGCGCGGCATGCCGGCCAGGCGGTCAAGCGCCTGCTGGACATGGGCGTGGGCGTGATCACCTCGACCCAGGGCCGCGGCGTGGTCAACGAAGACGACGAACGCTGCCTCGGCGCGTTCTCGCAGAACCGCCTGGTCGAAAGCTTCATGCAAAGCTGCGACGCGCTGCTGATCGCAGGCTCGCGACTGCGCAGCAACGAAACCTTCAAGTACGCCCTGAAGCTGCCGGAAAATACCCTGCGCATCGATGCCAACCCGGCCATCGAAGGGCGCAGCTACTCCAGCGACCTGTTCGTCTGCGGCGACGCCGCGCTGACCCTCGACGCCCTCGCCGATCGCCTCGAAGGCCGCCTGCAGACCGACCCGCAGTTCCTCGCCGAACTCAAGGACGTGCGCAGCAAGGCGCGCGCCGCACTGGTCGCCGACCTCGGCCCGTACGCGACGATGGTCGAGCAGCTGCAAGGCATGACCGGGCGCAACTTCACCTGGGTGCGCGACGTGACCCTGTCCAACAGCATCTGGGGCAACCGCCTGCTCGACCTGTATCACCCACAGGCCGGCGTGCATGCACTGGGCGGTGGCATTGGCCAAGGTCTGGCGATGGGCATCGGCGCTGGCATCGCCGCCGCCGAATACGATCCGCAACGCAAGGTGTTCGCCCTGGCCGGCGACGGCGGCTTCATCCTCAACCTGGGTGAGCTGGCGACCCTGGTACAGGAAAAGGCCAACGTGGTGATCCTGCTGATGAACGACCAGCGCTACGGGGTGATCCGCAACATCCAGGACGCCATCTACGGCGCCCGCCACGCCTACGTCGAGTTGCACACCCCTGACTACACCCAACTGGCCGCCTCAATGGGTATCCGCCATGGCCTGGTGCGCGACCTCAAGGACTTCGGCACGGTGCTGGAAAGCGCCTTCAGCCAGCCTGGGCCGTTCCTGCTGGAAGTCGACATGCTCGCCGTCGGCAACTTCGCCACCCAGTTCGCCGGCCCGCCCAACAGCGAAACCAAAGCCCAGAAGGCCACTGCCTGAGGAACGCGCCATGCTGCATATCACCATGATCGGCTGTGGCGCCATCGGCGTCGGCGTGCTGGAACTGCTGGAGCGAGACCCGCAATTGTGCGTCGATGCCGTGATCGCCTCGGCGGGCTCGGCAGAGCTGGTGCGCCAGCGCCTGGCCAGCTTCAAGCGGCCGCCCCAGGTGCTGACGGCGCTGCCGGCCGAGGCGCGTCCCGACCTGCTGGTCGAGTGCGCCGGCCACCGCGCCATCGAAGAGCACGTGCTGCCGGCCCTGGAGCGCGGCATCCCGTGCCTGGTCGTCTCGGTGGGCGCACTGTCCGAACCCGGCCTCGTGGAACGCCTGGAGGCAGCGGCCGAACGCGGCAATACCCGCATCGAGCTGTTGCCTGGCGCCATCGGTGGCATCGATGCCCTGTCGGCCGCCAAGGTGGGTGGCCTGGATGCCGTCAGCTATACCGGCCGCAAGCCGGCCAGGGCGTGGAAGAACACCCCGGCCGAGCAGGTCTGTGACCTCGACAGCATCAGCGAAGCCACGGTGATTTTCCAGGGCAGCGCCCGCGAGGCCGCGCGCCTGTACCCGAAAAACGCCAACGTGGCGGCCACCCTGTCGCTGGCCGGCCTGGGCCTGGACCGCACCCAGGTGACCCTGGTCGCCGACCCGCTGAGCGACGAGAACGTGCATCAGGTCCAGGCTCGCGGCGCCTTTGGTGGTTTCGAAATGAGCCTGCGCGGCAAGCCGCTGCAGGCCAACCCGAAAACCTCGGCGCTGACCGTGTTCAGCGTGGTCCGTGCCCTGGGCAACCACGCCCATGCCATTTCCATCTAGGGGATTGCCCATGACTTCGCAACAGACCTTACCCATCTGCATCGCCGGTACCTGGCGCCAGGGTGGTGGCGAGCGCTACGCCACCTGCTACCCGGCCACCGGCGAGCCGGTGGCCTGGCTCAACGCTGCCAGCCTGGACGATGTCGAGGCTGCGGTGCAGGGTGCCCACCAGGCCTTCCTGCACAGCGGCTGGGCACAGCGCAAGCCGCACGAGCGCGCCACCGTGCTGTACCGCATCGCCGGGCTGATCCGCGAGCGCGCCGAGGAACTGGCCCACCTGCAGCGCCAGGACAACGGCAAGCCGATCAACGAAACCCGCGCCCTGGTGGCCAGCGCCGCCGGCACCTTCCAGTTCTTCGCCGCTGCCTGCGAGACCCTGGAGGAAACCATCACCCCGTCGCGCGGCGACTTCATCAGCATGAGCGTGTACGAGCCGATGGGCGTGGTCGCGGCGATCACGCCGTGGAACTCGCCGATTGCCAGCGAAGCGCAGAAGGTCGCGCCGGCCCTGGCCGCAGGCAACGCGGTGGTGATCAAGCCTGCGGAAATCACCCCGTTGCTGGCCCTGCAACTGGCGCGCATCTGCGACGATGCCGGCCTGCCCAAAGGGCTGGTCAGCGTGTTGCCAGGTAAAGGCTCGCTGCTGGGCGACGCCCTGACCCGCCACCCGCTGGTCAAGCGCGTGTCGTTCACCGGCGGCACCCGCACCGGCAAGCACATCGCCCACATCGCCGCCGACAAGATGATGCCGGTATCGCTGGAGCTGGGCGGCAAGTCGCCGACCATCGTGCTCGACGATGCCGACCTCGACCACGCTGTGGCCGGGGTGCTGTACGGCATCTTCAGTTCCTCGGGCGAAGCCTGCATCGCAGGCTCCAGGCTGTTCGTCGCCCGCGCCCTCTACGAGCCGTTCATGGCCCGCCTGACCGCCGCCGCCGCGCAGCTGCGCCTGGGCGACCCAGCCGACGAACGCACGCAGATGGGCCCGCTGATCAGCGCCGCGCACCGCGAGTCGGTGGAGCGCTACGTGGCCCTGGGCCTGGCCGAAGGTGGCCGCCTGCGCCTGGGCGGCGAGCGCCCGCAGGGTGGGCTGTTCGACCAGGGCTACTTCTACCCGCCGACCATCCTCGAAGGCCTGGGCAACCAGCAGCAGGTATGCCAGGAGGAAATCTTCGGCCCGGTGCTGGTGGCCATGCCGTTCGACGACGAGGCCGAACTGATCGAGCAGGCCAACGACAGCCTGTATGCTCTGGCCGCCGGTATCTGGACCCGCGACTACAAGCGCGCCTGGAACCTGGGCCGCAGGCTGCAGGCCGGTACCGTCTGGGTCAACACCTACAAGCAGTTTTCCATCTCGACACCGTTCGGCGGCTGGCGCGACAGCGGCCTGGGCCGCGAGAAAGGTCGCCTGGGCATCCTGCAGTACATGGAACAGAAAAGCCTCTACTGGGGCATGAACGAACAACCGCTGGCCTGGGCCGGCGTGGAGGCTGGGCAATGAGCGTTCTGGGTATCGACGAAGTCACCTACGGGGTCGAGGACCTGGCCACCTGCGTGCGCTTCTTCAGCGACTGGGGCCTGGCCAAGGTCAGCGAAGCGCCCGACCAAGTCGTCTTCGAAACCCTCAACGGCTGCCGCGTGGTGCTGGCCGCCATCGACAAACCGGGCCTGCCGCCGGCCATCGAGCCGGGCTCGACGGTGCGCGAGGTGGTCTGGGGCGTGGAAAGCGAGGCCGACCTTGCGCTCTACAGCCAGCGCATCGCCAACGACCCAGGATTCGTCGAAGGCAATGGCCGCATCGGTTGCACCGACCCCAACGGCCTGGCTATCCGACTGCAAGTGACCCGCAAGCGCGCCCTGGACCTCGAGTGCAGCGGCCACAACACCTGGCAGACCAAGGGCCGGATCAACAAGCCGGCACCGGTCTACGAGCGAGCCACCCCGATCGAAGTGGGCCACGTGGTGTTCTTCGTCAAGGACGTCAACGCCTGCGAAGCGTTCTACCACGAACGCTTCGGCTTCCAGGCCTCGGACCGCTACCCCAACCGCGGCGCCTTCCTGCGCACCGCCGAGGAAGGCGGCCACCACGACCTGTTCATGCTGCAACTGCCGGCGCCACGTGCCGGCCTCAACCACGTGGCGTTCACCGTGCGTGACCTGCACGAGGTGTTCGGGGGCGGCATGCACATCTCCCGCTGCGGCTGGGCCACCGAAATCGGCCCGGGCCGTCATCCGGTGTCCTCGGCGTTCTTCTGGTACTTCAAGAACCCGGCAGGCGCGCTGGTGGAGTACTACGCCGACGAGGACCAACTGACCGGCGAGTGGCAACCGCGCGAATTCGAACCCGGGCCGACCGTGTTCGCCGAATGGGCGATCGCTGGCGGCATCGACGGCAATACCCGGCGCCAGCAGCATGTCGAGGCGCCCCAAGGCAAATTCCTCACCGACAAACCAAAGAACAACTGAGGACCATCCCATGAGCGACACCGAGGTTTACCTGCAACCCCATCAGGCGCGAAAACGCCCCAACACGCCGTTCGAGGACCTGCTCGGCGACTCCATCGAACGCGCCTACGGCAACGGCGTGAGCGAGCTGGGCGAGTTGCTCGCTCACCTCGACCTGGCCGGCCCGCCCTGCCCGCTGACCAGCGGCGAGTGGACCGAAGACGCATTCAAAACCCTGATGGCACGGCTGGGCGAATGACCCGCTGGAGGTAGAACAAGATGAACATGCAACTCTCCGTGGACCCTGTTGAGCAACACCTGGCCAATGGCCTGAAAGACCTGTGGTTTCCCGTGCTGCCATCGGAGCTGCTGACCGACCGTCCGCGCTCGATCCGCCGCCTGGGCTACAAGATCGCCCTGTGGCGCGACAACGATGGGCGCGTGCATGCCCTCGAGGACCATTGCCCGCACCGCGGCGCACCGCTGTCCCAGGGGCCGGTGCTCGGTGACCGCCTGCAATGCCCCTATCACGGTATCGAAGTGCGTTGCGACGGCACCGTGACCAAGGTCCCCGGCAGCCCTGGCTGCAAGCTCGAAGGCAGCCGCCCGACGCGGATGTTCCATACCCGCGAAGCCGCTGGCGCGATCTTCCTGTTCAACGCCACCGACCCGCACCTGGCTGAGCCGCCGGAGCTGGTGCTGCCCGAGCAACTGACCTCGCCCGAGTGGAGCAGCTTCCTCTGCTACACCGAGTGGAAAGGCGACTACCGCTACGTGCTGGACAACGTCATGGACCCGATGCACGGCACCTACCTGCACAAGATGTCGCACTCGATGAGCGAAGGCGAAGCCACCGCCAAGTTCGTCACCCGCGACACCGAACAAGGTTTCTTCTTCGAGAAGGAAGGCCAGCGCGGGGTCAACTTCGACTGGACCGAATTCCTCGACAACGGCTGCCATTGGCTGCGCCTGGAAATCCCCTACCCGAAAACCGGCGGCCCAGGCGGCAACTTCACCATCATCGGCAGCTACACCCCGAGCAGCCGCGCCTTGTCGGCGGTGTTCCACTGGCGTGCGCGCCCGCTCACCGGCTGGCAGCGCGACACCTGGCGGTTCCTCTACAAGAACCGCCTGGAAGCCCGCCACTGGGCAGTGCTGGAGCAGGATCGGGTGCTGCTGGAGTTCATGGAGTTCGACGCCAACCAGCGCGAGAACCTCTACCAGCATGACCTGGGCGTGGTCCGCCTGCGCCGTTACCTGAAGGGCAAGGCCAAGGAACAGCTGGCCCTGATCGAAACGAAGCAACTGGCCTGAGCCACGACCTGCGAGGTGAACGATGTCCAATTCCTCCCTTATCAGTGCATTGGTGCATACCTTGCGCTACGAGGCCGACGGGATCATCAGCGTCGAGCTGCGCCCGTGGGGCGATACCGTGTTCGCGCCGTTCGAGGCGGGCGCGCACATCGACCTGCACCTGCCCAACGGGCTGGTGCGCAGTTACTCGCTGCTCAACGCGCCGAGCGACCGGGGCCGCTACGTGGTCGGCATCCTTCGCGACCGCAGCAGCCGCGGTGGCTCGCGCTATGTGCACGAGCAGCTGCGGGTAGGCATGGAGCTGAAGATCTCCCAGCCACGCAACAATTTCGCCCTCGATACCCACGCCAACCACAGCGTGCTGGTGGCCGGCGGTATCGGCATCACGCCGATTTTCTGCATGTTCAACCAGTTGCTGGCGCTGGGGCGCTCGGCCGAGCTGATCTACTGCGCGCGCTCGCGGCGCGAGGCGGCGTTGCTGGAGCCGATCGCCGCGCTGGGGGCCAAGGTGGTCTACCACTTCAACGATGAAAAGGGTGGGCTACCGGACCTGGGCGCCTACCTGGCGGGCCACCCGGCCGGCACCCATTTCTACTGCTGCGGGCCGACGCCGATGCTCGATGCCTTCGAGCAGACCTGCGCCGGGCTCGGCTACGAGCATGCGCATATCGAACGCTTCAGCGCAGTAGAAGTGGCGGCGGCGGAGGACGCCCAGGCCAGCTACAGCGTCGAGTTGAGCAAGTCGGGCAAGACGCTCAGCGTCGAGCCTGGGTTGAACCTGCTGGATGTGTTGCTCGAAGCCGGCTGCGATATCGAATACAGCTGCCGGGAGGGCGTGTGCGGCTCGTGCGAGACGCGCGTGCTGGAAGGCGATATCGACCACCGCGACGGTGTGCTGACCAAGGCCGAGCGCGCGGCCAATGGTTCGATGATGGTGTGTGTATCCGGGTGCAAGAGCAAGCGCCTGGTGCTGGACCTCTGAACCTGAGCCGGCCTCTTCGCTACAGGGGGCCCCCTGTAGGAGCGGGTTTACCCGCGAATAGGCCGGCCCAGGCAACCCAAATAACAAAACAATAAACCCACCCCCCAGTCTTTCGCATTCCACAGCCACCGCCTAAACGCCCCTGCCCCAGGGGTGACGGACGGCTGTTGCTTGCGAAAACTGCTCCAACCTTGCAGGGCACAGCATGAAACGATTTGTGATTTCCCTTGGTATGGTTTTAGGCAGTTGCACCACCTTCGCGTCCGAACCCGGCCCCGCCGCACCCGACCAGCCGCCGAGCGCACGCAAGCCGTTCCCGCACATCGCCTGGCGCAGCGACGACGGCCAGAGCTCGCTGGACATCGGCGGCGCGCTGCGGGTCAACTACCGCGACGAACACTGGGACACCACCGAGAACAACGGCCGCTTGCTCTTCGACACCTTCCGTCTCGACGTACAGGCCAGCCACCGGCAGCTGTTCAGCGATGTCGGCTACTGGTTCCAGGACGATGGCAAGCGCTCCATCGACCGCGGCTTCGTCGGCTACCGCTTCGACAACCAGTCCAACCTGCAACTGGGCGCGCCGTTCAAGCCGTTCGGCCTGGAGCCTTACCCGCAGTTCGGCTGGAGCTATCACATTCCGTTCTTCATGGGTTATGGCGTCAGCGCCGGCACGGGCCTGAAGTACAGCTACAAGGACCGTGACTGGGACCTGCAGCTCGGCTACTTCCCGCGCATGCTGCCGACCGGCATTCGCTATTCGCCGGAAATCGGCCGCTACAGCGACCTCGACGACAACGCCGTGGCCTTCACCCAGGCGCGCCAGGACAACGAAAAGCGCCATCAGGTCAACGCCCGGGTGGCCCGCACCTTCAGCGGCGAGGGCTGGAAGACCGAGATCGGCGCCTCCCTGGCCGCCGCCGACCTGTACAACGCCACCACCCACGACGATGGCGACTACTGGGCCGGTGGCGTGCACGCCCTGATCAACCGCGGCGCCTGGACTGTGACCGGCCAGGCCATCCGCTACGAGTACGACCCGAAGAACCCCGCCGGGGTGAGCGACGACGCCGTGCTGATGGGCGGCAACGGCCTGACCCCGGCCTACCTGATCGCCTCCAAGGCCACCATCGCCGCGCTCAACGTCGGTTATGACGTATATACGCCGAGCTTGGGGCAGTTGAAGAAGATCAAGTTCTACACCGACTACAGCCGCATGATGAAGGACAAGAGCGGCTGGGACGACTCGCAGATGTTCACCGTCGGCGCGCAGTTCCTGGCGATGCCGGTGATGGCCTGGGTCGACCTGACCTGGGCGCGCAACGCCAACCCCTTCGGTGGGGCGGAGAATGGCACCGGGTGGACCAGTACCAATTCGGTGGGGAGCAACGACTGGTATTACCGGACCAACATCAATATCGGGTACTACTTCTGAGGCCCTGGGGGCGCTTTGCGCCCCAAAACCCACAACGCCACAGACACACCAGCCAAAGGGCATTAACATAGGCCGCCCTCCTGTAGCTGGCCCCCGAACATGCCCTGCGACTACAAGATCGTGCTCTGGCGCCTGCAACAGGACGCCCAGGGCTACCCGCCCGCCTCGGTCGAGGGCCTCTGGGCCAGGCGCAGCGAATCCGGCTACCAGGTCGACAGCATCCCCTTCTATGCCTACGGCATCGCCCCCGGCGATACCATAAGCATCACCGAGGAGGACGACCAGGCCTGGTTCGAAGCCGTACAGCACAGTGGTGGCGCCTCGGTCTTTCGCATCCGGGTGAAAGCCACCGCTGAACTCGAACAGGTGCGTGCAGCACTCGAGGAATTCGGCTGCCCCTGCCAGGCAGAGCCGGCCGTGAAGATGCTGGCGGTCGAGGTACCACCCTCTCGCACCCTCGACACCCTGCTCTACTACCTGCTGACCCAGCGCGAAGCAGGCACCCTGGACTTCGAGGAAGGCGTGTTGCGCCACGCCATCCCCGAAGAATTCCGCTAGGACCTACGCCTCGGCCAGGCGCGCTGCCGGCTTTCGGAATACGAACAGCAGGCCGACCACGATCAACCCCATGCCCAGCAGGCTCAGCGGCGCCAGACGGTTGCCGAAGATCAGCAAGTCCATCACTGCGGTCACCGCCGGCACCAGGTAGAACAGGCTGGTGACGTTGACCAGGTTACCCCGCGCGATCAACCGGTACAGCAACAACGTCGCCAGCAGCGAGACCACCAGCCCCATCCACAGCAGCGCGCCGACGAAACTGCCGGTCCACTGCACATGCAAGGGTTGCATCGGCGCGAACACCGCGCACATGGCGAATCCGGCGATGTACTGCAACGGCAGCGTGCCCATCGGATTGTCGGTGATGCGCTTTTGCAGGATCGAGCCGAAGGTCATGCTGGCCAGCGCCAGCAGGGCGAACAGCATGCCCAGCCACGATACCCCACCAAGGTTGATGCCCTGGTAGACCACCATCACCAACCCGGCGAGCCCCAGCCCCAGGCCGAACAGCCGGCTCAGCGAGCGCTGGCGCTCCATCAGCACCACGGTGAGGATCGGTTGCACGCCCATCACCGTTGCCATCACCCCAGGGGTGACATGGGTGTTGAGCGCCAGCAGGTAGAAGATCTGATAGGCGCCCAGCAGCACGCAGCCGGTGCCCAGGGCGCGCAGCACTGCACCACGGCTGCGTGGCCAGCGCAGGCCGAGCAGTGGGCCGATCAGCAACAGGCCAGTGAGCGCCAGCGCCGAGCGCAGCAGCAGGAAGGCGAAGGGGCTGGCCTGGGCCAGGCCCAGCTTGGAGACGATCGCCCCGCTGCTCCACAGCAGGACGAACAGGCTGGTAGTGGCCGCCGAGGCCACGGATGCTTTGTTGAAGACAGACATGTATTGCCACCTGGTATTAGGCGAATAAGCCAAACGGCGGGCGCGCGCTTCAGCGTAGGAAGGAGCCGGCCGTGTTCAGTAGGTTGCGTAGGTGATGGGATTCGGCCTGAAGCCGATCAGCCCAGCACGACCACGCAAGGAGGCGGAGCTACGCCGCCTACGACGCCACTGACAGGTGGTGGGGGGTAGTGACTGATCATGGCCGGCTGCTGGCTGCCACGCACGACCATGCCCGCGACTGGCGCGAGGGCAAAGCATGTGGTGGGAGGGATGGCTGGCATGATCGGGGGAGCTTTGAAGATTGATGTGTTTCGGAATATAGCGGTGAATTGGGGGTGGGGCAATAGCTGATGCTTGTGCTGGCCTCTTCGCGGGTAAACCCGCTCCTACAGGGGGTGCGCTTTCCCTGTAGGAGCGGGTTTACCCGCGAAGAGGCCAGCACAGGCACCCCAATTATCAGAACAACCAGCGATACAACAGGTACGCCACCACCACCGCCAGCACCGGCCGCAAAATGCGGTAGGCCTTGGGGTTGGCCCGCTTGAATTTCTTCACATGGGTGCTGATCTTGTTGCTGAAGCACTTGCTCCAGGCATACGCCTGGTTGATCCCGCCCACGCGCTCGTCATCGGTGTTCTGCGGCGCGGTGGCGCGGCCGAGGAAGGCGCTGACCTTGCGGTTGATGCGGGTCATCAGCGGGCTGCTCAGCGGGCGCTCGATGTCGCAGAAGAGGATCACCCGGGTCACGTCGGTTTCGTTCTTCACCCAGTGCACGTAGGTTTCGTCGAACATCACGTCTTCGCCATCACGCCAGGCGTACTCCTCACCATCGACGTAGATGCGGCAGGCGTCGGAGTTCGGCGTGGACAGGCCCAGGTGATAACGCAGCGAACCTGCGAACGGATCGCGGTGCGGGTTCAGGTGGCTACCACCAGGCAGCAGAGCGAACATTGCGCCCTTGACGTTGGGGATGCCGCTGACCAGTTCGACGGTGCGCGGGCACAGGGTTTCGGCCGACGGCAGGGGTTTGTCGTACCACTTCAGGTAGAAACGCTTCCAGCCTTTCTTGAAGAACGAACCGAAGCCAGCGTCGTTGTCCTTTTCGGCAGCGCGGATATAGCCCTCGTCGAACAGGCGCATGGCCTCTTCGCGGATTTCCTGCCAGTTGTCCTTCAGCACATCCAGCTCGGGGAAGCGCTGGCGGTCCAGGTAGGGCTTGGACGGCACGCCGGAAAACAGGTACATCAAGGCGTTATAAGGGGCGAACAGCGCCGAATGGTTGACGAACTGGCGCAACACCGGCAGGCGGGCCTTGCCGCGCAGGTGCACGAACAGCACGCTGGCGAAGAACACCAGCAGGACACCCGCCTTGGCGACGAAGGAAAAGGTCATGCAACACTCCTTGGAGAAAGAGCAGGCCAGCGCTGCCTGCTCCCGAAAAATCATCCGGCCATGATAAACCCATCCCGCCTGGGGACAAACCATCCAGCCGAGATCCGCGTCATGAAGATTGTGCAATGAACCAGGCCGCCGAATATTGCGCCGGATCAGCGGCCCGGATGATTACTGCTGGTTTTCCTGCTCGCTGAACAGGTCGCTGAACAACATGCTCGACAGGTAGCGCTCGCCGGAGTCCGGCAGGATTACGACGATGGTCTTACCCTGCATTTCCGGTTTTTCCGCCAGACGCACCGCCGCCGCCATCGCCGCACCGCAGGAAATGCCGCAAAGAATGCCCTCTTCCTGCATCAGACGAATGGCCATGGCCTTGGATTCGTCGTCGGTCACGGTCACCACCTGGTCGATCAGCGACAGGTCGAGGTTCTTCGGGATGAAACCGGCGCCGATGCCCTGGATCTTGTGCGGGCTGGGGGTCAGTTCCTCACCGGCCAGGGCCTGGGTGATCAACGGCGAAGCCACCGGCTCTACCGCCACCGACTGGATCGACTTGCCCTGGGTCTGCTTGATGTAACGCGACACCCCGGTGATGGTGCCGCCGGTGCCGACGCCGGCCACCAGCACATCGACCGCGCCGTCGGTGTCGTTCCAGATTTCCGGGCCGGTGGTCTTTTCGTGGATCGCCGGGTTGGCCGGGTTCTCGAACTGGCCCGGCAGGAAGTACTGTTCCGGGTCGGAGGCGACGATTTCGTTGGCCTTCTCGATGGCTCCCTTCATGCCCTTGGCTGGCTCGGTCAGCACCAGCTCGGCGCCCAAGGCCTTGAGCACCTTGCGCCGCTCCAGGCTCATCGAGGCCGGCATGGTCAGCATCAGCTTGTAGCCGCGGGCGGCGGCGACGAACGCCAGGCCGATGCCAGTGTTGCCCGAGGTCGGCTCGACGATGGTCATGCCCGGTTTCAGCTTGCCGCTGCTTTCGGCGTCCCAGACCATGTTCGCGCCAATCCGGCATTTGACCGAATAGCCCGGGTTGCGCCCTTCGATCTTGGCCAGAATGGTCACCCCGCGCGGGGCGATGCGGTTGATCTGCACCAGCGGCGTGTTACCGATGGAATGGGCGTTGTCTGCGAAGATACGGCTCATGGCAGGGTCCTTGGAGAACTGAGAAAAAGCAGGAAAGACCTCAAGGGTAAGCCTGCCCCCTTTGCCCGTAAAGCCCCGCGAAGCCCGTTCGAACTCAGCCGAACGGCCTGTGGTCAACCGCACAACCCGTCGCGGAGATCTACCGATGAAAGCCCGCTATCGCTGGCCACTGGTCGGCCTGGCCAGCCTGGTCGTGCTGTTGGTGGCGCTGCACCTGGCCCTGCCCTACCTGGTGCGCGACTACCTGAACGACAAACTGGCCGACATGGGCGAATACCGCGGCCAGGTCGCCGACGTCGACCTGGCCTGGTGGCGCGGCGCCTACCAGATCAATGGCCTGCAGATCGTCAAGACCACCGGCAAGGTACCGGTGCCGCTGCTCGATGCCCCGCTGATCGACCTTTCGGTCAGCTGGCGTGCATTGTGGTACGACAAGGCCGTGGTCGCCGAAGTGACCTTCGTGCGCCCGCAGCTGAACTTCGTCGACGGTGGCAGCAAGCAGGCCTCGCAGACCGGCCAGGGCACCGACTGGCGCCAGCAGTTGGAAAAACTGTTGCCGATCACCCTCAACGAAGTGCGTATCAACGACGGCACCCTGACGTTCCGCAACTTCAACTCCAAACCGCCGGTCGACCTCAAGGCCACCCAACTGCAAGCCAGCATCCACAACCTGACCAACGTGCGCGATGAAAAAGGCCGGCGCGACGCCAGCTTCGAAGCCACAGCCCTGCTGCTGGGCGACGCCAAGGTCGAGAGCCGGGCGACCTTCGACCCGTTCAGCGACTTCGACGACTTCGAGTTTCGCCTGCGTGCCACCGGCATCGAGCTGCGCCGGCTCAACGACTTCGCCAGCGCCTATGGCAAGTTCGACTTCAACGCCGGACATGGCGACGTGGTGATCGAGGCCCAGGCCGAGCAGGGGCGGCTCAACGGCTACATCAAGCCGCTGCTGCGCGATGTCGATGTGTTCGACTGGCAGCAGGACGTCGAAGAGAAGGACAAGGGCTTCTTCCGCTCGGTGTGGGAGGCAGTGGTGGGCGCGACCGAAACGGTGCTGAAGAACCAGCCGAAGAACCAGTTCGCCACCCGCGTGGAACTCAGCGGCAGCGTGCACAAGCAGGACATCAGTGCCTTCGAGGCGTTCTTGCAGATCCTGCGCAACGGCTTCATTCAGGCGTTCAATGCGCGTTATGAGCAACCTGCTCCTGAATCCGACTGAGCGACCGTGACGGGGCATTCAGGGAATGAATGCCTGGTCTGCGTTTCCAGCTGCCCGACCCCGCGTTATAGTCGGGGGCAAATCGATAATTATGTGTTGCCTGAAGCGGCCTCTTCGCGGGTGAACCCGCTCCTACAGGATCTTCACCGCCCCTGTAGGAGCGGGTTCACCCGCGAATGAGGCCGGCCCAGGCCCCAGCAGAGGACAACCCCCCATGAAGTTCGAAGGCACCCGCGACTACGTCGCCACAGACGATCTGAAACTGGCGGTCAACGCGGCCATCACCCTCGAACGCCCCCTGCTGGTCAAGGGCGAGCCCGGCACCGGCAAGACCATGCTCGCCGAACAGCTCGCCGCCTCCTTCGGCGCCCGCCTGATCACCTGGCACATCAAGTCCACCACCAAGGCCCACCAGGGCCTCTACGAGTACGACGCGGTCAGCCGCCTGCGCGATTCGCAGTTGGGCGTGGACAAGGTCCACGACGTGCGCAACTACCTGAAGAAGGGCAAGCTGTGGGAGGCTTTCGAAGCCGATGAGCGGGTCATCCTGCTGATCGACGAGATCGACAAGGCCGACATCGAGTTCCCCAACGACCTGTTGCAGGAACTCGACAAGATGGAGTTCTACGTCTACGAGATCGACGAGACCATCAAGGCCAGGCAACGCCCGATCATCATCATCACCTCCAACAACGAAAAGGAGCTGCCCGACGCCTTCCTGCGCCGCTGCTTCTTCCACTACATCGCCTTCCCCGACCGCGAGACCCTGCAGCGCATCGTCGACGTGCACTACCCGAAGATCAGCGAGTCGCTGGTCAGCGAGGCGCTGGACGTGTTCTTCGACGTACGCAAGGTGCCGGGCCTGAAGAAAAAGCCCTCCACCTCCGAGCTGGTCGACTGGCTCAAGCTGCTGATGGCCGACAACATCGGCGAAGCCGTGCTGCGCGAGCGCGACCCGACCAAGGCCATTCCGCCGCTGGCCGGCGCCCTGGTCAAGAACGAGCAGGACGTACAACTGCTCGAGCGCCTGGCCTTCATGAGCCGGCGCGGCAACCGCTGACAGGAGGCGAGCCATGCTGCTCAACCTGTTCAATGAAATGCGTGCGGCCAAGGTACCGGTGTCGGTGCGCGAGCTGCTCGACCTGCACCACGCCTTGCAAAAGCACGTGGTGTTCGCCGACATGGACGAATTCTACTACCTGGCCCGCGCCATCCTGGTGAAGGACGAGCGCCATTTCGACAAGTTCGACCGGGCCTTCGCCGCCTACTTCAAGGGCCTGGAGAACCTCGACCGACACATCGAGGCGCTGATCCCCGAGGACTGGCTGCGCAAGGAGTTCGAGCGCTCTCTGAGCGACGAAGAACGTGCGCAGATCCAATCCCTGGGCGGCCTGGACAAGCTCATCGAGGAATTCAAGAAACGCCTCGAAGAGCAGAAGGAACGCCACGCCGGCGGCAACAAGTGGATCGGCACCGGCGGCACCAGCCCATTCGGCTCGGGCGGCTTCAACCCCGAGGGCATCCGCGTGGGCGAGGCCGGCAAGCGCCAGGGCAAGGCGGTGAAGGTGTGGGACCAGCGCGAGTACAAGAATCTTGACGACCAGGTCGAGCTCGGCACGCGCAACATCAAGCTGGCCTTGCGCCGCCTGCGCAAGTTCGCCCGCGAGGGTGCCGCCGAAGAGCTGGACATCGACGGCACCATCGACCATACCGCCCGTGACGCCGGGCTGCTGAACATCCAGATGCGCCCGGAGCGGCGCAACACGGTCAAGCTGCTGTTGCTGTTCGACATCGGCGGTTCGATGGACGCCCACGTACGGGTCTGCGAAGAGCTGTTCTCGGCCTGCAAGACCGAGTTCAAGCACCTGGAGTACTACTACTTCCACAACTGCGTCTACGAGTCGGTGTGGAAGAACAACCTGCGCCGCACTTCCGAGCGCTTCTCCACCTTCGACCTGCTGCACAAGTACGGCGATGACTACAAGGTGGTGTTCGTCGGCGATGCGGCGATGGCGCCCTACGAGATCACCCAGCCGGGCGGCAGCGTCGAGCATTGGAACGAAGAAGCCGGGTATGTGTGGATTCAGCGCTTCATGGAGAAATTCAGGAAGGTCATCTGGATCAACCCATACCCGAAGCAGGCTTGGGAATACACTGCCTCGACGCACCTGGTGCGCGACCTGATCGAGGACAAGATGTACCCACTGACCCTGCAGGGGTTGGAGGATGGGATGCGTTATCTGTCGAAGTGATGTAAGCCTGTGGCGGCCTATTCGCGGGTGAACCCGCTCCTACAGGGGATCTGTGTAGGAGCGGGTT
>NZ_JACVVE010000063.1 GCF_016648105.1 Pseudomonas sp. S31 | reverse complement strand
CACCCGCCCGGAACACGGCCCAAAAAAAAGGGCGACCCGAAGGCCACCCCTTTTTACCGATCAAACAGAACTCAGTTCTGCTTGGCCATAGCTTCGCGCAGCAGCGCGGCCATGGTGGTGTCGGCAGCCGCTTCCGGAGCGTTTTTCAGGCTCTGGATGGCTTCACGCTCTTCAGCGTCGTCTTTCGACTTGATCGACAGGCTGATGACGCGCGATTTGCGGTCAACGCTGATGATCTTGGCTTCGATCTCTTCGCCTTCCTTCAGGACGTTACGCGCGTCTTCAACGCGGTCACGGCTGATTTCGGAAGCTTTCAGAGTGGCTTCGATGTCGTCGGCCAGGGTGACGATTGCACCTTTGGCGTCAACTTCTTTCACGATGCCCTTGACGATAGCGCCCTTGTCGTTGACAGCAACGAAGTTGGAGAACGGATCGTCTTCCAGCTGCTTGATGCCCAGGGAGATGCGCTCGCGCTCTGGGTCGACCGACAGGATGACGGTTTCCAGCTCGTCGCCCTTCTTGAAACGACGTACGGCTTCTTCGCCAGTTTCGTTCCAGGAGATGTCGGACAGGTGAACCAGACCGTCGATGCCGCCTTCCAGGCCGATGAAGATACCGAAGTCGGTGATCGACTTGATGGTACCGGTGATCTTGTCACCCTTGTTGAACTGGCCGGAGAAGTCTTCCCATGGGTTGGATTTGCACTGCTTGATACCCAGGGAGATACGACGACGCTCTTCGTCGATGTCCAGAACCATGACTTCCACTTCGTCGCCAACCTGAACGACTTTCGACGGGTGGATGTTCTTGTTGGTCCAGTCCATTTCGGAAACGTGTACCAGACCTTCAACGCCTTCTTCCAGCTCAGCGAAGCAGCCGTAGTCGGTCAGGTTGGTAACGCGAGCCTGTACGCGAGTACCTTCTGGGTAGCGCGAAGTGATAGCGACCCACGGATCTTCGCCCATCTGCTTCAGACCCAGGGAAACGCGGTTGCGCTCACGGTCGAACTTCAGGACGCGAACGTCGACTTCGTCACCAACGTTGACGATTTCCGACGGGTGCTTGATGCGCTTCCAAGCCATGTCGGTGATGTGCAGCAGGCCGTCGATACCGCCCAGGTCCACGAATGCGCCGTAGTCGGTGAGGTTCTTGACGATACCTTTGACTTGCTGGCCTTCCTGCAGGGTTTCCAGCAGGGCTTCGCGCTCGGCGGAGTTCTCGGCTTCCAGCACGCTGCGACGGGAAACGACAACGTTGTTGCGCTTCTGGTCCAGCTTGATGACCTTGAATTCCAGCTCTTTGCCTTCGAGGTGGGTGGTGTCGCGCACTGGGCGGACATCAACCAGGGAGCCCGGCAGGAACGCACGGATGCCGTTAACGTCGACAGTGAAGCCGCCCTTAACCTTACCGTTGATAACGCCCTTGACCACTTCTTCGGCGGCGAAAGCTGCTTCCAGAACAATCCAGCACTCGGCGCGCTTGGCTTTTTCACGGGACAGTTTGGTTTCGCCAAAGCCGTCTTCGACCGCGTCCAGCGCAACGTGAACTTCGTCACCGACCTTGATGGTCAGCTCGCCAGCTTCGTTGTAGAACTGCTCGAGCGGGATGACGCCCTCGGACTTCAGGCCAGCGTGTACGGTAACCCAGTCGCCGTCGATGTCGACAACGATACCGGAGATGATGGCACCCGGCTGAAGATTGAGGGTTTTCAGGCTTTCTTCAAAGAGTTCTGCAAAGCTTTCGCTCATTTTAATTCCTGTAGATTCGGGCGAAACAGACGCCCATCGCCACATTCCAGACAATGTGGGTTTGTTTTAAGTAAAGGAAAGCCTGCAGGACGTTGACTGGTGCCCCTGCATGCTTTCCTGGCTATCAGAGCAGATCGCGCTGGGCGAGCTCGCTCCTGATACGTTGCAACACCTGCTCGATGGACAACTCCGTGGAATCCAACTGGATGGCATCGGCCGCTGGCTTCAGCGGGGCCACCGCACGCTGGGTATCGCGCTCATCACGCGCACGAATCTCATCTAGCAGACTCGACAGACTAACATCTTCGCCCTTGCCCTTCAACTGGAGGTAGCGGCGGCGGGCACGCTCTTCGGCGCTGGCGGTGAGGAAGACCTTCAATGGCGCGTCCGGGAACACCACGGTGCCCATATCGCGACCGTCTGCGATCAAACCTGGCATTTCCCGGAATGCCCGCTGACGGCCCAGCAGCGCATCACGCACTGCCGGCAGCGAAGCGACCATCGAAGCACCGGCGCCGACGGTTTCGGTACGGATGACCTGGCTGACGTCTTCGCCTTCAAGGATGGTCTGTTGAAGCTTACCGGGCTGGGCGGCGATGAACTGCACATCCAGATGGGCGGCGAGCTTGGTCAGCAGCTCTTCATTGGTCAGGTCAACGCCGTGGTTGTTGGCGTTGAAGGCCAACAACCGATAAAGCGCGCCTGAATCCAGCAGGTGCCAACCGAGCTCGCGGGCCAGCAAGCCGGCGACCGTGCCTTTGCCCGAACCGCTTGGGCCGTCGATGGTGATGACCGGTGCCTGGGTATTCACGCTTTGCCCTCTTCGGCGACGCGGATGCCGACTTCGGCGCACAGGGCGAGGAAGTTCGGGAACGAGGTGGCGACGTTGGCGCAGTCATGGATGCGGATCGGCGCGCTGGCGCGCAGCGAGGCGACGCTGAAGGCCATGGCGATGCGGTGGTCGCCGTGGCCGTGCACTTCGCCGCCGCCGATCTGGCCGCCGTCGATGATGATGCCGTCCGGGGTCGGCTCGCACTTCACGCCCAGGGTGATCAGGCCGTCAGCCATCACCTGGATGCGGTCCGATTCCTTGACCCGCAGTTCTTCGGCGCCACGCAGTACGGTGCGGCCCTCGGCGCATGCGGCGGCGACGAACAGTACCGGGAATTCATCGATGGCCAGCGGCACCAGGGCCTCGGGGATCTCGATGCCCTTGAGCTGGGTGCCACGCACGCGCAGGTCGGCCACTGGCTCGCCGCCGACTTCACGCTGGTTCTCCAGGGTGATGTCGCCGCCCATCAGGCGCAGGATGTCGATCACGCCAGTACGGGTCGGGTTGATGCCGACGTGCTCGAGCACCAGTTCCGAGCCCTGGGCGATCGAGGCGGCCACCAGGAAGAAGGCCGCCGACGAGATGTCTGCTGGCACTTCGATACGGGTAGCAGTGAGCTTGCCACCGGCCTGCAGCGAGGCGACCGGACCGTTGCTCTGCACCGCGTAGCCGAAGCCACGCAGCATGCGCTCGGTGTGGTCGCGGGTCGGGGCCGGTTCGGTGACGGTGGTGGTGCCTTCGGCGTACAGGCCAGCCAACAGCAGGCAGGATTTGACCTGGGCACTGGCCATCGGCAGCGTGTAGTCCAGCGCCTTGAGCTTGTGGCCGCCACGAATGGTCAGCGGCGGACGGCCGTCGGGGCCGGTCTCGACCACGGCGCCCATCTCGCGCAGCGGGTTGGCCACGCGGTTCATCGGGCGCTTGGACAGCGAAGCGTCGCCGGTCATGGTGACGTCGAACGGCTGACCGGCCAGCAGGCCGGAGAGCAGGCGCATCGAGGTGCCGGAGTTGCCGACGTACAGCGGGCCGGGTGGCGGCTTGAGGCCGTGCAGGCCAACACCGTGAATGGTCACGCGGCCGTGGTTGGGGCCTTCGATGACCACGCCCATGTCGCGGAAGGCCTGCAGGGTCGCCAGGGCATCCTCGCCTTCGAGGAAGCCTTCGACCTCGGTGGTGCCTTCGGCCAGCGAGCCGAGCATGATCGAGCGGTGGGAAATCGACTTGTCGCCAGGTACGCGGATCCGTCCGGACACGCGGCCACCCGGTTGGGCCAGGAAAATCAGATCGTTGGCGTTCATAGCGTCCACATAGGCCCGGCGGGCCAGGATTTTACTGAAATGCTCGCGGGCAACCCGTGCGCGGGTGAATACACCCAGCAGCTGGTGCCCGTCCCCTGCATCGACCGCGTCGCGCAAGGCGTCGAGATCGCTGCGAAATGTGTCCAGGGTACGCAGGACGGCCTCGCGGTTGGCGAGGAAGATATCGTGCCACATGGTCGGATCGCTGCCGGCGATTCGGGTGAAATCGCGAAAGCCACCCGCAGCGTACCGGAAGATCTCCAGGTTTTCATTGCGCTTGGCCAGCGAATCGACCAAGCCGAAGGCCAGCAGATGCGGCAAGTGGCTGGTGGCGGCCAGGACTTCGTCGTGACGCTCCACCGGCATGTGCTCCACATCGGCGTCCAGCGCGCGCCACAGGCGGTCGACCAGGGCCAGGGCGGCCGGGTCGGTTTCCGCGAGCGGCGTGAGGATGACCTTGTGGCGGCGGAACAGCGTGGCGTTGGAGGCCTCTACTCCACTCTGCTCGGAGCCGGCGATCGGGTGGCCAGGCACGAAGCGCGGCAGGCTGGCGCCGAACACTTCGCGGGCGGCGCGCACCACGTTGCCCTTGGCGCTGCCGACGTCGGTGATGACGGCGTGGCCAAGATCGAGCGCGGCCAGACGGGCCAATACCTTTTCCATGGCCAGGATCGGCACGGCCAACTGGATCACGTCGGCGCCGACGCAGGCGGCGGCGAGGTCTTCTTCGCAGCGGTCGACCACGCCGAGGGCCACGGCCTGCTTGCGCGACGGGGCGTCGAGGTCGACACCGACCACTTCGCGGCACAGGCCGCTTTCACGCAGGCCCTTGGCGAACGAGCCGCCGATCAGGCCGAGGCCGACCACCACCAGGCGGTCGATGATTGGCGCGGATTTGGTTTTTGCGGCATTTACCACGGGTGTGGACCTTGTTCAGAAATCAGGACAGTCTGGGAGGCCCAATGGGGCTGCGTTGCAGCCCTTCGCGGGCAAGCCCGCTCCCACAGATGGTCTTGCACATTATCTGTGGGAGCGGGCTTGCCCGCGAAGAGGCGCGAAGCGGCTCCAGGGGCACCGATCAAAGCACTGCCTTCGGATACGACCCCAGCACCTTCAGCGCCACGGCCTCCTGGCTGATCTTCTCCAGCACCGCCTTGATCAGCGGGTCGCGGTGGTGGCCGACGAAGTCGATGAAGAACACGTAGGTCCATTTACCACTGCGCGACGGACGGGTCTCGATGCGGGTGAGGTCGATGCCGTTGTCGTGGAACGGCACCAGCAGCTCGTGCAGGGCACCGGGCTTGTTGCTCATCGACACGATGATCGAGGTCTTGTCGTCACCGGTCGGCGGCACTTCCTGGTTGCCGATCATCAGGAAGCGCGTGGAGTTGTCCGGGCGGTCCTCGATCTTCTCGGCCAGGCGGGTCAGGCCGTACAGGTTGGCCGCCATATCGCCGGCGATGGCGGCCGAATTCCACTCGCCCTTCACCCGCTTGGCTGCCTCGGCATTGCTCGAGACCGCCACGCGCTCGACGTTCGGGTAGTGCGCGTCCAGCCACTTGCGGCACTGGGCCAGGGACTGGGCGTGGGAGTAGATACGGGTGATGCTGTCGGTCTTGGTGTTCTCGCCCACCAGCAGGTGATGGTGGATGCGCAGCTCGACCTCGCCACAGATGACCATGTCGTGCTCGAGGAAGCTGTCGAGGGTGTGGCTGACCGCACCTTCGGTGGAGTTTTCCACCGGCACCACGCCGAAGTTGACGGCACCGGCCGCCACTTCGCGGAACACTTCGTCGATGGCTGCCATCGGACGGCTGATCACGGCGTGGCCGAAGTGCTTCATGGCCGCGGCCTGGGTGAAGGTACCCTCGGGGCCGAGGTAAGCGACCTTGAGCGGCTCTTCCAGGGCCAGGCACGAAGACATGATCTCGCGGAACAACCGCGCCATCTCTTCGTTGCCCAGCGGGCCCTTGTTGCGCTCCATCACGCGCTTGAGCACGGCAGCTTCGCGCTCGGGGCGGTAGAACACCGGCTTCTCGCCTTCGGCCAGCTCGGCGGTCTTGACCCGAGCCACTTCCTGGGCGCAGCGGGCGCGATCACTGATCAGCTCGAGGATCTTCTCGTCGAGGCTGTCGATGCGCACGCGCAGTGCCTTGAGTTCCTGTTCAGCCATCAGCCGTGCTCCTTCTCGAATTCCGCCATGTAGCCGACCAGTGCTTCGACGGCTTCCAGGCCCAGGGCGTTGTAGATGGATGCACGCATACCGCCCACCGAGCGGTGGCCCTTGAGGTTGAGCAGACCACGGGCATCGGCGCCGGCCAGGAAGGCCTTGTCCAGGCGCTCGTCGGCCAGGCGGAACGGCACGTTCATCCACGAACGGGCGTTGTGGCTGATCGGGTTGGTGTAGAACTCGCTGGCATCGATGAAGCCGTACAGGCGGTCCTTCTTGGCGCGATTGCGCTGCTCCATGGCCTCGACGCCGCCCTGCTCCTTCAGCCACTCGAACACCAGGCCCGAGAGGTACCAGGAGTAGGTGGCCGGGGTGTTGTACATGGAGCCGTTATCGGCGGCGACCTTGTAGTCGAGCATGGTCGGGCAGTGGCTGCGGGCGTGGCCGATCAGGTCTTCACGGACGATCACCACCACCAGGCCACTCGGGCCGATGTTCTTCTGCGCGCCGGCGTAGATCATGCCGAACTGCGAGACATCGATCGGGCGCGAGAGGATGTCGGACGACATGTCGACCACCAGCGGCACATCACCGGTCTCGGGCACCCAGTCGAACTGCAGGCCGCCGATGGTCTCGTTGGACGCATAGTGGACGTAGGCCGCGTTCTGGGTCAGTTTCCACTCGTTCTGGCCAGGGATGGCCAGGTAGTCGTAGGGCTTGGCGCTGGCGGCGACGTTGACGTGGCCGAAGCGGCGCGCTTCCTCGATGGCCTTCTTCGACCAGATACCGGTCTCGACGTAGTCGGCGGTGCCGTTTTCCGGCAGCAGGTTCAGCGGGATCTCGGCGAACTGCTGGCTGGCGCCGCCCTGCAGGAACAGGACCTTGTAGTTGGAGGGGACGGACAGCAGGTCACGCAGGTCCTGCTCGGCCTTCTCGGCGATGGCCACGTAGTCGTCGCTGCGATGGCTCATCTCCATCACCGACAGGCCATTGCCGCGCCAGTCCAGCATTTCGGCCTGGGCACGCTGCAACACAGCGTCGGGAAGCGCGGCAGGGCCTGCGCAGAAGTTAAAGGCTCGTTTGCTCACATCCACTCTCGCTCTAAACAGAACAAAACCATTGCATGGGGTTTGCAGTGCCCTGTGGGAGCGGGCTTGCCCGCGAACACCGGCAAAGCCGGTGCCATCCACCACAGCGCCTGCTTCGCGGGCAAGCCCGCTCCCACAGGGCCTGGCTTTACCCGCCGTTATCAGTCAAACGGGGCGACCTTGGTCGCCCCGTCCGGGTTGTTGCATTACTCTTGCGGGGCCTCTTCGGCACCTGCAGCTTCATCGTCTGGCGCGTCGGCCTCGACGCCCTCCTCGTCTCCTTCGATGGCCTCATCGAATTCGTCCTCGGACGGCTCCTGGATACGCTCCAGGCCTACCAGTGTCTCATCGGTGGCCAGCTTGATCAGCGTCACGCCCTGGGTGTTGCGGCCCAGGCTGGACACTTCGCCGACCCGCGTGCGCACCAGGGTGCCCTGGTCGGAGATCAGCATGATCTCCTCGCCTTCCTGCACCTGGATGGCACCGATCAGCAGACCGTTGCGCCCCTTGGTGCCCATGGCGATCACGCCCTGGCCGCCACGGCCGCGACGCGGGAACTTGGACAGCGGGGTACGCTTGCCGAAGCCACGCTCGGAGGCGGTGAGGATCTGCGCGCCGGACTCGGGGATCAGCATCGAGATGATCTGCTGACCTTTGCCCAGTTTCATGCCCCGTACACCGCGGGCGGTACGGCCCATTTCACGGACCACGCTCTCGGCGAAGCGGATCACCTTGCCGGCGTCGGAGAACATCATGACTTCCTTGGCGCCGTCGGTGATGGCTGCGGCGATCAGGGTGTCACCTTCCTTGAGTTTCAAGGCGATCAGGCCATTGGAACGCGGACGGGCGAACTGCACCAGCGGGGTCTTCTTGACAGTACCGGAAGCGGTGGCCATGAAGATATACGCGCCGGTCGGCTCGGCCACCCACTCAGGGGTGTCGCCGTCTTCTTCGTCGATTTCTTCCGCTTCGACGATTTCGCCTTCGATCACGCCGTCATCGCCATCCTCCAGCTCTTCGTCCGGGTCGGCGCTCTGCTGCAGGGCCTCGAGGTCGATCTGCAGCATGGCGGTGATGCGCTCACCCTCCTCCAGCGGCAGCAGGTTGACCAGCGGGCGGCCACGGGCGGCGCGGGACGCTTCGGGAATGTCGTAGGTCTTGAGCCAGTAAACCTTGCCCTTGCTGGAGAACAGCAGCAGGGTGGCGTGGCTGTTGGCGACCAGCAGGTGCTCGATGTAGTCCTCGTCCTTCACGCCGGTAGCCGACTTGCCCTTGCCACCACGGCGCTGGGCCTGGTAGGCGGACAGCGGTTGGGTCTTGGCATAGCCGCCGTGGGAGATGGTCACCACGCGCTCTTCTTCCGGGATCATGTCGCCGTAGTTGAGGTCGTGACGGGCATCGAGGATTTCGGTACGACGGGCATCGCCGTACTCGGCACGGATCGCTTCGAGCTCTTCGCGGATCACTTCCATCAGGCGCTGGGCGCTGTTGAGGATGCGGATGAGTTCGCCGATCTGCTCGAGGATTTCCTGGTACTCGGCCAGCAGCTTCTCGTGCTCCAGGCCGGTCAGGCGGTGCAGGCGCAGGTCGAGGATGGCCTGGGCCTGTTCCGGTGACAGGTAATACTTGCCGTCACGCAGGCCGTACTGCTCGGGAAGGTCTTGCGGGCGGCAGGACTCGGCGCCGGCGCGCTCGACCATGACCTGCACGGCACTGGATTCCCAGGCCTTGGCGATCAGGGCTTCCTTGGCTTCGGACGGGGTCGGCGAGGCCTTGATCAGGGCGATGACCGGGTCGATGTTGGACAGCGCGACCGCCTGGCCTTCGAGGATGTGGCCACGCTCGCGGGCCTTGCGCAGCTCGAACACGGTACGGCGCGTGACCACTTCGCGGCGGTGACGGACGAACGCTTCGAGCAGGTCCTTGAGGTTGAGCAGGCGCGGGCGACCGTCGATGAGGGCGACCACGTTGATACCGAACACGCTCTGCAGCTGGGTTTGCTGGTAGAGGTTGTTCAGCACCACCTCCGGCACCTCGCCGCGACGCAGCTCGATGACGATGCGCATGCCGTCCTTGTCGGACTCGTCGCGCAGCTCGGTGATGCCTTCGATCTTCTTCTCTTTGACCAGTTCGGCGATCTTCTCGATCAGCCGCGCCTTGTTCAGCTGGTACGGCAGCTCGGTGACGACGATCTGCTGGCGGCCACCGACCTTGTCGATGTCTTCGATCGTGGAGCGGGCACGCATGTAGATGCGGCCACGGCCGGTACGGTAGGCCTCGATGATGCCCTGGCGACCGTTGATCATGCCCGCGGTCGGGAAGTCCGGACCTGGGATGTACTGCATCAGCTCGTCGACGGTGACTTCGGGGTTGTCGATCAGCGCCAGGCAGCCGTCGATGACCTCGCCGAGGTTGTGCGGCGGGATGTTGGTCGCCATGCCCACGGCGATGCCGCTGGAACCGTTGACCAGCAGGTTGGGGATGCGGGTCGGCATGACCGCCGGGATCTGCTCGGTGCCGTCGTAGTTCGGTACCCAGTCAACCGTTTCCTTGTGCAGGTCGGCCAGCAGTTCGTGGGCCAGCTTGGCCATGCGCACTTCGGTGTATCGCATGGCCGCGGCGTTGTCGCCGTCCACCGAACCGAAGTTGCCCTGGCCGTCGACCAACAGGTAACGCAGCGAGAACGGCTGGGCCATACGCACGATGGTGTCGTAGACCGCAGTGTCGCCGTGCGGGTGGTACTTACCGATGACGTCACCGACCACACGGGCGGACTTCTTGTACGGCTTGTTCCAGTCGTTGCCCAGTTCGCTCATCGCATAGAGAACGCGGCGATGCACGGGCTTCAAGCCGTCACGCGCATCGGGCAGCGCTCGCCCGACAATCACGCTCATCGCGTAGTCGAGGTAAGACTGTCTCAGTTCGTCTTCGATATTGACCGGGAGGATTTCTTTGGCCAGTTCGCCCATGAGAAGCCTGATTCCTTTTTCTGGTGAAACTTCGCAGCCTCCATCAAGGGCCGAACGAAGCTCGCCGCCGCAACGCAGAAGGGTGCGACGACTTACGACAAATCAATGAGTTGTGCCATGGATCTGCGCAATGAAGGCCGCCGTCGTGGGCGGTCTTGGAAACTGCCGGATGTTATCACAAAGGCGGTGCGGGTGGGGAGATATGGCGGTTGGGCTCGGGCCGGTGCCGGGCATCGAAATTTCTGCGGCTGTGCCGGCCCTTTCGCGGGCAAGCCCGCACAGGAGATCGCTGATCCCAGGTTCGGCGTTGTCCGTGTAGGAGCGGGCTTGCCCGCGAAGGGGCCGGCACAGGCAACGATCAATGCAACCGCTTGCGACACATCAACTGCGCCAGCTTGGCGGTATCCGGCCGCTCGACGATACCGCGCTCGGTCACGATCACGTCGACCAGGTCGGCCGGGGTCACGTCGAATACCGGATTGAACACCTCGACATCCGCCGCCACGCGGGTCCCGGCAACGTCCAGCAACTCATCGGCAGCGCGCTCTTCGAGGGGAATGTCCTCGCCACTGGCCAGGTTCAGGTCGATGCTGGTGCTCGGTGCCACCACCATGAAGCGCACGCCATGGTGCATGGCGCTGACCGCCAGCTGGTAGGTGCCGATCTTGCTCGCCACGTCGCCATTGGCGGCAATGCAGTCGGCACCCACCACCACCCAGGTGATGCCCTTGGTCTTCATCAGGTGGGCCAGCGCCGAATCGGCGCACAAGGTCACCGGGATGCCCTCGTTGGCCAGCTCCCAGGCGGTCAGGCGCGAACCTTGCAGCCAGGGCCGGGTTTCGCCGGCATACACGCGCTCGACCATGCCCTCGAGGAAGCCCGCGCGGATCACCCCCAGGGCCGTGCCGAAGCCGCCGCTGGCCAGCGCACCGGCGTTGCCATAGGTCAGCAGGGCCTGCTGGTTGCCCTGGTGCCGGCGAATCAGCTCGATACCGTGCTGGGCCATGGTCAGGTTGGCCTCGCGGTCGCTCTCGTGGATGGCCACCGCCTCGGCCTCCAGCACCGCCAGCACGTCGTCTTCCGGGCGCACGCGCTGCAGGCGTTCGCGCATGCGGTTGAGCGCCCAGAACAGGTTGGCGGCGGTGGGGCGCGCCTCGGCCAGGCTGAGGAAGTCATCTTCCAGGTCCAGCTCCCAGTCGCCGCCCTGGGCCAGGCGCTCCTCGAGGGCCAGCACCAGGCCATAGGCCGCGGCGATGCCGATGGCGGCGGCGCCGCGCACGGCCATGTCACGAATGGCCACGACCACCTGCGTAACATCGTCGCAGGTCAGCCAGCGCTCTTGCGCCGGCAGCAGACGCTGGTCGAGCAGGTGCAGGCAGCCGTCGTGCCAGCGAATGCCGGTCACCTTCTCCGCCGCCAAAAGTTGCTCGCGCATCGCCTCTCCCCGTCGTTCGCACATTAAAAGCCGGCGATTATAGCGACCCTGCGCCGCAGACGCTCGGGTATACTGCGCACCTTTGAAGTACAAGTTCCCGAGGACTGTTCAATGAGCAACGTCGACCACGCCGAAATCGCCAAGTTCGAGGCCCTGGCCCACCGCTGGTGGGACCGCGAGAGCGAGTTCAAGCCGCTGCACGAGATCAACCCGCTGCGCGTCAACTGGATCGACGAGCGCGTCGGTCTGGCCGGCAAGAAAGTGCTCGACGTCGGCTGTGGCGGCGGCATCCTCAGCGAATCCATGGCCCTGCGTGGCGCCAGTGTCACCGGCATCGACATGGGCGAGGCGCCGCTCGCCGTGGCCCAGTTGCACCAACTGGAGTCCGGCGTGCAGGTCGAGTACCGGCAGATCACCGCCGAGGCCCTGGCCGAGGAAATGCCTGGGCAGTTCGACGTGGTCACCTGCCTGGAGATGCTCGAGCACGTGCCCGACCCGTCCTCGGTGATCCGCGCCTGCTACCGCATGGTCAAGCCGGGCGGCCAGGTGTTCTTCTCGACCATCAACCGCAACCCCAAGGCCTACCTGCTGGCCATCATCGGCGCCGAGTACATCCTCAAGATGCTGCCGCGCGGCACCCACGACTTCAAGAAATTCATCCGCCCGTCCGAGCTGGGCGCCTGGAGCCGCGTCGCCGGCCTCGAGGTCAAGGACATCATCGGCCTGACCTACAACCCGCTGACCAAGCACTACAAGCTCAGCAGCGACGTCGACGTCAACTACATGATCCAGACCCTGCGCGAGGAATGAGCATGCGCTTGCGAGCAGTACTCTTCGACATGGACGGCACCCTGCTCGACACGGCGCCGGACTTCATCGCCATCTGCCAGGCGATGCTCGCCGACCGCGGCCTGCCGCCGGTGGACGACGAACTGATCCGCGGCGTGATCTCGGGCGGCGCACGCGCCATGGTCGCCACCACCTTCGCCATGGACCCGGACGCCGAGGGCTTCGAGGCCCTGCGCCTGGAGTTCCTCGAGCGCTACCAGCGCGACTGCGCGGTGCACAGCAAGCTGTTCGACGGCATGGCCGAGCTGCTCAGCGACATCGAGAAAGGCAACCTGATCTGGGGCGTGGTCACCAACAAGCCGGTGCGCTTCGCCGAACCGATCATGCAGCGCCTGGGCCTGGCCGAACGTTCCGCCTTGCTCATCTGCCCGGACCACGTGAAGAACAGCAAGCCCGACCCCGAGCCGCTGACCCTGGCCTGTACCACCCTCAACCTGGACCCGGCCAGCGTCCTGTTCGTCGGCGACGACCTGCGCGACATCGAGTCGGGGCGCGGCGCCGGCACCCGTACGGCAGCGGTGCGCTACGGCTATATTCATCCACAGGACAACCCGAACAACTGGGGCGCCGACGTGGTGGTGGACCACCCGCTGGACCTGCGCAAGGTGATCGACAGCGCGCTGTGCGGTTGCTGACATGCCGAACCCCGGCACTGCGCCACCCCTGTAGGAGCGGGTTTACCCGCGAATGCGATTGATCAGGCATCGAGATCGCCTGGACTGGCGAATTCGCGGGTAAACCCGCTCCTACAGGGGACGGCGCCGCGCCCATGAACTCGAAGGACCTCCCCATGTACGACTACACCGCCCGCCCCGACCTGCTCAAGGGCCGGGTCATCCTGGTCACCGGCGCCGGCCGTGGCATCGGCGCCGCAGCCGCCAAGGCCTATGCCGCCCTGGGCGCCACCGTGCTGCTGCTGGGCAAGACCGAAGCCAACCTCAACGAGGTCTACGACCAGATCGAGGCCGCCGGGCACCCGCAGCCCGTGGTGATCCCGTTCAACCTGGAAACCGCCCTGCCGCACCAGTACGACGAGCTGGCAGTGATGATCGAGGAGCAGTTCGGCCGCCTCGACGGCCTGCTCAACAACGCCTCGATCATCGGCCCCCGTACACCGCTGGAACAGCTTTCCGGCGACAACTTCATGCGTGTGATGCACATCAACGTCGATGCCACCTTCATGCTCACCAGCACCCTGCTGCCGCTGCTCAAGCTCTCGGAGGACGCTTCGGTGGTGTTCACCTCCAGCAGTGTCGGGCGCAAGGGCCGGGCCTACTGGGGCGCGTACGGGGTGTCTAAGTTCGCCACCGAGGGGCTGATGCAGACCCTCGCCGACGAGCTCGAAGGCGTGGCGCCGGTGCGCTCCAACAGCATCAACCCCGGGGCCACGCGCACCGCGATGCGCGCGCAGGCCTACCCGAGCGAGAATCCGCAGAACAATCCGCTGCCTGAAGAGATCATGCCGGTGTATCTGTACCTGATGGGGCCGGATAGCACTGGGGTGAATGGGCAGGCGTTTAACGCGCAGTAGGATTTCTACTGCCTGTGCCGGCCTCTTCGCGGGTAAACCCGCTCCTACAGGGGGCCCGTTTGTGGGGCCTCTGTAGGAGCGGGTTTACCCGCGAAGAGGCCGGCACAGGCACCCCACAATCAGCCCGCCGCCAACGCCGCCCTCGCCCGGCCCACCTGGCGCCCCTCGATCTGCATGCACCGCTCCAAAAACAGGTACATGCAGTCATAGCTCTTGCACACCGCCTTGCGCAGTTCGTTGCGCAGCCCCTGGCTCGGGTTTTCGCCGGCCAGCGTGCAGATGATCTCCAGCGCCTCCCACGGGTGGGCATCGTCGTACTGGGCATGCATGCGCAGCCACTTCATGGCGCGCTTGCGCCCGTCCTCGGGAAAGCCCTGGGCATAGCTGTCGGACTCACAGACCACCGCCGACCACTCCCCCGTCGCCCCTTCGATGGCGTAGTTGGTGGCGGCCATGGCAATCGCCAGCGATTCTGTGCTGCACACCCGCCAGCACCAGTCGTTGAGCCCATTGAGCTCCGGTGGCACGTCCTGCGCTTGCAGGTCGTGCAGGCTCACGCCATGGGCCTGGCACCAGTGCACCCAGTAGTCGGCATGGTTGAGTTCGACGCGGATGTTGCGCATCAGCCAGCGCCGCGCCATGTCCTCGCCCGGGTGGCGGGCATAGCGGGTCTTGGTCAGGTTGTGCGCCATGTACAGGGAAAACTGCTCGACCACCGGCCAGCCACCGATCAGGTACTGGCGGATGGTGGCCGGTTTGAGCTGGCCTTCGCGCAGGCGTTGGTAGAACTCATGCTCTACCACCCTGCGCTTGCCCTGGCTGCAGTCTTCGATCAACTGTTGCGCCCATTGGGGGTAACTGGCGGGGTCCATCAGCGGTCCGATACGAACGAATGCGTCAATCACTTTCAGCTCCTTGATCCTTGTGATCTGGCGGCGTTGTCAGCGGAAGGTTCCCGGTGCCCGGTGCAGCAGCGGCCGTGACGCGATCCGTTGGCGTTGCAGGCTGTCGGTGGTGAACAGCTGAGGGCGCTCTATCAGGTAGCCCTGGGCGTAGTCCACGCCAATCTCCTGCAAAGCCTGTTCTATCAGGGGTGTTTCGACGAACTCGGCGATGGTCCGTTTGCCCATGACATGGCCGATGTGGTTGATCACCTCGACCATGGCTCGATTGATTGGATCATCGAGCATATCTTTGACAAAACTTCCGTCGATCTTCAAGAAATCGACAGGCAAATGCTTCAAATAAGCGAATGACGACATTCCGGCACAGAAGTCGTCCAGCGAGAACCTGCAGCCCAGCCCCTTCAATTCGTTGATGAAGCGGATGGCGCTGCCGAGGTTGGCGATGGCGCTGGTTTCGGTGATCTCGAAGCAGATCATGCGCGGCGGGATGGCGTACTCGACGAACAGGCGCTGCAGGTAGTCGAGGAACATGTCGTCGCCGATGCTCGCGCCGGACAGGTTGATCGCACACATCGACAGCGGCCCTTCGCGATCCTGGTCCAGGCACTCGCGAATCACCTGGAAGACATTGCGCACCACCCAGCGGTCGATGGCGGTCATCAGGCCGAAGCGCTCGGCTGCCGGGATGAAACTGCCCGGCAAGATGGTGCGGCCGTTTTCGTCCTGCAGGCGCAGCAGGATCTCGATATGCCCGGCGCCCTCGTGGGGCCTGAGCGCGGCGATCTCCTGGGCATACAGGCAGAAGCGGTTTTCCTCCAGGGCCACGTGCAGGCGCTGGATCCAGGCCATTTCGCCAAACCGGGTAGACAGCTCGCTGTCGTCGTCGTGGTACACCTGCACCCGGTTGCGGCCCTTCTCCTTGGCCAGGTAGCAGGCCATGTCGGCGGCGCGCAGCGAGCCTTCGAGGGTGCTGGGCAGTTGCGCCAGATGCACCAGGCCGATGCTCACGGTGGTCACGAAGGGGCGCCCCTTCCACACGAAATGCAGGCTCTGCACGGTCTGGCGCAGTTGCTCGGCAATACGTTCGGCCTGCTCCGGTGGGCAGTTTTCCACCAGCACACCGAACTCGTCACCGCCCAGGCGCGCCAGCGTGTCGCTCTCACGCAGGCATGATTGCAGTACCGCGCAAATGTGCCGCAGCAATTCGTCGCCGGCGGCATGGCCGCAGGTGTCGTTGACCAGCTTGAACTGGTCGAGGTCGAGGAACATCAGCGAGTGTCGCCCGGCCTGGCGCGCCAGGGCATTGAGTGCCTGTTCCAGGCGATACTCGAACTCGCGGCGGTTGGCCAGGCCGGTCAGGGCGTCGTGGGTGGCTTGCCACGACAGGTTGGCGATGTACTGGCGTTCCTGGGTCATGTCGTGCAGCACCAGGACGGTACCGGCGACCTGCCCCTGGTTGAGGATGGGTGAGCCCACCAGGTTGACCGAGACCGTGCTGCCATCCAGGCGCTGGATCAGCCGGGCCTGTTCGGCGCCGCCGTTGAGGGTGCCGCCGAGCACCTGCTCCACCAGGCTGGCGCTGCTGTCGCGAGCCTGCTCGTCGACCAGGCTGAACAGCGCCGCCAGTGGCAGCCCCTGGGCCTGGCCGGCGTGCCAGTGGGTCAGTTGCTCGGCGGCGGGGTTCATGTAGCCGATGTAACCGTGCACATCGGTGGTGATCACTGCATCGCCGATGGCCTGCAAGGTGATCTGCGCCCGCTCTTTTTCTTCCTGCAGGGCGCTGGCGAAGGCCTGGCGCTGGGCCAGCAGCTTGCTCGAACGACGCCAGGCGATGGCGATGAGGAACAGCGCGGTCAACAGGTTGATCGTCAGGAGCAGGCGCAGGAGCAACCGCGAACCCTCGCCCAGGGCATCGCTGAAGGCCTTGGCCGCCGGGGTGACGCCATCGTCGATGGCGACGATGCGCGCCTTCCAGCCCGCCACATCGGCCGCCTCGACCTGGCCCGTAGCGATACGCTGGCGCATCTCGCCGGCCAGCAGGTCGAGCTGGCGCAGGTAGCCGTCGCCGATCTCCCAGTACTGGATCGCCGTCTGCACATAGCTGACCTGGCGGAAATGCCGGTAGAACCAGATGATCCGTTCGACGTCATCGGGGTGGTTGCCGCCTTGCAGCACGGCCTGGCGGGCCGCCTCGAGGTCGGGGCTGGACTGTTCGAGCACCACGCGCATCTCACGGTCGCCCTGGGGCACGCTGATGGCCTGGCGATAGCGCTGGTAGGTGCGCTCGTCACGGCTGTCGGCGTACAGGCTGAGGTAGTGGATGGCGTCCTTCTGGGCCTTGGACCAAAGGCTTTCGCCGGCGACATAGGCGCGCACGGCAGATAATGCATAGAGGCTGATGCTGCCCAGCAGCACCTGGAATACCACGACCGCGACAAAGGGCCAGATGATGCCCAGCAGCTTTGGCGCTTCGAGAGTCCGATTTCCCTTCATGTATTCCCTGTCGCAGAGTAGATAAGACACGGATCGACCCAGACAAGCAAAGCGTAGGCGATTTGCCATCGGCGCGGAGGGATTTTAGAAGGGATATTTGGCCGAACCCTGCGGCCCAGGTGCCGCCGACCTCAGCTCTGCTGCAAATGCCCGTACAACTTGGCGTACAGCCCGCCTTCGGCGATCAGTTGCTGGTGCCCGCCGTCTTCGGCCACGCGGCCGCCATCGAACACCAGCACCCGATCGGCCTGCTTCACCGCCGACAGCCGGTGGGCGATGATCAAGGTGGTGCGGCCACTGAGAAAACGCGCCAGGGCCTGGTGCAGGTTGTACTCGGTGGCCGCATCGAGCGCCGAGGTGGCTTCGTCGAGGATCACCACCTTGGGCTCGGCCAGCACCATGCGAGCGATGGCCAGGCGTTGCCGCTGGCCGCCCGACAGGCGCACGCCGGAACGCCCGACCACGCTGTCCAGGCCCTGCGGCAAGGCGCCGATGGTGGCGTCGAGCTGGGCGATGCGCAGCGCCTCCCAGCAGGCTTCGTCGCTGCTGTCGCGGCCCATGGTCAGGTTGGCGCGCACCGTGTCGTTGAAAAGCGACGGATGCTGCAACACCACGGCGACATTCTCGCGCAAGGTCTCCAGGCCGATTTCCTGCAGGCTCGCACCGCCGAAGCGGATGGTCCCGGCCTGGGCGCTGTACAGGCCCAGCAGCAACTGCACCAGGGTGCTCTTGCCACCGCCGCTGGCACCGACGATCGCCACCTTCTCGCCAGGGGCAATCGCCAGGTCGAGGTGTTCGAGCACCGGTTCGTCGGCGTAGGCGAAGCTCAGGTCGCGCACCTCGATGCCCACCGTGGCGCGGCCGGCGAACGGGTCGCTGGCGGCCGGGTACTGCGGCTCGTCGGCACGCGCCAGCAACTCGTTGAGCCGGCTCAAGGCGCCACCGGCGGCGTAGTAGGCGTATTGCAGGTTGAGCAGTTGCTCCACCGGGCCGATCATGAACCACAGGTAGCTGAACACCGCCAGCATCTGGCCGATGGACAGGTCGGAAAACAGCACGGTGAGCATGGCCGCAGCGCGGAAGATATCGATGCCGAACTGGAACAACAGGCCACTGGCGCGGCCGCTGGCATCGCTCTTCCATTGCGAGTCGACGGCATAGTCGCGCACTTCGCGGGCGCGCAGGCCCAGGCGGCCGAGGAAATAGCCCTGGCGGTTGCCGGCGCGGATCTCCTGGATGGCATCGAGGGTTTCGGCCAGGGCCTGGGTAAAGCGCGAGGTGCTGTCGTTTTCGAGCTTCTTCAGGTGCTTGACGCGCTTGCCCAACTGCACGGTGAAGTAGATCACCAACGGGTTGAACAGCAGGATCAACAACGCCAGCTTCCAGTGCATCCAGATCAGGATCGCCGCCGTGCCGGTCAGGGTGAGCATGGCCACCAGGAAGCGGCTGAGGGTTTCGCCGACGAACTTGTCGAGGGTGTCCAGGTCGGTGACCAGGTGGGTGGTCACGGTGCCGCTGCCCAGGCTCTCGTATTCCTTGAGCGAAATGCGCTTGAGGCGCTCGATCAGGCGCACCCGCAGGCGGTACACGATGTCCTTGGCCAGGCCCGCGAACAGCTTGGCCTGCACCACGTTGAAGGCCAGCGCGGCCAGGCGCAGGCACAAGGTGAGCACGAGCATCAGGCCGATATAGCCGACCGGCGCCTGCCAGGCGCTGGGCAGCAGGTGGTTCATCCACTTCAGCGCGGCATCGCCGTGGCCGAGCAGCACTTCATCGACCAGCAACGGCAGCAGCAACGGGATCGGCACACTGCAGCAGGCCGCGAGCACGGCCACCAGGTTGGCGGTCCACAGGTGCTTCTTGTGATGCAACGCCAGGCGACGGATCTGCGCCCAGCTCAGGCGGTCGGACACGGCAGCGGGCTTCCCCGGCACAGGGTCTGGCGACCCCGGCACATCAAGCACAGGCGGCCTGCTGCAGCCAGCGGCCAAGCAACGGTTGCAGGCGCTCAAGCGGCTGGTAGCCGTTGGTCAGCAAGGCCAGCTGGCCGTTGCGTTCGGCCAGCAAGGTCGGAAAACCGGCGATGCCCAGGCCCTGCACCCAGCTGAAATCGGCTGCGGTGGCGGCGCGGGTATCGGCACGGGCAAAGGCCTCGGCGAAGGTGGCACGGTCGAAGCCGGCCTGTTCGGCCAGGTCGACCAGTTGCGGCGCCGTGGTCACGTCCAGGCCCTGCTCATAGAAACTGCGCTGGATCAGCGCCAGCAACGGCCATACGCGCTCGGCCTCGAGGCCACGCGCCGCCACCAGGGCACGGCAGGCCGGCTCGGTGTCGTAGACGAAGCCGTCGGGCATGGCGCCGTCGAAACGGAACGGCTGGCCGGTAGCCTCTGCCACGGCCTGCCAATGTTCGAGGATGTACTTGCGGGTGGAGGCATCCAGGGCACTGCCACCACTGCGCAGGCCGCCAGGCACCAGGTGCGTGGGCACGCCGGCGTCACGCGCCTGGGCGATCAGGGCGGTGGCCACCGGCGCGAATCCCCAGCACCAGGAGCACATCGGGTCCATCACATAGATCAGGCGCGTGGACATGCATCAAGCCTCGGCTTTGTAGTTGTAGCCAATCGGGTGCGGCAGGTTGCGGGCCTTGGCCAGCTCGATCTGCTTCTGCCGGTCGATGGCGCTGCGCCGGGTCTTCTCGCTCAGGGTGTCCCAGCAGTGCGGGCAGCTCACGCCTGGCGAGTAGTGCTCGGACGCGCGATCGGCGGCGTCGACCGGATGGCGGCAGGCATGGCACTGGTCGTACTCGCCCTCGCTGAGGTCATGGCGCACCGTCACGCGGTTGTCGAAGACGAAGCAGTCGCCGTCCCACAGGCTCTCTTCCTGGGGCACTTCCTCGAAGTACTTGAGGATGCCACCTTTAAGATGATAGACCGCTTCGAAGCCCTCACCGAGCATGTAGCTCGAGGCTTTTTCGCAGCGAATGCCGCCAGTGCAGAACATGGCGACCTTCTTGTGCTTGCTCGGGTCGAAATTGGCCTTGATGTACTCGGGGAACTCGCGGAAGGTCTCGGTCTTGGGGTCGACCGCGCCCTTGAAGGTGCCGATGGCCACTTCATAGTCGTTGCGGGTGTCGATCAGCAGCACTTCCGGGTCGCTGATCAGGGCGTTCCAGTCCTTGGCCTCGACGTAGGTGCCGACCTGCTGGTTGGGGTCCACGCCTGGCACGCCGAGGGTGACGATCTCTTTCTTGAGCTTGACCTTGGTGCGGTAGAACGGCTGTTCGTCGCAGTACGATTCCTTGTGGTCGACATCGACCAGGCGCGGGTCGTTGCGCAGCCAGGCGAGCAGCGCGTCGATACCTTCGCGGGTGGCCGAAACGGTGCCGTTGATGCCTTCGTTGGCCAGCAGCAGGGTGCCCTTGACGCCATTGTCGAGCATGGCCTTGAGCAGCGGTTCGCGCAGTTCGACGTAGTCTTCCAGGGTGACGAACTTGTACAGCGCCGCGACGACGATCGGTTGGGACATGAAGCGATATCTCCAGGTGGTTGCCCTCGTAAGGGGCGGACCGGATTGACAAATAAAAACGCGCCGACAGGCGGCGCGTTGGGCATTCTACCAGAACGACGGAAAGGATTCAGTGCCCGCCGCCGGCGCACACCGGCGATGCCGGCGCAGCGCCCACCTGGGCCCACTCCTCGGGGGTATAGGTGTGGATGGCCAAGGCATGGATCTGCCCCATCAGCTCGCCCATGGTGGCGTAGACCTTCTGATGGCGCTTGACGCTATTGAGCGCGGCGAACTGCTCGCTGACGATCACCGCCTTGTAGTGAGTCTCCTGGCCACGGCTGTGCATGTGGCTTTCGTCCAGCACTTCAAGGTGTTGCGGGGCCAGCGCGGCCAATTGCTGCTCGATGCGTTGCTGCATGGTCATCGGGGGTCACTCACTTCTTGGCCGGGGCGGCGGCCTTGCCGGCGTTCGGGTCGAGTTCCTTGGTCATGTCCTCGAGCAGCTTGTTCACCACCGGTACCGCAGGCTCCAGGCTCTGCTGGGTCAGCTGGGCCGACTGCTGGGTGACCTTGGGCATTTCACGCAGGACTTTCTTGCCCAGCGGCGACTCGTAGAACTTGACCAGGTCCTTGAGCTCTTGCTCGGTGAAGCTCTGGGTGTACAGGTCGACCATTTTCGGCTTGAGCTTGTTCCAGCCAATGGCGCTGTCCAGCGCCGCGTTGGCCTTGGCCTGGTAGCTCTCGAGCACCGATTGCTTGGAGGCCGGGGCCTTGGTCTGGGCGAAACGCTGGGCGAACATCTGCTGGACCTGCATGTACACCGGGGTACCCAGCTTGTCGGCATTGGCCAGGGTCAGGAATTTCTCGGCGGCAGCGTTGTGGCTGGCGGTGGCAGCGAGGACCTGGCCGCTGGCACAGGCCAGGGCGACGGCAGCACAGAGGACACGGAGACGGGTCATTGCATTTCCTTCAGAAGAGGGAGGCGGGTACCTCAGAGACGAGCATTCTGCGCCGTGGTGGCGAAGTGCTCAAGTGGCACGACATGCGATTGAACCGCATTGTCGAATCAGGGCCTAAACTGCGATTTCGGACACTTAAGGAGTGAGCGCAGCATGAGCCGTATCGAGACAGACAGCCTGGGCCCGGTCGAAGTTCCTGAGGACGCCTACTGGGGTGCCCAGACCCAGCGTTCGCTGATCAACTTCGCCATCGGCAAGGAGCGCATGCCGCTCGCGGTGCTGCACGCCCTGGCGCTGGTGAAGAAGGCCGCTGCCAGGGTCAACGACCGCAATGGCGACCTGCCTGCCGACATCGCCCGGCTGATCGAGCAAGCCGCCGACGAAGTGCTCGACGGCCAGCACGACGACCAGTTCCCGCTGGTGGTGTGGCAGACCGGCAGCGGCACCCAGAGCAACATGAACGTCAACGAGGTGATCGCCGGGCGCGCCAACGAGCTGGCAGGCAAGGGCCGCGGCGGCAAGACGCCGGTGCACCCCAACGACCACGTCAACCGCTCGCAGAGCTCCAACGACTGCTTCCCCACCGCCATGCACATCGCCGCTGCCCAGGCGGTTCACGACCAGTTGCTGCCGGCGATCGCCGAACTGTCGTCGGGGCTGGCCGAGCTGTCGGCGCGCCACCACCAGTTGGTCAAGACTGGCCGCACGCACATGATGGACGCCACGCCAATCACCTTCGGCCAGGAGGTCTCGGCCTTCGTCGCCCAGCTCGACTACGCCCAGCGGGCCATCCGCGCCACCCTGCCGGCGGTGTGCGAGCTGGCGCAGGGTGGCACGGCGGTGGGCACCGGGCTCAATGCCCCGCACGGTTTCGCCGAAGCGATCGCCGCCGAGCTGGCGGCGCTGTCCGGGCTGCCGTTCGTCACCGCGCCGAACAAGTTCGCCGCCCTCGCCGGCCACGAGCCGCTGACCAGCCTGGCCGGTGCCTTGAAGACCCTGGCGGTGGCGCTGATGAAGATCGCCAACGACCTGCGCCTGCTCGGCTCCGGCCCACGCGCCGGGCTGGCCGAGGTACGCCTGCCGGCGAACGAGCCGGGCAGCTCGATCATGCCGGGCAAGGTCAACCCGACCCAGTGCGAGGCGTTGTCGATGCTGGCCTGTCAGGTGCTGGGCAACGATGCGGCCATCGGTTTTGCCGCGAGCCAGGGCCATTTGCAGCTGAACGTGTTCAAGCCGGTGATCATCCACAACCTGCTGCAATCGATCACCCTGCTCGCCGATGGCTGCCGCAACTTCCAGCAGCACTGCGTGGCCGGTATCGAGCCGGATGCCGAGCAGATGGCGGCGCACCTTGAGCGTGGGCTGATGCTGGTGACGGCGCTCAATCCGCACATCGGTTACGACAAGGCGGCGGAGATTGCCAAGAAGGCGTATGGCGAGGGCAAGACCTTGCGTGAGGCTGCCTTGGAGTTGAAGTACCTGACTAATGAACAGTTCGACCAGTGGGTGCGGCCGGAGAACATGTTGGCGCCGGGGGGCAAGGGTTGAGGGATTTATAGGCAGGACCGGCCTCTTCGCGGGTAAACCCGCTCCTACAGAGGATCGCCTACCCCTGTAGGAGCGGGTTTACCCGCGAAGAGGCCAGCACAGACAATCACCGAACCTGCGCCCGCCGCGCCCGCCACCCGGCCACCAACGAAGGCCCCAGCGCCACCAGCGCCGACCCCAGCACCACCGTCACCGCCCCCAGGTACCCCAGGGCATTGAGCCCCTCGGCCTGCACATAGTCGGGCCACACCCAGGCCGCCCCAGCCACCGCCACCAGGGTCACCAACGGCGTCAACGCCAGGGTCGCGCTCACTCGCGATGCCTCCCAGTGCGCCAGGGCCTCGGCGAAGGCGCCATAGGCCACCAGGGTATTCAGGCAACAGGCCAGCAGCAGCCAGCCCTGCACCGGGGTCAGTTGCAAGGCCTCCAGCGGGTGCACCCAGGGCGTGAGCAGTAGTGCGCAGCACAGGTAGATCACCATCATCACCTGCTGCGAATGCCACACCGTCAGTAACTGCTTCTGGCTCAGGGCGTAGAACACCCAGATGCTGGTCGCCAGGACGATGGTCAGCACCCCGGTGGTGTAGGTGCCCAGCGAGGTCAGCAACTCGTCCAGGCGCTGGTTGAAGAACAAGCCGAAGCCGCACAGCAGCACCAGCAGGCCGATGCCCTGCCCCAGGCTGAAGCGCTCCTTGAACACGAACACGCTCGCCACCAGCAACAGCACCGGGCCAAGCTGCACCACCAGTTGCGCGGTGCCAGGGCTGAGCAGGTTGAGGCCGACCAGGTACAACACGTAATTGCCCATCAGGCCACACACGGCCACCGCCACCAGGGCCTTGCCCCTGCGCCCCAGCGCCTTTGCCGATGGCAACCGCCGGTTGGCGCCCAGCCAGGCCAGCAACAGGCCACCGGACACCAGCAAGCGATACCAGGTGACGGTGATCGGGTCCATGACTTGCAGCACCTGTTTGAGCTTGATCGGCAGGATGCCCCAGAGCAGCGCGGTCAGAAGTGCCAGCAGCAGGCCATGGATCCAGCGCCCGGAAGTGATGTGCATAGTGCCCTCTTTTTGGCCCGTGGTGGGGGTGGGCCGATTCTAAGGGCTTGGAGGGGTGGAACGGGGGAAAATGCCGGGAAAAGAATTCATCAGGTCATTCCCTGGGGGCATGGGTGCCTGTGCCGGGCGCGAAGCGGGGAACCCCCCGCCCCCCCCGGGGGGCCCGCACCCGAG
>NZ_JACVVE010000062.1 GCF_016648105.1 Pseudomonas sp. S31 | reverse complement strand
GGGGGCCGGGCCGGCTCGTGCTCGCCCCGGCGCCCGCGCCCCCGCGCCCCCCCCGCTCCTACACAAGTGCCATGCAGCCCCTGTCAGTGAATGACCCAACTCATCACCCACAGCCCCAGCACCAGCCAGATGATCCCGGCGATGACCGAGGCACGCATGAAAGCGCGGATGGCCGAGTACAGCAGCAACAGGCCGATGATCAGGGCCAGAATGCTGACCAGCGAGGTGTCCATGCCCAGCGTGCGTGCCAGGCCATCGATGAAATTGCCACCGGCATTGGCCAGCAGGTTGAACAACCCGCTCAAGACATCGACGATGAAGCGGATCACTGACCCCAGCGCCTGGCCTAGCCACTCGAAAAAACCTTCTACATGCATAGTTGCTTCCTGATAGACGAATCGGCTCGGTTGCCGCTCCCAAGCCTTTGGCCATCACCCGGCCGGGTCGGTTCCCGATGCCAAGCTTAGCCCGGCCGCGTACCCGCATGGGAAGGGTTGTGCGTGCATTCGTGCTGGGCATTGCGCTGCTGTGCGGCTTGCTGTGGCTGGCCGACCGAATCTGGCCGTTGCCGATGCCCGCCGACGACCTGGCACGGGTGGTGCTGGCCGAGGACGGCACGCCGTTGTGGCGCTTCGCCGACAGCGACGGCGTGTGGCGCTACCCGGTCAGCCCCGACGAAGTCTCGCCGTTGTACCTGCAGGCCCTGCTGACCTACGAGGACCGCTGGTTCTACAGCCACCCGGGGGTCAACCCCCTGGCCCTGGCGCGTGCTGCCTGGCTCAATCTGCGCGGTGGGCGCGTGGTGTCTGGGGGCAGCACCCTGTCGATGCAGGTGGCGCGTCTGCTCGACCCGCATGACCGGACCCTGGCCGGCAAGCTGCGTCAACTGTGGCGTACGGCGCAGCTGGACTGGCATCTGTCCAAGCGCGAGATCCTTCAGTTGTACCTCAACCGCGCGCCGTTCGGTGGCACTTTGCAGGGGGTGGCGGCCGCCAGCTGGGCCTACCTGGGCAAGTCACCGAAACACCTCACCCCGGCCGAAGCCGCCTTGCTCGCGGTACTGCCCCAGGCGCCCAGCCGGCTGCGCCCGGACCGTCACCCCGAGCGTGCCCAGCGCGCCCGCGACAAGGTGCTGCAACGCCTGGACGAGTACCAGGTCTGGCCGGCCCGGCAAATCGCCGAGGCCACCGAGGAACCCTTGCTCCTGGCCCCGCGCCAGGAACCGGCCCTGGCCCCGCTGCTGGCTCGCCGGCTGAACACTCCAGGCAGCCCACCGCTGATCCGCACCACGCTGGACGCTGCGTTGCAGCGACGCCTGGAAGACCTGCTGCTGGGCTGGCGTGCTCGCTTGCCCGAACGCACCTCGGCGGCGATCCTGGTGGTGGATGCGCAGACCATGGCGGTACGTGCCTACCTGGGGTCGGTCGACCTCACCGATGAGCGCCGCTTCGGCCACGTCGACATGGTTCGCTCGCTACGCTCGCCCGGTTCGACGCTCAAACCGTTCCTCTACGGTCTGGCCATGGACGATGGGCTGATCCACTCCGAGTCATTGTTGCAGGATGTGCCGCGGCGCTATGGCGACTACCGTCCCGGCAATTTCTCGATGGGCTTCAGCGGGCCGGTGTCGGCCAGTTCGGCGCTGGCATTGTCGCTCAACCTGCCAGCGGTGCAGTTGCTCGAAGCCTACGGGCCGAAACGCTTCGCTGCGCAGTTGCGCATGGCCGGCGTGCCGCTGGCGCTGCCGCCACTGGCCGAGCCCAACCTGTCGCTGATCCTCGGTGGCGCCGGCAGCCGCCTGGAAGACCTGGTCGGCGGCTACGCGGCGCTGGCCCGGGGCGGCCACAGTGCACGGGTACGCCTGCAACCGCAGGACCCGCTGCTGGAGCGCCGGCTGATGTCGCCGGGGGCGGCGTGGATCATCCGGCGGATCCTCAGTGGCCAGGCGCGGCCCGACCGTGACCCGCATGCCGAACTGGTCCAGCGCCCGCAACTGGCCTGGAAGACCGGGACCAGCTACGGCTTTCGCGATGCCTGGTCGATCGGCGTGGGGCCGCACTACCTGATCGGCGTGTGGATCGGGCGTCCTGATGGCACCCCGGTGCCGGGCCAGTTCGGCCTGGCCTCGGCTGCGCCCCTGATGCTGCAGGTGCACGACTTGCTGAGCAACCGCGACAGCCAGCGTGGCATCAACGTACCGGTGGAGCGGGTGCCCGACAGTGTCGGCGTGGCGGCGATCTGCTGGCCGCTGGGCCAGCCCATGAGTCGCCAGGACCCCAACTGCCGGCGTCAGCGTTTTGCCTGGACCCTGGACGGCACCACGCCACCGACCTTGCAGGCCGCCGACCAGCCGTTGGGCCTCGGCCTGCACGAGCAGGTCTGGGTCGATGCCCAGGGGCTGCGGGTCGATGGCAGTTGCCCAGGCGCCAAGGCGCGCGAGATCGCCCTGTGGCCGGCGCCGCTGGAACCTTGGTTGCCGCGTAGCGAACGGCGTGCCGCGAGGTTGCCGGCGGTGGCTGCGCACTGCCCGCCACAGCGCCCGCCGAGCGCGCCGCCGCTGTCGATCGTCGGCGTGCGCCCGGGCGACAACTTGCGCCGCCCTGCGCAGAGCAGCGAGCCGCTGCAGGTGTATGTCTCGGCCTTGGGCGGCGCGGGCCGGCGTTGGTGGTTCCTCAACGGCGATCCGTTGGGCGAGACCGAAGCCCAGGGCAACCTGCTGGTGCGCTTCGAGCACACTGGCCAGGCCGAGCTCAGCGCCCTCGACGAGAGTGGCGAGACCGCCCGGGTGGCGTTCCAGGTGGAGTGACGCAACACTCGGGTCGACGACCCCTGGCCGAGCACCTAGGCTTGTGCTGGCCGGCTGCGGCATGGAACGGGCGAGCAGGGGGGCTGCACATGCGTCGGTGGGTGGTGACCTGGATGGCCCTGTCTTCGGCCTGCACGGCAGGTGCTGCGCCGCTGCCCGTCTTCATGGCCGGGGATGCCGACGAGGGTCTGCTACCTGGCGCGAACCTGCCCATCGACACCTATCGCCCCATCGCTGCCGGGCAATTGCCGTCCACCCTCGACCCGGCCCAGCGACCGGCACTGGACCTGAATGCCCGGGTGCACCTGCGCAAGGTGCGCTTCGAGGGTGGCACGGTCTACCCGCTGAGCGACCTGCGCGAACACTTCCAGCCCTTGATCGGCCAGGACGTCACCCTGGGGCAGTTGGTGGCGTACACCGACCGCCTGAGCCAACGCTACCAGCAGGACGGCTACTGGCTGTCGCACGCCTACCTGATGCCCCAGGACCTGGCCGATGGCCGGGTCAGCGTGGTGCTGGTGGAAGGTTATGTGAGCGACTGCGAGATCCACGGCGACATCGGCCCGGCCAAGGGCCAGGTCGAGCAGCTGCTGGCCAGGCTCAAGACCGAACGCCCGCTGACGCGTCAGGCGTTCGAGCGCTACATCGGCCTGATCGAGCGCATTCCCGGCGTGGCGGTGCAGGCTCGGCTGGTGCAGCCCGGTGGTAACGGGCAGGCCATGCGCCTGGTGGTCCAGGTCGCGCGCAAGCCCGTCGCTACTGCCATGACCTTCACCGATGGCAGCCGCGACAGCCCGCAGGCGCTGCTGCGCGTTGCCAGCCAGGCGCAAACGCGCTTCGCCGAACAGTTGAGCGCCGCCGTGCTGGTGCCGCCGGGGAAGGACGAGGCGCGCTACTGGCGCCTGGATTACAGCCAGTTCGTCGACGACGAGGGCAGCCAGGTGCTTGCTTCGGCCAGGCGGTATCGCAGCGACTCCAGTACCCGCATCCGCCTGGATCACGGCGGCTACATGAGCCGCCAGCGTGACAATGAACGTTACAGCGTGGGCATCAGCCAAGCGTTGATCGTCGCCGCCGATGAGTCGCTGGATGCGCTGGCGCGCTTCGAGGTGGGCACCGATCGCAGCGCCCTGCAGGCCGAGGGTAGCGGCCGGCACTCGGATGAGGAGGTCGACCTGCGGGTGCTGTCGTTCGAGGCCGACTGGCGCAAGCGCGAAGCGGGGCGGCTGCGCCTGGTCAGCGGTAGCGTGCACCAGGGGCTCGACCAGTTGGGTGCGCGTGGTGATGGCGAGGTGGACCTGGACTTTCTGCGCCTGCACCTGGCCGGCGTGCAGAGCGATACCTGGCCGGGCAACTGGCAGGGTGTGCTCTCGGGCGCGCTGTACTGGAGCGATGATCACCTGCCGGACAGCGAGCGTGCAGTGTTCGGCGGGCAGAACTTCGCGCGCGGCTACCCGGTCGACCAGGCGGCGGGTGACAAGGGATGGGGGCTGGCGTACGAAATCGGCTATCGGCTGCGACGCGACGGGGCCTGGTTCGACACCCTGCACCCCTACGCGGCGCTCGACACCGCGCGTGCCTGGTTCAACCGCGGCGGCATCGAGCAGGCGCGTCTGGGGTCCGTGGCGATGGGGCTTCGCCTCGGCAATGGCGAGGCCTGCAGCCTGGCCCTGGAGGTGGCCAAGCCGCTGGCTGACATTGCCCTGGACAGCCTCGGTCGGCAGCCGCGCCTGAGCTTGAGCATCCGCCTACAGCTCTAGCGGTTGTTCGGGTGGCGCGGGGAACAGGGTGGCGAGCGTGTCCAGCAGCCGGGTGTGATAGATCGGTTTGCGGAACAGGTCGATCACCTGCAGCCGCAGCAGGTCGCTGACGTCATCCAGATCGGCCTGCCCGGAGACCACGATCACCGGCAGATGCTGGCGCGCGGTGTGGTCGCGCAGGCGCTGGATCAAGTCGATGCCGCTTTCTTCCGGCATGCGCAGGTCGGTGATCACCAGTACCACCTCGGGATAGCGGGTCAGGGTTTGCAAGGCCTGTCTGGTCGAGGTGGCGGTATGGCAACAGAAGCCGTGGTTTTCCAGTAACTCGGCAAGTTCGGCGAGGGCCTCCTCCTCGTCATCGACCAGCAGGATCTGGTGACGGGTCGTGGGCATACCGGGCTCCTGTCGCGGGATGGAAGAGGGCACAGATGCGATCATGTCTTCGGCGTGATGGCGGTCTGGATCTTGGTCATCAGCGCGGTGACCTGGTCGGACACCGGTGTCACGAAGGCCGCCAGCGCCACGGCCACCATCGCGGCGATGACCGCATATTCGATACCGGATGCACCTTCCTTGCTTTGCAGGAACAGCTTGCAATGGATGTAGAGCTTGGTGAGCAACAGGGCACTTTTCATGGCACTTCTCCTTGCGCCGTGGGCGCGACGTGGGGCACCGCTGATTGATGCCTCATTGCCATCAGAGCATTGCCAAGCTTTGCCATGTCGCAACTGTAATAAGGTGTTAGTCCTAAAGTATTGGTTGTGATTGGCGTGGCTAAGTAATTGTTTTGTCGGCGCGTCAATTTCGTGACTGAAAAAAGAAATCTTGGCAAATGGCGAACTGCCATCTTTGCGCTACCGTGCAGTAGCGCATGGTTTCTTTTTGCCATCACCTGGTTTGGGTGTAGGGAGAGCGGTAATGAGCAGTCGCTTGACCATGGTTATGGCCGCTGTGTTCCTGTTCGCAGCGCTGCTGGCTGGGTACTGGGGGCTGATGCTCAGCCGCCCTGCTGCGCCTGCTGCACTGGCCGAACCCACGGCGGCCCCTGGCGCGCCGACCGAGGTCGCGCCGCCAGCCATCGTCGCCGAACAGCCCGTACGTTCGCCTGTGGTGGTGGTGCGCCGCGCCGTGGCGGCCTATACCCCACTGACCGAGGACGACCTGCTGGTCGAGCAGTTGCAGGTGGTGCCCGCCAATGCCTACCGACAGGTCGAACAGGTGCTCGGCCGCAGCAGTGCGCGCCCGTTGGCCGCCGGGACCTGGCTCGATGCGCAGAGCTTCGAGATGGCCGGCCCGCTGGCGCGCATGATCCGCCCCGACGAACGCGCGGTGGCCGTTGCCGTGGATGACGTGATCGGTGCCGCAGGGCATTTGAGCCCCGGTGACTACGTGGATGTGTTGCTGTTCCTGCGCGAGGACGCTGCCAATCCCCAGGCATCGGCCCAGGTGGTGTTGCCGGCGCTGCGGGTGCTGAGCGTGGACCGGCAGGTCGGTTTGGCCAACGATGGGCGCCCGGCGCTGAGTGCCGAGGAACAGCAAGACCGCCGCCGGGATGCCATCGGCTCGACCTCGCGCACGGTGGCGTTGGCCGTCCCGCAAGCGCTGGCCAGCCGGCTGATGCTGGCTGCCCAGGCGGGCACCTTGCGCCTGGCCGTGCGCAGCGCCGACGAACGTCTGGCGGCGCTGGCCGCAGACGCTCCCCAGCTGCAAGACGCCAGCCGCGACCTGTACCGCTTCCAGCAGTTGGCCCAGTTGCCAGCAGTCAAGACCACCTCGCCTGGCCGCAGTCCTGGCATGCAGGTGATCCGCGGCGCCAGCAGCGAACAACCCCGCCAGACCCCGTAACCGAGCAAGGATGCCGCCATGCGTAGTTTCGTACGTGACGCCGTGCGAATGTTCACCCTGATGGGCGCCGCCTCGCTGGCGTCCTTCAGCCAGGCCGCCAGCCCCGATTGCGCGGGCGTGAGGCAATTGCCGACGGTGATCGAGATCGACCAGGGGCAGCAGGAAGAGTTGCGCCTGCCCCTGGCGATCCAACGGGTCGCGGTCGGTGAGCCCAAGGTCGCCGACGTGCAGGCCAGTGGCGACCGCGCGGTGCTGCTGACCGGGGTGGCACCCGGCAACACCAGCCTGATGCTGTGGACTGCGTGCGCCCCAGCGCCGCATCGGGCGATGCTGTTCGTCAAGGGGCAGGCCAGCGCCGACATGGCCGAAGGGGCATTGCTGCCCTCGCAGGATGCCCAGTTGCCGATCCAGGTACAGGCCGATATCCGCTTCGTCGAAGTGCGCCGCAACAAATACAAGGAAGCCGGGGCACGATTGTTCTTCAAGGGCTCCAACAACAGCCTGATCGGCTCGCCCGGGACGGTCCCGGGCACCACCGTCAGCCCAGGCTCGGTGCCCAATGCCAACCCGGCGATACCCCTCGACGACAGCGTTTTCAACATCGTCTGGGGCGGTGGCAGCAGCCGTTTCCTGGCAGCGATCAACGCGCTGGAGAACAGCGGCTTCGCCTACACCCTGGCACGCCCCAGCCTCACCGTGCTCAGTGGCCTCACCGCCAGCTTCCTGGCCGGTGGCGAAATACCGATCCCGGTGCCCAGCTCGGGCAGCGACAACGTCTCGATCGAATACAAGGAGTTCGGCGTGCGCCTGGCGCTCACGCCAACGGTGGTCAGCCGTGATCGCATCACCCTCAAGGTGGCGCCCGAAGTCAGCGAGCTGGACTACACCAATGCGGTCAACATCGCCGGCACCCTGGTACCGGGCTTGAGCGTGCGCCGCACCGATACCAGCATCTCGCTGGCCGACGGCGAGAGTTTCATCATCAGTGGCCTGGTCAGCAGCAACACGCGCTCGTCGGTCGACAAGCTGCCGGGGCTCGGCAACCTGCCGGTACTGGGGGCGTTCTTCCGCCAGTCGACGCTGGTGCGCGAGGAAACCGAGCTGTTGATGATCGTCACGCCCCATCTGGTCCAGCCCCTTGCCGCCAATGCCCGGCTGCCGCAGTTGCCTGGCGAGAGCCTGCGCACCTACGACCCCAGCTGGGGCCAGCTGTTTTTCCTCGAGAACGGCAACTTCGATGGCCGTAGCGGGTTGTCACGATGAACGAGAGCCTCAACCAGACCTACCTGGCCATCACCCGTAACGAGGATGACCTGCACTGGCTGCAGGGCGCCCTGGCGCCATTGGGGCAGGTGATCGGCGCCGCTGGCGGCAGTCTCGACGAGCTGCTGGCGCTGGTCGATGTCACCTTCGCCAGCCTGGTGTTCATCGGCCTGGACCGTGAGCAGTTGGTCAACCAGTGCGCACTGATCGAAGGGGTGCTGGAGGCCAAGCCGATGCTGGCGATCGTTGCCCTGGGCGATGGCATGGACAACCAGTTGGTGCTGCATGCCATGCGTGCCGGCGCGCGGGACTTCGTCGCCTATGGCTCGCGCGCCAGCGAAGTGGCAGGCCTGGTACGGCGCCTGGGCAAGCGCCTGCCGGCAGTGGCCAGCAACCCCAGCCTGGGTGGCCTGAGCGTGCTCTACAGTGCCCAGCGTGGCACCGATGGCGCGCTGTTGACCGCACACCTGGCACGGGTGGTCCAGGACAGTGGCCAGCAGACGCTGCTGCTCGACCTTGGCCTGCCCAGTGGCGATACCCTGGCCATGCTCGGCCTGGAGGCGTCGTTCTACTTCGGCGATGCCCTGCGCCATCTGCGTCGGCTGGATGCCACCTTGATCGACAGTGCCTTCACCCGCGCCCCGGGCGGGCTGCGTATTCTTGGCTATGCGGCGGGCGACGAGCCACTGAAGTCCACCAGCCCCGCAGAGCTGTACATGCTGCTCAGCGCCTTGCGCCAACACTTCCAGCACATTGTCGTCAACCTCACCGGCCAGCCCGACAGCGAGGCCTTGCGTACCCTCATCAGCCACTGCGACAAACTGATGCTCTACACCGACCAGAACATCCTCGATTGCCGGCGCAACCTCGATGTGCTCGAGCAATGGCGCGACCGCGGCATCAAGCTCGAGCATGCCTGCCTGGTGGTGGATCGCTATTTGCGCCAGGTGGCGCCCGATGCCGATGCCTTGGCCAAGCGCTACGGCTTGCCGCTGCTCAAGGTGTTGCCGCACAGCCCGGAGGTGCGGCTGAACGCCAAGAACCAGGGGTTGAGCCTGTTCGAGCTGGCCCCGCGCGAAGGCCTCAGCCAGGCCCTGCGCGCATTGGGCGAGCGCCTGGCGCGGCGCTCGGAAAACCTCTCGCCACCGGCCTTGACCTGGCTGCGACGGCTGTGGGGCAACCGATGAGCAGCGATCAGCCGTTCGGCGGCCAGCGCCATCAGGCGGGCGACTCGCAGGCACTCAAGCGTGCCCTGCACCGCTGCGTGATCGACGCCATCGAGGACAGCGGGCGCAACCTGCTGGAAGGCCCACGCCCGGCCTTGAGCCAGTTCATTCTCGAGCAGGTGGCCGATTACGTGGCACGCCTGCGCCTGGCCCTGTCGCGCTACGAGATGGAGCGCCTGGCCGAGGAGCTGGTGGACGAACTGACCGGCTACGGCCCGCTGGAGGTGCTGCTGCGCGATCCCAGCGTCACCGAAATCCTGGTCAACGGGCCGTTCCGGGTGTTCGTCGAGCGTGGCGGCCTGCTGCAGCAGACCGACCTGCGCTTCATCGATGCCCATCACGTGGAGCGAGTGATGCAGCGCATTCTCGCGCCGCTTGGACGACGCCTGGACGAGTCGTCGCCGATGGTCGATGCACGCCTGCCCGACGGCAGCCGGGTCAATGCGATCATCCCACCGGTGGCGCTGGATGGCCCGTGCCTGTCGATCCGCAAGTTCCGCCAGGACATGCTCAAGAGCGCCGACCTGCTGGCCACCCGGGCCATCGACCAGGCCCTGTTCGATTTTCTCGAGCGCGCCGTGGGCAGGCGCTGCAACATCCTGGTCAGTGGCGGCACCGGCACCGGCAAGACCACCCTGCTGAATATCCTCAGCCAGATGATCGCGCCGCTCGAACGCCTGGTGACCATCGAGGATGTCGCCGAACTGCAATTGCACCATCCCCACGTGGTGCGCCTGGAAACCCGTCCACCCAACGTCGAGGGGCATGGCGAAATCAAGGCCAGCGAACTCATCCGCAACGCCTTGCGGATGCGCCCGGACCGCATCCTGCTGGGCGAGATCCGTGGCCCCGAGGTGCTCGATGTGCTGACCGCGATGAACACCGGGCATGACGGCTCGATGAGCACGGTGCACGCCAATACCGCCATGGACGCATTGTTGCGCCTGGAGACGCTGGTTGGCTTGAGCGGGCGCCAGGTCGCCGAGAAGACCCTGCGGCAGATGGTCTGCGCGGCGCTCGATGTGGTGATTCAGCTGACCCGCCTGGCCGATGGTCGGCGCGTCGTCAGCGAGGTGCTGGAGGTAGTGGGGCTGCGCGACGATGTCTACGTCACCAACACCCTGTTCCGCTTCGACCGCCGCGGTGGCGACTGCTTCCTGCGCGAGGCGCCCAACCCGGCCGGGGCCAAGCTGCGCAACGAGAACCTGCTGTGATCGGGCCGTTGCTGCTGGTGCTGTCAGTCCTGTGCCTGGGGGTGGCCCTCCTGCTGTTGCGGCTGGGCTTGCACAAGCGTGGCGAGGAACGCGTACTGCAGCGCTTGGGCCGGGCTTTCCAGGCGTTGCGCACGCCCGCCAGCCGTCAGCGCTGGCTCGATGCCAAGCTGCAACGCGCCGGCCTCGACCAGGCCGGGTTGCAGTTGCGGCCCTGGCTGTTCGGCTGGCTTGGCCTGCTGTCGGCGGCCTTGCTGGGTTTCGGCTGGCTGGCGGCGCTGGCGGTATTGCTGGGCATGCCGCTGGCGGCGCAGATCTACCTGACCTGGCGCTATCGGCGGCGCATGCGGCGCATCATCGAGCAGTTGCCGGGGCTGTTGGACTACAGCGTGCGTAGCCTGAAGGCAGGGCGCACCCTGAATGACGCCGTGCTAGGTGGTTTCGAGGCTACCCGCGAGCCGCTGCGCGGGGCCATGCAGCGGGTGCGCCGCAACGTGCAGCTGGGGCTGCCGCTGGAGGACGCGCTGAGCGAACTGGCGGAGCTCTATGGCCAGGACGAGCTGCGCTTGTTCGCCCTGGGCGTGGGCATCAACCAGCGCTATGGCGGCAACGCCAGCGAACTGATGGAGAACCTGATCAAGTTGATCCGCGAGCGCGAGCAGGGCGCGCGCCAGTTACGGGCGCTGACCGGCGAGACGCGGGTCACTGCCTGGATCCTGGGGGCGCTGCCGTTGCTGATGGTGGCCTACTTCCTGCTGGGCAACCCCGGTTACTTGCTGGCCATGTGGCACGACCAACAAGGGCAGTGGCTGCTGGGCTTCGCCTTCGTCTTCCAGGCCCTTGGGTGCCTGGTGCTATGGCGCATGATGAGGAGCCTCTGAGATGCCCCTGTTGCTCAGTGCCTTGTGCCTGTTCGCCGGCTTTCTCCTGCTGATGGCCCAACTCGTGCGGCAGTGGCGTGGCCGGCAGCGGGTGGCGCGGCGGCTACAGGGCCGACTGGCGCCTGACGAGCGCCTGGGTGACTGGTTGCAGTGGCTGGGCAGCAGCCGCTGGGGACGCCGGTTGCAGAGCCTGGATGGCGAAACCCAGGTGCTGCTCGCCCGCCTCGGTTGGCGCCGCAGCCGCCAGCGTGCGCTGTTCGCCGCCTTCCAGTTGGGCCTGCCGCTGCTAGCCGGCGGCGTCACGCTGTTGCTGCTGCCGGGTTTGCCCGGCATGGCGCAGGGTTGGGTTTCGGTGCTGTGTGCGATGGGCCTGGGCTACCTGTTGCCCAAGCGTCTGCTGGCCCTGGCCGCGGCACGCCGGCAGCAGCGGATTGCCGAGGAAGTCAGCCTGCTGATCCCACTGCTACGCATTCTGTTCGAGACCGGTCTTGCCGTGGAGCAGGCCCTTCGGGTGCTGGCCGAGGAAGGCGATTCGTTGCTTCCGCAAGTCAGCCGGGAACTGCGCCTGGTGTTGCAACGGGTGGACTCGGGCCTGGCACTGGGGCCGGAGTTGGAGAAGACCGCGAAGCAACTGGCGGTGGATGAACTGACCGATACCTGCACGATCCTCCAGCAATTGCTGGTGCAGGGCAGTGGTGCGCTGAAGTCGCTGCTGGCGCTGAAGCAATTGCTCGACGATCGGCGTCTGACGCGCCTGCAGGAGCGAGTATCGAAGATGTCGGCAAAGATGTCGGCAGTGATGATGGTGTTCCTGTTCCCGGCCTTGCTCATCGTGCTGGCCGGGCCGGGGTTTTCCGCGTTGGCGCGGGCATTGGGATCTTGAGGGAGAGGGGCGATGAAGATGATCCTGTTGTTCATCGGGCTGTTGCTGCTGGCCGGTTGTGCCGGCCAGCAGCAGGGCCTGGGCCGGTTGTGGGCGGGTGGGCAGTGCAGCAAGCCCGATGCTGACCAGCAACTGGCCTTGAACCTGGCTGACGCAATGCTCAACGAGGGACGGCCGCATGCCAGCCTGGCCCATCTCGAGCAACTGCCCGACAGCCTGGAGCCGGTACGCTTGCGCAAGGCCCGGGTGCTGCGCCTGCTGGGGCGCAGTGAGGCCGAGCCGCTGTACCGCAGTCTGCTTGGCGGCTGCCTGGCGGCCGAGGGCGAACATGGCCTCGGACAACTGGCGTCGGCCCGTGGCGACGACCGGCAGGCGCTGCGCAACCTGGAGCGTGCGGTGCGCCTGGCCCCTACCGAAGCCAATGTGCGCAACGACCTCGGCGTGGTGCTGATGAACCTGGGGCAGCATGAGCAGGCGCGTTTCCAGTTTCTGACTGCCCTGGAGCTCAAGGACGATGACGCACTGCCGGCGGTCAACCTGGTGACCTTGTCGTTGCTGCAGGACAACTGGTCCCAGGCCACCGACCTGGTGACCCGTCTGCGCCTGAAGCCCGAGCAGTTCGCCGAAGCCCAGGCGCGTGCGCAGCAGCTGCGCAGCATGGGGCGCGCGGCGATGCCAGTAAGTGGTACCACCCAGCATGCAAAAGGAGCTGACCAGGATGCTTAAGCCCATATTGCTATTACTGTGCCTGGCCGGCCCATCCCTGGCCATGGCCGACGAACCGCCACCCCAGCCACGGGGCGCGGAAACCGCCACCGAGGCCCTGCTGCGCATACAGGCCAGCAACCAGCAAGCCTCGCCGACGCTGCAGGTGCAGACGGCGCGTGAGCGTGACCAGTCCATGCAGCGTTGGCTGGACACCTACAAGTACGCGATTCCCGATTTCTACCGCTGGGAGAAAGTCCGCTCCTCGAACTAGTGCGTGGTGAAGCGCTGGTGCACAGGCGACGAGCTGGGGGTCAAGGCCAGCGCCAGCTGCGTACGGTTGTGCATGTGGGTCAGGCGCAGCACCTGCGACACGTAGAGTTTGACGGTGTTCTCGGTGATGCCCAGTTCGCAGGCGATCTGATAGTTGGTCTTGCCCTTGCTGACCAGGCGCGCCACTTCGAGCTGGCGCGGCGAGAGCTTTTCGAAGGCAGGGGGCAGATCGCCCTCGGTTTCCTCGGCATCGCTGGCGCGTCGGTGAACACCCTGGCCGCGGGCTTTTTCCAGGTCCTGGTAGAGATCGTCGATGGACTCGGCCAAGTCCTGCAGGCGCTGGTTGAGGCTGCCCAGGTCCTCCAGGCTGCCGCGACGCTCGAGCAGCACTTGCTCCTGGCGGCGCACGCCTTCGAGCAAGGCGTCGAGGTCCATGGGCTTTTGGTAGTAATCGGCGAAGCCTTCGCGCAGCGCCCGGATCACATCCTGCTTTTCGGCGCGGCCAGTGAGCATGATGGCCTCGAATACACGGTGTCGCCCTGCGACTTCCTTGAGTGCGCGCATCAGTTCGATGCCATCGCGTTCGGGCATGTGCAGGTCGCACACCACCAGGCCAATGGATACATCTGCCTGGTAGCGCTCGATGGCCTGTTCTGTGGAATGAGCGGGAACGCAGGGGTGGCCCTGGCTCTCCAGAAACTCGCATAACTGCTCGACGATCAATGGCTGGTCGTCGACGACCAGGACTTTCACCTCGGTGGATGGCTTGTTCACGATCAACTCCCTGTTCCGTGCCCCGGTACGACTCCAGCCCGCATGCCTGACACGTCGGCCTCTAGAAAATAGTCGCACTTGGTGAAGATGTACAAGACTTGTACAGGGGATATGACCACTGGAACGTTCATTGGATCCATACGGCAGTCAACAAGAAGCCGGCTAACACATAGGGAGCAAACGGTTGCTTGTCGCCCATTTGCTCGGCCAGGGCCTGCAGGCGTTTTTTTATCTTGGGGTTGAAAAGGGTCCATAGCCGTCGTCGCCCGATCAGCCAAAGGACCACGGTGATGCCGGCTCCGATGAACGTCCCCAGCACGTATTGCGGGCTGGTGGCCAGGGCCAGGGCGCCGAGTAGCTTGACGTCGCCGGCGCCGAAACGCCCGAGCATGTAGCCGGGCAGGGTCAGCAACATGACGATCGCCAGTGCCCAACCGGCGTCGCTGGCATCGGCGCCGATCCAGCTGTGGCCGGTGCTGAACATCCAGGCCAGCGCAGCGGCCGCGGCCCCCAGTGTCAGCAGGTTGGAAATCTGGCGTTCACGGATATCTTGTTCAGTGCACAAGGCAAGCCACATCAGGAGAACAATGCTTTGCATTGGCCAATTGCCATCCCTATTCGTTGAACGGATCTATGCTGTCACTCAGGTTTCATTGTCAGGGTAGACGCGAACATGCAAGGTAGCTTGGCGAGACGGCAAAAAGGCGCAGCAGCCATCGAGTTTGTCGCGGTATTCATGGTGTTCTTCGCCGTGTTCTATGGCTTGGTCAGCTATGCCTTGCCGATGCTCATGCTGCAGTCTTTCAACCAGGCCAGCACCGAGGCCGTGCGCCGGTGCGTGGCGCTCGACCCGGCCAGTGCCAGCTACGCCAGCGATGTGCAGACCCTGGCGCGCCAGGTGATCGACCAGCAACTGGCCTGGATGCCCAGCAGCCTGGGCTTCCAGGCCGCCAACGATGCCCAGGTGAGCGTGGTCGGCAAGCTGCTGACGGTGAGCATCCGTTACCCCAGCGAGCGGCTTGGCCGCGTCATGCCAGTGCTCAAGCTGCCGCTGATCGGCGATGTGCCGCGTCTGCCCGAAGCCCTGCAGGCCGAAGCGAGCCTGCAACTGTGAGCGGGTTGCTCGATCGCTGGCGCGACGCATCGCCACCCGCCTCGACGAGGCAGGCGTCCCAGGCCGTAGGCCTGCAACTGTGGCTCGATGGCGAGGGTGCGGTGCAGCGCCTGGCGGGCCCACTGCGTACCACGTTGACATTGCCCACCCGCGCTGGCACCCGCTTGCAGGATTTCCTCGAACACCACAGCGGGTTGCTGGTCGAGGGCCATCCCAGTGACTGGCAAGGCCAGCCCCTCGACCTGGACTGGCGCGCTGTCGCCGGCCGTACCCTGCATACCCGTGGCTGGCTGATGCCCTGCGCCGAAGGCTGGTTGTTGCAGGTGTTCGACATCGGCGACCTGTTGCGCGAGCGCGACCACGACCGCCGTCAGGCGCACTGTCAGCACTGGCAGGCGCGGCTGGCCCAGGCCCTGCGCGAATGCGACGAGGAACGCCTGGCCCAGGTGACCGCGCAGCAGTTGCAGGCCCTGGCCATGCACTGGCAGGTACCGGCGCTGCGGCTGATGCTGAGCGAGCCTGCAGGCTGGTGCAGCTATGCCGGTAGCGAAGCCGACTGGCCCTGGCCGGCTGATGCGCGCTTGCACCCCTGGCTGGCCAGCTTGCCCGGCGAAGCAATGCTCGATGCGTGCAGGCAACCGGAGTTGCTGGCGCTATGCGGTGGTGTTTCGCTGTACCTGGTGCCGTTCGACCAGGGCGCGGTACGCCAGGCCTGGCTGTTGTGCGCCGGTGCCGAGCGACCGCCCGAGGCCGATGAGGCCCAGGCCCTGCTGGCAGCGTTGGCCGAGCCGCTGCTCAGCCGCTTGCGCCTGGTTCAATTGCGCCGGCAGAGCCACTCTCTGCAAGCGCTGCAACAGCAGCTTGGCGCAGGTGGCTGGGCGTGGCCCCTGCAGGGGCCGCTTGAACTGGATGGGCAATTGGCCCTGCGCCTGGGCCTGCCCAGCCAACCCAGCATTGCCCAATGGCTGGCGCGCTTGCATCCGGCCGACCGGGAGCCGGCGCAGCTGGCCCTGGAGCAGGCCCGTGAAGGCCATGGGCTGAGCCTGACCGTGCGCCTGGTCGACGACAGCGCAGCGGGGCAGACGCATTGGTGTCACTGGAGCGGGCAGTTGCAGGGGCAGCGGCTATCTGGCTTCGCCCTCGACATCAGCGCGCTCAAGGCGCAGGAACTGCAGGCCAATGCGGCCAAGGCGCGGCTGGAGAACCTGATCGCAAGCTCGCCGGCGGTGATCTACATCCAGCGTTATGCCGAGGGGGCGCTGCACAGCGAGTTCTACAGCGCCAGCCTGAGGCCCCTGCTGGGTTGGGCGGCGGACGGCGAGTTGGCGCGTCAGCCCGGCCTGGCCGTACACCCGGACGATCGGCCGCTGTGGTTGCAACGCACCCAGGCCTTGTTGCGCGAAGGGCAGGTGCGCAGCCGCTATCGCTTGCGCGACGCCCGTGGCGGCTACCACTGGGTGCTCGACGAGGCGCGCCTGCTGCGTGACGACCTGGGCCAGCCGCTGGAGGTGATCGGCCTGTGGCTGGACGTCAGTGAGGCGACCGAGGCGGCCGAGCGCATACGCTTGAGCGAAGAGCGCTATCGTGTGCTGGTGGAAGACTCGCCGGCGATGATCTGCCGCTACCGCCCGGACCTGACGCTGTTGTTCGCCAACCGGCCACTGGCCGAACAGCTGCAGGGCAGCGCGGCGCAACTGCCCGGGCAGAACCTTGGCCAATGGTTATCCAGCCGCGAGCGCAACGCCTTCGTGCAGCGCTTGCAGGCACTGACGCCCGAGCAACCGTTGAGCAGCGCCGAACTGTGTCTGCAGCTGCCCGGACGCGAGCATGCCTGGTGGGTCTGGGCTGAGCGTGGGTTGTTCGACGAGCACGGGCGGCTGGTCGAAATCCAGGCGGTGGGCCGCGACAACACCGAGGTGCGGCGTAGCCAGCGGCAGTTGTTGCAGAGCGCCAAGATGGCCAGCCTGGGCGAACTGGCAACCGGCCTGGTGCACGAGATCAGCCAGCCACTGAGCGTCATGCGCCTGGCCCTGGCCAATACGTTCAAGCGTCTGGAAAGCGGCGGCGCCGATCCGGCCTACCTGGTCGGCAAGCTGCAACGCATCGATAGCCAGGTCGAACGCGCCGCGCGCCTGGTGGACCATCTGCGCGTGTACGGTCGTCGCACGGACGTCGAGCCGCAGCCCTTCAACGCCTGGTCGGCAGTCGAAGGCGCCGTCGCATTGCTGGAGGAGGGGCTGCGCGGAAAGGGCGTGGCCCTGCGTATCGGCTCCCCGCCATCGGCGGTACAGGTCGCTGGGCACCAGGACCAACTCGAGCAGGTGCTGATCAACCTGATGGTCAATGCCCGCGATGCCCTGCTCGAACGCGGCATCGCCAAGCCCTGGATCGCGGTGAGCCAGGTGCTCGACAGCGGCGGGCTGTGCCTGCGCGTCGAAGACAATGCCGGGGGCATCGATCCACTGTTGCATTCCCGCATCTTCGAACCGTTCTTCACCACCAAGCCGGCGGGTGTGGGCACCGGGTTGGGCCTTTCGGTCAGCCACGGCATCGTCATGGCCATGGGGGGCAGCCTCGAAGTCGTCAATGCCGAAGCGGGTGCCTGTTTCCTGGTACGCCTGCCTCTGGGCTAGATCAACAACTGCGCGCGGCCGCTGTGGCAGCTCAGGGCGGCCTCTACCGTGATCTGGTTGAGGTCGATGCCGAGCAGGGCCAGCAGGTTGTTCAGCAGTGGGTCGAGCAGCGAACCCAGCAGGCCACCGATCAAGCCGGTGACGAGGTCGAGCAGCAGGCTCACCAACGGGATGCGCGGTGTCAATTCGAGCCCACTCAAGGTCTTGCCGAGGCTGGCGACGATGTTCTGGGTGTTCATGGTGCGGCTGGCCGGTGGCGGTTGGTCGAGGTCCGGTGGCTTCAGAAAATCATAGGTCTCGCTTTGCGCGAGTACCGGTGAGTTCGCCCCCAGGCCAATGTCGATGCCCAGCACGCGCAGCAGTATCAGCGGCGCGGCATCGGCCGGGGTCTGGGAAGAGAAGAACGCTGTACTGTTGATCGTGCCGATCATCAGCTTCACCGCCGCGGCGTCGTTGTCGACCCGCAGCCGCTTGCTGGCCGGCGCGCTGCAATCGTGGTCGATCACATGGCTGCTGGCGCTGGCCACCTCCAGGCCGACGTCGAGGCTGGGGTTGGGCAGCAGTTGAATGATCCCGAGGTTCAGGCCGCCCAGCAGCGGCCCCAGGTCGACCTTCAGCAGCAAGCGGGTCTGCGAGGTGCGCACGTAGATCTGCCCGGCCGCCTGTGGCGCCCCAGGCAGCGCCAGGGAGGGGTCGCCGATGGCGGAAAACTGCGGCGGCTCGATGATTTTCAGGCGGGTGGTGACGTTGGCCAGGCCCAGCACGCTGATCGGCAGCGTTGCTTCAACCGCGTGCTGGCTGTTGGCGAGCTGGATCATCCCCTGCACCAGTTGCAGCACCTGCAGGCTGGCATCCAGCCCGGCCTGGGTGGTGCCATTCTGGACGTTCAGCAGGTCGCCCAGGACGATGCCGCCGGCATTCTTCGCCGCCACGCTGAGGTCGACCAGGCCACTGAGGTTGACCAGGGCGTTGTCCTGCTGGGCGACCTGGGCCATGACGTTGAGCACATCGCCCAGTTGCACGGTCTGTTGCAGCAGCTCGGTGTAGTTGCCGGCACTGACCTTGGCCTGCACGGCCAGTGCATCGAGAAAGCGCAGCAGGTTGAGGTTGGCATCGAGCAAGCCCTGCCATTGCGCCACGCCCAATTGCAGTTGGGTGCCGAGCAGCGCGCCGAGCAACGCATTGAGCTGGCTGCTCTTGGCCGTGTCGATGACGGCCAGGCTGCTGCGGATGTTCAGCCTGGCCACGCTCGGGCCGCTGCGGCCAGCCGTGGCCTGGGCCTGCAGGCGTGTCTGGGTGGGCACCGCCGCGCCGCCGAGCAAGGCCCAGGCGCCAGCGGCGATGCTGCTGGCCACGTCATGGCCAGCGGTGACCCGGATGGCTTCGCTCTTGCTGGCGTCGGGGGAGAAGGTCCGGACCCCGTTGGCGCCGGTCTTGACGCTGCCGCACTCGGCCAACAGGGTGCGCCCAGTCTCGTCGGGATGGCCGTTGCGGGTCGCGGCCCGGCGCGCCATGGCCAGGGCGCTGCTGCTTGCGCCTTGGCAATCGGCGCTTGCGCCGACGGCCTCCAGTGCAGCCATGTCGGCAACGCGTTGCAGTTTGCGTTGTTCCAGGTAGAGGCGGCCACTGTCGATGACCAGGAGCATGAACAGCAGCGCCAGGCCAAGGGTCAATGCGGCCATCAGGCCGATCGCACCGCGTTGGCGTCGGGGGGATCGAAAGACCATGGGCACTCCTTTGCCGGCCAACGGACGTAACGCATGGCGACGGTTACAGGAGTGTAGACACAGTGATGGCTAATTGCCTTGTTCGACTGAAGCCCCCGGGAGCGGGCATCCCCGCTCCCATGCGGCCTTACTTGGCGCGTCCCGGCGGGTAGTTGCCCATGACCTTGGCCACCGTGTTGCGGATGGCGCTGTTGCGCTCTTCGGGGCTTGGCGGGTAGTTGTTCATGATCTGCTCGGCACTGCCGCGCCAGACCAGCTTGCCATCGCGGCCGTCGAACAGGTCGACCTGGATGGTGGCGACCTTGTAGTCGACGGTTCGGGTCTCGTTGTACATCGGCCCTCCCCAGTAGCCGCCCCAGTAGCCACCCCAGGCACCGCCGTAGTTGGTGGAAATCTGCTGCTGGCGTTGCTCGACGATCAGGTACGCCTGCACCCGGACATCCGCTTGGGCATTGCCTTGCACGGGGCGCAAGCCGCGCTGGTCGAGCTGCTCGGCCACGGCCTGGCGGATGCGCTGCTCGGTCAGGTCGCTCTTGATCCGAGGATCATCCGGGCGGTATTGCAGTGCCGGTTCCTTCCAGGCCCAGCTGCGGTAAGCGGCGAAGTCGCGGCTGGCGTCGAAGTCCTGCTGCACATTGTTACTCGAGCAGGCGGCGAGTATTAACGCGAACGACATTAGAACGAGGCGACGCAACATGATGGATCTCCCGTGAACGTTAGCTAGGAGGATAGCCGCTGAGCGCCTTGTGCACAGAGTCGCGCAGGGCGGCCTCGCGGTCGCGCGGCGAGTCCTTGCCGCTGCCGCTCTCGGCGCTGGCGCTCCACACCGGCTGGCCGCTGCGGGCATCGAACAGGTCGATGCGTACCACCATCACCTCAACTTCATAGGTACGCACGATCGGCACGCTGCCGTAGGCGCCGTAGCCATTGCGGTAGCCGCCGAAGCCGACGCCGCCGTACGGGTACGGGCCGTAATAGGGATCGTAGTAGTCGTAGTCACGCACCTGGCGCAGGCGCCGCTCCAGGCGCATGTCGGCACTGACCAGCAGATCGGCATTGGCGCCTCGCGCCGGGCGCAGGCCCTGCTGGTCTAGGGCGTTGCTGACCGCTTCGGCCAGTTGCGCAGGGTCGGCGTTGGCCGTGCCTGCGGGCAGTTGGCCGTTGCGCCAGCTCCAACTGCGGTATCGCCCGTAGTCGCGGGCCGGCGCCGGATAGGCGCTGGCGTCGAAGGTACTGGCAGCGCCCGCTGGGGCTGGCGGCAAGGGATTGCTGCTGGCGACGTAAGGATTACTGCCCTGGCAGGCGGCCAGGGCGAAGGGCAATAGCGCCAGGTACAAGCGACGGTACGGCATGGTTCCTCCTGGCAGATGGTCAGCGTGGGCGGCAGACCCAGTGCAGGTAGCGGCCGAGCCCGGCGAAGCTGGGGTGTCGGCGGTGGGCCAGTTCCATTTCCAGCAGGTCGAGCAGCTCGGCCTTGGCCTGGAACTCCTTGGGCATGTAGTCGTGGAACACCCGCACGCCACTTTCGCTTTCGACCTGCCACATGGCTTCAAGTTGCGCCCGCAGTTCACGCGGATCAAGCGGTTTTTGCGGGGTGAGGCTCTGCTTTTCGCCCTCCAGGCGATTGCTGCGCAACTTGCGGAAATGCCCCTTGAGCAGGTTGCGATAGACCAGCGCGTCACGGTTGTAGAACGCCAGCGACAGCCAGCCGCCGGGGGCGGTCAGCTGGTGCAGCACCGGCAGGATGCTTTCGGGTTCGGCCAGCCATTCCAGCACCGCGTGGCACAGCACCACATCGAACGGCTCGGTCAGCTGGCCCAGCAGTGCTTGCCAGGGTGCTTGGATGAAAGTGGCCGCTTGGCCGGCTTCGGCGAAACGTGCGCGGGCACCGTCGAGCATGGGGGCCGCAGGTTCGGCCAGGGTCAGCTGGTGGCCGCGCTCGGCGAGCCACAAGGCCATGTGGCCAAGGCCGGCGCCGATGTCGAGGATGCGCAGCGGCCGTTCAGGCAGGGCTTCGGCCAGGTCGGCCTGGAGCACCGCCAGGCGGATGGCACCCTTGGCGCCGCCGTAGATTTTCTCGGCGAAGCGGGTGGCGAGTTCATCGAAATGGCGGTCGTTCATCGCGCGAAACGCCGTTCGCTGTCGGCCAGCTTGGCGCGCACCACCTGGTCCATGTCCAGGCCCAGCTCGCTGCACAGCAGCAACAGGTAGAGGACGATGTCGCCGACTTCCTGGCCCGCGTGGGCGAGTTTCTCGGGTGGCAGCTGGCGTGACTCGTCTTCGCTCAGCCATTGGAAGATTTCCACCAGCTCGGCCATTTCGACGCTGGCGGCCATGGCCAGGTTCTTCGGGCTATGGAAGCCGCGCCAGTCGTTGTTGTCGCGGATCTGGTGCAGGCGTTGGGTGAGTTCTTGCAGGTTCATCGGGCGCTCTCCTAATGCCATATAGCTTCGGCGCAGGGCCGGTGCAAAGCAAGAGGGAGGTGCCAGGCCTACAACCGCTCCCAGCGCCCGACCATGTGCAGCAGACCGCCATGCCCATCCAGGCGCAACTCGCCGTTCGGCCCGGCTGGGCTGGCACCGAGTATCACCTCCGAAGGCAGGCGCACCGGCTTGCGGAAATCCACTTCGAAGGCATAGCCGCTGTTGGGCAGGTGCGTGCGCAGCGAGGCCATCGCCATCGCCTTGGTCCACATGCCATGGGCGATGGCCGTGGGGAAGCCGAACAGCCGTGCGCTGGGCGCGCTCAGGTGGATCGGGTTGTAGTCGCCGCAGACCTTGGCGTAGCGCCTGCCGATATCGCTGTCGGCATACCAGCGAGTGGCCTCGGGCAGCGATTCGGGGAGCAGCTTTTCAGCGTCTTCGGCCTGGCCATCGAGGTGCAGCCCTCGCACCAGCATGCGGCTGGTCTCGCGCCAGAGCAGGCCCAGGCCGTCATGGGCCTCGCTGATCAGGTCGAAGGTGCCGCCCTTGGCATGTGCCTGCAGGTTGTCGGCATATACGGCGAAACGCAGGCCATCGATGCCGCCCAGCGGGCGCAGGACCTCGATGCGATTGTGCAGGTGCACCAGCCCCAGTAGTGGGAACGGGAAGTCCTTGGCGGTGAGCAGTTGCAGTTGCAGGGGGAACGCCATGATATGCAGGTAGGTGGCCGGCAGCCGGCCGTCATCGGCGAAGTGGCAGAGCCTGCGGTACGCCGCGAGGTTGCCCGGTTGCAGGCGGACGAAGCAGCGCAGGCCGGTGGCCGGCAGGCTGTCGCCGGTGATCTTGCGCTTGCTGGCGGCACGCAGGTAGAGGCTGGCGCGCGAGTCGGGGCTGTGCAGGTCGAGCCATGGCCGGTTCATGTTCAGGCCCCCATCAGTGCCTGGCCACAGACCCGCAGGACCTGGCCATTGACCGCTCCGGACCCCGGCTGGCTGAGCCAGGCGATGGCTTCGGCGACGTCCTGCGGGCGCCCGCCCTGGCCCAGCGAGCTCAAGCGTCGCCCGGCCTCGCGCAGGCCCATGGGCATGGCGGCGGTCATGTGGGTTTCGATGAACCCCGGCGCCACGGCATTGATGCTGCCACCGCGCTCGGCCAGTTTGCCCGCCCAGGCTTCGGCGAAACCGATCAGCCCGGCCTTGCTCGCGGCGTAGTTGGCCTGGCCACGGTTGCCGGCGATGCCGCTGACCGACGCCAGCAGGGTCACCCGTGCATCGGCGCCAAGGGTACCGGCCTCGAACAATGCCTGGGTCAGCACCTGTGGGGCCTTGAGGTTGACCGCCATGACCGCGTCCCAGTATTCCGGGGTCATGTTGGCCAGGGTCTTGTCGCGGGTGATACCAGCGTTGTGCACGACGATGTCGATGCCGTCCGGCAGCGCCTCGATCAGCTGCGCCGCTGCATCGCTGGCGCAGATATCCAGGGCCAGGGCCCGGCCGCCGAGGCGTTCGGCCAGGGCGTCGAGGTCGTTGCGCGCCTGTGGCACGTCCAGCAGCGTCACCTCGGCGCCATCGCGCACCAGGGTTTCGGCGATGGCCGCGCCGATCCCGCGGGCGGCGCCGGTGACCAGTGCCCGGCGGCCGGCCAGCGGCCGCGTCCAGTCCTCGACCTGGCTTGAACAGGCTGCCAGGCGCAGGACCTGGCCAGAGACGAACGCACTCTTGGGTGACAGGAAGAAGCGCAGGGCGCCTTCTAGCTGGGCCTGTGCGGCTTCATCGACATACAGCAGTTGCGCGGTGGCGCCGTTACGCAGCTCCTTGGCCAGCGAACGGCTGAAGCCTTCAAGGGCGCGCTGGGCGACATGGGCGAGCGGGTCGGCGAGGCGCTCGGGTGCGCGGCCGAGGATCACCACGTGGGCGCAGGGTGCGAGGCTGCGCAACAGTGGCTGGAAAAACTCACGCAACTGGCGCAGCGCGTCGCTGTCGGAAAGATGACTGGCGTCGAATACCACCGCCTTGATCTTCGGCCCCAGGCCGGCGACCCAGGCGGGGGACTGCAGGCTGTCGCCATTGAAGCTGTAGCATTCGTCGGTGAGGCGCGCGGCAATCGCCTCGACCTCGCCCGCCAGCGGGCCGCCGCCCACCACCAGGGCGCCTTCCACCGGGCGCAGGCGCCCGGCCTGCCAGCGCTCAAGCGGCGCCGGGCGCGGCAGGCCGAGGGCATCGACGAGGCGGCGGCCGAGGTTGGAGTTGGCAAAGCCGAGATAGCGGTCGCTCATGTGCGGGTCTCCCTGAAGGCAAGCTTGCAAGTGTGGACCAACTTTATGAGCAGGTCGTTCGAATGCGGTAAAAACACCTAGGCTCTACGGATCAATTTGTTTCAGGAGGAACATGCGCATGCGTTCATCTCGCCGGGTCGCGATCCTGGGCGGCAACCGAATTCCCTTCGCCCGCTCCAACGGCGCCTATGCCACGGCCAGCAACCAGGCCATGCTCACCGCCGCCCTCGAAGGCCTGGTCGAGCGCTACCGCCTGCACGGCCTGCGCCTGGGCGAAGTGGTCGCGGGCGCGGTGCTCAAGCACTCGCGCGACATGAACCTGACCCGCGAATGCGTGCTGGGCTCGCGGCTGGCGCCGACGACCCCGGCCTACGATATCCAGCAGGCTTGCGGCACGGGCCTGGAGGCGGCATTGCTGGTGGCCAACAAGATCGCCCTGGGGCAGATCGACAGTGGTATCGCGGGCGGTGTCGACACCACGTCCGACGCGCCGATCGCGGTCAGCGAGGGCCTGCGTCGCATCCTGTTGCAGGCCAACCGTGGGCGTAGCCTGGGTGAGCGTTTGAAGCCGCTGCTCAAGCTGCGGCCCCGGCACCTCAAGCCCGAGCTGCCGCGCAACGGTGAACCGCGCACCGGGCTGTCCATGGGCGAGCACTGCGAGCGCATGGCCCAGGCCTGGGGCATCGGCCGCGCCGAACAGGACGAACTGGCGTTGCTCAGCCACCAGCACCTGGCCGCAGCCTATGCCGAAGGCTGGCAGGACGACCTGCTGACGCCCTACCTGGGGCTGAGCCGTGACAACAATCTGCGCCCGGACCTGACCCTGGAGCAGTTGGGCAAGCTCAAGCCGGTGTTCGAGCGAGGGGCGCAGGGCACGCTGACGGCCGGCAACTCGACGCCGCTGACTGACGGCGCCTCGCTGGTGCTGCTGGGCAGCGAGCAGTGGGCCGAGCAGCAAGGCCTACCGGTGTTGGCCTACCTGGTAGATGGCGAGACCGCTGCGGTGGATTTCGTCAAGGGCCAGGAAGGGCTGCTGATGGCGCCGGTGTATGCGGTGCCGCGTCTGTTGGCGCGCAATGGCTTGAGCCTGCAGGACTTCGATTACTACGAGATTCACGAGGCCTTCGCCGCCCAGGTGTTGTGCACCCTGAAAGCCTGGGAAGACGCCGATTACTGCCGCGACAAGCTGGGCCTGGAGGCGCCGTTGGGGGCCATCGACCGCACCCGTCTCAACGTCAAGGGCAGCTCCCTGGCGGCAGGTCACCCCTTCGCCGCCACGGGTGGGCGTATCCTCGCCAACCTGGCCAAGCTGCTGGCCACGGCAGGCAAAGGGCGCGGCTTGATCTCGATCTGCGCGGCCAGCGGCCAGGGCGTGACGGTGATCGTCGAGCGCTGACGCGGGTCTGATAGTCTTGGCAGGTCAGACACCCAAGAAACCGCCATGCCGACCATCGGACTGCCTCGTCCCATCCCTACCCTGGAGCATTTGCCCAGGCCGCTCTATGCCCGCGCCGAAAGCCTCGGTGCCGGCTCCTGGACCACGCGCCACTGCCACGACTGGGTGCAGTTCTCCTATGCCATCAGCGGTGTATTGGGCGTCTATACCGATGACGGCAGCTACTTCGCGCCGCCGCAATGGGGCGTGTGGATCCCGGCCGATGCCGAGCACGAGGTGGTGACCTCGGGGCAGGCGGAAATGCGTAGCCTGTACGTGCGTCGTGACGCTTGCCCCTGGGCGACGCAGCAGTGCCGGGTACTTGAGGTCACGCCGCTGGCGCGCGAGCTGATCAAGCAGTTCTGCCTGATGCCTGCCGATTACCCGGAAGGCGACAGTGCCGAGGCGCGGTTGGTGGCGGTGCTGCTGGACCAGTTGCGCACCTTGCCCGAGGTGGGCTTCTCGCTGCCGCTGCCGCGTCATCCGGGCTTGCTGGCGCTATGCAACGGCTTGATCGCGCAGCCGGACCAGCCCCAGACCCTCGGCCAGTGGGCGTTGCAGTTGGGGTGTTCGGAGAAGACCCTGATGCGCCTGTTCCAGCGCGAGACGGGGTTGAGTTTCCGCAACTGGCGTCAGCGCATGCGGTTGCTGTCTTCGCTGGCGTCGCTGGAGGCGGGGGAGAGCGTGACCGAGGCGGCGCTGGGGTGTGGGTATGAGTCCACTTCGGCGTACATTGCCGCGTTTCGGCAGTTGTTTGGGGCTACGCCGGGGGAGTTGAGGCTTTAGGGGGGATG
>NZ_JACVVE010000061.1 GCF_016648105.1 Pseudomonas sp. S31 | reverse complement strand
CGTGATTTCGCTCAAGTCCGCCTATAACAGCCTGCAGACCAGTAATGCGCCGGAGTATACGACCGGGTTTGCCGCTTCGATCTTTGGGGTGATAGGGGCCGCTTCGGCCACATTAGTCAGCATTCGGGCAACTCAAAAAGCGCTGATGTTGAGGTTGAGTTCAGCGGCGCCTGGAATGGCGTTCGGAAATGGGTTAATCAAGTATTTAGGAAGCAACCTATTCGCCCGCCTAACAGGCTATCCAGCTATATTTCTGGGTCTATTTTCAGATGCCAGCAAAGCATTCCGGCAATGGAATAACGGGGATAAGCTTAGCGCATCTCTCACAGTCTCTGCCGGAGCCATGACCGCTGCTGGATCATTCCTGATGCTCGAGGGTAGCCTTGCGATTGCTGGACCTACCTTCCTGATCCCGTTCGCTGGTTGGGCCGCTGCGGCTGTTGTGATAATCGCGAGCGCAGTGATGATTGGAGGACTTTATCTTCATTCCAAAGTAAATGAGCGCCTTCACTCCCCCATCGAGCTATGGGCAAGCCGAAGTATCTTCGGCACTCGTAAGAATGACGGAGAAGTCCGGAAAAACCTCAAATTGGACCATCACCGAAATCTCCCACCTTTTCCGAGCTTGACCGACGAAATCGCGAATTGGTACAACGAGTACTACTCGCCATTATTACTCAGCACTAGGACATTACACAGCCTGGGATTTAGCAAGCTACAAACCGGGTGGCAAGGTGAATTAGCCTGGAGCTACCCGAACTGGACGGTGGGCATGCCAAATGAAACGCCTGCGCAAGCTGAATCAGTAAAACTTACGATCCTATTGAAAGATTTTGTAATCAACCAGAGCTACTGGACAGCCACACTCAATATTCTCAAGGGCGGCAAACAGTATATCTCCACTCCGTCACCAACCGCTCACTTAACCCAATACGGGCTACTACTACACTTCGCCAGTGATGCAGCCGGAGTGGATAGCATTTCAATTACCTTGGACTACTTTCCCAATGCCGGTCTAAACGAAGCGGCATCATCACGCAAAAAAATATTATTGGAAAGGTAACCATCCCATGTCAGTGGCCTGGCTGTTCCAGCCTGATAAAAGCACTAAGCACAAGCCTATTATCACAGGGCAGGTCGCAGAGATATGCGATACGTATATCAGCCTTCGAAACCCCTGGGTGACGGACTCAGTATTTATGGGAAAACTATACACAGCCATGATGGTAGGATTCGCAATCTTCACCTATCCTGAAATATATAAACTGAAGTTAAACCTCCATCTGCACGAAGATATAATTTTCGCTCTACTGACCCTCTCTACGCCAGCAATATTTATTCCATTCATCGCCTATCGTATATATCTCATCAAAAACCTTTCAAATTTTTACCTTAATAGACATGCAAAGAAAGTCTATTATCTCCGAATACGAAAGCTCTTCAAGTTCAACTGGAGCACCATGAAAGGTGGCGTACTTTGCCGAACAGAGTTCGGCGGCTCCTCGTTCAGCACGATCTATGCATTGGCTTTCGCTCCTCCCCGGTCAGACGGCACCTTCCACCAAAAAGACTGCCTCTGGATCGACAGCAACGAACCCACCGACCCCGACATCAAACACGTAGCCGAAGTCTGGGAATACCTTCGCCACTTCATGGACCACGGCCCCGACAAACTCCCGCCCCCTGGCGAACCGAACTGGTGGCACAGACCGCTGCACGCCATCTGCCTCACCCCAGCAGAAGCCTGGCGCCACTATGCCCCCTGGCGTACCGGCGAGCCCGGCGAAATGCAAGGCAAGAAAAACTGGCAACTCCCTTTCTGGGCCGTGCTGTTCCCTTACAACTTCTCTCTCGCCGTCTGCTGGTATCTGCTGTGCCGTACATTCAACGTCCGCGCAGCCCCTCCGCCCTCGGAAGCCTTCGAAGAAGTCCCCATCAAACCAAGCAAAAGGAAACGCTCATGAGACCGATCGTATTGGTTGGCCATCGACACGATTGCCCCCTCCATGGCGAAGGCACCGTGGAAACCGGCGCCAGCGCCACCTTCGTCGACGGCAAGGCCGTCGCTCGCGTGGGGGACCGCATCAGCTGTGGGGCACGGATCGAAACCGGTGCCGAATGCACGATCATCGAAGGCCAGCCGGCGGCCAGGCAGGAGGATACCACCAGTCATGGCGGAACCTTGGTCGAGGGCGATCAGGGTTGGCTGATTGAATGAGAACTTAGGGACCGCGGCGCCTGGTTCGCGGGTAAACCCGCTCCTACAGGGCGACAGGCCGGTAGCAGTAACCCTGCAACCGGCCAATTTCTTCAGCGCCAGTCAGCCGGCTCGGCAAAGAACGCCTGGGCATTGGCCTCCAGACTCTCCAGGTGATACCCGCCCTCTTGCACGATCAGGCATGGCAGCCCCAACGCACGAATCCGCTCGCCCAGCGCAGCAAACCCAGCAGTGGTCACCGCCACCTTGGTCTGGGGGTCGAGCTCGTAGATATCGAAGCCCAGCGAAAGCACCAGCACTTCGGCACCGAAGTCTTCAACCGCCGCCAATGCCACGTCCAGCTGCGCCAGGAAATCGCCCTCGCTGGCGCCATGCGGCATCGGCAGGTTGATGTTGTAGCCCTCCCCGGCACCTACGCCGCGCTCATCGGCATGCCCCGCCACAACCGGATAGAAGTTGGTCGGGTCGCCGTGGGTCGAGACGTACAACACATCGTTGCGCGCGTAGAAGATCTCCTGGATGCCCTGGCCGTGGTGCATGTCGGTATCGAGGATCGCCACTCGGGCGTAGCGGCTGCGCAGCACCTGGGCGGCGACAGCAGCGCTGTTGATGTAGCAGAAGCCTCCGGCGGCATCGAAGCGCGCATGGTGCCCCGGCGGGCGGCACAGGGCGTAGGCGGCTGGCTCGCCGTCGAGAATCGCCTTGGCGCCGGCCACTGCACTCTGCGCCGACCAGTAGGCCGAACGCCAGGTGTTCTCGCCCACCGGGCAGCTGCCGTCGGCGAGGTAGCGCCCGGCCTGGGCGAGGATGCCACGCAGGGCGTTGGGCTCACGCACGAAGATGTTCGACATCACCTCGTCGCCCCAGTCTTCGGGCACTTCCTTCCAGCGCGCGTGGGCTTCTTCGAGGAAGGCCAGGTACGCCTCGCCGTGCACGGCTTTGAGCGGGTCCAGGCCGGCGTCGTCAGGCTGGCGGATGTCCATGCCGAGGGTCTTGGCGGCCTGCAGCAGGCGCTGGGCGCGCTCGGGGACTTCCTGCGGGGTGCGCATGGCGCCGCGCGAGTAGTAGCTGCGCGGATGGTGCAGCAGTTGTTCGGGGTGGAAGTAGCAACGCATCAGGCATCTCCTGGTTCGGCTTGGCCAGCGCGGGCCAGCACGGCATTGAGCAACACATCAGCACCCTGGCGGGCGTCGTCCTGCAGCACGTCTTCGGCTTCGTTGTGGCTGAGCCCGCCGACGCAGGGGATGAACACCATTGCGGTTGGGCAGTAGCGGGCCAGCAGGATGGCATCGTGGCCGGCACCGCTGACGATGGATTGCTGGCTATAGCCCAGGCCGTCGACGGCCTGCTGCACGGCTGCCACGCACTCGGCGTCGAACGGCGTCGCCGGGCTGACCCAGTGGCGCTCGATGCGCACCTGCAGGCCACGCTGGCTGGCAATCGCCTGCAGCGCCTGGCCCAGGTCGCGCTCCATGGCTTCGATGGCCTCGTCGCGGTGGTGGCGCAGGTCCACGGTAAAGCGCAGCTGGCCAGGGATGGTGTTGCGCGAGGACTTGACGATCGACAGCTCACCCACGGTGGTCAGCCCTTGCGGAGCGAAATCGGCGGCCAGTTGCTCCACCGCCTGGATCATCCGTGCGGCGCCGTACAGGGCGTCCTTGCGCAGTGCCATCGGCGTGGTACCGGCATGCGCCGCCATGCCTTCGACGGTGACGTCGAGCCAGCGGATGGCCTGCCCGCCGCTGACCACGCCGATGGACTTGGCGTTGTCCTCGAGGATCGGGCCCTGCTCGATGTGCGCCTCGAAGTAGGCATCGACTTTCCCACCCAGCGGGCGGCTGCCGGCATAGCCGGTGCGTTGCAGCTCGTCGGCGACACGGATACCGTCGGCGTCGCGAATCGCCAGGGCCTGGTCCAGGTCGAGGGTGCCGGTGAACACCGCCGAGCCGAACATGGCCGGGGTGAAACGGGCGCCCTCCTCGTTGGTCCATACCGCAATTTCCAGCGGCTTGCGGGTGGCGATGCCGAGATCGTTGAGGCGACGCATGACCTCCAGGCCCGCCAGCACCCCATACACGCCATCGAAGCGGCCGCCCTCGGGCTGGGTGTCGAGGTGGCTGCCCATCATGACCGGCGCGGCCTGCGGATCGGTGCCAGGGCGCCGGGCGAACAGGTTGCCGATGGCGTCCACCGACAGGCTCAAGCCCGCCTCGCGGCACCAGTGGCTGAACAGTTCACGCCCGGCCTTGTCCTCGTCGCTGAGCGCCAGGCGGCAGCTGCCCCCGCGCGCGGTGGCGCCCACTTCGGCCATGGCCATGAGGCTCGCCCACAGGCGTTCGCCATTGCTTTTCAACATGTACGGGTTCTCCATAGACAATCGGGTTGTTCAGGCCAGCTCAAGGCGCTGGCTGCGGGCATGCTGGCGGGCCAGGGCCAGCACGCAGACCAGGGAAATGCAGGCGATGACCGTGTAGAACAGCGCCAACGGCCACCATTGCCCGGTGAAGGTGTGCGCCAGCCAGGTGCCGATCAGCGGGGTGAGGCCACCGGCGATCGCGCCGCACACCTGGTACGCCAGGGAAATCGCGGTGTAGCGCACCCGGGTCTCGAACATGCCGCTGACGTAGCCGGCGATCACCGCATAGAACGAAGCCATGCAGGCCGCCGCCAGCGCGATGCCGACCACGATCAGCGGGCCTTGGCCGCTGCTGACCAGCACGAACATCGGGTATGGCGAGGCCATGGCCAGCAGCGCGACCAGGGCCAGGAAGCGCGTGGCGCCGAGTTTTTCAGAACACCAGGCGGCCAGTGGCTGGATGCAGAACTGGATGATCGCCACGAAGAACAGGCACTCGAGAATCAGCGAGCGCTCCAGGTGCAACTGTTGGGTGGTGTAGCTGATCATGAAGGTGTTGGTGAAATACACCCCGGCAATGCCCAGGGTGTTGGCGCCGATGCACAGCAACAGTGGGCGCCAAGCGGTGCGCAGCACCTCGAACACCGGAGCCTGTTCCTTGCGCTGGGCCTTGTGCGCAGCTTCGCGGCTGGCGAGGAACTCTGGCGATTCGTTGACGCCCAGGCGGATCGCCAGGCCCACCAGCAACAGCAGGGCACTGGCCAGGAACGGCACGCGCCAGCCCCAGCTCATCAGCTCGGCCTCGGGCAGGCGAGTCACCGCGCCGAAGGCCAGCAGCGAGAGGATCAGCCCGGCCGGGCTACCCAGTTGGGCGAACGAGGCGAAGAAGGTGCGGCGGCCCTTGGGGGCGTGTTCGCCGGCCATCAGCACCGCCCCGCCCCACTCGCCACCTACGGCGATGCCCTGGACGACGCGCAGCAGAATCAACAGCACCGGCGCCGTAGCGCCAATCTGCGCGTAAGTCGGTAGCAGGCCGATGCACACAGTGACCACGCCCATCATCAGCAGGGTGATGACCAGGGACTTCTTGCGGCCGATGCGATCGCCCACATGGCCGAAGATGATGCCGCCCAGCGGGCGGGCGAAGAAGCCCACGGCAAATGTGCCGAATGCCGCCATGGTGCTGAACAGGCTGTCGTCCGAAGGGAAGAACAAGGCGCCGAACACCAGAGCGGCGGCGGTGGCGTAGATATAGAAGTCATACCATTCGATCATGGTACCGATGAACGCGGCGGCGGCAGCGCGGCGCGGTTGGGGCGAAGCGGCTGGCTTCATGGTGGCTCCCTTGCTTTTTTTTCTGGCAGGAGTGAATAGGTCGTGGGGCGCTCTGATGGCGCCTGGTCGAGGGACAGTGGTGGCTTCTTCGCCGCTGCGATTCACCCGCGAAGAACCCACCGCCGATCATCAGGCAAACCCGTCTCGATAAGACCGATTTTTCGGCCCAGGGCTATGATTAGTCAATTTTCTATTTATTATTCGCACTATTAGCCACGCTTATCATCGAGCCCCATCATGTCCGACCGCCTGCTCAACGACCGCCTCGACTGGAACCTGCTGCGCACCTTCCGGGTGATCGGCCAGGAGCTGTCCATCAGCCGCGCCGCGGCCCGCCTGCACCTGACACAACCCGCCGTGAGCCAGGCCCTCAAGCGTCTCGAGGAACAGCTCGGACGCCAACTGATCGCCCGCCGCGGCCCGCGCTTCGTGCTTACCGAGGTGGGTGAGCAACTGTTCGCCCTGGCAGGTGAGGTATATGGGCAGATGTCGCAGATCGGCGGCCTCTTGGAGCAACCCGCCGACGAAGTGGTGGGCAAGGTCCGCCTGCTGATGATCAGCCGTATCGTCAACGAACGCCTCGACGAGTTCCTCGCCAGCTTTCATCGTCAGCACCCGCGGGTGGAATTGCAGATCGACGTGATGCGCAGCTCCGACATCGTCGCCGCACTGCAGGAGAAGACCGCCACCGCCGGGCTGAGCCTCAACCGCAAGGCCCAGACCCGCCTGGAACAACGGCTGTTCCAGCGCCAACGCTATGCGTTTTTCTGTGGCCGCCACCACGCCCTTTTCGGTTGCCACGAAGGCGACTTGCAGAAGGAGAACTTCGTCAGTTTCACCAGCGACCAGATTGGCGGCATGCTCTCGCCGCTGACCATTTTCCGCGATCAGCAGGGGTTCTCCGGGCGCATCGTGGCCTCGTCACCAAGCCTCGAGGAAGTACGCCGGCTGGTGATCGCCGGCTACGGCATCGGCTGCCTGCCCGAGCATGTGGTGGCTGAGGATGTGACGGCGGGCTTGCTGTGGAAGCTGCCGCCGCTTGAGGGCATCGCCGATGTCGATATCCACCTGCTGTGGAATCGCGATCAGCGCATGAGCCGGGCGGAAAGCGTGTTTATCGAAGCGTTGCAGGGGAGTCTGGATTGACCCTAACGCTTTTGCGCAGAGAGATAGACTTCACTGCGCTCGCGCTTGCCTACAGCCACTACCATCACCACCACCCGTTCATCGAAGACCTTGTACACCAGGCGGTAGCCGCTGGCTTTGAGCTTGATCTTGTAATGGTCAGGTAGTTCACGAAGCGCATCTGCCTGTATGCGCGGGGCACGCAGACGCTCACCGAGCTTTTTCTTGAACTGCTCGCGCACCGTGTGGCCGAGCTTCTTCCATTCTTTCAGCGCAGAGGGGACAAACTCGAGTTCATAAGTCATCCAGACTCACTGCAACGCTTTGCTCATCTGCTCGCGATTTGGCTAGTTGGATCAACTCGAGGTCATCCAGGCGCTCCATCATGGCTTCGTAGAGCTCCGCTGGCACCATGTAGCCCATGACCCGATTATGGTTGAGCACTGCAACAGGCATCCCTGCGGCACCGGTCATGACGGCGGTTGGGTTTTTCTTCAGTTCCGAGACGCTGACAGCAACGTCAGCAAAGATGCGTTGCATGATCTAGCCCTCTATTCAGGACGATATTCTGGTCTTTAAATGTCGTCATTTCAAGCCCGAAACCTCAACCGATTTGGATCCAGTCGCCTGCCGAGGTATGCTAACAGATAGCCATATGCCACTATTTCGCACCAAGGCCACCAGACCCTCAAGGACGAGCTCGTGCCCAGCAATACCACCCGCCACACCATCGCCCGTCAGTGGCAGTTGCTCAAGCTGCTGCCCGCGCGACATCCCGGCCTGAGCAGCACGCAACTGCAGGCAGCCCTGATCAAAGCCGGCTACAAGGCCAGCAAACGCACGGTGGAGCGCGACCTCAACGACCTTTCCCAAGTGTTCCCGCTGCACTGCAACAACAAGGGCATGCCATACGGCTGGCATTGGCAACCCGGCCTGAGCCTGGGCGAACAACTGTGCCAGCACCTGGCGCTCGACGAGGCCTGAGCGCAAACGTGCGGCCATGACCCAAATGTTTTGAACGCCGAAAAACCTCGCGCGATTTGTTGAGAAATAGCCATAAACGTCAATTATCCATCCGAATGAACTCCCCCGCTTGCAGCCCCGTCACCTGAGATGAGCCGGCCCGTGCCGGTTATCCACTCATCGAGGGAGACGACCATGGACAGCACCGATCGCACCACTCCGGGCTCAGCGCCGCCCGGCAGTACCCAGGACCACCTGCACAGCATCGCCGACGAGGCCGGCGCGCTGCTCGACGAGACCAAGGCCCAAGGCGCCGAGCAGTACGATCACTATCGTGACGCCGCCGCCGAGCAACTCGACTCACTCAAGCAAGGCGCGCAGTCGGCGGCCGAGGCGTTGCAGGACAAGGACAGCCTCGGCCTGTCGCAATACCTGGCACAAGCCGCCGAATGCCTTGGCAGCTTTGCCGAACAGGTCCGCCATCAGAGCGCCGAAGACCTGCTGCACAAAGGCTCGCGCCTGGCCCGCGACAACCCGGGGCTGTTTCTGGCCGGCAGCGTGGCGATAGGTTTCGGCCTGTCGCGCTTCCTCGGCGCCAGTGCCCGGCATGCCACAGCGGATACTGGCCCCACCCCGCCCCCGGCCTACGGTGCGAGCGAACCCTATCACTCGACCCCGCCTACACCCGACCGCTCCAGCGACGTCTCGACCCGCGAACCCTTCACCCCGGTAGACCCGCTGGAACTCGGCACCCACACCCCGACCGCCGACACTCCGCTGCACCGTGATCCGCTCAAAGGAGGTGAATGATGAACCATGACCCACTCAAGCCCATCCCGCCGAGCCCGGCCCCCCACGTCGATGACCAACTGGGCGTCGGCGGCCTGCTGCGCCAGCTGATGCGCGAGGTGCCCGAGCTGTTCACCAAGGAGCTGGCGCTGGCCAAGGCCGAGCTGCAGCACAACCTCAACACCCTCAAGGCCGGTACCGCCGCAGTCGCCGGCGGTGCGATCGTGCTGTTGGCCGGTTTCATCATCCTGCTGCTGGCAGCGGTCTACGGCCTGGCCACGGTGGTCGCGCCGTGGCTTGCCGCGCTGCTGGTCGGCGGCATCACGGTCATCGTCGGTTTCATCATGCTGCAATCGGGCAAGAAGCAGTTCGAGCCGTCGCACCTCGCGCCCGATCGTACCTTGCATGCCATGCAGCAGGACAAGGAAACGCTGAAGAGGAAGCTGCCATGAGCACATCATTCGAACATGAAGCGGAAAAAAGCCCGGACACCCTCGAACAGGAAATCAATGCCAAGCGCGACCGCATCAGCGACCTGGTCGACGCCCTGGAACAGCGTCTGAGCCCCGGCCAGCTGGTGGATCAGGTGCTGGCCTACAGCAAGGGCCATGGCGGCGAGTTCTGCCACAACCTGGGGGTCACGTTGAAGAACAACCCCGTTCCGACTGCGCTGACCACCCTCGGCCTGGCATGGCTTGCCATCAACCAGAATCGCCCATTCAACCCAGGCCCGGCGCATCATGGCCCAGGACTTGGAGAAAAGCTGGGCGATGCGGTGGACAGCGTCAAAGGCGCTTTCGCCCAGGCCGGCGACAAACTGCACGACGCCACCGACAACCTGCGCGCCAAGGCTCATGATCTGAGCGACAAGGCCAATCGGATGGGGCACGACGCCCGTGACTCGGTCAACGGGACAGCCGACGACCTGCGCCATCGCGCACAGGCGGCAGGTGATCAGGTCAGCGCGCTGAAGGGTCAGGTCGATCATCTGCTCAAGGAGCAGCCGCTGGTACTCGCCGCCCTGGGCATCGCATTGGGCGCCGCGCTGGGTGCCGCGCTGCCCTCCACGCGCAAGGAGGACCAGCTACTGGGTTCGGCAAGCGACCGGGTGACCGACAGCCTCAAAGCCAATGCTCAACAGGCCACGGACACCCTCAAACAGAGCCTGGAGCCGGCCATGGAGCAGCCGGCGAACACCGTTGGCGCGCGACCAACGGACACGGATCTGTCCGCTGGCCTGGGCTTTCGCGAGTGACCCTCAGGGGTGGCCCTGGCAAGCCTGGGCCGCCCCTGCGGGTTCCTTACGCGAAACGTTCCACCTGGGCCGGGGTGCGGCGCATCAGCACCTTGCCATTGCGCACCGACACCAGGGCATGCCCCTGGCTGCGAATCATCTCGTAGTCGTCGGCTGCCGACAGCACCAGCAGGTTGGCCGGGCGGCCCACCTCGATGCCGTAGCGCTCGCCCAGGTTGAGGGTGCGAGCGCTGTTGTCGGTGATCAGGTCCAGCGAGCGCTGGATGTCTTCGTAGCCGAGCATGTGGCAGATGTGCAGGCCAGCTTCCAGCACGCGCAGGATGTTGCCGTTACCCAGCGGGTACCACGGGTCGACGATCGAGTCCTGGCCGAAGCAGACGTTGATCCCCGCACGGTCCAGCTCAGCCACGCGGGTCACGCCACGGCGCTTGGGCCAGGTGTCGAAGCGCCCTTGCAGGTGGATGCTTTCGGTCGGGCAGGAGACGAAGTTGATGCCCGAGCGCTTGAGCAGGCGGAACAGCTTGGAGCAGTAGGCGTTGTCGTACGAGCCCATGGCCACGGTATGGCTGGCGGTTACCTGGGCGCCCATGCCACGGACACGGGCCTCTTCGGCCAGCACTTCGAGGAAGCGCGACTGTGGGTCGTCGGTCTCGTCGCAGTGCACGTCCACCAGGCAGCCCGTGCGCTCGGCCAGGTCCATGAGGAACTTGATCGACGACACACCCTGGTCGCGGGTGTTCTCGAAGTGCGGGATGCCGCCGACCACGTCGGCACCGAGGGCCACGGCCTCGGTCATCAGAGCGCGGCCGTTGTCATAGCTTTCGATGCCCTCCTGGGGAAAGGCGACGATCTGCAGGTCGACCAGGTGACGCACCTCGTCACGCACTTCGACCATGGCCTTGAGCGCAGTCAGGGTCGGATCGGTGACGTCGACGTGGGTCCGCACGTGCTGGATACCATGGTCCACCAGCATGCCGATGGTCTTGGTGGCGCGGGTCTTGATGTCCTCATGGGTGGTCATGGCCTTGCGCTCGGCCCAGCGCTCGATGCCCTCGAACAACGTGCCGCTCATGTTCCAGGCGGGCTCGCCGGCTGTAAGCGTGGCATCGAGGTGGATGTGCGGCTCCACGAATGGCGCAGTCACCAGGTTCTGCCCGGCGTCGATGTCGCTGTCGGCAGCCGCCACGGCCACGTCCGGTTGGGCATGGATGGCGGCGATGCGCTCACCGTCGAGTTCGATGCGGTACAGGCCAGGTTTGCCGCGCAGGCGGGCGTTGATAATGTTCATCAGGCGTTACTCCTTGTTGTTCGCTTCGGTCATGCGCCAGATCAGCAGCGCCACCGAGGCGTTCATGCGAAACAGCGGGTCGTCCAGCGACAGCCCGCTCAATTGTTCGATACGTTGCATGCGTTGGTTGATGGTATTGCGGTGCAGCCCCAGGCGTTGTGCGGCACGTTGGCCATTGCCGTTCTCGGCGAGCAAGGCATCGAGGGTGTGCAACAGCGCGTGGGGATGTTTGCGCCCGGTCTCGATCAATGGGCCGAGGGTCTGGGCGACGAAGGCGTCGATCACCGTACGGTCGCCGATGCCCTGCAGCAGGCGCAGCACACCCAGTTCGCTGAAGTCGCAAAGCCCACTGGCTGGGCGCAGGTCCTGGGCCACTTCCAGTGCCTGGCGCGCCTCGTTCATGGCCTGGCGGTAATGGGCGCAGTCGTTCACGCTGGTCGACAGCCCCATGAACACCTGCATCTCCCCCGCCGGCGCCGCCAGCTGCCGATGCAGTTCAGCCAGTAGCCCGCGCAGGTCGGCCTGGTCAGGCAGCAGGAGCACGAACAGATCACCCGGTAATTGCGCGGTCAGCGCTCCCGGAAGGCGGCGGCACCAGGCCTCCAGGTGCTCTTCGAGCGCCTGCCGGGCCTGTTGCCACAAACGCTCGCCCTGCTCCGGGCCGTGCCGCTCGAACAACCCGCTCACCGCCGCCAGGCGCAACGCTACCAGGCGTCGTGGCTCGTCCAGGGGCAATTGCAGGTGTGCCGCACGCTGGCGGGCGATGGCCAGGCTGGGGTAGTCGCCGCTGAGCAACTGGCCGAGGATATCGTGGCGCGAGCGCCGCGCCTGGGCCATCTGCACCAACGCCGTGCCGATCAGGTGGGTGACGACGACCATCTTCAGCGCATAGGGTTGCTCGATCAGCGGCAGGCCCAGTTGTTCGGCGCGCTCGATCACCTTGGGCGGGATGCGCTGGATGTAGCATTCGCCGGTGAGGATCACCAGCCCGGCAATGCCCACCGCGTCGCCATCCTCGACCAGGCGCAGCAAGTTGCCTTCATCGCGCGGGTGGTTGATGCCGGTGACGAACACCAGCTCGCCGCCCATCACCCACTCGGCGATGCCTTCGTTTTCCGCCACGTAGGGCCAACGCACCGTGCGCTGCAGGTTGCGCGCACCGGCACGTACGGCCATGGCCTCGAGCCCTGGCAGGCTCAGCAGCTCCTCGACGGCCAGGCTCACGACTCAGCAGGCTCCTGCGCCACGAAACGGCCCTGCCCGGTCAGCTCGAGCAAGAGGATGTAGCACAACGCCGAAGCGCCGATACCCACCAGCGGCGCGACCCAGGGCGACCAATAGGCAAGCACCGCGCCCACGGCATAGGCGACCAGGCCGATCAGGTTATAGCGCGGCAGGCGCACCGCAGCCAGGGTCGGGTAACGACCGCGATGGCGGTAGGTGAAGTCCGCCATGATCACCCCGCCCACCGGCGGAATGATCGAGCCCAGCAGCACCAGGAACGGAATCAGCATCTCGTACATGCCGCCCACTGCCAGGACGATGCCGACACCGGCGGCGGCCAGGGTCATGCTGCGGCGGCGCTCGCTGCGCAGCAGATGGCAGGCGGCCGCCGAGACGTTGTAGATGGTCGGACCCTGGATGGTCCAGAGGTTCAGGCAGAGCATGATCACCGCCGCGAACGACAGGCCCTGGAGGATCATCACTTCGACGATGTCGGCCTGCTGGTAGACCATCGCGCACCAGGCCCCGGCCACCACCATCAGGCCGTTGCCGAGCAGGAAGGCGACGATGCTGGCGGTCACCGCCACCCGCCCGCTGCGCGCCAGGCGCGTCCAGTTGGTGGCCTGGGTGGCGCCGCTGGCGAAGGTCCCGAAGACCATGGTCACCGCCGCCGAGAAGCTCATCGCCTCGTGCGGCACCAGCGCCGCCAGTTGCTGCAAGCCGCCTACGTGGTTGGTAGCGAGCACCATCGAGATCACCAGCAACACGAACATCAGCGGCACCGACACCCGCGACAGCAGGTCCAGGCCCTTGAAGCCAATGATCGCGGTCAGGCTGAAGCCAAGGCCGAACAGCACCATCAGCGGCACCGTGAAACCCTCGCCCAGGCCGAGCATCTTCACCAGCACGATGGCCACCGTGGCGGTGCCCCAGGCGTACCAGCCGAGCTCGGCGAAGCCGAGGATGAAGTCGGACAGCCGGCTCCCCGCCTCACCGAAACAGAAGCGCCCCATCAATACGGTGTTGAGGCCACTGCGCGAGGCGATGAAGGCCAGCGCCGCGGCATACAGTGCAAGCAGGCTGTTGCCGATGGCGGCGATCCACAGCATGTCGACGAAGTTGAAGGCCATGCCGAGCTTGCCGCCGGCGAACATGGTGCCAGTGAAGAAGGTGAAGCTGAACAGGACCATGGCGATGGGCAGCAGGCCCTTGCGTGCGCTCACGGGCGCTTCGGTCAACGGGAATTCGCTGGGGGCAGTCATTTCGAAAGGAGCTCCGGGTGGAAGGTGGAGCAGCTACAGCAATATGCGGGCCGATTTGCGGGCGGGAAAGCGGTGGAGCAAAAGCGGGCGTTAGGCATGATTTTTTATGTGCAGAGTGCACTTATCTGACTGGGATAGGAGCTTCTGGGTGTGCTTTTTACCCTATTTTGAGGCGCCGCGCACCAACACAGGTCAAGCCGCGAGCGATTGCGCGAGGCTTGCGATGAAAAGTGCAATGGGTGTCACCCCTTCATTGATCAACAGCAGTATTAGCGCCCGCTGAGCAAGGCTCTGCTCCTGCGTACTCACGCGCAGAAGGCGGGCCGAGCAGATGGGACTATTTCTATTTCCTTTGGGGAGCTGGCCGAACTGATAAAAATGCCAGTAGCCGCTTGTATAACCCTGCCTGAGAATAGGGCGTAGCTGGACGATAGCCTTGCTATCAGGGGAGGTGCAGGTCAGGGTCGAGAGGCTGAGGCAGCAGAGCAGTGTGTATATTGTTGGCGAGCAGCTAATCAGCACTTCATTGAAGGCCAAACTGTCACGTTTCCAAAGGCAGGCTTCTTTAACTCCAGCCAAGCGTAATTACAAGGCAGTTCTGTCAGCAGCAGGATCACATTCATTGACAATTTACGCTGTCGAAATGTGGGTTGGTAAGTCGACTGAATGGAGGTGCGTATGCATGCGAAAAGTGGTGATGGTGAACTTGTCCGCCTCTCTCGGCGTGAATACATATGGAGAGAGGACGGTAAGTCACTGAAGAGACTTACCCAGGAAGCCCTACCTGTCGCTGAACAGCTGTGGGTGGATAGAAGCCGGACACTGTCTGGAAACTATAGGTGGGTCAAGCCTGAAGGCAGTGTGAAGCAGGGGTACTGGTTGCGCGATGAAACCAACTCATCGCCTACCGATTTTGATTTGGTGTGGGTCTGTAGTATTCCAGCCAACAAAACGCTAGGTGGCGGCTGGATCAATAGTAAGGCGCTATGAGGGATAGAATCATGTCCTATGAAATCGTAGAAGAATGTATAGCTTGTGGGGCTTGTGAAAGTGAATGCCCGGTAGACGCTATCGCGCCGAAAGATAACATTTATGTAGTGGATGCTACCGCCTGCATCGATTGTGGAGCATGTGCAGGTGTTTGCCCAGTTGAGGCTGCCAGAGAAAAAAGTGACTAGGCTCTGTACGAACAGTCTTGAGACGTAGGTCAGGCTGTTTTCGACGCGGCAGTTGTTTCTCGGCCTGGGAGCAGGAAGGCATCAAGCTCGAACCCTCGGCGCTGGCGGGGATACCTGGCATGGTCGAGGTCATCAGGTCCAGCGATTACCTGGACCGCATGGGGCTCACTGACCAACAGTTGCACAACGCCACGCACCTGGCCTGGGGCACAGGCGGGCGCATGGTGCCGGACGATGAGTTCGACGGCTGCCTGGCCAAGGGCCGAGGGCAGAAATCGAGCGATCGCTGACGGGCGCGGACGACGCGATGGCGACCTGCAAACATGACCATTCATCGGGGATCGATCGATGCAGGTGAGTTCCTCGCCACAGCTGGCAGTCAGCTATCAGGAAGGCGGCAAAGCAAAGGAGGACCGTATGAGCCTTGCGATGACCCTTTTCAGCCTGATCAGCGCTTGGCTGGCCGTGGCGTTGGCCATGTTATGGGGAGTACTGCGAATCGCCCGGCGCCATCAGCGCGCCGAGACCAACCAGGTAGTTAGCGAGCGGCCGCCGGCGAACGCTGCCGGGCGAGGCAGGCATAGCCCAGCCCCAGCACGCTGAATAGCAGCATACCGAGCAGCACCATCAACTCGCGGCTATAGCGCGCTACCAGCGCAGGGAAGCCCTTGAACTCGCGATAGACCTGGATATCGGCGACACCGTCGGCGTGGCTGATGCCGATTCCGCCCTGGCGAATCTGCGAGTAATCGGCATCGAAATAGACCCAGACCTTGCAAGCGCCACCCGGCTCGATGGTGGGAATTTCCACCAGGGCCGTAGCGGCATCGGGAATGGTATCGTTGCCCTGGGCGTCGCGCACCTGCACCAGGCCCTTGGCCGGCAAGCGGATCTTGATCTCCCGCACCGGTGCTTCGCCGGTGTTATGCAAGTCGATCAACAAACCGGTGCGATGGTCCACCAGCCCAGCCTCGAAGGGCTTGGCGAACAGCTGCGCGTAGGGCGCCTGGGCGAGATCGACCAGGCGATCGACCTGTTCGGGCCCCAGCCGGCCCTGGCCGACGGCGTTGATGCGCGGACGCAACTGCTCGTACTTGAGCTGCTCGCTGGCAGTACTGATCCGCTCGCTGAACTGGCTGGGATAGGTGAGATAGGAATAGGTCAGTGCAGCCTCTAGGCGCGGGCGGCTGACGAACACCGAATAGACGACCACGAGCACCGTCAGGCCAAGCAGCACGGCTACGAGGAGTTTTCCCACTTTGTCCCAGCTCAAAGGCGGTTTCCTTCTGGTCGTTTTCAAGCGGCCCAAGGGTGCCAATTTAGCGGCGCAGAGGCAAGGCCCAGGCGCTGGCCGCCGACCACACTCCCCCTCGCATGACCATCGCCCAGCAGTGTAGCTGGGCTTCCCATCCGCTTGCCCGCACTGTTACCTCACCCGGCAACTTTTGTATTGTACGGCGCCTTGCCGATCAGCAGGCTGTTCGAGCTGCTGCCATTGCTGCAACCCCATATCAATGACTGGATGGCCCTGGATGAGGCTGTAGGCACGAGACAGTGGCGGCGAAGTCGCGAATGTAGAACTTTTTCAATTTTCCGGGTCTATGTACATGCCCATGAAAATTGGCTAAGTCCTTAATTTGCAAGAGGTTGTCTTCGCCTATGAAATTCCATGTCCCCCGGATGGTGCTGTTTGGCCTGTTCGCGTTCGCGGCAGTGGGTTCGGCGTCAGCCACGCAGATGCATGTTTCGAACCCTGCCCTGGCGGCCAAGCCGGCCAGCGTACAGGCCCCTGCCAACCCATGGCCGAGCATGGCCAGCATTGCCAATGGCCACACCGGGCCTCTGCTGGCCCACGATGACCGCTACCAACATGACCATCGTTGGGATAACCGTCGGGAAGAGTGGCGCCGCGAACAATGGCGCCGCGAGCAGCATCGTCGTCAAATGGAGCGCCAGCGCGAGTGGGAGCGCCGTCATCACCGGGCGATGGAGCATCGCTACGACGATGCGCACCGGCATTACCGTCGCTGAGCAAACCTCACCAGCCCGGGCACGACCCGGGCTGTCCACCACGAAACCTCAGGCCACTGCGCCGGCCTTGCCTGCCGCCACTGCACTGCGCGAGCGCCAGGCAAAGCCCAGCACCATCAGCAAACCCAGCGCCGCCATCGCCGCACCCGCGAACGAAATCGCCGGATACCCCAGCCCGGCGTTGATCACCGCGCCACCCAATGCGGCACCCACCGCGTTGCCCAGGTTGAACGCACCGATATTCACCGCCGAAGCCAGGTTCGGCGCATCCTTGGCAGCTTCCATCACGCGCATCTGCAACGGTGGCACCAGGGCGAAGCTGGCGGCGCCCCAGACCAGGATCGCCAGGGCGGTCGCCACCGGCCAGCCCATCAGCAGTGGGAACACCAGCAATACCGCGATCAGCACCACCAACGAAACGATCAACGTGCGGTCGATCGAGCGGTCCGCTGCCTTGCCACCCCACATGTTGCCCAGGGTGAGCCCCACCCCGAACAGCACCAGCATGCCGGTGATGAAGCCGGTCGATGCATGCGCCTGGTCATGCAGGATCGGCGCGATATAGGTGAACACGGTGAACATCGCGCTGGAACCGACTACGGTCAGTGCCAAGGCCGCCAATACCGGCCCACGGCCCAGCACGCGGATCTCAGCCATGGCGCCCTCGCCTTTTGGCGAAGGCACGTTCGGCAACGCGTACCAGAGCGCCGTCATCGCCACCAGGCCCAAGCCGGCAATGCCCCAGAACGCCGTGCGCCAGCCGAACAGCTCACCGAACCAGGTCGCCAGCGGCACGCCGCCGATGGTGGCCAAGGTCAGGCCCATGAACATCGCGGCCACGGCACCAGCACGTTTCTCGGGCGGCACCACACTGGCCGCCACCACCGCACCCACGCCGAAGAACGCGCCATGGTTGAGCGAGGTGACCACGCGGGCCAGCAGCAGGCTCAGGTAATCACTGGCCACGGCGGACATCAGGTTGCCCAGGGTGAAAATGGCCATCAGGCCGATCAACAGGTAGCGCCGCGGAATCTTCACGGTGGCCAAGGTCATCAGCGGCGCACCGATCAACACGCCCACGGCGTAGGCACTGACCAACAGCCCAGCGGCGGGAATCGACACCCCCAGGCCAGTGGCGATACTGGGCAACATGCCCATGGGCGCGAACTCGGTGACGCCGATGCCGAAGGCACCGATGGCAAGCGCGATGAGAGGTAGGTTGATACGCATGGCAAACAGCTCCTTATCTATGCGGCGAATGCTACGATCAGCGTTTTCAAAGCACTAGATCACGTCGGCGACAATCACCTTTGCGCAAGAGGCACAAATGGACTACAACGGGCGATCCGGGGAGATGGCGGTTTTCGTGAAGGTGATGGATGCGGGAAGCCTGTCGGCCGCAGCGCGGGAACTGGGCCTGACGCCCTCGGCGGTCAGCCGCATCATCGCCCGCGCTGAACAGCGGCTGGGCAGCCGGCTGCTGCTGCGCACCACCCGGGCGATCACCCTGACCACCGAGGGTGAGGCCTACCTGCGAGGTGCCCGGCGTATTCTGGCGGACATGGACGAAGTCGAGCAGGCCATTGCCGACCAGAGGGTGCCGAGGGGAAGGTTGCGGGTCAGCGCGGCGCTGGGCCACGGCAGGCTCACGGTGGTGCCGCTGGTGGCGGCGTTCAGCGCGCTATACCCGGAGGTGGTGGTGGATTTGTCGCTGGGCGACGAGGTGGTCGACATCCTGGGGGGCGAGGCGGATGTCGGAATACGCTTCGGCGACCTGCCGGACAGCTCGTTGAGCGCCCGCTGCATCGGCGAAACAGGTCAGGTGGTGGTGGCCTCGCCCGACTACCTTGAGCGCTGCGGCGTGCCCCGTCAACCCGAGGACCTGGTCAAGCATAACTGCCTGCGCTTCAATTTTCGCCGTGCCTCGCCCGATTGGCCGTTTCACCGCGATGGCGAGGCGTTCGCCATCAAGATCAACGGCAACATCGCCTGCAGCAGTGGCGAGGCTTTGGCGCAGCTGGCCAGGCTTGGGGCCGGTATTGCCCGCATCGGTGCCTTCACCGTGGTCGACGAACTGCGCAGCGGCAGCTTGGTCCCGGTACTGGAGGACTTCAACCCAGGCGACAAGGAACCGATCCACGCCGTCTTCGTCGGGGGCCCGGCGATGCCGGCGCGGGTGCGAGTGTTCGTGGACTTCCTGCTGGCGCAGCAGCATTGAGCGCCAGCCCGGAAGTGGCAGCCGTCATAGCGTCACGCGGTGGTTGCCATTGACGCTCATGATGCGCACCCGGTCGCCGACCCGCATGATCTGGCCATCGACTTCCTGTACGTAGGCCCGAGTGGCGCCGCTGTCTTCGCGTACGACGATTTCCACACCTTGGGTACGGGTCATGCCCTGTTCCATGGCCGACCCCGCAGCGCCACCAGCAACTCCGCCTAGCACGGTAGTGATCATGCTCCCCCGGCCACCGCCGATCGAGCTGCCGGCAAGTCCACCGACCACGGTGCCAGCCAGGGCGCCGACCGGGGTGCGCGTACCTTCGATCTGCACCGGCCGCAGCGATTCGATGGTGCCCATGCGCACGGTCTGCACCGAGCGGGCGTCATTGCGCGAATAGGATGACCCGGACAGGTTCGATGCGCAGCCGGTCAGCAGCGCGGCGCTGGTAAAAAGAGCAGTCAGGAGCAGAAGTGGACGTTTCATGATCGCAACCCCGCAAGGTTTTCTAAAGGATTGCGCACAGCTTAATGGGCAAGGCCTGAACGGAAATTGAACCGTGGCTGAACCGTAGCTGAACGGCAAGCGTCGTACCTCAACGGGGCCAGGACGGCCCCACCAAAGTTTGGCGCAAGCTGGGCAGATCGCCTAAGCGAAGTTCGGGGCGACGGTGCCTTCGCGGTCGAGCAGTAGCGCGCCGAGCGCATGGCGGGCATCAGCACGGGGGAGTCTTCCCCAGGCTGAACGCCTGTGAAGTGTCCAACTGCCTTGCGCTGGCGCCTGGGCGAAAGTGCAGCCAGCGGTCATGGCCCGTATCAGGACGAAACACTTGTGCATGAGGGCTCTCGCGTGACGGGTCACGGCTACCGACGGCGGGCGCCGGGCAAACGTTCACTCCGCATAGCCCGATGCGCTAGCGGAAGATCAACGAGTGGTGCGCAGCCGCACCGGTGCGAGCGCCATCGCCGACCGCGATGGCCACGTTGCCCGCTGCCACGGCAGCATCGCCACAGGCAAATACACCGGGCACGCTGGTCTCGCGCAGGGCATCGACCTTGATGAAGCGCCCCATCGGCCCATCCTCGAAGGCGCAGCCAAGGGCCTCGGGCAGTGGGCTGGCCATCTGCGTACGCGGCTGGGTGAACAACCCGGCCAATTCGACCACCCGGCCACTGACCAGGGTGACATCGGCACGCTCGCCGCTCAGCGCCACCACCGCCTCGTGCTCCACCTGCACACCGCGTCGTCGAAGCTGCGCCAGTTGCGCGTCATCGGGGGCGAAAGCGCCATTGAGGAACAAGGTGGTCGGCCCCCAGTCAGGCAGCATCATGGCGTGATGCATGGCCACCGGAGCGGCAGCCAGTACACCGATGGGGCCGCCGTCCAGTTCATAGCCGTGGCAGTACGGGCAATGGAACACGCTGCGGCCCCAACGCTCCTGAAGCCCAGCCACCGCTGGCAGCTCGTCGATCACACCCCCTGCCAGGATCAGGCGAAGCCCGCCGTATTGCTGGCCATCGGCGGTCGTGACCACGAACCCATCGCCCGTCTTCGTGGCCGTCACTGCCAGTTGCTCGTGCCATTGCACGGTCGGGTAGACGAGCAGCTGCTCTCGCGCTTCTCGCGCAATCAACGCAGGGCTGCGCCCGTCCTGCCCGAGAAAGCCGTGGGAATGGTCGGCAAAGCGGTTGCGCCGGTTGCCTGCATCGATGACCAGCACCTTGCGCCGTGCCCGCGCCAATTGCATGCCTGCCGAGATGCCCGCGTAGCTGCCACCGATGATGATCACTTCATGCATCACTTTACTCTCCCAAGGCCCATGGCCCGACGTGTGAGCTCATGACACAACGTAAGTTACATGAAGGCCGGACGTCAACGATCTTGTAACTTTTGTTGTTTCGTGTGAGTCTGGCCATGTCTCCAGCTGAGCCGCACCCAATGAGAAATGACACCCGTCTGTCACGCATGCTGCATGTACTGATCCACATGGCGCGGCACGAAAAGCCAGCCACCTCGGAGGCCATCGCGCAGATGCTCGGTACCAACCCGGTGGTGGTGCGCAGGACCATGGCGCTGCTCAGGGAGCAGGGCTACGTGAGTTCGGTGAAGGGGCACCACGGTGGCTGGACCCTGGCCAAGCCGTTGGCGGACATCACCTTGCTGGATATCCACCGGGCGCTGGGCGGGGCGTCGATCTTCGCCATCGGGTTATCGACGGATCACCCGCAATGCCTGGTGGAACAAGCGGTAAATGCCGCGCTGACCGATGCCTTCGATGCGGCGCAGGCGTTGCTGCTGGAGAAGTTGGCGAGCGTGACGCTGGAGGTTTTGGCGGAGGAATTCGAGGGGCGGTTTCAGGCGTTGTAGCGTGCCGGTCGTGGGCCACCTTGGATGGCACGGGTTGCACCCGCGAACACGGGCGAAGCCCGTGCATGGGTGCAACGCCATCGACAGGCGGCAGTCACACGCCCATCAGAACCGATACTCCATGCTGGTCATGAAGTTACGCGGCTCGCCATACACCACCCAACTGTCGGCATACCCGTAGTACTTCTTGTCGAACACGTTGTTGACGTTGAGCTTCACGCTCAGCTCGCGGGAAACATCGTAGCGGGCCATCAGGTTGACCAAGGCGAAGCTGCTCTGCGTAAAGGTATGCAGGTCCTGGCCATACTTGCTCTGCCAGTTCACGCCACCGCCAACCGTAAGCTTGTCCAGCGCACCGGGCAAGCGGTAGCTGGTGAAGGTCTTGACGCTGTGACGCGGGATGTTGGTGACGATGCGCTGGTCATCCTGGTCAGTACTGACGCTGTAGGCATAGCCCGCCATGGCCTGCCAACCCTCGGCCAGCTCGCCATCCAGCGACAGCTCGACACCCTCGGTAGTGGTGCCCTGTTCCAGGGTGTAGATATCCGGTGCACGCAGGTATACCGCCAGGTTGTCCTGCTCGATCTTGAACAGCGCCAAGCTGGCATTGAGCTTGTCGTCGTTGAAGCTGCCCTTGATCCCCACTTCGTACCCTACGCCTTCCTGCGGATCCAACGCCTTGCCATTCACATCCTTCATCCCGTACGACTGCGGGTTGAAGATCTTGGTGTAGCTGCCGTACACCGACCAGGTGTCGTCCAGGTCGTACACCAGGCCCGCGTAGGGCAGGAAGATGCCGTGACGATTCTGGCTGTCCTTGGTCGAGCCGTTGCCGTAGCTGACGTTCTCGCTTTCGCGCTTCCAGTCGGTGACGCGGCTGCCGAGGATCAGGTGGGTGTTGTCGGTCAGGTGCAGGCGCGTAGTCAGGTAGGCTGCGTATTCGTTCTCGTCGATCAGGCTCTTGCCCACCGGCGTGGTATCCGGTTGCGGGCCGCTGCCGTCCCAAGTGAAGAAGTTGTCGATGGTGCCGACGTAGCCAGTCCACGGGCCATACCAGCCGCCCCGCTCAGGGGTGTGTTCGCGATAGCGCGACAATGTGGTGCCCACGATAAGCTCATGCTCGCGGCCGAACAGGCTGAAGGGGCCAGTGACGTAGGCGTCCACGGTATCCTGACGCGGTGTGCCGGTCCAGCGGTTGGGATACAGGTAGGCACCCGCGCCGGTCTGCTGGTCGATGCTGCCGTTGAGGTAGTTGGTCAGCTGGTCGAACGAGTTTTGCGTGTGGCTGAGCTCGACCTTGGCCATCCAGCCATTGTCGAAGGTATGCTCGATGGAGCCGAAGGCGTTGGTGACCTTGCGGTCGTAATAGGCCCAGTCCGGCGAGCTGTTGGTCGAGCGGGAGAAGTCGGTTTTCTGGCCGTTGCTGAAGTACACCGGAAAGCCTGCCCGCACCGGCGAGTTGGTGTGGGTATTGGCGTAGCTGAAACCCAGGGTCAGCAAGGTCGACTCCGACAGGTCGAACTCGGTGATGCCATACACCAGTGACGAATCAGAGGACATGCGGTCGACCCAGGAGCCCTGGTCCTTGTAGTCCACGACCAGGCGCCCGCGCACGTTGCCCGTTGCAGTCAACGGCCCCGAGACGTCGAAACCCACACCGTAGCGATCCCAGTTGCCAGCCTCGGCGGTGACGCTGACCTGCGGCTCGAAGGTCGGCCGTTTGCGTATCAGGTTGATGGTCGCCGACGGCGTGCCGGTGCCGCTGATCAACCCGGTCGCGCCACGCACGATCTCGACCCGGTCGTACATGGCGGTGTATTGGGTAGAGTTGTCGATGCGCGACGAGGTCGGCACGCCATCGATCTCGAAGTTGTTGATCTGGAAGCCACGGGACCAGTAGGTGTTGTTTTCCGCACCGATGCTGGTGTGCGAGGCAGTGATGCCTGGGGTCTGCTCCAGCACTTCGTTGAGCGTGGTGAGCTTCTGGTCGTCGAGCCGTTGGCGGGTCATCACCGTCAGCGACTGTGGGGTTTCCTTCGGCGTGAGATTGAGCCGCGTCGAGCTGCTGGACGAGTACGTAGTGTACAGCCCGGTACCTTCGGTGGTCGAGCCCGGCGCCTTGCCGGAGATGCTCAGGGTGTCGAGCTGCACGCTGGTGCCTGCTACCGCCGGCAAGGTGACCACGAAGCTGCTGCTGTTCGGCTGGCCCAAGCGGGCATCGGTGCCAGAAATCAGGACGCGGATGGCATCGCCTGCGCTGAACTGCCCCTCCACGGGCGAAGAGAAAAGCCCTCTGACTTCGCTGGCATCGTAGATCACCTGGAAGCCACTCTGCGCACTGAAGGCATCGAGCGCATCGGCGAGGGGCTGCGACGCAATATGAAAGCTCAAACGCTGACTGTGCACCGACTGCCCACCCGCCTCGGCGGCCACTACCGGTAACGCCGTGAACAGGCTGGCAACGAGCATGGCATTGGCCAACGGACGACGGCTGAAAACAAAACTGCGTGGTTGCTGCATGTGGTCTCCCCAGAAAGTTGCGAATGCAAATATTTCTTATGTGTGGGGTGTGACGCAGCAGAACGCGCAATCCCCGCGCGCGGCGAAAATATTATCGAACGATCAACAAGTGCCCCAGCAAGGCATGCGCTTGCAGTTGCTGGGTCGCGAGCAAGGCGTCCAGCGCGCTGTCGGCCCGGTCGAGGTTGAAACTGCCACTGACAAGGCGTTCGCCGATCTGTTCGTCGAGCAGCACCAGCCGCTGGCCGCGATAGCTGGCCAACTGTTGCAGCACCTGGCGCAATGGCACGTCACGCACCCGCAACTGACCGCTGCGCCAGGCCAGCAGGCGCTCGGCGTCGACCGGGTGGGGCGCCTCGATCCGGTTGCCATGTACCGCCAGCCGTTGGCCCGGTGCCAGCAATTGGTGTTGTGCAGGCGTGCTGACCTGGACCCGGCCGCTGAGTAGCACCACCTCATCGCCCTCGGTTTGCCGGCTGACCGAGAAGCGCGTGCCGAGCACCTCGACGCGGGCATCGTCGACCTGCACCTCGAACGGCCGGCCGTCGTGCACCACGTCGGCGAACAAGCGGCCTTGGCGCAGACGCACACTGCGGGTGCTGCCTTGCATATCGACATCCACGGCGCTGTCGCTGTCCAGCCACAAGGTCGAGCCGTCGTCGAGCAGCACCTCCCTGCGCTCACCGGCCACCGTGGCATAGTCGCTGCCCAGGGTGTACAGCCCTGAGGCCGACCACACGCCTGTCAAGGCTGCCAGCACCAGGCTGGCAGCCACCGCATAGCGCGGCCAGCGCGAACGTTGTGCGCGCACTCGCTCGGTTCGACGTACCCGCTGTGCAGGCAGCTCAAGGGTTTGCCACAGTCGCTCCACTTCGGCATAGGCGCGGGCGTTGTCTGCAACCTCTCGCCAGGCGGCAAACGCTGCGCGCGCATCTTCACCCACATCGTCGGCACGCAGCCGGGTGAACCAGTCCAGGGCCTGTTGGTGGGCAAGGGAGGCGTGATCAGGGGAAGCAGTCATGGCGATTCGTTCTTGATGCCCGCATTCAAGGCCGCAGCTGCACAGTGGCTCAGGGCTTTGTTCAGGTGTCGCTCGACAGCCCGCGCATCGATGCCGAGGCGCGCGGCGATGTCCTTGTAGCTCATTTGCTCGACCCGAGCTAGCAAAAACACCTCGCGGGTGGGTGACGGCAGCCCCTCGATCAGCCGCTCCAGGTGGGCCAGTGTATTGCTCGCCATGGCACTGCGCTCGGGGGTGGTATCGGTTTGCAACTGCTCCAGGGCCTGCTCGTCGTTCACCCCACGGACCTGGCTGCGGCGGGCATGATCGATGCTGAGGTTGGTAGCGATCCGGTACAGAAACGCGCGCAGGTTGCCGACCTTGCCGTGCTCACTGTGCATCAGCCGCACGAAGGCATCCTGCAACAGGTCGCGGGCGGTTTCGCGGCAGCGTACCTTGCGGGTAAGGAAGGTCAGCAGTTCATCGCGATGACGCTGATAGAGCAGCGTCAGGCTGCGGGCTTCCTGGTCGTCGGACATGGGAGAGAATGCAAATATGGGGAGGTCGAGACAGCGATGCTATCGTTAGTGAGAATTGTTAACAACTGTTTTCAGGCGTGCTGAGCAGACACGATCGCGTCGCAGGTCGTGGTTCAAACCTGTGTCGCAGATGGCAGCAGCGGGCGAGCGGGTGGCCTGACTTTGGCTGGACGATTAGCCAAAGGAATCGCAGAATACCTTCATGCCCTACCCCATCGAAGAAAAACTCGTCGTCGGCGTCGCCTCCAGCGCCCTGTTCGACCTCACCGTCTCCGACGACATCTACCAGTCCCAGGGCGTCGAGGCGTACCGCCTGCATCAGGAGCAGAACCTCGACGAACCGTTCCCGCGCGGGGTCGCATTCCCCTTCATCCGCCGTTTCCTGAGCATCAATAAAGCCTTCCCCAAGCAGCAGCCAGTGGAAGTGGTGCTGCTCTCGCGCAACTCGCCGGAAACCGGCGTGCGAGTGTTTCGCTCGATCAAGCATTACGGACTGGACATCACCCGCGCCGCGTTCATGTCCGGGCGCTCTCCATACGAATACATTCCCGCCTTCAACGCTTCGCTGTTTTTGAGCGCCCACGAAGGCGACGTGCAGCGCGCCATCGATGCCAGCTACCCGGCAGGCCTGGTGCTGCCGACGCGTATCTACGATGACGAGATCGATACCGAGTTGCGGGTGGCGTTCGACTTCGATGGGGTGATTGCCGATGACGAAGCGGAGAGCGTGTACAAGCAGCGCCTCGACCTGGAGGAATTCCAGGCCCACGAGCACGCCCGCAAGGCCATTCCTCACCAGCCGGGGCCTTTGGCCGACCTGTTTCGCAAGCTGGCATCGATTCGAGCGCTGGAGGATCGCCAACTGGCGGAGGACCCGAACTACCAGCGCATCCTGCGCATCGCCATCGTCACGGCGCGCAACGCGCCTTCCCATGAGCGGGTGGTAACGACCTTGAAGAACTGGGGCGTTTCGCCGGACGAGTCGTTCTTCCTCGGCGGAATGGAAAAGCACCGAGTGCTACGTATTCTGAAACCGCATATGTTCTTCGATGATCAGCGCAGTCACCTGGACTCGGCGGCGGGCGACCTGCCGATGGTGCATGTGCCGTTCGGGGTGGCGAACAAGATACCGCCAGGGCAAGTGGGCTGACGCCCGCCATCACCTGGCGGGCGACCTGGAACCTGCGAGGATCAGCGAGGCCCGCCGCCACCGCCACCCATGCTGTGGCCGCCACCGAAGCCGCCACCCCCATGGCCACCAC
>NZ_JACVVE010000060.1 GCF_016648105.1 Pseudomonas sp. S31 | reverse complement strand
GCCTCTTCGCGGGCAAGCCCGCTCCCACAGGGGATCGCCTACCTCTGTAGGAGCGGGTTTACCCGCGAAGAGGCCAGCACAGAAGAACGATCACTTCTTGTCCTTGGCAAACGCCGCTTCCAGCGCCTCGTTGATGGTGCGCAGCACCTTCACCCGCGCCCAGCGCTTGTCGTTGGCTTCGACCAGGGTCCACGGCGCGATCTCGGTGCTGGTGCGGTCGACCATGTCGCCCACCGCCTGGGAGTAGTCGTCCCACTTGTCGCGGTTGCGCCAGTCTTCCTCGGTGATCTTGTAGCGCTTGAACGGCGTCGCCTCGCGTTCCTCGAAGCGCTCCAGCTGGGTCTGCTGGTCGATCGCCAGCCAGAACTTGACCAGCACGCCGCCGGCGTTCACCAACTGCTCCTCGAAGTCGTTGATCTCGCCATAGGCGCGCATCCAGTCGACCGGCGCGCAAAAGCCCTCGACCCGCTCCACCAGGACCCGCCCATACCAGGAGCGGTCGAAGATGGTGAACTTGCCGCGCGGCGGCAGGTGCCGCCAGAAGCGCCACAGGTAGGGCTGGGCGCGCTCCTCCTCGGTCGGCGCGGCAATCGGCACGATGCGGTACTGGCGCGGGTCGAGCGCTGCGGCCACGCGGCGGATCGCGCTGCCCTTGCCGGCCGCGTCGTTACCCTCGAACACCGCGATCAATGCATGCCTGCGCATGTGCTTGTGGCGCAACAGGCCGGCCAGGCGGGCCTGCTCGGTCACCAGTTGCTCCTGGTAGTCGGACTTGTCCAGGCGCAGGGTCATGTCCAGGGCACCGAGCAGGCTGCGCTGGTCGATGCTGCGGCCCAGCGGCGCGATGTTGCCCTTGTGCTTGCCCTTGGGGTTGTTGGCCAGCGCCGCCTGCAGGCTTTCGAGCAGGATGCGCCCCACCGCCAGGCTGCGATAGCACGGGTCGGCGCCCTCGACCACGTGCCAGGGCGCGTAGTCGCGACTGGTGCGGCGCAGCACGCGTTCGCCGAAGCGCACGAAGCGGTCGTAGGTTTCCGATTGCTGCCAGTCCAGCGGGCTGATCCGCCAGCTGTGCAGTGGGTCGTCCTTGAGCGCCTTGAGCCGCGCCTTCATCTGTTTCTTGGACAGGTGGAACCAGAACTTGATGATCAATGCACCTTCGTCGCAGAGCATCTGCTCCAGGCGCTCGGCGCCGGTGATCGCCTGATCGAGCACGGCATCCTTGAAATGCCCATGCACCCGGCCCTGGATCATCTGGCTGTACCAGTTACCGAAGAACACCCCCATGCGCCCCTTCGGCGGCAAGGCCCGCCAGTAGCGCCAGGCCGGTGGGCGGGCCAGTTCTTCGTCGGTCTGCTGGTCGAAGGTGAGCACGTCGATCATGCGTGGGTCCATCCACTCGTTGAGCAGCTTCACCGTCTCGCCCTTGCCGGCGCCCTCGATGCCGTTGATCAGCACGATCACCGGGAAACGCGCCTGCTGCTTGAGCTCGTATTGCGCCTCGAGCAGGGCCTCGCGCAGGGCAGGCACCTCGGCTTCGAAGGTGTCCTTGTCGATGGTGTGACCGATTTCCGCAGATTCGAACATGCTGGGCTCCCTCAATGGATAACCAAGACTAGCGGATCTTGCCGGGTGCCTGTCCAGCGGCAGATGGCATAAAATCCGCTTATCCGCTGCAACCGAGCCGACCATGTCCACCTTCCTCCAGCATGCCCAGATCGACTGGGACGACCAGGGCCGCCCCCACTCTCGGCAGTACGACGACGTGTACTTCGCCAAGAACGAAGGCACCGACGAAACCCGCCACGTGTTCCTCGACCAGACCGGCCTGGCCCAGCGCTTCGCCAACCTCCCAGCGCATGCCTGCCTGGTGATCGGCGAGACCGGCTTCGGCACCGGCATGAACTTCTTCTGCGCCTGGCAGTTGTTCGCCGAACAGGCGCCGAGCGAGGCCCGCCTGCATTTCGTCAGTGTCGAGAAGTACCCACTCGAGCCCGACGACCTGGCTCGGGCCGTGCGCCTGTGGCCGGAACTGGCCGCATTCAGCGAACCGTTGCTGGCGCAGTACGTGGCGGTGCACCCAGGCTTCCAGCAGTTCACCTTCGACCACGGCCGAGTCACCCTGACCCTGCTGGTAGGCGATGTGCTGGAGCAGCTGCCGCAGCTCGACGCCTCTGTCGACGTGTGGTTCCTCGATGGTTTCGCCCCGGCCAAGAACCCGGACATGTGGACCCCCGAGCTGTTCGCCCAGTTGGCGCGGCTATCGCGCCCGGGCACCGCGCTGGGCACCTTCACCACCACCGGATGGGTGCGCCGCGGGCTGATCGAGGCGGGCTTCCGGATGAAAAAGGTGCCTGGCATCGGCAAGAAGTGGGAGGTGATGAACGGCGAGTACATCGGCCCGCCCGCACCTGCATCTATACTGGCCCCGGCTCCGCCCTGGTACGCCCGACCCGCCAGGCCCGAAGGCCCGCGCCAGGCGCTGGTGATCGGCGCAGGCCTGGCTGGCAGCGCCACGGCCGCCAGCCTGGCCACCCGCGGCTGGCAGGTGAGCGTGCTGGAGCGCCACGACGCGCCCGCCCGCGAGGCCTCGGGCAACCCCCAGGGTGTGCTGTACCTGAAGCTGTCGGCGCATGGCACGGCCTTGTCGCGGATGATCCTGTCCGGTTTCGGCTACACCCGACGCCAACTCGGGCAGCTGCAACGGGGCCGCGACTGGGATGCCTGCGGGGTGCTGCAACTGGCCTTCGACGACAAGGAGGCGGAGCGCCAGGGCAAGCTGGCGGAAGCCTTCGACAGCAGCCTGCTGCAAGCCCTGACGCGCAGCGAGGCCGAGGCGATTGCCGGAGTGGCGCTGCCCGCCGGCGGCCTGTTCTACCCCGAAGGGGGCTGGGTGCACCCGCCAGCCCTGTGCCAGGCACAGCTGCAGCACCCGAATATCCACGTGCTGCTACATCAGCAGGTGCTCGAGCTGCGCAGGGCCGCAGGCCTGTGGCAGGCCTGGGACGGCGAGCGGCTGTTGGCCAGCGCCCCCGTGGTGGTCCTGGCCGGCGCTGCCGAGGTGCGGCGCTTCGAGGCCTGCGCGCAGTTGCCGCTCAAGCGCATTCGCGGGCAGATCACCCGCCTGCCCGCCACCCCGGCCAGCCGGGCACTGCGCACGGTGGTGTGCGCCGAGGGCTACGTGGCACCGCCACGGGATGACGAGCACACCCTGGGGGCCAGTTTCGACTTTCATAATGAGGACCTGACGCCGACCGTGAACGAGCACCAGGGCAACCTGGCGCTGCTGGACGAAATCTCCCCCGACCTGGCCCAGCGCCTGGGCGGCGCGGCGCTGGACGCCGAGCACCTGCAAGGGCGCGCGGCGTTTCGTTGCACCAGCCCGGATTACCTGCCGATCGTCGGGCCGCTGGCCGACCCGGCGATGTTCGCCGAAGCCTATGCGGTGCTGAGCAAGGATGCCCGGCAAGTGCCGGATGTGGCCTGCCCTTGGCTGGACGGGTTGTACGTTAATAGTGGGCATGGCTCGCGCGGGCTGATCACTGCGCCGTTGAGTGGTGAGTTGATTGCTGCGTGGCTGTGTGGCGAGCCATTGCCGTTGCCGCGGGCGGTGGCTGAGGCTTGCCACCCGAACCGGTTCGCTTTGCGCAAGCTGATTCGCGGGAAGTGAGTGGGGGCGCCGAGGTGTAGGGCGATGTTTTTGTATGGGCATTGAGATCGAGCGCCGCCAATACATCGCCCTACACTTCCCCGCATCACCGCCGTCTTATAACAGATCGATCTAAAACTCCCACCATCCCCACAGGTCAGTTCCTTACAGCGCCCTGATTCGGGGCACGACTTCCCCAACGGAAAAACCGGTAAGGACTTATGTGCGGATTAGCTGGAGAGTTACGTTTCACCCCCATCGACCAAGCACCACGCCCAGCCGACCTGGCTGCCGTGGAGCGCATCACCCATCACCTGGCACCCCGTGGCCCCGACGCCTGGGGCTTCCATAGCCAGGGCCCGATCGCCCTCGGCCACCGCCGGCTGAAGATCATGGACCTGTCCGACGGCTCGGCGCAGCCGATGGTCGACAACACCCTCGGCCTGTCGCTGGCGTTCAACGGCGCCATCTACAACTTCCCCGAGCTGCGCCAGGAACTCCAGGACCTGGGCTACACCTTCTGGTCCGACGGCGACACCGAAGTGCTGCTCAAGGGCTACCACGCCTGGGGCGCCGCGTTGCTGCCCAAGCTCAACGGCATGTTCGCCCTGGCCATCTGGGAGCGCGACAACCAGCGCCTGTTCCTGGCCCGCGACCGCCTCGGCGTCAAGCCCCTGTACCTGTCGCGCAACGGTGAACGCCTGCGCTTCGCCTCGACCCTGCCGGCGCTGCTCAAGGGCGGCGACATCGACCCAGTGCTCGACCCGGTGGCGCTCAACCACTACCTCAACTTCCACGCCGTGGTGCCCGCGCCGCGCACCCTGCTGGCCAACATTCAGAAGCTCGAACCCGGCACCTGGATGCGCGTCGACCGCCACGGCGAAGTCGAACGCCAGACCTGGTGGCAACTGCAATACGGCCCCAACCCGGACGAACGCGAGCTCGACCTGGAAGGCTGGACCACCCGCGTGCTCGACGCCACCCGCGACGCCGTGGCGATCCGCCAGCGCGCGGCAGTGGACGTCGGTGTGCTGCTGTCCGGCGGCGTCGATTCGAGCCTGCTGGTCGGCCTGCTGCGTGACGTGGGCGTGGATGACCTGTCGACCTTCTCGATCGGCTTCGAGGACGCCGGTGGCGAACGCGGCGACGAGTTCCAGTACTCCGATCTGATCGCCAAGCACTACGGCACCCGCCACCATCAGTTGCGCATCGCCGAGCACGAGATCATCGAACAGCTGCCTGCGGCTTTCCGCGCCATGAGCGAGCCGATGGTCAGCCACGACTGCATCGCCTTCTACCTGCTGTCGCGGGAGGTGGCCAAGCACTGCAAGGGCGTGCAGAGCGGCCAGGGCGCCGACGAACTGTTCGCTGGCTACCACTGGTACCCGCAGGTCGATGGCGCCGCCGACCCCTATGCCGCCTATCGCGAAGCGTTCTTCGACCGCAGCCATGCCGAATACCGCGACACCGTGCAGGCGCCGTGGCTGCTGGAAACCGACGCCGCCGGCGACTTCGTCCGCGAGCACTTCGCCCGCCCCGGCGCGCCGGAAGCAGTGGACAAGGCACTGCGCCTGGACAGCACGGTGATGCTGGTCGACGACCCGGTCAAACGGGTCGACAACATGACCATGGCCTGGGGCCTGGAGGCGCGCACGCCGTTCCTCGACTACCGCCTGGCCGAGCTATCGGCGCGCATCCCGGGGCGCTTCAAGCTGCCCGACGGCGGCAAGCACGTGCTCAAGCAAGCGGCGCGGCGGGTGATCCCGCACGAGGTCATCGATCGCAAGAAAGGCTACTTCCCGGTGCCAGGCCTCAAGCACCTCGAAGGCGCGACCTTGGGCTGGGTACGCGACCTGCTGACCGACCCGAGCCAGGACCGTGGCCTCTTCAACCCGGCGATGATCGACCGCCTGCTGAGCAACCCGCAAGGCCAGCTCACTCCCCTGCGCGGCTCCAAGCTGTGGCAGCTGGCGGCGCTGAACCTGTGGCTCAGCGAACAAGGAATCTGACCGATGAAAGCCCATGAAATCGCTTACGGTCAGCGCCTGTTGCGCGGCCAGGCGCCGTCCTACGAGCGCCTGCAGGCACGCCTGGCCGGCGATGGCAGCGAGCCGCACGACCAGCCGCGGGCGCTGCACTGCGGCTGGGGGCGGCTGCTGATCGGCCACACTTACCCCGACCCAGCCACCCTGGCCGATGCGTTGCTGGCCGAGCAGCCCGGCGAGCGCGACATCGCCCTCTACGTGGCCGCCCCCCAGCAGCTGCTGGCCCAGGCCCCGCAGCAGCTGTTCCTCGACCCTTCAGACACCCTGCGCCTGTGGTTCACCGACTACCGCCCGGCGCAGCGGGTGTTTCGCGGCTTTCGGGTACGTCGGGCGCATACCTCGGCGGACTGGCAGGCGATCAATACCCTGTACCAGGCGCGCGGCATGCTGCCGGTCGACCCCGAGCTGCTGACCCCACGCCACCTCGGTGGCCCGGTGTACTGGCTGGCCGAGGACGAAGACAGCGACGCGGTGATCGGCAGCGTCATGGGCCTGAACCACAGCAAGGCCTTCGACGACCCCGAGCACGGCAGCAGCCTGTGGTGCCTGGCGGTGGACCCGCAGTGCACCCGCCCGGGCGTGGGCGAGGTGCTGGTGCGCCACCTGATCGAGCATTTCATGAGCCGCGGCCTGGCCTATCTCGACCTCTCGGTGCTGCACGACAACCGCCAGGCCAAGCGGCTGTATGAAAAGCTCGGCTTTCGCAACCTGCCGACCTTCGCCGTCAAACGCAAGAACGGCATCAACCAGCAGCTGTTCCTTGGCCCGGGCCCCGAGGCGGGCCTCAACCCCTATGCCCGGATCATCGTCGACGAGGCCTTGCGCCGCGGCATCGAGGTGCAGGTGGACGATGCCGTCGGTGGCCTGTTCACCCTGAGCCTGGGTGGCCGGCGCATCCGTTGCCGTGAGTCGCTCAGCGACCTGACCAGCGCCGTGACCATGACCCTGTGCCAGGACAAGCGCCTGACCCGCCAGGCCCTGCACAACGCCGGCTTGCAGGTGCCGGCCCAGCAGTTGGCGGGCAATGCCGACGACAACCTGGCGTTTCTCGACGAACACGGCTCGATCGTGGTCAAGCCGGTCGACGGTGAACAGGGCCAGGGCGTGGCGGTGGGCCTGGAAACCATCGAAGAGGTGATCCAGGCAGTGGAGCACGCACGGCAGTTCGACAGCCGCGTACTGCTCGAAAGCTTCCATGCCGGCAGCGACCTGCGCATCGTGGTGATCGGCTTCGAAGTCGTGGCTGCCGCCATCCGTCACCCGGCCCAAGTGGTCGGTGATGGCAAGCACAGCATCGGCGAGCTGATCGAGGCACAGAGCCGTCGTCGTCAGGCCGCCACCGGTGGCGAAAGCCGCATTCCGCTGGACGACGAGACCGAGCGCACCCTGCGCGCGGCCGGGCTGGGCTACGACGATGTGCTGGAGCCCGGCCGGCGCCTGGCCGTGCGGCGCACCGCCAACCTGCACACCGGTGGCACCCTGGAGGACGTCACCGAGCGCCTGCACCCGGTGCTCGCCGATGCCGCCGTGCGGGCGGCCCGCGCGCTGGAAATCCCGGTGGTAGGGCTGGACTTCATGGTGCGCGATGCCGAGCAGCCCGATTACGTGATCATCGAAGCCAACGAACGGGCGGGGCTGGCCAACCATGAGCCGCAACCGACCGCCGAACGTTTCGTCGACCTGCTGTTTCCCCATAGCAGGGCGTTGGCGTGAATTTGTGGTGGGGCGGATATCGAGCGCCGCCCGCGCGGCGCATCGCGAGCGTGCGCTCGCTCCTACGTTTGTTGCGGGCCAGTTATTCCTGGGGGATCTGCGCGCGGGCGCCTGGGTGCATGGCGCGATATCGCGTCGTACAAACCGGGTGGTCGCGCAAGCCTGTCACAGGCGTTATTGGCCGAAAACAAATGTAGGAGCGAGCGCACGCTCGCGATGCGCCGCGCGGGCGGCGCTCGATACCCGCCACGCCTCATTACCCGAGGAGTCCCCATGTCCGAACGACACCCCGAACCCGATCTCGACTACATGAAACAGGTGCTGCTGGAGATGCTCGCCATCCCCAGCCCCACCGGTTTCACCGACACCATCGTGCGCTACGTCGCCGAACGCCTGGATGAACTGGGCATCCCCTACGAGCTCACTCGCCGCGGCACCATCCGCGCCACCCTCAAGGGCCGCCAGAGCTCACCCGACCGTGCCGTCTCGGCGCACCTCGACACCATCGGCGCCAGCGTGCGCCAGGTCCAGGACAACGGCCGCCTGGCCCTGGCTGCGGTGGGCTGCTGGTCGAGCCGCTTCGCCGAAGGCAGCCGGGTCAGCGTATTCACCGACAGCGGTGTGTTCCGCGGCAGCGTGCTGCCGTTGATGGCCAGCGGGCACGCCTTCAACACCGCCATCGACCAGATGCCGATCAGCTGGGAGCATGTCGAGGTGCGCCTGGACGCCTACTGCGCCACCCGCGCCGACTGCGAGGCCCTGGGCATCGGCGTCGGTGACTTCGTCGCCTTCGACCCGCTGCCGGAGTTCACCGAAAGCGGCCATATCAGCGCCCGCCACCTGGACGACAAGGCTGGCGCCGCCGCGCTGCTGGCGGCGCTGAAGGCGGTGGTGGAAAGTGGCCAGCAGCCATTGATCGACTGCCACCCGCTGTTCACCATCACCGAGGAAACCGGCTCGGGCGCCGCCGCCGCCCTGCCCTGGGACGTCAGCGAGTTCGTCGGTATCGACATCGCGCCGGTGGCGCCTGGCCAGGCCTCCAGCGAACATGCGGTGAGCGTGGCCATGCAGGACTCCTCCGGCCCCTACGACTACCACTTGTCACGCCACCTGCTGAAACTGGCCGGCGAGCGCGAGCTGCCGGTGCGCCGCGACGTGTTCCGCTACTACTTCAGCGATGCCCATTCGGCAGTGACCGCCGGGCACGACATCCGCACCGCGCTGGTGGCGTTCGGCTGCGATGCCACCCACGGCTACGAGCGCACCCACATCGACAGCCTGGCCGCCCTCAGCCGCCTGTTGTCCGCGTACCTGCTCAGCCCGCCGGTGTTCGCCAGCGACTCGCACCCGGCCAGCACCTCGCTCGAGCGCTTCAGCCACCAGCTGGAACACGACGCGCAGATGGAAAGCGATACCCGGGTGCCAGCGGTGGACAGCCTAGTTGGAAACAAAGCCTGACGGATGCGCATAGGGTAGCGGCCGCGCAGCGGCCCAAAATATCGTAGGATTACGCCATCCCAAGAGACCTGCCCACATCCCATGCTGATCCCATACGACCAACTGCAAGCCGAAACCCTGACCCGCCTGATCGAGGATTTCGTCACCCGCGACGGCACTGACAACGGCGACGACACTCCACTGGAAACCCGCGTATTGCGGGTTCGCCAGGCATTGGCCAAAGGCCAGGCGTTCATCCTGTTCGACCTCGAGAGCCAGCAGTGTCAGTTGCTGGCCAAGCACGACGTGCCGCGCGAGTTGCTCGATTAACAGGGCCGAGGGGTAATGCCAGTCAGTTAAGCAATTTGGGGCCGCTTTGCAGCCCCAGTAAAGTCTACTGGAACCTTAACTGACTGGCATTAGGGCCGAAGCGCCGTCATGGTTTGCGCTTGTACACCTCCCCGCCCTTGATGCGCTGGTACACCTCGCTGCGGTGTACCGGCACATCACGCGGCGCGGTCACACCCAGGCGCACCACGCCATCACGCGACCCCACCACCATGACCACGATGTTGCCATCGATGATGATGCGTTCACCCACGTCTCGCCCGATTACCAGCATGCCCTGCTCCTTGAAACCAAAGGGAAAACCGGAGCCTGCACAGGGCGACTAGGCTGACTCAATACCTCCCGAACGAAAGAGAATAATCCCACGCATGTATGCGGATTAACCTACAGACGCGCCCTACAATCAACGTGCTTGAGCCTTGCCACGCATCTTCACCGCCATGTCCGCCATCTCGTCGTACAGCCGTTCCGGCGCCTGCCGTTTGAGCAGCCAGGCGTCCCGCCCGGCCTCGTGGGGCAGGATGAGGAACTCGCCCGCCGCGACCTGCTGGTAGATGTAGTCGGCGATCTGCTCGGCGCTGATCGGCGAGCCTTGCAGCAACTTGCCGACCTGGGCCTTCATCGCCGGGTTGGGGCCGCGGAAGGAGTCCAGCAGGTTGGTCTGGAAGAACGACGGGCACACTACATGCACCGCCACTTCAAGCTGGCGCAGTTCCACCAGCAGGCTCTCCGACAGGGCCAGCACCCCGGCCTTGGCCACGTTGTAGTTGCTCATGCCCGGTCCCTGCATCAGCGCGGCCATGGAGGCGATGTTGACGATACGCCCCTTGCTGCGTTCGAGCAGCGGCAGGAAGGCCTTGCAACCCTTGACCACGCCCATCAGGTTGACCGCGATCTGCCAGTCCCAGTCCTCCAGCGACAGCTCGGCGAAAAAGCCCCCCGAGGCGACACCCGCGTTGTTGACGATGACGTCGATGCCGCCGAATTTCGCCTCACAGGCCTGGGCCAGGGCGGTGAGCTGGCTGTAGTCGCGCACGTCGCAGCGCTGGGTGAAGCCGTCACCACCGGCGGCGCGGACCTGTTCCAGGGTTTCGCCCAGCCCCTGCTCGTTGACATCGGCCAGCGCCAGGCGCCAGCCCTCGCGCGCCCAGCGCAGGGCGATCTCGCGACCGAGGCCGGAACCGGCGCCGGTGATCATGATGCGGTTTTGCATGGTGGCAAGGCCTTTGTCTGGTAGGGATGGCTTGAGTCTAAACAAGGGTCGGGCGGTGCACAGGATTCATCAAGGGAGTGAATGGGGGCACATGCGTGGGTGGTCTGTGCGGGCCTCTTCGCGGCTGAAGCCGCTCCTACAGGGGATCGCCTACCGCGTGCAGGAGCGGCTTCAGCCGCGAAGAGGCCCGCACGAGCGACCACACCCAATGGAATCTTTCCCACCCCCCACCAGTCGGAATTAACAAGAGGCCAGCGATACCAGGCCCTTGACCCTCAACCACGCAAGGATTTCGTCATGACCACGATTCTCATCATCATCCTGATCCTGCTGTTGATTGGTGGCTTACCGGTCTTCCCGCACTCGCGCAGCTGGGGCTACGGCCCGTCCGGCATCGTCGGCGTGGTGCTGGTGATACTGCTGGTGTTGTTGTTGCTCGGCATGATATGAACCCGGCTCGAGCTGGCGCTCCAGGCGCTGCAGCGTTTCGCGCAGCGCCTGGACATGCTGCTGCAGTCGCGGCCACGGTAGCGGCTGCACGGCGCAATCCTGCTCGAGCTGCTCACAAGCCTCGACCAGCCCTTGGGCCCGGGCGATACGTGCGCCACCCTTGACCCGGTGCGCAAGCTCGGCCAGTGCTGGCGGGTCATCCATCACCTGATCGAGCTGGTTCAGGTCGTCACGAATGCTGCTGCGCAGGTCGGCCAGCAGCGCGTTCAGCGCGATATGGTCCCCTCCGACAATGTGCTGCAAATGCGCCAGGTCGAATTCCCTGGTTTCAACGGCCGTGTGAATGGGGTACTGGTCGCCTAGCGCCTTGACCAAGGCCAGCATGTCCAAGGGTTTGAACAGACACACGTCCATTCCGGCCTGGTGGCAGCGGTGGCGCTCGCTTTCCAGGGCGCTGGCGGTCAGGCCGATCAGCCGGCACGCGGGGCGACCGCTGCGCCGCTCATGCTCACGGATGGCCCGGGCCAACGCATGGCCATCCATGCGCGGCATGTTGCAGTCGCTGATCACTACATCGAAATGCTCCTTGAGCCACAAGCGCAGCGCCTGCGAGCCGTCTTCGGCGACCCGCGCCTGGTGGCCCAGGTAATCCAGTTGCTGGGCCAGCAACAAACGGTTGGCCGGGTAATCGTCCACCACCAGCACCCGCAGGCGTACCTCCCGCGGCAACGTCGGGGTGGCCGCGCACGGATCTTCGCGGTCCGCGCCGGGCAGCAGCGCCAGGTCCAGCTCAACGTCTACCCGTGTGCCCTGCCCCAGCACACTGTGCAGGCGCATGCGGCCCCCCATCATCTCGCACAGGCTACGGCTGATGCCCAAGCCCAGCCCGCTGCTGCAGCGCGGCGACTGGCGCTGGTTGCCGCCCTGGCGAAACGGCTTGCCCAGTTCGGCCAGCTCCGCCTCGGCAATGCCGATGCCGGTATCCTCGACCTGCAACGCAACCTGCAGGCGGTCCGCCTTGGCCTGCCCCTGCAGGCGTACCCGTACATGGCCCTGGTGGGTGAACTTGATGGCGTTGCTGAGCAGGTTACCCAGCACCTGCTTGAAACGCAGCGGGTCGAGCAGCACGTCCACGTCCACCTCGCCAGTGGCTTCCAGGTGCAGCTCCAGGCCTTTGCCACGAGCCTGCTGCTCGAACAGCTGGATGGCCCGACACACCTGCTCGCGCAAGCTCACGCGCTGGGGCGTCAGTTGCAGGCGCCCGGCCTCGATGCGGGAGATGTCGAGGATATCGCCGATCAGTTCCAACAGGCTGCGCGCCGCATCAGTGGCGACATCCACCGCCAGGCGGTCGAGCACACCCTGGGCGGCCTTGCGCTGGGCCAATTCGAGCATGCCCAGCACCGCATGCAGTGGGGTGCGGATTTCGTGGCTCATGGTGGTAAGAAAGTGCGTCTTGGCCTGGTTGGCGCTTTCGGCCGCGTAAGTGGCGCGGCGCAGCCGTACCTGCAGACGGCGCAGGTAGCGGATCCACAACAGCGCCAGCAGCAGCAACAGCGCGGCGACCGCGAAGCCCATGGCGATCTGCGTGCGGTAGCGCGGCCACATGCTGTCGGCGACGATCATCGGGTTGCGCCAGCGGCGCACCAGCAGCTCGGCTTCTTGCGGGGCCAGGCTGAGCATCGCCTTGTCGATGATCGACTGCAGTTCGCTGGCACCGCGCGCGCTGGCCAAGGCGAAGTGGGCCGGCGGCAGTGGCAGGCTGGCACTGACCTTCAGCCACCCTGGGTACCAGCGGGCGATGGACGGGCGCGCCTCGGCCATGGTCAGCACCGCCGCCGCGACCCGTCCATTGGCCACCGCATGCAAGGCCTCCACCGGCCCGCGCACCGTCAGTTGGCCGATACCGGGGTATTGCCCCAGCAGTTGCTGCATGGCACTGCCCTGCACCACGGCCACGCTCAGCCCCTCCAGGCGCGCGAGGCTGTCGGCGGTGCCAGCCCGATCACGGGTGACCAGCACCCGCGAGGTGCTCAGGTAGGCCCTGCTGAAGCGCAGGTGGCGTTCATGGCTTTGGCTATGGCGCAATCCGGCGATCAGCTGCGCCTCGCCGTCGCGCACCTGCTCGACCATGCGCCTGACGCTGGTGCCCCCTTCGACCTCGAAACGCAGGCCGCTACGCCGGCTGACCAGGCTCAGCACATCCAGGCTCAAACCCCGCAGCTGGCCCTTGGCGTCGCGATAGCTCAGTGGCAGCGCTTGCTCATCGACCAGCACCTTGACCACCGGGTGCTCACGCAGCCAGCGCTGTTCGGCCTCGCTCAGTTGCAGCGGCTCGGGCCGACGCCCACTGGGGGTGGCCAGGGTCCAGCGCTGCCGGATGCGCACGCGTTGGCGCTCGGGCAGGTTGGCCAGCACCGCATCCACCAGCCGTGGCAATGGGCTGCCATGCTCGGCCGTGGCAAAACCGATGTCCTGCCGGGACAAGGCTGCATGGCCGAGTTCCTCGACCCTGCCCAGTTGGCCGCGCCCCAGCACATGATGCACACCCAGATCGCTGCCCAGATACAGGTCGGCCTGGCCCAGCCACAACGCGGTCAGCGCACTGAAAGGCGAAGGGTGCAGTTGGACCTGGGCCGAGGGGTAATGCGCCTGGACCTGCGCCAGGGTGCGGTAGCCCTCGACCATCGCCAGGCGCAAGGCCTGGGTGTCGGTGTTGCGCGGGCGCTGGCTCTGTTCTGGCGCCATCAACAACGGCGTGTCCTCGGCATAGGGCAACGACAGGCGCAGGCCGGCCTCCAACGCCTGCTGCGCAGACACCGAGCCAAGCAGGTCGATCGTGCCCTCCTGCAGGGCAGTCGCGGCTTGGGCGAAGGTGGCGAACACCTGCACCTGTACCTGCAAGCGCAGGTGTTCGGCCAGCAGCCCGGCATAGTCGGCGGTGATGCCTTCGTAAGCCAGGCCCGTACCAAGGATGTCGAAAGGCGGGTTGTCGCGTTCGACCACGCCCAGGCGCAAACTGCGCCGCTCCCACAACCAGCGCAAGTCGTCGGCCATCGGCTCGTAACGCGGGCCGTCCAGCGCGGCGCGGGTGTGCAATGCCGGCGCGCCACTGGCCGACAGCGCCAGGCAAAACAGCACCAGCAGCGACAGCAAATGCATAGGTAACAGACGGATGGCTAGATCAGCCGGTTGCGGCGGGCGAAGTCCGCCAGGTCGATCAGCGAGTTGACCCTGAGCTTTTCCAGCAGGCGTACCTTGTAAGTGCTGATGGTCTTGTTGCTCAGCAGCATGAACTCGCCGATCGCCTTGTTGCTCAAGCCACGGGCCAGTTGCTGCAGCACCATCAGCTCACGGTCGGTCAACTCGGCGATGCATTGCGCCTCGCTGTACTTCAGGTCCTGGTGGTGCACCGAGCTGAAGGCCACCTCGGGGAAATAGGTGTAGCCGGCCAGCACCGCGCCTACGGCCTTTTTCAGCTCGCACAGGTCGTCGGTCTTGCACACATAGCCAGCGGCCCCGGCCTGCATGCAGCGCAACGAGTAGGTCTCGGCGATCTGCGAGGTCAGCACCACGGACTTGGCGGGACGCTCCAGCCCCTTGATGCGAGTGATCACCTCCAGGCCGTCCAGGCCCGGCATGGCGATATCGAGAATGACCAGGTCCGGCGCGCACTCGCGCACCAGGCGCAAGCCATCGATGCCGTTGCCGGCCTGGCCCACCACCTCCAGCCGCTCCTGGCGCAACAGCGCGCAAACCGTGGAACGGATGAAAGGATGGTCGTCCACCACCACAACTGTATGCATGGGTCTTCCTCACGCGCGGATATGTGTGCGCTCATCCCTCGATGAGCATTTCCTTACGCTGCTCGCCCTCGTGCAGTTCGAACTGATACACCGGCCTGCCCGGCTGGGTGCCGAACTGGCGGTTGCGGCCGGGCAGCACGTGGTGCTTGGTGGCCTGGCTACAGTCCTCGCCGGCGGCCTTGCATTGGCGGAATTGGTCCAGCACCGCCGTAGCATTGCCCTGGTTGAGCACCGTCAGTTGCCCACCCTGGTTGCGCACGGCGGTGTCGAAGCGTGGCTCGCCGGGGCGTACGAACAGCAAGGTGCCATAGCCTGCGAGCAGGTTGACGCCGGCCTTGAGGCTGTCGCGGTAGGCATCGGCCTCTTGCGCGCTGACCGCGAAGCCGTCGCCCTGCTCGGGCAGCACCGGGATGAAGCGCAGGCGGAAGTAACGCTCACGGTCGCGTTCACCCCGGTACAGCAGGCGCACTGCCTGCATGCCCCGCGCCGGCACGATCAGCCGCGCCGGGCTGGCCACCAGGCCGCGCTGTTCCATGGGCAGGCTTTCCTGGTCGACCTCCTGGGCCTGGCCGTTGTCGTCATACACCAGCTCGACGACCGCGACCTTGACGAACGCCGTACTGTCGCCGCCGTTGCGCACCCGCTTGAGCAAGGTGCTCTTGCCCGCGCCGAGGTAGTCGTACAAACCTCCCACGTTCAGCTCGGGTGCGGCCTGGGCCACCAAAGGCGCCAGTAATGCCAGGCAGAGTGCTATCGAGGGTTTCATCATGTACTTCGTCATCCTGAGCAATATTCAATCAACATCGATTTCCAAGTTGTTCACAGAGTCGGTTGTTATCCAAGTCAGACGCTTCCGAACAACAAATAGGAAATTTCCTAATGACAAACGCCAGTCCTAGAGATCCGCATCGAACATCACCGTGACCAGGCCTTCGTAACGGCTACCGGGGCGCGCCAGCATGGCCGGCAGGTCTTGGCTACCCACCTCGAAGTGAAGGGTCCCCGGGCGGTTCCACACCACGTCGCGGGCAACGATGTCCAGTGCCGCTGCCTCACCGGTGGGGATCGCCAGCCGCTCGATCGGCTGGCCGCCGTGCACCAACTGCCCGGGCAGGGTCAGCGCCACCTGGATCGGCACTTGTTGTCCGCGGCCGTTGCTGTCGCGTATCGCACACAAGGTGCCTTGATCGTATTGGCACTGCTTGTAGATCTGCAGAGGCCCGGTGTTCCACAGGGTGAAGGGGATATCGCGCGACAACCGCTGTGGCGCGCTGCGCCCGGCCAGGTAGCTTTGCCAGCCACCCGGCGGCTCCAGCACGGCCCGTTCGGAGCCGGGAGGGAAGCGCATGAACAGGTCATGGCTCACGTCCAGTTCGAGGTTGAACGTGACCACGTTGTCGCTCAGGTCGGTGACATGGCTGCCGAAATCGAAGTCGCCGCCGTCGCCGACGCTATAGTCCACACGCCCACGATAGATACCTTTGGGCATACCGCTTGGCGGGGGGATGATCAGGTGGGTCGCCACCCCGACCTCGTCGACCCCCACGGTGATGACCTCGCCACCAGTTCCAACGCCGCTTGCGTGGCAAGGGTCGGTGATATCGCGAACACGCCAGAGAAAGGCGAAGTACTGGAAGCCAGCCGACATGCTCACGGCGCTGCACCCACCTCTTGGGCCGGAGGCGGCATGGCCCGGGTTGCCGCTGATTTCTGTCGCTCGCTGGCTGACGAATGTGAAGTCGATGGTCAGCATGTAGCGCTCGCCCTGGTCATTGCTGACCTCGACGGAACGGCGCGAGGGCAGTTTGAGGTAGAAGCGGTCGCGCACATCCGGCGCCAGCACGGTCACGGTCTTGGTGTAGGTGATGGGAATATCGAACGCGTGTCGATCGCCTTCACAATTGAACCTGAAGCGCGCGCAAAATACCGCCTTCGGCGTGGTGTTCTCGAACTTGCCGGACGGGTCGGCCCGGTAGCGCGCCGTCACATCGACCTCGATCGCCCCGGCATGCGGCGCCGCCAGAGCCTGCAGCAAGGCGCAGCCCGCCAGAAACCTGTGCAACCTGCCAGCCATCAGCTCTCTCCTTCATTCAATGATGTAGCGGCCTGGGCCAGACCTTCGGGCAGGCACGCCAGGTCGCCCGCCAGCACGATGTCGTCTTCACGCGCCAGGTTGGCCAGGTCCAGTTTCAGCAAGCACACCGACTTGCCTTGATGGCGCACCTCCAGCGAGGGCGTCGATTCGCTCATCTCCACCGCGAAGTGTCCGCCCGCTTCGCTGACGCTGCGGCTGGCGTGGTTGATCACCAGCGCACCGCGCCAGGGCTGGCCGTGGCGATCGAGCAAGCGCCCGAGCACGGTCACCGTGCGCATCACCCGCAGTTGGCGGTACGCCACCCCACCCCGGTTGAGGTGGTAGTCCAGGCTGCTCGGCTGGACCACGGCCGCAGGCTCGTGCTCGCCGTTGAAATCGAACTGCACGTGGCCGGCCTGATAAGCGCCCACCGGGATCACGTTGCGCCCCGGCTTGAGGGTGGCGGACAGCCCGCGGGAATCGTCCGCGCGCAGCTCGAGCGCCGGCAGATCGCTGTCCACATCGATGATCAGGCCGGCATCGTGGGGCAGGTACTGACCGGTCACGGCCAGCTTGCCGCCGCCCATGGCGACGATGCTCTGCAGGTTCAGGCCAGCGCTGAGCTCGCCGTTATAAGAAGAACTCTGCACATAGGCATCGCCGTACATCGCCTGGTTCTGGAACCGCATATCGCCGCCGTACCCGGCACCGTAGCGGTCCACCGTGGCGGTGGCGCCCAGGGTGCGCACCAGCCCCAGATCGACATCCTGCTGGTAGGACAGCGAGGCATTGTGGTCGCTGCCACCGTCGCGCGAGGTACGGCTGCCCAAGCTGGCGGCGATACGCTTGCCGGGGGCGCCCAGGCTCATGCTCAGGCTCAGGTTGACCCCACGGCTGCGCGACTCGCCGCTGCTCAGGGTACCGGGGCGGTCGAACAGCGAAACACGCCAGTTGGTGTCCGAGCCCATCAACTTGCCGTAGAACGACCAGCCCAGGTCCAGGCCCAGCCCCTGGCTGGCACCGCTATTGTGGGACACACGCAAGGTCGCCGTGCTGCGCTGGCCAAGGCGGTGGCTGATCAGCAACGAGGCCTGCTGCTGCTCTTGGCTCATGCCCTGGCTGCGCCGGCTGGCGCCGCGGGTCTCGAGCCAGGACTGACTGTAGCTGGCCACCAGCGAACCCAGGTCATGGGTGTGGATCAACTGCAGGTCGTAGCCGTTGCCCTGGCGCTCGGTACGGTACAGGTTGCCGTAGAAACGGGTGCGGTCGAGCAGTTCCCAGTCCAGCGAGCTGCCGTACTGCATGGCTTCGTTCACTTGCTGCAGCGACAGGCCGAGCACCGCCTGGGGATGCAACAGGTAGTTGCCGAGCACGCCAGCGCTCAGGCTATCGTTCTGTTCATCGCCCCAGTTGCTGAACAGCTGTGCCTGGCGCCCCAGGTACAGGTTGTAGCGCCATGGGGTGTTGGGGTCGCGCCAGTTGCTGGGCTTGTAGACGAACGCCGAACTGCGCGAGGTTTCCTGATTGTCTTCCAGCAGGCGCACCTCGACTTCGTAGATGCCGCCGGGCAATACCCGGGTATCCAGCGGCTGCAGACCCGGCTGCACGGGCTGGCTGTTGATCAGCACGCCGTCGCGGTAGATCTGCGCTACGCCGGGGCGGTTGGGGGTGACGTAGATGGGGGTAGAACTGGCCTGGCCATTGTCTACCAGCAGGCTGTCGCTGCTGCCGACCATCAGGCCCAGGGTGGTATCGGGGCTGTTGCCCAACAGCCGTGGCTGGCGAGTCAGGCCTTGGGCACCTGGGGTGAAGTAGCCCAGGCGGAAGAAGTACTGCTCGTTCAGGCGCTCGGCGTAGAACTGCTCCATGCGGTGGCGGGTACCACGGCGGCTGTCGCTTTCACGGTCGGCACGGGCATCGGCCAGCACGGTCCAGTTGCCGATACTGCCCTGGCCCTGGAGCTGGTAGCTACCAGTGTTCTGGCCCGCGCTGCCGGCCAGGTTGAGCTGGTTACGCACGATCAGGCCAGCGCTGCCATTTTCGGGCAAGGCATGGTAACGCACCGCCTCGGCGCCTTGCTCGGCCTTGTGGGTGAGCAGCGACAGTTGCGAATTGACCAGGCTGTAGTGAATGGCCCGCAGGCCCTCGATGCAGTCGGCCTGGCAGTCGCCCAGCGGGCGCCCGGCCTGCAGGTATTCGCCCCAGCGGCGCCGGGCAGCAGGTGGCTCACGGCTGTCCTGGGTGTCGCTGAACTCGAGCAGTTGCACCTGCTCGTCACGGCCGAGTACCACCATGGCATCGCCCAGGTAACGGCCGTCCAGATCGACCCTCACCGCCAGCGGCACATCGAAGAAGTGCGCCTCGAACTCCCGTGGCAACCCTTTGGCCTGGGTCAGGCTGCCCGCGCCGGCGACCGCCTGCTCGGCCCGGGCTGGCAACAGCCACAGGGTACCGAACAGCGCCAGGCAACAGCACCGGCAAAAGGTGTGAAAATTGGAATTGAGCATGAGCCTGTCTTGCACACGGCGCCCACCTTCGCCCCCGGACCAGCCGGGGCGCGAAGGAAGGCAGATGACGGATGACGAACGGGTGAGCGCGGGAGGATCAAGGGGTGGCAGTTTCGAACATCATGCTGACCAGCCCTTGGTAGTTGCCTGGCAGGTAGCCACCGGCCGGCTCCCGCGGCACGACTTCGAAGTCCACCAGCACACCTGGAGCGGCCTGGGTATCGCTGAGGATCTCGACAGCGCTGGTGGTCAGCGAAGTACCGCCAACCTTGACGTCCAGGTCGATGGCTTGAGCACCGCTGGCGATCTGGGCGGGCGACAGCAGGTGGGCGGTGATGGCGCCGACAGTGCTCTTGGCCTGCAGTTGCTTGCGGATCGGCTCCAGGGTTTCCTGGAACGGGTTCCAGGCCATCTCTTGCGGGTCGTTCATCCAGTTGCCACCCACCGGTTCGACGTAGAACGCGGCGGTTGGCACGACGGCGGTGACCAGTACCTGTTTCTCGATCGGGTCGGCGGCCAGGGCAGAACCTGCGCCCAGTACGGCGAGGGGGAGCGCCAGAAGGAATGCTTTCACGAATAGATCTCCTTTCATCCTGCAGAAAACGTCGCAGAAAAACGCACCAAAACAGCGACTTGCCGTTGGTGCGGAGATTATTCGCCAAGCGCCCCGGCGTTTTACCTAGGACCGCTCTGACGGCGGCTAGGAAATTTCCGAGCGAATATCAAAGTGCCATACCTACTGAGAATGCTGTGCCCGAAACGACGCGGGCCACCCTGAGGTGGCCCGCGCTGGTTACATCGATGGATCAGTGCGAAACCGCACCACTGGCCCCCAGGCCGGTCTGCGAACGTACGAACTGCGGGAAGAACAGCGCGCGTTCTTCATCGGCAGCCTTGGACTTGTCGGTGACCGAGAAGAACCAGATGCTGACGAAGGCAATGGCCATCGAGAAGAGCGCTGGATACTCGTAAGGGTAGATCGGTTTTTCGTGGCCGAGGATCTGCACCCAGATGGTCGGGCCTAGGATCATCAGCGTCACTGCGCTGATCAGGCCCAACCAGCCGCCGATCATGGCGCCGCGGGTGGTCAGCTTCTTCCAGTACATCGAAAGCAGCAGTACCGGGAAGTTGCAGCTGGCGGCGATGGAGAAGGCCAGGCCGACCATGAAGGCGATGTTCTGCTTCTCGAACAGGATACCCAGGCCGATCGCCAGCACGCCGAGGGCGATGGTGGTGATCTTCGACACGCGGATCTCGTCCTTGTCGTTGGCCTTGCCCTTGCGCCAGACGCTGGCGTACAGGTCGTGGGACACCGCCGAGGCACCGGCCAGGGTCAGGCCCGCGACCACCGCGAGGATGGTGGCGAAGGCCACGGCCGAGATGAAGCCCAGGAACACGCTGCCGCCCACGGCGTTGGCCAGGTGCACCGCCGCCATGTTGTTGCCGCCCAGCAAGGCACCTGCGGCGTCCTTGAAGTCCGGGTTGGTGCTGACCAGCAGGATCGCGCCGAAGCCGATGATGAAGGTCAGGATGTAGAAGTAGCCGATGAAGCCGGTGGCGTAGAGCACGCTCTTGCGCGCTTCCTTGGCGTCACTGACGGTGAAGAAGCGCATCAGGATGTGCGGCAGGCCAGCGGTACCGAACATCAACGCCAGGCCCAGGGAGAACGCCGAGATCGGGTCCTTGACCAGGCCGCCCGGGCTCATGATCGCCTCGCCCTTGGCGTGTACCTTGATCGCCTCGGAGAACAGCGTGTTGAAGTCGAAGCCGACGTGCTTCATCACCATCAGCGCCATGAAGCTGGCACCGGAGAGCAGCAGCACGGCCTTGATGATCTGTACCCAGGTGGTGGCCAGCATGCCACCGAACAGCACGTACAGGCACATCAGGATACCCACCAGGATCACCGCGACGTGGTAGTCGAGGCCGAACAGCAGCTCGATCAGCTTGCCGGCACCGACCATCTGGGCGATCAGGTAGAACGCCACCACCACCAGCGAGCCAGAGGCCGAGAGGGTGCGGATTTCCTTCTGCCCGAGGCGATACGAGGCCACGTCGGCGAAGGTGTACTTGCCCAGGTTGCGCAGGCGTTCGGCGATCAGGAAGAGGATGATCGGCCAGCCGACCAGGAAGCCGATGGAGTAGATCAGGCCATCGTAGCCGGAGGTGAACACCAGGGCGGAAATACCCAGGAAGGACGCTGCCGACATGTAGTCGCCGGCAATCGCCAGGCCGTTCTGGAAGCCGGTGATCTTGCCACCGGCGGCGTAGTAGTCGGCCGCCGACTTGTTGCGCTTGGAGGCCCAGTAGGTGATGCCGAGGGTGAAGGCGACGAAGGCCACGAACATGGCGATCGCAGACACGTTCAGGGGTTGTTTCTGCACCTCGCCGGTCAGGGCATCGGCGGCCCACAGGGCGGGTGCGAAGACGCTGCAGGCCAAGGCGGCCAAGGCTTTGGAATGGCGAATCATTGTTGCGCCTCCTCGAGGATGGCCTTGTTCAGCTCATCGAATTCGCCGTTGGCACGGCGCACGTAGATGGCGGTCAGGACGAATGCCGAGACGATCAGGCCGACGCCCAGGGGAATGCCCCAGGTAATCGACGACCCAGGGCTGAGCTTGGCGCCCAGAATCTGGGGACCGTAGGCGATCAGGAGGATGAAGGCGCAGTACAGGCCGAGCATGATCGCCGAGAGAATCCAGGCGAACCGTTCACGTTTGCTGACCAGTTCCTTGAAGCGCGGACTGTTTTGTATCGAGAGGTAAATGCTGTCGTTCATTGTTTTTGTCCTAGCAGCACAGATCAGGGAGAACCCACTGTCACTTTATGCTGCCGTTGGACGCCAACCAGACGACCTTAGTCTTATATGTAAGGGTGTTTTACCGAATGCGTAACAAAGTGACGGCCCTTTCGCGGGTAAACCCGCTCCTACAGGGGTTTGCATAGGCCCTGTAGGAGCGGGTTTACACGCGAAGGAGGCACATTGGCCCTGCAGCCAGATTACTTACCCGTCCACTCCTTGACCCGCTCCGGATGCTTGGCCACCCAGTCCTTGGCCGCCGCCTCAGGCTTGGCGCCGTTCTGGATCGCCAGCATCACCTCGCCGATCTCATCCTTGGACTGCCATTGGAATTTCTTCAGGAACTCCGCCACTTCCGGGGCCTTCTGCGCCAGTTTCTTGCTGCCGATGTTGTTGACGGTTTCCGCCGCGCCATACACGCCCTTTGGATCGTCGAGGAACTTGAGCTGCCACTTGGCGAACATCCAGTGCGGCACCCAGCCGGTGACCGCGATCGATTGCTTGGCGTCGACGGCCTTGCCCAGTTCGGTGGTCATCGCGGCGCCCGAACTGGCCACCAGCTTGTAACCTTTCAGGTCGTAGTCCTTGATCGCCTGATCGGTCTTGATCATCACCCCGGAGCCGGCGTCGATGCCGACGATGCGCTGCTTGAAGCTATCGTCGGTCTTGAGGTCGGCAATGCTGGCGGCCTTGACGTAGTCAGGGACGATCAGGCCGATCTTGGCATCCTTGAAGTTCGGGCCGTAGTCGACGACCTTGTCCTTGTTCTTGGCCCAGTACTCGCCGTGCGTCACCGGCAGCCAGGCCGAGAGGGTCGCATCGAGCTTGCCGGTGGCCACGCCCTGCCACATGATCCCGGCGGCTACCGCCTGCAGTTTCACGTCGTAGCCGAGCTTCTCCTTGATCACTTCGGCGGCCACGTTGGTGGTCGCCACGCTGTCGGCCCAGCCATCCACGTAGCCGATGCTGACTTCCTTGGCCATTGCCTGCGCAGCGCTCATGGCCAATACCAGGGCGCTGCCCACCCCCAGCAAACGTCGGATTCTTGTAGTCGTTGCCATCAAAGCATCCCCTCGTCAGGTCTTGGAGAATCCATAATCCGCCTGCAACCGACAACGACCTGCTCCAAGTGCGACACCTAACCGAACCCTTTGCGACAGCACTGTGCCATTAACGGCAACGGCGTACGCAGGTCTGCGCGATCCTTGCATGCCAAAGGGTTGGCGCCGGGCTACCATCTAACGTTTTGTGCCCGAGGATGGATCGCCCGATGCCCGACGCTTCCCGCCCGCTGTACCTCCTCTACCTGATCGCCTGCCTGCTCGCCCTGCTCGGGCTCGGGGCGCTCTGGTACGGGCTGGGCAAGCCGGTGTCGCTGCCCGATGCAGCCAGCTCCACGCACAAGCTGCAGTGCGCCTCGTACACGCCGTTCGACAAGGACCAGTCACCGTTCGACCAGCCATTTCGCCTGCGCCCGGCACGCATGGACGCCGACCTGGCGCTGCTGGCCGAGCGATTCCAGTGCATCCGCACCTACTCCATGACCGGTCTCGAGGCAATTCCGGCGCTGGCGCGCAAGCATGGGCTGAAGGTCATGCTGGGGGCCTGGGTCAACGCCAGGCAGGCCGATACCGACAAGGAAATCGAGCTGCTGATCGCCGCCGCCAATGCCAACCCCGACGTGGTCAGCGCGGTGATCGTCGGCAACGAGGCGCTGCTGCGCAAGGAAGTCACCGGGGACCGCCTGGCTGCCTTGATCGAGCGGGTGAAGCGCCAGGTCAAGGTGCCGGTGACCTATGCCGATGTCTGGGAGTTCTGGCTGCAGCATCCGCAGGTGGCGCCGGCGGTGGACTTCCTGACCATTCACCTGTTGCCCTACTGGGAAGACGACCCGCGCGGCATCGACGATGCCCTGGCCCATGTGGCCGAGGTGCGGCGGCTGTTCGGCGCGCGCTTCGCGCCCAAGGACATCTTCATTGGCGAGACCGGCTGGCCCAGCGAAGGTCGCCAACGCGAAACCGCGGTGCCGAGCCGGGTCAACGAGGCGCGCTTCATCCGCGGTTTCGTGGCCATGGCCGAGACCAACGGCTGGCACTACAACCTGATCGAGGCTTTCGACCAGCCGTGGAAGCGCGCCAGCGAGGGAGCAGTGGGCGGTTTCTGGGGGCTGTACGACGCCGATCGCCAGGACAAGGGCGTGCTCGAAGGCCCGGTGAGCGATCTCCACGCCTGGTCGCAGTGGCTGCTGGCCAGCGCCGCGTTGATGCTGGCGATGCTGTGGCTGGCCGGGCGCCCTGGCAGCCTTGGCGCGGCCCTGGCGCTGCCGTTGCTGGCGGCGTTCGGCGCGGCCTGCCTGGGCTTGTGGGGCGAGTTGATGCGTACCCATGCACGCTTCATCGGCGAGTGGGCATGGGCCCTGGCGCTGGCGGGGCTGAACCTGCTGGTGCTGGCTCACGGGGTACTGGGCCTGGCACGCCGTGAAGGCTGGCGCCAACGCCTGCATGCCTGGCTGCAGGCCCATGCCGGCTGGCTGTTGCTGGCGGCAGGGTTCGCCGCAGCGGTGAGCATGCTGGCGATGGTATTCGACCCGCGCTATCGCAGCTTCCCCACGGCCGCGTTGGCACTACCGGCATTGCTGTATGCGCTGAGGCCGGTGTCGGCGGCGCGGGCGGAGGTGGCGTTGCTGGCGGTGATCGTCGGCGCCGGGGTGGTGCCGCAGTTGTATCGCGAGGGGTTGCAGAACCAGCAAGCCTGGGGCTGGGCGCTGGTCAGCGTGGTGATGACGCTGGCCCTCTGTAGGAGCGGCCTCGCGCCGCGAAGGGCCGCATAGCGGCCCCCCACGATATCTGCGGCGACGTCAATAACCAGGGGCCGCGTTGCGGCCCTTCGCGGCGCAAGGCCGCTCCTACAACAGCGGGCGGCGCACCAACCGCAACCCGGCCAGCACCACGGCAAACACCGCGATGCTGGCCGTATACAGCACCATTGCCGGCACCGCGAACACCAACGCCAGGCCCGCCAGCCAACTGCCGACACGCCCCGACAACAACTGGGCCACCAGCGCCAATCCCAACCCGGCCCATGCCAGCACCTGGTGGTAAATGGTCAACCCCAGCAGCGCCCGCGCCTGGCACTGCCAGTACGGCCTGGCCTCGGCACACAGGCCAACCCACTGCCCGTTTTCCATCAACCCATAGCGCACGCCGTAACTGGCAGCCAGCCATGACGCGAGGATCAGGAGCGCGACCACGACCGGCAGGGCTCGAGACATTTCCATTTTCCGTTGGTGATAATCGAAGTGTGCATGATTACCCAAGACCCGATGTAAGGCAAAATCACACCCTTGCAGCTATGTTGCAGAGAACGAACCGGCCTCGCCGTACACTGGCGCAGTAATAACTGGCACTACAAAGGCCGCGACACCTGGCAACTTTGCCATGAGCGCCGTGGTCCTAGCCTGCATCGCACTACCTTGCTTGCTTTTCCCTGGGGGACAACATGCTTCGACCTTGGCGCCTCGCCGCACTTCTTGGCGGCCTGTTACTGGCTACGGCTGCTTCAGCGCGGGATATCGACGCCGCAAGCTATGGCTTTCCGCTGACCAACCCGTTCGAGGCGACCATCGCCACCACCCCGCCAGACCAGCGCCCGACGCTGCCGCGCGACGACCAGATCACCCAGTCGGACTACAGCCTCAACCTGCGCCCGGAGCGCGAGTTCACCCTGCCCGACAACTTCTGGCCGGTGAAGAAGCTCAAGTACCGCCTGGCTCGCCAGGATCGCGAAGCGCCGCTGATCTTCATCATCGCCGGCACCGGCGCCCCCTACACCAGCAGCATCAACGAATACCTCAAGAAGCTGTTCTACCAGGCCGGCTTCCACGTCGTGCAACTGTCTTCGCCTACCAGTTGGGACTTCATGAGCGCCGCTTCGCGCTATGCCACCCCGGGCGTCAGCCGGGAAGACGCCAAGGACCTGTACCGCGTGATGCAGGCCATTCGTGCACAGCAGCGGCACCTGCCGGTCAGTGAGTACTACCTCACCGGCTACAGCCTGGGCGCCCTGAATGCGGCGTTCGTCAGCCACCTGGATGAAACCCGGCGCAGCTTCAACTTCAAGCGGGTGCTGCTGCTCAATCCGCCAGTCAACCTGTATACCTCGGTCAGCAACCTCGACAAGCTGGTGCAGACCCATGTCAAGGGCATCGACCGCAGCACGACGTTCTATGAACTGATGCTGAGCAAGCTCACCCGCTACTTCCAGGACAAGGGCTACATCGACCTCAACGACGCCCTGCTGTACGACTTCCAGCAGTCGCGCCAGCACCTGTCCAACGAACAGATGGCCATGCTCATCGGCACCTCGTTCCGCTTCTCGGCAGCCGATATCACCTTCACCTCCGACCTGATCAACCGACGCGGCCTGATCACCCCGCCGAAATACCCGATCACCGAGGGCACCAGCCTGACACCGTTCTTCAAGCGCGCCCTGCAATGCGATTTCGAGTGCTACATGACCGAGCAGGTGATCCCGATGTGGCGGGCCCGCACCGATGGCGGCAGCATCCTGCAACTGATCGACCAGGTCAGCCTGTACGCCCTCGAGGGCTACCTGCACGGCAGCTCCAAGATCGCCGTGATGCACAACGCCGACGACGTGATACTCGGCCCGGGCGACATCGGTTTCCTGCGTAGGGTATTCGGCGATCGCCTGACCCTGTACCCCCATGGCGGCCATTGCGGCAACCTCAACTACCGCGTCAACAGCGACGCCATGCTGGAGTTCTTCCGTGGTTAACAAACTCCTCCTCGTCACTGCCCTGCTCGCCACCGGCAATGCCCTGGCGCAAGAGACCGCGCCGCGCGCCAGCGTGATCGAGGCTGACCCGCAGGTGACCGCCGCGCCATTGACGCCGGAGGCGGACGGCTTCATCGACCCCCTGCGCGAGCTCAAATTCAACCCGGGGCTGGACCAGCGCGAATTCGAGCGCTCCACCCTCGAGGCGCTCAATGTGTACGACCCGCTGGAGTCGATGAACCGGCGCATCTATCACTTCAACTACCGCCTGGACCAGTGGGTGCTGCTGCCGGTGGTCAATGGCTATACCTACGTCACCCCGCACTTCGTGCGCACCGGGGTAAGCAACTTCTTCAGCAACCTGGGCGATGTACCGAACCTGTTCAACAGTGTGTTGCAGCTCAAGGCCAAGCGCTCGGCGGAGATCACCGCACGGCTGATGTTCAATACCCTGCTCGGCGTGGGCGGCTTGTGGGACCCAGCGACCAAGATGGGCCTGCCCAAGCAGAACGAGGACTTTGGCCAGACCCTCGGCTTCTACGGCGTGCCCGAGGGGCCCTACCTGATGCTGCCAGTGCTGGGGCCGTCGAACCTGCGTGACACCACCGGGCTGGTGGTGGACTACGTGGGCGAGGACGCGGTCAACTACCTGAACGTAGCCGAAGCCAGCAGCGACCATCCGGAGATCTTCGCCCTGCGCGTGGTAGACAAGCGCTACACCACCAACTTCCGCTATGGCCAGCTCAACTCGCCGTTCGAGTACGAGAAGGTGCGGTATGTATATACCCAGGCGCGTAAGTTGCAGATAGCCGAATGATGACCCGCGCCATGTAGGAGCGGCCTTGTGCCGCGATGGGGCGCGAAGCGGCCCCGGCATTTTCTGGTGCGAAGCTGAAA
>NZ_JACVVE010000005.1 GCF_016648105.1 Pseudomonas sp. S31 | reverse complement strand
TATTTTTTTCGTTGGGGGTGTTTTTTACCCCGGCTATGTGGCCAGCACTGGCAACCTACTCACCCGCCCCTTTACCGCGCACTGTGCACCACCATAGCCCACCCCACCCGGCCCATCACACCACAACCCCCTCTATTCCAAGCCCTCCCGCCACCTGGCACCCTCCTTGCTACCGTCCCCCGCTTAAGCTTTTGTCAGCCTTAGTTTTTTTAACGTCTATGGGCACAAATTTACTAATTTCCCACCATCCCGGCGCCCCGCATCATCGCTCCAACAAGAACGCGTCGCCCATCGCCGGCACGCCCCCGGGCAGCTTCCGTCGCCCTACCTTGCCTTGGAGTCAGTCATGACCAGTGCAGCCAATACGGCACCCCTCATAGAAAAACACACGATCGGCTACGTGCCGCCGCAAGACCGCCATGGAAAGGTAAGGGATCTGTTCACCCTGTGGTTCGGCGGCAACATCGCGCCGTTGCCCATCGTCACCGGCGCGCTCGGCGTGCAGCTGTTTCACCTGAACCTGGTATGGGGCGTGGTCGCCATCCTGGTCGGCCACCTGCTCGGCGGCGTGCTGATGGCGCTGCATTCGGCCCAGGGCCCGCAGATGGGCATCCCGCAGATGATCCAGAGCCGTGCCCAGTTCGGCTCGCTCGGTGCCCTGCTGGTGGTGGTGATCGCCGGGGTGATGTACATCGGCTTCTTCGCCTCCAACATCGTACTGGCCGGTAAATCGCTGCATGGCGTGGTAGAGGCCGTGCCAGTACCGGTGGGCATCGTCGTCGGCGCGCTGGGCTCGGGGATCATCGGCATCATCGGCTACCGCTTCATCCACGTGCTCAACCGCATCGGCACCTGGGTGCTGGGCATCGGCATCGTGGTCGGTTTCGGCTACATCTTCAGCCATGTGCAGAGCGACGACTTCCTGACCCGCGGCGGCTTCAACCTGGCCGGCTGGCTGGCCACCGTATCGCTGGCGGCGCTGTGGCAGATCGCCTTCGCCCCCTACGTATCGGACTACTCGCGCTACCTGCCCGCCGACGTCAAGGTCAGCTCGACCTTCTGGACCACCTACCTGGGCTCGGCCCTGGGCTCGAGCCTGTCGTTCATCTTCGGCGCCGTGGCGGTGCTGGCGATCCCGGCCGGCATGGACACCATGGACGCGGTCAAACTGGCTACCGGTACCCTTGGCCCGATCATGCTGGTGCTGTTCCTGCTCAGCGTGATCAGCCACAACGCGCTCAACCTGTATGGCGCGGTGCTGTCGATCATCACCCTGGTGCAGACCTTCGCCTACCGCTGGATCCCCACCGCCAAGAGCCGTGCAGTGCTGTCGCTGATCGTGCTGGCGGCCTGCTGCGTGGTGGCAGTATTCGCCTCGGCGGACTTCATCGGCCACTTCGTCGACATGGTGCTGGTGCTGCTGGTGGTGCTGGTGCCGTGGACCGCGATCAACCTGATCGACTTCTATGTGATCCACAAGGGCGACTACGACATCCAGTCGATCTTCAAGGTCGATGGCGGGATCTATGGCCGTTACAACCCGCAGGCGCTGATCGCCTACGCGGTGGGGATCGTGGTGCAGATTCCTTTCATGAACACCCCGCTGTATGTCGGGCCGATTTCCGAGCATATCAACGGTGCCGACCTGTCGTGGCTGGTGGGCCTGGTGATCACCTCGCCGCTGTACTGGTGGCTGGCGAGCCGCGACAGTGCGTATCGTCGTCGGCAGGTGAGTGCCAAGTTGGCGATGGGCAGTTGATCAGAGGTTGATGGTGCCTGTACTGGCCTCTTCGCGGGTGAACCCGCTCCTACAGAGGCAATGAGACCCTGTAGGAGCGGGTTTACCCGCGAAGAGGCCAGCACGGGCAACCCATCACTTACAGGTTGTAAGCCCGCTCATTGTGCTCGGCCAGATCCAACCCCTGCTCCTCTTCCTCCCGGCTGGCCCGCAAGCCGATCACCAGTTTCAACGTCCCCAGAATCGCCAGGCTCACCACGAAGCAATAGACGAAGGTGAACGCCACCCCCTTGAGCTGCACCAGCACTTGCGCCACCGGCGCCACACCTTCCACGTATCCCCCCAGCGCAGGCGCGGCGAACACCCCGGTCAGTATCGCGCCAACGATGCCGCCAATCCCATGCAGCCCGAATACGTCGAGACTGTCGTCATACCCCAGCGCCTGCTTCAGCCGGGTCACGCCAAGGAAGCATATGGCCCCGGTCAGCAAGCCGATCACCACCGCTCCCAAGGGCCCGACGAAGGCGCACGCCGGGGTGATGCCGACCAGCCCGGCCAGTGCGCCGGAAGCGGCGCCCAATGCGGTAGGCCGGCCATGCATGAGCTTTTCGCTGAGCAACCAGCCGACGATCCCGGCACAGGCCGCGACCATGGTCGCCAGCATCACCACCCCTGCCCCTTCGTTGGCGGCGAGCCCGGACCCGACGTTGAAGCCGAACCAGCCGACCCATAGCAGCCCCGCGCCGACCAGGGTGAAGCCCAGGTTGTGGGGCGGCATCGCCACCTGCGGGTAGCCTTTGCGCTTGCCGAGCATCAGGGCGGCCGCCAGGGCCGCGACGCCCGAGTTGATGTGCACCGCGGTGCCACCGGCAAAGTCGAGCACGCCCCAGTCGACCATCAACGCCCCCGGCCCGCCCCAGACCATGTGCGCGACCGGCGCGTACACCAGGATGAACCAGGCCACCATGAACAACAGCGAGGCGCTGAACTTCATGCGCTCGGCAAAACCACCCGCTATCAGCGCCGGGGTGATGATGGCGAAGGTCAGCTGGAACACCGCGAACACCCCCTCGGGGATGGTCCCGACCAGGCTGTCGTGGCCGATGTTCAGCATCAGCGCCTTGTCCAGGCCACCGATGAAGCTGTTCCACGTCAGCTCGCCCGCGACCATGCCGGTGGTGTCGACCACCAGGCTGTAGCCGAACAAGACCCAGAGGATACCGATGACCCCGGCCACGGCGAACAGCTGGGTGAACACCGAGAGGAAGTTCTTCGCCCGCACCATGCCACCATAGAACAGCGCAAGGCCGGGGATGCACATCATCAGCACGAACATCGCCGCGCAGATCATCCAGGCGGTATTGCCGGTATCGAGGGTGGGTTCGGCAGCGTGGGCCAACGGCGTCAATGCGAACAACACAACAGCGAGGGCAAGCTTCATGGAGTCACTCCTGTGCGGAAGGTGGGTGGGCTGGGGCTGCGTTGCAGCCCTTCGCGGCGCAAGGCCGCTCCTACAGGGGATCGCGCATGGCTCGGACGATGCGTTCCCCGGTAGGAGCGGCCTTGCGCCGCGATGGGCCGCAACGCGGCCCCAATCACCAATGGATCAGTACTGCACCTGCCCCGGCACCCAGGCGGTACCGGCCAACGGCACCCGCGCCATGGCCGCCGCTTCGACGGTCAGCGCCACCAGGTCCTCGGGGTCGAGGTTGTGCAGGTGCGACTTGCCGCAGGCTCGGGCCATGGTCTGCGCCTCCAGCACCAGCACCCGCAGGTAGTTGGCCAGGCGGCGGCCGGCCTCCTCCGGGTGCAGGCGCTTGGCCAGTTCCGGGTCCTGGGTGGTGATGCCGGCCGGGTCACGGCCGTTCTGCCAGTCGTCATAGAAGCCGGCGGCCGAGCCGATCTTCTTCAGTTCGCTGTCCAGGCGCGGGTGGTTGTCGCCCAGGGCGATCAGCGCCGCCGTGCCGATCGCCACGGCATCGGCACCGAGCGCCATGGCCTTGGCCACATCGGCGCCGTTGCGGATACCGCCCGAGACGATCAATTGCACCTTGCGGTGCATGCCCATTTCCTGCAGGGCCTGCACGGCTTGTGGAATGGCCGGCAGGATGGGGATGCCGACGTGCTCGATGAACACTTCCTGGGTGGCCGCAGTGCCCCCCTGCATACCGTCGAGCACGATCACGTCAGCACCGGCCTTGACCGCCAGCTTGACGTCGTAATACGGGCGGCTGGCACCGATCTTCACGTAGATGGGCTTTTCCCAGTCGGTGATCTCGCGCAGCTCGGCAATCTTGATCGCCAGGTCGTCCGGGCCGGTCCAGTCCGGATGACGGCAGGCGCTACGCTGGTCGACACCGATCGGCAAGGTGCGCATGCCAGCGACCCGCTCGGTCACCTTCATGCCCAGCAGCATGCCGCCGCCGCCCGGCTTGGCACCCTGGCCAAGGACGATCTCGATGGCATCGGCCTTACGCAGGTCGTCGGGGTTCATGCCATAGCGCGACGGCAGATACTGGTACACCAGGTGCTGCGACTGGCCGCGTTCTTCCGGGGTCATGCCACCGTCACCGGTGGTGGTGCTGGTGCCGGCGATGGTCGCGCCACGGCCCAGGGCTTCCTTGGCATTGGCCGACAGCGCGCCGAAGCTCATGCCGGCGATGGTCACCGGGATCTTCAGGTGGATCGGCTTCTTGGCGAAGCGCGTGCCCAGCACCACGTCGGTGCCGCACTTCTCGCGGTAGCCTTCGAGCGGATAGCGCGACACGCTGGCGCCCAGCAGCAGCAGGTCGTCGAAGTGCGGCACACGGCGTTTGGTGCCACCGCCACGGATGTCGTAGATGCCGGTTTCGGCGGCGCGCTGGATTTCCTGGATGGTCAGGCGATCGAAGGTGGCCGACTCACGCAGTACCGGGGGGAATTGCTCGCTCATGGGGATGCTCCTTGATCAGTACGCGCTGGCGTTGTCGACTTTGAAGTTGTACAGCTCGCGGGCCGAGCCATAGCGTTTGAAATCCGCGGCGTGGTGCGCCAGGCCTGCCTCGTCGAGCAGGGCCTGCAGCTCCTGGATGTGCTCGGCGCGCATTTCCTTCTCGATGCAGTCCGAACCCAGCGACTTGACCGAACCCTTGACGTAGATGCGCACCTCGTACAGCGAATCGCCCAGGGCATCGCCGGCATCGCCGCACACCACCAGGCGCCCGGCCTGGCCCATGAAGCAGCTCATGTGGCCGATGCTGCCGCCCACCACGATATCCACGCCTTTCATGGAAATACCGCAACGCGCGCCAGCATCGCCCTCGATCACCAGCAGCCCGCCATGGGCGGTGGCACCGGCGGCCTGGGAGGCGCTGCCCTTGACCCGTACCGAACCGGACATCATGTTCTCGGCTACGCCAACGCCGACGTTGCCGTGCACGGTGATGTTGGCCTGCTGGTTCATACCGGCGCAGTAGTAGCCGGCGTGGCCGTCGATATCCACCGTCACTGCCTGGTCGATGCCCACGGCCAGGTTGTGCTTGCCGTCCGGGTGGCTGACCTGCCACTCGCTGCCCTGTACTTCACCGTGCAAGGCTTGGTTGAGTTCGCGCACCGAAGTGCTGGAAAGGTCGATCGTGTTCATGCAAGTCTCCGCAGATTCAGTGAGGGTCAGGCGCTCTCGCGTTCCCAGACGTACAGGGTGGCCGGCGCCGGCTCCCAGACCTTGGCCTTGTCGATGCCCGGCAGGCTGGCCAGGGCCTGGTATTCCGAGGCCATGGCCACGTAGTCGTCGGTTTCGGCCAGTACCGCCGGCTTGCAGGCGATCGGGTCGCGGATCACCGCGAAGCCATTGCGGGTGCCGATGGCGAAGGTGAAGAAGCCGTCGAGGTCTTCCAATGCACCATCCAGGGCCTTCGCCAGGCTGTCGCCCTGTTGCAGGCGCCAGGTCAGGTAGCCGGCGGCCACTTCGGTGTCGTTGTCGGTTTCGAAATGGATACCTTCGCGCTTGAGTTCCTGACGCAGGCGGAAGTGGTTGGACAGCGAGCCGTTGTGCACCAGGCACAGGTCGGCGCCGGTGGAGAACGGGTGGCTGCCTTCCATGGTCACGGCGCTTTCGGTGGCCATGCGGGTATGGCCGATGATGTGGCTGCCCTTCATGCCAGCCAGACCGAAGCGGCTGGAGATTTCTGCCGGCAGGCCCATGCCCTTGAGGATCTCGATGCTCTGCCCGGCGCTCATGATGCGCAGGTCAGGCGCCAGCTCGGCCAGGGCTTGGCGAGCGGCTGCCTCGCTGGTGTGCAACTTGAGCACGGCGGCGCTGGCGTTCTGGAACCAGTCCAGCGAGCAGCCCAGGCGGCCTTCCAGCTGGCCCATCAGGGCAGCCCAGGGGTAGTCGATGCCAGGCGCCTGCAGGGTCAGTTTGACCCAGCCATCGGCGACCTCGTCACCATAGATGGCGAAGCCGGCACTGTCCGGGCCACGGTCGGTCATGGCCTCGAGCATGGGTTCGAAGAGCTTGCCGAGCTGGGCTTCCAGCTCAGGCTTCTTGAGGTACAGACCTACGATTCCACACATGGTGATACTCCTTCTAGGCAGTGGGCGGACACGGCATGGCGCGCCACCCAGGGGATTGGGTGATCAGAAGAATTCCGTGTAACGCTGGATTTCCCAGTCGGAGACGTGGCGGCAGTACTCCACCCACTCCATGCGCTTGAGCTTGATGAACTCATCGACGATCTCAGCGCCGAGCACCTCGCGGAACAGCGGGTCGGCCTCCAGGGCGTCGGCGGCTTCCTTGAGCGACTGCGGCAGGGTCGTGATGCCGCGAGCGGCGATCTCTTCCAGGCTCAGGTTGTAGAGGTTCTCGTTGCACATCTGCCCGGGGTCGAGCTCGCGGTCGATGCCGTCGAGGCCGGCAGCGATGATCGCGGCGGTCACCAGGTAGGGGTTGCAGCCGGCGTCCGGCAGGCGGAATTCCAGGCGGCCATAGGGAATGCGCACCATCGCCGAGCGGTTGTTGGCGCCGTAGGCGACGAAGGCCGGGGCCCAGGTGGCACCGGACAGCGAGCGGCCGACTACCAGGCGCTTGTAGGAGTTGACCGTGGGCGCGGCGAAGGCGCACAGCGCCGGGCCGTGCGCCAGCAGGCCGGCGGCGAAGTGATAGGCCAGTTTCGACAGGCCCATGCCGCTGCTGTCGGATGGGTCGTGGAAGAGGTTCTTGTTGCTGCTGCTGGCCAGCGACAGGTGAAAGTGCATGCCGTTGCCGGCGCGCTTGGGGTCGGGCTTGGGCATGAACGAGCAGATCATCCCCAGGTCGTTGGCGATTTCGCCGGCGGCCATGCGGAAGAAGGTGAAGCGGTCGGCCGACTCCATGGCGTCGCTGTAGGTGTAGTTGATCTCGAACTGGCCGTTGGCGTCCTCGTGGTCGATCTGGTAGATGTCGAAACCGACCGGTTGCAGCGCCTCGGTCAGGCGCTCGAGGAACAGCCGCGAGCGCGACAGGCCTTTGTAGTCGTAGCACGGCTTGTCGAGGTTGTCGGAGGCGTCCACCAGTTGCAGTTTGCCGCCTTCGTCGCGGCGGAACAGGCTGAACTCAGGTTCCAGGCCAGTATTCAGGGTCCAGCCCTTGTCGGCCAGGCGCTGCACTTGTTGCTGCAGGACATGCCGGGTGTCATAGGGCCAGGGCTGACCGTTGACATGGCCCACGCACACCACCCGGCCATAGCCCGGCTGCCAGGGCACCGGAATCAGCGTGGACAGGTCGCCACGGGCCATGAAGTCAGGGCCATGGGGCTCCATGCCCATGCCGCAGATGGCGAACCCGGCAAAGCCGGCACCCTCTTCAGCCACCATCTTGAGGCCCGATACCGGCACCGACTTGGTCTTCGCCGAACCATGGATATCGACGAACTGCGCCAGCACGTACTTGATGCCGTGCTGATCGAGGGTGCGCTGGGTTTCTGCTGGCAACATGGATAGATCACTCCTGGGTGAGGGGCACTGATTCCGCATGAGAAACTTACTTTCCTCACAGGAATGCAATGCGCTTGCCAACTCTGGTTCAGGGGGATGATCTTGGGTGGGCTGTGCCGGCCCTTTCGCGGCTAAAGCCGCTCCTACAGAAGTCGCGCGCCCCGTGTAGGAGCGGCTTTAGCCGCGAAGAGGCCAGCACAGGCAAGACACAACACAGGCAGGTTTTTCTGCTGTATTTATGGGAAACTTGCTTTCACCTGAGGAAAGAGGCGACCAACGCAGCCGCCTTTCGCACATTCCCAGTGCGAAAACTTTATTCTTGAACTGAAACCGTGCAGGACATCCGATGTCGACCGCAACCGAACCGCGCCTTCGCCTGGAGCAATACCTGGGTCTGCAGATCAAGCGCCAGCGTCAGGCCCAGTCCCTCAAGCTTGCCGACGTGGCACGCATCGCCGGAATCAGCCAGGGCATGCTGAGCAAGATCGAGAACGCCCAGGTCTCCACCAGCCTCGACACCCTGAGCCGCCTGTGCGACGTGCTGGGCATGCCAATGGCCAAGCTGTTCAGCCAGTACGACCAGCCGGATGGCAATGCCCTGCTGGTAAAGGCTGGCGAAGGGTTGGAGGTCGTGCGCCGGGGTACGGAAAAGGGTCACACCTATCATTTGCTCAATCACGCCAGGGGGCCGAAGAAGAACTTCGAGGCGTACATGGTGAGCATGGACGACGCCAGCGAGGAGTTTCCGACCTTCGCCCACCCCGGCACGGAATTTCTCCACCTGCTCGAAGGCGAACTGGTCTACCGCCACGGTAACCAGCTCTACCACATGCAGGCCGGCGACAGCCTGACCTTGGATGGCGAAACCCCGCACGGCCCCGAGCAACTGGTGCAGGTGCCGATTCGCCTGCTGTCGATCATGAACTACGGCGACGACTGAGCCTGTCGCCCTGCGACACGTGCACATGTCGCGATTGGACAAGCACACGTCGCCCGCAATCGGCTGCAAAAGCCTGTCTACAAAAATAATACACACATCGACCAGCCCCGCGCCGTGGGCTCGTCGGTGTGGTATCCGCGAGTAAAACAGCCTCGCTTCACAATTCCAACGCTGTGGCGCCCTGCACCGGGCAGTTCGTCCGGGCTAACTATAAAACTCCCAGAATCGAAGACCCGCGCCGCGCCAAGTAGGGAGTGCTTGCGCCCGCTTTATTGTGAAGACTTGACTGCCATGATCGCGACCACAATCCCTGTAGCCGGTGCTGCCACCGGCCACCGCAACGCCCTGTGCGTGGCCCATATCGCCGCGGTGCTGTTCGGCCTGACCGGCATCCTCGGCCACCTGATCGAGGCCGACGCCAGCATCATCACCTTCGGCCGTGCCACCTTCGCCTTCATCGCTCTGGGCTTCGTCGCCGGGCTCAAGGGCACCCGCCTGCTCGATGCGCTGACCCTGCGCAACCTGCCGATCCTGGGCCTGACCGGTGCCCTGCTGGCTACCCACTGGGTGACCTTCTTCATTGCCGTCAAGGTCGGCGGTGTGGCCGTTGCCACTTTGGGCTTCGCCAGCTTCCCGGCCTTCATCGCCATGATCGAACGCGGCGTGTTCGGCCAGCGCATCGGGGCCGTGCAAGGCTTGCTGCTGCTGATGGTGACCGCTGGCCTGGTAATGGTGGTGCCCACTTTCGACCTGCTCGACAAAGGCACCGTCGGCCTGCTCTGGGGCCTGGGCTCGGGCCTGGCGTTCGCCCTGCTGACCGTAGCCAACCGCCGCAACAAATCGAGCATGAACGCCATGCAGGTAGCCTTCTGGCAGAACGTGGTGGTCGCAGCACTGGTGGCGCCGTTCGCCTTCACCCACCTGGGCAGCACCAGCCTGGCCGGCAGCGACTGGGTCAATCTGGCACTGCTGGGCGTGTTCTGCACCGGGTTGTCGCAGTTCCTGTTCGTCAAGAGCCTGGAAGGCCTGGAAGCGCGTACCGCTGGCATGATCATCGCGCTGGAGCCGGTCTACGCGATCCTTGGCGCATGGTGGTTGTTTGGCGACCAGCCGAGCCTGCGCATGGCGGCGGGGGCTGCGCTGATCGTGCTGGCGACCCTTCTGGCGGCGGCGCGCAAGGCCCCGGCCGAACAAGGCGATACCAGCCGCTGCGCGCATTGACCGGGTTGACCCTGTGGGGCGGCACTAGGCCGCTCCTACACGGGCAGGGTCCGCTCAAGAACCTTCAGGCAACAAACTCCGATCGAACATGAACGCCCGCTGACCCTGCGGCGTATACTGATACAACTGCTGTGGCCGCCCCAGCCGCGGCTGGTTCTTCTCCCCGGTGTCCCTCACCCACCCCAGCTCGCGCAAACGCTCCAGGCGCTTGCGCAGCGAGGTGTTGTTCACTGCCTGCCCCAGACACGCCTGCACCGCCCCCAACGCATCGAGCACGGTGAACCTGTCCGCCAGCAGGTTCAGCGGCAGGCTGCTGTACACGGTCTTGGCCGCCAGCCGCTCGCGCGCCCGCTCCACCAGCAGGTTGTGATCGAACGGCAGCAGGACCTTGCGCGCCAGGATGCTGTCCAAGTCGAAAAATGCCAACTGCTCACCCTCGGCCTGTTGCTGCGGGTCGAGCAAGGCCAGGTAGCACGTGCTCAACGACCAGCCACGCGGGTCGCGGAAGGCATTGCCTTCGGTACCGACCTGTTCCAGATAGCGCGGCAGCACCTGGGCCTTTTCGCGCAGGGCGCGGTCGGCGGCGGCGTCCAGGCTGTTGTCCGCGGTGCGACCATTGACGATGACGCCCGGCAAGGCCCATTGCCCGGCATGCGGCTCACGTTCGCGGCGGTGCAACAATACTTGCAGATGCTGGGCTTCAGGGGCCAGGCGCAAGGCGACGATATCGACACTGGCCAGGACTTCTACTGTACTCACCGGGAGCCTCCTTTTTGATCCCGCTATATTCCACCAGAGCATCTAAGTAAGGCAAGCCTGAAGCTACTGTTGGATTAAGGCTTGACACACTTAATTCACCAGGTGGATTATATTGCCATTCCAGCGAGGAGAACTGCCATGAAGATCGCCAGTTTCGATGTCGACGCGCAGAACGGCTTCACCGCCAACGCCCCCCAGGAGCTGCCGGTGCCGGAGGGCAACGAGATCGCCCCGGATCTCAACGCCATGGCCCTGCGCGCCGACCTGCGCCTGGGCAGCAAGGACGCCCACCCCGCCAACGCCGCCTGGGTGGTCGCCGAAGCTGGGCAGATGCTTCAGCCTCTGCCCCTGGCCAACGCCGACCTCACCTGGGTCAGCCACTGCGTGCCGGGCACTCCCGGCTTCGAGCTGCTGCCCGGCCTGCCCGCCCCGATCGACTACGACTACTTGAAGCCGTTTGCTGATTGCATGATCTTGTCAACGTAGGGTGTAAGCCCTATGATACGGCTAACTCAGTCACAAAAGCAGTCTTTTTCAACGATGACAACTATCAACCAAGGGCATTTTCCTTGCCGGCACGCAGAGTCGTCGGCCTTAGGCGCTCCTCCGCGCTACCGCCCCGGATCGGAACAGCTCAGCTCTATGGGTCAGCCAATCCCCCGTCATACCCCTGCAGTGATCCTCAATAGGACTCCTCGCCAACCCTGCAAGCCGTCTTCCAGTCGAATACCGCGCACCTGACACCGGCGTTATCGCTCTCGTCCTCTAGCTATACGCAGAAAAGCTAGCGTTCAGCAGTGCTCAGCTCGGTCAGCTTCCGGCTTGGCCTGCGAACGACCTAGGAACTCCGAGAGATGCCTAGCGCGACCAGGTAATGCTCAAAGCGACATTCCTGGGCCCATGCACGGTGTTCGCAATGCCCTTCCAACTCGCAGCGAACTCAGCTGCGGATGGCTGCAGCAATCACTCGCAAAAGACTTGGTTTGGATTACTCAATGATTATCGCCTCCTCGCACTACCTCGCCGGATATGCACACAGAACCCTGCCCTTCGCCTTTGTCAGGGCGATGGAGCGCCATGCAGAAAAAAATAAAATTAGCCCGATCGGGCCATCCCTGAAGTTATTCGAATGCTTTTGCGATATCGCAAAAATCAAATTTAACTACACTACGCTTTCGCGAAAGAAAGTGTTTACAAAGATTGTTAACTGCTTTGTAGGCGCAATTCTGTCAGACAATTTTGTTAAAGGATCGCCTGATACAAAAAGAAGATGGATTAAGAGATTCATTGACTGCTTATCCTACCTCCGCGCAGAGGTTCCAGGGATGCCTGTCATTTCGCTGGACACAGCGGATTCTGAACGGTGTAAATTAGAATGGGAAAACCTTTCCGGCAAGAATTTCGAACACCTTGACCAACATGCTGTTCATTATTGGAAGGGCTGGCCTATCGTAGCGCTAACCGGAGCGCCAGCATATTTAAAGCTGTCGATGCTCTGGCATTCTCATGGGCCGAAATTCACCGAGGATTTGTATCAGGCATGGAACGCATTTGTCGGAAAAAATGCCAAGCCGAGTACAACGGAAATTAATCGGTTTTGTGAATTCCTAGCCAAAAATTCAGACGCATGGCCCATTTCAACCTTCAAGAACCCCTTAGAGCTGAAACAACTTTTCTTGAGCTATATGAGGGAATTTTTCACCAGTGGATCGACTCAGGGAAGCCAGAAAAAACAGAAGAACCAAGAAGCCAAGTCAGCTCAAACGCAGCATTCCATCATTATGTCTTGGAACATTTTTATTAGTAATGTTGAAACAGCCTTTATTGCGCCTGGTTTGTGGGCGCGACCGTTCACTCCACTCCCACGAATTCAAAAGCGCGACCAGATCGGCGCGCTCAAACACAAAATTAAAGTCAACGACCAAGGCATTGAGGTTCAAAACCAACTCATCACCGAGATTCCTCTGCACATCACGGATAACGAAGCGGTTGAGCTCATTTTTCACAAGGTGGAATACGACATTTCTGTTGTCCAAAGTTGGGCCTTGACTCAATCTAAGAGCCTTTATGAGCGGGCGAGCCGGCGCAAAGACCTTGCAAAAATTGGAAAGCCGTATACCCCTGGACAACCAAAACGGCCCAGCAAGCAAAACACTCCCCTCGAAGACCATTGCGCAACGTTCGAAGCATATGGACTTCCGGCCAATCTCAGTGAATTCAGACGCCAATACGGTGAGAAATCAATTCAGACGACTATGGCGTACGACCTAGGCATTCCTACCGCGGGCACATTGTTCGCGCATCAATGCCTTTTGGTGTCCGCGCACCCTAAGATTACCCATCACTCTATTTTAAACTTAGAGCTTTACAACCCCAATGGAGTTGTGAGCGGATTCCTACCGACGGATACTGGCTACCAGCTAACTTGCTACAAGGATCGTCGCGGCGCGAAGCTGAGTGAAATCAAGATTGACCTGACCGAAGAATCAGCTCGCTGGGTAAAGGAGGTCATTGAGATTACTCAGCCACTGCGAGACAAGCTGCGAAAAGAGAATGATGATAGCTGGCGCTACTTGTTCCTTTCTTGTAGTGATGCATTCAGTAGCCCAGGAAAAACTAACAAGGCGTGGACGCCCAACAGCCTAAAAAAACACCCTAATCTCAGAGCTCGTATCGAACAGCAGTTTGAACCACACACTCCATTACGCGGCGAAGAGCTGGTGAATTACATCTCAAGGGTATCTCTGGCCAGGCTACGGGCATCCTGCGGCGTAGCGGTTTACCTCAAAACCCGCGACGTCAAGGAGATGGCGAAAGCGCTAGGCCATGCTAAGCACTCTGCACAGTTGCTTGCACATTATCTCCCGCAATCCCTTCTAGCCTTCTTCCAATCTAGGTGGGTACGCATCTTTCAAAAAGGGTTTATCGTCCTAGCGATGAAAGACAGTCCATATCTCCTCAAGGCGACGAGCTTCACTAGCATGGCTGAACTTGACGTGTTTCTGAAAAACCATACCATCAAAGAGATTCCAGAACATCTTGAAGACCCTGAGCGCACGGGAACCCAGCGGCCTGATATTGCACATAACCAAGGCCAAATTCATATTGGTATTGGTGCTGGCAGTCTGGCTGCGCTGCTTTCGCTCGAGTTAGCAGTCAAGCAAGCATTAAGGCCCAGAGATGTATGCGGGAAGGCAAAGTACTGGGCGGAATTCGCTAGTGTTCTGACTGCGGAAATCGAGCGAGATAACGACGGAGTGCTGCATGAACATTTGGCATCGGCTAGACAGCAGTGCGACGCTGCCCGCATGGAGGAATTGATCTATGACGCTGCTTAATTCGCCGAGCCAGTTCGACTATCTGGATGCTTACTTCGCCGATAACACCTCCATGTTCCGACAGGCGGAGTGGCTGATCAGTGATTTTTCCGCCCCCGTCTGGGAGTACCAGCTCGGCACAAAAAGTGTGTGTACGGTAGATTGGAATGTGACATTGGACGATGGTGAAAGCCTTTTACACCCTAAACACAACGACCTGCTCGAGGGCTTGAAACAATACCTCATCTCATCAACCAAAAACGCCAAAGACATGCTCTCCGAAACAAATTCAATTACATGCCAGCAGTCTAACTTTTATTATACCGGACACATTATTGACTACATCCTGATCAACAGCAAAAATTATCAACTTGCGACATTTGGTCTTGAAGGGCTCGGAAAAAATCAACTTATCGACATCCTTGAAAAAACCGGAAAATCCAAAGATGCCGATGATATTTTTGACTGGGAAGTATCAGTAGGGAAATTAAGCACATCAATCATTGAATCCGTACCGAAGCAGTTACTAGAAGATGTTTTGGATGAGCATCCAGCCATGAGGCTCGTTAGCCCCGAGCAGGAGGATAAAAATAACCTGGGAATTCCCGCCTCGGAAATTCCGTATGCGCGCGCCGCGCTTTACACCCAGGGACTTCTACGCAAAGTTCATAACCATTGGCGAGTAAACGTTCCTCAGCTGACAGCAATCATTTACCCAAACACTCTTTTCGCTAAAAGCGGAGTGCGCCGCCTCATTCCTACTCTTTCCTTTGATACGCAACACCACAATCACGGGAGAGAGTTTCCAGCAGTTCGCATTCACACTGGCCCGCAAGGTAAAGTGTTGAGCCATCGCTTCATCAATTATCAGACCACATTGTATAGAATGGGGTGCCTACACGAAAGCGGCGTCCCGGCTCCACACATTGATGACCTTGAGGGCCTTATGTCCCATGAGGCTGAAGTATCGACAGGTGGGCGATTCCGCACATTACCTAGCACAATCGTGCTTGGGGCCGTAAATAAAGCCATTGAGTACCATTTCAAACATGGCGAGCATCTTATTAGCAGCTTCTGCCGACTAGCCCTTCATTGCGTGAAAGCTGGAAAACCTCCGATTGCATTTAAGGGACAAAATTTACTCACTATTTTACGCCCTGAGACCACTAAGTTAGGCGTGACGAGTGTTTCCCTTCGCTCACGCACAGCGATTAGACATTCCAGGGAAGACTACTATCTTAAACTTCGAAACAACACATCTCTGTGTGAACTTGTTCGAGTTTATATCGGTAGCGTTCAGGTAGTCGTTGGAGCACTGATGGCTCGCCGATCTGGCGAGCTGATTGATCTCAAAACCATGACCTGCCTTGACTCAACTGAACAGTGGCTGCTATTTCTCAATAGGAAGAGCACAACAGCCACATTCGGGATTCGTAACATCCAGGCACGCCCCATTGAGCCAGTTGCAGTGGAAATGATCAAGAATCTCATCCGCATGCAAAAGATTTTGAAACGAATTGGTTACATTAAAGAAATGACCAGTCTCTTTTCTGTTCCATGCCCACAAGGTTCGCGAAAATTCAGCAAATGCACCAAAGACATTTTTGCAACAAACTTTGATTTTTTTTGCGACTATTTCGAAACTGCAAAAAACGAGGCCGGAGAGCGCTATTACATTAGACAACATCAACTCAGGCGTTTTTTTGCTATGCTTTTCTACCACAGCAGCTCCTTTGGTGGACTTGAAACCCTTCAGTGGATGCTTGCGCATACCAACCGGCGGCACGTTTGGAACTACATTACTGAGAGCCTGACAGGAGCGGAACTGATGAGTTCCAAATCCCAGCATGTGGCTGAACAGCTGCACTACGGCGGGACGGAAAGCTATGAGAACCTGAGGAAGCTTTTGAAGAAGCGCTACGGCACGGATGATTTTCTTCTTTGGGACATGGATGAACTCGAGGATGAAATCACTCAACTCCAAAAAGAAGGCATTGTGGAGATCGAGCCTGACTTCTTTGAAGATGAAAACGGGGAACAAATGCAGATCGTCGTAAAAATCGTGGAGCCCGCAGCATGACCAGCGTTAGAATGAAGTATTTGAGCATTTAAGGGTGAGAGATGAACAAAGTAACCGCTGCATATGAAAAAAATTCCAAATCCTTACTGGTGCTTCGAGATCTTCTGCAACTGGCCATCCGACAGCCGGCACGTTTCGCAGAAAACGAAGGGCTCTTGAAAGCTTTAAGGAGTCAGGGCGCTATTGCTGCTCTTGAGATCGAATTCGAGGAGGATGGCGAGCTCAAGCGCAAAGATCGCATGAGCACCAATACACTCAAAGCCCACGCGGCTAACGTGTTTGAGCTAGGCTTTGAGGGCTTTGATGCATTGCGAGTCGGCGCGGCGGAGGCGATCACTGGCTTCAAGAATCGACGCGAATCCTCGAACAAGAGGACAAAGGACGGCCTATCCAAACGCACTGCTGAACTTGAAGCCCAGCTGGAGCAGCATCAGATGATCAACATGGTACTGCTCCAAGGCTTGTCCATAGCCATTGGCCAATTCCGCACCATCCGGCAAGACGTCAAGCCGGCGCTCATGGAGATGCGCGCCAAGGATGCTATAGAGACGCTTACCGCCCTCGTGAGTCTCAACCCTCCTCCGTTCAATAGCCTGCAGCCGGAAGGCCAACCTGGCCCTCCTAGCCATGCTGGCCAAGTCACTAAGGAGGTCGACCGGAAGGTGACGGACTTGGACGATTACCGGAAATAACTGAGTCCTGGCAGCGACAATCCAAAGCCATAAAAACCACCGGAATCTGGCCAATTACTCACTGTTAAAATTATGAAAAACGAGAAAACCCGAAAACTCTTTTCCGTCCTGCCCGACCTCAAACTGTTCGGGCATCGAGCACTGGGGAAAACTGAGATCAAGGAATCTGGTGGTCTGCCATTCATAACGTGGCCCAATGGCGCGCCATGCTCTATGGCCAATCTGTACATGCTTGCCCTTCGCGATCGACCAGGACGGGGCCGCAGCCGCGGAATGTCGCGAGATGGAGGACAAGGAGGGACGATTGGGGTATACGCCACGAAGATCAGCCCCCTTATCCGCTTTTGTTTCGATCAGAATCTCGACTTCATTCAGCTCAATGACCAGTTGTTCACCAAGCTTATTGTGAGTCTGAGGAAAGAAAAATCACCAGACAACCCATCGATCCCTGCCCGGACTGAGACAACGCTGCTAGAGATAGGCAGGGCGTGTATCGATTTTCTCCAGTTCGTTGGGCGTTTCTATGGTGAACCCCAATTCGTATCTGAAGAAGGAAGCATCCGCGTTACTGAAAAAGAGTTTTTGGTAACGACCAGAGGGGGGCGCACCATCAAGCGAACCTTCCTGCACCATCACTCGCTTACCATTGTCGGGCGTCGCCATCATACTCGCGACCCTATGACGCTCGAAGACATTAAAGCCTTGAGGGCTGCCGTCAACAGCATTGGCTCATCGAGGCACATACAGCTCAGGCGCAATATGATGTTGTCGCTGTACGAGCACACGGGCGCCAGGCGAGGGGAAATCGCCAACATCCGCGTGAATGACATCCAGAATGCCCTGAGCATGAAAAAGCCGATGCTGCGCTTGATTACTCTTAAAGTGGGCGGGCCCTCAGAGCGTCTAATTCCTATTTCCCGGGCAGTGCTTACCGAAGCCAAGAAATACATCGAAATGGCCCGAAAAAAAACGATGCGGGGCTACAAGGGGGGCAAGGATCACGGTTTTTTGATGGTGCAGGAAGTCACTGGCAAGCCGCTGGCCAAGTACACGCTGACGAGTGAAATCAGCGCGCTTCGGGAACACGCTGGGATCGAGCATCAGGCATGCGGCCACATGTTCCGCCATGCTTTCATCACCAACCTATTTGTATTACTGATCAAGCGTCACAAATTTAAGCATAAGGACGAATTTCGAAACGCATTAATCAATAGCGCTAAATTCATCACTGATGTAATGATGTGGACAGGGCAGCAGTCTCCATCATCGGTAGAGCGCTATATCAACCTTGCTTTTGCCCGCCTCGACGGCTACGAGGAAACAGTTGCTTCTGTGCACATCATTCGAACCAACCGGATTTATGACCGTGCCGAAGAAGAGCTGCTTGAGGAGCTGCAGAAGGGCCTACCAGTCCCAGAATATACCCTGCGCCTCAACGAGCTTAAGCGGCAGCGCGATGAAGATCTGAAGGCTGGGGTCAGTACCGGCGACGAGTCACTAGACGACCTCCGGAAAACGTTCTTTGAGGAGGGATCTTAATCTTCCCGCAGCCCATTCGGCCTAAGAACCCCTAAGCGTGCGAGCGAGTTAGCGGGATGATCAAGCTAAGAGACAGGGCCTGCTTTAGCCTGCTTGGGGCTACGGAAAGGGCAGCCCCCTCTTTCCTGCTCCAACACCCTGCCACGAGAGTCACCCCAAAAGCAGCGCCCTACCAACTCACAGCCCGAGTTCCCGTGCCATGAGCATATCGCGATTCTCGCCTGCCAGATGACCATCAAGCACCAGACGCTTGAGCAGAACCTGGTTGAAATCTCGCCAAGCAAGCTCCGGCAAGGTGTCCACCTGCAGCCCCTCTTCTCTTTGCTCCTGCGACGCGGCGTAAAGCGCAGCGCCAAGCGCTGAGAGAGGCTCGAAGACACTGGCCCCCGCCTCCAGCTCCGGGCTTTTTCGAGCGATCTTGCGCATGATGGGCGAGTACAGCTCGATTGCCGAGCTACCACCAATCCTCTCCCTGAAAATCCGATACAGCTCAAACCCGGAGTAGTGCTTGCCCGCCAGGCGCCACAGCTCATCGAGCTTGCGTACTGAGAGCTTGTCCCTGACACCCGCTACGCTCACCAGCTCATAGATGGCATCAGGCACAACACAAGAAAACCAGGGAGGCGTACTGGTGCTCTCTACACCCTGAGATAGGTCGTCCAGGTAGCCGGAAAGGACATCCATGTAGTGGTCATAAAGCGTCTCGAATTGAGATTCGGAAATCGGTTGATGCATGCTTTTTATTGCTTCCAGTAGCTCAGGACAAAGCCCTCAGGCCGTGCGAAACAGCCGTCAGACCTCGGTATCTACGTAACCGCACAGGCGGCCTCGGCACTCAGGCATCCCTTGATTTTAGCGAACCCCTGCGCCGACGAATACGCAAGCGGCAGCTTACTACAAGGTACCCTTCACGCCCTCGCCATTACTCCTCCCACCACTTTGCAAGGCTCGACTCCAAACGCCAGGTCTTGGCGAACCGCTCAAGCAATTCGACCCTGCGATGCTCCAGATCCTCGAGTGTCCACTGAGGGTAGCTACGCACTTCGTTGGTGAGGGTGAAAGCACAGGTATCGCCAGAGGCGAAATACTTCGTCTTCTTCCTGTCGAAGTCGTAGTTCTGTGCCGCAGAGTTTTTACGCGTGTTGAGCAGCACGAGGTTCGCCAAGGTGTGCACCCATGATGCATGAACATCAGCGTCGGGAAACCACTGAGCCCATTGTGAACCAGGTGCGATGGTTTGGGGACATACGTGCTCAACCGAAATCACCGGATAGTCGTAGTTGGCCGAGCCATCAGTTGAAGCTTGCTCCAGACGAAGCAAGAGTGGTTTGACGACCTTCGAGACCAGGTACACGTTGCCATCCAATGCGCTGAACAGCATCGATGCCTCAGGCTGCCCAATCTTCAGTCCGCCGGAGCGCCCGCGATGGATAGAGCGAGCTTTCGGCTCAATGGGCGGGTCGATCTCGTCCAGTACATCAACATAGCGCGACATCCGCGCATTCACATCGGCACGGGTCAGGAAGAGGAAATAGGCAAGCCTTTCGAGCTGGAACACAAACTCTAGGACGTCTATGTCCGCTCCACCATTGCACTGTCGCAAGCAAAGAAGCAGAGGTGGCAACCAGTCTCGGTTATCCAGACGTTCCAGTGAGCGCACCAGGTCAGCGCACTTGGGGCCGAAGCGCTTGCGGAGCTGCTGGTCATCCCGCGCCAACAGGAGCGCGTCAGCATAAGGTTCCAACACCGTATCGATGAATGCGCCGGGATTATCACGAAACACGGGAACATGAATTGCAAAGCCGCTTTCAAGCGCAGACCGAGGCTTGTCACGCTCATGGAGCATGCGGATGTGAGTGAACAGGGCGCTAAATCTGTCGCGACCAAGTGCCGTCTCTACCTCTTCCCAGCGCTGAGAAAGGTACGACTCTTTTTCCACACCTGCTCTCTCCAGCAGATCGGCTTTCAGGATGTCAGTAGCCGAAAGATCGAGGCCGCGAGCATTCAAAACAGTAAAAATACGTCGCGCAGCTGTATCCGATGGCACTTCGACAACGACGAGATAGCAGTTCTGCAGCAGGAAACGCAGTAGCTCATCGCGCTCTTTCTCACCCATCGCGGTTAACCTATCGCGAATGAGCTTGGCGTTCTCTACGATTCGTGCCCTAGAGTCTGTCAGACCATCCAGTGACGGGAGGTGATCAGTCACACCACGCTTCTGGATATGCTTCTCAAAAAAACCCTGATCCTTAGGCCGCAACTGCAGACGCAGTGCCTCAGGGATACCCTCATCATCATTGGCAACCTGCTTGATGTAGCGTTCGCGCTGCACTTGCTTCTCAGCGTCCGTCGTCAGGTCGCGAATAACACTGAACAGGAGCGTCAGCGTGGTTAGCCGCTGCTGACCATCCACCACGCGCGATGCCGGATTTCCATGGGTTTTCACCAGAACGATGCTACCCAAAAAATAGAATCCTCCTGCTGCGGAGTCTTGCGCCATGGCGTCTTTCAAGTCTGCCAATAGCTCCTCCGCCTGGGTCGCCTCCCAAGCATAAGGGCGCTGATACGCCGGGATAGTGAACGCATACTCTTTGGAAAAGACTTCCGCTACTTTCTTGTGTGCGGCCTCAATTCGCAACTGCGCAGCATCAAGCAAGGCAACCTCCTTTCTGGGCTTTCGCTCAACGTAAATGTACTGGCAAAAAATCCTGACCAGCAGCACTGAAACGCAGGCAAACCCGCGCGATAGCACTGTGCCACAAATTATGGCAATGCGCTAAATGGAGTCATCGTCGTAGCTTCCCCCGGGAGAGTTAGACAGGCTCCAACCGCAAATGATACGCTTTGCTTATCGGTCGACCTGGATCGAGCGGCTGGCCAGCGCAGACGTAGTCACAGGTGTTTTACCCCTCCTCCTTGTACGCATTTCGACAATAGTCAGCGGACAGCCAGCACCCTGACGAGTATTGGAGAACTGCGATGCGCGTCCCCCTCACCCCTGCCGACCTGCTGCCACAACAAGGCTTCAAGCGACTTGCCAAAAATCTTCGCCGAACCTGGCCCAGCACGCAGCAAATTACCTTGTCACAGGCGTTAGAAGTTTTGGCCAGAGGCTTGGGCTACCGCGACTAACACGATGCGCATCAGTCAGTCGACGGGCTATCGGATGAGACCCAAGTACCTAGCGAAGAAGAAGTCATTGCTCTTCTAGCAGGAGCTATAAGTGAAAGGCTGTCCCGCGACCAGGCGACAACTCCAGTAACCTTCACATTGGAACCGCTTGTGAGGTCGCTGCCACTGAACGTGCTAAAGGCTCTCAGCCATCTCCCTGATTCTGCTTCCAACCCAGAGGCTCCTCATGAGTCAGGCCGCGGCACCTCAAATCGCCATGGGCGCACGCTCCTTAAAGTGCGGGAATCTCGCTCAATCGAGCGAACAGAAGGTATGCCAGGTAAATACGCGTGGCCCGACAGAGTAAAGCCACTGACGCCGCACGAGCTGTTTGCTATCAAGAATGCATTAGCGAAGACAGGCGATTTACGCGGCCATGCCCTATTCGAATTACTGATCTCAGGGTTTCGGTTGCGAGAGATTCAGTATGCCCTCGTCAGCGCAGAGGGTGCCAGGTGCCCTGTGCACTGGAAGTTTTCCGGAGTTACTTACCAACACATCATGTCCAAGGAGCTATCGGCGTACGCAGCAGCCAGTAAGCTAGAGCCTGGCTCATATCTCTTTCCATCGAGACGTGATCCGAAGAGACCGATGCTGTCACACCAGATAAGCATTTTGATCCATAAGTGGGGCCCAAATGCAGGGCTTGATCGGGTGATCACTGGACTGGAGGTTCGCAGATCAATGTCGATACCGGAAACGCTGAAGGAACTGCGTGGAATGCTAGAACTCCAGTACTGAGCGGGGGCTCGCAAGAGCCCTCTGCTTTTGTGAGCCCTACTGTTCATCATGCCTATCGAGCACGAAGCACCCGACGATCAGCGCTAATGATTGACGTGGCTACCAGTTTCCAAGCTGAAGCAAAGCTTCCTCTTCCGCAAACTCGAGGCGCTCTTGGGCCTCAATATTGGGAGCGCCCTTTGCGCTGCGATCGTTGGACTTTCTGTGATCCGCTGCTCGAGCCGCGGCCATCATGGGTTGCTTAGAGATATGAACGGCGCACCGGTCGCCCTGCAGTATTGTAAAACTGAACCAAGGTCAACGCGGCTCCCCGGTAAGTCTACGGGCAAAGCCCCCCAAGGCGGGCCTCAGGCATCTACACGCCGCCCTCGGCTTGTAAACCATTTTTTTGATCTGTAAATCGAACAGGTTTACAAGTCAAAAAAGAGGTTTACAGCATCTGAGCAACGAAAGCTCCGCTGTAATACTAGGGGTCACAATGGTCGTCTTCTGAAGATCGTCGCCAGCCAACGCAGACGTCGTGGCCCTCGCTGCTGCGGGGATAGGCGATGACTTCAATCCGCTATACGCTTCTCCGCAGAGCCCACCGCCAAACTTCAGCATACGCTGCTCACCCCTAGCTGCTCGAATACGTTTTTCCTTGCACGCTTCTGCCCAACTCCCCCTCCCCAGCCATGGATCACTTCGATCGAACCAACACCGAATCGCTGGCCTATAGGCTATACGCTGTGAAATCCGACCCATCTAGTCACCCCCTGGGAGCATGCCGTATCTTGTAGCGGCACGGTGCCACCTCCTCACCACACCCCCGTAAGTTAGAGCGAGCGATCAGGAGGAGCCGAAAGGAATCTCACCACATGAAGCTTTGCAGTCTGCGGATCAGCGGTTTTCAGTCGTTTGGACGAGACGTCACTGACATAACCTTCGATGGCGTTACATACCTTCTAGGGCCGAACGGCGCAGGTAAGACAGCGACGTTGCAAGCATTAGCGCGCATGTTTGGTTTCGAGCCAGGCCTACGTCGCCTGCGTCGATCAGATTTCCATGTCCCCTTGAACGAGCAGGAGGTACCCGCTCAGCGCTCGCTCTGGATTGAGGCGGACTTCACGTTCGAAGAAACGCTCGATGATGAGGAAGACGACACAGTACCGCCATTTTTTACGCAAATGACGCTGCAGGCGGCTGATGGGGTTCCCCGTATTCGCTACCGCCTGGAAGGCGTTCTCCACGCTGATGGCGAGGTAGAGGAGCGTTTACTCTACGTGACCCGGATGGACGAGCATGGGCAACCCACGACGCTCAAGCCCGTTGCGAAGCGTGAACGAGACGAGATACACGTTCATTACCTACCTGCTCGCCGGGATCCTGCTGATCATATTGCCTTTGGTGCTAGCGCGCTTTTAGGCCGCCTCCTTCGAGCCGTCAACTGGAGCGATGACCGGGACTCAATTAAGCAGCTAACTGAGCAAATCACTGACTGCTTGTCGGAAAACGAGTCGATCAAGACCTTGAGCACTAGCCTAAGCGGTGCATGGCAACGTCTTCACAAGGGCGACTTCTTCGCAAATCCATCTATTACCTTCGCGAACTCTGAAATAGAGGCCATCCTGCGGCACCTCTCGATCTCCTTCACGCCTGGCCATGGTGAAAGCCACGTGGACTACGCCAGGCTGAGCGATGGGCAGAAATCGATGCTGTATCTGTCGCTCGTTCTCACATCCCTGACCATTGGCCGTGAGGTCAGATCAGGACTGAACACCTCGTTCGATCCCCTCAAGCTTAAGCCTGCTGCCTATACAATTCTGGCGGTCGAAGAACCCGAGAACAGCCTGTCTCCCCATTACCTGGGGCGTATCGTGAGCTCCCTGAAATCATCCGTGGGTGTGGACGCACAAGCATTGATCGCCACGCAGGCCCCATCGATGCTCAAGCGAGTTGAGCCTGACCAGATTAGGTACCTGCGTCTGAATTCAAAGCGCGAAACGGATGTGTCGACCATCGTGCTCCCAGACAAGCGCAGCGACGCATACAAGTTCGTCAGAGAAGCTGTCCAAGCCTTCCCCGAGCTCTATTTCGCACGCCTGGTGGTGCTCGGTGAAGGCGACAGTGAAGAGATCGTGCTGCCTCGCATTCTTCAAGCCAAGGGAGCTCCCGTTGATGAGTACGCTGTGGCGATCGCTCCGTTGGGAGGCCGGCATGTGAATCACTTCTGGCGACTGCTGAACGCGCTAGGTACACCTCACATTACTCTGCTCGACCTCGACCTTGGCCGTTATCAAGGTGGCTGGGGCCGTGTGAACTACATACGTGACCAACTCGACAGGTTTGATCCCGCGCGTAACATCCCCAGTGATTGGGAGCGCCTTGCCTGGGATAATCCTCAATATCTGATAAGGAGTGCGCACTGTTTCCCAAATGGCGACGAAGGCCCAACAAGCATATTTGCGGAGCTGGAAAAACGAGACGTGTTTTTCTCGGATCCACTGGATCTGGATTTCGCGATGCTCAAAGCGTTTCCCGATGCTTTTGGTGCCGAGCGTTCAGCCCCTACACCGCACGATCACGTAACCGTCCTTGGCAAGAGCCATTTCAATCCGGGGCAGTACGATGCTGATGAGCAGCAACTCTTCGCGGCCTACCACAAGCTGTTCAAGCTCAGCAGTAAGCCTGCAGCTCACTTGGATGCGCTGGGCAACCTTACTGACGCGGAGCTGTTGGCCTCGCTTCCACCGTCCCTCAATCGGCTAGCAGACCGGCTCAAAGCCAAGCTCGAGGAATCTCCCGAGTGATTTCTCATGATCAATGGGCTCCCTCGCCTGGCGTGCGCTTGGAGAAAAATGCATGGAGCGTGGTTCGCGAGCTTGATCGGTCGATCTTGCTTACCGCGGGGCCAGGCGCCGGCAAGACCGAGGTGCTGGCCCAACGTGCCGATTACCTTTTGCGAACCAACAGCTGCCGCTTCCCCAAGCGAATCCTTGCGGTGTCGTTCAAGACAGATGCCAGCCGTAACCTGAAGGAGAGGATTCAGCTCCGCTGTGGCTGGAACTTCGCATCACGCTTCGACAGTGTGACGTTCCATGGCTTCGCAAAACGGATCATCGATAAATTCCTCCCCATCATTGCGGAGGAAGGCTTAAGTCCGGATTACGCAATTGGCGCAGAGGCCATTCCAGGCAAGCAGATCACCTTCAAGCAGCTTCTGCCCCTCGCCATCAAGATCATTCAGCGCAGCGAGGTTGCCCGGAACGCAATCCGCAAAACCTACGCGCATGTGTTCCTGGACGAGTTCCAGGATTGCACCGCTGACCAGTATGAGCTCATCAAGCTGCTCTTCCTCGGTACCGGCATCCACCTCACCGCAGTCGGAGATCGCAAGCAAATGATCATGGGGTGGGCGGGAGCGCTGGAGGGCATCTTCAAGACGTATGCGACTGACTTCGATGCCCTTCCCCTCCACCTATACGCGAATTTCAGATCGAAGCCCAATCTGCTGCGCGTTCAGAATGAAATCATCCGTGAAATTGACCCCGCAGCAGTGACGCCGGCAGAGCTGATCTCGGGTGATGAGGGGGAGGTCTTGGCGGTTCATTTCCAGCACTCTTCACAAGAAGCGATGGTGCTGGCTGACAACATTCGCCAGTGGATCGAAGCGGGAGTTCCACCGCGGGAAATCGCAGTATTGATGCCTCGCCAAGTAGACGATTACGGCTCGGCCCTGATGGCGGAGCTTGCCAGCCGGGGCATTGCTGCACGGAACGACAGCGAGCTGCAGGACTTGCTAAAAGAGCCTGCAGCCCGGCTGATAATTGACTACCTCACCTGCTTGTATGGCAAAGGCCAGTCGGATGCCTGGGCGCGTCTGATGGACTTGTTCACCCCCTATGAGGAGGCCAGTCGTGACCACCTTCACAGGTTGTTTGAAACGACATACCGCGCCCATGTGCGCCAAGTTAAGGCCGCGGCTAAAACCACCTCGCCCTATGAGGCCTGGTGGACTCTCTCAAGCAGCTTCCTCAAGGACGTAGGCTATCCGATTCTAACGGCGCTTTCTGGAGACTACGAGTCGAAGCCGCGCCTGCGTGAAATTCTGCGCGAAGTCCGAGATAGGATCGGAGCGCTACTCGTCAGCGAGAACACCATTCCCGGTGCGCTCGCCCGGCTTTCAGACGACCAGGCCGTACGCTTTCTCACAATCCACAAAAGCAAGGGGCTTGAGTTTCACACGGTCATCATTCTCGGGGTCGAAACCCAGGCATTCTGGGGCAAGCTTGCGGAGGAACGCTGCGTCTATTTTGTAGGCGTTTCACGTGCCAAAGAACGACTTTTGATCACAACAGCAGAGCACCGAGCGAAGCCCACGGGCGCGGGTCGCTGGACAGAGCACCGCACTCCTCATGGCGAGTTCGTCTCTCAAGTGATAAGGCATCTTACGGGCCGGTTATAGGCTCTCGGGGCAACATTTGTGATGCGACTCATACACTGGGCGCAGCTCAATCCAGACGAAGCTCACACTGCCCTGTACTTGAGAAACGTTTTCTAATACTGTACGCACATACAGCATAAGTCACAGGTTCCACATGCTCGCTCAACAAACCAAGCTGATCACCATTCCCGAGTGGTATCACCTCCTCCAAGACACCGATGCGCTGATCAGCGAACCCACGAAGCATCATCGAGAACTGTTGCACCAGGCATACGCGCTGCGTGATGCACACGCCGTGGATGCTGAAACACTAGCGAAAATGCTCGAGTTGGCGGAAGAAGCACTGGTGTATGCAAACGAGGCAAACCTTAGCGCTCAATGTTGATCAGTGGCTGTCATTGGGTTGACCGGACGCGTAGGTGCTCTTGGCTTCCCGGCGCAGCGCGTCTGCATTCTCCCACTAAAGGCTACCTCTATACGGCTAACTGAAGCGCCGGTCATCACCGCGTTGCTCACGTCTGGGCGAGTGATGGCCGGTCTGTTGACCCTCGTCCCCTGAAAGCTCTAGTACCCAGGCAAGCCCTCGGATAAAGCGGGCGTAACCATCTCAACATGAATATGGCCTTTTCACGGTATGAATTAACAAGTGGAAAGGGATTTCGATGCTGATAGGTACCTGAGAATCTCGTTGGGATTTCGGCGAGAGCTTCATCACAACGAGACCGGACAGCGTCGGCGGTAGATATCTGGGCCGAGAAGCGTCAGCGTCTGCGGGTCGCCAAACCATCTGGCAATTTCCAATCGGCACAGCACTGGGAAAAGAACAGTAAACGCAGCGAGCCGCGCCCTGTACAAATCGGAGGCAAGGTCTAGGGTCACACCGAGGTTGAGCGTTTATTGCGCATGATCAAACGCTGTCAGAAAGTTGGTGGTTTTCTACCCATTGCATCACGTGTTTAAGGCCAACCTGCCGCGCCGTGTCAACATAGTCATACAGCTCACTGTCGACCCGAGTTACAGGCAAAATAATTTCTTGGCCTTGAAGCACCTCTATCGCAACCGCCCAGCGCGGCGAACTAAATTCACTGCCCACACCCAGTAAATGCACGAACATCTGGTAAGAATCGTTTGCGTACGAAAACTTGTGAGGAATTCGAATAGGAGCAGCTTCAAGAGATACTTCTGGGACATCGAAGTATGCCTGTTCAGGCGAGGGCGAGTATCCAGAGCTCGTCACTCTTCGCCTCCTTGATTTATGTCTAACTTCCTCTCGTGGCGCGCCTGCTGCTGAGCCCGCTGTAAAGCGATTATCAGCCCATCGATTTGTTCATCATCAAAAATAAGCAGTTGCGAAGTATCTTCCTGAATCTGCCGAATACAGATTTTGAAACCGCCAGTTACAAAGACTTCCGCGCCATATTGTAAAATCAGATGATTGTTCATCACGCCTCCCTTGATAGCGTTATCTTGTGATCGAGTAGAGCCTCGGTGAGCCAATACTCACGGAGATCCAACAGCGACTTCGGTAGGCGACCTAAACCAAATCAAGGATCCCCAGCCGCTGATTTCAAATGAGCAACGGTTTGTCGTCGCTGCGAGCCTAACAACACTCGGCACAGAGCGGTTAAATGAGGAAACTCAAGCAGCATCCCTATTATCAAGCTGGCGTAGATCAGCGGCTGCCCCGGTAGCGCCACCATGGTCACGGCGAGCATTAGCGGTGCGTTACGAGCTGCAGTGGTCATGCTCAGCAATGCATGCTCAGGGTACCGGAAATGTAGCAGACGACTGAGTCCTTCTCCCATCAAAAAGGTGAGCACGAAGAAGATGAAGACTGCGACGAGTGCTTTGGCAAACACGCCACTGTGCAAAAGGATTACGTCGATGTTAGCGGCAAATATTTCCATCACCAGCAGCCCCATTATCCAAGGCAGCCCCTGGTCAATGTGCGATAGAAGTTTCTGAAGCCGGATTGTGCCTAGTCGGGCACGTAAAAATTTATGCGCAGATAACGCGACCACCAGTGGCGCCAAAAACCATTGAAACAGCGTGGTACCAATGACGCCTGAATCCAAGGTGACCGCATGCTGCGCGAAGAGAATCATATATAGTGGGTAAAGCAGCAGCTGCAAGGTCATATTTATCGGGATCAGCGTTGAACCGAGCGCAACATTACCTTCGGACAGCCTAGTAAATCCCAAAAACCAATCGGTACAAGGCGACATAAAATAGATCACCAAGCCAACGAACACCAGGGGTTGCGAGCCTAGGAAGAACGTTGCTACGCCATAACCAATCAACGGTACAATGACGAAGTTTGCTACCAAAGCTGCAAGCATGAACAGCCAATGCTTTTTTACCTCCAGCAATGCATCCAAGCGCACGCTGAAAAACAGAGAACCTACCAACAGTAACAGTGTGTAATCCACCTGCTGGCCCAGCCATTTTCCTGCGATTGGCGCACTACTGCCCACCGCGGCACCGATCGCGATGGAGCACAGCAAAATGATGGTAGCCAAACTCGCGCCCAGTGGCATTGGGGAGGAGAACACCGTCTTCAACATGCACAACCCTCGCAGCATTCAGGATTGCCAAAAGGGCCCCAAGTGCCGCTAGTCAAGATCTGCGCAGTGCAGTCAAGCTCTAAACGCCTAGCGATCTCGCGCGCAATACCGTCAAATCGTTGTCGAAATTTGTAGATGAAGCAATAAATCATCGCGTCATGGCGAACCTGCGGGCCGACCAGAAATAGGCCAGGCGTGCGCAAGGACTCATCATTTTCACTCAGTCGAATGTGCCCGGCTTCATCCCACGACCAATGTTCAGCAATCTGCCGCGCACCACCGCCCTTGACGAAACCAGTTCCCAGTATCGGTGGAGTCTGGCTGTCCCAGTAACGGCCATCACCAGCATGGACACGGACACCCCCTTGGTTATCGCAGCTCACCTCGACGACATCGACCCCGTAGACGACTTCCAGTGCACCAGCGTCTTCCATCACACGCAAGCGCTCGCGGCTATATGGCGATAAAACTTGGCTAGGATCATCTACATCGGGCAAATCCCAAGTCTTCCGGCGTACGAGCAGGCGAACCCCATGATTGTGCTGTAGGAGGTTGAATGCAGCATCTACTCCACTTTCGTAGCCGCCGATGACTGTAAAATGGCCTGATTCCATATCCCGCCAATCTGCCACGCTTGCATAATGCATGCACCATTGCGCACCCGGAAAAGGCTTGAGGTCAGGGAATTGGTACTCGCCACAAGCCCAGATCAGAAACTTTGTATCGTAGTCACCCTGCTCGGTCGTCAAGCGGAAGCGGTGATCTGCGGTTGACGCAACTTCATGCACCTCGCAGTCACAGCTCACTGACAACTGCGCAGTCTCTACAACCGACTTCAAGTAATCTGCGTACTGCAGACCGCTCAAATGCTCTGTACCGGCAGACAAAGCAGGTGAACTGATGGGATCAACTGCGTTCAGGTCAGCCAGGCCAAAAGGATTGCTGTAGAAGGAGGGGGTTATGAAACGCGTCTGGGTGGGCCACAGACGGAACGACTCACCGAGCTGCCCACGCTCCAGCACCTCACATTCCAGCCCATGAACTTGCTGCAGTGCCATGGCCATGCCAATGCCCGCTGGCCCGGCGCCTACAATTACCACGTCAACGCTGCGCATGATTATCCTCTGGAAGGCTCAACCGTTTTTAAGCCAGCCTGCGTCCTATCGTTAGGCTGAAAGTCTCTCAGTCAGCCGCGCTTGAGATGATCCAAAGGGCGAAAATCGTCCCGCAAACGCAAGCGATCAGACCCGGTGCAAAAAGACCAATTGATACGTTATAACATATCCATTTACGGCTATCATCCATTCAGCGCGCGCAACATTGGCACCGTACAGAAACCAGCCGTCACCCCCGGAAAGATACCAACCCGCCACCACCCCCTAAGCGCGGTATGAAAACCTACGCAACCCGCGTGCGATCGCTTGCATTCTCCGGGGGCTGACAAACCGCGAGAATCCCTGTGGTACTCTCCAATGCTCTAGGTCTGGGTTTTCTGCTGCTGCAGCTGTGTGGGAGCCCTTCTTGCCCATATTTGGCCAGGAGCATGCATGTCGCTCAAAACAGGTTTCGCCACTGTACTCAAAGCAATGCGAGTAAGCCGCGGGCTGACGCATAAGCACATGGCTGAAGCCAGCAGTCGGGGGTATATGTCAAAACTGGAACAGGGGCGATCAAGCCCAACGGTCGACAAGCTGACGGTCATCAGTGAGGCCCTGGGGCTCAGCCCTCTCACACTGTTCACATTGACGTTGAGCCTAGAGCGCGGTGAACCCATTGACACCCTATTGCAGCGACTCAAAGCTGATATTGCAGACTTGGACGCCAACGATGCGCTCAAAGCGCTAGGGATCTCATCGCGGCCAGCCGTCTGCGCAACAAGAGCTGCCCAACCCCGCCGGCGGACACAAGCTTACCCCTCACCTCAAACTGAGCTGCACTTCGCTGAATAGAAAAACGTGCGAACTCGTCTCGGAATCAAAGCCCAAGATCAATCTCAAATAGCGTATCCCTAAGCTCAGCGGGCGCGGCTTGATCATCCACAAGTCGCTTGAGCACGTGCACACTCACATGAGACCGCAGCTGCTGCCGGACGTAGATATAACTGCTATCTGTACACGGCACATTAGCGCTCGGTAAGAGGCGTTCGAGCACCGCAAATGCCGCGGCTCCGACGTCCCGTTTATGGATGCGTGTCAAGCTGTCTAGTCCGGGTTTGCGGCAGTAGCTGATCACTGCATCACTCACTATCGATGAAAGGTGTTCACGATAATGTGCGGCGGCGCACAACCTGACAGAGGCCTCCTGCTGAGCCTTCACCTACTTGCCCTCATGACTTTAAATCGGCGCACAATAGCCCTCTAAATCGTGCCGAGCCAAGGCGCTGACTGCAACTCAATCATTTTGGAACCGCTATGCTTGTCCAGCTGGATCTAAACCACAACGATCGTGATGCCTTGTTAAGGCACTGCCAACAATTTGTCCCCAATAGCGGAGACGCACGCGAGGATGCCCGTCTGACGGATGCCTTGGAAACACTAGCCGCTGCGCTTGAAGACGCGCCGCACAGTAATCGATGTGATTCCTGAAGGCATACCAGCCCACATCGCAAGCTAGAAGACTCCCCAACGATCGCCAGTTCGCCGCCAGTCATGACTAATGGCGCGTGCGTGATGGGCCACCGAGCATCTCGAGTTGGTAGTCAGTAACTGACTGGAATGCGTACTCGGCCTCTAGTCGAAGTCGATCTAAATCCGCATCGGGCAGACCATCCGCTTTGGCCTGGTCATATTTCTTCATAGCATCAACAGCTAGCTGATACATCGGGTCATCAGGTAGCAGCGGCTGCCGGACTCGATCCTTCATGGTTGCTCCTTCAATGGTTACTGAGGCCTTCCACCCTTCAACACATTAGCTTGTCTACAGGTCGGTTGAAGCTCGGCGTATTTCGGAATGACGCACCGTTAAGGTTGACCAGTGCGGCAGCATCGCGGATTTCCTGCTCCAGCTTCCCATGGTTGTCAGCTTTGGAACGCGTGAGGATGGAATCCACCTTGCCGTTAAAAGCATCTACGACGAAGCGTACAGCGGTGTCGCGACGGTTAGCCTCGACATAGTCGCAAGCCGCAGCCCTTCCGGCCTTGACCATAAAGCGTGTGTATTCCCGGGCTGCTTTGAGCTTCTGGCCAGCCTCGGTGAAACCGAATTCCTCGGCTAGGTCATCCAGGAGGCTGAAGGTCGGAACGATGTAAGCATCGCCATACCCTTCAACAACGTTCTTCATGGCTTGGGCAGCATCGGCGTAGTGCTTGGCTTTTCCCATTGCAGCCAAAGCATCACCCGCAACCTGCTGAGCACGCGCCTGAGCATCAGCGACGATCTTGTCGGCATCTGCAACAGCTTGCTGCAAGCGGCTCTCAGCCTGACTGACCTTCAATTGAGCCTGCTGCAATAGCTGATCGCGCTCTGCTCTGCCCTTGCTGAGTATTTGGACTTTTTCGGCTTCGGCATCTGCAATGGCTTGCTTTAGTAGGTGATCGGCCTCCGTCAATTTGGCCTGCGCCTGCTGAAGCAGTTGGCTCCGCTCGACTCGAGTCTCGCCGAGGATCCTCGCAGCTTCTGCCTCGGCATCGAGAATTTCTCTGAAACGCTCCAATTCAATCAAGGTTTGCTGCAGCCTGGAGTTCCGCGCCGCGGATTCCTCCTCGGTGGATTTGAGATCGTTTTGCCTAGCCGCAAGCTCCATCCTCAACTGGCCAATCACGCCCTTTGCCCGGATGCTCTGTATGAGAAACACACAGGCGGTGATGCCTGCGACTATTGCTATAAGCTCCATCTGCAGCGATTCCCTGTCTGAAATGAAAGGAGAATCCTACATTGCCATGACGGCCATTAGCCACTAAGACCATCACCGCGCAGTGATGATGGGCAGGGCAGAAAACCGGTCTGCAGCATGCCGAGCGACGAACGCTGTTCTTGAATGGCGGTGAATACGCGACTAGTCCCCCTAGAGCAGCAGTCAGGAGAACCAACCTCGCAGGCCGCATCGCTCAGCCTGCTTTACTCCCACCCGTATACATAGCTACATCGACATCTTGCGCTCAAATCGGAACATTACCTCGTCCAGCCAGTGAAGGTATGCTGCCTGCGTGGCGGGAATCAACAACGTGCGCTCCTCTAGATTTTGCTGCGAGCGGTGCGGCATCGATAGGCTGTTGGTCGCAGTCGCAGGAGGCTCTGCGAAGAGCTTGTGGTCGACACCATGCAAACTTATTTGAAACCACCCGCCCTTCCCTTCGCTTAGCAAATTGAATGCTGCCTCGGCCCCTTTCCTGACCAGAGAGGGCGAGAGGTAAAAGGAATCCATGAAGCTGCGTGAGCTTGATGCGTTCGCGAGTGAAATAGACAAGGAACAAAGCCCGCTTTCATGATGCCGCCACTTGATCGCTGGTGTATTGATCCCGGTCTGGTCGGCACTGTCGAAATCCTTGTAGCCGTCCCTGAGAGATCCAAGGCCGACTTGGCAGATCTTGAGGAAGATAGACTCATGTTGGGTGTGAGCAACCCGCAACGTCCCGACAGTTTCCGGCTGTGGGAGAAACGCTACTTCTAAGCGCGCCTCATGGCTGTACCCACTCCAACGATCATGACCACTGTGCAGTTGCAAGCGCTGCACAAAATCCTGCTCTGTGATGGCCTTGTGGCTGACGGACATTTGATTCAAGCTCTGAATGATGCCGTCCGAGAGCTGGTATTGATCGGAGAAGGTCACCCTGAACAGCCCGTCGAGGTAGTCCGATACCTCCCAAGAGAATGCCTTCTGGCGCTCATCCATTTCCACGGCTTCGAGGAAGGCCAAGATCTTTTTACCTGAAGCCTTTGCACGCCGAAATTCCTGCTGGGTCACAGACTCCCCAGTCTCCGTCTGATAGCCAAAACTCGCCCCCAGGATTAATACCACCACATCAGCCTGGTCGACCTCAGTCATACACGCATGCTGTGATGAATATGGGCGGGCTCCGAAGTCCTCACACATCACTGGCGTGTGTCCAAGGAGAGTGATGGCTTTCCGAGCTACAGCGCGGTACTGCTCGAACCCTCCAACCACGGAGCTAACGAACACCTTCATTGTGATCCCCCAAAACCGACAGCAATGATGGCTACTGTATGTCTTAAGAGAGTCCGATGCAAAGCGCGCGACCTAGATGAGTTAGCGCTCAAATGGCGAATGATCAGCCGTCATCCCCTGCTATAACCCTGGGCATGTCCATACATATTCAGGCCCTGCCAAATCCGGCTCATGAATCAGACAAGGATCTGCCCCGGTGCTGGCGGAAATCTATTCTTCTGCTGTGATCTTGATGGGGCGCTGTCAAGCCACACAGTGCTACCGAGAAAAATCTCAAATCAGTGGAGGTTAGAGGCCAGCGAACCATTCACGTAAAGCTGAAAGTCGATAACGGTTTGGTAAAGATGGTCTGCTTCGAGACGGAGCCGCTACATTATTGCCTCCGGTGCACCTCGATCCTCAGCTTGGTGATAGGCCCGGACTGCCTCCGACATGCGAGCGCGCCCTCTAGGATTGGCGACAAGGTGAGCTTAGGATCAATCGAATCGTGTACTAATGGTCGTCTACACTCCGCCTACGACACTGCAGCCTCGCAAGGAAGTGAACGGTGACAATGCTCGACAACGCTGTTTCCTCGATCCGCTTGGGTATTGAGGATTTCAAAACCATTCCAGCCGACGACGCCCGCGCCCTGTCGGCGATCCGAAATCTCTCAGCCGGCCTGCTGCTGATGTTCAAGGTGAAACTTCAGGAGCTGAGCCCAGCTGATTCCAATGAAGCCTTTCTCAAACAGCATGTGACCACGGGTCTGGATGCCGATGGCAACCCCGTTTGGCTTGGCAAAGGAGGACAGACAGTCGATGTACGAACAATCCAAGAGCGCCTTGAGAACCTTGGAGTTAAGGGCATCGACTGGAGCCTTCTCAAAAAGCTGACCAACATGCGTAACGATGTCGAGCATTACTATTCCAAGCTGCCTCCGTCAGGGTTAGCCGAAGCGATGGCTGCTTCCTTCCACCTCATCCAGCAGTTCGTACCGCGCTTTCTCGACCGAACCCCAATCGAACTACTCGGCGAAGACCTGTGGAAATTCTTGACGGCCCAGGAAGCTTTCTACAATCGTGAACTGGAAATCTGCAAAGTAGCCAATAAGGAGGTACCTTGGGGACATGAGCTTCTAAAAGACTCGGTAGAACTGCTGCAGTGCCCTGCCTGTAAATCGCCCCTCATCAAACCCGTCGCTTTGGTGAGTCCTGCATCGGAGATCGCCTTTGCATGTACCTGTTGCGCCCATAGCGCTAGTTACGCCGAGGCAGCTGAAACCATCGCTACGAAACACTATTTCGCAGATCTGTACTACGCCCTAACAAAGGGAGGTGAGGCCCCGCTGGAACATTGCTCCTCCTGCGGCCACTTCAGCTACCTAACAGAAGAATTTGAATGCCTGCTATGCCTTGAGGACAGCCCAGGCCCAGCTTGTACCGAGTGCGGCGTGACGTTGGAGTCGGAAATAGACAACGACGACGATATGACTCGGCTGTGTGGCATGTGCCGCTATGCCCTTCAGGCTGACTGACCAACCTGAAAAGGTAAGTGCCCACTAACCCGCTTGATGTCCAACGGAGTGCAGCCGTTCTGGCAGCCCAGCGTGCAAGGAAATTGAACGGACGCTTACCTATGACTCACGTGCACTGCCCTACGACTCAACGCAAAAAGCCCCTTAAAGGGGCTTTAGCAAGCTGATGATTCTTAATGAGCGAGCCAGGACTCTACTTCATCCGAGCCGTATTGCGATTTCCACTCTTTCAGCAGCTTGTGGTTGCCACCCTTGGTTTCGATTATTTCGCCGTTATGCGGATTTTTGTACTGTTTCACCTGACGAGCACGACGAGGGCTTGTCTCAACAGCAGGAGCATTGGAGCGACGGTTAGCTTGGGGATCCAAAATATTGATGATATCGCGCAAGCTAAAGCCATATTTGGCCAACAAATCACGGAGCTTGGTTTCGAACTCAATTTCTTTTTGAAGTTCCGACGAACCTTTGAGCGCTTCGAGCTCAGCCAGTTGCGCGGCCAATTTTTGTTCAAGCTGACGAAATTCTGCCAAACGGGACATGATACTACCTCGAATTTAAATGAGATGATGCTTCAATGCTGAGCAAATATTAGTTCCATACACCCTCAGGTGTCAAATATTCAAAAAAATTTTACTTCAACCTACAGCTTCCACCAGCAGACCATGCCAAACACAGGCATCACTCCCACTGGTTAAAATCCAAAATACTAGGCAGATAATAATGCTGCAAATTTCGTGTTTTATATTTTTGAATCCACACCGTAATCCGACTCACCTGTGTGACACCCAACCCTACCCATTCAACCACTACAACGCGACGCTACTGCGCGTAAGCCGATACGACATCGTTTAAATGTAATTCGTCTCCTGAGTACCCGACGACGATGATTTCCTCTCCGATCCTATATAACTACACACGCGATTATTCCACCTGCGAGCGGCTGTCAAAGCTTTGTAGCCCCCTCAGAAATCCGGGCATCGGGCAGTAGCTAGCACTCATATTGGAGGCTTTCTTTGCCAGGAAAGGTCGAGACGCGTTTGAAGTGTCTATGCCTAGGTTGCACGAACGAGCGGGGTTCGACGAGGGTAGGAGTCGTGTCCCCCTAAATTCGGGCTTTGGGCAAAAATTGCGTTGCTAACGATGCTCTCTCATTAGGGCTCGCCATCCCAAGCCCCACCACCTGATCGGAGCAAGGACTAGCCCGCTTCGCTGCTAATTGCTCAGCCATCCACTCCGAAGCCGACCTGAATTCGCGCATCATTGCGGCGTACTCGTCGTCGCTCAGCATTGACGGATGTTTGTCAGATTTATCCAAGACGCCCTCCGGCTTGCTCCACCAACCAATGCGCCGCCGCTCGGCCCAAACAGACACTGCCTTCAACTAAGCGATCGTTCGACTCATTCTAGACGACGAGAAGAGCTCGACAGTGGTTTCGACAGCCTAGCCTGCCCGGTGGCAGGGTTAGTCTCAATTCCGAGAAGCATTTTGAAACGCTTCGCGACATGCTGGATCCAAGACCACGAGGTTGGTCATCTAAGGTAAATGGCTAGCGCTCAGCTACTCAAAACTCATGGATTCTGTCAGCAGCCATCAAGGGAGTGAAGTATGGAGATTGATCGTAGGCAGTTTGTTCACCTAGGTTCGCTCATAACTGCTGGACTGATACTTCCAGGAGCAGCGGCTGCAGCCCCACCCTCGTCCCCCTCGCAGGGATCAAGCCTTCTCATCCAGAACGCCACAGTAATCACGATGGATCCTAAGCTGGGTGATCTTGAAGGCTTTGACGTGCTCATCATGAACGGGACGATTCGAGAGATCGGCAAATCGCTCCCCGCTGCCGGATCCGAGGTGCTCGACGGCGCAGGCATGATTGTGTTGCCGGGTATGATCGATACCCATTGGCATCTTTGGAATAGCTTGCTGCGCAGCAGCGCTCCCATACCGGGAGGGCCAGCGTTCTTCGAGACGCAGCAACGCACGAGCAAGCGTTTTACCCCGGCGCTGACCGAGCTGAGCGTGCGACTCGGCTTAGCGGAAGCGATTAACGCTGGGTTCACCACGGTGAACAGTTGGTCACACAACATCCGCAGCCCAGAATTTGCACAAGCTGAGCTCAAAGCACTGGCGGCATCGGGTATCGGTGCCCGCTTGTGGTACGGCTATGCGCAGGATCTGCCACAGACCTCCCCTATGGATTTTGCTGACATACAGCGCGTGAGCGAGCACATCCAACAGACAGCGCGAGGGAGATTGGATTTGGGACTGGCAGTACGCGGCCCTGAGCGCACTGGCCCGGAGATCTGGATAGAAGAATTTGAGTTCGCGGCAAAGCACTCTCTGCCAATTTCCACTCACATTGCTGTGACCAAGCAGATGCAGAAAAAGCGGGCTATACAGCAGCTTGCCAGCCGGAGCCTATTGCTCCCTAAAGTGCAGTTAGTACATGCAACGCATGCTGATCAGCAAGATCTGGAGAGCATTCGTGAATCCGGAGCATCCGTTTGTCTAACTCCCCTGACTGAAATGCGAGTCGGGTACGGCTTGCCCCCAGTGGCAGCACTTCACCTCGCGAAGCTGCCTGTGAGTCTTGGCGTGGACACCCTAGTGCTCGGAGGCAACGCGAACCCGTTCATGCTCATGCAGACCTGTTTGAACCTAGCCATCGCAACCACCGGTGACGAGCAAACGATGACCGCTCGTGATGTGCTTCACTGGGCAACCCAAGGGGCCGCCGACATCATGGGGTGGGGCGATAAGACCGGCTCAATAACTGTCGGTAAGCGAGCTGATATGATCATGATCAACGCTCGGAATATCGGCATGTTTCCCGTCATTGATCCAGCCGCCACCATTGTCCAATCTGCTTCGCCTGCCGACGTGACCAATGTCATTGCTAACGGCAGATTGGTGAAGCGCGATGGAGTATTGCTAGGTTTGGACTTGCACGCATTAGCGGAGGAGGCTCGAGAGGGGGTTCGTCATCTGCTGAAGAGCTAGCCACCCTACCCTCACTGGGAGTCACCACAGCCCCAAGACGTCAGAACCTCCGCCTCCACCGATCAAGTGGTTCCTGTCAGCACTAAAAGACCTCAATCCAGCTGGCGTTAGCCCCCGACCGAACAGGTAGCAGCTTCTGGCGAGTTCAACATTGAGGCGCCGCCCGCCACCTAGACCATCAGCCATGTTTCGTTAAACCGCGCTTCCTCAACGCACTGAGATTGCTTACTAGGCGCTCAACCGCACCCCGGGGGGCACCCGGGCGGACGAGCTGGAAACTTTTGAAGCCAAGGTCAGCGCCGAAGAGATCACCTATCGGTTTGCTGAGTGTGCCCTCTAACTCTCAGCGTTTGGCATTCGCACAGCGGATAGCGTTCTCACTGACACTCTGACAACTGAATCTCAACGCGCCCCTCGATTACAGCTTGGTCTAGATCGCCGTTGCGCATATGTCTGAGCAACGCCTGCCGAACATGAGCAACGCGAGGATGCCTCAGAGCAAAGGCGCCCGTTCGGCTAGCGTTTGCCTGCTTCCGGTCTAGAACTGCACGCCACGAGTCAACCCACCGTCCACCAGCAGGGTCGTCCCTGTGATAAAGCTCGCCGCTGGGCTCGCCAGGAATACCGTTGCGTTGGCAACCTCATCAGGTCTTGCCATTCTCCCGAGAGGGTTAGCAGCAAGACACTCTGCGAAAGCGGTCGGATCATTGCGCTCAATATCGCCCCACACCCCATCGGGGAAATACACGTTACCCGGGGCGACAGTATTCACACGGATGCCGCTTTTGGCGTGCTGAACCGACAGGGTCTTGCCGTAGTGCGTTAGCGCCGCTTTCAGCACCCCGTATGGCTCAGCGAAGCGGTCGATCTCCCGGCCTGAAACGGTCGAGATAAGCACTACAGCAGGCGCATCAGAGGCTTTGAGATGAGGCAGGCTTGCATTGACCAGGTGGACTGAGCCCATGATGTCCACTTCAAATGCCAAACGCCACGACTCAATGGTTCCATCCCCCGCCAACGCAGAGACGTTGGGGATCACAATATCGATCCCTCCCATGTGCTCGGCACTTTCATTGACCCAATGCGTCACTTGGGCAGAATCTTGAACGTCCACGACAAAGCCCCGTGCGAACCCTGAGACTTCCTGCTCTGCCTTGCGCACACCCTCAGCACCACGAGCACAAAAGCAGACCTGAGCACCCTCCTTCATAAACAGCTCAACGATGGCGCGCCCGATACCGCGCGAGCCACCACTTACCAAAACACGCTTGCCCTTCAATCCCAGATCCATGTCTCATCCTCTGTGTTGATGAAGACATTGTACTGATCCAAATGGTGATCGAAAGGCTGGCTTGGGAAATGGGTGCGAAATTCGACATTGTCGAACGCTCAGGCTTGCTCCAGACTTTGGAGCACGGATCAGATGAGGTTTCAGCCGTGGCAAAGCAAAGTCGGCATATCCAATCAGTAGAGCGAGCGATGGCTCTGCTGGAGCAGTTGAGTACAATGCCCCGCGGTACTGGTCTCGCAACTCTCTGTCGAAACACTGGGCTGAGTAAAAGTACAGCGCATGGATTACTCAGCACCCTAGTCGACCTCGGCTATGTCTCAAACGAGGGCAATGAATACACCTCTGGCAGCAGGATCCGCTCAATCACCACTGTGCACACCGACAGCGCAGATTGGGTCAGGGAGCTATTCACCCCAGCCTTGCACGCCTTTAACGAGATATGCCAGCGAAACAGTTACCTCGCGATCCCGAGCGGCACACGCTCGTACCTCACGCTGGATAGCCTCGATCAACAAGGCAGCCCACTTTCTGACCATGTCGATGCCCGTAGAGATGCCGTTAGGACATCCGCGGTAGGTAAGATCTTCTTGGCGCACGACCGGTCATTTGCTCGCCGCGTTCGCCGTAATGCATCGCTTGATCATGACCTTGAACACGAACTCATGCTCGTCAAGGAATCTGGCTTTGCCTTTGACATATCTGCATCCCGCCCTGGGCTCCACTGTATGGCCATTCCACTGCGCCACCAAGGAGTACTCGTGGGAGCACTCGGAATCAGTGGGGCTGAAGAGGATATGGAGCCGCGCTGGATGGAAGTGAAAGCCCGGCAAGCGGTGCGTGAGCTCGCATCTTTGGTTTGCATGTAGGCCGCCCATGAAGTTGGTTTGCGCTGAAATCGCTAGCCGCTCAACTCAGGCCGGCATGGCCTTTCCGCATCCCTACGATCGAGGGTGGCCAAGCTTCAAATTCCGGACAGACTGATCCGAATAAAGGCCCTGTGTCCGGCGCTCAATTTTTTTGCCTTTCAGAAGCTTCCATTTGGAGTCAAAGCGAAAGCGGCGGCCTTGCCGCCGAAATACCGATCCCCTTTTCCACCGCGGCCTGTCGGCTGACCCATCTGGCTGGAAAACCGAGTGCCTTCAGATCAACATCAAGAGCCAAGGCAAAAGCAGAAAAGGGAAAAGCAGACCCGGTTTTTCCTGGCAAAACGGCGAGGCTCCGGCACCGCAGCTTTTCTCTTGCTCTCAAATATAAGAACTCCGTCTCGCTTAAAAATTTTCAAGAGGGGGGGGTGGACAGGATGTCGCATCTATAAAAGTAATGTCGCTTTTTGGAAAGTTTGTCCGAGGCCGGCCTACGTTTTCAGCAATTAGAGTCGTTCCCCCTGATTGATTTCGGTGAGCGTTTAGGAGGCCAAGCGTGCCAGATCATGTATCGATATCGCACCAATCCCCAGGCTGCCAGCACCGCTGCGGAACGCTCAGAAATCGTCACATGTGTGGTTAAATTTCGATGGTGAAATCAGGCGAGAAACCCGTGGGCTCGCCAGGATAACCTCTCGGGTTCGATAACACTCTGCAGCCTTCAACAACCGTGTCCACTGCTTGATGAGTGTGACCAAAAATCCAGACATCAGCTTGAGCGACCAGATCATGCCACTGATTGAAGTACGCTGCGCCGAGATGCCCTTCGTGACCCTCGCCGGCGACATCTTGGATGGGGCAATGGTGGGTTATAACGACAGTCTTGCCGTCAAAGTCCTTCGCCAACTCTGTAGCTAGGAACTCGCGTGTTGCGATATTTCGAGCGATGAGATCGACAGGACGAAGCTTGCTGTAGCCCTCTCCGGTGCGGATCCTCTTGAAGTCGGTCATCCACTCCGCACAGACCCTCATCGCCGCTCTGTAGTCGCCCGTAGCCGTGTAGTCCGTCCAAGCTGTAGCGGCCAGAAAACGCGTGTTACCGATGATCAGGATTTGGTTTTCTAGGACGTGCACGTGCTCAGCAGCCGAATCACGCATTTTTGTGAACGTCCGGTCTAGATGGCCCTTGTAGAACTCGTGATTGCCGCAGACGTAGATCACCTGACATTTGAAATTGCCGTTCGCCCAGTCTACTCCGCGGCCACGCACTGAGATGTCGCCGGCCAATACGACCAGATCAGCACCCGTGGCGGGAGGATGAAATTCAGCGAACTCCAAATGAAGATCTGAGTAGATTGTGATTCGCATCGTATCGCCAGGTCTCCGTATCGACAGGCTAATTGGCTCTCTGGTGCATCCAGCGAAGCGGGGGCCCTGCAGGAAATAGCTGCTTCCCTAGGCTATCAGCGTACGGAGATACCAAACGCTGAGAATTCATCAATCAACTTTTTCCGACTCAACATTTTTGGAAGCCTGAACACATTGCGATAGCCGTAATAAACCCCCATCGGGATGATTATCAAACCTAGCCCAAATGTCGCTGTAGCAGCGATAACTCCGCCAGGAATAGAGAGCAGCGCAACCACAATTCCTTTTAAGACCGTCGCCCGTGCAATCACCCGAAAATCATCGAGATCATATTCAACTTTACCATTAACTTTTTCATAAGCGATTAGGACAATAGATTTTTTTGCCACATGCTTGAAATACCAGGTTCGCGGGACATCTTTAGCCATAGCTCCGTGCCCTCTAAGATACTTAGGTACTACAACTTGCTTAAAGTAGAACGTATTGCCTTGCTCATCCTCCAGCCGCACGCGACTATAAAGCTCATCAAGATCACCGATAGCTTGGAGATCATAGTTCTTGATAGTGACAACCATTTTTTTTAGATCAGACATGCATTTTTCCTTAATCATGCAGAGCTGCGATTTTTCCCGGAGCCTTGGGCATTAGGTCGGGAGCCCCGGTCAGCCTGCACGCAGGATCAAAGCCTGGGGCACGCCGTCGATAACATCTTCAATGAAGAGCATGTGGCTCACGGCTACGTAACAGGAACCATTTTCCGTAATGTACAAAGTGTAACCATGCTCTTGACGCACCTCTTGAACTGCGCTTGTTGTAAAGGTATCTCCGTCTTCATAGCGATTGCAGGCGTCATTAAAAACCGCACCCCTCACGCCCTTATCCTTCAGGCGTGCATCTAATAAAAAGCCCGTCACTGGATGGCTGAATTGTTGCTGAGCCGCCTCAGCTAATTTTTCCCGATAGTTATACATTGCGCTCTCAGCGTTAATTTAAATCTCAACAGTAAAAACTGGAAACCACAGCCTTCCTTTGGGTAGCCTCGAGGATTACTCACTATTCGACAGCCATCAAAAGTCACTTCAACATGGCTATGCGTACGCCCAAAGACCCACCGAGCTGTGGAATTCATGGTTGCCGCTGACGGCCATACGCGACGTGAAGGTGTTCTGGGCCCCAGCCATGCCCCTCCCGTTGGTATGTATGTCGCCCGCCAGGATCACGAGACCTACGTCAGCGTCGTCCACGTCGAGTGGAGGCCCTTTCGAGAACTCTAAGTGCAGGTCTGAGTAGCTTTTCACTCTCATGTCAACAACGGCTCTCCGGATCAGGCTGGCAGGAACGGACTAAACGTTTTCCCAGAAAATTGACGTCGCTTGAGAACGTACTCGCCACTCGCCACCTCTAAGGAGGATTTAGCAGAGTATTGAGCGCGCATCATGTGATGCGACACGCCTTAGACAGTGATGAAGCTGCTGCCCAGGTGAACGCAAGGGCACACACAAACAGAGGTGCCGCTGGAATTACTATAAGGGTTTGAGTCGAACTGCGCAAACGCGGCATATAGTGGGATTTCCGGTACGGGATGCTCATGCTCCGGCAAGCTTTTGCTTCAGCACTCAAATTCATGCGCCTTCGACGCCAAGTCTTTCAAACCGATTTCGAGGGCGGCGTGTCCCAGTCGCACGTCTCTCGCCTGGAAAGGAGCGAATCGAGCGTCACATTGCAACGGCTCGATGAGATCGCCGGCCTGCTGAAAATCCATCCCCTCACCCTGATCGCATTGACGTATGGGGCTAGTGAAAAAATGCCTCCGGCGGAGCTGTTGGAGCTTGTCCGTAATGAGCTAGAGGCTGTTGATGCGCTTGAGCAGCCGCTCTCGATTGACGATCAAACCGCGCCCCATCCTCGTGTCATCGAAGCGGGAAAATTGCGCGATGAAGTTCAGCGATTGAAATCCCTTGGCCACTCGAAAGCGGAGACCTCCAGGATGCTGGGTATCTCAAAGTCGACGGCTGCGCGCCACTGGTAGAGCCGTGCGGATTTTTCGGTGGAATTGGCTGGGGGATGCATCAGAGGGGCGTCTGTTGAAGACGGGGAGGCGCAAGGATCATCACGATCTTGCTCACTGATCAACCTGCTCAGGCACGACCTCAACAGCCAGCCTTCAAATGCCTCATGAGCGTCGAAGCTGTTGATTAAGCCCCGCCAGCCCTAGTCGATTGACGCAGGGTGAAAGGTCTAGGCAGCAATGAGGGGCCTCCTCACAATCGCTAGACTGTAAGTGGGCCCTGAGCTCGAGCAATTGCGTTGTGATGTCAGTACCGGCAGAGAAACTTCTGGATCCGCTCATTAGGACTGTTGAAGAAGCTTTCGGGTGGCTCGTCTGCCACCACTACTCCATGCTCCATGAACACGATTCGATCAGCAGCCTCACGAGCAAAACGAAGCTCGTGGGTTACCACCAGCATTGTCATCCCTGAGCTAGCCAATGACCTCATGACCGAAAGGACTTCATCTCGAAGTTCGGGATCCAGCGCAGATGTGGGCTCGTCGAAGAAAATTACCTCCGGTTCCATTGCCAAGCCGCGCGCAATGGCCACCCGCTGCTTCTGCCCTCCAGACAGCTTTGCAGGATAGCTCTGCTCCTTGCTTTCAAGGCCTACCTTTGCGAGCAATGTCCGTGCACGCGCATAAGCCTCAGCTTTTGCGATTTTCTTGATACTGATGAGGCCTTCGGCCACATTCTGCAGAGCCGTCATGTGCGGAAAAAGGTTGAAGGATTGAAAGACCATCGCGGTTTTTAGTCTGAGCAGCTTTACCTGGCGCTTGGACTCGCTATCGAGCTTACCGCCCACCCCAACTTCGACACGATGGCCACAGACTTCGAGGCTCCCTCCGTCTGGCTTCTCCAACAAATTGAGCGAGCGGAGCAACGTAGTTTTACCCGATCCGGATGGCCCCAGAACTACCACAACCTCGCCGCTATTCACTTCGAGGTCAATCTGATGAAGGACATTCAGTGAGCCAAACGACTTACGCAGACCACTGACACGTATTTTCGAATTGCTCATCGCATATGCCTCGTCCAGCGACCTTCCAGCCAGGTTTGTAGAATTGTCAGTAGCTGATTCACTACCCAGTACATGGCGCCAACCATCACAAACATTTCCATGTATTTGAAGGTAGCGGCACCTACCTGCTCCGCCACACGAGTGAGTTCCATAACGGTGATCGTTGATGCCAGGGACGTGTCCTTAATAAGCGCGATCAGCCGGCTGCCCATCGGCGGGAGCGCAATTCGAAATGCCTGCGGGAGAATGATTCTACGTAAGCAAACCCAATAGCCCATGCTCATGGAGTCGGCAGCTTCCCACTGCCCAGGATCGACGGAGTTGATACCCGAGCGAAAAATCTCACTCAGGTAAGCGGCTGCGAATAAACTCAGTGCAATCAAGGCTGAGGGTATAGGGCTTACGACGATTCCGTAATGAGGTAGACCGAAGTAGATCAGCAGCATCTGCACCAGCAGCGGTGTACCACGGAAAATGGATACATAAGCGAATGCAATGGTTCTCAGTATCCGAACCTGGGAGTTTCGGAGCAGCGCGATGGCCAAGCCCAGCACGCAGCCAAGCACGAACGAAGCAAAGCCCAAACCCAGCGTCATTAGAAACGCCGTCTGCAATAGAGGCAACGAGCGAAGGAACAGATCCCACATATCACTTGTCCTCGGCTAGCTCAGCCAGTGCTGCATCGATGCCTCTAGTCATGTGGTAGTCCGTACCAATCCACTTGGCTGAATATGCGTCAACCGTGCCGTCCTTGACCATGCTATCGATAGCACTGCTGATGGCATCTCGCAAAGAATCCTTACCCTTCGCGACTACGGGTGCCGACAACTGATAGGTCAGCGGCTCACCAACCGCTTTGATGGGTAAATTATTGGTTTTTTTGAATTTCTCACCACCAAAAAGGGAAGAGAGCACGCCATCAACTCGGCCAATGGCCAAATCGTTGAACAGTAGACCGCCATTTTCATACGCACGAATATCGGACGACGTCATATGCTTGCGGGCCCATGTTTCGTTGCTACTGCCAGAGGTCACGCCTACAGACTTCCCTGGCATGTCCTTGATGCTTTTGATGGAGTCATTGTTCTCTTTGACAAAAATATAGAACTGCTCGACACCATACGGGTTTGCAAAATCGACCTGCTTACGACGCTCTTCGGTGGGTGTCACGTCGTTCATGACCACATCGTACTTATCTGTTTTCAACCCCTCGACAAAATTCTTAAAACTGTCCGCTACAAACTCGACTTTCGGCACCCCTATACGCTTTGCCACTTCTTTTGCAATGGCGACATCATAGCCAGCAGCATTATTATCCTCCCCCAAGTAGCTCCAAGGCGGACTCGACTGGGTGTTAGCGACTCGAATGACACCACGCTCTTTAATGACCTTCAACGAGTCTTCAGCACAAGCGCTCATCGAAACACCGCACAACATCGCAACACCCAAAACGACACACGTAGTGAACTGCTTCATTAATATTCATCCTATATTATATTGCAGAAACTCTGCTGCTTATGGCAGGATTAAATTTCATCGCAATCTTATCTGTCGCAAGATTTGCATCAATACAGTATGCGGGAATACGCAGCGAGTGCCTGTTGAAGGTCTTCCCGTAGAATTTCTTCGTCTTCTAGTCCGATGGACACGCGGATAATGGATTGATCGGTAGGCGAGAAGCGCCTCGTGGCTTGCTGGCTTGCTGGGTAATACGCAATCAGACTGTGCGTGCCCCCCCAACTTGCACCAATCGGAAACTCTTTCAATGCGTTGAAGAACACACCAAATTGTTCTTCGCTAGGAGGTGCTTGCAGTACAAACGAGAACAAGCAACCGGGGCCTTTGAAATGCTTCTTCCAGATCTCATGCCCAGGATGGCTTTCTAGCGGGGGATACAATACCTCCTTGACTTCAGGCACCGTCTCCAGCCATCTCGCAATGCGCAGTGCTTTTTGCCCTTGCTCCTTGAGGCGCAATGCATAGGTCTGCAGCCCTCGTTCGACCAAGAAGCAGTCATCAGGGCTTACAGCTTGACCGAAAATGCTCTGCGCTTCCCGAAGCACACCGTAGAGCTCGAAGTTATCAAGGCTGACACTTCCCATGAGGACATCTGAGTGGCCGCTGAAGTACTTAGTAGCTGCTTGAACAACAAAATCAACACCGTGCTCAATGCCCCGGAAGAACAAAGGGCTGGCCCAGGTGTTGTCCAGCATGGTCAGCACACCATGACGTTTGGCGATTTCGGTGATCGCAGCAATGTCCTGCATTTCCATCGTGACAGTGCCTGGGGCTTCCATGCAGATCATCTTGGTGTTGGGACGAATCAGCGCTTCAATTTCAGCATCGATGGTGGGCGGATAAAACTCCACATCCACACCCATGTTAGCAAGCCACTGCCGGGAGAAGGTTTTGAGTGAGCCATAGCATGACTCTGAGATTAAAAGGTGATCCCCTGCCCTAACAAAAGCCATGACCGTCGTGATCAGGGCCGATGCCCCAGAAGGCATGAGCACGCAGTGCTTTGCGCCCTCAAGATCCGCGATTCGACGCTCAAGGCCGCGAGCGGTTGGGGTGCCGGTGATACCGTAACTGTAGCCGTCGGGTTGACGCTCTTTACGAGAGACGAAGTCTTCAAAGGTGTCGAAGACGACTGTGGAGCCCCGCCAGACTGTGGGTGATAGGCTGGCAAATGGGTTTCCAGCGTGATCCATATACTTCATTCAACGCGCCCTGCGATGTCAATATTGGTGGATCACATCTTGCGACAGGAATAACGGTGTGGCTATATTTTGAATTATTAAGCCAATAAGCAAAGGTTATAGCTTCCGATGAATCTCCGCGAAATCGAGGCCTTCAGGGTTGTCATGAATGCTGGCAGCACTAGCAAAGCCGCCAGCATGCTGGGCGTTTCCCAGCCAGCAGTCAGCCAGGCCATTCGTAAGCTGGAAAGCAATGCTGGATTTGCGCTGTTCCATCGCATCCGTGGGCGTCTAGTACCAACCCAAGAAGCCCAAGCCCTGATGGTCGATGTCGACAGACTTTTCGTAGGCATGGAGGCAATCGAGCACCGGATGAAGAGCTTGCGAAATTACGGCACGGATCGACTTACGGTTGCTGCGCATCCTGCACTAGGCAGCGCATTCATGCCTCGTGCGCTGGCCAGCTTCGATCTAGCGACTCGAAACCTCCGCGTCTCCCTGAAGGTACTCAGCAGTCGCGAGGTTCATCAGGAGGTATCGTCCGGGCAGTGCGATTTCGGGCTGATGGCTGACGAGATGCCAGTGATGGGACTGGAGCACTCCGCGTTTCTCGACGTGCCAGGGGTGATTGTGATGCCGAAGGGACATCCATTGGCACACAAGACCGTGATCGATCCGACTGACCTGGCAGACCATGATTTTCTAGCCCTTAATCCGGAAGATAGCAGCCGGCTGCGTCTGGAGGACGCACTGCAAGCGGCTAACGTTGCACTCAACGTTCGGATCGAAACGCCCTATGGCCACGCCATTTGTGAGTTAGCGCTTCGGGGAGTGGGGGTCGGTTTTGTGAGCCCCATTTCCGTGGTCGATTATCTGGATCGAGGCCTGGAGGTAAGGCGGTTCGGGATCGACGTCAAATTCAGCAGTTTGCTGCTTTTCCGCCCCGGAATGCCGCTGGGAGAGAATTCGAAGAAGCTCATTTCCAACCTGAGAATTCAGCTGAAGAAAGACTTGGATATGGTGCACAGTCATCTAGGAGCGTAACCCTCCCCCCGCTGGGCAACCTCCATTACCGTTGGTAAATCCTGCTTATCCTATAAGCAGTACTTTTAGACCTAGTAGTTCGTACGGTTGTCTCAGGGTGCCCAGTCAGTAGGCTTGAATACGCTAGTAGCTCGGGCACTTTCCGGGTGTGGTGAGGATGAAGCTGGCTACTTCCTCACACCCAATGTGAGTCCTCACGGGAAAGTAGTTACCCTGCTTAGGCATATCACGTCCAAGGGAGAGATATGAAATTGAAAATTGGTGTGATTGGTGCCGGCGTCATTGGTCTATCGACTGCCCGCGAGCTTGCGCTCAAAGGTGCTGACGTAACGCTCTTTGAGGCTGGGTCAGTGGGAGGCGGAACCAGTTCGACCACCTACGCGTGGATCAACTCAAACGGGAAGTCCCCTTTGGGTTACCACCATTTGAACGTGGAAGGCATGCGGGAGCATCAGCGCCTTCAGAAGCAGAACACTGATCGCGCGCCCTGGTTCGACGAAAGCGGGACGCTAGAGTGGGCAACGGATAGCGAGCGTACCAAGCGGTTGAATGCTCGAGTACTTTCCTTGCAGAGCAAGGGATACCCTGTTCAGTTACTCCGGATCGATGAGATCAAGCGCCTCATTCCAGAGCTGGTAGCACCTGCGGATGGGATTGATGTGTGGAGCTTTCCAACCGAGGCAGTCCTTTCTCCGTCAATTTTTCTCGCATTCTTGCGTAGCGAGCTGGTGCGCCTTGACGTGAAGATTCTCGAACATCATCAAATTACAGATATCGCAGAGCATGCCGGAGGAGTAACGCTGACGATCAATCAACGAGGTAATTGGGAGGGAAACTTCATTGTGTGTGCAGTCGGACGATGGACTGCACCAGTGCTAGCCAAGGCCAACGTTCAGATCGCAATGATCGATGCCGACCAGCCTGGGAAGATCGGATGTAGTTTCTTGGGATACACCACACCGGCCCAAATCCAGTTGCGCTCAAACCTCATCACCCCGGAACTCAACATACGCCCGGATGGAGGTGGAAGATTGCTGCTGCAGGCTCCTGACCTTGACCATGCTGCGGATCCGGGCACAATTTACGAACTAGACGGCGATGTGGGACGAGAGTTGCTGGCTCGATTGGGCCGTGTCTTCCATAACACGCAGGAGGTTCGCCTTGAGCGTCTGCTTGTGGGGCAACGCGCACGTCCGGCTGATGGCTTGCCAGTCGTGGGCTATATATCAAGTCACGAGCGCCTGTATGTGATCGCAACACATAGCGGTATGACCCTGGCACCAGTGCTGGGAAAGCTCTCTGCTGAGGAGTTGATTGATGGTGAGCGGTCGCCCTTACTAAAAGGCTTCGAACCGAATCGACTGATGGGCAAGACAAGTACCGACTTCAAGCCCATCGAGACGATCCATTTCCCTGCTGCCCAGTAGGTTGAACAAGCTCTAATGACACAAGATACCAGCTCTCAAAAACGCATCCGACAAATGGTAACCGGAGTAAGATTGCTTGAGCGACCAGCCGCAGAACGCAGTGACTGAACCTGTCCTGCATGTGATGCTGTCGTTATCGAGAGCAGTACCTTAAAGAGAAAGCAGCTATGAGCACGTTTATCGAGCGCAATCCTAAAGAGCGAGTCGTCGAAGAAGCATTTCGAATACTCGCCGAGAACGGCTACATTTCTACTCGACCCGACCCCGCAGACAAAATATTCGAGGTTGCAGAAAAGCTGAGGCTCCGTGCGCAGCTTAGCAGAGAGGAAGATCAACCATCCGAACAGCAGTAAGGATACTACTGGATAGTCCTGTAACGCCTTTTTCATGGATCAGCCCTGAACGGGACTTAAGGCCGTTTTGTTAAGGTATCAATGTAATTAATCATCGTCCTCTGTATGCCTCTGACTGCCACGTTACCAAGGATGTAGGGCCAATAGATCTTGCCCAAAGGGTTTAGGTGGAGGCATGGGCGCGAAGCCTGCTCACTTTTGAACCCTTTCACATATCGCTCGTGGTGACCTGCTTCACACACACCTCCAAGCGGAAATCTGACGCACATCAGCGACCTCAAGCGCCCTGAATTCTTAGCTTAGTGAACTGAGATAGCCATACGTAGGCGGCGGGTAACGCTGTATACAGAAGCCGGTGTGCCACCGCATTCGAAATCTCGTGAAGCTGTTGAACGCGGCCTCGGAGAAAACCCTTCCCTTCGTCTAATAGGCTTGGCCGGCCAAAAAAAATCCGTAAGAATGTCATTTGGCCATTACCCACCTCATGGAACACTCGTATGCCACGGAAGCGAAAAGGGAGCGGCGGCGGGCCGATCGCTCTGTACGCCTTGTTATTCGTTGTCGCCCTATTGGCGCAGATTCCGAAGCAGGTATGGATTGCACTCGGAGTCATCCTGGGCATAGGGGTGTTGATATGGGCGATCAGACGCCCTTCCCGCGACAATCCCAATGACGCAGAGGATGAGCTCATGGCTGAAATTGCCACAGCTACCCTGCAAGCAAACTCACCTAGTGTTCCCGCCCAGTTCAGCGCAGCAAGCTCGCGCGCGAGCGAACCTGAATTCCATACAGTTCAAGTAGGCACTCCATCCAATCAGGGCTTCACCATTCCCAAGCCCCCGCAGCCGATTGGGGTGCGTTGGCTCGCCGAAGGCGAATCCTTCAACGTCGCAGGTCTCGCCATACCAGGCGGTATGCTCTACATCACCGAACGCGCAACCCAATTCGGTCATTCCGAGCCCTCTTTGATTGATGCAACCCTTCGAGTTGCACGATCCCCTATGAGCCTCACCGATCGGCAAATGCCCTACTGGCCTAGCTACAAGAGCATCACGCCAGAGGCACGTCGGGCCTATCTGCAATGGCTGGCCGGCGGGCGTCGTCAGCCAGCCGATGCTGGCTACGTATTCCTGTTCTTCTATGGGCTTGAACGGCGTGCGCTGATTGATGCGCCAACCGACCCACAGGCGAAGGCTGAACTGCCTGCGATCAAAGCCGAAGTGAGGCGTCTGATAGATCTCTACGGCGGCAACTCCTCCTTCCGCGGCTACGCAACACGCTTCCTCGCTCATCTCGACTCAGGCTCGCTCCAGGCTCAGAGCTATTTGAGCGAGCCGCCCACGATGAGCGCCGACGGTTATGAACTGCCGATGTCACTTCGCGTCGCTCTGGGTCAGATGGCCGTGGACAAATTCCCACTGAACCCAAGCTGGGCATTGGCTTGGGCGCAGTCAGAGCCGAACATCTCCAGACGCACACCTGTGACTCGTTGCCCGGAGCAGTTTGCAGCACTCTTCAAAAACGAGTTCGCAAAGCTCTACCCCAACGGGATCGTGCTGGCTCAGAACAAAACCAAGCTCAAAACGGCCTATCGCCCAGCCTCCGCCACACTGAACATTCCGGCTGAATCCGTGGGTGACTTACCGGACGTGAGTGCTACCTCTGGCACCCGAAACAAGCTGCAGGTCATCGTTGAAGACTGCACGAACGTGCTCGACCCTTATAGTCGGTACTTGGGGCGCAACCCGGATGCAGCGGGCTCGCTTGAAGCCATCCTTCAGCTACCCACTGAACTCTGGCCTGCGGAGGCTCAAACTGAGCTCGATCAGCTTGCGCATCGTGTGGGCGGTGAAAGTATTTGCATGAGCTTCGGGGAGTTGGCCGGGCGATTCAAATCCGCCGGCGCGCTTTCACGTGACAAGGTGATCGCGCTGGCCCGGGCACTGGAGAGCAAGCGCATTGGCTTGGAGCCCGATGTGCTCTCCGGTAGCCGCACACCTAAAGCTGAAGACACCATCGCTCTGTTCGCCGCTGACTCGGAGGAAGGCTCTCTTCGCTCATCGGACGCCTACAACGCCGCAGCTGTGACCCTGGATCTGGCCAGCGCTGTCGCTGCGGCAGATGGTGACACCTCTCTTGAAGAAGTGAGCTTACTGTCTGGGCACATCGACTCGTGGGATCACCTCTGTGTGGCCCACCGCAAGCGCTTGAAAGCCCACCTGCAAATTCAGCTGAAACAGCCCCCTACCCTGGCCAGCCTCAAGAAGAAGCTGGAGCCTTTGACTGCAGAGGCTAAGCGAAAAATTGCGAGCTTCCTGGCCCACCTGGCCCAGGCAGACGGCGAGGTCACGCCGCAAGAAGTGAAGCTGCTTGAGCGAGTTTACAAGTCATTGTCGCTGGATCCGCAGTTCGTCTACAGCGATTTGCACAGTGCTGCGGTACTGCCTGCTCGTCAGGTGGATACAGTGACAGGGACGGCAAGCCCAACGATAGCTAACAAGCCGGCACAGACATCCGACGCAGGCTTTGTCCTGGACATGGACAAAGTCGCTCGCCTGCAGCAGGAGACGGCTGAAGTATCAGCGCTGCTCGCCAGCGTATTCAGCGACGAGGTCACCGCTGAAACTAGTAATGCCCACCCGCCTGAAGTCACTCAAGAAGCGGAAGAAAGCGCTGCGGAGCAGCTTGCCACCGTTCATGGCCTGGACGTGGAGCACTCAGCCTTCTTACGTCTATTGGTTTCACGAACCGAATGGAGTCGTGCCGAGCTTGAGGACGCTGCGAGCGACATGGAGCTCATGCTGGATGGCGCATTAGAACGGATTAACGACACCGCCTTCGAGCTCTTCGACATGCCGGTAACCGAAGGTGACGACCCGATCGAAATCAATCCCGAAATTCTGGACGAATTAGCCCTATGAGTAAGATACGTGCCAAGGATCGCGACGCGGTCATCCAGTCACTACGTGCAGGCGTTGTACCTCGCGTTGGCCAGCATTTGATTCAGGTGGGCCGGGCCGGCGAGCTCGACTCGCTGCTCAAGGATGTTGATCGCTTGGCCGATGGTGGTTCGGCCTTCCGTGTGGTCGTGGGTGAGTACGGTGCAGGTAAGACCTTCTTCCTGAACCTGGTGCGCGGTATCGCCATGGAGCGCAAGCTAGTCACCATGCATGCTGATCTGAACCCGGATCGTCGACTCCATGCCTCCGGTGGGCAAGCTCGGTCGCTGTATTCTGAGCTGGCCAAGAACATGGCCACAAGAACGAAACCCGATGGTGGTGCACTCCAGGGCATCGTCGAAAAATTCATTTCCCAGGCCAAGTCTGAAGCCAAAGCCAAGGGTGTGGAAAGCGAAGCCGTCATTCGTGAGTACCTGGCAGAGCTCACTGAGATGGTTAATGGCTACGACTTTGCCGAGGTCATCGCAGCTTACTGCCGTGGTTTCGAAGAGGGAAATGAGCAGCTGAAAGCAGATGCCATCCGCTGGCTGCGTGGCGAATTCTCCACCAAGACAGATGCGCGAGCTGCACTTGGTGTGCGCACGATCGTCGATGACGCATCGGTTTACGACCAGTTGAAACTGCTTGCGCGCTTTGTGCGGTTGGCAGGCTTTGGCGGTTTGATGGTCTGCCTCGACGAGTTGGTCAACCTCTACAAGCTTGCGAACACCCAAGCCCGTAACGCCAACTACGAACAGATCCTGCGCATTCTGAATGACTCGTTGCAGGGTTCTGCAGAAGGTCTCGGCTTTGTCTTAGGCGGCACACCAGAATTCTTGATGGACACTCGCCGCGGCTTGTACAGCTACCCTGCGCTCCAGTCCCGTCTGGCAGAAAACACCTTTGCCAAGTCTGGCCTGGTTGACTTGTCTGGCCCGGTCATTCGACTGAGCAGCCTGACACCCGAAGATTTCTTCGTGCTGCTGCAAAAGCTCAGGCACGTGTACGCCTACGGTGAACCTGAGAAATTCCTGCTGCCGGATGAAGCGATCCCAGCCTTCATGGCTCACTGCAATCAGCGACTGGGGGAGGCTTATTTCCGCACGCCGAGGACTACGATCACAGCGTTCATCAGCTTACTTGCGGTGATCGAGCAAAACCCTGGAGCAGATTGGCGGTCGCTGGTCGGCGCTGTGGAGTTGGCCAAGGATGAAGGAGCCCAGCAGGATCTAGAAGTCGAGGCCGATGATGAGCTCGCCAGTTTCAAGCTCTGATTCTTCATCATTCGAGCGTCTGCACCCTGAGGTTCAGCAATGGATCTGGTCGCAGGGCTGGACGTCGCTACGCGATGCGCAGGAGTGGGCGGTGCCGGCCCTAATTGGCGCCGACCAGGACGTCATCATCGCGGCCTCGACTGCTGCAGGTAAAACCGAGGCCGCTTTCCTCCCCGTCCTGAGCAACCTCTTGAACGATACGAGCACCGCAGGCGCGGTGCTCTACATCAGCCCCCTGAAAGCCTTGATCAACGATCAATGGGACAGGCTGAGCAGACTGTGCGAACGACTGGAGATTCCAGTCGTCGCGTGGCATGGGGACGTGTCCGCAAGCAAGAAACAACGCTTTCTCAAATCACCTGAAGGCATTCTGCTGATCACACCTGAGTCGCTTGAAGCACTCTTCGTGAACCGAGGCTCAAGCTTGCCAGGTGTTTTTCAAAACCTACGTTACATCGTCGTGGATGAGCTTCACGCGTTCATTGGCAGCGAGCGTGGAAAGCAATTGCAGTCTTTGATGCAGCGCGTGGAGACAGTCGTTGGCAGGCAGCTTCCACGTGTGGGCCTATCTGCCACCTTGGGTGAGATGTCTCTGGCTCAGGTGTTTCTAAGGCCGAACAACCCTGAGCAGATCACCGTCATCAACTCGACTTCGACAGGCCAGGAGCTGCAAGTTCAGGTACGCGGCTACATCGAGCGTCCAATGCAGCAGGTGGTTGCCGACCATGGTAAGCGAGAATCCTCTGAGGACGCTGCAGTAGGCGAGGAGACCGAAGAGTCAGGCTCCAAAGTTGCGATCGCCGGGCACCTCTACAAGGTTTTACGCGGGCACAACAACCTTATCTTCCCTAACCGGCGCCAAGAGGTGGAGTGGTTTGCAGATCGGCTGCGGTCGCTGTGCGAAAACGATGGCGTTCCCAGCGAGTTCTGGCCACACCATGGCAGCCTCTCAAAAGAGCTGCGAGAAGATGCTGAGCGTGCCCTGAAAGCCGGCGATCCACCCGCTTCAGCTATCTGCACGACGACGCTTGAGCTCGGCATTGATATCGGAAACATCAGGACTGTTGCCCAAGTGGGATGCCCTCCCTCCGTAGCTAGCCTGCGACAAAGGCTAGGAAGATCGGGACGGCGCGCAGGCGAGCCTGCCATCCTGAGAGGCTACTGCCGGGAGCGCCTGCTCACGGATCAGTCCGACCTTTCCGATCAACTGCGTGAAGGGTTGGTGCAAACCGTTGCCATGATTCGCTTGCTGGTGGCCGGTTGGTTTGAGCCCCCTCGTTCGCAGGGAATGCATGCTTCCACGCTCGTTCAGCAATGCCTGTCGACCATTGCCCAAATGGGCGGCGCCAGCGCTGCCCAACTGTGGAACGATCTCATTGCCAGCGGCAGCTTCGCGAGCGTAACGAAGGGCGATCTGATGTTGCTGCTCAAAGGCATGGGTGAGAAGGAGCTGATTGTCCAGGACAGTTCTGGTCTGCTCCTGCCAGGTGCGCTGGGGGAGCGTCTGATCAATCACTATGAGTTCTACACCGCCTTTACCAGCGATGAGGAGTTCCGACTGCTCAGAGATGGCAAGCCACTGGGATCTCTGCCCGTTAGCCGGCCACTCTCCAAGGGGCAGAGAATCATCTTTGGTGGCCGACGCTGGCAGGTTCAGGATGTAGATCTTGAAGCCAAAGTCATCGTGGTCACCCCAACGCGCGGCGGCGAGCCACCCCAATTTGACGGCTTGGGCGCTCAGATACATGACCGCGTTCGAATGGAGATGCGGAGTGTTCTTTTGGAAACAGCACCCTGCCCTTTCTTGGACAAGCAGGCTCAATCGTTGCTCCAGGAAGCGCGGCAATCATTTCATGCCCTCGGGCTCGGGGAAAAGTCGATCGTGGGATCGGCTAGCGCCAGCCATCTTGTGACTTGGCAAGGCGACTACACCAATGATGCCTTGGCTTTGCTGCTGAGGCATGTGGGCATCCAGTGTGAGAACTCGGGACTTTTTCTGGACATCGCATTTGGTGCGGAGGATTCACTGAAAGCATTGCGTACCGTCGCTCAGCTAGATGTCTCTAATCTGGAGCCCATTCTCGAGAACGTGGAAAACATGATCCGAGAGAAATGGGACTGGGCTCTTCCTCGACCGCTTCTGATGAGGTCGTTTGCCTCAAGTCACCTAGACCTGCAAGGTGCGGTGAAAATAGCTCGAAAAATTAGTGAGAATGAGTGAGGAAGCTTGGGCCCGTTCAGTAGAGGACAAAGTGATGGGCGCTTGTCAATCATGACTGCGCCAAGCTCTCAAATAAGAACTGGCACGAACCAAAAACGGCCATAAGGCCGTTTCTAGCTTACCGCCGGTGCACGCGACAAATTACGACACCCAGCTTTCGACTTCGTCAGAACCGTATTCAGCTTTCCACTCTTTCAGAAGCTTGTGGTTGCCGCCTTTTGTTTCGATGATTTCCCCGTTATGCGGGTTTTTGTACTGCTTGACCTGACGGGCACGGCGAGGAGCCTTCTCTGCAGCTACCGGGGCAGCACGGCGACCAGCCTGCGGATCCAGCAGGTTGATGATATCTCTCAGACTGTAACCATACTTTGCAAGCAAATCGCGCAATTTGGTTTCAAACTCGATCTCGTTCTGAAGCTCGCTGCTACCTTTCATGGCCTCCAATTCGGCCAATTGTGCGGCGAGTTTTTGCTCGAGCTGTCTGAATTCCGCCAAACGGGACATGTAAATACTCCAAAATGTGATGAGTGATCTGTAGAGAATCTTAACGCAGTTTAAGTTCAAATCCAAATGAAAATCAGGGCCACCAATCCTCGGGCTTTTTGCCACTGCTCCAGTAACCATATTCAGAATTTGGCAAATCCACAGACAAGTCGACAACCTTCTGAATATCTACTTTTAGAGGATCGAGCAGCTCGATTTGTTGCGTAGCCCAGCTAACCCAAATAGCCAGTGCCATTTGAGATGCTACGTCCTGCGGTGACGCATCAATCGTCGCCTGAATAAACGCACGCAGTCGCTGAGCTCGCTCCCAATTTCCCAGGTTTTTCATTAAATTTTGACGCAGCTTTTCCTGACGACGCTGCTGATCAATCTTCTCTTTCCTTACATGCTCCTCTTCGGCCCAACGACGCCGATTGGTTTCGTCAGATGACCTTCGGATTTTCACAGAGGCAGCAATTCGAACAAGTCCTGTCAATATCTGACCAAGCTTCGATTCAAGCTTACCGGTCTTACTGTCCGTCCAAGTTTTTCGGATCAAAACCTCTGATCGTGCGTCCACGATGAGGGATAGCACGCCAGTAGGTTCCCAGCCAAAGCGGGCTGCTCTCATAGATGTGAAATCAGGCTCCCACCTCTGACCAGGCTTGAAAGGCTTGGGGGGCCGCGGAGGGATATCGTATCGTTTAATCCACTCTTGTATCGTGATCAGTAAATCCTCACCGTCCAGGCGTACGAAGCTTCCATTGTCATTTACACCCCACGTGTAGCCCACGGCCTCACTCGCACTGATCAGGCTGTCGTACAGAATCGCGCACCGGACAATTTCCGTCGAAGAAATGTGGGAACTCAAAACCCGCGACTTCTCTACTACTAGCGCGCCGTTGAGCTCCTTGGCTTTCTTCGCTGCAGCGAGCCATTTGCTCACCAACGGATGCGGGTCTACCAATTCCGTTGGAACGATTAACGTGCCGAGGTCTTTGACTGGGCTCTCAGGCTTAGGTTTCTCTGATTTTGGGAGATCCAGAACATGGAACGTGATGGGTATAGTGGAGACTGGCGCTTTTGGGCGCCGGGGCCTTTTCGACTCTGGCTTAGCCCAGTGGCCGCGGGCAGGTAATGTAATTCCGGCCTTGCGGCAGGCCTACATCAGATACGCCAATTTCCTTGGCGACTATCAAAACCGGTCGCGCCCAGACCATCTCGAATAGCTGCTGAGGAGTGAAGCTCTTTTCGACGTACATCACTGATCCTTTGTAGCGCCCGAGGAGTTGTAGCAGTCGGCGTAAGGCTTAGTATCTACTCGACAACGAATGTAATCAGGGCCGCCATCGCTGCACCAGACGGCCCACACCTAGTCAACAGACGACCTCTCTCTCAACGAATCTGCTGAGCATGCATCCGCGTCAACGCTGAGCAGCCTGGCACTCATCGATGGTTTGAAACTGCACAGCTCAGAACCCCACTCGCCCCCAGCAGAATGTGTCGCATGAGCTACCAATCTTTAATGTCAGCCATCACATTCCTAGGCATACATACGCCGGACGTAGCTGTCCCCATTAGGTATCAGTGAGCTTCACTCATTTTTTGTGACTCAAAGAAAATTTTTGAACGCAAAATCAAAGCAGTGGCCTTCGGCCAAAAGGGCGACTCCCCGATGCCCCCACCGGAGGGCATGGAGAAGGTCAGTTCAACACGATTCGAAGCAGAGCAGCAGCAACAGCAACAGCAAAGGCGTCAGAAATCGCATCTCTCTCTGGGGAAAAAACGATGCATCGAAGGACGCTGCTTTTTTGTTTGCCTTCAAATATAACAACTCCGTCCCGCAAAAATTTTTTATAGGGGGTGAAGGTTAAAGCCGTCGTTTTTTTGACCGTAATGTCGCATATAAGTGAGAAAATCGGGCTGAAAAGGCCCCACGGAGAGTGCGCCATCTCCCGGGGCACAGTAAGCGATTTGCTGAGATCTTCAGGCTGTCGCTATCCAGAAGCCTAAGGGCGTATAACTCCGGGTCGAAGTCATCCTATCTGGCCACAAAAATACAGCAGGCAACACCCCTAGCGGGCCGTCCCCCTGACCGGCTCTTCCAAAGTGATCAAAATGTTGCGAGACAATTAGCAGACCGTCTTTAGTTCGATACTCGATTCAGTGCCGCAACGGTGAGGCTCGAAGGTGTCCTTTACGATGATCCTGCCCCGACGCTGACGCCCTGGCAGTCACAATGGAAATACCCAACGAGTTCGCATCGGTCGTGCGGTCATTAAGGCTGGAGCATCTAAACCAGGATCTTAGGCACGTCAACAGCCGATAGATGTCGCTCGCCATCCTGTGGTAGACAGAGATTTCAATGGCCTTGGGTCAAAAGTGTGTTCAACTCCTGCTGCCTCAGAGAGCGTATCAAGCCGGGCTCCATCAAAAAACATGCCAGGAATAATTGACATTAAAGCGAATAGTATCAACATCCGATCCATACTTTTGTCTGATCGGTATGTAGCGAAGCTGTATCGCTAGGTTCTTCAAGGCCCCCGTCTGAAATACATAATCAGCAATAAAATCAGTTTCCGTCTCTTTGTCCCTCGCTAAGCCAGCTCCGCGATCAATCTGCGTGCCCTTGCTAAAGCGGGTAAAAAACCGACCTCCAGGCAGGCCAATTCCAGCCATATTGTAGACATGACGAATTGACCAAGAGTGCTCATTGGGTCGGATGAAGCCGAGTGAAGACCACCCTACCAAAGCAGTGACATCTGTGTTACCGCTGAGTAAAGGGTATCCCGTTTGTCCCAACATCCTCTGATACGTTGCCCCAATCAGATGGTTTCCCTGGGTAAGGCTTAGCCCGACACCATAGTTCCTATTATCGATATCCCCACCTCGACGATCTCCATCCGCGCGAAAATCGTTGAGTCGGACGTCAAAGCCCAGCACCGTCCCCTCACCAAAGTGTGTCCGGGTCTGAACCCCCACATAACGCTGTTTATAAATATCATGCAAAACAGATTGCCAGTGGCTGAGTCTAAAATTTTGGCTTACATCGTAGTCAGCGCCGAAAAAATCCAGCCCATCATCACTCGCACTTCCTTTGCTTTGATTCATCAAATATAGTTCTGCGTGCTCTGAGGACTCTCGGGTTACTTGAGACCAGAAGCGCCCTCCAGTGAGTGTCAGACCTTCCAGGTCGCGGTTCTGTACCACAGCACCTTGCGCCACTGACGGCAATTGTCGAGATGTCTCACTACCCATTATTGGATAATTGGGCTGCTGATCACCTATCCAAGCATCAGTCTGATTGTACCTAAGTTTGAGCGTCGCACCGGCCCTACCATAACTCGGCGTGGTCTTCTTTGAATCATTGCCAAACGGTAATGAGCCATCATTCCCCGAAGAGTCAAGGCGAAGTGCATACTGAGCATTGAGGTCAAACCCAAGCGAAACGGGAGTGTCAGTGTATCCCGATGAGAATTTTCCGAGCACACCTTGCGACCAGCTATACTGTTTTGATATTGGCGCCTTATCATTTACGAAATTTCGATTCATGTAGAAATTTCTAAAGTCCAACACTAGATTACTGTCATCGAACGTATCGGCAGATGCAGCTTGCGCAAATAAAGGAAACACAAGCAGGCAACGTGTTAAAGATTGGAAGGTACGGTACATGTGAGTTCCAACGATGCCGCTCGCCAAACAAATTCCGGGCGAACGAAAGCCACCGACCTATCGGCCAGCGGCAAGATTAAAAAATTAAGTGCTTACTATAGTTCCCGATCTAGTCGCCACCAAGGCGAACAATTATGTCGTTGACCGTATCGAGAAAAGCACCTTTATTAACGCCCCGCTCGACGAGCAAAGAATCCCAAGTCGCGGTGATAGTCGCGATCGCTAAGTTCAGCTGACGCAACCCTTCTTCTGTGATAGATATCGCGGCCAGCCTGCGATCCTCCGGATTCTTAGTTTTGCAAACGAATCCACGCTCATCAAGTTTTGAAATAGCGCGACTCAACGCAGACTGAGAAATCTTGGTGAAATCCGCGATTCCATTGACAGTTGACGGCCCGTTCTTCGCTAAGCAAAGGAAAATTCGCCAGTGAGAGATAGACATGTCGAATTGGGCAAGCTCGGAGGCAAGGAGCGATTGCGCGAGCCTGGACAAGACAGCCAACCGGTGTGGCAAGAACTCAGCAAGATTGAGGCCTTGCAGCTCATTGAGGATTTCATGGTTAGCAGTCATTGTCAGACTCATATCGGTCAAACTAGCCTTTATAGTGTGTTAGCCTTCATAACTCAACGCCCCTGTAAACCGATCTTGCGACGGAAACCCCCGTAATAGTTTGTCCAAGCTCTGGGCGGCAAACTGGCTTCCCATGCCTCATAGCGCGCTTTGAGGGCCTCGAAAACCTCAGGCTGCTCTGCTGATTGGTCGTTCAGCTCCTGGGGATCTGCTTCGAGGTCGAACAACATCGCGACCTCTTCGAGCGTCTCAAGATAGAGCTTCCACTTACCAACCCTTACTGCAGAATAGCCATCAAGCTTCCAGAAAAGGGCCTCGTGGGGCGCATCCTCGACATTACCTTTGAAATACGGCAACAAATCTACGCCATCGAGAGGCTGCGAGCTTTCAGTCGAAACTCCGCACACAGCTGCTACCGTCGGCAAAATGTCCAATGTAGAAGCTGGTTTAGAGAAAATGAGGCCAGCTGGAATCTGGCCTGGCCACTGCATGACGTATGGCATGCGAATGCCCCCTTCCCACGTAGAGAACTTGCCCCCAGAGAAAGGAGCATTGCTGCCCGGGCGGCTCGTGGCCGTGCCATTGTCACTCACAAACACCACGATGGTGTCGTCCTCAAGCCCATTTCTTCGAAGCGTTTCCAAAATCGCCCCTACGGCGTCATCCTGCGCGAGCAAGAGGGCGTTGTAGCCACGCACGGCGATGTTAGGGATCGTTTCCTTCAATGAATCGAAGTAGCGGCGAGGTACCTGAAGCGGAGGTACCGGCGAATTCATCGCGAAATATAGGAGGAAGGGTTCATCCTTGTTCTCGTTGATGTACTGCTCTGCCCGGTCTCGAAAGTAGAACAATAGGTACTGGTCGATATCGATAATTTCGCCGTTTTCGCGAATTTCATTCAGCCCCTCCCGTGTCCAGGCGGTGTCCGGTATTTCGTCGTGAAAGTCGACCTTGAGGCTGAACATGTCTGGATCATCAGGATTTGTAGATTGCAGGCTGGTATTGCCGTAAAACACTACCGAGTGATCAAAACCGCGATTCTGCGGGAGGAATTCTGCTCCGTGTCCCAGGTGCCACTTCCCGATCGCACCGGTTTTATAGCCAGCTGCCTTGAAGAGCTCGGCGATGTTTTTTTCCGACTTAGGGATTCCTCGCCGCAAAAACTCCGCCTCACCCTGCAGTTCCGCAAGTGAACCATCAGCATTTCGAACAGGGTGCCGCTCAGGGAACGCTCCAGATGAAACCTGCTGCTCGAACCCAAAGCGCTGCTGGTAACGCCCGGTAATCAAGCCCGCGCGCGAGGGGCTGCAAAGCGGAGCGGAGGCGTATCCGGCGGTCAACCTTACGCCTTTTTTAGCGATGCTATCGATGTGCTTGGTTTCTACAAGCTTGCTGCCGTAGCAAGACAGATCTCCGTAACCCATATCGTCCGCAATGATGATGACCACGTTGGGTCGTTTGGATGTAGGGGCGTCCTTTACTTCGCTCATGCTTACCTCAGGTAGGTGACTATGAATACGGCGCTGTTAGGGCTTCACCCGCGACGGCCATTCCGCTATGTTAGAAATATATGCAGATGCATATGTATGTGCAAATAACTGTTTAGATTGAGGTTATTCGATATGACGCTAAGCGATGAGTTATCCATTCCTCGTGGGTCGACGGAGGGAATGCGCTTTATTCCAGCAGGCCGATTCCTGAAAGGCAGCGACAGTTTCTACCCCGAAGAGGCCCCTCGGCAGGAAAGAACAGTGGCCGCGTTCTGGATCGATCGCAGTCCAGTCACAAATCGGGATTTCGAAGCGTTTGTGGCCGCCACCGGTTTTGTCACCCTTGCCGAGAAAAACCCGACCGATGCATGTGACTCAAACCCGGGCGCGGGTTCAGCTGTTTTTGTTCAACCTACTGCGAACTCGGACACATGGTGGGAGTACAGCCCCGGTGCATGCTGGAAGGCGCCATTGGGTATCGGAAGTAGCATTGATGACCTGCTCGACCACCCAGTCGTACACATCGCTTATGATGATGCGCTTGCCTATGCAACGTGGGCTGGGAAGACCCTGCCGACGGAAGACCAGTGGGAGTTTGCGGCACGAGGTGGCTTGGCCGACGCTGAGTACGCTTGGGGGGGGGAGCTAGCCCCAGGCGGCGCGATGATGGCGAACTTTTGGCAAGGCGCCTTCCCTCATGAAAATGAATTGACCGATGGTTGGCTGAGAACATCGCCTGTTGGCAGTTTCCCCACTAACGGCTATGGCCTGGTCGATATGATTGGGAATGTATGGGAGTGGACGAGTGACTGGTGGAACATTCCCACCGCCCAGCCCATGCGATCATGCTGCTCGACAGAGGAAGTGCTAAAACGGAGAAGCCTTGACCCATTCGACCCTGCGCCGGTGCCCAGGAAAGTACTCAAAGGCGGATCGCATCTGTGCGCACCTAATTACTGCAAGAGGTATCGACCCGCAGCGCGACACCCGCAGTCAATCGATAGCCCCACAAGTCATATTGGTTTCAGGTGCGTGGTCAGCTGATAGATAGGGCCCCCTTCGGGGCCCCTCTACCCCCTATTGAGATATCGCCTTGACGATGTCAGCGCTCGGCAGCGCTTTGGCCTCGAGTAGTGGTCTTGTGTCAGCCCAATCTGCGGCATTGAACGACTTCCTGATCAAGCGCATTTCTTTGGCAAGCGATACCTGCTTATCTAACGATTCCATGAATGGCGCATCCAGATCTGGTTGAAGAATATCCCCAAAGCTCAGCGTGCCCATTGCGCGATCAACCTGTTCCTGCGTAAACCCGGATCGACGTGCAGCCTCGCTCAGGTAGACTTGGCGGTTCGATGGAACGCTGATCCAGTCGTAAGCACCAGCGAAGACTCTCAGCAAGCGTCGAGTGATATCGGGATAGCTGGCCAAGAATTCTTTGCTCCCAACCAGAACGCTTTGTACGCCCCCTACTCCACCGAGATCTCCACTGGACAGCGCAACGTAGGCAAGCCCTTTGTCCTGCAGTTCGTACAAATTGCTTGAACCCCATACAGCATCAACCCGACCGGTGGAGAGTGCTGCAGTGGACGCGGCAAGATCCATGTTGACGACTCGCAGGTCACGCTCGGTCATCCCCACGGATGCCAAAGCATTCACCAGAGACAGGTGGAAGATGGTGCCTCGAAAAACCGCAAGTGTCTTGCCTTTCAAGTCTTGCAATGACTTAACATCAAGTCCTTGCCGTACCCCTAGATAAGCATTCCCTTGGCGGCCAGTCGCCGCTAGGAGAGTGATATCCAACCCGTTTGCTTTACCAATGATCGCAGGAAGGTCACCGTAGAAAGCAAAATCAACCTGCTTGTTTGCCAAGGCCTCATTGATCGCTGGGCCGGCAGCTTTGAAAAATTGCCATTCCACCTTGATGCCATCCTCCTGAAACTCCTTCTCCAACAATTGTCGCCAGACAAGCACATCCGCGACACCACCGTTGAAGTGCTCTTTACCCCCGAGACCGTTGTCCGGAGCCGCGAGCCTAATGACCGTTGGTGGTGGCGCAGCAGACGCTACGGGAGAGAGCCAGCCGCTCAACAGGATGAGTAGGCTTGCGACCATAAGCTTTCTTGATTTCAACACATACTTTTTCATCGTCGATTCACTACTTTTCAAAAATCGTAAGACACGGTGGCACCGACGGTGCGAGGATCACCTATCGTACCCGCAAAGATATTGCCTGCCCCAGTCGCCACGCTGGTGTAGTAGAACTTGTCGAACACGTTTCGCACCCACAGCGAGACATCCCATTGAGCGCCCCCGTCATCAATACGAACACCTCCGGATAGGTTGGTCAGGCTATAGGACGGGATCACGCCATAATCTGAATCGTCGCCGGTACCGAAGCTTTTCGCCCTGTATGAATACGAGGCATTCAGATAGGGCCTGATACCGGAGTCGAGCGCCCACTGGTATCGAGCATTGGCGTTGAATATCTGACGGGGGGATCCGGATACACGCTTGCCAGTCAGGTTGCAGGTAGTACCTGGCGTTTCCGGCGGGCACTGGCCGTCCTGGTAGTCCATGTAAATGGCATCGATAAACGAACCATTGGCATTGAGCGTCAAGCCTTTGATTGGCATGACGGTGGTCTCGAACTCGATGCCCCTGCTTCGCATGCTGCCTACGTTACTCAAATAGCTGGTGTTGGCCTCAGGATCCCAAGCAGTCGCTTGGTAACCAGTGATCCATGACCAGAAGAGATTGGCGTTGAAGCTCACTCGCCCACCCCAAAGCGTGCTTTTGAAGCCTAGCTCCGCATCGTTGGCACGCTCAGGGCCGATTAGCAGTGAAGAGGCGCCGTTGCCAGGTACTGAAGGGTTGATGCCCCCTGATTTCTCGCCATGCGTGAGGCTGCTGTAAACCATCAGATCCGGGTTAAACTTGTAGCTTATCGATGCCATCACAGATGGACTGCTGCCCGAGATCTTCAGATTTCCGGAGTCGTAAGCCCCTAATCGTGCATTCCTCGCAGCCAGCGCAGCACCGGTTACCGAATCGCCGGTGGGCTCATAACGTTTGACCCTCCCCGTCTTTTCTTCATAGGTACCTCGTAATCCAAGCGTCAAGTCCCACTGGGGATTCAAGTGCCAAGTTCCCTGGCTAAATACGGCGTAGGTGTCCGTGGACACCTTCGAAGGCATTTTAGAACTGACATTACTCAGCGCCCCGGCAGGTAGCCCAAACCAGGCATCTGCTTGAGGGCCGTAGTTGTAAAACAAATTGTTTCCGACGTTACCCTTGAGATAGTAAGCACCTACGACGTATTCGAACGTGTCGTCCTTTGGCGAGGCGAGCCTGATTTCCTGGGAGAACTGCGATGCATTGACGGACGCTCCCATGTTCGTCCATACCGGTGCGGTGGTAAGGTCGTCGTTGTAGGGATCGAACTGCCACAACCGCCAAGCACTGATAGAAGTCAGAGAGTAGCCTCCGTCAAGCTTCCAGTTGGCTTCAGCCGAGAGAGCATTCTGATATACCTTGCTCCCGTTTCTACCGTCCGTATTGACTTTTAGCTTCTTAGGGTCGGTGATGGGGTCTTGCGCACCTACCCTGGCGTATCGTGCCCGGGTGCTCGCCAGTGGCCCAAAACTCAAAAATGAACGAGTGAGGTCGAGGTCTTCATCGTTGTACTCAGCGATCAGCCTCAAGCTGAAGTCATCGTCAGGCTCAAACAGCAATTGCCCTCGAATGCCCTGCCGGGTGCGGCCTTGGTAATCTCCGTCGTGGACGTTTTTGATGAAACCATCGGTCTCGCTGCGACTAAGGGAAATGCGACCAGCAACAGCATCTGTGAGTGGCCCCGAGAAGCTTCCTCGATACTCCTTCAATCCATATTGGCCCGTGGACACACTGAGATGGTTCTCGGGATAGAAGGTCGGGGCCTTGGTGCGGATGTTCACAACGCCCGCCGTGCTGTTTTTGCCAAACAGCGTACCTTGCGCTCCCCGCAGGACTTCCACCTGTTCGATATCCAGCAGGTCGAAAGCGGCCATGCCTGTTCGACTGAGATACACGTTATCGATGTAGACGGCTGCGCTACCTTCCAGTCCGTCGTTCCTCGGGTTGTTGCCAATACCACGAATGGACAGACTGCTCTGCGCTGCGTGCCAAAATGGCATGTTGACGCTAGGAGCCAGTTGCTGAATGTCCTGTATCGCAGACACACGATTGTCCTGAAGATGCTCGCCGGTCAGCGTCGTCATCGGGGCAGGCACGTCTTGAGCCGCCTCCTCACGGCGCCGTGCGTTCACCACCACCGTGGACAGCATGGAGTCATCTCTTTCCTCTGGCTTTGAAATCGGTAGATCGTCCGCGTACACAGGAGCACCTGGCCATGTGTAAGCCAGTGCGACCGACCAGTAAAGCAGATGACACTTAAACCGATGCTGCATATACATATATCCCCAGGGAATAAAAAAGATGGTCGTTGTGAATATTTGTTATTTGAGGTTAAAATTCGAGCAATTCCCGCGCAAATGCGTATGGCTTATAGGGGTATGCACACGATGCATTTCGAACTGAGAAACTTGCGGCATTTCGTTGCGTTAATTAATCACCGAAGCTTTGTGCTTGCAGCCCATTCTGTTAATTTGTCACAGCCCGCGTTCAGCCGAAGCATCCAGGCTTTAGAGCATCAAGTGGGTTGTGAACTTGTTCACCGAGAAAAGAAAGGGCTTCCACCTACCCAGCAAGGCAAAGTTCTGCTGGATTACGCCAATGAGATTCTAAGAAAATCAGACGAACTGACATTTAGGATTGCTGCCTTTAACAGCAATGCTCAATCCGTTTTGAATTTCGGTTGCGGCCCAGTAGCGGCTGCCTCAATAGTACCTAAAGCAATCGCAAAACTTTTGCAGAACCACCCACATGCCAAAACTCGATTTGTTGTAGACAAATGGAATGAACTGAGCTTAAAACTTAACCGCGGCGAAATAGACTTTTTCATAAGCAATACACTTTATTTTGAAGATGACAAGAACCACCAAATAGTTCCTCTCGCGCCAAGAAAGTGGTGCTTATACGCTCACGCTGAACATCCAGTATTCAAAGAAACGCCAAACAGATACAACATCTTAAAATATCCAATTGGCTGTACGCTTGGCGTTAGGGAGTTACTGTCCAGCTACCTATCGGAGCCGGACTACATACCGAGCTTACTTTGCGAGAACGGCTACTCCATTATGGATATCAGTCTAAACTCACACACCATTGGCTGCTCAGCCCTGCTCCCTATGATAGAAGATAATATTAAAAAAAGATTACTCCGGGTTATCGAGCCTAGTGATTTCCAGGGGGCGCAGCAGGACAGAAATATCTTAAATGGAATTATTTCACTGAAGGGAACAATGACGACTCCTCTCAGACAGACATTCATACAACTATTGCAAGATTACGACCAAGTTCCGCACTGAAGACTTATGCAAGCCGTGCATATCAACATGCGCTGAAGGCAATTGAGCACCAGAGCATCGCGCCATACAGTGTTCGATCACCTTCTCGGCCCGACTTCTCAGTCGCCCGCCTAGTCAGACAGGCAGCAAAGATGTCTATTTCAATACCGCAAGACCAACCCATTCGAAGCAGGTTGTTCAAATTCGGGGCATGCACGCACTCGTTGTCCCCCTTGATACTACCGCTAGCCATAGTAATACTCTGGCACCTGGCATCACATTACGATTGGTTGAACAGCCAGGTTCTACCTTCACCGTCCGTGGTTTGGAGTTCAGCACTGGATCTTGCACAACAAGACCTGGTGGCCAGCATTTTGATCAGTCTTCGTAGACTGGTTTTAGGCCTGACCTCTGGCCTCTTGGTGGGTGTACTTCTGGGTACATTGATAGGTCTGAGTGAACGAGCAGAACGCTTGTTTCTCCCCACGTTTTCAGCACTGGCCCAAGTGCCAACGCTGGCGTGGATTCCACTTTTCATGCTGTGGTTCGGCATCGAAGAGACGCTCAAAATAGTCGTCGTCATGAAGGCGGTGATTGTGCCCATGACATTCCATACCGCTATGGGAGTGCGGGACATCCCTTCACGACTCCAAGAGGCGGCAGCAGTCCTTCGCCTATCGCCGTGGGCAAGACTAACGTATCTCATCATTCCGGCGATGGCGCCCTCCGTCCTCGCAGGATGCAAGACGGCCCTTGGCACCGCATGGTCGTCACTGCTTGCAGTAGAGCTACTAGCCTCAAGCGACGGCTTGGGCTACCTCATGGTGTGGGGCCGCCAATTGTTTATGCTGGACATTGTGCTGGTATGTATCTGCGTAGTCGCAGTGATCGGTATAGTAATGGATCGTGGAATCCGTTGGATTGATCACCATTGCATACACTGGCCTCAACCGAGTGCGCTAGAGTTAAAACGGCGACCACTGATTGGTATTGAAAATTTAGAGCCTTGGATTATTCCTGTTTTAATGCTAACAGCATGGTACGCCGTGTCGGCTGCAGGTGCAGTCAACTCTAACATCATTATCCACCCCAACAAGGTTTTTATCACCTTGTGGCATGGGCTTACCGAGGGGAGTATGGCCACATCGCTTGCTCAGAGCTTGCGCTTCTCGCTAATTGGCCTAACCGTTGGTGGTAGCTTCGGAATTATCGTTGGGGTTTTATTGGGCATGAAGCAGGTAGTAGAACATGCCTGCGGCCCAACGCTCTCGGTTATCCGTCACGTCGCAATTTTCGCATGGATTCCTTTAATTACCGCGTGGTTCGGCCTAGGAAATACATCAAAAATTGCTTTCATAGCACTCGCGTGCTTCTCTCCTCTCTATGTAGCCACTCAGACTGGAATCGCGAACCTGTCTATGGACTTGAATGAGGCTGCTCGCGTTCTGCGGCTGGGTTTGTGGCATAGAATGACCAAGCTCATTCTTCCAGGTGCATTATCCAGCATATTCAGCGGACTCCGGGTATCTTTGATTTATGCATGGCTTGCCACTATCGGCGCGGAGTACTTTATTACCACGACCTCTGGAATAGGAAGTTACATGATTGCCGCACAACAGCTATTCCGAATGGACGATGTCATGGCAGCAATGATCTTAATCGGATTAACGGGTGCCGCAATTCATAAGCTAGGCATGAAAATTGAGAAGCTAGTATCGCGCTGGAGATTTAAATGAATTCATCACTCAATGCTGCGTGCGAAACGGCTATTGTTTCTTTCAAAAATGTCAGAAAAAAATTCAAGACCATCCAAGGTGATCTGTTAGCGCTTGATGACTTCACGCTGGACATCGCTGAAGGTGAGTCGATTGCTCTCTTAGGATCAAGTGGCTGCGGTAAGTCTACGCTTTTGAGGATGCTCGTTGGACTGGATACTGACTACGAAGGGTCAATCTGCGTTAAAGGCCGCCCGGTTAAGGGCATCGAGCAAGAGCGAGGCATGGTTTTTCAAGAGCACCGCTTGTTTCCATGGCTAACTGTAGCCAAGAACATCGAGTTGGGACTGCTGAATGAGCAACTGAGTACACAAGAACGACAGTCGAAAATTGCTGATCATGTGAGGCTAGTTGGGCTGGATGGATTCGCAGACAGCTATCCCCACCAGCTCTCGGGGGGGATGGCTCAGCGCGTATCCATCGCACGAGGACTTGTGAGCAGTCCGCGCATCTTGCTATTGGATGAACCATTTGGTGCCCTAGACGCCAATACTCGCACGCAAATGCAGCAAGAACTTCTTAGGATCAGAGCGGAGTCTCGAATTACCACCATTCTGGTGACCCATGATATAGAGGAAGCTATCTATATCGCCGACAGGATTATTCTACTGGCCCCTCGCCCGGGAAGGATTCAGAAGGTGATAAAGGTTTGTGAAGCACACCCAAGAGAGCGCACTTCATTTGAATTTCATCGATTACAGAAGGAGCTGCTGTACACGATGACAGGCGATGAGGCGTACGCAGCCGAAACTCGTCGACTCGAAAGCCTATCGCCGAGCGCCATCGCCCTCTAGCCGCCACCAAATAACTTTCTAAGGGTGTCCTCGTAGAGATGCGACCTAAACCGTCTATTAAAAAGATGATTGCTACGTGTCTAGGGGCTCTATCGGGACGGGATACTCGATCCGTCGAGCGCGATCAGGGCGTCACCAAGAGGATGATTTAGGGCGAAGCTCCACGCTAAAACGTAGCGCAGGACATAGGTGCAACACCACTGCAAGAATCTCTGTACTAGCGGGTGGGGTTGGTCGAGCTAACTTTGGTGGCCAGGGCCTGACGACCTTTGCCGTGCGGGGTTTTACGACCGGAGATTTCTACTGCAACGGCTTTCCGATACTCGCGGCTAACCTGCTCTCTGAGCTTTGTCGGTTAAGCGCGTCACCACTAAAACAGATCACATCAGAAACTGATCACCCGCCGCCCAGCTGATGGAGCCGCAGCACACTGCAGTTGACCGACAACCGCGCTCGAAGCTAACAGCGAGCGCGGTTGTCAGCCTACAAAAACGAGGCTCGACATTTTTCAAGAATTTATTTTTTCTTCACACCACCTTGCCTAGCCTTAAACCGCGGGTTGGATTTACAGATCACGTAAATCCTGCCTCGACGCTTCACGATCTGGCAGTCACGATGGCGATTTTTGGCCTGTTTGAGCGATGAAAGAACTTGCATGGCGCCACTCCTGTTATGTGATAACATTATGTTAACGCGAATCATTCTCGACTACAAGCCTCACCCTCATCCCCCTAATCGGTTCTGATTACTACAGGCCAAGCGACTTGTCATGCAACGAAGACTCAGTTCCCGAAACAGCCGACTGCTCACGGATGTACAAGTATTGCCCGGCGCAGACACTCACGGAACACGCCTGCACAGCTGCCTAGCGACCCCTAGGAGGTTCTCGATGAGAGCCCCAGATCTTGGGTTTCCTTCAGCGGCATCATAATGCGTACCCCAAGCGACAGGCGGTGATCAACTGCTGCCTTGGGATGAAAAATGCGAACCGCCCCAATTACGAAACGCATGGCTTGAGCGGGAACGTAACAAGATATTTCAATAATGGACGTTATATCATCACATTGCCTACCATGCGCGACTTCCGCACTGGATGATTTTTTTTCACCGAAACTGACAAGGACGAACAACTCTGAAGCGCTCGGCCTAGACAGGTCGCTTCAACGTTGCCGTCGGGTGTCGAGCAAAAGGAATGTAATGTGGTACTCAAGCCCAAGCTAAAGCTACTCGCGGCAGCAGTTGCCGTCTGCGCGACCTTCGCCTACGCAAACGTCAACGCTGATGACAAAGTCTTTGACGTCGTTGCTCCCTTCGAGATCGTGGGCCTGGATCCGTCCGTATCCGGATTCATTTTTCAGCGAATGCAGATCACTGAAACCCTGCTAGAAGCCGACCCGATAGGACAGCCCCAACCCGCGCTTGCTGAGACGTGGAGTGTCACGGATGACGGAAAAGTGTGGCACCTGGCAATCCGACCCGGTGTGAAATTTCATGATGGAAGCGAATTAACCCCAGTTGTAGCGGCTCATTCACTCAATGTCGCTCGGAACAAGGCGGGCATTCTGAGCAAAGCCAAGATTGAATCGATTACAGCCGAAGGCAACGAAGTTGTCATTCGACTTAAGGAACCCTTCGCCCCTCTGCCCGCGCTGTTGGCTCACTCGTCCACTAGCATCTTGGCCGCGGCTGCGTATGATTCGAAGGATGTTGTTCAAAAGATCATTGCCACCGGCCCCTACAAGACAACCCTGGTAGAGCCTCCTCAACGTCTTGCAACGCAAAGATTCGAAGAATACTGGGGCACTAAACCAAGCATCGAGAAAACCACCTACTTGGGCGCAGGGCGCGGAGAAACTCGAACCCTGATGGCCGAGAGCGGCGGCGCTGAGCTTGTGTTTCAGCTCGACCCTCCCAGCATTGCTCGACTCTCACGCTCCAAGGATGTCCATGTACTGAAAGAGCCAGTTCCGCGCGTTGTCATGCTGGCAGTGAATTCAGGCGCAGGGCCGACAGCCTCTGTAGATACCCGTAAAGCATTGAGCCTGGCAATCCAACGGGAAGGTATCGCTGCCGCCGTATTACGTGCACCAGGTACCGGCGCAACACAAATGTTTGCCGATAACGTAAGTGCCTGGCACGACGCTAGCCTTCCCCTCTTGAAGTACGACCCAAAAGCGGCAAGCAAGCTGTTAAGCGATGATGGTTGGGTTGCTGGCCCAGATGGGATCTTGATGAAAGACGGTGTGCGCTTCCGCATGAGGCTGCTCACCTTCGGTGACCGCCCTGAACTGGCACTGATCGCCACGGCCCTACAAGCCCAATTGCGAGAAGTTGGCGTCGAGGTTCAAGTGGCAGTGGAGAATGTCAGCGCAATTCCCGCGGCATACAACGATGGCTCCCTTCAAATGGCGCTGTTCTCCCGCGCTTATGCACTCGTGCCCGACCCCCTCGTAACCATTTTCGGCGACTTTGGAAATGGCGGTGCCGAGTGGGGGCCACTGGGGTGGAAGAACCCTGCTTTTGACTCCGCGATGAACTCACTGTTGTCCGGGAGGAAACCAGAAGACCAACAAGCTCTTCGAAACGAGATGCTCGCTCAGTTCCAGAACGAGCTCCCCCTGATTCCTGTGGCCTGGTACCGCCAAACAATCGCAGTGTCGAATCAAGTTGAAGGGGCAGCAATCGATCCGTTCGAGCGCACGTTCGGGCTGACAAAAATGCGGTGGGCCCAATGATACAGCTCCTGGGTTTTCGACTGCTTCAGGCGGTCATGGTGGCCGTCGTCGTCGGTGCTCTAACATTTATGTTGATGACACTGCTCCCGGGTGACGCAGCTTACCGAATTGCCGCAGGCCGTTATGGTTATGACATGGTGAACGGTGCTGCCGCCGATGCGGTGCGTGCAGAGCTCAGTCTCGACCAACCTGTAATCTGGCGCTTTCTCGCCTGGATTAAAGACCTTCTTAGCTTTGACCTCGGCACATCGCTGGTGTCTGGCACACCTGTCACGGCAGTTGTACTTCATGAGCTAGGGAGTTCGGTGCGCCTAGCTATTGGGGCAGTAATTCTCTCCTTCCTCATCGGCCCACCACTCGGAATCTTTGCAGGGTTGCGCCCGGGCGGCCTGCTTGACCGAGGGCTACTGATCCTAAGCACAGCAACGCGCGCTATCCCGCATTTTGTGCTGGGAGTGATTCTTGTATTTGTATTCTCCGTCTCACTCGCAATCCTGCCATCCGCGGGGCACGGCACCTGGGCGCACACCGTACTGCCTTCGCTCACCCTCGCGCTGGGACTCGCAGCTGTCTCATCGCGCGTGGCGCGAGACGCGACAGTAAAGGTTGCGTCCTCCCCCTTCTATGCGTTTGGCCGCCTGAAAGGGCTCCGTGCAGTGAAAGTCTTCACACGTCATGGTTTACGCAACATTGGTGTACCAGTGGTTACCTACCTGGGTGTTCAACTGGTGTATCTGATTGAAGGCGTGGTCGTCGTAGAAACGCTATTTGCCTGGCCTGGAATTGGCCATGGCCTGGTGCATGCCATCGTCCAGCGCGATCTGCCAATGGTGCAAGGTGCAGCGCTAGCAATGGGGCTCATGTTTGTCGTACTCAACACGTGTGTCGACCTGGCAAACCATCTAATCGATCCGCGCCGGAGTGAAGCATGAATCTTGAACTCGAAATCGCAAACGCGGCGCCGAAGCCTCGCCACCTACCTCGACTAGCTGGGTTCACAATCCTACTTGCTCTGGTTGCCTTTGCCGTCCTCGTTCCATTTCTGTGGGGCGTGGACATTGCCAAGCAGGATTACAACGCCATTCTGTCGGGCTCAATAAGCGCACACCCTTTGGGCACAGACCATTTAGGTCGAGACATGCTCGCGCGCTTGGCTTACGCAATGCGCTTGTCATTGGGGCTAGCGTTGGTAAGCGTAATTACAGCAGCCGTGCCTGGCGTGCTGCTTGGCATACTCGCGGCCTGGAAAGGTGGACTGACCGACAAAACCCTTGGCCTTCTTACAGAATTGGTCTTGGCGCTACCCGGCCTGTTGCTGGTTCTGCTAATCGTAGCAATCTTTCCAGGCTCGTTCGTTGCCCTGTATGGGGCAATCGCGCTGGTGCTTTGGATTGAGTATTTCCGCATGAGCCGCGCACTCTCACGCACCGTTCTCTCATCACCAGCCGTCGCCGCCACACGACTACTCGGTTTCGGGCCCATGTACATCATCCGCCGTCATCTTTGGCCAGAGTTAGGCCCCGCAATCCTCACCATAGCGTCATTTGGAGCAGCCTCCGCGATCATGGCAATCGCAGCCTTGGGCTTTGTCAGCGTAGGCGTTCAACCGCCGACAGCTGAGCTGGGCTTGATGATCACAGAACTGCTCCCCTACTTTGCAGAAGCGCCTTCAGTAATCGCGATGCCGATCATGGTTGTCTTCCTGATTGTACTTTCACTCATGCTGATCGCTGGAGGGCGCAAACCGTGAAGCCTCTATTGAAAACTGAAGATCTAGAGATCCGGACAGCTGAAGCTCGCCTGGTTGAGCCACTGTCCATGGAACTCTTCCCAGGAAAAGTGTTAAGCATCATTGGTGAGACTGGCTCTGGGAAAAGCCTTTTCGCGCAAGGTGTGGTTGGTAATCTACCACCGGGACTTCATGCGCAAGGCCGGATCGAGCTTGCAGGCGGCTTCAGTGAAGAAGGACGAAGCAATCGGCGTCAATCGCTCTGGGGGCGTGAAATTGCCGTGCTCCCTCAAGAGCCTTGGTTGAGCCTCGACCCTACCATGCGTGCAAGCTCTCAAGTTTCCGAGACCTATCAGCATGTGGTGGGGAAACCCCCATCTGAGTCCCGTGATTTGGCGCAGAGAGACCTAGTACGACTGGGGCTAGAGCATGCTTCAACGAAGTACCCATTTCAGCTTTCAGGCGGTATGGCGCAGCGCTTAGCGTTCTCAGCGATACACGCAGGTGGGGCAAAATTGATGGTGGCAGATGAACCCACCAAAGGCCTTGATCGCGATCGGATTGACGAGGTGATCAGCCTCCTGAAAGCTGGCTTGACTGAGGGTGGCGCACTGCTGATCATCACTCATGACATGGAGGTTGCCCGCCGCCTGGGTGGAGACATCATGATCATGCTAAAGGGGAAGATCATAGAGGCAGGTAGCGCCGAACAGGTGCTCAACAATCCTCAGCACAGCTACACGCGACAGTTACTGGATGCTGACCCACTGAACTGGAAGATTCATAAACCTGCGCTACCTACAGTCGAGCCAGTGGTACAAGTTAAGAACCTGGGGGTTGAGCGCAGCGGGCGCACGCTTTTCCAGGGCCTGTCCTTCGATGTTCGCCCAGGTGAAATCGTTGGAGTAACCGGCCCCTCAGGGTGCGGCAAGTCGACCCTCGGAGATGTGATTCTGGGGCTGATAGATGCAAGCGAAGGCAGCATTGTTAAGCGCGCCGGCATCTCTCGGGTTGCGTTCCAAAAGCTGTTCCAAGATCCAGTCGCCGCCTTCCCGCCGACGGTGACACTAGCCCAAAATCTGGCAGATCTCGTACACCTCCATGGCCTTGATGCCAATCGCATAGGCCCTCTGCTGAAACGACTTCGATTGGAGCAGTCACTGCTAAATCGGCTGCCTGGAAATGTATCTGGCGGTGAGCTGCAGCGCTTCTCATTGCTGCGAGTACTTTTGATTGACCCCGTGCTCATTTTCGCGGATGAGCCAAGCTCTCGGCTTGACCTCATTACCCAAAAGGAGATGCTGGAACTACTTGTCGAATCCGCAAAGGAAAGCGATACCGCTGTACTCTTGGTCAGCCATGATGAAGCCCTGATCGACGCAGTTTCTGATCAACGGATTCGGCTTGGCAGCTCAGAACATCCAGCGTCTACGCTTGAAATGGCCGTGACGCCACCGCACTACACCAGCGCATCAGTCGAAGCCTAGGGTACACTACAAGCACCTTGTTTCATCACTTCAAAGAAGTGAGTTCAAGCGCCCTAGGTTATTACCTTTTACCTAGGGCGCTTGGAGACCTACGGCCTACCATAGGTGACACGGGGTTGAGCCGTTAGATAACCGACCCACCACCTGCTTTTCTAGACCCTCACCGGCATCAGCAAGCTCCCCTTCTGGCGTTTTAATTACTCGAAGCTCAGCCCGCCTGGATTGAGAAATTCCTTCCGGGACAAGACCTTGGTTGGCACGCCTAAATAGTCATAGACAGCTCGCACCTTGTGATAAAAGCGCTCATCGCCAGTGATGAAATAATCAGCCTTGGTAGCGTAGATCGAGTGAGTAATATCGTGCATCCGAGAGCGGGACAGTTTGACGCCTTCAGGCCTGAACCGGATCTCCTCCAGATAGTTCATCAGTACTTCAAACACATGCTCCAGCACCTCATGTGACTTGGAGATCTCTGGCCATTTGAGGTTTGCAAGCCCAGCCTCTTCTTTCTTCTGCATGAGCGCCCGCTCCGCGGCGTATTTCTCCAAGATCGAAGCGTCGTACTCAGGACTCGAAAGAAAGCCTACTGGAAGGTTGGAGATCTGAGAGGCACGATTACCGTCAGCATCGCTTTCCTTCATCCTTTTGAGCAAGTTGTGCTCGCGAACGTCCAGAAACTCATTACGATCGAAATGCTTCAAAACACGAAGAAGGCACTCGCCAGGATGCTCCTGGATGACCCGCGTGGGCTGATGGCTAGGCGCAGGAAAGATCTCAACCATTTTAGAAATGTTGATGATGTTCTGCAGGCGATCCTCACAGCGTGTCATCAGACTTTTAATTTCTTCCTCGCGGTGCTCACTCCACATCAACGAAGAAGCGAGGTCTTCCATGTGGGCAGGGCTATACGGCAGAACATGCTTATCCTTGATCGCGTCCACAGCTTCTCGCAAGCCCGGGATATCATCCTGCCGGTAGCTTTCGAAGAGATTGTAATCGAGGTAGATCATCTTGTTTCGTGGCACATTGAACCCCATTTCGCAAAATTTAAGAGCCGGCTTGCGACGACCTCAGAATCGGGTGGTTTAAGCGCAGCAACGCGGCTCAATCTTCACGCATGTGCCGCTCTTTCCTCTCCTGCCGCTCCTTCGCCTCAATGCTCAACGTCGCCGTTGGCCGCAAAAGCAAACGCCGTAATCCAATCGGCTCTCCAGTCTCTTCGCACCATCCGTACTCCCCTCGCGAAATCCGCTCCAAGGCCTCATCAATCTTGTCGAGGAGCTTCTTCTCTCGCTCGAGTAGGCGCAACTGCCACTGCCGCTGCTCCTCGACTGTGCCCAAGTCAGAAGGATCGCTGCTAGGCTCGAACTCTCGCATGAGCTGGAACTCGCCAGATATCCGCTCCTGCAACTCCGTACGCTGCGAGAGCAGCAGTTCTCGGAAAAAGCCCTGTTGCGCGGCATCCATGTAATTGTCAGCTGGCAGAGAAAGCAGCTCTTGTTCCGTCATCTCGGTCACTCTCACTCGATAGTTTTAGATAGTCAGGATCGCTGTGCACCGAAGGCCAAAGGCAGGCCTTGGCAGCTCTCATTGACGGAGCCGTCATGCCAGGCCAGTTGGCCGGAAACCACCGTGGTCGTCACTCGGTGTCGCAGTTGATGATTCTGGAATGGAGTCCACTGACAGTGAGCGAGAATCGGGGCATGGGAGACCGGTCGTGGCTTATCGAGACGCTCAACGAGAGCGAGATCTGCCCAGTACCCCTCTCGCAGATATCCACGCTCATGAATCGCGAACAAGTCTGCTACCGCATGACTCGTCTTCTGCACCAGTTGAGTAATCGGAAGAACGCCTTCTTCCACCAGCTCAAACAAGGCCGGGAATGCATGCTGAACCAGCGGCAACCCAGATGGAGCAGAAGCATAAGCTCTCTGCTTCTCCGCCAATGTATGAGGTGCATGATCAGTACCGATTACATCGATGCGATCACACAGCAAGGCCTTTCGCAGTGCATCACGATCCTCTCGTGTTTTGATGGCGGGGTTGCATTTGATGAGATTACCAAGGCTTGCGTAATCGCTGTCATCGAACAACAAATGGTGCGCGCAAACCTCAGCGGTGATCTTCTTGCCTGCCACCGATCCAGGCTCAAAGAGTTTGAGCTCCTTCGCCGTGGTCAGATGCAGGACATGCAGGCGCGTGCTGAATTTATTGGCAAGCTCCACTGCCAAACTGGATGAGCGAAAACAGGCGTCCGCATCTCGTATAACGGGGTGCAACGCCGGCGGGATGAAGTCACCAAACTGCTCTCGGTAACGAGCCTCGTTGGCCAAAATTGAAGGTGTATGCTCACAGTGTGCGAGCAGGATAGTAGGCACATTGGCGAACAGCCGTTCGAGTACCCGAGGATCGTCTACGAGCATGTCTCCGGTCGACGCGCCCATGAATACCTTCACACCTGCGACCTGCCGCGGGTCAAGACTGGCGACCACATCCAGGTTGTCCTTGCTGACGCCAAAATGAAAGCCGAAGTTTGCGACTGACGAAGCGGCGGCTCGGGCTTTCTTGTCGTGAAGCGCGGCGAGGGACAAGGTGGCCGGATTTGTATTGGGCATATCCATGAAGCTGGTAATACCACCGGCAACAGCGGCTCGGGACTCACTCGCGATGGTTGCCTTGTGAGCAGCGCCAGGCTCACGAAAATGCACTTGATCGTCGATCATTCCAGGTACAAGCCAGCAACCCTGCGCATCAATTTCTACGGATGCATTCGCACCGTCGATACTGCCTGCAATTTTCTCGATTCGACCATGAGCAACGAGTACGTCGGCATCGAACACCTCTCCCTCATTCACCAAGCGCGCGTTTCTGATGAGGATACGATTCATGGCTTGATTGCTCCCGGGCTGCTCTCTACCACGACCTGGTCGCCCTCGATGACGTTATAAAAACAGCTGCGCCGCCCGGTGTGGCACGCAGCTCCCACCTGGTCGACGAGCAGCAGCAGAGCATCGCCATCACAGTCCAAACGAATCTCCTTCACGTGCTGCACATTTCCCGAGGTCTCGCCTTTGCGCCACAGACCATTTCGGGAACGTGACCAATAACAGGCCCGGTGGGTATCCAAAGTTTCCCGAAGAGCCTCCTCGTTCATCCAGGCGAGCATCAGCACCTCCCCGCTGTCGTGCTGCAGGGCGATCGCCGCTATGAGCCCTTGTGGGCTCCATGGCACCTGACTGAGTACGTCGCTGAGAGCAAAGCGGGTTCCCGCCTCTGCCCGCTCGAGCTTGAGGAACATGATCTATGACCCATGATCTATTAGTTATGTTATAACATATCATGATTTTTCTGTAATCTGAGCATCTGCCTCACAATTTTGAACCCTATAGGTAAGCAGTCATGAACGAAGCCCCTGCCACACCCCTCACCACCGAACCCTATGCCGATACTGAACTGGCGTGCCTCGCCGGCGCAAAGGCCGCTCTCTATCGGTGGGCTGCAACCGTGGCCACTCGAGATGTCGACAAGGTTCTCGAGCTCTACGCCCCTGACGCCATCTTGGTACCTACCCTGTCGAACCAAGTGCGTGATTGCGACGACAGCCGCCGTAACTACTTCGAGAATTTCTTGGCGAACGACGGCTTGGTGTGTGACATCCAGGTCTTCAAAAAACGCGTCAGCCGGAAGCTTGGCACCGTCGTAGTCGGAGGGCTCTATACCTTCGTTTACCGTGACGGCGGCGAGCAACGGGTTGTACCCGCACGATTCCTCTTCACGTTCGAACGTATCAATGAAGAGTGGCTGATCACCGGTCACCACTCGTCAATCGAAGCCTGATAGAGCCAAGGTTCGCCACTCGAAGCGGTTGAACATGCTCACCCCGGTTATCCATAAATTGCGAAGTCTATGAATCAATTTTCAAGCCTCGGAAACTTCCCTGCAGTACGTCTTCGTCGCAACCGCGCTGACGACTGGACTCGCAGGCTAGTAGCCGAAAATACGCTGACTGCAAACGACCTGATTTGGCCAATCTTCATCAAAGAGGGCTCAGGAAAACACGAGCCCGTTGCCTCGATGCCGGGCCAGGTGCGAGTCACACTCAACGAACTCATCGACCATGTGGGAAAGGCAGTAGACCTGGGCATTCCAGCCATCGCGCTTTTTCCCGCAACAGCGCCCGATCGCAAAGATAGCGAAGGCAGTGAAGCAACAAACCCAGAGAACCTGGTGTGCCGAGCCGCCCGATTGCTGAAGTCGACCTACCCTACACTGGGCCTTATAGGCGACGTAGCTCTAGACCCCTATACCGACCATGGTCATGACGGGGTACTGCGTAACGGCTTAGTGGCTAACGATGAAAGCCTTGAGGTCTTGGCGCGCCAGGCAGTAGTTCAAGCACAGGCGGGAATCGATACGCTTGCTCCGTCAGATATGATGGATGGACGCATCGGCGTGTTGAGAGCCGCCCTGGACTCTGCCAGCCTCACAGACGTGCGACTCATGTCCTATGCAGCTAAGTATGCATCTGGATTCTACGGCCCGTTTAGAGATGCGCTCGGCTCATCCAGCGCGCTAAAGGGCGACAAGCGCACATACCAAATGGATCCCGCCAACAGTGACGAGGCATTACGGGAAGTTGCACTGGATCTCCAAGAAGGCGCAGACATGGTCATGGTCAAGCCAGGCATGCCCTACCTGGATATTATCCAGCGGGTGAAAGCGACATTTGCCGTGCCGACGTTTGCCTATCAGGTAAGCGGCGAGTACTCGATGATAAAAGGAGCCATCGATAACGGATGGCTGGATCCGGACAAGGTCGTGCTGGAGTCACTCATGGCCTTCAAGCGTGCTGGCTGCAGCGGTGTGCTGACCTATTTCGCCATTGAAGCCGCCGAGCGCTTGCAGCGCGATTGAGGCCCGCGGAGAGCAGCCTAATCGTGCGCCATCATGTCTAACAGCGCACACTACGGCTCTCTCCGCCACATTTAGGCCGTTCCCGAACGAGCCATCGCCGCGATCAGGCTGCCTGGCGGCGGCTGCTGGCGGAAGTACCCTTCCAATCCAGCAAATATCGCGTCAGCCACTTTGCGCTGATGCCGCACGTCATGCAGTCGACGACAATCACCCGCATTGGAAATGAATCCGGTCTCGACCAGGATTGATGGGATAGCAGCAGACTTGAGCACCGCGAACCCTGCCTGCTCGACCTTCGACTGATGCAAGCCCGACACCTCTCCCAATTGCGAAAGAACCTGATGCCCAAGATCCAGGCTCGTTGAGATAGTCGCATTCATTGACATATCGAGCAGAACGCCAGCGACCATCGGGTCGTTTTTTCGAAGCTTCACAGCCAGACCACCCCCAACGGAGTCGGCGCCATTTTCTCGCTCAGCCATCCATCGAGCCATAGAGGAGGTAGCACCACCCTGCGAAAGCGCAAAGACTGATGCACCTGACGCGGTCAATCTAGGCGCGGCATCCGCATGCACAGACACGAAAAGATCGGCATTCAATCGCTGCGCCAGCTCAGCTCGTTTACGCAACGGGATGAAGATATCGTCGGTGCGCACCAGCCGAGCTTTATAACCCTTTTGCGCATTGACTCGCTTAGCCAGCAATGTCGCAATTTGCAAGGCAACAATCTTCTCTTGTTCACCCTTGGCGCCCACCGCGCCCGGATCCTTCCCTCCATGCCCAGCATCGATCACTACCAGTAAATCGCGATTGGACTTACCCTTCGGCGGCTCTAGTGCAGCCTGGGTCGCACCAGCTGCCGCGGCAACCCTGAACGAGGGATCAACCAACTCCAGCTCCAATCTGTGGCTTCCAGCAGAGACAGGTCGTAGCTCTCCACGAACTCCGGAATTAGCCAGATCCAGAACAATCCTCAGATCGCCTGTAGGCGTCTTCCCGCTCCGAATTGCTCGAACAGGAGTACCGTCAAGCGCTAGGTTACTCAATGGCACGTTTAGTACGGCCTGTTGAAGATCAAGCACTAGGCGCGGCGGAGATTCTAAGCTGAAGCTGTTGGCTATCACCGGGCCGCTCAGATCGAGCAAAAACCGAGTAGCACCTCCTGACTGACTAACACTCACCCGGCTCACCGCCTGAGCTGCATGTGCAGTCAGCGAAGCCGGCAGCGCCAACCCAGCCAGTAGAAATTTGAGCAAGCTGCGTCTGTCCATACACCCTTCCATTTCTTCATTTTCCTCATCCAACCACGCGGGAACTCGGCATTTCTCAACCTCTGTCCGCCCAGAACGCGCGCATGCTCGCGACATTTTTTGTGGCGTGGGGCGCTATGTTACGTTATAACGTAAACATTATGGATGACATGACTCAAGTTTCACGTTCGACGCGAGGCCTGCATGCGACTCACCACTAATCAGCAATTGGTTCTGGCCACCCTTCAGCAATCAAGTACGCCACTGAGCGCGTACAAAATCCTTGAAAGCTTGAAGAGTGAAGGCTTCAAAGCCCCCACACAGATTTACCGGGCACTCGGAAACCTTACCAAGCGCGGCCTGGTTCAACGCCTGGAATCTCTGAACGCGTACGTGAAATGTGATCCGTCCTCGACCTGCGAGAAAGCTGTGAGAGCGTTTGCGATATGCGACTCATGTGGACGGGTCGATGAGTTCATCGTGCCTTCGCTTAACAGGTATTTGGGTACCTGGGTGAAGCAGAACGTGTTTGCGCTCGGCAGCTCAACGATAGAGCTGCACGGAAAATGTGCCAATTGCTGCAAGCTCGAACACACCTCTAAAGGCTAGCTACTACAAGCAGTACGCCTACGCCATAAATTACCGTGAGGCCCCTGATGACCGCCCCAACGAACCCGAGCGAAGCCAAAAAGCTTCCCGTAACTGTCTTGTCCGGTTTTTTAGGAGCAGGCAAAACTACGCTACTCAACCACATCCTGAACAACCGCGAAGGCCGACGCGTCGCCGTCATCGTCAATGACATGAGTGACGTCAACATCGATGCCTCTCTGGTGCGAGACGGGGGCGCAGAGCTCTCACGCACGGATGAAAAATTAGTTGAGATGAGCAACGGCTGCATCTGCTGCACGCTGCGGGAGGATCTCCTGGTCGAAGTGGATCGCCTCGCCAAGGAGGGGCGATTCGATCAATTGGTCATTGAGTCCACCGGCATTTCTGAACCACTACCAGTGGCGGAGACATTCACCTTTGAGGGTGATGATGGTCGCAGCCTGGGCGAGGTAGCTCGTCTAGACACCATGGTTACCGTCGTGGACTCGTTCAATTTTCTCCGAGACTACAGCTCGCGCGATAGCTTGCAGGCGCGGGGTGAGTCGCTGGGAGAAGAGGACGTCCGCACAGTTGTAGATCTGCTGATTGAGCAGATCGAGTTCTGCGATGTGATCGTCCTCAACAAGATTGATCTGGTCAGTGAGGACGAGCATAGGCAACTGATCGCCATCCTCAATAGCCTGAATCCTCGAGCGAAGATTGAGATCTCCGAATTCGGCAAAGTCCCACTGGATCGCGTGCTGAATACAGGCTTGTTCGATTTCGACGAGGCTTCTCGAGCCCCTGGCTGGCTGCAGGAAATGCGTGGCACCCATACGCCGGAGACGGAAGAGTATGGAATTAGCAGCTTCGTATACCGCGCTCGCCGCCCCTTCCATCCCGAGCGTTTTCATGAGCTGGTTGAGAGTGAATGGCCGGGGGTCGTGCGCTCCAAAGGCTACTTCTGGCTAGCCAGCGAACCAGCTATGGCCGGTAACTGGTCGCAGGCAGGCGCGGTAGCACGCCACGGCCCCGCCGGATACTGGTGGGCAGCTATCCCAGAAGATCGCTGGCCAACTGATACCGAATCTGTCGAGCAAATTCGCGCTAAGTGGCACGAAGATGTGGGCGATGCACGACAAGAGCTCGTATTGATCGGCATGGACATGGATGAGCCCGCGCTGCGAGCCAGCTTTGATGCATGCCTCCTCACAGACGATGAGATGGCTCAAGGCCCGAAAGGCTGGATGAAGCTTAAAAACCCGCTTCCTGGCTGGAACTGAATTGTAAGAGCCCTCCCGTGATTGGGAGGGCCAGAAACCTACGGATAATGAACATGAGTGCAGTACTTCCCGACGTTTCCGTCACCGACATTGCTCCGACGCTTGGCCCCCTCGAGTGGGTTGGCATGCAAGGAATCGACCTCCCAGTCACGATTGACGAGCCGGGCTATCATCGTGAGCTTCACGCCAAAGCAGATGTGCAAGTCGACTTACCTGCGCCCCAGGTGAAAGGCATCCACATGTCCCGACTCTATCGGCTGTTAGACAGCTGGGGACAAGAGGCACACATCTCGCCGATGCATGTGCATACATTGCTGAGCAGCATGGTCGACAGCCACCACGACTGTGATAGCCGTAGTGCAAGGCTTCGGCTCGACTTTGATCTACTCATCCGTCGCCCAGCTCTCGTCACGGAAGGTCTATCGGGGTGGAAGTCATACCCTGTACAACTGAACGCATCGCTAGTGGACGATGAGTTCACGCTGAGCGTTGAGTGCACTGTCGACTACTCATCGACATGCCCTTGCTCCGCGGCGCTGTCTCGCCAGCTGATCGAGGAAAGTTTCCTCCAATCATTTTCAAAACAGCCATTGGTTGATCCGGCCACTGTCGCAAGCTGGCTACGAGTAAACGCATCTCTCGCAACACCCCACAGCCAGCGCAGCGAAGCACACGTATGCGTTTCGGTTGAGCGCACCTCCCCCAACCTGGGGTTGCTGTCTTTGATTGAAGCTGTTGAGAGTGCACTAGGTACTCCAGTCCAAACCGCAGTCAAACGGGCTGATGAGCAGGCATTCGCAGCACTGAATGGCCAGAACCTGATGTTCGTCGAGGATGCCGCTCGACGGATTCGCGTAGCACTCGCGGGGTACAACAATCCTAAAGTTCATGTGCGGCACCTGGAGAGCCTGCATCCTCATGATGCAGCTGCCTGGTCTACACCTTTTGAACAGAGTTCGCACCATGAGCGGTGAAGCATGTAGATCGCTGATCCCCGTCACACTGCTGACAGGCTTTCTCGGCAGCGGCAAAACGACGTTGTTAAATCAATTGGTGAGACAGCCAGCATTTGCCAACACGCTGATCATCATCAACGAATTTGGTGAGATGGCTCTCGACCATCTTCTCGTTACCCACAGTAACGAGAACATCGTCATGGAAATGGGGAGCGGCTGCGTCTGCTGCACTATTCGTGGAGACCTTGTCCAGACACTGCGAGACATCACATGGCGTTTCTCGCGGGAGGGCAACCGCCAGTTTGACCGTGTGCTGATCGAAACGACAGGCCTGGCCGATCCAGCGCCGATCATCCACACGCTCATGACGCATGCACAGATCGCCACCAAATATCGCCTTGATGGTGTAGTAGCGACAGTAGACCTGGCCACCGGCATGGCTACGCTTGATCACCATCAGGAGGCTATCAAGCAAGCCGCCATGGCTGATGTATTGCTGTTGACCAAAGGCGATCTTGTTAGCCCTGAACATCGGGCAGAGCTTTTAGAACGACTTTCAGACATCAACCCTGCAGCACCTCGCTGGGAAATCCAGATCGGTCATTTAGAGGCGTGCAAAATTCTGGGCCTCGGCCTGTTCACCCACGAGGGTAAATCGCCCGATGTTGAAGGCTGGTTAAACGAGCACGCATACAAGGCCACCTCTGCCCCTAAATTCCAGGTCTCGCCTCAACCCGAAAACATCATGAGTCGAGGATTGCTCTCTGCAGGCTTGCGAGCACCTCAGCAGGACGTAAACCGCCACGGCGACCGAATTCGTGCGTTCTGCTTCACCATCGACAACCCCATCAGCGAGCTTGCTCTGGAATGCTGGCTAGAAGTGTTGATGACCTTGCTGGGCAGCAACATTCTCCGGGTCAAAGGCATCCTCAACATCGAAGGGCGCGACACGCCGATCGCCCTGCACGGCGTCCAGCACATCTTCCATCCGTCCGCGCCGCTACCCGCCTGGCCGACAGACGACCGGCGTTCCCGCTTGGTCTTCATCACTCAAGACGTGACACGAGAGATGATCGAGGCGACGTTCAGAGCCTTTAAAGACAAGGCAGGACATATCGAAGGCATCAGCGTATGAGGTCGAGCATCCACCTTCACAACACCCTCACCCGCCAGAAAGAAGCGTTGCGCACAGAGCAGCCTGATCGGGTGACCATGTATGTATGCGGCCCTACCGTCTACAACTACGCGCACATCGGGAATGCCAGACCTGCAGTTGTTTTCGACATCCTTGCCAGAGTCCTGCGCCACGAATTTAACGAGGTCGTTTACGCGCGAAATTTCACGGACGTGGACGACAAGATCAATGCGGCAGCAATCGCGTCAGGCTCTCCCATAGCGGACATCACTAGCCGCTTCATTGATGCCTACCATGAAGACATGGCAGCCCTTGGAGTCGCCTCGCCCGACCTGGAACCACGTGTTACCGACCATATTCCAGAGATCATCGCGCTGATCAAACGACTCGTTGATCGCGGCCATGCCTACGTCGAGCAAGAGCATGTGCTCTTCCATGTCCCCTCGTACCCCGCATACGGCCACCTATCAGGGCGTTCACCCAAAGACATGTTGGCGGGGGCAAGGGTCGAGGTAGCTCCATATAAGCGCAGCCCTTTGGACTTCGTTCTCTGGAAACCTTCGACCTCTGAAATGCCCGGCTGGAGCAGCCCTTGGGGACGAGGTAGACCAGGATGGCATGTAGAGTGCTCTGCCATGATTGGTCGACACCTGGGCCATACCATCGACATTCATGGTGGAGGCCAAGACCTCATTTTCCCTCACCACGAGAATGAGATTGCTCAGGGCGCTTGTTCGAACGGTACACTCTACTGCCGCACGTGGGTGCACAACAGCTTCGTTACCGTCGATGGTCAGAAGATGTCCAAATCACTGGGCAACGTATTGCTAGTCCGAGACCTGCTTGCTCAGGCACCTGGAGAAGCGATTCGATTTGCCCTGCTGTCTACCCACTACCGCCGCCCGATGGACTGGAATACGCAGCGCCTGCAGTCTGCTGTCCAAACCCTGATTCGGTTCTATACCTCCCTGTCGAAGGTCAGTTCGCTGGCCGCCCCTGCTGATGTGGCGCCGGACGACCAAGTGCTGAATTCGCTAAAGAATGACTTGGGCGTGACCGAGGCACTGGCCCGGCTGCATGTAATCAGGGCGGAGCTTGATCAGGCGGAGACAGATGAAATGCGGTCACTCAGTAAAGCACGGCTGCTCAAATCTGCTGGACTGGTCGGCCTACTGCAGCAAGAGCCTCACGCCGCCCTCGCTGCCTTGAGCCCGCCAGTAGCGCCTTTGGAACAACCCCCGAGTCATCGACAGCATCTTGAGTCATTGCTGGAAGCAAGAAACAAAGCACGTAGTGCGCGCGACTTCGCCAGAGCCGACGCCCTACGTGACGAGTTGCTAGAAGCTGGCTTCAGCATCGAGGACAGCCCAGGAGGCTCCAAGCTGCGCCCGGTAGCAAGGAGCGTGATATGAAGCGATGGCCGAACGCGATCTTGATTGCACTGGTGCGCGGCTACCAACTGTTCATCAGCCCAGCCTTAGGCAATCGATGCCGATTTCACCCTTCATGCTCCCAGTACTCGATAGAAGCACTGCGAACTCATGGCGCGCTGATGGGAAGCTGGTTGACGCTACGCCGGCTCTTGCGTTGCCACCCACTGCATCCCGGTGGATTTGACCCTGTACCGTCGAAAGGCAGCAAAGAAAAAGGTGGTTCATGCTGATCCGTAAGCTATTCAAATTCGAGAACGCGCACATCGTGCGAGGCTGCAGCACCCGTCGCTGCTCTCACTCGATTCATGGGCACTCCTACAAAGTGGAGCTGCTCTTGCAAGCTGACGCCCTGGATCACGGGCAGATGGTGTATGACTTTGGGCTGCTTAAAGGGGACGTTCGTGAATTGATCGACGCCTTCGATCACGCCGTCGCGATCTGGTCACAGGATGATCCTGATTACATTGCGTCCATTCGCAGGCATTCAGAGCGCTGGGTACTCATCCCCGTGTCACCGAGTGCTGAGCAGTTCTCCAGATTGATCTTCCGCTTGGTGGAAGCCGCTTTGGAGAACACCGAAATGAAGAACGGTGAATCCGGCGTTCAGCTCCACTCAGTGATCGTGCACGAAACCGAGACGGGGTATGCGCAGTGCTTTCGCGAGGATGTTGTGAACCCCCGTATGGGCTTGATTGACCTCGACCTCATTGAGTTCTCTCCCGCGATCACTGCCCAGTGGACTGACCCCAAGCTGTACGAACGGGTGAAGTCGAAGCCCACCATGATCCAGACCGAGCTGGAAGGTTTGTGTAGCTGATGCCCTGCGCGAGTAGCCGTGCTCGCAGCTAGAACTTGCAGCCCACCCAATTTATGACCAGGTCGTCCGCTAGCGGACGACCCACAGTATTTTAAGATCGAGAAGCCTGTGACGATGCCAGATAACGCACACCCCTCCCCTGTTTCCATCACGCTGCCAGATGGATCAATTCGTACCTACGATAACCCCGTCACTGTCCACGACGTAGCAGCATCCATCAGCGCCGGTTTGGCACGTAGCACGGTGGCAGGAAGGGTTGATGGCCGCTTGGTGGACGCCTGCGAGATGATTGACCGCGATGCTAAATTGCAGGTAATCACCCCTAAAGATGATGAAGGCTTGGACATCATCCGTCACTCATGCGCCCACCTGGTTGGCCATGCACTCAAACAACTCTACCCGACCGCAAAGATGGTCATTGGCCCGGTGATCAATGAGGGCTTTTACTACGATGTAGCGTTTGAAAGGCCATTCACCCCGGCAGACCTCGAAGCCATCGAAGCTCGCATGCGCGAGCTGATCGCCAAAGAGTACGATGTCGTCAAGCGCATGACGCCGCGCGATGAGGCCATCCAGATCTTCAAGGCACGACACGAAGACTACAAACTTCGGCTAATCGAGGACATGCCAGATACCCAGGAGATGGGGCTCTACTTCCACGAAGAATACGTGGACATGTGCCGCGGCCCTCACGTACCCAATACTCGCTTCTTGAAGGCATTCAAACTGACCAAGCTAGCGGGCGCTTATTGGCGCGGTGATGCAAAAAACGAGCAGCTTCAGCGCATCTACGGAACGGCTTGGGCCGATGCAAAGCAGCTGTCAGCCCACCTCGTTCGACTTGAGGAAGCCGAGAAGCGTGACCATCGCAAGATCGGAAGAGAACTCGACCTTTTCCATTTCGAGGATGACGCACCAGGATCAGTTTTCTGGCACCCGCGGGGATGGACGGTGTTTCAGTCTCTCATCGCCTACATGCGACGCCGACAGAATGACGCGGGCTATGTCGAAGTGAACACGCCAGACGTCATGGATCGCAGCCTGTGGGAAACGTCCGGACACTGGCATAACTATCGTGATCACATGTTCACGACCGAAACCGAGGATGGTCGAGCCCTAGCTCTTAAGCCGATGAATTGCCCCGGCGGCACCCTCCTCTATCGACACGGCCTCAAGAGCTATCGCGACTTGCCGATTCGCATGGGCGAATTCGGCAAAGTCCATCGGTATGAGCCCTCAGGCTCTCTGCATGGGTTGCTTCGGGTGCGTCACTTCACCCAAGACGACGCGCACATCTTCTGCACCCCCGAACAAATGAACGAAGAATGCCGATCCGTCGTGGGTCTAGTACTGGACATCTATCGCCAGTTTGGCTTCGAGGACGTGCGCATCAAGCTGTCTACTCGACCCGCCAACCGAATCGGCAGTGACGCAACCTGGGATCAACTCGAAGGAGCGCTTATCCACTCCCTCGAAGAAATGAACCTCGAGTACCAAGTCAATCCAGGTGAGGGGGCGTTCTACGGGCCCAAGCTTGAGTTCGTGCTGCGCGACGCTATTAGCCGGGACTGGCAGTGCGGCACACTTCAAGTCGACATGAACCTTCCTGAACGATTCGGTATCGAGTACGTCGACGAAGACGGCCTTCGCAAGCGACCAGTCATGCTGCACCGTGCCCTCTTCGGCTCTCTGGAGCGTTTCACGGGCATCATGCTAGAACATCACTCTGGCAAGCTTCCAACTTGGCTTTCACCCATCCAAGTGGTCGTTTGCTCTATTTCGCAACAGCATGCCGACTATGTTCGAGATGTCGCCACACTGCTGCGCTGCAAGGGCCTGCGGGTTGAAACTGACACCCGCAACGAGAAGATCGGCTACAAAATCCGAGAAATGACACTTCAACGGATTCCATTCCTCCTTGTCGCAGGCACTAAGGAGCAGGAGCAAGGAACCATCGCACTGCGCACCAGGGACGGCAAAGACCTTGGCGTGATGGACTTAAACTCCGCAATTGAATGGTTACGAAAAGAAGCTAGTTCGCCGGATGAGCTTTCGTCTGATCACATTGTTGAAGAGATACATAACCGCATCGCGTCCCGACTTCCATTAAATACCTGCGACGTTTGATTGTAGTTTTCCGCTTTACAAAAAAGCGCAGTTCAGCCACTGAGCTGCGCCTTCACACACACCTACTGACCTCCTAACAAATCAGCATTAATCAATTCGCCCTAAGCCACTTTAGATCTTGATGGAGAGTACTGATCACACGACTGAACTCTAATTCCTCATGGGAAACTTCCCGCACTCTCATCGAGAGAGAGAGAGTTCCCCGCCTCAAGAGTAATATTGATCTCCCACAGCCCAAGCAGCTCCGCCTGGGCGAGAATATCTTCTGGCGATGCATCAGGCATCACTATCCAGCTTTCGCTATCACCATAATGCAACTCAATTAGATGAATTGCTGCCTCGTGATCACTAAGAAATTTTTCTTCGAGAACCACCTGATAGCCCTTAGGTTCATCATTCAGGCGGTAATTCAGAGTAAAAATTGTCATCCATAACCTCCTAAAGCGTAAGCATCGTGATAAGCGTGCTGAATACTTTTTCTCTCGCTCTGCAGGCAACGCCCGGTTAGGCATAACTGACGCGCTTACCTTTTAGTCCTGCCTTGCAGGGACATCCAACTGGAAGCCCCCCTTTTCAAGTTCAGACAGCTTAATAGCTAACGAAGCGTTCTAAGCCATTAGACAAAACATGTTGTTACGTTAGGGATGTACAGCCCAGAGCTCTCCCAACTGAGACGCCGCCTATTCTACTCCCATCACGAATTTGCAGCCCCCAAATGATGAATTCCACCGTCGCTATGGGCAGAGGCGATACTCAACCCTGCGCTCCCGACACCACCTTAGATCCTTGAGAAATCAGAAAAAGTACCTGATCGAAGCACCAAGCGTTGTAGAGGGCTGCGGAACAATCACAAGTCCACCGCTCGTACCATAGGCAACTTCAGTCCCGTAGCGATGCGGCTGGAAGGTACCATATACGCTAAACTGGTAATCGCTATAGTCGTAGCTGGCCCTTAAATCGTAACGGGTATAAGGCGGCATCTCATTTTTGTCAGTCCCTATGTAGTAGGGAATGCCATCCAGGTGATAAACGTCGGCGTTAAGAGTGACTTGACCCGCCATGAATCTGTTGCGGTACTGAACCCCTGCCTTGTAGGTGTGCTCTGGGACTGAAAGGAGTGCACCGGTACCCGGCGAAGGATTATTAATCTTCGCGTCAATTATGCGCCCGTAACTGGCATACGCACTGACTGTCGATGTTGCTTGGTAATTGAAGCTAGTTTCTGCCCCCCTGCGGGTAGTACTGCCGACCTGCTCGTAAACACCTGCTGAGGTCTGAACAGTTTCATTGTCGTTCTCGATGTAGTAAAACTCTGTGGTGCTCGATAAACGGTCAGAAGGACGTACAGTGAATCCAATGTCGTAGGACTTTACCTTGCTTGGCCGAACACTGCTATTGACTTGGCCTCCAGTTTCACTAGGCGCTAAGGCACTGCTGCTGCCAGAGCTAATATACTCAGCCGCAGGTGAGCGGAACCCTTGAGCTACATTCGTAAAGATTTCCAGTTCTCGAATGGGTGTCCAAGCCAAACCAAACTTAGGTGTCGTAACAGAACTATTATAACCCGTGTCAGCATCACGGAATTTCAGATTTTCGATATCATAGTCGAACCGATCATACCGAACCCCTGCCATCAACTTAACTGAATCGATCGGCTTGTATTGACCTTGTGCAAACACCCCATATGTGATGAGATCCATATCGAAGTCGTAATAGAAATTTGGTGTAGGCTCAAAGTTTCTATACTGCTGGCGAAACGCAACTCCTTTGTCGCGCCGGACATCGGCTCCTACCATCAATGATGCCGATTCACTCGCAACGAAGTTATAAGCTAATCGACCCCCATATATATCGCGATCATCTTTTCCGTAATTATGAGTATTGGTACCATTAGAAATTGCTCGAACCCGTCTAAAATCCTCGTAATACGCTGTGTAGTACAGGCCCGCTTCGTCATAAGCCGGAGCACGATTGAATACGTAGGTGTTCCTATTAGCGTTGCCGAAGCCATACAGATTATCGGTATCTCGGCGACCAATCGTACCTGCTCGAAGCGCGGGCAAGTTGAGATAGCCGTCATTTTTGAAGTCCGATTCGTAATGACTGAAGCGCGCAGAATATTTAACGTCGTCGATAACCTTACTCAACTTCCAGAAGTAATTGTCCCGATTGGTTTCAGCGGCCTTTCGGTATCCGTTAGTTTTGTAAATGTCGACGATGAACAGCGATTCTAAGCCCTCATATTCACCGCCCAACACCAGGTTAGTACGACGCCCATCGAAACTGGCAACGTCCAAACCGATACTGGAAGCCACGCTGCCACCATCCAGTGTCTCGATTTCCACCGCTCCAGCCCGATTCTGATCACCATACAGAGCAGACACCGGCCCTTTAATGACATTAGCGCTCCTGATCATTTGGGGAGTCAACCATTCCAGAAATACGGGGCCATGACCTGCTCCGCCTTGGCTGGAGGGAATGTTCTGAGGTATACCATCAACGTAAACGGCGACGTCGGCACCGTGCGTACCATTGGTAGCAAAGCCTCGCATGCGAAATCCATTACCGGTATCGCCCTGATCGATGTTGTTGGCCACTACTCCGGGTACACGCCGGTAAATATTGGAAATATCTCGGTCAACGTTGAGCGTTTGTATGTCCTCCTGCGTGATTGAAGTCACCCCCGCTGGCAGACTCTCAACAGCATTGCTCACCTTCCCGCGCGATAGCGGCTCGATGTGCTTTCTGCTTCCTCCCTCACCAGTAACCTGGATCGCCTCGAGCTCTGTGATCCCGCTTGCAGCTTCCAATTCTTCAGCCGAAATCGGTTCGGAAACGCCTAAACCTGTGCTCAACGCGGCACCGATAAAAGCCCAAGCCCAAGCGGGGCGTCTGGAACGATACATAATGACATCCAAATGCTATGTTATAGTGTATCTTTAACCATACAACATTGCAGTGTGCAGCACCATCGAATCCATGCTTCAAGCTAAGCGGCTGATTTCTTAGGGGCGTGATGTCGCTCATAGGTAGAACGCCTTCCCCAACCACGACAAGGTAGCTCCATGAGACTCCCCCTATCCCTCGCAACCACCATCAGTTTGCTCAGCATCCAGGCAGTGGAAGCCCACGGCATCTGGACTGAAAAACGCTACGGCCAGCTAGAAGTGATTTACGGCCATGGTGCTGAAGATGACCCGTACGCGGCGGAAAAAATCAAAGAAGTCTGGGCATATGATCTGAAGGGCAAAACTATCCCCGTTACTGTACAGCGCGAAAGCGATCACGCGCGCTTGTCCCCCCTCAGCAAGCCCGCGGTTTTAACAGTCACGTTGGACAACGGCGTCTGGAGTCAAACAAAAGACGGTAAGTCCGTTGACGCCTCTAAAGCAGAGGTTCCAGGTGCGATCAGCACCTCGCACAGCTTCAAATACAGCTTGGCAATTTTGCAGCCGCATGCCGATATCCCTGCCAACCTGCGTCTGAGGATGGTCATTCGCCCCTTGCGAGACCCAACCGAGGTGGGCGTAGGACATAGCCTTCCCGTCGAGGTAACCATTGATGGGAAGCCAATTGCAGACTTAGCACTGTTTGATGACTATCGAGGCATGCCAGATGCTACACCAGTAAAAACAGATGCAAGAGGTCGAGCGACTGTCACTGTTCGCAATGCCGGCCTTAATGTGATAGCAGCACAAGCCAAACTACCGAATGAGGGCGAAAATCAGGTCTCACAAACGAGCTTGTCCACTACCCTCACGTTCGTTGGAGAAGCGCACCAACACTGATTGAACCGAAGGGGTGTGGTACTCAGGTACGGCGGAGTGAGCCGAGCCGCACCCCTCCCTAAACGGCAATCAAGACACGGCATGCCGCAAATTCGGAATAGACATTCAGCTAACCCTCATGATTTGCTCAACCGCTCGCTGCAGCATGGACATGTCGATCCGCCTCTTCGACTCAGGATTTCGAAGCGCTCGGGCTGATAGCCCCTCGAAAAGTGCGGCAACGATTTCGCAGCTAGATTTTACCTCGGCAGAACTACCACCAAATAGTTCATTGAAAGACGCACTCACGCTCACATCGTTCTCTTTGAGGAGCGACGCAACCTTGGGGTTGCGAGTAGATTCTGCGAGGATCTCAATCGCCAGTGCTGCATTGCTACTATCCATGTAGCGCTCAGCGCACTTCGGCACAAGGTTGACCAGGGCCGTGATCGGGTCATTCCCATCACTTGCTACACGCACCTCATCGACGAAATCACCGAGCTCACTATGCTCTCGGGCAACGACCCCCTCGATAATGCCCTCCTTCCCTCCAAAAAAATGATGGATGTGACCAGAGCTCATGCCCGCCGCAGCTGAAATTTGGGACATGCTCGTCCGATGAAAACCCTCTCGGCGCACGCACTCTGCCGCCGCGGCCAGCACCTGCTCTTTACGGCGCAACGCCACTGCGGAATCGCCGGATTTCTTACCAACCATTGAGCTCTCCAACAGTCATTGACCTGCAAGCGGATTCTGAGCTTGCCTCCTACCAACCAGATCAGTGTACACTAAAAATAGGTGGGTCGGGCGACCTAGTTTTTTTTGAAAACCGCTCTCCTCCTATGAGTGCGCTCGAAGCTGCCATCAAAGGCAGCGGGGTGTAGGGAAAAATTATAGGTGGGTCAAGCCACCTAGACTGGTGATACATAAAATGAGATTCGACAAACCGCTGGTCATCGGCATTACCGGCATCGCAGCGTGCGTAATGCTCTCCGCTTGTCGTGAGGGCGAAAGCGTGGCGGCTAGACAACCAGAGCCGGAGGTCAATGCGATAACCATCCAAGCAAGACCAGTCCAGCTCTCGACGACTCTCCCTGGTCGAACACGCGCCAACGTTGTTGCGGAAATCCGTCCTCAGGTTGGTGGCGTTCTGATGAACCGAGCGTTCCAAGAAGGCGCTGAAGTAAAGCAAGGTCAACTGCTGTACAAAATTGATCCCGCTCCATACCGCGCAGCGATGCTGCGAGCTCAGGCAAGCTTTGAATCTGCCAAAGCGCTGTTGAGACGCTACGAGACATTGGTGAAGTCTCGAGCAATCAGCCAACAGGAATATGACGATGCGCGATCGCAGTTCCTTCAAGCGCAAGCAGCTTTGGAGAGCGCGCGAATCGATTTGGGGTACACAGACATTACTGCCCCGATCTCTGGGCGTATCGGTCGATCAACCGTCACTAAAGGAGCGCTTGTTACTGCCAATCAGTCAGCTGCGCTTGCGACCGTTCAGCAGCTCGACCCCATCTATGTGGACATCGTTCAACCATCGATTTCGCTTCTACAACTGAAGCAAGACATTGCTGACGGCCTTCTCAAAACAGATGATGAAGACCGAGCCAATATCCATCTCGTCTTGGAAAATGGTCGCAAGTACGAATACACAGGAAAACTCCAATTTTCAGAGGTCAGCGTCAACGAAAGTACGGGCTCGGTCACATTACGCGCTATTTTTCCAAACCCAAAGGGAACGCTGCTGCCTGGGATGTTTGTACGTGCCGAGCTTGAAGAGGGTACTCTTGAAAACGCAGTACTGGTGCCGCAGCGAGCAGTATCCCGTGACAGCCAAGGCATGGCTTCAATATATGAACTCAACTCTGACGACACTGTGAAATTAAGCGGCATCAAGACTGAAAGGTCGATTGACGGACAATGGCTTGTATCTAGTGGGCTAGTCCCTGGCGCCAGAGTGGTGGTCGACGGGATCCAGCACGTTCAGCCCGGCATCAAAGTGAAAGTTTCGAATACTGCCCTTGAAAGTAAACTGGCAACCACCCAATACGGTGAATAACGGCGGACTACATGTCAAAGTTTTTTATTGAACGCCCAGTTTTCGCCTGGGTCATTGCAATCGTAGTAATGTTAGCCGGCGGGCTATCGCTTCTTAAGCTTCCCGTCAATCAATATCCTGATGTTGCCCCTCCTGCCATCGGGATTATTGCCAGTTACCCTGGAGCATCTGCACAAACCGTTCAGGATACTGTTACCCAAGTCATTGAACAGCAATTAAATGGCTTAGATGGGCTGCGCTACATCCGTTCGGAGAGCAACACGGATGGCAGCGCGACTATCGTAATCACATTTGAGCAAAATGTGAATCCGGATACCGCTCAAGTACAAGTGCAGAATAAGCTCGCGCTAGCTACACCGATGCTACCAACATCAGTACAGCAAATCGGTTTGCGCGTAGTTAAGTATAAGCTTAACTTTATGATGGTAGCAGCCTTGGTGTCCGAGGATGGTCGCCTTGATAATTACGCGCTTGGTGATCTGGTAGTATCTCAACTCCAAGATCCTCTGACTCGTACGCCCGGGGTTGGGGACTTCATGGTGCTGGGCGCTCAGAACGCAATGCGCGTTTGGCTCGACCCTATTAAGCTCAACAACTATAACTTGATGCCTGGCGACGTGATTGCGGCTATTCAAGAACAAAACGTTCAAATTTCCTCCGGCCAACTGGGTAGCCGCCCACTAGCGGGTAAAGTACAGCTGAACGCCACAGTCATTGGAAAATCCTTGCTGCGCACTCCCGAAGAATTCAAACAAATTCTTTTGAAGGTGAATGCAGATGGCTCGCAGGTAACATTAGCAGACGTCGGCGAAGTGGCCTTGGGTGCTGATGACTTCTCAATTAGCGCCATGTCGAATGGCAAACCTACTGCAGGCATTGCCCTTAGACTAGCAGCTGGGGGTAACACGCTTGACGCCGTAGCTGCTGTCAAAAAAACCCTAGATCGGATCGCACCTACACTCCCTGCCGGCGTTAAAGTCGTCTACCCCTATGATACAGCTCCCGTTGTCAGTGAATCTATCAAGGGTGTCGTGCATACCTTGATCGAAGCGATCGTGCTCGTATTTTTGATCATGTATCTCTTCCTTCAAAATATTCGCGCCACGATAATTCCTACGCTGGCAGTGCCTGTCGTACTTCTTGGCACATTTGGTGTAATGGCAGCATTTGGGTTCACGATTAACATCTTGACCATGTTTGGTCTGGTATTAGCGATTGGCCTACTAGTCGACGACGCAATTGTGGTTGTTGAGAACGTAGAGCGCATTATGGAGGAAGAAGGTCTTTCACCATTAGAAGCTACCCGCAAATCGATGGAGCAGATTTCAGGGGCATTGGTGGGCATCGGATTAGTATTGTCAGCAGTATTTATTCCGATGGCGTTCTTTGGCGGATCAACTGGAGTGATTTACCGACAGTTCTCCCTCACTATCGTCACTGCAATGGCCCTATCCGTATTCGTTGCGTTGATATTCACGCCGACACTTTGCGCAACTCTATTGAAACCTGCCCATGGACATCACGAGAAAAAAGGTTTCTTCGGTTGGTTCAACCGGATGTTCGAAGAGAGTGCCAATAAGTACGAGCGCGGTATTTCTGGTGTCCTTAAAAGCCCAAAACGGTCACTCAGCGCATTCATCCTAATCGTTGCCGGCCTAGGCTTGCTGTTCCCGCTACTGCCTACCTCGTTTTTGCCGGATGAAGACCAAGGTTTCATCTTGGCTCAGGTAGAGCTACCAGCAAACAGTACGGCAGATCAGACAGACGCCGCGCTGAAGGAGGTAACATCTTATCTTCTGAATGAAGAAGGCGAAACTGTTGATTCAGTGTTTGCCGTAAATGGCTGGAATTTCGCTGGGCGTGGGCAAAACTCAGGTATGGCGTTTGTCATGCTCAAGCCTTGGGATCAACGAAAAACCACCGCAGCCGAACTCCAGGCGCGCTCAATGGCTCGCTTTAGTCAAATGAAATCAGCCGTTGCATTAGCATTCATGCCTCCCGCGATCATGGAGCTGGGCAATGCAACCGGTTTCAACTTCTTTCTGCAAGACTTTAGCGGGCAAGGCCATGAACATTTGATGAAGGCCAGGGCAACGCTATTGGAGGCGGCCTCAAAGCGGCCTGAACTCGCACTAGTAAGGCCAAATGGTAAAGGAGATGAGCCTCAGTATCAGATAACCATTGACGACCAAAAAGCCAGGGCTTTCGGAGTTACGCTCGCGGATGTAAACACCACCATGAGTGCCGCGTGGGGTTCGTCCTACGTCAACGATTTCATCGACCGTGAACGCGTCAAACGCGTATATGTTCAGGGGGTACCGACGTCACGAATCACTCCTGACGACTTTGCCAAATGGTACGTTCGAAACAAGGCCGGAGAGATGGTCTCGTTTGCCTCTTTTGCGAAAGGCTACTGGACTTATGGATCACCTAAGCTTGAAAGGTACAATGGGGCACCCGCTATCGAAATGATGGGCCAACCTGCCCCTGGTTACAGCTCAGGTGAGGCGATGAAAGCTATCGAAGAAGTAGCAGCGACGCTCCCTAAGAGCTTCAGTATCGAATGGACAGGTTTGTCATACGAAGAGCGCCTATCAGGCTCTCAGTCTGTCGCTCTCTATGTACTCTCGGTTATCGCTGTATTCTTGTGTCTGGCAGCACTGTATGAAAGCTGGTCAGTACCGTTTGCTGTGATGCTTGTCATACCACTAGGCGTAATTGGGACAGTGCTTGCCACGCTCGCTCGAGGGCTCGAAAATGATGCCTTTTTCCAAATCGGGCTCCTCACTACAGTTGGCCTTTGCGCGAAGAACGCAATTCTTATCGTTGAATTTGCCAAGGAGCTCTATGAGAAAGGCGGTCGTAGCATCCGCGAGGCAGCGATCGAAGCATCACGCCTACGTTTGCGCCCGATAGTCATGACATCGTTGGCGTTCACAATGGGCGTCATCCCGCTTGCAATCTCGCACGGAGCAAGCGCAGGTAGTAAGCATGCTATTGGTACCGGTGTGATCGGCGGCATGTTAACTGCTACGTTCCTCGCGATTTTCTTCATTCCATTGTTTTATGTCGTCGTCTCAACGGCCTTCAGTAAAAACAAAAAACGAGTGGCTAGTCGGGATGAGGAGCACGCTAAATGAGCAACGTTAATACGATTTTCCGATTGGGCTTGGTGGTCTCAAGCTTGATAGTGGGCGGTTGTACCGGAACCCTTGCACCGAATTACGAAAAGCCATCCGCGAAGATCAGTGACAGCTGGAATATTGAACAATCTCTGAATAAGCCAAACCAAAAATCTATGGCAACCGTAACTCAGTGGAGAGACTTAATAACTGATCAGAAGCTTCGCCGCGTCGTTAAAATTGCGCTCGACAACAACCAAGATCTGGTGATTGCCGCTTTAAATGTAGAACGAGCAAGAGCTCAATACCGCATTCAACGCTCTGAATTAGTACCTACGATGGGAGCGGGCTTCAATGGCACGACAGGCCGAACCCCAGCATCTGTTTCGAGCACCGGCGAGGCAGAAACTAGCCGCGTGTACCAACTCGGGGTCGGGATTACGTCATGGGAGCTGGACTTCTTCGGAAAAATTCGCAGCCTTGAAAACCAGGCTATCCAGGATTACTTGTCAACTGTCGCCGCTCGTCGAAGCGCGGAGCTCGCATTAACCTCAGAGGTCATTCATACGTACCTCCGCCTTGCGGCAGATCTAGAGCAATTGCAGGTAGCCCAAGATACCGTACGCAGTCGTCAGGATGGATACCAACTTCAAACGGATCTCGAACAGACTGGCTCCTCCTCACAGCTGGAAACACACCAAGCCCTGGCAGAGCTCGAAACCGCACGCGACGACGAGCTAGCTTGGCACACCGCTATTTCCGCCGATGAGAACATGCTGGAGCAGTTGCTAGGCCATCCTCTGCCGGCATCCCTATTACCAACAACTAACATAGAATCAATAATGGCGGGCAGCCTCATAAATGAGGGCTTACCATCGGATCTACTGCAGCATCGTCCTGACATAATCGCAGCGGAGCACTCCCTTAAAGGTGCGAATGCGAATATCGGAGCAGCTCGAGCTGCCTACTTCCCAAGCATCAGCCTTACAGCTGGCGTGGGGAGAGCTAGCGATTCCTTAGGCACTTTATTCTCGGGCTCCAACCGATCGTGGTCGTTCATACCCCAAATCAACGTGCCGATATTCACCGGGGGTGCACTCGACGCCTCCCTGAAGGTCGCAGAAACTAATAGAGAGTTGGCTGTTGCGCAGTATCAAAAAACGATTCAGGTAGCGTTCAGAGAGGTTAAAGACGCGTTAGCTATCCGTGCCAATATTGATGATCGTCTGGAAACCCAGACCGTTCGACTTCAAGCAGCAGAAAACGCCTTTACCCTGGTTCAGCAGCGCTACGACACCGGAATATCGCGCTATCTAGATGTGCTCGACACACAGCGAACACTGTACACCGCTCAACAAAGCCTGATCGCACTGCGCCTGCAAAAATTCGAAAATCAGGTGACCTTGTTTAAGGCCTTAGGCGGTGAATGGGACGCACCGCTCGCATCTGGAGTCGCTGCAAACCATTAATGACCGAGGGAGGTGGCAACCCGCCTCCCTCTTTGCCTATACGCTTCGAACCGCCGAGTAGTCTCCGTACAAATAGATCTTCGTGTCCACTGGAAGATAGCTTCAAAGTGATGAGTAAGAGGCTTTGGCGCTGGGGCAGCAATTGGTTGCGAATATTGAAAGAGCGCGTTCTCGACGGCTATCCTCTCACGGCGTACCGTTATTACGCGAGCACCGTTGCCAAGGGCAATCTGATAGTTGCCGGTGCCATTGGTGTTTAGCAGCGTTTCTATCGACATTTTGCCGAGTATGCCATGTCACGCGGCTTCGAACGACCCAAGCGATTCGGGCATGTCGAGAAGCTCATATTCGAAGAATTTGGGAATCCGCAGGTGATCAATATTTGAGCGATTGCGCGCCCTACCAAGCGCATCCTTATCATGGTCGATCCCTACGACTTCACCAGTCATCCCAACTATGCCACTCAGGAGAAAGGCGACGTCACCCGACGCGCAGCCGGTATCTAATACACGCATCCCGCCAGCAACGCCTGCGTCAATGAGAAGCTGAGTTTTAAAATCAATTCTAGCAGTCGTTATTCGTTTTGCCCCTTGAATTTCCTGCAAATATTGAAGCAAGCACATCAATCAACGCAACGAATATCTCAGCTTATTACTTTACACTACCAAGCGTTGACTCACCGCCACCTTCACCTAACTTCAAATATACGTCTCTCCGGGAAGGCACACCCACTACGACCTCCCCCACACGTTTATTATCAGAGATGACGCGCTCGTTTCGTGGAGGATAACCGAAGCACTCACGATAACACTTTGTAAAGTGTGGCGTGGAGACAAAACCGACAACCGAAGCAACCTCAACTATTGATATATTTGTTTGCCTCAATAATTGGCGAGCACGAATCAATCGTAGTCTTAGATAGTAACGAGATGGAGAGCAACCCAAGTATTTCTGAAAAATCCGCTACAGCTGACGGCGAGACACTGATACATATTCAGCTAACTCATCTAAATCAATTAGCTCCTCTGTATTAGCCTCCATCAACGCAACTATTTCTTGCAGCTTAGGCTGATTAGCATCAAGTATATGCTTCAATGGAACACGTTGATGATCATGTTCATTCCGAATCCGCTCATAGACGAACATCTCGGAAATCGCAGCGGAAAGTTCACGACCATGATCACGGGTTATTAAGTGCAACATCACATCTAAAGGTGCAGTACCACCAGAGCAAGTTATTCTATTTCGATCCAGGGTAAAAAGTTTGGTACTCAAATTAACATGAGGAAAAGCTTCTTGCATACCAGCTAAGCATTCCCAATGCACGCTGCAATCAAAACCATCCAGCAACCCTGCACACGCTAAAGCCCAGCTACCCGTGCATACCGCACCGATACGCTGGGATCTGCGAGTTTGCGAACGGAGCCACATGATATGATCTCTCGTAATAGTACTCTGTATCCCAACTCCCCCGCATACTATCACCGTATCCATCATCGGCGCATTGCTGACGCCAGTGTCTGGAGTAATTTGAAGTCCATCACTGGCCCATACTTGTTCACCATCGGCACTAAGGGTACTCCAACGATACAATTCCCTACCAGATAGTTGATTCGCCATACGCAGAGGCTCAACAGCAGACGCAAGAGATATCAGAGTAAAATTATCAAGCAAGAGAAAACCGACGGACTGCATAGGTTCGGAATGCGTATATTCTCGATAGCCAGTGGATGACATACTAGTACCTCACTACGTCAAGTGTTACCAGCTTAGACACTGTTCTATTTATTATCTCTGCTAGAGTACTAAGCGCTCTAAAACCAATCCGCATCACTGGCAAAATATGACTGCGCAACAAAACTAATCATGGGCGATAGCCAGCGCCGTTGATAGTCAATTTCGGTCAAGCTACCGCTTTCACCATGTCTTCGATAACTTTCTTCGCATCACCGAACACCATCATGGTCTTATCCAGGTGGAACAACTCGTTGTCCAGACCGGCATAACCGCTGGCCATCGAGCGTTTGTTGACGATGATGGTCTTGGCCTTGAACGCCTCGAGGATCGGCATGCCGGCGATCGGTGACTTCGGATCATTCTTCGCCGCCGGGTTGACCACGTCGTTGGCGCCCAGCACCAGCACCACGTCGGCCTGGCCGAATTCGGCGTTGATGTCTTCCATCTCGAACACCTGGTCGTACGGTACTTCGGCCTCGGCCAGCAGCACGTTCATGTGCCCGGGCATACGCCCCGCCACCGGGTGGATCGCGTACTTAACGGTCACACCGTTGTGAGTCAGCTTCTCGGTCAGCTCCTTCAGCGCATGCTGGGCGCGAGCTACTGCCAGGCCGTAGCCCGGGACTATGATCACGCTGTCTGCGTTGCTCAGCAGGAAGGTCGCGTCATCTGCCGAGCCGGACTTCACCGAGCGCTGCTCTTGCGAGCCTTGCGCCGCGCCGGCACCGGTATCGCCGCCGAAACCGCCAAGGATGACGTTGAAGAACGACCGGTTCATGGCCTTGCACATGATGTACGAGAGGATCGCACCCGACGAACCCACCAGCGAGCCGGCGATGATCAGCATCGAGTTGTTCAGCGAGAAGCCGATACCGGCTGCGGCCCAGCCCGAGTAGCTGTTGAGCATCGATACCACCACCGGCATGTCAGCGCCGCCGATCGGGATAATTATCAGCACGCCCATGATGAAGGCCAGAACCAGCATCAAGGTGAAGGCACTGTAATGGCCGGTGAAGGTGAACAGCAGGCCCAAGGCAATGGTGGTCAGGCCCAGGATCAGGTTCAGCTTGTGCTGGCCGGCGAACTGTACCGGTGCGCCTTGGAACAGGCGGAACTTGTACTTGCTCGACAGTTTTCCGAAGGCGATCACGGAACCGGAGAAGGTGATGGCACCGATCGCCGCGCCAAGGAACAGTTCCAGGCGGTTGCCGGTGGGGATCGGGTCGCTGATGGCGGCGACGATGCCCATCGATTGCGGTTCGAGCACCGCGGCGATCGCGATGAACACCGCCGCCAGGCCGATCATGCTATGCATGAACGCCACCAGCTCCGGCATCTTGGTCATCTCGACGCGCTTGGCCATGATCGAGCCGGCGGTACCGCCGACCAGCAGGCCGACGATCACGTAGCCGATGCCAGCGGTGGCTAGCTCAGCGCCAAGCTTATAAATGAGGCCGACCGTGGTGAGGATGGCGATCCCCATGCCGATCATGCCAAACAGGTTGCCGCGCCGCGAAGTGGTCGGGTGCGACAGGCCTTTGAGCGCCTGGATGAAACACATCGAGGCGACGAGGTAGAGGAGCGTTACCAGATTCATGCTCATGCTAATTATTGCGCCTCGCTCTTGGTTTTCTTTTTGAACATCTCAAGCATGCGGCGTGTGACCAGGAAGCCGCCGAACACGTTGACCGCTGCCAGGGCCACCGCCAGGGTGCCCATCAGCTTGCCCGCGGTGGTCACGGTCAGGGCCGCAGCCAGCATGGCGCCGACGATGACGATCGCCGAAATGGCGTTGGTCACCGCCATCAGCGGCGTGTGCAGTGCCGGGGTGACGTTCCACACCACGTGGTAGCCCACATAGATGGCCAGCACGAAGATGATCAGGTTGTAGATGCCGTGCGAAATCAGCATGTCTTCCATTGTCGTGCTCCTTAGCCGTTCTTGCGGACGACCTGGCCGTCGCGGCACATCAGGCAGGCCGCGACGATGTCGTCTTCGAGGTTGATGACCAGTGCGCCGTCCTTGTCGAACAGCAGCTTCATGAAGTCCAGCAGGTTGCGTGCATACAGCGCCGAGGCATCGGCGCCCAGCTGGGCCGGCAGGTTGGTCGGGCCGACGATGGTCACGCCGTTTGCCTGCACCACCTGGTCGGCGACCGTCAGCGGGCAGTTGCCGCCCTGGGCTGCGGCGAGGTCGATGACCACCGAGCCGGGCTTCATCTGTGCCACGGTTTCTGCGCTGAGCAGGGTCGGCGCCTTGCGCCCGGGGATCAGAGCGGTGGTAATGACGATATCGGCCTGTTTGGCCCGCTCATGTACGGCTTGGGCTTGGCGCTGCATCCAGCTGGCCGGCATTGGCCGAGCATAGCCGCCTACGCCTTGGGCGCATTCACGCTCTTCATCGGTCTCGTACGGCACATCGATGAACTTGGCGCCCAGCGACTCGATCTGCTCCTTCACCGCCGGGCGTACATCGGACGCCTCGATCACCGCGCCCAGGCGCTTGGCCGTGGCAATCGCCTGCAGGCCGGCAACGCCTGCACCCAGGATCAACACGCGCGCGGCCTTAACGGTACCGGCGGCGGTCATCAGCATGGGCATGAAGTGTGGGTAGTGATGGGCGGCCAGCAACACAGCCTTGTAGCCAGCGATGTTGGCCTGCGACGACAGTACGTCAAGGCTTTGCGCCCGCGAGGTGCGCGGCGCGGCTTCCAGGGCGAAGGCGGTGATGCCGCGTACTGCCATTTTTCCGATCATGAGGTCATTGAAAGGATTGAGCATACCCACGAGTAAGCTTCCCTCACTTATAAAACTCTGCTCCTCATCCGTTGGCGGATGTACTTTTAGTATGATTTCACAGCCGTATGCATCGCTCATAGTGCCTATCGATGCCCCGCATTCCTTGTACGCTGAATCTGGAATTGCAGCACTTAGCCCAGCTCCTGACTCAACAATTACCTGATGCCCCTGGAGCAAATATTTTTTTATCGTATCAACAGTTGCAGAAACGCGGGTTTCGCCCGCCAGGGTTTCTTTCGGGATACCAATTCGCAAGGCAATATCCTCACACTCGATGGCGCTACGTATCAATCTCACATCATAGCGCACTCTTATATTTGAAGTTCAGGCGTATGCTGAGACACTGCAGTGTCTCAGGCTTAGGCTTGCCCGACACGCTGAAATGGAAGGATCTGAGCTGATTCCTGCGGAGCAAGAGTGCCGTCAAGGATAATTTCCGAATGGGCTAACTGAGCTTGGCGCTCCGGTGAGATATCACACAGCCAATTTACGGGGCCATTTAAAACCACCTCTCCAGTGTATGGTCGAATCATAAAATTAGATATCCGAACATCAACATCACAAGAAGTTGTCGTTACATACTTAAATAAAAGCTTTCTCAACGCCTGGGTGCATCGCATCGTCCGAGGATAGATCGGAACATGGTTGAGTCTCGCTAGCAACTTACATTTCTCGCTAAAGGTAGAGTAAATCACCCCTTCTGTAACGCCAGTGAGAATACGCAGTAGATCTTGAACTTCACGAAAGGCTGCAGGGGAAGTCGAAAGCGGATGCAATAGTTCCAACTCAGCCAGCCAAAGGTAGTCAGGATAAAAAGCGTCATCTTGATACAGCGCAACAGCACCGAAATCCCTATGTATTTTAGCCACTCCATCTATTGAGTGCTGCTTCGCTTTAACCGAAAAATCATGTCCTGCATTGTCTATGGAAAGATGGAATACGGTATCTGCTTCACTGCCCTCAAAAACGAGACTGAAGCTTCCACTACCCAGCAATTTCTTACCCTGTAATAAAGAGGAACTCCTGAGATTTCTAAAGGCATCCCCCGGAAATATTTGACACTCGAAACTATTCATACCCCCCTCCGTGCTACAAGGTTCCATATAGAAATTAATTATGAACTTTAATATTTAGCCTTCAATCAACGCGCTGGCGTGATGGCGCAGATGATCCTCAATAAACGACGCGACGAAATAATAACTGTGATCATAGCCATGATGGATACGAATATTAGCCACATGGCCAGAACGCGACGCTATAGAAGATAACGATCCGGGTTTAAGCTGGCTATGCAAAAACTCGTCCTCAGCTCCCTGATCTATCAACAAAGGCAACCGTTCTTGAGCACTTGATATCAGTTCGCAGGTATCCCATTCCCGCCACTTCTGGATATTGTCACCCAACATCTGACTAAAAGCCTTATGCCCCCAGGACGTTTTAACAGGATTAGTTATGGGCGAAAATGCGGAAACCGAAAGATAACGACCAGGATTTCGCAGCGCGCAAATCAGAGCGCCGTGACCGCCCATGGAATGTCCGCTGATGCCCCGCTTATCTGACACAAGGAAATTGGCTTCGATAAGCGCAGGTAGCTCCTCTACAATATAGTCATGCATCTGATAGTTTTTTGCCCAAGGCTCTTCAGTAGCATTGATGTAAAAACCGGCACCATGCCCAAAATCCCAAGACTTATCTACATCATCGGGTACATGCTCTCCCCGAGGGCTGGTATCCGGTGCAACAATAGCCATGCCTAACTCAGCCGCCAGTCGATGTGCGCCAGCTTTTTGCATGAAATTCTCGTCAGTGCACGTCAGGCCGGAAAGCCAATAAAGTACCGGAACGCTTGGCCTCGATTCCATATTGGGGGGCAGGTAAATACCAAAGGTCATTTCGCAACCAAGCACTTGGGATTGATGCTTGAACCGGTTATACGAACCATCAAAACTTCTCTGTGACGAAATCTTGGTAATGCTCATCATCGTAGTCCTATTAGTAGTTAATGAGTAAAGTCGGGTGTCTGAGTAGAATTCTCAAACACCCTTTAGGCTAAGCGCTGACTCGCTTCTCTGAGCTTTCAGATGCTGACGAGGTGGGGAAGACACCTGACATAACAGTGAACCCTGGAAGACGCTTGACACGATCTACCCAGCGACGGATCGCCGGGTAGTCCTCAAGTGATACCCCCCCCTCATCAGCCAATACGATATAAGGAAAGCATGCGATATCGGCAATCGTCGGATGCAACGAACTGCAGATGTACTGTAGCCCCTTCAGATCGCGGAACCAGAGATGTTCATCTAAAATTTTGAGCAGTTGATGAGCGCGATCGCGGCAGGACTGAACATCGAACTCGAAGAAAAAAAGATCATGAAGTCGAGCTGCTGAAATAGTGCTGGTTAGACTGTCAGCAAAGGCGATCCACATTTGCACCTCGGCCATGAGATCAGAGCGAGCGATCGGGTACCAGTATCCAGTCTTGTCATATTGAGTAGCTAAATAAACCAAGATAGCTTGGGCATCACGCAGGACTAAATCACCGTCAGTAAGCGCCGGAAGTTGGCCAAGTGGATTTATTTTGAGAAATTTCTCCGACTTATGCTCACGGGAAGGATAAAATTCCACCGGTTCAATCTTGTACTCCAGCTTGAGGATCGACAAAAAAAGTCTCACCTTGTAGCAGTTTCCGGAAAGCTCATAGTCATAGAGTGTGATCACGATTGAGGCCTCACAGGTCGAGAACAATTTTCTTGGATTTGCAGCGCGAAACACACGGCATTATCCACTTGCCACTTTCCCTTTCTTTTTTGGAAAGATAGGTATCGTGGTGTTCGAGATCGCCAGAAAGAACCGCAGTTATGCAGGTGCCGCAGACACCCTGCTCGCAAGAAGCCTCAATCTGCACGTTATTTTCCAAGCACGCCTGTAGCAGCGTCGAGCCAGCAGGCACAATGAAACTTTGACCAGACTTACTCAACTCAACTTCGTACTCTTCGCCTGAAACAGGAGCGTCATTCTTCTTACTGAAGAACTCGAATCTAATTGATTCTTCACTTACACCATGGGCAATTGCCACCGACGACACAGTTTCTATCATAGGTTGCGGGCCACAAGTGTAGATATCAATGCTATGAGGCTCATGCTCCCACATGATATCAGCAAGTTTTTCTTTGGTCTCCTCAGGCCCAAGACCAAAGTGCAGGTTCAAATTCTCGCCCAATGCGTTCAGTCGCTCCAGGAAAGGTACGTACTCTTCACCTCGGGCGAAATAATGGATCTCAAATGGCGTACCTTGCTCATCGAGCGCTTGAGCCATACAGAGGATTGGAGTAATACCAATGCCGCCCGCCACAAGGATAGGACGCTTACCCGTCTCTACGAAAGGGAAGCCATTACGAGGCAGCGTTACCTTCAACTGGGTACCGACCTTTACCTGTTCATGCATCGACTTCGAACCACCACGCGACTGTAGTTCTTTTTTAATGCCAATGATGAAAGATTCTTGCTCCCAAGGTGCATTCACCAATGAGTACTGCCGGATACATCCTTCAGGCGTGGTGATGCTGATGTGCATACCAGCAGTGAACGTGGGTAACGGATGCCCAATAGGTTTGAGCCAATACGAGCAGATGTCACTCGTTTCCTGCGATCGGGTTACGACTTCGCAAATATATTCGGCAGGTGGTGCTTTAGTAAGATTTTCTGTCACTAACTCAACGTTGTCGACAGTCTGATCACTAATATCATTGATGTGAATCAAATCCGAAGTCGTCGCCTCTGATAGTCGACGGATCGCGCTCATAGCGAATGCGAAATTCTTCTGGAGCTCATAACCTGAACGACCTGCTGTTAATGCTTGAGCATGAACGAGAGTCTTGGTGACGGTTGCCCGTTGCAGATAGAGGTGGATTGCAAGCGCGCCAACCTTCGTGACGATTATCGCTCGGTCGTGATGCATGGTTTTGAGATGCAAATCATCGACATCAGTCACACCAAAAACATCAGCGAATGCTGACAAGTTAGCTCGCAAGACACTGATCAGATAATCACTGTCGGAGCCAATAACGGTAGTGTGAAGATTAGTTTTTACAGCATTGACCAATTGCGCATCATCGAGGATGGAGATTGGCTCTCCCTCAGGCTGGCCTAATGACGTCCAAACCAGCCCATGCTTCTCGCGCGCAGGAAATGTATTCACACGAGCTTTGCTTGGCTCAGTGGCATCTCGATGAGCTGGAACAAATGTACACCCACCTGTACCAGTTTCATAAGTCCAACCGTGATACTGGCAGCGGACTTCGGTGCCAGTATTTGCTCCCAAAGTCAGTCGAAGGCCCCGGTGAGGACAACGGTTTTCCCAAACGTTGATATTTCCGTTGTCGTCTCGCCAAACCGCCATCTCTTGTCCCAAGAGTGTCGCATGATACACGTGACGCATGGGTAGATCTTCAGGAGTAGCGATGGGGAACCACTGGTTCAAGTCAATTTTATTCACGGCGCTTACCTCTTTATTGATTCTTGTTATTCAGTCCCGCAGGGTTCCGTACTGCACGCCTTTCTCACGCATCCATCGACGATAAGCGGTCGCTAAAACGTCAGCGCGAACTGGACTTTCCCGACTAGCAGCCAAAGGGAGACGCTTGGGTACCTGGTTAATCAGGATCATCAGGTCTTGGCCAAAAATCGTTTGTTGGAAGTGTCGAAGCTGCTGATCCGAGTTAACCTCATCGACGTAACACATGATGGTGTGAGCTATGCACCAATCTTCATCGACAGGCTGGATAAAGAGCCCCAAAGCATCCCAACGATCCGGCTGTGGGGGACAAGTTTTATAGAGAATTGCTGAATATGGCCGAGTAACTCTGTAAATGTACTGCATGTCAATAGGCTCTACCGCTGTAGCAGAACCCTTGGGCTGAGGAAATCGACATTCTGTCGCGAATATCTCATCTTTCTCTTCATCGTGGTGAACCTTGTAAGGTTCAACCTCGGTCAACGGCTCAGCTCCCAGAATATCGGTATGCACAAATGGGAAGTGCGCCATATCCAGAAAATTCTCGATGGCACGCAGACCGGAAACATTGACACGTACAGAACCCGCACTAACAATACGGCGATCCGCCTCGTTGAATTCCGGAATGTCAAACATTTCCGTGGGCTGCTCGGCAAATGACAACCAGAGAACTCCATAAATTTCCCTGGCGTGGATGCGGGACACGGATTCTGCACTTTGCTCCCATAAGGCGTTCACACCCTCAACGCTTTTTACGTAGCTGACAGTTCGCCCGAGCAATCGGCAACGGTAGCGCTTTTCCAGTGCCACATCATCCAAAGCAGCGACTGGATGCCAATCATTAAAGATTACTTCATCGGAAGACATTTTGGCACCTTTGGTTTTTCACATTGCTCATCTGGTATACCAGGTTATAGCTCGAGAATTGACTGGAAACGAGATCCAGGATCTCTACAATTCCCGAGCAAGTAGACTAAACAGTGATGATTTCGCCCTTGGCAAAATACAAGGGGGTTATCAAACCTGACTCCGATATTGGTTTACGAAATCGTTACCCTGTTCGTTTTTGGCAAGGTGGATAGCCATGCGCTCCGCATAGAGCTCTCGAACAAACTGAGCGACTAAGCAGCTGTCAGCATACATATCGTACTTCCAGCCAGTGCCGTAAGCCGCAAGGTTGATATTGTCGACAGTCATCAAACGGAGACTAGAGTTTTCCTCGGCAATATAGCTATCTATGACTTTCCGAATCAACTCTTTGGTTGGAGCAAGTTTATGAGCGTGCCAAAAATCTGTGTGCCATTCGCCTGATTTTGGATTGCTGAACGGGTATTGGATTGAGCGACCTGGTCGATCATAGCCTAGGCCATCCCATGGGCCAGTTTCACCTGCCCACCAGTTACGTGGCCCATTTGGCGCTGCTGGCCGCACTTGTGCCCAATGCACAGTATTACGAGCAAGCCATTCGTCCGCGTAGCTGTCGTCATTAAATGGATCAAGTCTACGGGTACCCTCCTGATCACCGCGTAACTGGGCAACGGCGATCTCCACCTCATTCTCAACCTTAAAAATGCAATGGCTATAGTCCATACAGATATTGAATGGTATTCCATGACGCTCGACCATGTCCGCAACTTTTGCGACTCGCCGCGGGTCTTCAGACCACATATCGACATGATTCTCAAAAGTAATGATTACTCCTCTTTTTTCAGCGTATTCATACGCATTCAGATAAGAGATCGCTACCTCTTCATCAGTAATATAATGCCCATCTGCGTGTTTCGCCCAGACCATCAAATTATGATATTTCGCTCCAACTGCGATTGTCTGATCAATATTCTCGCGGATTCGTTGCTCATCTGCACCCAAGGTATACGTCCAGCTACCGCTGTAGACTGGCAGCGAGTAAGTCTGGCTTGCTTTAATATACTCGTCTAATTCAGAAGTACCCACTGGAATCCGATCTACGAAGTCCCAGAGCCCCGACTCCTTCTGGAGCCGGAACTGCTCCATGATTGGAAGCTCTTTGTCAGATACAGGCTTATGAATGGACGAAGGTTGAACCCCACGACCTGCACAGCCAAGCAAGAACATCTTTTTCATTATTCTTCTCTCTTAGGGTTGGTGTGAAATCAAACTTCAGCTTCTTTCGCAGCAGTTAACAGTGAGTTCTTTGTCTCCTCCGCACTACCGAAACCATTGAAGAAGACATTCAAAACAACAGCGCAGATGGCTGTCAGAAGCACTGGGCTTTCAAGAATGGGAGCCATATCTTTAGGCAGCTTGGCAAAGAACTGGGGCGAAACCACAGGAATCATTCCTATCGCCACACTGATTGCTACAACATATAGGTTTTTATTATCAGCGAAGCTAACCCGCGAAAGAACCTTTATACCACTAGCAGCTACCATGCCAAACATTACTAAACCTGCACCCCCGAGTACGTACGGCGGAATGGATGCAATTATCATCGCAACCTTAGGAAACAGCGCCAGAAGCACTAAAAATAGTCCAGCCAGGGCACACACCCACCTGCTTTTCACGCCAGTTATACTGATTAAGCCAATGTTCTGAGCATATGAGGTGTAGGGAAATGTATTAAATACACCCCCCAGCATTGTACCAACACCATCTGCTCTGAAGCCCCTAACGAGTTCCTTTTCCCCTACCGGCTTATCGACGACCTCTCCTAGCGCCAGGAACATGCCGGTAGATTCGATAAATGTGACCAACATAACGATGCACATTGCAACAATAGGCCACAGGCTAAACTGCGGGACACCGAAGTGGAAAGGCACAACGATCCCGAACCATGGAGCCCGACTTACGTCGCTAAAATCGATCTGTCCAGCACTTAGGGCCAAAAGAAAGCCGAACATCATACCAAGTAGAATCGAAATGTTGGATAAGAACCCTCTAGCGAATCTAACAATGATTAAAATTGCTACTAAGACTGCAGCAGCTATCGACAAGTATAAAGGATTTCCGAAATCTGGATTCCCATATCCACCCGCAGACCAACTGGCCGCCACCACCATCAGCGACAAACCTACAGCTAAGATCTCCGTTCCTGTCACAACAGGTGGAAAAAATCGGATTAATTTTCCAATAAAGGGTGCTACCAGGAACCCAAATAGACCGGCAGCTATGGTCGCCCCAAAGATTTGCAGCAGACCTGCCTGGGGATCGGTACCAATTGCAACCAAGGGCCCGATAGCTGTAAAGGTAACACCCATCATTACAGGTAGTCGGATGCCAACATTCCCAAACCCGATGCACTGAATCAGCGTTGCAATACCGCACGCGAATAGATCAGCATTAATCAAGAAGGCCACTTGGTCTTTAGGCAACTTAAGTGCCGCGCCCAAAATCAGCGGTACAGCGACAGCACCTGCATACATCACAAGCACATGTTGCCACCCCATGAACATGACCTTATAAACGTTTGTTTTTTTCCGCAGGGCAAGAGATTGCATGAGCATCACCCAAGCTAGTAATTATAATGTCTCGCGTTCTGGCTTCTGCCTATGCACGAGGAAAGTGTCGCACCATAGGCGCGACACGTAAGACTTTGTATTACTGCTCTTCTTCAATCACCGTTGTCAAAACCGAGCTGCGAAACGCTTCACGCCCTTCAACTGCAGCAACAGACAATTCCTTATGCCATTTGCGGAACTGGATAGAAACCTTATCAGTAGCCACAGAGACCTCAGACGTTTGAATCTCCAGCGGCCATTGAGACTCAATTACCGGCTGATCCTCATCCAGCACCCGCTTCTGGAAAGCCAGGTGCATGTGATCTGGCTGATTGTCTTTCTCACGAACTATGATCATGAAATTGCGGCAGGTTGTGGCATCAACCGGGCTGGCGGTAGTCCACAAGATGAAACGCGAGTCGTCTTTCCACAATTTGATTTCGAGATTTACGGAATAAGGCATGGTGCAGCGGTAGGTGAAATCCCCCATAGGCGCTTCAGGGGGAATACCTTTCATTTCTCGGGGTGGCGCGAGATTGAACTGCATTTCCCCACCAACCCGGTTTACATATACCGTAGGATGACTAGCGAAAAATGGATCGTACAGAGTACCTGGATGAACAAACGCAAAATGGGAAAAGTCTGTAAAGTTCTCCCAACGTCGCTCAGCAACAGTATTCCAAATGTAAGAATCAGCAACTATCACTTGCATATCAGGGTTTTCGTAGTCACTCAGATAGGGAATCTGAGTACAGTCAAAGCTATTGTCTAGTCGAACCCAGACAATGCCGTATCTTACTTCACAATCGTAGGAAGATATTTTGGCACGAGGAGAAATACTCTTATCTGGGCAAGCAGGAATGAGCTTACAAGCGCCCTCTTGATCATAACGCCAGCCGTGATAAGGGCACTCCAAATAATCTGTCCCAGCATGGCTACAGACTCGCCCTATAGATAGCTGGGCCGATCTATGTGCACATCGGTCAGCCGCAGCAACAATATTCGAGTTCAGCCTGGCGATCACCAACCGTTCTCCCAGCAAGGTAACGCCCATAGGGCCATGCCCGCTAGGGTTAGCACGCTCGAACTCGTTCAGGGTGCATACGGGATGCCAGAAGTGACGGAGGTAGGTTTTGTCGTCCAAGAGAGGCTTGAGTTGTTGGTTCACGTGTGGAGTCCTCAGGGCTAGCGATTGCCAATGTTATTTTTGTGTGCCAAAAAACCTGTCAGGCTTCCCAGATCGCCTATCTGGTATACCAGTTTAGCCAGTTTTTCACGACGGATAGTTTTTTTTGTATCCGCTTGCAGGTACGTGGTTGAGCCAAAAACAGAGCAGTTTCCGTGCCAGATCGATCCATCGGAGGTGTGCTTACTCTGTTATCCTATTGTTTAATCATGCATTTTTCTGACCTAAAGGTCAGAAATCACTCACCAATCTGTATACAGTTCGCTCTATTTTTGTGTACGGTGCGTGTTTCAAACGGTGACACAGTTGGTGTCGTGTTACATTTTGGTGCTATGTTCGCAACCCGTGCACGCCCAACGAACGAGAGGGCTAAGGTAGATCATGCTGACCCAGACAATTGTCGCCGCTATTTCAGACGCCATTTATCACCGCCGACTGCCCCCAGGGACAAAGCTGAACGAGCGTGAGATCGCTGAGCTTTTTAACGTAAGCCGCACCGTTGTGCGCCAAGCGTTGATCCGCCTATCCCAGGACAAGCTTGTCGAAATTTCGCCTAAGCGCTCGACCAGCGTTTGGTGCCCAACCTTCGATGATGCCTTTGAGCTTTATCAAATGCTGCTTGTGCTAGAGAGTGGTGTCATCGATCAGCTCATCCAATGCATTACAAGTCAGCAGCTCGACGAGCTGCGTGTCCATACGCATAAAGAGCACACCGCGCACCAATGCGGGCTTGCTGATGAAGGAGACAAGCTAGGCCGAGGATTTCACTCGTTGCTGATTTCCTTTCTGGGTAATAACACAATCGATCAGATTCATGCGCAGCTGCGCCGGCGGGAAGCATTGATCAATGCTCTATACCGGGTAGGTTTTGACTACTGCAAACTGCGTAATGAGCATGCCGAGCTTGTTGGCTGTTTAGAGCGTAAAGATGCTGTTGCGGCTAAAGAACTACTAGCATCTCATTATAACCTTGTAATCAAAGGGTATAAGTTCGACGCCGCGCGCTCGCCTGACGTAAATCTTAAGTTTGCACTTCAGATCTAATGCGGGGGCTACGCCCCCGCATAAGCACATTAAAAGTGATACTTGATCATTGCGCTGGTGACGCTCTGGTCAGTTTCATACTGCGCCGTGTTCTCTATCCCATACTTGTTAGACCAGTAGTCATACTCCACTCCGACGTAGAGCTTCTTCGGCGCCCCCCACAGCAACTTCCCGATATCGTATTTGACTTGAGGATTGAAGTGAAAGTTGTGCTTAAGCCCGTACTTATCACCCATCACCCAGTCAATATAACCATCGACTAAAATATCGCTTCTTCCTACAGGTATCGTATACGACCAAACGGGTGTGACCTGCCAACCGCCCATCCCCTCCCCGCCTTCCGGCTTCCGGTAGTAGAAATTCAGCATGAAATAATCAAACCCAGGGATAGATAAGTCGAAGCCTGGCCCTATAAGATAGTTAACTTGATCATCACGACCTTTGCTTCGATTATTATCCCATTCAATCGTCGTCGCAATTAAGACATCCTTCACAATACCCCAACTAAATGAGTTGCCCGTCATTTTGGATAGAGAGAACCGGGGAGAGTATTCGGAATAAATTCCGTGATGACCGTCATAGTCAGTTTGTGAGCCGGGATACCAGTAATTATCAATGAAGAAAAAGAAGTCCCCCCACGCCCAGCCACTGGTATGCTCGAATGTAATGATTTGCATTCGCCTCGGATCTACCTTGAAATCCTTCCCATACTGATAGCTCACGCTCTCTTGATGCCAAAGCAGCATATCTCCAGCGTAAGCTGAGGGTGTCAACACGGTCGCAGCTAAAATTCCAAAACATTTTTTTGTTGATTTCACTCGACGAACTCCTCATCACCTGACCTACGAGTCAGGTTCAGCTGAGAGCAAAAATTACGCCAAACGCTTTCGTCCAGATTTGTTAGCTATACATCTAAAATTGTATACATCTTAATTCTGTTACTCAGGGGAACACAATTCCCTGCATTAGCGAATAAAATTTGAATTTTGATACTTAGCGTCGTTACTTACGGCGCTATTTGATCAATTACACCTACAGAAAAGTCATTAAAAAGGATGGCTTTGGAACTTTATATTCCACAATGCTTTTTAATAAGGGGCTATGAATGCCCGAAAAATGTGCACGCTTCGTACTAAACGTAACGTATTGGTGCAACGTAAACGTCTCAATGTTTCCTTCCCCTACCTTTTATGAGCTCCAGATTACTACTAGTCGAGGCAAATACTTAGTTAAAGCTCTAATTCAGATCTGCTTATCAAGAGCATTCTCCCCGCCAGCACTGCTGGGAGTTGACAGCATTCCAAAAAATGCTCTACCTTTTCTGGTGTACCAGATTTTAAATCTGACGTACCAGCTATACGAATGGTGTCAACACATAAATAGAGTGTGTTTAACCTTTCTGTGAGTAGAAGTAGGAGACATGGCAACCCGATCGTGGGGAGCTGCTAACAAAATAACGTCATCCACAAAGGCTACATACATGGAACAGGCAATCATTAATAATGACCGTGAATATCTCCGCCACTTTTGGCATCCCGTTTGTACCGTAACGGAACTGGAGAAAGCTCACCCCTCGAGTCTTGGGCCAATGGCCGTTACGCTTCTCAGTGAACAGTTGGTAGTGGCAAAGCTAGGTGGTGAGTATGTTGCTATGCACGATCGGTGTGCGCATCGATCCGCGAAGCTCTCGTTGGGTACAATCGCGAACGACCGCCTTCAATGCCCGTATCATGGATGGCAGTACGACAGCGAGGGCGCTTGCAAACTGGTGCCGGCTTGTCCCAATAGCCCAATTCCAAACCGAGCAAAAGTGCAGCGATTCGATTGTGAAGAGCGCTATGGTCTGATTTGGGTCAGATTAGACTCAAGCTACGCATGCACTGAAATTCCTTATTTCAGTGCTGCAAGTGATCCCAGGTTGCGAATCGTTATCCAAGAACCTTATTGGTGGAACGCAACAGCGGAGCGCCGCTGGGAAAATTTCACTGACTTCTCACACTTCGCTTTTATTCATCCAGGCACGCTGTTTGACCCAAATAATGCCGAGCCTCCAATCGTCCCAATGGACAGATTCAACGGTCAGTTCCGCTTCATTTATGATACACCTGAGGACATGGCCGTCCCAAACCAGGCGCCCATCGGCTCGTTTTCCTATACCTGCAGCATGCCATTCGCTATCAACCTGGAAGTAGCGAAATACTCAAGTAAATCACTGCATGTCCTGTTTAACGTTTCGTGTCCTATAGACGATACTACGACCAAGAACTTCCTGTTATTTGCGAGGGAGCAAGCTGACGATTCTGATTATCTGCACATTGCCTTTAATGACCTGGTCTTCGCCGAAGACAAACCAGTGATTGAGTCTCAATGGCCCAAGGATGCTCCTGCTGACGAAGTCTCAGTAGTAGCTGATAAGGTGTCTATCCAATACAGGAAATGGCTTCGCGAGCTGAAGGAAGCTCACAAGGAAGGGGCTCAAGCCTTCCGAAACGCTCTTCTAGATCCAGTAATCGAAAGTGATCGTAGTTACACATAGCTGGCTAAAATAAGGTGGCGCATAGCGCCACCTTATTTTTTGCAAAAAAAGACGGCCTCCTAAGAGGCCGTAAAACTCGCTACGTCCAAATCTTTAAGGCTTCTTAAATGAGTACACAGCCAGTTTATTGCCGTCTAGGTCGCGTACGTAAGCGGCATAAGCATTTTCAGCCCAACCGCGCTCACCTGGCTTGCCTTCATCCTTGCCACCTAACTCTAGAGCTCTAGCATGGAAGGCATCGATCGCCGCTCGACTTGGAGCTTCGAAGCTTATAGTCACTCCGTTGCCAACAGTCGCCGGCTGACCATTCGCGGGTTTAAGCACAAAAAACGAAGGATTATCTACGCCCCAAATCGACCCATTGTCTCCGAGATCAGCCAAACGGTGGAGGCCAATCTCGCTCAGAACCTCATCGTAAAAAGCTCTAGCCTTATCAAGAGAGTTAGTGCCAACGGTCACATGTGTAAACACGCTCATACTTACCTCATAAATTGCTGTTTAGAAGTGAATCACTGTTCTTATACTTTTACCTTCGTGCATGAGATCGAATGCTTCATTGATTTTTTCAAGCCCCATATTGTGGGTAATAAACTTATCGAGCGGGATGTCGCCAGCTTGCGATCTGGTGACGTACGAGGGAAGCTCAGTTCTTCCTTTTACTCCCCCAAAGGCGGAACCGCGCCATACACGACCGGTGACGAGCTGGAACGGTCTGGTCGAAATCTCCGCGCCAGAAGGCGCAACACCGATGATAACCGACTCGCCCCAACCCTTATGGCAACACTCGAGAGCGGCGCGCATCAGATTAACATTGCCGATGCACTCAAAAGAGTAGTCAACACCGCCATCTGTAAGTTCAACGATGACGTCTTGGATTGGGCGATCGTATTCTTTCGGGTTGATGAAGTCAGTTGCGCCAAGCTCTTGGGCAATTTCAAATTTTGCAGGGTTGATATCCACAGCAATAATACGACCAGCACCTGCCATTTTGGCCCCGATTACCGCAGCCAACCCGATTCCGCCCAACCCGAAGATAGCGACAGTTGCGCCCTTCTCGACTTTCGCAGTGTTGAGAACGGCCCCGATACCTGTAGTCACTCCACAACCAAGCAAACAAACCTTCTCGAGCGGCGCGTCTTTCGGGATCTTGGCCAGACTGATTTCGGGCAGAACGGTATATTCAGAAAAGGTCGAGCAGCCCATGTAATGATAGATCGGCTCTCCTTTGTAGCTGAATCGAGTGGTTCCATCTGGCATCAATCCTTTGCCTTGAGTAGCACGTACCGCTTGGCAGAGGTTTGTCTTACCAGATTTGCAGAACTTACATTCCCCGCACTCTGCCGTGTAAAGGGGAATTACATGATCGCCCACGGCCAAGCCTTTCACGCCTTCGCCCACAGCCTCGACGATGCCGCCTCCTTCGTGCCCAAGGATGCAAGGGAAGACCCCTTCGGAATCTTGCCCGGAGAGCGTGTACGCATCTGTATGACATACCCCGGTCGCTACCACACGGATCAACACCTCACCGGCTTTCGGAGGCTGGACGTCAACCTCAACAATTTCCAGTGGCTGCTTGGGCCCAAATGCTACAGCTGCTCGTGATTTTATCATTGTCATCACCTTTGGTTACGGGGGAGGTTGTGATCGCAGCTTACGCCCTCCCCCACAATCTTGAGACCACAAGCTCCGTCGATGTCGGCCAAACTGCCGTCGATTTGGGACATGGGAGAAAAACGAAATGCTCTTAGACGACTACCAGACCAGGTCAATTGAGCTGGTTATCTACCGAGGTTTCAAAGCCTTTGAAGCAATCGGCCCAATGACCGTATTCAGCTATGCCAATAGGATTTTGGGGTCTTACGGTTATCCGCCGGGCTATAGGGTCGCTATCCGTTCAAGCAAAATCGGCCCTGTACCATCAGATACAATCATGACCCTGGATGCGACAATTGACCTAGAAATGTCTACCGATGCCCACTCAATTCTCGTCGTGGGTGCTCACTACATCGAGAATGCAGTAATCGAAAATCCATCGATTATCGAGTGGATCCATCGAGCCGCACCCAGCACTCCACGCTTCGCCGCACTATGTTCTGGCGCATTTTTCCTTGCAGCTACAGGATTATTGAATGGTCGACGAGCCACCACACACTGGAGGATGAATGATGCTTTTGCGAAGAAATATCCGGAAGTGAAGCTAGATATTGATTCCATCTATATCAGAGACGCGAACTTCTGGACATCTGCAGGGGTCAGTGCATCGATTGATTTAGCGTTAGCGTTTGTAGAGGAGGATCATGGTCATCGGCTAGCACTTGAAGTGGCTCAGGATCTAGTAATCTTCCTTAAGCGGCCTGGTGGACAATCACAGTTCAGTGCAAATTTAGTTTCACAAAGAACGCAGAACACAAGCATGCGTGAAATCCAAAATTGGGTAATTGAGAATCTCAATAGCAAAATGTCCGTAGCCTCTATGGCTGAGCGCTCGGCTATGAGCACAAGACATTTCACCAGAACATTCAGCAAAGAAGTGGGCATGTGCCCATCCCAGTTCCTAGACCAAGCCAGAATTGATCATGCCAGGCGGTTGCTAAGCGGTGGAAGCCTGCCCATCAAAACAGTATCGTTCATGAGCGGCTTTACTAGCGCTGACCATATGCGTCTTGCTTTTAAAAAGTTTCTATCAGTAACGCCCAAAGAATACCGCGACCGGTTTACAAAAACGTGACCTAAGCAGTGCGCCATTTACATCAGAAACGCTCGCTGTGTCGCACGCGGAGATCTCATTAGCCGAGAGAACTCCGTGTGCCTAAATCACAGCATAGTCGCCCGCACTATTTGTCGCGTATTGTATTCCATCAGCTTAATATAGTTTGATGCGGGGCCATTCTCATCTGAAAGAGATTCCGGGTAAAGAACACCACCTGTCTTAGCTCCAGTGGCATTCGCAATCTGAGACACAAGCCGAGAGTCATTTGAGTTCTCAGTGAAATATACCCTAACCCCCTCTCGTCGAATTTGGTCAATTAACGTAGCTATATCAGCCGCGGATGCTTCTATCTCAGTGGAAAGGCCCAGTGGTGAGAGGAAACTCACTCCGTATTCCATTGCATAATATCCAAACGCATCATGACTCGTTAACACTCTTCGTTGCGCAAGTGGTACCTCAGCGAGCTGTATGATAATGAGCTGATTTAAAGCATCAAGCTTAGCTATGTAAGAGTCCGCATTATCACTAAAATTCTTCGCTTGATTAGGATCTGCCTTGGTTAACTCCGCCTCAATCTTAGTCACCCAGAGTTTAACATTTGCCACACTGTTCCATACATGAGGATCTATTTTCGTTTTTCTGCCTTCAGAAAAAGTGATTGGCTTAATTCCCTCAGACACAACGACCGGTGGATTTTCATTTCCTGAGGCCAGAGCTAGCCGTTCAAACCAACTTTCTAATCCCAAGCCGCTAATGAATGTGATATCAGCCTCCTTCAGCGATTTTGCGTCAGCTGGTGAGGGCTCAAATTTGTGGGGATCGCCATTTGGAGGGACAATACTCCTCACCTTGACACCATCACCACCTACGTTTTTGATAACATCGGCAAGTACTGTAAAGCTTGATACAACGTTAAGCGTATTCGCGCATGCCACTGAACCACCGAACAACCAACTAATTGAGCTCATTAGCGCAACCACAGCACTAGACAGTCTCATTTCATTTCCTTCTATCCACATCATGCTAGTAGAGATTTACTTACCAACCACATCCCCACACATACCCATCAATATACATTTCATGCAAGCACGCTTACACGCCGTTACACTCCTTAACTTTGAGCAGAACCAACGACAAAAAACCCAAAACTTCCCGCCATTATCAGCCACCACAATCACTTGAGAGAAGACGAAGCAAAACAATATTGTATTAAAGCACGCACGCAATCGTTAAACATCAGACTAAAGCGCCGAGATAGAAGCTATATAAACCAGCGTCTACCCACAGCAAGCTCCAGCTTATTTTCATATGACGACATATTGCCAGACAACATATCGTATCAATGGAATGACCTGAAATTCAAATTGTATGTACAACATACTCACACAGGGACAAATAGAAAAAACATCACCCCTTTATTTTTTATGAGTGTTCGAGATGAGCGTATTCACCTTGGAGATGGCGCTGCCCTTCAGCCTTCCTGCCGCACCTCTAGTGTGAACACCCTTGCGGGTTAGAGGTAGCGGCGGCGGGCTACTAAAGTTTTTACGCGCCGCTTCAATCCCTTTTCTTTCACTGACTCGGTGGCGGTCGCTTTTTAACCCGATTGGTGGATAACTAGATAGCCTATGATAAGAAACCACCCTCCCAAAAAAATTCCCGCGCCCACTAACTGGCGATTATTCAAGGAGGTCAGTCTCAAGCTACACTTCTCTTTTGTTATTTCCTTCATTGCATTACCCTCACCGACTCAGTCCATACGGTAGACTTACATTATTATTAATATATATAGAATTAAGACATCACAACAAGCGACTCTAACCCAACGAGAACGGCCCTGCCTTCGACAGGGCCGCTCTATATTCAAGCAGGTGTATGCTTCAGTTCCGGCTTTGGAATCACGCGCCCGTTACGATCAATAATCACTCCAGGCAAATCATGGCTAAGTGTCTCACGCTCTTGGTAATGGATTACCGAACGAATCGCCTCCCCACGCTTCAGAAGGTCAAATGCATGGTTCAGTGTTTCATGATCCATATTGTGAGTGATGTATGGATCAACGTTAATCTCACCACGAAGCCATTCATCAACCATGCCTGGAAGCTCAGACCGACCCAATACCCCGCCAAAAGCGCTCCCCTTCCACACTCGACCAGTCACTAACTGGAACGGTCGGGTAGCGATTTCTTCTCCAGCGCCGGCCACGCCGATGATGATACTTTCTCCCCATCCTTTGTGGCAGCATTCAAGCGCGGCTCGCATGAGTTCGACATTACCCACGCATTCAAACGAGAAATCTACACCACCATTCGTCATGTCAATGATGACGTTTTGAAGTGGCTCGTTGTAGTCCCTAGGATTTACGCACTCAGTCGCTCCAAGGGACATGGCTAATGGGAACTTGTTGGGGTTGACGTCAATGCCGATGATACGTTTCGCCCCTTGGAGAACAGCTCCTTGGATAACTGCCATTCCGACAGCGCCCAGGCCGAATACAGCAACGGTATCACCCGTACGAACCTTGGCAGTGTTCCGGACAGCACCAATGCCCGTCGGAATCGCACAACCCATAATCGAAGCCTTGGCCAGCGGGGCTGCAGGATCGATTTTAGCAACGGCAATTTCGGGCAAAACGGTGTACTCACTGAATGTGGATGTACCCATGTAGTGGAAAATTGTCCGTCCCTTATAGGAAAAACGACTTGTGCCATCAGGCATTAGTCCTTCGCCCTGGGTCTTTCGAATAGACTGGCTAAGGTTGGTCTTACCAGATTTGATGAAGGGGCAGTTTGGATCTTCTGGCGTATACAGCGGAATGACATGATCGCCTGGCTTCACGGACGTAACGCCGCGGCCTACGTCCTCAACGATACCCACCCCCTCGTGACCGAGGATGCAAGGAAATTTCCCTTCAGGATCTCGCCCGGACAAAGTGAAGACGTCCGTGTGACAAAGGCTGGTCGTGACGATCCGGACAAGCACTTCCCCGTCTTTTGGGCCCTCAAGGTCAACTTCTTCAAATTCTAGTGGCTGATTAGGCCCCCAAGCGATAGCGGCACGTGTTTTCATTGTTGTACTCCGTTAGGTTATAACGTATCAAAAGATACAACAGCTGATTGCGTCTGCAAGACCACCCGCCTCAGGTTGGCCACATTCGCTTGAAGTCTGTCCGATTGCCACAGCCAAGGAACCTATCCAATGAGGCTAACCGATGCACCGGCCCTCCACACCGTACACATTGTCATTTATCCCGGCTTCAAGTCCCTCGAAGCTGTAGGTGCGCTCACGGTGTTTGACTACGCCAATGCGCATCTGACAGCGAGCGGCGAGCCTCCGCTTTACGACCTCCATTTAGTCGCGCCAAAGGCGGGCTCGATTCAATCCGACACGTTAGCCAGACTCGATGCGGAATCTCTGCGGAGCAGAATCCTGCCTAACACCGCGCTGATTGTTGGCGCCCGTGACATTACAACAGCAGTACATCAGCATCGCCCTATCGTAGATTGGTGCAGACACGCAGCATCCCGGATTGATCGGCTCGTGGGCGTCTGCTCTGGGGCTTTTTTTCTCGCGCAAGCGGGTGTCCTGGATGGCCTTGACGCAACCACTCACTGGAGCGTTGCTACCCGACTCGCTACCGAATTTCCGGAAATCAATGTCAACGCTGATGCCATTTTCATTCAAAACGGACGGATTTGGACGTGTGCCGGCGTATCGGCGGCTATAGATTTGAGCCTAGCTTTAGTAGAGCAGGATCTCGGACAGGATCTGGCATTAACCATAGCGCGAGAGCTAGTCGTCTATCTAAAGCGTCCCGGCGGGCAGTCTCAGTTTAGCCAGCATCTCGGTAGCCAGATGACTCCGCATTCCGGAATAAGAGAATTACAGATCTGGATTCTTCAAAACCTTAGCCGGGATCTTACTCTAGAAACACTTGCTTCCCAGGCGAACATGAGCACTCGCAACCTGCGGCGGGTCTTTCAACGTCAAACCGAAAGCTCACCCTCTGAATTCATAGAGCGCGCGAGGCTCGAGCGCGCACGACGTTTGCTAGCTGATGAAGACGTAGCTTTGAAGCGTATCGCCGCACAATGTGGCTTCGGTTCAGAAGAACACATGAGAAGAGTATTTCAACGTCACCTAGGGGTCACACCTAAGGCATATCGCAATCAGTACGAAGCGCACTATAGGCCTAGTTAGGTCGTCATATAAAATAATGCTAGGACAGCATACGCGCCCAATACATCAGGGCGTAATCCGCCGCTCAAGTCCAAGGCCCAGCTAGCTGACTTCTGCTCTCTGGTCAGTTAGCTGAAAAACAGCAGTTCGATCCAGTAACAAAATATCAAGGGGAAAATCTCGTCCAACGACAGCGCAAGCAGCTTCCAATAAAAACGGCAGCCAGAATGAAATCCGGCACATAACTCAGCAAAGGAAAAGCGCCGGATCCAGGAGTTGTAAATTTTCTCAGCCGGACTTTTCTTGTTCTAGTTAAAAATAAAAACTGACTTGGCCTAACTCTCAATCTTCAATATCTACTCGCCGATAAAGTCGCGATTGAACACCCACATTAGTTTTCCGGCCAGCTGTTCTATATACTGGACTAGTACTCAGCAAATCTCGAAACCAACGATTGTGCCGCGACCCTCCTTAAATAGTTCGTTCTAGAACTGATCCAAGGTAGCCGCGACACAATAAAACCAACAACAGTTTTCAGCCCTAATACGTTGAACTACAGCGCAGCACTGGGATTGCGACCCAGCACGCGAGCATACTCACCTCGGGCTTGCTCTTCGCGGAACTCGCCTGCCCACTTTGCTACCACCACAGTAGCTACGCTATTACCAATAGTGTTACAAGTCGCGATTGCCATGGACATAAACCTATACACACCGAACAGCAATGCAAGGCCCTCCACCGGCAAAGATCCTATGGCAGTCACTGTAGCTGCAAATACTACAAAGCTTCCTCCTGAAACTGCAGCCGCACCTTTAGAAGTCACCAGCATGATGGCCAGGATACCTAGTTGCTGCTCCCACCCCAAAGGCACCCCGTAAGCGTTAGCAATGAACAAAACACACAAAGACATGTAGATTGATGTTCCGTCAAGGTTGAAGGCGTAGCCAGTAGGCAGCACCAGCCCTACACTTTGCTTAGAGCACCCGAATCGCTCGAGCTTCTGAAGTAGGCGCGGTAGAGCACTTTCCGACGACGCGGTACCCAGCACGATGAAAATCTCATCTTTAATGTAGATCAAGAAACGCCAAAAACTAAAACCAGCGAGACGGCAGACTGCGCCTAAAACAACGAAAAGGAAAAAAGCAACCGCCAAGTAGAACATGATTACCAGGTTAGCCAGCGACATTAGAACAGCCGCACCGTTACTTCCTACTGCATAGGCAACTGATCCAAATGCTCCCAAGGGTGCAAATTTCATGATCAGATTGATAAACTCGAAGAAACATTCCGAAACACGGTTCAGGCCGTCCTCAATCACCTCGCGACGCTCATGCTTGAGTGCTAACAAGGCGAAACCAAACAGCACAGCGATCACCAGCACCTGAAGCAGCTGTCCACCTGCGAACGCACCGACAAAATTGTCTGGGAATATGCCGTAGATAAAGTCCATGGTCGACGTTGGTGCGTGGCCTTTCGCAACTGCAGCGTCCGCAGCAGCGGCGGTTGCGCCACTCGCATGAGCGCCATGCATGCCGGAACCGATACCAATCAGGTTGCCCCACACGAGCCCAATCGCCAACGCTAACGTGGACAGTACTTCGAAATAGACCAAGGCGCGCCAGCCCACCTTCCCGACCCGTTTGATATCGCCAGCCGAGGCTATGCCATGCACTACGGTGAAGAACACCAATGGCGCGACGGCAGTCTTGATGAGTTTTAGAAAAATATCACCTAGAATCTTGAACTTAGCAGCAAGTTCTGGAGCGATGAAGCCGAATGCAATGCCTATCAGCATCGCTGCTACCACCTGGAAGGTGAGATCTTTATACAGCGGCTTTTTCAATGTTGGGGACATGGCTGCGTTCTCATTTTTATTGTAAAGAAAGCAAATGCGATGGCCGGGCGGTGCCCGACCCTAGGCAAGTCAGCGAGAAACTGATCCTGGTTGCGACAGCGCACGGTCAACCATTTGGGGAGCTTGACCCAAGTAGTTGGCAGGGTCGCAAAGACGCTCGAGGGTGTTGACGTCGAGCTCCGCAGTAGCTTCCCCTTGAGCCTTCAGTGCTTCAAGGAGGCTGATCCCTTGATCATTGGCCATGCGGCAAGCCGTGTAGACAACATCGTGAGCTACCTGACGACCAAGCGCTGGTGCGAGCCCCATCATGACGGCTTCCGCGACGATTAAACCTTGAGTCATATCGAGATTTCTACGCATACGCTCGGTGCGAACATCCAGGCCTGCCAGCATGAATCGCGCCTGCCCAAGAGACGCCGCTGTCAGAGCGAATGCTTCTGGAATAGCGATCCACTCGGCTTGCCATGGCCCAGTCGAGCGCTCAAAGTCCTGGATCATTGCATCAAGCATGAGCCCCGCTTGTTGACGAACGCCTTTAGCAGCCGCATACATCAGCTCACAAGAGATGGGATTGCGCTTCTGCGGCATCGTACTGCTGGCACCCCGGCCCTTAACGAAGGGCTCGTAGGCTTCGCCCAGCTCGCTAGTCATCATCATCATGATGTCCAGCGCCACCTTACCAAGCGATGCAGTCACCAAGCCTAAGAAGTTGAGCGTCTCAGCCAAACCATCACGAGCGACATGCCAAGTAGCCTGCGGCACACCCAAATTCAGCTCGGCCATCAGTGCGGATTGCACTTCCAAGCCCTTTTCGCCAAGAGAGGCCAAGGTACCGGCAGCGCCGGCGAACTGGCCAACTTCGACGCGTGGACGCAATTCAACTAAGCGTTCCGCGTGGCGATCGAACATGCTGAGCCAGACGGCGCATTTGTAGCCGAATGTGATTGGCAATGCGTGCTGCAGATGTGTACGACCTGCCATCGGGGTATCACGGTAGCGCTGGGCAAGATCCGCCAACAAGCCTCGCACCGCTTTTACGTCACGCTCAACGATGGCTAATGCAGCGCGTACCTGTAGGACAACTGCAGTGTCCATGATGTCTTGGGTAGTGGCTCCCCAATGGACGTAGCGCCCGGCCTCCCCACAGAGCTTGGACAGCTGCTCGACAAGCGGCAGGATCGGATAGCCAACGATCTCAGTTTCATGCTGCATAAGAGTCAGATCCAGGGATTCGTAGCGTGACAGCTCCGCGATCTGCGCAGCCGCATCTACGGGGATCACCCCACAACGTGCTTCAGCTTTTGCCAAAGCAACTTCAACCTCGATGTATCGCTCGATGAGTGCCTTGTCGGAGAAGACTTCTCGCATCTCGGCAGTACCGAACATGTCACGGAAAAGGGTGGAATCGAAGACGGTGGTGGACATGGGAGGATCCTGTTGTTATTGGACGAACATAATGTTTATGTACGGACATAATTCTTGCGCCCATGCTGGTACACTGTCAACCGCAGAAATCGTGAAGGCTGACGAAGGGTATGAACGAAACGCGTTACGCTGCAGTAGCGAGGGATCTCATGGATGGGATCGCGAAGGGCCGCTACCCGGTGGGCAGCTTGCTTCCCACGGAGTTCGAGCTCTGTGACATGTATGAGGTCAGCCGACACACCGTGCGAGCGGCTATCAATCAGTTGTTAAGTCAAGGATTGGTGTCTCGCAGAAAGCGTGTGGGTACCCGTGTTGAGGCCAGCAGCCCACAAGGTGGATACTCGCATTCGCTGGCGTCCGTAGCAGATCTAGCCTACTTGGCTGAAACGCAGCAGCGCGAAATACAGAATGTCCGCCATTTTGTCGCGGACATTAGTGAAGCTGCTCGATTGGGCTTGGTGCCGGGCGAGCATTATTTTTGCGTGTCCAGTATTCGGGTTGACCGTCTGCATGGCGCTGCCCCAATGTGCTGGACGGACGTGTATGCACAGCGTGATTACTCCACCGTAATCGAGTTGGCCCGAGAGCATCCGGAGCAGCTAATCGCAAGCCTAATTGAGCAGCATTATGGTCGTGCGATTGCGGTCGTGGATCAGCAAGTCCGGGCAGTTTTACTTTCTCCTGAGATGGCTCAATCACTTGATGCAGATGCCGGATCTCCAGGTCTCAAAATCCTTCGCCAGTACCGGGACAGTGATGGACAATTGATGACAGTTTCTGAGACTGTGCACCCAGATGACCGTTTCATCCTCGTCACACAGATGCGGCGAGATCGCACCGGTGTATGATACGAACGTCAGCTAGCAGGGCGAATGGCCAAGAGGTAGGCCAAAGCGCCAATTTTTCGCTATTCGATTGCTCCGATTGGAGACGAGTTCAAGACAAGGCGATTTCTTAGCTACCGTTGCGAGCGTTATTACGCACCTGCCTAGGAAATCAGGCTTCAGCTCTACTCTGATAGATCATGACAATGAAGAAGGCCCCCCCTATAGCTGCAGAGACGACACCGATGGGCAGATCCTGAGGCGCAATCAAAGTCCTGGCGGCCATATCCAGACACACCACAAGTAAAGCACCGAGCAATCCGCAAACGGGTATTAGACGACGATGCTCGGCACCCACCAGCCGGCGTGCCATGTGGGGAACCATGAGTCCCACAAAGCCGATCGACCCGCTTAGCGCGACCATCACACCCGTCATGCACGACGTCATGACAAATGCGCCGACCCGCATACTATGCACGTCCACGCCTAAGCTGACAGCCGTCTGTTCGCCCGTCATAAGCGCATTCAGTGAACGCCCACACGCCCAAAGCGCGAGACCTCCCAGCACAATCACACAGAGCGGCAGCCACAGTAGCTCCCAGCGAGCCGCGCCAAGCCCACCCATCATCCAGAACAAAATTGATGAACTCGCACGATGATCGCCAAGAAACAACACGAGATTAGCCGCAGCCATCAACACAAACGACACCGCTACACCGCTCAGCAGCAGCCGATTACTCGTGAAAGTGCCATGCTTCCGAGCGATTGCCATTACAAGCAATAGAGAAGCTGAAGCCCCCAAAAAAGCGGCGAGCGGCAAAGTGAATTGGCCCAACAGCTCCCCCACATACATAACAACAACGACGGCTCCAAGAGTTGCACCGGAAGTCGCTCCCAAGAGATGCGGATCCGCCAAGTGGTTTCGTGTAACAGCTTGGAGAGCAGCGCCAACTATTGCGAGTCCCGCTCCGACGAGAACAGCGAGGACAACTCTCGGCGCTCGGATCAACCAGATGATGTGATCCTGCCCAGATGTGGCATCCAGCAGCTCAGCCCCAAATAGGTGACTTTGAACGACCTGCCACGCGACCTTGAGCGGTACCGGTGCTGCTCCGATAGCGAGCGCAGATAAGCAAGCAAACGCAATTAGGCTTGCGAGCAACACAAGGAGGCAAGCGTAAGCAGTCGGGGTCTTGATCGGCGTCATGATCATCGCACCTCATCAAACGCGGTTGCCAAGGCTTCGATTGCATCGACGTTCTGAATTCCCGGCGTCATGGCACTGTAGGGAAGCACCGCGAATCGCTTGTTTCGAATCGCCTCAACAGACTGCAACGCGAGGTTCTCGCTTAGGAATTGGATCTTCTCCGCCGAGCTTCGCTCACCGTAGTCGACAATGACGATGTACTGCGGGTCTGCTTCCACCACGCTCTCCCATCCGACCTGCGTCCAACTGGCACTGAGGTCTTCCATAACGTTCTGCCCTCCAGCGGTCTCAATCAAAGCTTGAGGAATAGCCTGTCGGCCCGCGGTGAAGGCACGATCCTCCCCACTGTCATATACAAACACCCGAGGCTTCTTCTTTCCGGCCACCCGATTAACAACCTCCTGCTGACGCTTGCGTAGGCCAGTGATCAGCAGTTGCGCCCGATCTTCGACATCAAAGATTTTGCCGAGGTTAGCCACGTCGATGTAGACCTGCTCCAAGCTAGCCGCAGCACTTGACCCAATGAGCGAGCAAGACTCAGTCAGCTCATAAACCTGGATACCTAAAGGCTGCAGCGCCTGAGGCGTGACATCACCTCCGACCTTCATGCCGTAGTTCCAGCCAGCGAAGAAGAAATCTGCGTTCACGTTCAGCAGTGTTTCGACGGTTGGATAATGCGTGGCTACCTCCGGCAATCCCTTGAGGGCTGTCATCAATCCCGCGGTGGGTTTATTCCAGCCCGTGACGCCGCTATAGCCGACCATCTGCGGCTGCAGCCCTAGGGCGACCATCATCTCTGTCAGATTCACGTCCTGGCTAACCGCGCGCATAGGTGGGTGAGTGAAAACGACACTGCGGTTGCAGCTTTTCACGGTGACTGGATATGAACTCGCCTGGCCATTGATCGAAGCCGACAAGCTGACCATCAAAACTGCCAGCCTAAAGATAGGTTTCACGCGATTTTCCAAGTAATACGGGGCGTCCCGGTTTGAGGGTGCGCATCGACTAAAGCTTCAACGCCGTAGATCTCGAGCAAATTATCCGGCGTGAGGACATCCCACGGGCGTCCTTGGGCAGCGATCCGCCCATCCTTAATAACGTACAGTCGGTCGCAAAACACTGCGGCTAGATTGAGGTCGTGAAGGCTCGCGATCACCGCCACGCCTAGCTTCTTGACGTGAGCCAGCAACTCAACCTGATGCTTCGGATCCAGGTGGTTGGTAGGTTCATCCAGGATGAGTACCTGTGGATCTTGCGTCACCGCCCGGGCGAGCAACGTCCGCTGCTTTTCTCCACCAGAGAGCAGCCCAAACTCGTGATGCTGAAGGTGGACGATGTCCATGGTTTCGAGTGCATCATCAATCCTTTGCCGATCTTTGACGCTTTCGCTCTGAAATCCCCGTTGGTACGGAATGCGCCCCATTGCCACCAGCTCCCGCACGCTCAAGCCGAACGCCGAAGGAAACTCCTGCCCAACGACAGCAATTCGCTGGGCACTCCATCGCGCCGACTGCGCCCACAGGTCATTTCCTGCCAGACCTACCAGCCCACTTTCAGGCTTGCTGTAGCGCATGGCGCAGCGCAGTAGGCTGGTCTTTCCACCTCCATTAGGCCCTATGAGCCCCACGAACTCGCCTGACTCGATGCGCATGTAGATGCTCTTGAGCATGAATGGCTCTACGCCAGAACCACTCCTCGGCGAAGTCCAGCCCACGTCTCTGATGGTTAATAGGGCGCCTGTCATATTCAGAAATCGATGTCGCCAGTCAGGTAGAAGGAGCGAGGTTCGCCCAGAATCCACTGCTGCCCTTGGTTGTATTGCGTGCTCGCATACTCTCGGTCGAAGACATTCCTAAGCTGCAGGCCCAATGTTGTATTCTTCATGGCTTTCCAGGAAACGGCAGCATCGACGACGGTGTACGATGGAAGCTTGTTCGTGTTCGCGATGTCGGCATAGCGAGCATCGACATAGCGCAGGCCCGCCCCAGCATTCAAATCCTGCGAAAACGCCTTATCCAGCCAGACATTGGCGGTGCGGCGCGGTACGTTCACCGGTCGGTTGCCGCTGCGTGACACCGCAACGCCATACACCGCCTGATCAAAGTCATCGTACTTCGCCTTGACCAAAGCGGCATTTGCCTGGAGCTTCCAGTCATAGGGCAATTGGAGATCCAGACTGGCTTCGATCCCGTTCGAGGATTGCTGCCCAACCTGCAAAGACGACCCGGGCGATTGAGGATCTGCAGTCAGGAGTTTCTTTTTGACAATGTGATAGGCCGCCAGTGTCCAGGAGCCCTTTTGATCCCAAAACATCTGCTTGAAGCCTACTTCAGTCTGCCGGGCGGTGGCGAGGTCAAACTGCTGCTGACTCGGGCTCAGGCTTATTAGCCCCCCTACCCCGTCCGTGCTGGTCGACTGCTGACCATAGATGGACATCTCAGGCGTTAACTCATAGACGACGCCGACCTTCCAGTTGTTTCCGATGAGATCCTTTCCGGAGCTTGATCCATCCCTTAGGTCGTCGCGATCAATGTCTACGTAATCTCGGCGCACGCCAGTGATAACTGAGAGGCGATCGCTAAGCTCAGTCCTGTTTTCTGCAAAGAACGAAGCTTGACGGGTAACGCTTTTAGACAGCGGTAGGTATTCAGAAGCGCTTTGAAATCCGTTCCGGTTCGGGTGGTGCAGATCGATCGGCTCGCCAGCCGTCACCACATCGTCGTAAGGTGAGTTATTGGTCAGTTTGAAGCGAATACGATTGACATCAAACCCTACAAGACTCTGACTGTTCAGCCCGAATAAGGAGTGTTGGATCGTGAAAGTCTGTCGGTCGCCCACCTGCTCCTGATTATGCTTGATACCATAGAATCCGCTACGCAGTAGCTTTTGGTCATCGGCGTCCCAATTGTAGTTTTCCGCGTTAGCCCATCGACGCCTTGACTTCAGGTAATACAGCTCGTTGGTTGAACTGACCGCATCGGAAATCTGCCAGTTAGCGGTAAGCCGCGTCCACTGGTCATCGTAATGCTGCTTAGCCCCACCAATGTTGTAGTTCTTGTACCGCAAACTGCTCTTGTAGTGACCATCAATGAGTGGCACACCGAAGTAATTCATCGGGGTATGGTCACCGGAGTCATGCGACAGCTGAAGCGATAACGCCTCGTTTACCTGCCAGCGAAGCGAGCCACTAATGAATTTGCCTTGAGAATCGCCGTGATCGACCCATCCATTGCTACGCAGCTGATTCAGGTTCAATCGATATGTAAATGCATCGCTCAGTGAGCCGCCACTGTCTAAAGCCCTCTGCTTGCTGTCGTTCGAACCGTAACCCAGGCGGAGCCGATTGCGGATTTCTCCCTCAAATGGCTTTTTCGGGATGACATTCACCACTGCCCCTGTCGCGCCTTCTCCATAAAGCACCGAGGCTGGGCCTCGAAGCACGTCAATACGATCAACTGACCAGGTATCCACGGGAAACGTCGACGAGCCCATGCCCGAATAGAGACGAGTACCGTCGAAAAGCTGCATCACTGAGCCCTGCCCGGTAAACCCACGAGCAGACAGCGCAGTCCCCCCATCACCAGGAGCACCAATATTCGTAATGCCAGGACTACGCGCGACAGCATCCTGCACCGTGGTGTCGCCGTGGCCTCTAATGCTCTCTCCCGTCAGAACTGTTGTGCTCGCGGGCGTCTCCAACGCGCTTAGCCCCAAGCGGCTTCCGGCAGTGGTAGGCACATCAAGCCCGAGCCTCGTCTCATCAGCAATGAGGTCAGCAGCAATGGTGCTAGCGGGTAGGGAAATTGAGGTTGGTTCTGCGGCGCAAGCGCTTGAGTCAGCAATTGCAAGCCATAGCGCAGATACGAGAAACGGAGTGGATGCTAAGGAGTTCATGGATGTCATTCGAGTTCATGGTTAACCCGAGCGTCAGAACGCACAGGCCTAAAAGACACGTTATAACATATCCTTAATCGAAATGCGGGCGATCACCGCTTGAGCCCTCCTCCACGCTGGACTGAAAGAAGCTCAAAGGCTCTTCGCAAGCCTCCTTAAACCGGAATCATTAATGGCCGTTTCAATCCTATTCGACGCCGTTCGCTCCCTCATGTGGGTGATCTCTCGCACGCATCCTTTTCGCCAACTGCTGAAGAAAGGTGCTCTGCAAAGACGACGTCCCAGGCCAGATGACTCGTGAACATTATGACTCGCAAGCTTGACCTCAAGCGCGCAGCAGATTTATTTCGCATCAGCATCGAGCCTGATCGCCTAGCCGAGATCGAATCAGCACTACGTGTCAAGATTGATGAAATGGAGGTTTACGAGGACGAACTGCTAGTGGTGAAGCTATTACAGCAGCAAGGCGTCCGATTCGGTACGTGTTCGAATCCAGCAGCGCCTTACTCCAAAACGATTAAGAGCCTGCACCCAATGCAGGATGCATACGTCTTGGCATCAGTGATTGCTACGCCGAAAGCACTCCAACACTGACCAAGCTTTTTAACTTCCCCAGCGACCTTAGCCTGTATCGCGGAGGCTATTGCAATCAATAATTTTATCGAGCATTTCACCAGCTTAACCAGCGGGAAACAGAGGCTCCCGACTAATAGATTTTGGGGGCAACGCCTGAATAGCGTTACCCGTACCAAATTTATTTGCAATAACAATTTACTCGAAATTTTTTGTTAGCCGACGTTCTCGCAGGACGAACCAGAGAAAATTAACCTTTCTCCAGTACGCCAGTTGGTAAAATCGCAGAACACCATGGCAGTCCTCTAAGCTTTAGGTGTACGTACAGAAACCAAACATAGGAACTATGGATGTACCTCCGCCATACCTTCACCACCTCCACCTTAAGCATTCTTGCCCTAATAAATCTTTACACTCCTCAGGCGCTTGCGCATGAACCACTCTCGCCCTCTTCGCCTTGGATGCTCGGTGACTGGAACGGCTCCCGGGGAGAACTTGCTGATCAGGGTGTTGATCTAGAATTCAGCTACCTGAGTGAAATTGCAGCGAATGTCCATGGGGGCGCCTCCCACCATACCGCCCGTTATGCAGATCAGTGGTCAGCAGGTGCAAAGCTAGATCTTTCGGAATTGCTGTCCTGGAAAAATGCGGAAGCGGAAATCCGTCTATCAAATCGCAATGGTCGTGGCCTGGATGAGGATGCTCTTAACGACCCTCGCGTCGGTGGTTTCGGAGCGACTCAAGAAATCCACGGCAGAGGAAGTGTTACACGGCTAAGCCAATTCTGGCTGTCGAAAGGCTGGATCGACAACAAACTGAACGTAAAGATCGGGCGTTTCACAGTAGGCGATGAGTTCGCCACTGCAGATTGCGCATTCCAAAATTTATCGTTTTGTGGTTCGCAGCCTGGCAACTACGTCAATGACATCTACAACAGCCCTATCAGTTCGTGGGCAGTTCGTCTTCAGTATGCATTGGCAGATGACCTTGTCGCCAAAATCGCTGCCTACAACGTTGATCCCTCGAGTCTGGACAACGACAACGGCTTAAAGCTTCGAACACACGGAACAAGTGGCACCATGCTGCCGGTGGAGCTTGTCTGGACGCCACGTATCGGGAAATTACCTGGTGAGTACCGTGTTGGATATTTCAAGAATACGGTCAACCGTCCTGACGTACTCAATGACGTCAACGGTCAACCAGCAGCGCTCACTCAGAATCAGCACAGAGTCCATGATGGTCGCAGCGGCTGGTGGCTTAATGCAAAGCAACAGATCAGCAGCAAGAACAACGATCAAAGCCGAGGTCTAGTGCTTGCAGCAAGCCTTAGTTTTCAAGACCAAGCAACTACTCCCGTCGATAGCTATATGCATATCAGCTTGGTGTATAAAGGGCCTTTTGATTTCCGCCCGCTTGATCAGCTAGGGCTTGGTCTGTCGCGCGTACACGCTAGCGATCGATACCTGGAAAACGCCCAATTCAAGAACCAGGCCAACGGTGTGTATTTTGACAGCCCTTCGTTCATCCCAGAGCAGCATACCAGTTACCAAGCCGAGCTAAACTATCGAATCCAAGCTACTAACTGGTTTCACTTGATGCCTAACATCCAGTACATCCGTAACCCTGGAAACGTCAGGAAAGTAGAAAACGCGGTAGTGATCGGCCTACAGGTAGGATCAAGCTTCTAACTTTCCTCCCAGCTTCCCTTCGCTGCGCGAGTCGCTCGCGCAGCGAGCCTCGATAGCAGAATTTGTCTACTCATGTGCAGAGCTTGAAACCCGCGCTCCTCAAGTTCATAATTTTTGCACTGCATCCGATATCCTTGAGCTCCCGCCTCAACCTAGTCAATTGGACATCTACTACTTTTGTTCCAGGGTCAAATTTAAGTCCCCAGACCTCATCCAGAAGTTTTTCTCTAGACACGATGCTTTCACAATTCTTTGCTAGCAAAACCAATACACCGAACGGTCTGGAGGAGAGCCTCACACGGCCGCCCCCACAGCTAATCTCTCGCTTATCAAGATCGACATTCAAATCCAAAACCTGAAACTGCACAAATGTCTCCCCCGTGATTGGCAAAGACAGCCACAAGCCCTGGTTCATCTTCGAACCTAGGGGTGGCATTCATGGAGCTGCGGAAAGTAACCAAGGCATCACAGTGCAAAGACTGCAACACCTTGGTATTTGGGGGCTTATTTAGCTTTCGACTTCAGGGAGTAAGCAATCACGTAGTCGCCGCGATTCTTGTTGGTACCAGTACGAGTGGCCCCCCCAGCAACAACCACGACATACTGCTGGTCGTCATTGCCTACGTAGGTCATCGGGACACCCTGGCCGCCAACCGGCAGACGGTCACGCCACAGCTCTTCACCAGTATCGTTGTCCAGTGCACGCACATAGTAGTCGAGCGAACCGTGGAAGAACGTCAGGCCACCTTTCGTGACGAGTGGGCCACCCAGGGTTGGCATGCCGATCGGCAGATACACGCCCGGGGCGATGCCCTTTATAGGCGCATCTTGAATGCTACCCATCGGCACCTGCCACTTGACCTTCTGGGTCGCGAGATCGATGGCAGTCATCGAGCCAAACGGAGGCTTGAAGCACGGCGTTCCCAGAGGCGATAGGAACATCGAGCGCTCAACACCCCACGGAGTGCCCAACTGCTCGGAGTATTCACCTTCGGTTGACGGCACCAGGCCGGCTTTGTTGGCCTCTTCACGCTTGATGAATTTGCCCCACATCGCCATACGAATATCGTTGACGATCAAGGTACCAGTACGTGCATCCAGAGCACCGCCACCCCAGTTAAAGCCACCGTAGTAGCCTGGCCAGATGAGCGTTCGTTTCTGGTCGGAAAGCGGAGTCCATTCACCTTCCCAGCGCATCTTCAGGAAATCGATACGGCAGAGCATCTGATCGAACAGTGTTGCACCCCACATGTCCTTTTCCTTCAGTGGCTCAACGCCCACTGAAAGTGCGGAGTATGGCTGGTGGTCAGCCACCTTCATGCCTGGCATAGCATCCGTAGGTACTTTCTTGTACGTAACGGGTACAACTGGCTCGCCTGTTGCGCGATCCAAGACGAAGATCTGACCACGCTTGGTCAGCTGAATGACCACTGGACGCACGGTGCCATCTGGCAGCGGGAGGTCATACAGGATCGGTTGCGACGATACATCGTAGTCAAACTGGTCGGTGTTAGCCGTACGGAAATGCCAGCGTTCTTTGCCTGTTTTCAGCTCAATGGCAACGATCGAGTCGTTGTATTCATCCGAGTAGCTGTGACGGTTGCCAGTCCAGAAGTCCGGAGTCTGGTTGCCGGTCGGGAAGTATGCCAGGCCCAGCTTCGGATCGTACGAAGCGGTACCCCAGAAGTTCGGCGACTCCTTGGCATAAACCTCACCCGCTGGCAGCGGGCTGCTGTCCTCGGCACCGCGGGAAGGATCCCACGCCCACAACAGCTTGCCAGTGACCGCGTCGTAACCACGGACTACACCCGAAGCCTCACCAACGGTCATGTTGTCGTTGAGCTTGCCCCCCACCATGATCACTCCATCAGCAACCAGCGGCGCAGAGGTGAGGTAGTAAGAGCCGGCTGCAGTGTCACCCAGACCGTCCAGCAAATTCACGAACCCGTTGTCACCAAAATCGGTGCACGCCTTACCACTCTTGGCGTCCACTTCGAAGAGTCGAGCATCGTTCGTTGTGCTAACGACGCGCTTCTCACAAGCCGCAGGCTGTGGAGTGGTGGGCTGAGAATTGCCGTCGGCAGCTGCAGATGGGGCCAGGTCGATGTAGCTGACACCACGGCATCGTTTCCAACCCTTATTGCCACGAGTGACTTCCATCTTCGGATCGAAGCGCCAACGCTCAGCACCGGTCACCGGATCAAGAGCAATCACCTTGTTCAAGGGAGTGCATAGGTACAAGGTGTCATCGATTTTGATTGGAGTTACCTGGTATTCAGAACCGTCGACCGACAGATCGCCTGTTCTGTACGTCCAGGCGACCTTCAGATCCTTCACGTTCTGCTTGTTTACCTGATCGAACTGGGCAAACTTATCGCCTGCCAAGTTCCGACCCCACGCCGGCCAGTCTTTACCCTCTGCGTCACCTGCTTCAGGATGAACAATCGGGAATTTGGCGTCAGCTTGAGCTTCTACCTGTGCGTGTGGGCGGAACATGGATGCGAAGGTCGAGATCAAACCAACGGCAACTATTACGCTCAAAATAGTGGCCGGCGCACGCTTGATGCCACCTCGCTCGCTTGCATTGAGCTGAGGCGCCAGAGCGGTCAACACCAAGCAAATCACACCGAAAATCATGACGCGAGAAACAAGCTGCCAGAAATCGCTACCCACTTCCCAGTAAGCCCAAATAGCAACGATCACGAACATGAGCCAAGCGAGCCAGAATGCTCCCGGCCGACGCTTCAATGTCAGCCACCCTATGCATAGCATGAGCAGACCAATAGGAAGGTAGAACCACGAACCTCCCAGTGTGATGAGATAAAAGCCTCCTCCCGCCAAAGCAGCTCCCGCCAGCCCTAGCAAAACGCCGACCACTCGGATCAGCAGTATCAACCATTTCTGCATTTCTTTTCCTATCCACAAACCGGCAGTACATCCGGTGTAAGGTATTAGCGCCGATTAGAGCTCGAGCAGACGCTATCCGCCGCAAAAAGCAGAGAATTAGCGATATCAAGCTCCTAAATTAGGGTCGCGCTAAACCCATCGCGAGAGTGCGACAAGTTGAAGCAGGCGCGATGCAGATGGTAAGCCTGTCGCTTCAGAAGACAGCCCAAAGACAAGGCGTTTTTGACCGATTTCGGTCAAAAACCAAGCGGCATTGTAAAAAAAATTTACTGAAGTACTGGCCTTGTCAGCTCCGGCATGGACTACCCGCACGTGAATTACGTGATCACAGACAGAAGGGGCGAACGCTGCAGATAAAAGGCGCGGGGGCAAGCGCGCTGGCGTTTACTGGGGAAAGGCCTAGTCACTTAGTCGACCAAGGGCAGATCGCTCCAGTTTTCTGCGCTAACAAGGCGAAACGGCACTCGAGCTCGAGGAGCCGCGGCAATCTCACCGTGTGCATGCAGTATCAGCTGGAGACCAGTTAGCGCTTGGGCAGAAGGATCCTGATCGATCAACAGCGCAACTTGTCCGCTGCGAAGCAGCTTCACATGCCGTGGGCTCGCTTCATGCGTAATCCAGATAGGATTGCTCACCCTATCGATCGTCTCTAAGGCCTGTCGGATGCCCTCATTCGCACCGCCGCTGTTGTAAATAGCCACAGTAGCCACTTGGCGAGAAAACGCCTGGCGCGTGGCTGTAAGAGCTCGATCATTCATGTCTGCAACATCGATCGGCCCCACAAGCTGCAAGTGAGGTGCATACTCCGCCAGAGCGTCCTCAAACCCCTTGGTTCTTTGCCGGTGAACCTCATAATCCTGCGAGCCTGTAATCATGAGAACCCTCCCACGATTGTGCACAAAGCGGCTGATCATCAAAGCAGCCGTCCGCCCCGCCGCCTCGTTATCAATGCCGACGAAGCTTCTCGGTGTCTTGAGCCTGATGTCCGTGGTTAAGGTAACGATAGGAATTTTTTGACGACCCAGTCGTTCAAGGGCGTAGCGTACTTCCAGGGTGTCGAAGGCAAGGACGATTGCGCCGTGCGGACGAAAATCTAAATTTCTAAGCCGCTCGCTTAGCTCAAATGGCGAGAGGTTTGTCAGGCGCACCAGCTCAATCTGGCTGGGAAGCGACTCTGCAGCTTGATCCAACGCCATGTCCATACGCTTGAAGTACGGATCATCGTCCAGCCCCATGCGGATCACCAAGACCTTGAGACTATGCCCTTCCGGCAGCACAGGAAGCCGGCTTGCCCCCAGCTCACGAACGGCCTCAAGCACCTTTCGCCGTCTCTGCAGCGACACGCCGGACGCGCCATTCAACACGCGACCAGCCGTGCTCACGCTTACGCCTGCAGCGGCTGCTATTTCAACGATGGTTACCTTCTTACGCACTAACGACTCTCTGGTGATGGCTTTCTAAAAGCCGTGTATGAGCGCCCTTTCCTACAGCAAGTCGCAGCCAGGTGCCGGCGACTCTTTGGATGAGCTCATTCACGGAAACGTAACGCAGGTCACGGTGAAATGGCCGACCTATGATCTTGGGTACTGCTAGGAATTTGTTCGAGCTGTCGCTCAATGATCCGCATTGATGCGATCAGGCTGGCTGCCGCGCCGATGGATTCCAACATCCGTTGATTGCACCGGATTACGCCGAAGGCTCAGGGCAGATAAGCAGCAGTTCCGAAACCAACTCTCGCGCATCCTGTTCATACCCTTCACACCAACGGTGCGACCAATGCTTAGGGGATCCTTCCTCCTCCCACTCGGCCAATGCAAGGCCATTGACGATCTCCATCTCAAACCAGAGGGCCTGCCACCTTCCAACATTTTTTTACCAGAGTGGGGTTTTGCCAGACGAACTCAATCTGCGCCACGAAGCTCGACCAACCGTATCGATCCGGCGATGCCTATGACCGAAGACCCAAAGGTCTGCCATGTCTACTAAATCACCCCATTCGTTGGTGTATGCCGCCGTCAGATGGCTAACAAGCTTGTCACCAGCGACCTTGCTGACAGGACAGTGATGAGTAATGACCACTGTTTTACCTGGAAACGGCTTTTTCAACTCCTGCTCAAGCCACTCGCGCGCAACGAGGTTGCGCAGTACAAGATCGCCCGGGGTCAGGCGACGATAGCTTTACCAAGCGCAGGGGCAAATCCATTGCCCGTTTGAGTGACTTCAACCTCTGCAGCAAGTGAAGGAAAACGACACGCCTCCCAACTAAACAGTCGGGGGCTATCCCCCTAGCCCCTAATCTGAGCGACGCTTCGCGTACCGCACACCTAGGTGGACGCTAATCAGCTGCTACTCACTTTTTGAAAGCTTTCACCATTTGCTGCGTGTTGTACTCCATCATTTTCAGATAAGTAGGTACCGGCCCTTTATCATCAGAAAGCGACTCAGGGTAGAGCTCTCCGCCGGCAACAGCGCCCGTTGCGCTAGCAATCTGCTTAACTAGCCGGGAGTCATTCGAATTTTCGAAGAAGTAAACCTTGATATCTTCACTTTTGATCTGATCGATGAGCTGTGCTACGTCTGCTGCAGAAGCTTCAGTTTCTGTCGACAAGCCGAGTGGGGACAAGAACGTCACACCATACTCTTTGGCATAGTATCCGAAGGCATCATGACTGGTGAGTACCTTACGCTGATCCAAAGGAACCTCAGCAAGGTGCATGCTGATACGCTGATTCAGAGCATTGAGCTTCCCCACGTAGCGCTGCGCATTGGCATGAAACACCTCTGCCTGCGACGGGTCAGCTTTACTCAGCTCGGACTCAATGCGAGCTACCCACACCTTTACGTTCGAAGCACTGTTCCAGACATGTGGATCAGTGATCGTTTTCTCATCCTCAACAAATGTGAGAGTTTCAATCCCATCCGAAACCACTACCGGGCTCTTCTGGCTACCTGATGCGCGAGCCAGTCTCTCGAACCAGCTCTCCAAACCTAAGCCACTGAGGAAAGTGACATCAGCCTCTTTGAGAGCCCTGGCATCCCTCGGCGATGGCTCGAAATCATGAGGATCCCCATTGGGCGGCACCAGGCTTGTGACATTCACACCACCGCCACCCACATTCTTCACGACATCGGCCAATACGGTGAAACTGGCAACAACGTTCAGTGTTTTGGCGGAGGCTGGTAACGTGACAGCCAGCAGCCCAATAGAGCTGATCAACGCCAACAAAGACCGGGAAAATCGCATTTTGTCTCCTTATTATTACCGGGTACGCGAAATAGGGCGGACAATTCGCCATATGAAACCATGAGGGCCGAATAGGAGTGCCAGCACGTAGATCAGGCTATTCACTAAAATTATGGTAGGCCCTGATGCAACGCTCAAATAGTAAGAAATCAGTAACCCCACGTAGCCGGAAATGGCCGCGCTCGCCGCCGCGATCATCAACATTGACGGCAAGCGTTGAGACAACAGTTGAGCTGTGGCAGCTGGAAGCATCATCATCCCAACCGCCATCAATGTACCCAGGGTCTGAAAGCCAGCAACCAAATTGAGTACTACGAGAAGCAGGAAGATGAAGTGATACAGGGCACCTCGCCCTCCAACAGCTCGCAAAAATCCAGGATCAATGCATTCTACAATCAGTGGTCTGTATACGAGAGCGAGCACAAGCAATGTACATGATGTAATCCCTCCCACTAGAAACAGCGCCTGACTATCAATGGCCAAAATAGTGCCAAACAAGACATGCAGTAGATCAATATTTGACCCACGCAAGGACACAATCATGACGCCCAGGGCCAAGGATGTGAGGTAGAAACTGGCAAAGCTTGCATCCTCTCGAAGAGAGGTAATCCGGCTTACCAGTCCCGAGAGCAGAGCGACGCTCAACCCTGCTATCAAGCCGCCCAGCCCCATTGCCGGTAGCGAAAGTCCGCCAGCAATCATGAAGCCAATTGCAGCGCCAGGTAGCACGGCGTGGCTCATGGCATCCCCTACGAGACTCATACGCCTGAGCATTAACAAGACGCCCACAGGGCCCGAGCTCAAACCGATAGCGAGGGTTGCTACTAACGCGCGTCGCATAAAGCCGTATTCAGTGAATGGCGATATGAGCAAAGAGATAACCGTCATGCTACCCGCCGCTCTTGATCAGTGGAAACATCCCAGCCTTCGGCCAGGGCTCGAGCCTTGCTCAAGTTGTTTTCTGTGAGCACATCCTCAGTGCTCCCCCACGCGACAACCCTGTGGGATAGCAGTAGCGTTTGTGGGAAGGTCGATCTGATCTGATCAAAGTCATGCAATACCGCTATGACGGTTCTGCCATCCTGCTTCCATCTTAAAATTATCTGCGTCAGGTCATGAATGGTGCGCGAATCGACCGCAGTGAACGGCTCATCAAGCACGATAACGCGCGCATCCTGAACCAGTAATCGAGCAAACAAAACGCGCTGAAACTGCCCCACTGATAGATCACTGATTGGCCGGCTTTCCATACCAGCCAGTCCGACATCCTGGAGTGCCTGACGCATGGCAACGGTGCCCTTCATTGAGAGCCCGCCGAACACGCCGATGTGTTTCCAGGCACCCAAACAGACCGCATCTGCGACCGTGATTGGGAAGCTTCGATCGATTGCAGATGCCTGGGGTAGATAGCCAATGTCAGGCGCCCGCACAACACCGAGATCAACGGAGCCTGTGGTAGCAATCTCGCCCATCAATGCCTTCAATAGCGTTGACTTACCAGCTCCATTCGGGCCCGCAATCGCAGTCAGGCTACCGGGCTCAAACACCCCAGTGACCTCGCGAATAGCAGGTGCAGTTCCGTACGAAACCGAGAGCTTATCGACGCGAATCGCTGCTCTATTCATGGCAAAGCCACCGCCCAGCTTATCGCAAGCCACAGTGGAACCAAGGCTGCAGCCACCCCTACCAGGCGGTGCCACGCCGGCATGGCTAGCAGCGAGTTGAACGAGGTTTTTCGCATAATCAGAAGGCATCCTCGGATTTTATTGATACGTTATAACGTACCACTTGCCGATTCTCAGTGCATCTTGGATTTTTGCTTAGATGAAACATCGTGCCCAGAACGGAAGAGAAAACCGATACGGAACAATAGGTTGCTTGGGGTTAGCAAAATGATAGACAGGGCCCACTCGACGACTCACCTCAGAAAGATAAGGTTTCAGCACCTCAAGCCAGCCTGCATGCTGCTTACCGCCAGTAGCGACGCTGCGCGGCTAGAAGGAATAAGGGTACTGAGGGCCCTGTTAGCGTGATTCTGTGGGTGAAAAAGTCCTCAGTGATCAACATCAACGCCTGACCCAGACCTAGACAAGCTGCGAAATGAAAGTCATTATCTGCAATGTTATTTTATATCATTACGCAGGATCCATTATGAAGCCCGGCATTCATCCCGACTACCGCCCCGTCCTTTTTCACGACGTATCTGCCAATGCGTTCTGGCTGATTGGTTCCACCATTGACACGGAGAAAACCTACGAGCACACCGACGGGAAAACCTATCCCTATGTGACCCTCGACGTTTCCAGCGCCTCGCACCCGGTCTACACCGGCCAAGAACGCAAAGCGAAGACCGAAGGCCGTGTGGCCGGCTTCAATAAGCGGTTCGCAGCCTTCACCAGTAAGTAAAGCGCATCGTCTAGCAGCTCTGCGCCCGCCCCATCTGGTATTTGTTCCGCAGCCCGATGTGCAAGCTCTCCCCGCTTGACCACGTCGGGCTGTTGGCAAGTGCTCCTACTTCACTCCACATATAGCTCTAAAGCACCACCCCCTCGAATAGATCATCACAACGACAGCCATCTAACTGAGTTGGATCTGCGCAAGCTCCCCAATCCCACACAAAACGTCACAGATTGAGTAGTGGCAATCTAAAATCAATTGATTGATCATCGGCTTAAGCAAGCCAAGGCCCGGGATGTCGTAAACCTGCCACGTGCAGAGCTCATCCTCGTTCATTTGGTGTTTGCCAATGCCAGGCTTCGCTCGATTGCACAACAGCCTGGCCTTCTGGTTCTGAACGGCATCAGGCGCAGGGAGCGTACACGTGGATACCCAACGATCAGAGTACCTTCTGAGACTGCTGTCAAAGGCAGCGTCCTTGTGTGAGTCAGATCGAGGCGCCGCTCTAGCGTTACTCCGAGAAGCTCAGGCACATCTATGGCGGCTCTCTCCCACCGACCCCGTCAGTTCAGCGCTGCAGCTGGAGCGTCAGCTGTCCCTTCCTTTAGAGTCGTGGCTGCCAGAATCCGTACGGCTTGATTACACCGGCCCCCTCCTCGCCTCAGGTCTTTCCACTCAGATCTGCAACGAGATGCTCCTCGAACTGGACGTTCATCAGCTCTGGGAAGAAATTCAGTCGATCGTCCGAGAGGTACGTGACCTGTGCCAGGTGATTTCCAAAGGGGATGAAATCTACAGGCGTTTCAGGCGGTTCCTGATCGAGAACGCCGTGATCGACCCTGTCCGAGCGGCGAGCGTTTTCATTCCACTTGGCAGGGATCTCGATGAGTTTTATGAGCCTATCCCGGAGCATCTCGCTCACAACGGAAAGCTCTATCAATGCCCAGAATGTCGATGGCCCCTGAACCCACAGAGACGAGAGGTTCAGTGCGACTCTGCATGGTGCAGAGAAAAAAGCAGCTTGTACCGGTGGATGCATGGACGACTGGTCAATGTGGTCACCGACCAAGAGCTGGAAGGCGAAACCGCTGGCAAGCGCCACATGCTTAAGAGCGCACTTTGGAAGTACACATTGCTGCCCGGACTGCTGGAGCTTCAACTGGCCGAGAAGCTCACCAAGCATGGGCTCGATGTCACCTTATGGCCTAACGTTGACCGCTCAGATCTGCGAATCAAATACGGCGGCATGACGCTCGATATCGATGCGAAAGTCTGGGTATCGCCGCGCGCACTGGGGGCCTACCTGGAATCAATGCGGCCATCAACCATGCGCTGGTTCGTCATTCCAGATTACCAGCAGGCGCATATCCCATGGCTCAGAAGCGAATGCCAGGGCTCCCAGATATTCACCCAAAGCGAATGCATCAAGGAGCTGACCACTCGTGCGAACCCTTTCTGACGTCGCAACCACGCTGTTCATGGCTCTGGCGGCACGCCACACTGAAGGCACGCCTTGTTTGGCAGATGCAGCAGCGCTCATTGCAGGCCGCACCCACAAATGGAGCACGTGGGACAGCCTCACTGATGCACAGCAGATCACGATCGCGATGGGGCTCCGGCTCAGACCCTCATCGCTCGCGCAGCCGGCGCGGTTCGTCGAGGTTGCAGCGATCGTTCTTGCAGACGAGCTATGCCCTTTTGAACTGAGTGAACCGGAAACCTTGCGCCCTAAGCTGGCCGAGGGTGATCACTACCGCATCAAAGTGATTTTGGACGTCGACCAAGTTATCCAGGAAAGCCTGGATGCGTTGAAGCGTTGGCATCAGCCCCCAGCCATCGCAAAGCTGCCTGAATCAGGCAACCTGGTCTTCAAGTACATCACCGCGGAACGCACCCGTATCTTCAGCATCCCGGCGAGCGAGAGGAAGCGATTACCTTCCTCTGGTCAATGTCTAGAGATTTCCGATACGCCAGCGATCCCTGACATTAGTTGGGACTACGAAAATCTCCGCTCGCTCGCCGAGCGACTCGATGCCGCCGATACACCCCATACGCAACACTGCGCGTCCCTTAACAACATTTGGGGCAACAGCAGCCAGCGATCGGCAAACTCGGGCAACTTCTATCGTGTGAATGCCGCCACCGGTACTGGCAAGACGGTGGTCATGTCATTGATGGCACTCGACGCAGCTAGCCGCGGCCGCAAAGTCGTTATCGCAGTGCCTGGCTATGTGGAGCTGGACAATACCGTGAGGATCATGCGACTGGCAGCATCAGTCGTAGCGTCAAATCTGAGGGTTGCGCCGTTACATTCACTTTCTCGAACCCATGAGCGCGCGGGCGTGCATTTCAAGCAGCGCAATGAGGATCACCCCTACGATTACGCTTGCTTGCTAAACGCCTACTCGAGCGAGCTGGAAGCTATGCCGGCAGGTTCGGAGCCTTGCTTCAAGCTTCACGTCGTGTCCTCCAAAGGCAATGCGAAGGAAGAGACAAAGCGCTTAAGTCATTGCCCTTTCCTCTTCTCTTGCGGTCGAACAAAGATGCTGTCGCAAGCGCTGGATGCTGACGTGATCGTCATCAATCACCATGCCTTGCTGTCCGGCACATCGCGCATACCGCTCAATGATTCAGAACAGTTCCCGGGCCCTCGTAGCTTCATCGAGCTTTTGCTACGTATCTCGCCTGTGTTCTTGATCGATGAGATCGACGGGCTGCTCAAAACCGCGATCGACACAAGCGCCTTCAGCCTCCAGTTGGGTAACACGGGCGAGGCAAGCCCGCTCGTTCAGCTCTTCACTGCGATTTTCAGCCGACTGAATATTCCAGGCATCGAAGAAAGCAGCCGAATTCGCTTGTCCCTAGCCCTCGGCTTCTGCTGTACCAACGTCGATCAGTTGATGAACCTTCAACAACGCAAGTACTTCGACTGGCCCAAGAAGGAGACAACCTGGGCAGAAGCAGAAGACGGCTACATCATGACCAAGCTGGAGATTGACTTCGAAACACTTAAGGCGCTCTACAGCAGCGGCAATGCCAGCGTTCCGGAACACCTGCGTAGCTTGCGAGAAAACCTGATCTACTGGCAAACGAATGAGATGGCCAGCAGGCCGGAGAATCAGGCGATGGAGCTGGGGCGATTGCTCACAACGCTCGCCGGTAGCGGCCACCTGAAGGCAAAACTGAACTCGAAAGACCTGCAGCGCCTTAAAGCAGCACTGATTCTGCGCGGCATCCTGGACAACCTTGAAGTCGCCTTACGGAATCTGCAGATCGAACTGCCCAGCTTTGCCAATGCTGAAGTCCCTTATGCCCAAGAGGTCTACAGAAATCTGAAGGGTCGCGAGCCACTCTCGTTCAGTCCCATCGGCCCACTGCATCGCACCGTCTTTGGATTCAAACGCAAGCCGGCCAGCGAGGCGACATCATCACTGAACGTCGTGGCAATGCGAGGTGATCCCCACGGCACCCTTCTGGCTCTTCCCGAGCTCGCGTCGCTTGGGTATGCCGGCGTCAGGCGCATGTTCATGGGTTTCTCGGCCACTGCTTACTTCCCTGGTGCCAGTGCATACGACCTCAAGGCCAAGGACTTCATTGATGTGCCCGACGCAGCTGGCCAGGTTGCATTCGAGAATGTAGGACTCACCACGACGGTTTCAGGTGCACCTTTCTTCGAGCGAAAGGATCGGATCAAGCAACTTGCCGCGGAGCTATGGCCTTGGATTGAAAAGCGGCTGAAAGCATTGGCCAAGGATCCGGTCACCGCGGATCGTGCTCGATTGCTCCTGGTCGCCAGCAGCGACGCCGATGCTGAGCTACTGGCAATCACGCTTGCTGGCTTATCTCCAAGCCCAACCGTTGGCTGGGTGCGAGGTCGAGCTAGCGAGTACAAGCCCACATTGCTAAACGCTGAACACACGCTGGTGTACGACGATCTAGCGCAGTTCATTGAGGGTGCGCACCGGGACAAAACGATTCTGGTCAGCGCCCTCCACCCCATGGCTCGGGGCCACAATATCGTAAACAAAGATGGCCTCTCAGCGATCGGTGGCGTGGTGATCTGCGTGCGCCCATTACCGGCCTCTGATAGCCCCGAAAACAACCTTGCGCACATCAGCTACGAAACCTGGCACCGGATGCGTCCCGAGCCCAGCCTCCAGCATGTGTTGCACAAAGAACGTGGTATTGCGAACTCAATCCTCAATGACATTCGCACCGCTCCGCCAGCTTTTGGCCAGCAGCCCGCCAACATACGCCATTACACCGTGATGAACATACTGGTGACCCTCACGCAATTGATCGGGCGTGGTCGGCGCGGCGGCACCCCGGTGACCTGCTATTTCGCAGATGCAGCGTTCACCAATGGCCGGACGCCGTGGGCAAAACTGCTCTCGGAGTCCGTCCAAAGACTAAAAAATGAAGGCAGCTGGAATCAATTTTTCCTGCACCACAACGGCATCGCGAGTGCTATCACGCACTACATTGATCGATCAGCTAAGGAAGCTCGATGAAGAACCTTGACCTGCGCACCAGCCTCTTCAGTTTCGACCCGCAAGCACTCGCGCATGCCTATCGCGCCCAGATCGGCGAACACTATCTGGCGGCCTGGCAAGTCCTGCAGAACCTGGGGAAAAAGCATCACCCTGGACTGCCCACGAATGCGCTGAAAGAAATGCTAGCTGCGGTCTCGGGTGGGCCCGTTGAAATCAACCTGTACCCCTACAGAGACAAAGGCGCCTCAGCAATCCTCATGCTCAAGCCTCTGCCCGTCGATACGATCAATCAGATTCTGTATCTCTGGTCACTCGAAGTGATGCGCATGTGGGACGAGCAGGTAGAGGGACTGGAAACCAAGCTCGCGGTCATAGAACTCCTCCCCCTGCTTCCAGGCGACCTGATCAACCCCGACGGAGTCTCACCTTTGGCCTACCACGTTGTTCCGTGGCTGGTTGGCCAAGCAATGTGCTCGACACCTCTTGAGTCGACCCAGAACGGTAATCCCGATCCCCTACCAAAACTCATTCCCTTGCAGCAAGCCTCCGATGGTTCGCTGATTGCCTGGAACGATCCGATAATGCCCTCAGGCGATCGTAATGCCAGCGCCCTGCATGTCATCGAACCCAGCCTGAAACTACTTCGCGACTGCACAGAGCCCTTCATCCAACTGCGCGTGAAGCTCAGCCAGATCATGCCCAACTCGGTCGGGCGTAAGCGGCACGCTTGGGTGCATACTGGCAAATCGATTGTGAAAGCAGGTATTCGAAGCAAAAAGACCGACACGGGTTGGCAGACTGTTTACGACTTCCCGACCAACAAGCTGCTCGCCTTCATGGGTGTTCAACCCCTTCCCGATCTGATTGAAGGCGATATACCTGTCGACAGTCTTGTGAAGCCAATCTACGTCACACCACCACTCATGCCCGCCATCGGCTCTGGCCCGGGCCCCCTCTTCCTCGACCAAACGTGCTTCCACCTGCTGCGCAGTCTCCGGGGCTCGCAGCCACTTTTGGCTCGTAAGGCCGTTTCCAGTATTCGCGTGGCAAAAGTTGTGACGAGTTCAACGCCTGTGAAGGTGTATGCTGCGGTATTGGCAGCACACTCCGAGATCATGCTGCGACTGGTCAAAGCCAGCGAGACCTTGGGCACGACCATGCCGTTCTTCAAAAAGAACGCCCCGCCAGAAATCCAACTGACGCGCCTGGCTGTCGAAGGCGCCGCTTCCATGCTGGAGGGTAGCGCTTCTACCATTGAGCTAGATGAGTGGCTTAGAAAAAGCGTCGTCCCCGAGATCAAGAAACTCAGCACATCAATCCTGATCGTTGAAACCAGCACCGTCGCTGCAGCACTCGATTCAGACAGAGACCCAAAGCATTACATCCGCAGGGTACTGGCCGAGCATGGCATCGTGACTCAGTTCATCATGCATGATGTACCAGACCCGTCCAAACCGAAGCCCAAAAAAGAGTCACGGGACTTCAAGGCGCTTAACACTGTCACCGAAGCGATCCGCCTAACGGGATACTTCCCTACCGCTTTCATCAAGGCTAAGACTATCCCAGCAGGCACGACCATTTTGTCTGTTCGCCTGGATCGCATTACAGAAAGGGGTGACATGATCTACCTGCCGATCATCACCAGGACGGTAGCGGGCAGTCAAAAGTGCGAGGTCTACTGGTTCGTTAATAACGACCCTAGCCGCGGTCAGTGGTACGCCTTCACTGAAGGTGTGGCCGCGATTCATGCCACGCCTTCGCTGATTAATCCCGAGGCCATCAACAAGCTGGTGACGTGGTCAATGCTGGTGGCCACGGACGAAGCGGATACCCCGCTGATCGTCTGCTTGGATAGCAACTTGCGCACATTCTACCGGGGGCTCAAGGACAGCCCAGACAACGGTTTACCTCCCGTTCCAGCCAATGCAGCCGTTGTTCGGATCAGGGTGGATAACGACATCGCTCAGATGTCCGGAAACCAATCCGAGCACCCTGACCAACCACAGTACATTGGACAGAAAATCGGCGTCTTCCAGTCACTTCGAAGCCCTGCCGTCTATTACTTCGTATCGCCCTCGAAGATCTACAGCAAGGCTGGAGGCCAGCGTAAAAACACCCGCTACCAGGTCAATGACTTCTTGTTGGCGGATCCTTGGCAGCAACTCGGCGTTACCGAGATTACCATCATTGACTCCGGCACCTTCGTGTCACCAACCGCCGTCGCGGAACAAGTCGCCATGCTCTGCCGAAACGCGCCCTTGTGGGATGGCCAGCTCAAGCTGCCAAGTCCGATGCACCTAGGGGCTCAGATCGCAAATGACCATCCCATCATGGAAATGCGCCGAAAGAGTGAAGCCAATCGCTTGGCCGAAAAAGCCTGACCACTCGATGCGTGCTAGCCGACCTTGAACTCAACTGTGGGACTGATCTGAAATGCCAGCCATCAAGAAAGTGATGCTTCAAAACTTCAAGAAATTCGAGTCTCTCTCACTTGAGTTCGATGCCGGGGTGAACGTACTGATCGGTGATAACGAGACGGGGAAAAGCAGCGTACTGCTTGGCCTCGATCTCGCGCTCAGTGCCAGTCGTAGTCACGTTGAAAGCATCGGGTACGAGTCACTGTTGGCGCAATCTGCGGTGAAGGCTTTTCAACAGGGCCCACGTACGCTCGACCGATTGCCTGAACTGGTAGTGGAGGTATTTCTCGAGGAAGGCGATGATCAAGGCTACTACGGCACACAGAATCTGGCTGGAGCCATGACTGACGGCGTTGGGATGAAGATTGCTCCGCTGATTGAAGAATTCGGTGCAACGATCCATCAGCTCCTTCAGGACGACCCGGAAGGTTTCCCATACGAATACTACGGTGTGAAGTTCTACACCTTCTCTGGTGCCCCCCATGTCAGCTATCGCCGCCCAGTGAAGCACCTTCTCTTGGACAGCTCTCGCATCGACAGCGAATACGCAGCGAGGGAGTACACCCGCACAGTGTTCAGCATCAACGCTGAGCCGCCAGAACGTTACAGCCTAGAAAACCGCTACCGCCGCGGCAAGGAATCTTTTCGCGACAATGAATTGGCCGCACTCAATGCCGACCTGGGTGCCTACCAGTTTGGTGTGAGAACCAGTATCCGCTCCAATCTCGAAACCGACCTTGTCATAACCAAGGATGGCATCCCAATCGAGAATCGAGGTAAGGGTGAGCAGTGCTTCATCAAAACCGAGTTCGCACTGAGCCGGCATGAAGCCAAGGGCGAACTCCATGCCCTCCTCCTGGAAGAACCTGAGAATCACCTCAGCCACACCAAGATGAAGCTACTGGTTGAGCAACTGGCCGCCACGGCAGGAACGCAGCTTTTCATCGCCACTCACAGTAGCCACATCTGTTCTCGACTCGACCTCCGGCATGCACTTCTCTTGGGTAGCGATCAACAGGCTGGTCGTCTGAAGGCGCTCACCGAGCCGACCGCGAGCTTCTTCATGAAGGCACCAGACAACAACGTCTTGGAGTTTGCCCTCTCGAAGAAAGTCATCCTGGTAGAGGGTGATGCCGAATTCATCCTGATCGAGGAGCTGTACAAGAAGCACGCCAATGGCCGCACTCCACAAGCGGATCAGGTACACATCATCTCGATCGGAGGCACCAGTTTCAAACGCTACCTGGAACTCGGAAAGCTGTTGGGAATTCGCGTCGCGGCGATCCGTGACAACGACGGCGATTACCAGCAACACTGCGTGGAAAACTACAAGGACAGCCTGTACAAAGGCGCACAGATCTTCGCTGATGTGGATGACGCACGTTCGACCTTCGAGATCGGGTTGTATCAAGACAACAAGGCGGCTTGCGATGAGCTGTTCGCAGCCGGACGTAAGAAGCTGACCGTCCAGGAGTACATGCTGAAGAACAAGGCCGACACTGCGTTTGAGTTGCTCAGGAAGAAATCAGCCGCGCTCGTGGCCCCTCAGTACATCAAGGATGCGATCGCATGGATAAACGAGTAATCTTTGCGGTGGCTGGGTCAGGCAAAACGACCCACCTCATCAGCAAACTCAGCCTTGAGAAGCGCGCCCTGATTATCACCTACACGGAGAACAACTACAGCCATCTGCGCAGCAGCATCATGAAAAAGTTTGGCACCATCCCGTCGAACATCACCGTCATGACGTACTTTGCGTTCCTACACGGTTTCTGCTTCCGACCATTCATGCAGAACGAGATGAACACGAGAGGTCTGAATTTCAGGAGGCCACCACAGCGTAATTACGCACTGACCGATAGAGAGCGGTACCGTGATCCGAGTGGTCGGCTCTACCACAACCGACTGGCCAAGCTGATCGAGGTCGAGGGATTGCTGCTTGGCGTCAAGGAGCGGATCGAGCGCTTTTACGACTCAGTCTACGTTGACGAAGTGCAGGATTTTGCCGGCCATGACTTTAACCTGCTGCTTCAGGTATCAGCCGCTAACACCGAGATGCTGTTCGTAGGTGATTTCTACCAGCACACCTTCGACACCAGTCGCGATGGTTCGGTGAACATCACCCTGCACGACGACATCACGAAATACGAGAAGCGGTTCGCCAAAGCTAAAATCAAGGTGGACAAGGAGACCCTGAGCAAGAGCTGGCGTTGTGGTACGACGGTTTGCGATTTCATCAGCGCCCACCTGCAGATCAAGATTGACTCCCACAAAGGCAGGGTGACCCAGATCATCAAGGTCGATTCTCAGGAGTTAGCAGACCGTCTGCATGCTGATCACGGCATCGTTAAGCTGTTCCAGGAGCAGCACTACAAGTACGGCTGCTACTCGCAGAACTGGGGAGCCAGTAAAGGCCAGGATCACTACGAGGACGTCTGCGTTGTCTTGGGCATCAAGGCTTGGAAACAGTACCTGGATGGCAAGCTTCATGAGGCCTTGGCTCAGACGCGAAACAAGCTTTATGTGGCGTTCTCGCGAGCCAGGGGGGAGGTTTATGTTGCGCCGGACAAGCTATTCAAGGCTTATAAATCATGAGCTGGATTCATCTGCACATCGCAACGAAAGCGGGCGCGAGAGTGGGCGCGAGAGCGGGGTCAACGAAGGAGCAACAGAAACTTGAAATGCCATCGATTAACCTCGATCATGCCATCATTAGCTGACCAAGGAGCGATCGATGGCGGTATTTATGGTGACATGGAACCTGAACAAAGAGCGTAGCAATTATGCTCAGGCGCGAACCGCTTTCATCCAACATTTAGAACGCTACCAAAATGTCAAAGATCCTGGATTGGAGTCCGTGCGCTGGATCAGCCTCAATGCGACGGCGGAGCAGGTCTGTACCGACCTTAGAGCCAAGATCGATGCCAATGACCGTATTTTTGTGACTCAAATTACTGCCGGCACCCATCAAGGGTGGCTTGAAAAAGCCGTATGGGACTGGATCAACGCACGTCTTTAAGCATCCCGGAGCGCTCCCCTACAGGAGCGCCCTAATGCTCGTTCGGCGTCTTAAGCAAACGCCCGTTGTTATGGACAGATCTAGCAGGACGCCGTAAGGAATTCGATCATGAGTACCGATGCCACGAACGCCCCCTCTTCCCCCTTGGTCGACAACTCGAGTGAGCCCCCTCAGAAAAAACGGCGTTTTTTTGCGTCCGCATGGGGCTCATTCTTTCTCGCGTTTGCGAGCGTATTCAGTGCTGCATTCATTTCCGTCTGCAGTACACCAATCCTTACGCAACTTGAAGCGCTCTCCGAACGCAACTTTGAAGTGAGTTACAAGCACTCTCTATGGGCCTTGGGCTTATCGATCGTCGCGCTGTGGATGGTTTATCGACGTGAGCGAGCCTTAAGTGCCGTCACAGACGAGAAGGAAGCTGAGCTACACCGCCAAAGTCAGGTGCTCCAGGAAAGGCTACGACTCCAAAATCATGAGATGGAGGGGCGCTTGACTCATCTTCCACCACGCCAATTTATTCATGAGTATGTGGAAACTCAGGCCAACATCGGGCAGCTTCGAAGGTTGTCCAAGACAGAAACCAACATCACGCGGGACAAAATCGTTGAACGCATGCAGTCCATGCTCGACAGCATCCTCGCGTTGACCAGGCTCTGGGACGGGGTCTCCGGAACCAATAAACATGTGGCATACCAAGCGAATATCATGAGCGTGTTCTCCAGGGATGAAGTCGCCTTGGATATCCTTGTGCTACCACAGCAATTGCCAGGCAGGGAGGAAAAGGCTCCGGATGAAGTCGAGCCTTCAGCGAGCGACGCAGCATCGCAACCTATGTCTGCCGCTGGCGAGGAAACGACAGCAGATCAAGTCCAGAGCAATCCGATGCCTGCCGGGCCACGGAGGGCTTCGCGCTTCACGAAAGAGGTATGGTTCATGCACGATCACTTTTTCTTGCATAACCAGAATTACGATGTAGCTCTGGAGCGCTGCTCGGGCATCCTCTTCCTTGAGGACGAACTCACTGCCGCCTCAATGGGTTGCGACGCTCCGAAAAGCGGATTGGAGCAGGTGTGCATGCCCTACACAGATGACTTGATTTTCGATGACGATTACCACCATCCCAACCTTCCTGGAGCTCCTCGCGTTGCTGCATCAGGCCAGCCTGAGTACATTTCCAGCACGTCGACCGTAGTGAAGGAATGGGTCAACCGCCAACGCGACGAGGTACGCGAATTCAATGGCCGGTATGAGCAGAAGATCATGCAGTACTACCGGAACCTTGAGCACGCAAAATCCATTCTAAGCATGCCGATTCTGCATAACGATGAGCTGATCGGTGTACTCAACGTGAGTCGTAACGCAGAGCACATGCTTCTCAACGCTGACCGCGCGGAGCAATTTGCCCACTTTATGGCTCCGGTTTGCTACCACCTTGGCAAAATGTTAGCTTTACTACAAACCACAGACATTCCTGACGCACCTACCGGAGGTTGATCATGACAAATGAGCTTCGCGTTACTCTGGTTCGCAAAGCCTGCGCTGCAGCGGCCCCGAAGAAACGCCCGAAAACTGCCGATGAGATCAGCCGCGAGCTTTCCAGTCGCGCACGCAAAATTTTGGCAGGCGAAGTCTTGGAGTCAAATGCCAAGCACCTAAACAGCTACTGAGCCTTCTGCTCCAGGAAAGCCGCCCTAAGGGCGGCTTTTTTGTGTCCGGTAACCGTACCGCTTGCTTGAGCATCCTCACCAGACCTTAAAAGCTCGTTGCCCCCTAGCCGTCAAAACCCGAACGATGGAAACCTCAATCATCTCTCATGAATCTCCCGTGCGCGGAAGCATGGTACGAGCGCATACATCCGTTCCACTGATCCTCTTCATTCCTCCACGACGAAGAATACAAGGCGTTGTGCATTGGCTTCATGGACTCTGTAGAACGCATTCGCGCTGAGCGCTTTGAATCCGCCTGCGGGAATCAATGGCCGCTACCTCTGACCATCCGATTGCCGGCTGGTGATTCCCCGCCAACCATGTAAGCGCCTTCGCGCTAGAGCAAAATTTCAAGTATGTCCGTACCTGAGCGCATCACGTACTACCTGAAGAGGTGACAGATGATCGGCGTGTCTGCCGCAGGCTCCACAATGTTCAACCACACTCAACAACAGCGCCAAATAAATGATCTACGGATAATGCCCGAGTTCAGGCTATTTCTTACCCGCCTGCAACCTTCAGTCAATGCAATGAAGAACCACCCAACGGGAATTGTAGAAATCTTGATTAGGCCAATAATTTTGGAAGAGGTTGTAGTCCAGGCGTAGAGCTACCTCCCGAGCTTTATTGTCCACTGCCGCCCATGCCGCGCGCATCCGTTCTTCCCAGTTCTGAGTGGCTAGCAATCGGTCTACAACCTCACTAGCCCACCCTTCTCCGCCAAAAATCCCCTGCGCAACGTTAATAGTAGATCGCCCTAATTCCTGACTTAGCTGAATAGCTGAAACCAGCATATGATAAAGGAGCCCTAGCGCTTGAAATTTCGACAGCTCCTCGCTCTCTTGCCTTTCGATGCTGTGCTTGATATTCAACTTACCATCGGAAATTTCAAAAAAATCTTGAGCTGCGACATGGTCTGCCCCTTATTATTGTTCTTATAAAATATCGTTGAGCTCTCACCTAAACAAGCTTAGCGGTGCAATGGAGCTTGTGGGGTTAAGGCGGCGTTCATCCCTAAAGTCTAGCCTGCGCCTCGGCCAAGCATACCTATTGCCCTCATTGAACTGCTTGCCGCACTATGAGGGAGATAAGCAACCCATGTCGCGACTGGTACGAGATGGGCATGGCTGGAGCTGCGGATAACAGTGGGGGCCTACATGGACTATGTGAACCACATACTGGCTGAGGCCGAGAGCGTTTTTGGTGACAAACGAAAAGCTGCCGTATGGCTTTCTAAGCCATGTCCTGCTTTTGGCGGAAGGACTGCCTTGGAGCTCGCGCGCGATCAGCCAGGACACCAGAAGGTGATGGAAGAACTGAAGCGCCTGGGGCATGGTTACGGCTGCTAGTGCCAGCTAACCCCAGACGCGCTTGAGGCTTAAACTCGATTAACCTAAAGCTTGATGATTGGGTGCTTTCGGCGCAGCTGACTCGCAACCTGCTTAAAGCACCCTGTGACAACAAACACTGTGGCGCACGCAGCAACATAGGGGAAAGACTCCCAGAGAGTCATCCCGAGGATGAGCTCATGAGTGGCCCCCGCAAGCTTCCACATTCCCTTGCCTGCCATGGCCAGGCATCCGGGAATGAGTACCCAGGCACCCAGCGCCTTGGCATGTTGGGTTTGAGTGTATCTGAACAGCTCACGTAGGATTTTCACCTTTGCCTCCTTTGGCGCTTAGAAGGCCACCAGGTTGACTCATATTCCGAGCGATGGCGAACCAAAATGGAGGGGCGAAATTTTTTGCCAGCCTCTCTCCCTCGCTTCCAGAAAGGCACCCACGCAGGTCTGGTCTGTCGTCACGCGAGCGCAGCACATTGCCCGATGCTTCCTAGCCAGGCACACGCAATGACATGGGCCGTAACGGTCGTGGTGACGCTAGGTGAGTGGCTTCATTGCTGGATACTTTTTGCTTGTTGAATAGCCAATCTAAAATGCCCATCTCCTGCTCCCCTGAAAAACTGAGCGCTCTGGGATGAACTACGGATACATCCGGGCAATGAATTCTCAGCTGAGTATGACCCCCATTGCTTACCTCGCCTCGGACATTACGGGTATCCTGCCTGAGCTAGGTTGCCTGATCGCCCTCGCAAGCGCACGGGGATGCTGGCGGGGCTATTAAGGCCTAAAACCTAGCAGCAGTTCGCCCAATCTGGCGTCTATCTCAATCCCCGGTGGGCCAGCCAAAGCGGACGGCATTCTCCGCCCCTCCGCATAGCCAGCTTCCTGGGCAATCATCCTGTCCGGGATTGAAAACTGCAGCGGGAGCCAGTTCGCCATCACGAGACTTCATCGCCCGCAGGTGAAGAGGGCGTTCCGGCTGAGTGCACAGCAACATCACTGACATCATTTTCTACTGCGCAAAAGCAAGGCGGGCAAGGGCAGGCTGACCAACAAAACTGACGATTTCAAACTGAGCAGGCCCCGTCTCGCCTGCGTTGATAGCGGTGACCCTCGCTTGAACATACTCGTCCCAACCAGGACTACAGAATTGCGTGTCAGCCCAAAAGTTGCAGGCCTCGTCTGCCACAAATTGCTTGGCAATCGCTCGCTGTTCCGCACTGATTAAACACCAAGCTGCAACTACTCTATCATTCCAAGTTGCGGAGGTCAGAAGGTGGAACTCAGCAAAATTTCCTAAATTAAATTGTTCGACCTCTCTGTTAAAAGCGTACATCGCATTTAACTGGTCTAGGTAGGAACCTTTGGCCATAGAGTCTACCACCGTGAAAAACCAGCCTATCGCCTGGAATTGACTGAGCCTTACGAGCCGTTTTTGGGCGGGGGACAGACGACTTCTGATAAACCACACATTCGTGCCCGCTCGAGCTTTGGTAGTTAGAGCATGTATATTGTTGGCAGACATTTTCATGCCTCCTTGTTAGCAGATTATCTCTAGGCGCGTTATTCCCTCACGGGAAGCTGCTACTTATTTTAGAATGCATGTGGAGCAAGCGACGACGCAAACAGCAAGACACGCAGAGCGACCGGCACTATTCACCCCTTCCCCGTTGTTGCACCAGTCGAGAACGCTCTCGCATTTGCGCGAAAAAATGAGCATCGGTTCTGAAAGCCTTGTAGATCTACTCCCTGGAGCACCGCGCGCTAAGAATGCCTTGATCATGCCTTAGTGGCGGTGCCGGGTGATCCGTTCAATCAAGCGCCAATGCAGGGGTTTGGAGGCAAAGAGTACCTTTGTACTCTAATGCTATGAGGGGCGTTCGGGGCTGGCTTGCAGCGACTGTGGTGTGACGGCGACATGCGTCGTTGAGATCAGTTCCGGCGCCGCATGCTCAGCTTCAGGCTGGCTGGAACTTCGCTAGGGGCATCATTACCCTTGCACCAGCCTTCCCCCGCGGACACATAAAGCCACTGCCTTAACGGGTGAACGGATACGAAAGCTATGCTGCGTGGATATCTATGATGACCATAGAAGTCATGCACCTGCTGCATTTTTTAGCACCACCGACAACGTTACGGTGCTTTGATTTACCTGATCACTACCAAGAGACCACGCTTGGCCCACTGCGCTTCATCGACCCCCTTATCAACAGCCTCGTAAATTTCCCTCAAGACTTCGCCAGGCTGTAAAGACCACTGCACGGATTGTGCTCTAAGTCGATGAAAGTCTGCCGGAGCTACGAATATTGAGCGTTCTGAATCACTGCCGTCACCTATGAGGGGATCAAGGCTCGTGCCCGTCAGAGCGTCAAGTAAGACTTCTACCATGAGAGAGTTGATTGATAGGCTTTGTACAAGCGTGCATGTGCCGCTGCCAGCCGGTTTTGACAGGTCGTCAACCTGCCCTGCAGTGTAAAACTCGACGATGGTTCCCATGCTAGCTCTACCCCACTGCAGGCTTGTTTTTAGAATTCGAAATCTTGTGAATCTCTCTTGTTGTGATGGTCAAGCTTGTATCCGAAATCAACCACAAGCTGAGCGATCGCACCTCCTGCCCAATCCACCATTTCGAATGTTGTGATATCGGAATCGCTACCCCGCTGCAACCGCCCTAGCTCTTGATTAACCTGTCGCAAGAACTCCTTGTGAGCGAGCGACAACGCGTCGACACAGCCTCGGAAGTCCTGCTGGGCAAGCTTACCCATAACACTTGCCCAAGCCGCAGCCAAAAGGCTGTCGCCCTTATCAAACTCTCCGCTGGTAGACGCATCATGCAGCCGTAACGCGTGCCGCTGGGCGGCGTCATAGTCAAGGTCGACCAAGGCAGCCATGGCTTGCGATTGCCCGCGCTCCAGATTGTAGAAATCATCGGTGGGAGCTTTTTTGAGAACGGCAGACGCAAGCAGCCGCCGGGCAGCGTGATCTTTGAATGTGATCGCTAGGCTCAGCTCTACAAGCAGCAGTTCGGGCGCAGGCCTGAACGCTTCTGCGATCTTGCATCCCCACTGGATTACAGTCTTGGCACCAGAGTCAAAATCGGCTTCTTGTCCAAGAATTGCCCTGGCAGCCAGCCACTCAAATAGCCCTCCCCGCGCAGCAAGGGCTACCGTAATGTCTTGGCTGGCACGCGCGATGTTCCAATTGCGCTCCATTTGCGAGAATGCAGCCTGATTGTCCTGCACGGCTTGCCCTGCCAGCTCCTTGGCCATTGCCGCGTGTTTGAAAGGCCCGCTCATATTCATCTGCATTCAGCATTTATCCTTGATGTATTGATCGGACTGTTCACCGTTGCGTCTCCTCTGGCCGTCACATAACAAAGGCTCAGCGAACGGTAGGCGTCCATGATCAATTTGCCCGCCTGATGCCGGGCGACTACATGGGCCGGAGCACCGCCCTTCTTCCACTTCCGCATAGCCTTTTGCATATACAGCGCACGTGAGGGCGCGTACATGAGCTCATTTTGGCTCACCGTCGGAGCAACGTGCCCCATCTGCCGAATGAGCTTTGAGGTTTTTACGATCCCGAAACCACTTTTACCACCCTTCGCTTCACCCACGACAAGCAAAGGTTGCGATGCTCCAGGAATCGCCACACGCACGACGACATTCACATTGTATGCACCGGCACATTCCAGGTACGCGAGCGCTCCAGAAGTATCGGTAGCACCCACATAACGACTTCCAGGATAGGTACTCGACTGGGCAATGATCCCCCCAGCCAGATCCTCCCCCAGCAAAGCGGACGTTTCATACAGCCAGGCAATCAGCCCAATCCCTTCTTTGATCGATCTCAGCTCTTGAATTGTTCCGCCCTGAGCAACGTGCAATGCGAGTTGTTGTTTCGCCGCATCGGAACGGGCTTTGAGCGCTGTACTGTGGAGCGGGTAGATACTCTTCCAAGCTTGCGCACAGAGCTCCATCGCCTGCAAGTGCCTCGCGAGTGCCAGTGATCCATTGAGTCGGGCCACAAACAAAGCATCTCGTGCGCGCTTTCCGTAAACAACGATGCTCTGCGGGGGCATGGTGCCAGCGGCCAGCTGCAGCATTTGAATCAAGCGATCGGCTTCTGCCTGCAGTGATTGGCCTCCAGGAATCAACAGAAGCTTGATAAGTGAATCCATTTGAGCGCCGTAAGCACCTCCTCCACCCCCCGTACGAGGATAAGACGTCAAACCGCCACTCATGGGTTAGCCCCCTGTGAGAGCGGAGAGATCAAGCCTCCACCCCGCTTGCTAACCAAACGGTGGTGTTGAGCTTTCTCGATGGTTTCGAGCGAAGTCCAGATTCTCTCTCCAATCTCTGAGCTGTCTTTTTCATTTGATATCAACAGCGGCACCAGTTGCATCAAAGCATCACGCACCTGGATCTTGTGCTCCTCGACAGCTTCAAGAAGCTCGACAAGCCGCGTGCAGAACAGGGGTGAGGATAATTCCGGCGCGGCCCCCTCCAACGCTAAAGCAGTTCGAACCCCCGCAGGGGTCAAACGGAGCTGGCCCTTGTGGACGGGCGCCTCGAGGAGGCCTTTCCTGACGAGTTTTTCAAGGGCGGATGCGCAGGTCGACGGACGACCGATATTCATTTTTTCCATCTCAAGCATAAGTCGATCAATTGGCATGAACCAGCGCCCTGCCGACTCCCCCTCAAGATCAAGGGGCGCATCAGACAATTCCGAAAAGTGGTATTGCAGGAACGTGGCGTCGTTGTCAGGCGCTGCTTGTTCAAGAAGATGAAGTTGCTCCTGTGTGAGCTTCTCCCCAGTGACGCCCTCAAACCGGACGCCTAGCCTACTCTGGCCAGAAAACACGTAATCGAGCCGGGCTCGTGTCACCTGTGCTCCTGCTTCCCCGACAGACTCGGCAAAACTGAAGCGATCCCAGATGATCTGGTAGATATCGCGACACACCTGACTATTGAAAGCGCCTTGCAGGACAGTGGGTGGAGCGGCTCGATCCAGCGGCGTAACAGGAGGATGGCCGCTCGCAAGGAATGCGGGAATGATCGGATCTTCAGGCTCAAAACCTTCGTCACCGAAGCTTTCTCCCCACGACCCGTCATACAAAGCCTGCAACGCTTCCATGCTTTTCCATGGGAGGTGGCCAAATCGCTGCCATGCCTCTGCGAGCAGAGAGAATGTGCCAGCGACAGGCGGCTGCACTTGCTCCCGGAGTATCTCCGGTGGACTCAGCAGCTCTAATTTTGCAGACCCCAATTTTCTTATGATCTGCTCAACCTGCGAGGTGCGAGTAAGGTCGCGCTGCTCGCCGATGTCAAAAAGATAACCTGACAGTTGTTCGTTGCCCACGCGTACCTTCACGCGTATCCGACTATGCGCCTGAAGCGATACGGCCCGCCGGGCATGGTCAAGAATCAAGCGAAGAATCGCACCCTGAACTCGTCCCACCAGCTTAAATTTTGGGGATTGCTCACGAAGGCTAGTGCAAGCACCACAACTGACCAAATCGCTCAACTCACGCATGTCGATGTCACGTCGGCGCAAGTCCTCGCGGCAAAAACGCTGCGTGACTAACAAGTCGACGATCTCTCGTACGGATTCGGCAGCCACTTTGCGTTCATCGATGCTACCTGGAGCATTGAAAGCCGCTCTAACTGCAGGGCCGTTGATTGCTCCCAAACGAACGCGCAACAGGCTCTTGCCTGAAGCGCGCTCCTTGAGCAACCGCTGGACTTGCCACGCGATCAGCTCTCCCATGCGATCGTCATCGGTCGCAATGACGACATCCTCCACCGCGTCGATAATCTTGCTTACTTCACCAAGAAACGCACCAGCCCCCATCTCATTTCGAGGAATCGGAATAAGACCCGCGGCAACGTCCACGCCCCCTCGAACAGGAAGATATTGGAGAGCTCCGTGGGTAGCGATCACCGCGCAGCTTTTGCCTAGGATTCGAGCCAGGGTCTGCTGCTTCCCGCCCGCCTCGATAACTACCAAGCGTCTTGGGTACAGCAATCGAGCTTGAGGGGTTTTGCGCAGATAAGCACCGAGAAAATGGATTGGCGCAAGACCCGCTTCATTTGCCTCAGGGGCAGGAAACAGCCGCTTCGGATGCCCAAAGACGATGAAGGAGGATTTCGCTCGCGACACAGCCACGTTCAACAGAGAGGCATCCCGATCCATGAAGCTTCCTGCAGCTTCATCAGGGCCTTCAACCAAACTGAAGCAGACGATGGGTCGCTCTGCACCTTGCAGTTGATGGACAGTACCGACCGTGACTTTCTTGATGTCATCAACGGTGGGCCAAGCGATCGAGCCGGTACCTCTCAACTGATCGAATACCTTCTCGAGTTCAGCACGTAAGAGGTTGGCTTGCGGGCGGTAAGCCGTGATCAGCGCGACAATATCCTGAATGGATTTGCCCTTCGTGGCAGGGTCGGTCTGCCAGGCAGGCCAGCGTTCACCAATCCAACTGGTGATGTGCTCCACCTCCATTGGATTGCATAGAGATCCGCCCTTTCGGACAGGCTTGTTCTCTATCGAAACCCACGACATGGCGGGTTCGTGGCCAGCACTGCCTTCAGAGGTTCTGGGTACCAACGTCTTGTTGTAGCTCAGCGCATTGCAGTAACCGATGATGCTTGGCTTACAGCGATAGTGATACCGCAGAGTGATCCCAAGATCTTTTTCCTCTCGCCATTTCGATACCAATCGGGCAGCAGCAAGCACGCTGCCATCAGCAATGGACAAGCGCGATTGCTTCAGATCATTGAGGCGATTGAAGACGCCTGCAGCCGATGCGACAGCGATCTCGCTGAGCGACTTGTGGTTCCAAATAGGCTCAAGCTGCTTCAGATCCCCCACGACAGCTGCCCTCTTAGCCATCAGCAACGCTGGGCCGGCAAGCTCCGGAGATGCCTGTCCTGCCTCGTCAATTACCAAGAGGTCAAACAGGGAAAAGGAGTGTTTGATTGCGCTATCGCCCTCAACCAAGGGGCTTATTTGTCCAAGCGTTGATACGTTATGCAGCGTTGAAACCAGACAAGGTGTCAGCATGCAAAGACGACGCAGCGACTCTTCGACATTTGCAGGGTGCCGTGAGAACAGCCGCTCACGTTGAGCGAGAAGAAAACGTCCTTCCCAATACCGCGCCGCCCAGTGAAACGCGTCGCTGCTAAACGTGAGGTCGATTGCACCTCGCGCTGCATCTGCATCCCCCCGGTTCTTTTTGAGATTGCCAATCAGCCTATTCAACTGTTCATGGCGATCAGCGTGCCAGATCGTTGCCGGAGTGGGCCGAGCATTTTCAAGCAGCGTCAACCAGCTTGGATCATCTTTCGCCAAGTACTCCAAAAAGGTGTCGCGCAGCTTAACGGTGACACGCAGTTCTCGGTGCACAACTTCAACGGCAGCTTCCATGCTCGACAGAGCGTGCTGAGGGAACACCCTTCTGGCGTGTGCCAGATAGGCCTCCTCGAGCTCCAGGGCATTGTTAGGCGTCAAGACAGATGGCTTATCCTTGTACGACCACAGCATGCCTGTAGAGCCCCAATCGCTCTGTACACAGACGAACCGAGCGAGCTCCGCTTGTTTGTCCGTGTTGCCCAGCATGCTCTTGGAAGCAAAATATGCCCCATAGCTGGGAACACCTGCGATCCAACGCTGGGCGTGAGGCAATGAGTCGTCTGGATGAGGCGCTTTGCCGAAAGCTTCGATAACGTTGGTAACTGATTGGTTGGTTGCCCCGCAGGCGACGACGATCGGACATGCCTCTTGGTTTAAAGCTGCACTGACCCATCGGCTGGCAACTACCGCACGCAACATCGAAGTCTTACCGCTTCCAGGAGGGCCATTAATCGCTTGGATTTCGCCGTCTTGAAGACTGGCAACAGCGCATGCAGCTCTGCGCTGGGACTCGTCCAATGGGAACAGTGGGCGATTGCCTTTGGAGTCGTCGTACTCGTCAATATGGCCGGTGATCAGGTTGGCAATCCCACTCGGCATACTCGCTGCTTGGAGTGCCTGCTCCCCACCACAAAACCGTTCGAACAAAGAGATCTTGGGGCGCTCTTTGGCATCGAGGAAGCTCGCGTACACATCAACCATCGCCTTTGCCGCAGAGCCTTGCGAGGGAAACACGACAGCACGAAGCACCCAATTCGCGGAGTCGGTCTTGCCTCTGGTGGTTGAGGCCGCTGTCTCCTTGGCAAGCGATCTCAGCTTCTCTAGCAATGCCTCATCCTGGTCGACCTTGAGTAGCTCGCGCACAACACTCAGTGGCGTCGACCACCACGTTGCCCAATCCACCTGCAGTGACTTGTCAGAGGAGAGTTGCCCCAGTGCATCGAACATGCGTTCATTGGCCAGTTGACCATCAGCGATCGCGAAGGCATCCCCCCTCTGATCAGGAGACAGATAAGCAGGGTTTAAAATAGGTGCAGCGGAGGTTCGGGGTGCCAGGAATTTTTCTTCCACCAGCAACGCGGGAACAGCAAGCAACGGATGACGGCTCACAAGCCGCTTGTCACGAGTGTTCAGCTGACAGAGCATGAAGACGACAGCCACATCTTCGCCGACCAATCCATCCTCAATCTGGGTTGCGACCTGAGCAACCTCGTCCAACGCCAGTATCATCTTGTGCGCCGGCGCGTCTTTAGACTTGCCACCGAAAGAGCTGAAGTTGACGTAATCCAAGCCCCCCTTCCAGTAGGCGGCAACATCTTCTGGAGGAAGCACAGGCGAGCGCGATACAGCCGACACCGAATTGCCAAGTGGATGAGGCTCGGCTGACGAATGAGGCTGGGCTGGTGAGTGAAGCTTGGCTGTTGAGTGAGCTTTGGCAAGCGAACCGAGCGTAACGGAAGCATCAACTGGAGTGGCACCGCGTAGCGGTGGAGTGCTCTCAGTTGCTTGAAGTGAAAAGAGAGCGGACAAGTTTTTTAGAAACGTACTCAGCGCTGCCCTCATGCTTCACCTCGCATAGGCAGGGATCGATGCAAACGGCTGACATTCCAGTAGGGTGGATTACCGACTAACTGGACGATGGCCGTTGTTCCTTTGGTGAGTCCGCCGTAAACAATCTCCTCACGTTTGAAGAACCCGTTGACGTTACCCCGCCCTACCCTTCGATCCTTGATCTCAATTGTCACTTTCACTTTTTGAATCTTCTTCTTGGATGAGTCGCTTCCAGGTGGAGCATCCTGGGGGGCGATCTCGTCAATTTCCAATGGCTCGGCTTCCACCTCGATGGACTCACTTTCATCGATATTATCGACAGCGACGACCGTACCCTCAACCCAGTCAATGGCCTCTTTGGGGGTTGGCTCACGCATCGGAATCGGGGCGACTAGCTTTTGGGTATTCCAGAACCCTCGGGCATTCCAGACCAGGGTCACCTCAATGCACCCGATACTCAGGCAGTCGATTTCTTGAGGGGAGCCCTCCCGCAAGACAGTTTGGGCATGCTCGATGTAGTCCTCTGCCCGGCTCACTGCGCTTGGGTCACTTACGTCAACTCTCGTAAGGGATGGAATAGACTGACGCCGCAGTAATGTAGTGAAGACGTTTACCAGAGGCCAGATCGAAACGCCTGGCAGCCTGACTGCGAAGGGCACACTTTTGACGGAATCGTTCGTGCTCCAGTCCCGCAGCGGGAATGCGTGGAATGCGATCAGCGAATCAGTGATAACGGTTGCTAGCGTCGGCTCCAGGATTTCAGTCACCGTCCAGTCCGCTTCATTCGGCAGCGCCATAAAGGTGAGTTCCTGCCCACGCTCTATATGAGCAAATCTTGCCGCTCGAAGCGCCTTGGAATCGAGGGTAGCGTGCGCTGCACCAGGTTGCCCTGGGATAAGTTTGATCCGCCAGGATCGTTGGCCGCTAACCATCAAATCAGACTCAACGAATCCCGTGAGCCTAACCTCAACCGGCTTGGCGCTTTCTGCGAGCTCAACGACACGCCAGCGACCCTTACTCAGCTGGATTTTGCAATCAAATGGCACGCCGAGTTCTGGCTGGCATTTCAACGTCTTCGGGCTGTAGATCGCCTCAGGCGTAGGTGATTCGGGCGTCAGCACCTTCGCCCGCGCGTACTTCCCATACGGCCCGTCTAACCACTGCTCTACGCAAGCACTGACTTCGGTGGGTGTAGATTCCATTTCCTTGGACATTGGTGCGCTCTAACGTGTTGATAAATGCTCAAGGAGGGAAACCGCTCCAGTGCATGGGGGCTGGTACTGCAGAGCCGACAAGCCTACATCAAAAACGCCCGATCTAGAGCCTCCGCAATGCGATAAACGTTGCCGTCTACCAATTCGGGTTACCCAACCAAAGAAAGGCAAGAAGGCACTAGCTTCTACAGCGAAAACAAAGTAATAGCCTCTCAATCGCAACAGCCTCAGTGGGCCAGAGGGACGACTCAACTAAATGCAGCCAGCGTGGTGATGTGACTGTCGCTCAACCCTTTCTAGGGCTGATAGATCCTGCGGCGCATCTGGAGCAAGCGGGCGTGCACATCGATCAATCCGGTTACTGGATTTTCTGCCTCGCGACCTACTACCCTCAAGTGCAACCACTGCCAACCTGGGATGGACTCCATGCGAGATTTACGTTTCAGTCGTACGTTTACGCTGTTGCAGCAAGAGGGCCATTTAGCTAGAGCCTCACTCCTCTCAGGAATCGATCTGCTTCTAAAGGCCAACCTAGACGAGAGAACAGTAGGCAATTTTTATTCGGCATTTTTTCAGCTAACTATTGGTATAGAGCGAACTTTAAAGCTCGTGATGATTACAAATCACATGCTTGAAAATAACTACAATCCTCCAACTGACGATGAGCTACGCAAGAAATACGGGCACAATATTAAATCTACCTACCTGCACGCACTATCCGTGAGAAACAAATGGGGGCACGGAAAAGTGGAGGCACCAGCAACCGACAGCATTGAGGAGAAAATTCTCGATTTCCTGGAGAAATTTGCTAACAAGGCACGCTATTACAACCTCCGCGAGCTGAACAACACGACCGCAGATCGCGGCCCGCTCGGAGACTGGTACTCCATCTGCATAGAAGTCGCAGAAGCTAAGATAGGGTACTCGAAGCTCAACAAATCAGCCGAACAGGTCATGCATCAGCTCGATCGAGCAGGATTAGTAGGCTACTCATCAAAGTTCGATTTCGACGGCCACCCTATGACACTGTTCGACGATTGTTGGAGAATGCATGTAATACAGAAAACCGCACCTAGTCTGGGAAATCGTCCAGTTCATCAGGCCGCTGTATGACGCCTTAAGCTATATCGCTCATGAGGCGATGGAGTTTGAGAACGAAAAGCAATTGAAGCTACCCGTCATACCCCACCTATATGAATTTTTTGTGTTTTCACTTGCGATGGAGTCGGACACTATACGTAGAAAATCATGGACTCGATTATTTTCTTAACAAGCGTGACACCTATGAGCTCAGATTGAAGATAGGGGGCCGCCGCCCCCAATCTTATTGAAGCAAATCCAAATTCAGCAACTGTTTGGAAAAGCGATCTATGAATTTTCGAGCATCTCGAATGCCATCAGATAGCTCAGCTGCGCTCACCTCATGGGCGCGGTGAATGATTCCATCTCGTCGACCGACCAAAGAACTGAGCTGATCGCGATGCGGCAAACGCTGGGGGGCTGTTATCACGCCAATACGCTGGAGCGCATCCTGCAACGCCCTCAGCGCCTCCCTGGGGCCAAGCGTTTCGGTACCATTCTCCTTAAATGCTGAGAGCGCCAAATCCTCTCGCCGCTCAAATAATCCGTAGAGGAACATTTCGACAGCGTGGACGGTAGCAATGGCGGCAAGCCTGCGATTGTTTGCGCCACCCTCCCACTGCAGCTCTTCGGCCTTCCTGAAAAAGTCCCTAGCCATCAGCAAGAAACCGTCAACCTGGGCAAGCATCTGCGTCTTGGTGGTCAGGTAGGACAAAATCACGCTGACAGTGAAATCGGTCGTCCACGGTTCTGCTTCCCACTCTCCCAAATCTGACTGCTGTGAGAGCAGCCAAGACTCACCAGCCTCAAGCACGTGCGGAACGTCGCCTGACTGATCCGATCTTCGAATAGCCTCCAGCGCGAGGACAGTACTGACTAGATCAGGCTCTTCGTCGCCATCATTTCTAGGGAAGCTATGACTATCCGGTAAGATACGAGTGAGTAGCCAAGCGACAGCCTTGCCAATAGCTTCGTGATACCGGTCATCCCCCAATCGCTGCAAAGCAACAGTAGCGTATGCAGTGATGCGAACGCTTCCGGGCTGATCCGGCTCAGCCCCCCAACAGCCAGACAAGTCTTGTCGACGGATCAATCGGTCGGTAAGAACCGCAGTCTCCCTACGCAGGCGCGCCACGACTATACGGCTTTGGCTGCAACGCCAGAGCGCATGGCCAATGTCTTCGATTCGGCCTCCCTGATCCTCTTCCCCGCCAAGCTCTATTAGGCGGCGAGCGCAGCAGCTTAGCGCTTCATCAAGACGCTCCTTCTCAGTTGGACTGCCGTAAAGACTTAAGAACCACGCGAGGGAAAATTGCCAATCTTCAGGTAGGTTTTGCCCTGCGGCGTCGCGCTGTAGGACGGCCTCCAGAGCGCGCCGTCCTTCCGCTGTTCGAGGCTCAATGCCCAGAATCGGAAAAAGTTCAGGTGTTGGGTCACGAAACATCCGTGCGGGGAGCAAGGCCATTGCCTTCTCAAGCGAAGCGGGAAAGTCCGCCAGCTCCTCAACGAGTGCGGGGGCCATACGTGAGCGTTCACGTTGCGTTTCAGTGTACTCAGCGGCAACAACAGTGACTGATCTGGCCAGGCGTTCAGGAGTTCCGGTCACAATTAACTCTTCGGGAAGATCTCCATCTTTGACCGCCCAGTGAGTTCGATGCTGCTCAAATTGAGTCATGCCCAATTGATCGGACACGCTCAGAACGCCTGCCCTTTCCAGGTAGGCATGCTGTTCGTCGGGCTCAAAATCAAAGGCGAGTTCGTTTCCTCTCCGAACTATATTGCGTATGCGTCCATGCCGAACCACCCTTGCATGTGGGCCACCGGCACCCACCTCATACATCAGCAAAGCGGGGACTTCTTCCAGCCGACGTAATGATTCAGGGTTAGCCGGGTTGATGTCCGCAGCCTCAAGCCCGCTGTATTCCTTGAAACGGCCCAGGCCCATCGAATACGGCTGGGTCTCCCACATCTCGCTATGACCGGCTACCAGTAGGTTGAACATCCCTATTCCTCGGAGCGACTGCACACGGCGGCAAGAGTAGCACGGACGAAAAGCCGCGCGCCGCGGCTTTAAGGGCTAGCCGGAGTAGCAGCCAGAAAGGATGCCGTATCTGTAGGGGCTCCCACCGATGGCAGGCGCGATGTTTGTTGGCAGATCGGTTTGCTGACGGTCTGAACTATTATTGGAACAGATTTTTGAGAGCATGCGCGCCGGCTTTGAGCAGCGCCGCTACGGTGTTCACCTCCTGTATGTGTCGTCAGGAGAGGTGACCAGGTGGTAGCGATCGGGCAACTCGGCACGGTTACGTTCCAGATGACGACGCTCTCGGGCCGTCAGGTCAACACGGGCCAACTGGGCATCAGTGGATACCAGCTTTTGCCGATACTCCGGCGATGAAAAAGCAAATCCAGGCGATATCCTAAAGAAACACGGATCACTGATCCGCCAGCCCCTCGATCAGCCGTGTCGAGAGCATGGGGGTATGTCTCGGAACACGGCAGGCATCTGCGTGAAGGCCGAGTACCGTCGTTCGAAGAGGACGAGCTTTTGGTCGGACTTCCCGCCGCCGTAAGCAACTACATCATCAAGAAAGCTCAACCTATCCTGGATGACGAGGGAGATAGTCTGTTCCAGGCAGTGCTTTGGGCCCGCAGCCGGTTGTCGATACCGCACAATCGGTCTCGCCACACCTGTATCGGTTCACGGGAGGGGGCGTACCCCAACGGCGAAGCTGCCAGCTCCGACGACGTGGCTCGTCAGGCCCCAATAACCTTGAAGTTCAAAACCCTCGCTCATGATTCCCGGCTGCTGGGATACAATCCTCGGTGGGTGCTCAAGGCGTATGAATACCGAAGAATTATCTGGCATACGTTAATCATTGGCGATCCGCTTCAATGCACATGATTGGCGGTTAGGTGTGTCAGCTTAACCGCCAGGCGTCGAAAATCCCGCAGACTCTGACGCCCGCCGTCCGAACGAAATGTGGCGATAACGTACCGGCTGTTTTCAGTCGTAATCACCCAGAACCGCCCCTCCTTTTCTACGTCCACCACATCGGATGTGCGAATGATGTGGCCATCTGCAAAACGACCTAGCGAGTCCTGCCTCACATGGCCGTACACCACTCCAACGGCAGCCCGCGCCTGGATGATTACGCCCGTGAGGTACGCCGTAACTGGCTTGGCGAAAGCTTGGTTTTTCGCCCTCACGATACGTTGAAGATCAAAGTCAGAATGGCGCTCGCCGTGGCATTCGACCATTACAGTTTCAAACATGTACGCCCCTTGCCTGATTTTATTAACCACCCTCGGTGGATCGCGTATCGACTTGACTTAGCCATCTCGGGAGCCTGTAAACCCCCGCGACGACTATCAAAACGCAAGAGTCGGATTGCTCTCAAGCTCAGGCCGAGGCTTCTAGAACACCCTGCTCACCCAGCCCCAGTCGGTCTCTCATGGTCGGCTACGCCTCGCTCAACAGCTTTTACAGCTGCGCATGCTCCCACGTGCTGAGCAGCTCCACAGGGTCGGTACTGTACGACTGCAGCGAGTCGAAAATGTAGGCACGCCCCTCCGGGCTGTAGCAGCTGTCGCAGTAGTCGAGCGTGTCACAGTCGTTATAGAACGTCAGCACCCAGCCATCGGCCTCCACGGTCATCAAACCGCAGTAGATTTCAGCCCACGATTGCTGACCTAGCCGGCGCATGCTACGAACTCCGAGAGCGATGTCCCACAGGATTTGATGAGCCTCGCGGGCTGTCAGTGATTTTGCTTCCAAAAGAACGGTACCTGGGTGTTGTCGGCCTATCCGTGCCCAACCTGGGCTGACCGAATGGTAAATGAAACCTTGCGTGTTGAGCGTGTTGGTAGCCTCCGGCCCTTTTGGAGCACACTCATGAAAGCCGATGCCCAGTCCAAGCTCAACGCCCGCTATGGCGCCCCTGACATTTCGCCGGCCACCCAGTGAAATGAGTCATCTAGAACCGAACTCAAGAAATCTTGACCGCGCCGCAGTTGCGACGCAGCTTGATCGTCTCCGTCATTTTCTATGCCGTCTGCCATGCCAAGCGATCTCGGTCTCCATCCTCTCCCCGCTTAGCTAAATGCTATCGTAGCCCTCTGACATAGAGTGGGTGTCTGAGTGAACGATTACGATTTTTCGCGCCTCAACGACAAAGAGTTCGAGGTGCTGTGTACCGATCTGATCGGCGCCGAAGAAGGCGTTCGTTTTGAGCGTTTCAAAGCCGGTCGAGACGGTGGGGTTGATGGCCGTTATCACAGCCCTAACGGTGGCGAGTGGATCCTCCAGGCCAAGCACTGGGCTGCTACGCCTTTTTCCAAACTTGTGGCGCACTTGCGTTCATCGGAAGCACCCAAGGTCGCTGTGCTTCAGCCCGAATGGTACATCCTGGTGGTCTCGCATCCGCTTTCGAGCTTAAACAAGGAAGAGCTGATTACTGCGCTTGGCGCCTCTTGCCCCGTGAGCGTTTACGGCAAAGAGGATCTCAACGACTTGCTTGCCAGGCATCCTATGGTGGAGCAAAGGCACTTCAAGCTCTGGATCAGCAGCGCTACCGTGTTAGTCCGCCTGCTCAACAATGCCATTGCGGGCCGCAGCGATGCGATGATGAGCGAAATCGTTGAGAGATCAAAAATTTTCGTCCAGACAGGTTGTTTCAACGAGGCTCTAGACAAGCTGGACAAGCAAGGCACGGTCATTATCACCGGCCAGGCGGGCATCGGAAAAACCACATTGGCTGAGCAACTCATCTTGTTCTATGCCCAAAAAGGGTTCGAATTTCTTTCCATCAGCCATAATTTACATGAGGCTGAGCAGGCATACGTACCTGACAGACAGCAGCTTTTCTATTTTGACGATTTCTTAGGTCAAAACTACCTGGAAGCGCTAGCGGGAAACGAAGGCAGTCAAATCGCTCACTTCATCAAAAGAATTCATCGCGACCGGTCAAAAAAGAGATTCGTACTGACGTCTCGATCAACGATATTAAATCAGGGGCGGATCCTGAGCGATGCATTTGAGAACAGCAAGGTCGATCAAAACGAAATGGAGATCAAGCTCCAATCGCTTTCAAGCATCGACAAAGCCCACATCCTGTACAACCATATATGGCATTCAGGCCTCGGGGATGAGTATAAAGAGTCGTTCTATGTAAAGAAGCGTTACCACCAGATCATCCGACATCACAATTTCAATCCTCGAATCATCCAGTTCATTACTGACCCAGACCGCTTGAAGGATGTACCGGCGGAAGATTATTGGAAGCATATCACTGACCTCCTGAACAACCCCAAGAAAATCTGGGAACATCCGTACGATGCGCAACTTGATGACTTTGGGCGATTCCTAGTTCTTCTGGTCGCGTTCCACGGGGAGAGCATCCTTGAAGAGGATCTGGCTAAAGCCTACGCAACGGGCTTACGTATGCCGGAGCATGCTAACTTTAAAGGCAAGCGGGAATTCGCTGTCGCAACCCGACACCTTTCAAACTCCCTGCTAACTCGCGTGATGATGGGCGATAAAGTTTATTATAAGCTGTTCAACCCCTCAGTTGGGGACTTCCTACTACATAGATACGCGAAAGATTCGTCGCTGCTTGAGTCTTTGTATAAGTGCTTACGTAGTCTCAGCACCATCAAAAAACTTCAGGACATGACAGGCAACAATCTCACTCCTAGCAATGTGACAATGGGTTTGTTCAGATCACTTTTCAAGCATGAGGAGAGTCTGGGTTTTGAGGGTAGCCCTCCGGAATACCTTGCCAAACTCTACATCAGCACTCAGATAGGCCTTAACGAAGCCGAATTAAGACGACGCATGAAGCTTGTTACTGATGTCATACTGAACAACCCGATTACGAGAAACTGCGAATATTGCTTGGTGGTGCTGGCAGATGCGATAAATGAGGAAATCATTACGCCTTCCTCGGCTGGGAGCTTTGTGCTAGATGTAATTAACTTCGGCATCGACGAGAAAGACCTGCCCGCTTTAGGCGACTTGGTAGGTCTTCTTGAGATGAACGACTTCCATGAAGCAACTGAGCCATTCACAGAGCTAGCTCTCCAGTTTATAACGGACTCACTGGATGAGATGTTTGAGGAAAGCGTTGTATTCAGCGACGGCGAGGACTTGGACGCGTCCAACAAAAATCTAATCGTTATGATAGATGATAAGTTCAAAAGCTGGCAGGTCTCTGCCACCAGGGCAATGATCGATGAGATTGTTGACGTCTATGACGTTCCATATCGCATGCGAAATTACTTCCGGGAAGAAGATGAAAATTACGTTTCTCACCGACCCGATCAGAGCAGGCTGGAGGCCCTGGACATTGATGATCTGTTCAGTAGGGATCGCTAAGTGCCTGGGTGTCGCTGTGTGAGTTTGGTGTTTTTTGGGGAAAGTAGGGGCGTGGGATTGGGGTGGTTTTAGGGTAGTCGTGGAGGTCGGACGGGATGGTGGGTGAGGGATTTTTGGGGGGCAGGTTCGAGCCTGTGGCACCTACCGGGGGTGTGAATTTGGAGCGCACCTGGCGTGTCGATTGGCTAGGCTTGGCGGAGCCAACTGCTTGGTGACGGTGGTGCTTTGTGGGTGCTTAGAGGGCTGAGACCTTTTGAATCAGGGGCTTCAGGGTAGGATGGAGCGGCTGGGTAACGTTGACAAGAAATGGCTGACTTTAGTGCAATCCGCAAAACGTCTGGAAAGGCGTCGAACCCGACCTGCACCCCTATGGCGCCTGCTACCACGACCTGGCCGAGCGCCGCTCGACCGGGGTCATCGAATACCTCAAGGTGCACCAGGTGGGCGCGGTGATCGTCGGCGGCCTGGCCCTGGACTACTGCGTCAAGACCACCGCCCAGCAGTTGCGTCGGGCCGGTTTCCAGGTGCTGCTGTACCTCCCAGCCTGCCGCGCCCTCACCCAGGAAGGCGCCATCAGCGCCTGCGGCGCACTGGCCGCCGAGGGCGTCATCCTCTGCGGCGACGAGGCCGCGCTCGACTACCAGCTCTCTCTGATCAAGGAAGACCGCCCATGAGCGACAGCGTTTTCGGCCCACGGATCATCCAGAACCTGCTGGACACCGATTTCTACAAGATCACCATGATGCAGGCGGTGCTGCACAACTATCCCAACGCCGAGGTGGAGTGGGAGTTTCGCTGCCGCAACGGCGAAGACCTCGCGCCCTACCTGGCGGAAATCCGCTACCAGGTCGAGCAACTGGCCGACGTCACCCTCACCCACGACCAGTTGGCGTACCTGGAGAAGATCCCCTTCATCAAGCCGGACTTCATCCGCTTCCTCAGCCTGTTCCGCTTCAACCTGCGCTACGTGCAGATCGGCCTGGACGACAGTGGCCAGCTGGCGATCCGCGTGCGCGGTCCCTGGCTGCACGTGATTCTCTATGAAATCCCGCTGCTGGCGATCATCAGCGAAGTGCGCAACCGCTATCGCTACCGCGACGTGGTGATCGAGCAGGTTGGCGAGCGCCTGTACCAGAAACTCGACTGGCTGCAGTCCGAGGCCAGCGCCGAGGAGCTGGCCGGCTTCCAGTTGGCCGACTTCGGCACCCGGCGGCGCTTCTCCTACCGGGTACAGGAAGAAGTCGTGCACATCCTCAAGCGCGATTTCCCCGGCCGCTTCGTCGGCACCAGCAATGCGCACCTGGCCCGTGAGTACGACCTCAAGCCCATCGGCACCATGGCCCACGAATGGTTCATGGCCCACCAGCAACTCGGCCCACGCCTGGTCGACAGCCAGGCGGCCGCCTTGGAATGCTGGGTGCGCGAATACCGCGGGCAACTGGGGATCGCCCTGACCGACTGCATCACCATGGACGCCTTCATGGGCGATTTCGACCTGTACTTCGCCAAGCTGTTCGACGGCCTGCGCCACGACTCCGGCGACCCGCTGGCCTGGGCGGAGAAAGCCATCGCCCACTATGAGCGGCTGGGCATCGACCCGAAGGGCAAGACGCTGATCTTCTCCGATGGCCTGGACTTCGCCAAGGCGCTGGAGCTGTACCGGGCATTGCACGCGCGGATCAACGTGAGCTTTGGCATCGGCACGCGGCTGACCTGTGATATTCCTGGGGTGGAGCCGATGAATATCGTGATCAAGATGACCGGGTGCAATGGGGCGCCGGTGGCGAAGATCTCAGACAGCCCGGGGAAGACGCAATGTCGGGATGAGAATTTCGTGGCGTATATGAAGCACGTGTTTCGGGTGGGTTGAGGAATTGGATTTGCTCGGAGCTGATGGGGGTGTACCTAACCGCCTCCACTCACGGGGCATCACGTACTAAGGTGAGAACCGCAGCCTCCTTGAAAAGCTCAGGGCTGGACAACCCAGGGAATGAGAGTCATTATCTAGAATGTTACTTTATATCATTCCATAGGTAAGCCGCATGAAACCCGACATCCATCCCGACTACCGCCCTGTCCTGTTCCACGACGTCTCCGCCAACGCCTTCTGGTTGATTGGCTCGACCATCGACACGGACAAGACCTACTCGCATAGCGACGGCAAGACCTATCCGTACGTGACCCTCGACGTCTCCAGCGCTTCGCATCCGGTCTACACCGGCCAGGAGCGCAAGGCCAAGACCGAAGGTCGCGTGGCGGGCTTCAACAAGCGCTTCGCGGCCTTTACCAGCAGGTAAGCCGCCCGCTCAGTCCGCGCTCGGCTCCACGTTGGTCTCGACCGCGGCCTGCGCCGCCAGCTTCTCACGGTCCGCCTTGCTGATGTACCTGGGCTTGTTGCTGCGCGGCGCCAGCTTGGCACTGGCCTTCTTGGCATGGGCCTTGAGCAGCTGCTTGATTTTTTTCTGGCGGTTCATGGTGCACTCTGACGGGAATAGCGTTGCGCACATCATACCGAGCACCGCGCGAATTACCGAACCTGAATCTCCGGAACCTGTTCCCCTTCGCCGCGAGTCATCACTGCCAGCGATATTGATGCCTCCGCAGCAAAAAGCCGGACATGCATGCACATCCGGCTTCGTCTCGTACTGCCCGGCTATTACAACTTGCGCCCCAGGGCCTGGAAGAACAACTCCGACTGCAACCGCTCACTGTCGACCTGCGCCGCTACCTTGCTGGCCATCTCCGGGTCGGCAGGTACCAGGGCCAGCCCGGTGGAACGTGCGAGTACCTCGGCATTGCACGCCCGCTCCAGGTAGTAGAGATCGTCGTAGGCATAGTCGATGCGCTCTGCACATACGACCACGCCGTGGTTGCCAAGGAAGACGATATCGGCGCCATTCATGGCCATGGCGATACGCTCCCCTTCACGGTGATCGAGGGCAAAGCCGTTGTATCGGTCGTCGATCACCAGACGATCATGGAAGCGCATGGCGTTCTGCGATAGGGTCGTGTCCAGTGCCCGGGCCTGGGTCAACGTCAGCGCCGTGGCGTACGGCATGTGGGTATGCAGCACGCAAGTCTTCTTGGCGACGCGGTGGATCGCGGCATGGATGAACATAGCGGTCGGTTCGATTTCGTGGCGACCGGCCAGGCGCTTGCCCATTTCGTCCACCATCACGATGTCGTCCGCTTGGACCTCTTCCCACATCAGGCCGCGGGGATTGAGCAGGAACAGGTCCGGCCTGCCTGGCAGCGTGACACTGAAGTGGTTGCAGACGCCTTCGGCAAGGCCGTGAAAGGCCGCAGCGCGCAGCGCCAGGGCTAGGTCCGCGCGCAGCTTGGCGACCTGGGGGTCGTAATACAGTTCTTGCTCAAGGGTTTTGACAGCTTGCATTTTCATCTCCTCACTTACTGCTGGCGAAACGTTTGGGCACCAGGACGAACAGCACCGCACCCGCGAACGCACAACCTGCCACCACGTAGAGCGAGAAGTCGGTGCTCTTGGTCAGGTCGACTGTCCAGCCCACCAGGAAGGGGCTGAAGAATCCTGCGAGATTGCCCACGGAGTTGATCAGCGCCACGCCGGCCGCCGCGTTGATGCCCAACATCGCGGTGGGTACGGTCCAGAAGATCGGGAAGGAGGCCATCACCCCACAGGTCGCGAGCGTCAAGCCCAGCATGGCCAGTTGCCCGTTATGGGAAAAGTGCGCGGCCATCACCAATCCGATCATGCCGATGAACAGTGGAATTGCCAGGTGCCACCTGCGCTCGTTGCGCAGGTCGGCCGAGCGGCCGACGTAGATCATCACGAAGCTGGCGACCAAGTATGGAACGGCGGTCAACAGGCCGACCGATTGCATGTCGTCGAAGCCGGCGTTCTTGATGATGGTCGGCATCCAGAAGCCCAAGGCGTACTCACCCATTTCGATCAGGAAATAGACCAGGCTGAAATACCAGACCACTGGCGAGAACAGGAAGCTGAGCAAGGATGCGCGTTGCTGGTTGGGTGCCTGGGTAGCGGCATCACGCGCCAGTTCGAGCCTGACCCGTTGCTTCTCTTCTTCGGTGAGGAACTCGGCCTCCTCGAAACTGTTGGGCAGGCAGCGTTTGACGAAAAAGCCCACCACGATCGTCGGAATGCCATACAAGAGGAACAGCCACTGCCAGCTGGAAAGCCCCATCGGCGCATGCTGCATGCTCGACATGATCCAGCCCGACAACGGCCCGCCAATGATGCCCGACAGCGGTATCGCCGCCATGAACAGCGAAATCACCCTGCCTCGGCGCTCACTGGGAAACCAGCGGGTGAAGTAGTAGATGATGCCTGGGAAAAACCCAGCTTCGGCGACGCCGATCAGGAACCGTAGCACGTAGAAGGTGCTCACGTTTTCGATCAGCATCATCAGCGAAGTGAGCGCGCCCCACACCACCATGATGCAGCAGATCCAGCGCCGAGCCCCCATGCGTTCGAGGATGATGTTGCTGGGCACGGCAAAAATGAGGTACCCGAGAAAGAAGATCCCCGCGCCCAGGCCGTAGGCCGTTTCCGATATGCCTAGGTCGGCCAGCATATCCAGCTTGGCGAAGCTGACATTGATCCTTGCAAAGTACGCCAGTACGTAACACAGAAACAGAAACGGGATCAGGCGAACCGACATCTTCTTGTAGATGCCATCGAGTTGCCGGGAGGAATCGCACGCTGAAGACACATCTATCGCTGCTTTCATTTCATCACCTTTGCTGCACGCGTTGTTTTATTTGTAGGCATCGATGAATTGTTGTTTTTTGCTTGTTGTTATTACGCAGGCGCGCCGGGCGGCTTGCTGCATGAAAATCTATGCGGCAGATTGATGATTGTCAACAATCAACAATAAACACATTTACAATCAATGAGTTATCGTCGATTTAAGTGATCTACAGTATTTGACCGGCAGACCTGAGCAGGGCCGGATGTGTACAAAAAGCCCTCGGCAATGCTATATGTCAGCGCGTCGCCATCAGGACCCGCTTTCATGAAATCCATCCAGCTTCGTCCAGTCTCGAAGCTCTCCGCCGAACAGCAAGCCACCGACAGCCTCAGGGAGTCGATTCTCTCCGGCCATCTGAAGCCCGGCGAACGCATCACCGAGACTGCGCTGGCGGACCAGTTGGGTATCGCCCGGGGTACCCTGCGAACCGGGCTCAATCGCCTGGCGACCGAAGGTATCGTCGTGCAGACCCCTTACGTCGGCTGGCAGGTGGCCGAGCTCACGGCCGACGATGTCTGGGAGATATGGACGCTGCGCGGCAGCCTGGAGCGCCTTGCCGCCACCCTGGTGGCAAAGCAGCGGGATCCACGGGTGCTGCAGGCGATCGAAGCGGCGTTCGTCGACCTGAGCAAAGCCTGCGAAAAAGGTGGGAAAAAGAACATCAACCAGTGCGACTTCGCGCTGCACCGAGCGATCATCGAGGGCACCGGCCACCAGCGCCTGATCCGCCAGTATGCCCTGGTGCAACAGCAGGTGCGCTGGGTGATCAACACCACCAACCTGGTCATGCACCCGACCAACGACACCATCCTCGAGCAACATCGCGCATTCGTCCAGGCGATCCTCGCCGGTGAAAGCGACAAGGCCGGCGAGCTCGCCTGGCAGCACAATGCCTGCGATGGCGATCGCCTGGCGCAGTGGATCGGCGAACTGGCATGACCGCATGCGCCCATCGCCGGCACGCCGGCGATGGGCCGATCAGCCACCGTTCACCTCACTCGCCCCACACCTCCTTGAGCACATTCACCCAATTCTCCCCCATGATCTTGCGCACCACGCGCTCTGGATGCCCGCGCTTGAGCAAAGTCTCAGTGAGGTTGGGGAATTCGCCGACAGTACGCATGCCCAGCGGGTTGATGATCTGGCCGAAGTTGGTCAGGCGACGGGCGTAGCCCTTGTCGTGGGTCAGGTACTCGAAGAAGTCCTGGCCGTGGCCCTGGGTGAAGTCGGTGCCGATGCCGATGGCGTCTTCACCGACGATGTTCATGGTGTACTCGATGGCCTCGGCGTAGTCGTCGATGGTCGCGTCGATGCCCTTGGCCAGGAACGGCGTGAACATGGTCACGCCAACGAAGCCGCCATGCTCGGCGATGAACCTGAGTTCCGCATCGGTCTTGTTGCGCGGGTGTTCCTTGAGGCCGGACGGCAGGCAGTGGGAGTAGCACACCGGTTTCTTCGATTCGAGGATGACCTCTTCCGAAGTCCTGGAGCCAACATGGGACAGGTCGCACATGATGCCGACACGGTTCATCTCGGCGACGATCTCGCGACCGAAGCCCGACAGGCCGCCGTCTCGCTCGTAACTGCCGGTGCCAACCAGATTCTGGGTGTTGTAGCACATCTGCACGATGCCCACGCCCAGCTGCTTGAAGACATCGACGTAGGCGATCTGGTCCTCGAAGGCGTGGGCATTCTGGAAGCCGAAGAGGATGCCGGTCTTGCCCAGCTCCTTGGCCTTGCGGATGTCGGCGGTGGTGCGCACCGGCATCACCAGGTCGCTGTTGTCGCGGATCAGCTTCTGGCTGGCGACGATCTGGTCGACGGTGGCCTTGAAGCCCTCCCACACCGACACCGTGCAGTTGGCTGCGGTGAGCCCGCCCTTGCGCATGTCCTCGAACAGCTCGCGGCTCCACTTGGCGATGATCAGGCCGTCGATGACGATGCTGGAGTCGTGTATCTCACGTGGGTTCATGGGTTACCTCCTGGTGGTTGGATGGGCGCACCGCGTCCTGCTCATCGTGCAGCGAGATGCGCGACGTTTCGGGCAACGCCAGCCCTCCCACCAGCGCCAGCAAGGCGATCAGCACCAGGTAGAAGGCCGGTGCCAGGCTGCTGCCCGTCAGGGAAATCAGCCAGGTGGCGACCAGCGGCGCGGTGCCGCCGAACAAGGTGTAGGCGACGTTGTAGGTGATGGCCGAGGCGGTATAGCGCGCGCGGGTCGGGAATACCTCGGAGAGCAGCGCCGCCGTGACCACGCCCGAGAACACTGCGGCGACCGCCAGCAGGATGACGCCCAGCACGGCCGCGTAGAGGTCCCCGGAACTGGCCAGCCAGTACGCGGGGAACACCGAGACAATGGCCCACAGGCAGGTGAAGCCGATGGTCCTGCGCCGCCCGAAACGGTCGGCGAAGGCGCCGGCCACAGGGCACGCGCCAGCCGAGAACAGCAAGGCGATGGTCGACACCATCAGTGCCTGCGCCCGGGTCAGGTGGCCGACCACCTGCAGATAGGTGGCGAAGTAAGTGGTGAACATGTAGAACGACAGCGCCGTGAGCGAAATGAACGCGCCAAGGCGAAGAATCGTGCCGCTGTGGTGCTTGAAGGTTTCCTTCAGTGGCGAGTGGGCGTGCTCGTCTTCCGCAGCCATGGCCTGCTTGAAGGTCGGCGTTTCTTCCATCTTCCAGCGCAGGTACAGGCCCACGATGCCGAGTGGCGCAGCGACCAGGAACGGTACTCGCCAGCCCCAACTGCTCATGGCCTCTGGCGACAAGCTGGCATCGAGCAGGTAGGCGATCACCGCCGCAGAGGCGAAGGCCGAAAAGGTCGACACCGGAATGAAGCTGCCATACCAGGCGCGCTTGTGCCGAGGGGCGTGTTCCATGAGGTAGGCGCACGCCCCGGCGTATTCCCCGCCAGCGGAGAAGCCCTGGATGCAGCGCGTCAGCGTCAGCAGGATCGGCGCCATCAAGCCGATGCTCTGGTAGGTCGGCAGCAGCCCGATGACCGTGGTGGCCCCGGCCATCATCAGTACCGTCATCGACAGCACCCGTTTGCGCCCGTAGCGGTCGCCGAGCGACCCGAACACGACGCCGCCCAGGGGGCGGAACGCGAATGCCACGGCGAACACGGCAAAGGTCTGCAACAGCGCCGCATTGGGGTCGTCACTGGAAAAGAACTGCTTGGCGATCACCGTTGCGAGAAAGCCGTAGACGGCGAAATCGAACCACTCCACAAAGTTGCCGACCGCCGCCGCGGTGGTCACTTTGCGTAGCATGGAGGGGGACACGGGCGCATTATCATTCATGCGTTGCTCTCCTGGTTTTCTTGTAATTGGTCGCACATACGTGCTTCTAGGATGGGCAGCAATGAAGCAAGGAATCGATCGGCCAGGCGATGCGATACGCGTGGTCTTTCGCCACGTAAATCGCAGGAAGATTGAACAGCGTCTTGTTATTGGAAATGGGCAATCGGAAGTTCGCCGCTGCAACAGCGGCAGGGCTTGAAATGCGCGAGCAACTTGTCGTCAATTCCAAGCTGATGTCATCATAGGGCGGCCGTACCTGAAGGGTCCAGGCATCACGATCACCTAGGTGATCGACTACGGGAAGGAAGGCGGCTCGGGCTCTGGAAAGCCATTCATGAGGGGATCGAGGCGTGAGCAGTAACGACAACGGGCCTGATGCCCTGGGAATACTCCACCACTTGCCGGTGGCCGTGATCGTTGCCGAGAATCGTAAGATCACCCACTGTAACGAGCGGGCATTGAGTCTGTTTCGCACCACGCCCGAACGTATTATCGGGGCCTCTTTCGCGGTGCTTTATCCTGCCCAGAAAGACTTCCTGAATGCGGCCGAACATTTCGCGCCGTTGTTATCCCGCCACGAACACTTCAATGACGACCGGATCATGCGACGTATGGACGGCACGCACTTCTGGGTGACTGTCAGGGGCTACGGGTTCAATGAAGCGGACCCCTATCAGCATGCTGCCTGGGTGTTCACCGACTCGGTGCAGGCACAAGTGCCCCATAGCAGAATCACCCTGACGCCCCGCGAGCGCGACGTCGCGGCATTGCTCGTCGATGGGCAGACGAGCAAGGAAGCGGCCAAGACGCTGGGCATCAGCCCGCGGACCGTGGATATCCATCGGTGCAGCTTGTTGAAGAAATACAGCGTGAATTCGACCGCAGAGTTGATTGCTCGGTTGGTGAAGTGAGTAAGTAGCACCATCGCACACGCTTCAACTGCCCTCCTCGCTCCCCTCCAGACACATCCGTAAAAACTGCGCCGCCGCCCGTGAAGGCGTGGCGGCGTGCGGCATGAGGATGGAAAAGCGCCGGACCAACGGCTGCGGCCCGATCCGCAGCCGATGCAGCGCGCCGTCCTCATGGCGGATCGACATGGCCGAGACGAAGCCGATCCCCATGCCTGCCCGCACCGCCTCCTTGACCCCTTCCACCCCGGCGATCTCCAGCGCCACGCGCATCGCCACGCCCTCGCGGGCAAACGCCCGCTCGACCATCTGCCGCACCCCCGAGCCGCTTTCGCGCAGCACCAGCGGAAAATCCCCCAGTACCTCCAGCACCTGGCGCTCCTGCCCCGCCAAGGGGTGGCCGCTGGGCACGATGGCGACGATTTCGTCCTCACGCCAGGGCGTGACCTCGGTGCCCAACGGCAACGACTGCCCGGGCGGCCCTTCGATCAGGGCGATATCGACGCTGTCCAGTGCCGCGACGATCTCGGCGCTGTTGCCATTGCTGGTGGTCACCAGCACGTCCGGGTAGCGGGCCTGGAAATCGGCCAGCAGGTAGGGCAGCAGGTAGCTGGCCGGCGTGGTGCTGGCGCCGATGCGCAATGTGCCGCGCTCCAGGCCGAGCATGGCTTCACGTAGCGCCTGGGCCTGGCGGAAGGTGTCGCGCAGGCGCTCGGCGTGGGCCAGCAACTGCTCGCCGGCCGGGGTCAGCCGCACACCGCGCCCGGCACGCTGGTACAACGGCTCGCCAAAGGCTTCCTGCAACAGCTTGAGCTGGCCGGACACCGCCGGTTGCGACAGGTGCAGGGCCAGTGCGGCATGGCTGATGTTGCCATGCTCGGCAACGGTGGCGAACGTTATCAGCTGTTCTGGGGTCATGAATTCAACATATCAGCTAAACGGATATTTCGCATTGTAAATGACGATTTTTTATAAGCTTATAACCGCATTAACGTAGGCCATGTCGAAACTCCATTGCGCAGGACTCACCATGGCCACGCACTCTTCCCACTTCTCGTTCGCGCCTACCCAAGCCACCCGCGGGCGGCTCAACGGCATCCTCTTCGTCGCCTTGTTCGCCTCGGCAGTGACCGAATTGGCGGCATTGCCAGCGGTGGCCAGCCTGGGCATCAGCCCACTGATCGTCGGTATCGTCGCCGGCGCCTTGTATGGCAATGGCCTGCGCGACAGCGTGCCGGCCAGTTGGGGCAGCGGCATCGACTTTTCCGCGCGCAAGCTGCTGCGCATCGCCGTGGCCCTGTTCGGCCTACGCGTCAGCCTGCAGGAAATCGCCGAAGTCGGCTGGTCGGGGCTGACGGTGGCCGTGCTGGTGGTGACCAGTACCCTGGTGATCGGGGTCTGGTGTGGCACCCGGCTGCTCAAGCTGGACCGCGATACCGCCCTGCTGACCGCCGCCGGCAGCGCGATCTGCGGCGCAGCAGCGGTACTCGCGTTCGAGTCGGCCTTGCGCAGCGCGCCGCACAAGAGCGCCATGGCGGTGGGCAGCGTGGTGCTGTTCGGCACCTTGTCGATGCTCCTCTACCCACTGGCGCTCAACCTCGGCTGGCTGCCGCTGGACACCCTCGGCACCGGGCTGTTCTTCGGCGGCACCCTGCACGAGGTGGCCCAGGTGGTCGGTGCGGCGAGCAATGTCAGCGCCGAGGCCACGCATATCGCCACCATTGTCAAGATGACCCGGGTGATGTTGCTGGTCCCGGTGCTGCTGGTGGTCGGGCTGTGGATCAACCGCTCGCGCCAGCCGGGCCAGGGCACAGGCAACGGGCGCATTGCCGTGCCCTGGTTCGCCTTTGGCTTCCTCGCGCTGGTGCTGGTGAATTCGCTGCAAGTGCTTTCGGGTAGCGTGACCCAGGCCGTCAATCAGTTCGATACCTTCGCATTGACCATGGCCATGACCGCGCTGGGCATGGAAACCCGCTTCAGCCAGATCCGCCAGGCCGGGCCACGGGCATTGGTGACCGGGGCGATCCTCAACCTGTGGCTGGTCGGGGGTGGGCTGGCGATTACCCTGGGGGTACAGCGGTTGCTGGGGTGAACCTGCCTGCATGGCGGGGTGTTTTTCGCGGGTGAACCCGCTCCTACACGGGGCCCACTGCACACGCAAACGGTGGCGTTGTTGTAGGAGCGGATTCATCCGCGAAGCAGGCGACACGGTATAAAGTTTTTCCGGTATGGTGTTGTCAAAGAAGGATGTTTTACCTGCACAGGAAAGACTTAGATGCCTCAACGCAATGTCATCAATGCATCCGTCAGCCCCAAAGGCAGCCTGGAAACGCTGTCGCAACGTGAAGTCCAGCAACTGAGCGAAGTCGGTACCGGTAGCCTCTATACCCTGTTCCGCCAGTGCGCCCTGGCCATCCTCAACACCGGCGCCCATGTCGACAATGCCAAGACCATCCTCGAAGCCTACAAGGACTTCGAAGTACGTATCCATCAGCAAGACCGTGGCGTGCGCCTCGAGCTGTTGAACGCCCCCGCCGACGCCTTCGTCGACGGCGAGATGATCGCCAGCACCCGCGAGATGCTGTTCAGCGCCCTGCGCGATATCGTCTACACCGAAAGCGAACTGGCCAGCCAGCGCATCGACCTGGAAAGCTCCCAGGGCATCACCGACTACGTCTTCCACCTGCTGCGCAACGCCCGCACCCTGCGTCCAGGCGTAGAGCCGAAAATGGTCGTGTGCTGGGGCGGTCACTCGATCAGCACCGAGGAATACCAGTACACCAAGAAGGTCGGCCACGAACTGGGCCTGCGCAAGCTGGACGTCTGCACCGGTTGCGGCCCTGGTGTGATGAAGGGCCCGATGAAGGGCGCGACCATCGGCCATGCCAAGCAGCGCATGCATGGCAGCCGCTACCTGGGCCTGACCGAGCCGGGCATCATCGCCGCCGAGGCGCCCAACCCGATCGTCAACGAACTGGTGATCCTGCCCGATATCGAAAAACGCCTCGAAGCCTTCGTGCGTGTCGGCCACGGCATCATCATCTTCCCCGGTGGCGCCGGCACCGCCGAGGAGTTCCTGTACCTGCTGGGCATCCTCATGCACCCGGACAACCAAGACCTGCCTTTCCCGGTGATTCTCACCGGCCCGCGCAGCGCCGAACCGTTCCTGCAGCAACTGCACGATTTCGTCGGTGCCACTCTGGGCGATGCCGCCCAGCGCCACTACCAGATCATCATCGACGACCCCGCAGAGGTCGCCCGGCAGATGGTCGAGGGGCTCAAGGCGGTGAAGCAGTTCCGCCGCGAGCGCAACGATGCCTTCCACTTCAACTGGCTGCTGAAGATCGAGGAAGGCTTCCAGCACCCCTTCGACCCGACCCACGCCAACATGGCCGGGCTGGCCCTGCACCGCGAGCAGCCGCCGCACGAGCTGGCCGCCAACCTGCGCCGGGCGTTTTCCGGGGTGGTCGCGGGCAACGTGAAGGATAAAGGCATTCGCCTGATCGAAGAGCACGGGCCGTACCAGATCCGCGGCGACAGCGCGGTGCTGGAACCACTGGGCCGGTTGCTGCAGGCATTCGTCGACCAGCACCGGATGAAGCTGCCGGGTGGCACGGCCTATGTGCCGTGCTACCAGGTCGTGACCTGATATCGCCGGGGCCGCCCCAGTCGCCAGCCGTGCGGGTAGCGATCTACCTGACCGGGCTGGCCACGGTCCGGTCGTTCAGGCGAATGCTGTTCCGCCCCCCGCGCTTGGACTGGTACAACGCCACGTCGCCCTGCTCGATCAACGCCGCCAGGCTTGGCGGCGGCTGGTCGAACAGGCTGGCGCCGATGCTCAAGGTCACTGCCTCGGGGGTCGGCACCGCCTGCTCGGCCAGGCGCTGGAACTCGTCGCGCAAACGGCTGCCCAGCTCCACCACGCGCTCGCTGGAGGCATCGCTCAAGAGGATGACGAACTCGTCACCGCCCAGCCGCGCCGCCAGCGAACGCTCCGGCAGCACGCCGCGGATCATTTCGCTCAACGCCACCAGCAGCCGGTCACCTGCGGCATGGCCGTGCAGGTCGTTGACCAGCTTGAAGTTGTCGATGTCGATCAGCAGCAAGGCCCCCGGCCGCGCCGGCGTGACGTCCTTGAACAGGTGTGTGGACCGCACTTCCAGCGCTCGTCGGTTGTACAGCGCGGTCAGCGGGTCCCGAGCCGCCAGGCGGGCGATGCGTTCTTCACGGCGGTAGCGCACGGTGCCGGTCATCGACAGGGCGATCAGCATGATCGCCATCGCGCCCTCGACCAGGGAAATCTGAATGATCAGGCCGCCGAAGGTGGCCAGGTCGATCAGGGTGCCCGGGGTCACGGCGATGACCGCCTTGAGCACGTAGAACAGGCCGTGCAACAGCAACACGTAGCGCAGCTGTACGGCGCCGACGCTCAACGACTTGCCGTGCGGGCGCAGCAGGGAGCTGGCCTTGAGGGTCAGCAGCGCCACCAGCAGCGAGTTGACCATGAGCATGACCTTGGACCACTGCGGCCCGGCTGGTAGCAGCAACAAGGCGCACCACACCAGCACGATCGACAGCCAGGCCCGCGACAGGCGCGTCTGGGTAAAACGCACCACGCCGACCAGGAAGAAGGCATGGGCCACGACCAACAGGCCATTGGCGAACCAGATGCCGATCAGCAACAAACCGATACCGCGCAGCAGTGCCAGGGTGCTGCCGATGGTGATGGTGGAGAAACCGGCGCTCCAGAACAGCAGGGAAGGTTCACGCACGCTGCGCCACTCGATCGCCAGGTACAGCGCAGCGGCGGCTGCCAGGGCGATGGTGATGGTCAGCATCGTGATGGGATCAAGCGCCATAAAAAGTGCGGCCTATTGGATTAAACGGAAAAGGCCTGATTGTATGCGCTTACAATGATTTTTCGCAGCGCCGTGCAGCGGTTTAGTTGCAGAATAATGCCACAAGGCCACCACCCGACCACCCAAGAACTGGAGACCCCATGAACGCTCTACGCAGCCTGCTGCACCGTCAACTGCAAAGTGGTGCGCTGTACGCCGTGCTGGCCGCGCTGGGCTTCAGCTTCAAGGCCATCTTCGTCAAGCTCGCCTACGCCGCAGGCCCGGTGGATGCCGTCAGCCTGCTGGCCCTGCGCATGGGTCTGTCGCTGCCACTGTTCGCCTGGCTGGTGTGGCTCAGCCGCAGACAGCCCAGCACGCCGCTGAGCCTGGGCGACGGCCTGCGCGTGGCGCTGCTGGGGTTGCTCGGCTACTACCTGTCCAGCCTGTTCGACTTCTACGGGCTGCAGTACATCAGCGCCGGCCTGGAACGGCTGATCCTGTTCACCTACCCCACCCTGGTCCTGATCCTGCAGGCCATCGCCCTGCGCGAACGGCCGAGCAGCCGCACGCTGGGGGCAATGGGCTTGTGCTATCTCGGCTTGGGAATCGCCTTCGTGCATGACCTGAGCGTGTCCGGCATGGGCCACCAGGTGCTGCTGGGTTCGCTGTGGGTGTTCGCCAGTGCCGTCACCTACGCGCTGTATTATTCCGGTACCGGGATGATGCTCAAGCGCATGGGTTCGATGCGCCTGGCCGGGTTGTGCGGCGTGGCGTCCTCGCTGATGGTGCTGGCGCATTACCTGCTGGTGGCACCGGCCGCCCAGCTGTGGCAGCTACCCGGCGCGGTGTGGCTGAATGCCGGGCTGATGGCGGTGTTCTCCACCGTGCTGCCGATCTACTGGGTAGCGCTGGCGATCCAGCGCATGGGGCCGACCCAGACCGCCGCAGTCGGCAACCTGGGCCCGGTGCTGACAGTGCTGGCCTCGTGGGCGATCCTCAGCGAGGACATTTCCATCTACCAGCTACTGGGGCTGGCGGTGGTTCTGTTCGCGGTGTCGCGGCTCAAGCCCGGGCACAAGCCGGCCAAGGCCGCCAACGAGGAGCGAGCCCCGGCCTGAGGGCGCAGGCCTGGCCTACAACACCCGCTTGATCAGCGGCTCCAGCCGGCTGTAACGCAAGCGGCGGAGAAACTTGCGCACCTCCTTGGGGTGCTCGGTCTTCTCGCCCAGTTCGGCCGGCGATTCGATCTTCGGTGCATGCCGGCGAATGCCCTGCAGCTCGGCGTCCCTGGGCGCCAGCCACTGCCCGGCGGGGTCGTCGATCAACAGGCCGTTCTCCAGGTCGAGGCTGAAGCCTCGTGGGTTGAGGTTGTTGCCGGTCAGCAGGCAATAGCGCTGGTCGACCCACACGCCCTTGGCATGGAAGGTATGCCCAGGGTCGTTCCAGATGCGCACCTGCAACTGGCCACTGGCGATGGCGGCCTGGCGCCGTTGGACGAACGCCCGCAGGTTGTCCTCGTACAGGTAAGGCAACGCTCCACTGGCACTGAACGGTTCACCGGGGGCGATATAGAAGTCGTTGGCAGTACGATCGCCGACGATCAATTCCAACTCCACTCCGCGCTCGAGCGCCTGGTCGATCTCGCGCATCACCACCCGTGGCGGGTTGAAGTAAGGCGTGCTGATCACGATCCGCGTCCGCGCCACCGCCAGCAACGCACACACCGCACGGTTGAGCGGATTGCCACGGCCAACCCCAAGCAACGGAACCACCCGCAGCCCCTCCCCCGGGACCGGAGCCGGCGCGGCATAGGCCATGCGCCGCAGCCGTGCGCGCAAACGCCGAATGTCGCCACGCAGGCGGCGCGAGGAAGGCGCCGCGGGCAAGTCCAGGCGCGGCGTGGCCGTGTGCTGCAGCAACTGCTGCACCAGGCCGACCATGGCATCGGCCAAGGCCTGTGAATGGAACAGGTGGTAGCGGTCGAGGCGATAACGCTCGAAGCGGTGCAGGTAGACGTTGTTGAGGCTGGCCCCGGTGTACAGCACGCAGTCGTCGATGATGCTGCCCTTGAGGTGGAGCACGCCGAACAGTTCGCGGGTTTGCACCGGTACACCATGGATCACCACATCCAGGCCACGCAGCTGGCGCTGGGCCTGGTACCAGGCCGCATTGCCCGGCTGCCGCCCTGCGCCCAGCAGGCCACGGCGAGCGCGGAACCAGTCGACTACCACGACCACCTGCAGGCCCGGCCGTGCGGCCTTGGCCTGGTACAGCGCATCGAGCACTTCCTGGCCGGCTTCATCTTCCTGCAGGTACAACGCGACGATGACGATGCGCCGGGTGGCCTCGCGGATGCGTTGCAACAGGCAGGTACGATAGGCGGCGGCATCGGGGAGCACTTCGATCGCCTCAGGGGGCAAGGCGAAACCTGGCAGCGCGGCCAGCTGGGATTCGGGGCTCAAGGTTGTTTCACCTGTTCTGGGCGGATACTGCCCAGCTTGCACAGGAAGCGCGCGATGGTCCAGTGCGCTGTAGGAGCGGCCTTGTGCCGCGAAGGGCTGCACAGCAGCCCCAGGAGTATTGGCCCAGAACCGGTACCCTGGGGCCGCGTTGCGGCCCTTCGCGGCGCAAGGCCGCTCCTACAATGGAGTTTCGCTCTATTTTAGGTCGAAACGATCGAGCTCCATGACCTTCACCCAGGCGGCAACAAAATCTTTAACAAATTTGTCGCCACTGTCCGAGCTGCCGTACACCTCGCTCAATGCACGCAACTGGGCATGGGCGCCGAACACCAGGTCCACGCGGCTACCGGTCCACTTCACTTGGCCGCTCTTGCGATCTCGGCCTTCGAAGCTGTCGTTGTCCGCCGAGGTCGGCTTCCATTCCACCCCCATGTCCAGCAGGTTGCGGAAGAAGTCGTTGGTCAGGGTGCCAGGCCGGTCGGTGAACACACCCTCCTTGCTGCCGCCATGGTTGGCCCCAAGCACCCGCAGGCCGCCGATCAGCACGGTCAGCTCCGGCGCAGTGAGGGTCAGCAACTGGGCCTTGTCCAGCAACAGCTTCTCGGCCTTGACGCTGTACTTGCTCTTGCTGAAGTTGCGAAAGCCATCGGCCAGCGGCTCGAGCACTGCGAACGACTCGACATCGGTCTGCTCCTGGGATGCGTCGGTGCGGCCCGGGCGGAACGGCACGCTGATGCTGTGCCCGGCGTCCTTGGCTGCTTTCTCGACCGCAGCGCTGCCGGCCAACACGATCAGGTCAGCCAGGGAAATCTGCTGGCCGCCGGCCTTGAACTCGCCGCGGATCTTTTCCAGGGCCTGCAGCACTTTGTCCAGCTGTTCGGGCTGGTTGGCCGCCCAGAACTTCTGCGGTGCCAGGCGAATACGCGCGCCGTTGGCGCCACCACGCTTGTCCGAACCCCGGAAGGTCGAGGCAGCCGCCCAGGCGGTGCCTACCAGCTCGGCCACGCTCAGGCCCGAGGCCAACACCTTGGCCTTGAGCGCGGCGATGTCCTGCTCGCTCACCAGCGGGTGGTCGGCCTTGGGCAGCGGGTCTTGCCAGAGCAGTTCTTCCTGCGGATTTTCCGGCCCCAGGTAGCGCGCCAGCGGGCCCATGTCGCGGTGGATCAGCTTGTACCAGGCGCGGGCGAAGGCGTCGGCCAACTGGTCGGGGTTGTCCTTGAAGCGGCGGGCGATCGGCTCGTAGATCGGGTCGAAGCGCAGGGCCAGGTCGGAGGTCAGCATCGAGGGGGCGTGACGCTTGCCCGGGTCGTGGGCGTCCGGCACGCTGCCCGCGCCCTTGCCATCCTTGGGCCGCCACTGGTTGGCGCCAGCCGGGCTCTTGGTCAGCTCCCACTCGAAGTTGAACAGGTTGTTCAGGTATTCGTTGCTCCAGCGCGTCGGGGTCGAGGTCCAGGTCACCTCCAGGCCGCTGGTGATGGTGTCGCCGCCCTTGCCGGTGCCGAACTTGTTGGCCCAGCCCAGGCCCTGGTGCTCGAGGCCGGCAGCTTCCGGCTCGGCCCCGACGTTGTCGGCCGGGCCGGCGCCGTGGGTCTTGCCGAAGGCGTGGCCACCGGCGATCAGCGCAACGGTCTCTTCATCGTTCATGGCCATGCGGCCGAAGGTGTCGCGGATATCCTTGCCCGAAGCCACGGGGTCGGGGTTGCCTTCAGGACCTTCCGGGTTCACGTAGATCAGGCCCATCTGCACCGCGGCCAGGGGGTTTTCCAGGTTGCGCTCGCCGCCCAGACTGCGGCTGGACTCCTCGCCGTGCTTCTGCGGCTCGGCCACCAGGTCGCCCTGCCCCGGCGGCTGGGCCTTGCCATAGCGGGTGTCGCCACCGAGCCAGACCTTTTCCGAACCCCAGTACACGTCCTCGTCCGGCTCCCAGACATCGGCGCGCCCACCGGAAAAACCGAAGGTCTTGAAACCCATCGACTCGAGGGCGACGTTACCGGTGAGGACGATCAGGTCAGCCCAGGAGATCTTGTTGCCGTACTTCTGCTTGATCGGCCACAGCAGGCGCCGGGCCTTGTCCAGGCTGACGTTGTCGGGCCAGCTGTTGAGCGGGGCGAAACGCTGTTGGCCGGAGCCCGCGCCACCGCGGCCATCGCCGATGCGGTAGGTGCCGGCGCTGTGCCAGGCCATGCGGATGAACAGCGGGCCATAATGGCCGAAGTCGGCCGGCCACCAGTCCTGCGAATCGGTCATCAAGGCCGTGAGGTCTTGCTTCAAGGCCTGGAAGTCGAGGCTCTTGAATGCCTTGGCGTAGTCGAAGTCCGGGTCCATCGGATCGGACTTGGCGGAATGTTGGTGGAGAATCCTCAGGTTGAGCTGGTCAGGCCACCAGTCACGGTTGGTGGTGCCGCCACCTGCGGTTTGATGGAACGGGCATTTCGATTCGTTCGACATCTGCTATTACCTTTGGGTCGATTATCCAGATTTCCGGTCTATGCCAGTTTGTGCTTCAGCCGAGCGCGTGCGCCCGAACTGCCCCTCGTCAGGTCAAACAAATACACGAAGCACCGGAAAGATTAGCCGACCCTAGGCAGACAGCTAATAGACCAAGTGTTGCAAGGTAATAGCCTGGCTCTCTCAGCGCTTGCGCTGCATCCACGCTGCGCCCAGGCCGCTCAGGCAGATGATGGCGATGCCCAACAGGCTGGCATCGTCCGGCACCTGGCCATAGATCAGCAGGCCCAGCAGCCCGGCGAAGACGATCTGGCAATAGCTGAACGGCGCCAGCAGCGCTGGCGCTGCATGGCGGAAGGCCTGGGTCAGCAGCAGATGCGCGCTCATGCCGAAGCCGCCCAGGGCCAGCATCAGCAGCGCATGGTCCCAGCGCGGCACCTCCCAGAAGAACGGCACCAGAAGGCTCATCACCAAGGTGTTGCACAGGCCTGCATAGAAGTTGCTGGTGGTCGGGCTGTCGTGGGCAGCTACCAGGCGGGTGAGCAACTGGTAGAAGCAGAAGCCCATGGCCGAGCCGAACGGATAGAGAATGGCCGGGGTGAACATCGCGCCCCCCGGGTGCACCACCACCAGCACGCCGATGAACCCCAACACCACCGCCACCCATTGCCCCACCGTGACCCGCTCGCGCAGCAGCGGTGCCGACAGCGCGGTGACCAGCACCGGGGCGAGGAAGTTGACCGAAGTCGCCTCGGCCAGCGGCAGGTACTGCAGCCCGGTGGTGAACAGCAGGCTGGTGCTGAGCAGGCACAGCGCTCGCAAGGTCTGCAGCACCGGGCGACGGGTACGCAGCACGTTGAGGCCGGCCTTGGGCAGGAAGATGCCGGCCATCAGCAGGGTGTGCACCACATAGCGCGCCCACACCACCAACACCACCGGGTACACGCCGCCAAGGAACTTCGACAGCGCGTCGTGGCTGGCGAACAGGAACGTGGCCACCACCACCAAGGCAATGCCACGCAGCGGTTGGTTGACTCCGGACAACGGTGTGCTGGAACTCATGGCGTTCTCGACTGCGGCGCGGCTGGATGCCGGGCCCGGGGAAGGCCGCTCAGGGCAGGCCTGGCGGGTGCAACAGGAGGAATTCTAGAAGAGATACGACAAGTTAAGGAAGTTCCTTGAGACGCTGCATCAAGCGTTGGCGCTTTCTGTTCGCTGATCGACCACTTTCCGGTCCTGGCGCATGGCCCGCTCCTCCCCGAGCAGGCACCATCGAGCGCTGACCTTACCCGTGACAAGGAGTTTTCATGCATAGGCTCACCACCCGCAACGGCCTGGACCTGCCCGCCATTGGCATGGGCACCTGGCCGATGACCGGCGCACAATGTACCCAGGCCGTGCGCCAGGCCCTGGAACTGGGCTACCGGCATATCGACACCGCCACCGCCTACGGCAACGAGGACGCTGTCGGCCAGGCCCTGCGCGACAGCGACGTGCCCCGCGAACAGGTGCACCTGACCACCAAAGTCTGGTGGGACCGCCTTGAGCCCAAGGCCATGCGCCAATCGCTGGAAGACAGCCTGCGCGCCCTGGGTACCGAACAGGTCGAACTGTTCCACATCCATTGGCCGGCCAAGGACATGGACCTGGCCCGCAGCATCGAGACCTTGGTGGCCCTGCGCGACGAAGGCAAGGCCCGCCACATCGGCGTGGCCAACTTCCCGCTCGGCCTGCTGCGCCGTGTGGTCGAGGAGCTCGGTGCGCCGCTGTCGGCGATCCAGGTGGAATACCACGTACTGCTCGACCAGCAACCGCTGCTCGACTACGCCCGTCGCCACGACCTGCTGCTGACCGCCTACACCCCGTTGGCACGTGGCCAGGCCGCCGCGCAACCAGAGATCCAGGCCATCGCCCGCAAACATGGCGTGCTCCCCAGCCAGGTGGCGCTGAGCTGGCTGCTCGGCCAGGACGGCGTGGCGGTGATCCCCAAGGCCAGCAGCCGCGAAAACCAGCTGGCCAACCTGGCGGCCCAGGACCTGCGCCTGGACGACGAAGACCGCGCACTGATCGCCACCCTGAAAAAGGACCAGCGCGTAGTCAGCCCAGCCTTCGCACCCGATTGGAATAGCTGAGGCCTGACACGGCCTCATCGCGGCGGTTCGGCGCGATGGGCGGCGAAGCAGCCCCAAACGCCCTCATCCCACCGCCGCTACCTGCGTCAACCGCTCACTGGCCGGCGCTGGCCGCCCATACAAATACCCCTGAAAATGTGAACACCCTTCCGCCGCCAGGCGGCGCATCTGCTCCGGCGACTCCACCCCTTCGGCGGTAGTCTTGATCATCAGGCTGTTGGACAGTTCGGTGATGGCCCGGATGATCGACATCGCCTCGCGGCTCTCGCACATGTCGTGGACGAACGACTTGTCGATCTTGATCCGGTCGAAGGGAAACGAGCGCAGATAGCCCAGCGACGAGTAGCCGGTGCCGAAGTCATCCAGCGAGATGGACACGCCCAGGTCTTTCAGCGCCCGCAGGATGCGCACGTTCTCGTCGCTGTTGCCCAGCAGCACCGATTCGGTGATTTCCAGCTCCAGGCGTTGCGCCGCCAAGCCCGAGTCGGCCAGGGCCAGGGCCACGGTATGCGCCAGGTTGGCGTTCTTGAACTGCACCGGCGACAGGTTCACCGACACGGTCTGCTCGGTGCCCCAGCTGGCGGCCTCCTGGCACGCCAGGTTCAACGCACGCGCCCCCAGCTCGTGGATCAGCCCGGTTTCCTCGGCGATGGGGATGAAGTCCATCGGCATGACCATGCCCCGGGTCGGATGCTCCCAGCGCAGCAGTGCCTCGTAACCGGTGACGCTGCGGGTCTGTTGGTCGACCACCGGCTGGTAGTGCAGATGCAGCTGGCCCAGGTGCAGCGCGGTGCGCAGGTCGGTCTCGACCAGGCGGCGCTGGCGAGCGGCCACATCCAGTTCGACGTGGAAGCATTCGTAGCGGTTGCGGCCGTTGCGCTTGGCCTCGTACAAGGCCATGTCGGCGTAGCCCAGCAGTTGCTCGGCCTGGTCGTTGTCGTCCGGGGCGATGGCCACCCCGATGCTCACGCCCACCGAGAACTGGTGGCCTTCGATCTGGAACGGCGGGCAGATGGCGTCGATCAGGCGCTGCGCGGTGTTGCAGGCAGCCTCGCGGTTGTCCAGGCGGGTCAGTACCACGGCGAATTCATCACCGCCCAGACGCGCCAGGGTGTCATGCTCGCGCAGTTCGCGGCGCAGGCGCTTGCCCAGGGCGCGCAGCAACTTGTCGCCGAACGCGTGGCCGAGCGAATCATTGATGTTCTTGAAGTTGTCCAGGTCCAGGCACAGCGCGGCGGTCAACTTGCCGCTCTCCTCGCCGCGCACCAGGGCCTGCTTCAGGCGCTCGTTGAACAGGGTGCGGTTGGGCAGACCGGTGAGCGCGTCGTGGTGCGCCATGTGGTGGATCTGCGCGTGGGCGGCAAGTTGCTCGGTGGCATCCTCGGCCACGAACAGCACATAGTCGGCCTGGCCTTCGCGGTTCTGGCTGAGCAGCACACGGCTGCGCAGCGTACGCGGGCCACAGGCGGTGTCGACGCGGGTTTCCGCCGCATAGCCCTTGGTGCTGCGCGCGCCACGGGCCAACTGCTGCTCCAGGTAATCGGCCACGGCTGGCGACAGGCATTCCGACGGCAAGCGGCCGATCATAGGCGTGTCACGCCCACCGAACAGGTCCTCGGCCTGCTGGTTGGCCAGCAGGATACGCTGGCTGGCCAGGTCCTGGACGATGACGCTGGCTGGGATGTTGGCAATCACCGAATCGAGGAACTGCGACACCGTGGCCATTTCCTGCTCCTGGCGGCGGCGCTCGGAAATATCCCGGGTGATCTTGGAGAAGCCCAGCAATTGGCCGCGTTCGTCACGTACGGCATCGATGATCACGTGGGCATGGAACGCCGTGCCATCCTTGCGCAACCGCAGGCCCTTTTCCTCGAAGCGGCCCGTGGTCCGCGCCTGTTCAAGGTTCTGCTCCGGCAGGCCGGCAGCCCGCTCGGCCTCGCTGTAGAACAGCGAATAGTGCTGGCCGACCACCTCGTCGGCGAAATAGCCCTTGGCCCGCTGGGCGCCCGGATTCCAATTGGCGACGATTCCATCGGGGGTGAGCATGTAGATGGCATAGTCCACCACGCTCTGGAACAACAGCCGGTACATGATGTCGGGGCTTGCGACTAACGACATGAGCTTTCCCTGAACCTGCGGTGTGCACGAAAAGGAACCCCCGGCTTAGAGCGGGCGAGCCTGATGAATGGGTAGTGGCATTATGCCGCGCAGGTTGATTTTTTGTGAAGTGGTTCACAAAATTTGTTGGATAGGGTGGGCTGGAGGGATTTGTGCCCCGCTGCATCGCTCCAGCCGAACACCCGCACCCTCATTTCTCGTTCAAAACCGCCCTACCCTTGACGGCCTTGGGCCCGCGCCAAGCCCAGAAAAGCAATCCAGGAAACGGCGCATAGACCACGAACACGATCCACAGCATTTTCCGCTCGGCCCGTCGGTCGCTACCGATGATGTGCCAGATCGCCCAGATCTCCAGCAAAATCACGATGGCGGCGACGATGATCCACAGGGTTCCGACTTCCATAGATGTTCTCCCATTGGCATGTACTCTTATAGGTTAGATGATGCGCCAGGGGTTCATTCGGATTGTCTTTCCCCGTGCCACCCGCCACACTCTGCCGGCAAGCCAGGAAGCGGAGTCCAGAGTGCCTACACCACGTCAGTTCAGCAAGAAGACCAGTACCAGCAACATGCTGCGGCTCAAGGCCGGCGCCGGCAGCGAGGCGGCCCCCTACCGGGTCGATTTCGTGCTGCTCGAACACTTTTCCATGGCCAGTTTCACCGTGGCGATGGACGTGCTGGTCACTGCCAACCTGCTGCGCGCCGACAGTTTCCGCTTCACCCCGCTGTCGCTGGACGGCGACCGGGTGCTCAGTGACCTGGGCCTGGAACTGGTAGCCAGCGAACTGGCACCCGAAGCGCTGCGCGAGCTGGACCTGCTGGTGGTCTGCGGCGGCCTGCGTACCGCGCTCAAGTACCCGGTGCTCGACCGCCTGCTCGACGACTGCGCCGCCCAGGGCATGGCCCTGGGCGGACTGTGGAATGGCGCCTGGTTCCTCGGCCGCGCCGGCGTGCTCGATGACTATGGCTGCAGCATCCACCCCGAACAGCGCGCCAGCCTGTCCGAGCGCAGCCCGCAGACCCGGATCACCCCGGCCAGTTTCACCCTCGACCGCGACCGCCTCACCGCCGCCAGCCCCAATGGCGCCATGGAGCTGATGCTGGGCCTGGTGCGGCGGCTATATGGCGATGGCCTGGCCGAAGGCGTGGAGGAAATCCTCTCGTTCTCCGGCGCACGCTATCGCCAGGTCGGCCCGGGCGCGAAGAAATCCATGAGTCTGCACCTGCGCACCATCGTCGAGCTGATGGAGAACAACCTCGAGGAAACCCTCAGCCTCGACCAACTGGCGGCCTACAGCGGCCGCTCGCGACGGCAGATCGACCGACTGTTCCAGGCCCAGCTGGGCACCTCGCCACGGCGCTACTACATGGAGCTGCGCATCACCAAGAGCCGGCGCCTGCTGCAGTATTCCGACCTGTCGGTGATGGAAGTGGCGGTGGCCTGCGGCTTCGTCTCGGTGTCGCACTTCAGCAAGTGCTACGCGGCCTACTTCGGCTACCCGCCGTCACGCGAGCAACGGCTGGGCGAATGACTGCGGGTCAGGCGCGGATGTAGCGCATCACCGCCTCGCAGATCATCTCCTTGTGGCGCTGCTTGACCGCCTCATCGGAAAGATCGATCTGGAAGATCTCGCCGAAGGTGTGGCGGTTGGACACCCGATAGAAGCAGAACGAGCTCATCAGCATGTGCAGGTCGATGACCTCGATGCCAGGGCGGAACACCCCCTCCTGCTCGCCACGGCGCAGGGTGCGGGCCAGGGCCTCGAGCACCAGGCTGCTCATCTCGCGGATCACCGGCGACTGCTTGACGAATTCGCCGTAGTGGATGTTCTCGGTGCAGACGATGCGCACGAAGTCGACGTTGCGGTCGTGGTGGTCGAAGGTGAACTCGACCAGGCGGCGAATCGCCTGCTCGGCCGGCAGCGACTCCAGATCCAGGCTGTGCTCGGTCTTGCGGATGTCACCATAGAGCTTGACCAGGCACTCGACGTACAGCTGCTCCTTGCTGCCGAAGTAGTAGTAGATCATGCGCTTGGAGGTGGCGGTGCGCTCGGCGATGGCATCCACACGCGCGCCGGCCAGGCCTTGCTGGACGAACTCGTTGATGGCGGCCTGGAGGATGTCCTCACGGGTTTTCTCGGGGTTGTTCTTGCGCGACTTGCGCCCCCCTCCGATCTCAGGCTGGCCGAGGCTGACTAGCGAATCACTCATACCCACTCACAGGCTATTTATTGGAATAAGTAGGGGATTATCCGTGAGCCGGGCTGCAGTGGGAAGGGCGCTGTTGGTCAGGTGGTCAGGATTGGCGGAGGTCTGTGCTGGCCTCTTCGCGGGTAAACCCGCTCCTACAGGGGGTGTGTAGGAGCGGGCTTGCCCCGCGAAAGGGCCGGCTCAGGCTACATCACAGCACCGGCTTGCGCGGCACCCCGCTGCGCGCCTTGGCCATGGCCGCCAGGCGCACCGCCACGTTGGCCGCGCCGTAGCCGGCATACCCCCCCTTGCGCTGGATGATCTCGAAGAAGAAACGCTCTTCGAACGGCTCGGTGTACACGTGGAACAGCTCGCCACCTTGGGCATCGCGGTCATACAGCACGTTGTAGTACGCCAGCTCGCTGAGGAACTCGTCGTCGAAGTCGAAGCGCGCTGCCAGGTCGTCGTAGTAGTTCAGCGGAATCTCCAGCAGCGGCACGCCGGCCTCCTTGGCCCGCGCCACTTCCTGGAAGATGTCCTGGCAATCGAAGGCGATGTGGTGCACCCCCGAGCCACGATAGCTCGACAGCGCGTGGGCGATGGCGGTGTTGCGGTTTTCCGAGATGTTCAACGGCAGGCGCAGGCTGCCGCACTGGCTGCGCAAGGCACGGCTCTTGACCAGGCCATAAGGGTCGGGCAGCACCACCTCGTCGTCGGCGGCGAAGTCGAACAGGCTCTTGTAGAACAACACCCAGCTGTCGAGCGATTCGGCCGGCAGCGCCAGGGCCATGTGGTCGATGCGGCGCAGGCCGCCGCTGGCCTGCGCCGTGGCGTCGAGGCGGAAGTCGGTGTCGTACAGGCTCGGGCCGCCGCCCTGCCCCACCAGGTAGATCAGGCTACCATCCGGCGCACGCACCGCAGGCACCTCGCACTCGTTGGGGCCGACCAGGCCACGGAACGGCTGGCCACGGAAGTCGGTGGCGCGCTGCAACGCCGCGTGCTCGTCACGCACTCGCAGGGCGGTCGCGCACAGCGACGGGCCGTGGGCCTCGAAGAAGTTGTGGCCGAACGAATACGGCTCGGCATTGAGCACGATGTTGATATCGTTCTGGCGCAGCAGGCGCACATCCTTGCTGCGGTGCTTGCCGGCCTCGGCAAAGCCCAGGCGCTTGAGCCAGCCGCCCAGGCGCGCGCCCACCGCTTCGTCGACCGCGAACTCGAGAAACTCCACACCGTCGTAGGCACTGGCCGCTGGCGGGGTGAACAGCACGCCCGGCTCCACGGCGATGCCCTGCTGCTGCAGGCGCAGGCCGGTCTGTTCTTCGAGGTACAGCAGCGAGCGCAGGCCGTCGGCGGCATTCTGCCGTGGCGGCGCGGCGCGGAAGCCGTCGTTGAAGATTTCCAGCGACAGCGGCCCACGGTAGCCGGTGGCCAGGATCGGCGCCAGGAAGCCTGCCAGGTCCATCTCGCCTTGGCCGGGGAAGCAGCGGAAGTGCCGGCTCCACTCCAGCACATCCATGGCCAGGATCGGCGCATCGGCCATCTGCACGAAGAAGATCTTGTCACCTGGAATGTCGCGAATCGCGCTGGGGTCGCCCTTGAGCGACAGGGTGTGGAAGCTGTCGAGAATCACCCCGAGAGCCGGGTGGTCGGCCTGGCGCACCAGGTTCCACACCTGCTGGTAGGTATTGACGTGGCGCCCCCAGGCCAAGGCCTCGTAGCCGATGCGCAGGCCGCGCTGGCCGGCGTGCTCGGCCAGCAGGCGCAGGTCGTCGACCAGAAGCTGCTCATCGCCCAGGGCATCTGCCTGAACGTTGCTGCACACCAGCACCAGGTCGGTGCCCAACTCCTGCATCAGGTCGAACTTGCGCTCGGCGCGGTCGAGGTTCTTCTGCAGGCGGTCGCGGCGGCAGCCTTCGAAATCGCGAAACGGCTGGAACAAGGTGATCGCCAGCCCCAGGTCGGCGCACATCTGCCGTACCTCGCGCGGGCTGCCGGCGTAGTACAGCAAGTCGTTCTCGAAGATTTCCACGCCGTCGAATCCGGCGGCGGCGATGGCTTCGAGCTTTTCTGGCAGGGTGCCGCTCAACGACACGGTGGCTATCGAACGCTGCATGGTGGAGTTCCTTGTTATTGGGGGGACGACGGCGCCCGAACGGACAAAACGGCAAGCAACCGTTTCTGGCACGATCGATTATTCGCAGGTAAAGTCTGGCCTTCAATCACTTTGTACGGAACGGTTAGTTTTCTGTTCGATTACCGCACAAAACCGGCTTGTGCGAATTGCTCCAATGCCAATCCGTGGGCAACCATGATTGCCAGATGCAGCCCAACCGAGCACGCCTCATTGCCTAGCGGGTCGTTCGGCGGAAGCTGCGTTGACTAACCCAGAAACGAACATAATAAGTACAAGAACTACGGAGACAACGATGGCTCACTCCAGCTCTCAAGCCAAGAAAGCGACCGCCAGCGGTTGGATCGGCTCGGCACTCGAGTACTACGACTTTTTCATCTATGCCCAGGCTGCGGCGCTGATCTTCCCGCAGATCTTCTTCCCCAATACTGATCCCAAGATGGCGATCATCGCTTCCTTGGCGACCTACGGCGTCGGCTACCTGGCGCGGCCGGTGGGTGCCTTCGTGCTCGGCCACTGGGGTGACACCCGTGGCCGCAAGAACGTGCTGCTGCTGTGCATGTTCCTCATGGGCCTGTCGACCATGGCCGTCGGCCTGCTGCCGACCTACCACGACATCGGTATCCTCGCCCCGGCCTTGCTGGTGGTGCTGCGCCTGATCCAGGGCTTCGCCGTAGCCGGCGAGATTTCCGGCGCCAGTTCGATGATCATGGAGCACGCGCCGTTCGGCCGACGCGGCTACTACGCCAGTTTCACCCTGCAGGGCGTGCAGGCTGGCCAGGTGCTGGCGGCGGCGGTGTTCCTGCCACTGGCATACTTCATGCCCAGCGACGCGTTCAATGAATGGGGCTGGCGCATTCCGTTCCTGATGAGCGCCATGGTGCTGATCGCCGGTTTCATCATCCGCAAGGAAGTCCATGAAACGCCGGCCTTCGTCAACGAGGAGAAGCAGGACAAGGTGGCCAAGTCACCGATCAGCGAGGCGTTCCGCCACAGCTGGAAGCACATGGTGCTGGTGATGTTCATGGCCCTGATGAACGTGATTCCGGTAGTGGCGACCATCTTCGGCGCGGCCTACGCGGTACAGCCGGCCTATGGCATCGGCTTCGACAAGAGCGTGTACCTGTGGATCCCGGTGGTGGGCAACATCGTCGCGGTATTGGTGATTCCATTCGTGGGCAACCTGTCCGACAAGATTGGCCGGCGCCCGACCATGATCACCGGCTGCATCGGCTCGGGGCTGCTGGCGTTCGTCTACCTGTACGCCATCAGCATCCAGAACGTGCCGCTGGCCTTCGCCGCCTCGATCGTGATGTGGGGCATGGTGTACCAGGGCTACAACGCGGTGTTCCCGAGCTTCTACCCGGAGCTGTTCCACACCCGCTATCGCGTCTCGGCCATGGCCATCGCGCAGAACATCGGCACCATGCTCACCGCGATGCTGCCGGCACTGTTCGCCCTGGTCGCGCCGCCCGGTTCGGACAATATCCCGATGGTGGTCGGTGGCCTGGCGTTCTTCATCACCTGTGTGTGTGCACTGGCGGCGTATATCGCGCCGGAAACCCATCGTCTGGCGATGGAAGACCTGGGCAACCCGCAGGCCAAGCCGATGGACAAGCAAGCGTTCGAGGCTAGCCGCAAGGGCAGCTTTCAGGCGGTGAGCCACTGATCGGCTCAAAGGGGCTGCTTTGCAGCCCCTGCCATTTCAAGCCCGAACCACCTTCTGCAGGTTCTCCCACAACCGCTGCACATCCCCACGCTCGGTCGGCAGCGCGCCTACCGACACCCGCACCATCCAACGCCCATTCAAGGTCGCCGGCGTCACATACGCCGCCCCCGAGGCATTGAGCCGCTCGGCCCAGGCCTTGGTATGCGCATCCAGCGCCTCCCCTTCCAACCCCGCCGGCCGATGCTGGATGCACAAGGTCTGCAACTGCACCGGGGCCAACACCTGCCATTCATCAGCCGCCTCGACCTGCTCGGCCAGCCAACGGGCGTTGTCGAGGTCGCGGCGCAGGCGTTGCTGCAGGGCCTCGACCCCTTCGCTGCGCAGCATGAACCACAGCTTAAGGGCGCGGAAGCGACGGCCCAGCGGAATCCCCCAATCGCGCAGGTTCTTCACCTCGCCATCGACCGCCGATTGCAGGTAGCTCGGGTTGGTACTCATCACCCGGATCAGGTGCTGCGGGTCACGCACGTAGTAGATCGAGCAGTCGAAGGCCACACCCAGCCATTTGTGCGCGTTGACCACCACCGAATCGGCCAGCTCGATGCCATCCCACATCCACCGGCACTCTGGGAGAATCATCGCCGAACCGGCCATGGCCGAATCCACGTGCAACCACAGGCCATGGGCCTGGGCCACCTCGCCGATCGCTCGCAGTGGGTCGAGCGCTGTGGTGGTGGTAGTGCCGGTGGTGGCCACTACCGCGCAGGGCTGGTTGCCCGCTGCCAGGTCCTGCTCGATGGCGTCGCTCAGGGCTTGTGGGTCCATGGCGAAGCGCTCGTCGGTGGCGATCAGGCGAATGTTGTCACGGCCGAAACCGGCCAGCAGCGCGGCCTTGTCCACCGAGCTGTGGGCATGGGCACTGACGTAGACGATCAGCGCCTTGGCCTCGGCCTGCAGGCCGCCGCGCACCAGGGCGTAATCGGTGGCGCGCTCACGGGCGCTGATCAGCGCCACCAGGGTGCTGGTCGAGGCGGTATCCTGGATCACCCCGCTCCACTGGTTCGAGAGGCCGAGCAATTGGCGCAGCCAGTCGAGGGTGGTTTCTTCCAGCTCGCTCAGCGCCGGGCTCGACTGCCACGACAGGCCGAGCACGCCGAGGCCGGTGCTGAGGAAGTCGCCCAGCACCGAGGACAGGGTGCCGTTGGAGGGGAAGTAGCCGTAGAAGTCCGGGTGTTGCCAGTGCGACAGGCCGGGCATGAGCAGTTTGTCGACATCGCCGAGGATCGCCTCGAACGGCTCGCCTTTTTGAGGGGCCTCGCCTGGCAGGGCCTGCTTGAGGTAACCAGGTTCGACCTGGGCCATGACCGGGCGCTCGGCGATGCCCCGGCGGTAGTCGGCGATCAGGTCGATCAGTTGGTGGCCGTACTGGCGGAATTGTTCTGGGGTCACGTGGGGGGCTCCTGGGGGTTATCCGGTGTCTGTGCCGGCCTATTCGCGGGTAAACCCGCTCCTACAGGTCACCACAGTATTCAGATGCTGTGCCATACCTGTAGGAGCGGGTTTACCCGCGAATAGGCTGGCACAGGGAACACAAGCCCCCCAGTCTAGGCCCTCGGCCTCCCCCCAAGAACCCCGCTTCCCGCATACCTACTATCGCGAACCCGACACTCCCCCTTGAACCCCGAACTGCGACTGGCGCCACAACTCGAACACCCGGTTACGCAACCAGCGGTGTTCGGCCGAGGCCTGCAAGCGCTGGTGCCACACCACCCAGTAGCGTTGGGTATGCTCGATGAACCCCAGCGGCCGCCAGGCCAACCGATGCAGCCGGCACAACTGGCGAGCGATGTGCTCGGGCACGGTGGCCAGGGCCTGGCTGTTGCCGATCACCTGCACGGTGGCCGAGAAAAACGGCACCTCCAGGCTCACCCGTCGTTGCAAGCCCTGGGCGCGCAGGTGGCGGTCGATGAAGCTGTCCTTGTCGCCCCCGCCGGAAATCCGCACGTGCTTGTAGCCCAGGTAGTGATCCTGGGTCAGCGCCTGCGCCGCAGTCAGCGGGTGATCCTCACGCATCAGGCACACCGCACGGTCCTCGCCCAGCAGGCGACCGTGCAGGTTCGGCGGGGACTCATCGAACAAGGTGGTCGCCAGGTCGATCTCGCCGCTGGCGAGCAAACCGTACTGGCCGGCCTGCCAGGTGCGGTAGTCGATGCCTACCCCCGGCGCCTCGCGCTCCAGCGCCGCCACCAGCAACGGCAGCATGTGCTCGGCGACGTAGTCGGAAGCGGCCAGACAGAAGCGCCGCTCGCAGCGCGCCGGGTCGAAGGCCGCCGGCTGGCGCAGGGCCTGGAGTTCGTCGAGCACCTGGCGCAGGGGCTCGACCAGGCCTTCGCCATGCTCGCTGAGCACGTAGCCACGGCCCTGGCGCACCAGCAAGGGGTCATCGAAGGCTTCACGCAGGTGAGCGAGTTGGCGGCTCAGGGCGGATTGGCTGACACCCAGGCGCTCGGCGGCATGGCTGAGGTTCTTCAGCTGCAGCAGGTGATCGAGGGTGCGCAGGTGGGCGATGCTGAGGGAGGCGAAGGTGGGGTTCATCGGGGCATGGCTCCAGCGCGCTGGCGAGGGCTTTGCCCTCGTTTCGCGGCACAAGGCCGCCCCTACAGAGAGGATTGCACGGTGCCTGTAGGAGCGGCCTTGCGCCGCGATGGGCCGCAAAGCGGCCCCAAGGACAGACTTACTCAGTCAGGCCGACATACACGTTCTGCACGTCATCGTTCTCGTCGATCGCCTCGAGGAAGGCTTCGACCTCGGCCAGGGCCTCGGCGCTCAGGCTGGCGGCGCTCACCGGGTTCTTCGGGGTGTAGCCGATCTTCGCCGAGGTCACGGTGAAGCCATGCTCCGGCAGGGCCTTTTGCACGGCATCGAGGTCGGTAGTGTCGGTGATGAACAGGGTCGAGCCCTCTTCTTCACCTTCCTCGAAGTCCTGGGCACCGGCTTCGATGGCAGCCATTTCCGGGTCGGCATCGCCTTCCGGGGTGGCTTCGATCAGGCCGACATGGTTGAAGTCCCAGGTCACCGAGCCGCTGGCACCCAGCTGGCCCTTGCGGAACAGCACGCGGATCTGCGCCACGGTGCGGTTGACGTTGTCGGTCAGGCACTCGACGATCAGTGGCACCTGGTGCGGTGCGAAGCCTTCGTAGCTGACGGCATGGTACTGCACGGCCTCGCCATCCAGGCCAGCGCCTTTCTTGATCGCGCGCTCCAGGGTTTCGCGGGTCATCGAGGCTTTCTTGGCCTGGACGATGGCCAGGCGCAGGCGTGGGTTCATGTCCGGGTCGGCGCCGGATTTGGCCGCGATCTGGATTTCCTTGGCCAGCTTGCCCATGATCTTGCCCTTGGCATTGGCAGCTGTTTCTCTATGTTTGGCTTTCCACTGTGCGCCCATGTCGACTCTCTTTGTTTCAGCGGCCGGTTCAGGAAGCGACCGGCCTTAAAAGTGGGAGCAGTTTATACGCCCTCGGCCATGGGATCGACAAGAAATAGTGCGCCCCGCTCACGCCTTGTCGGCCTTGCCCGCCGCCGCCGCGAAGCGCGCCAGGCGCACGTCCAGGCGCCGTGGCCGTGCACCGCGGTCCTCGGCGCGCTCCTTGCGGCGAATGGCATTGCGTACCAGCAACGACCCCAGGTAGCGGATCGGCTCGGGTGGAAACAGCCCCAGCGGCCCGTTGACCAATGGCGAGCGGGTCCAGGGGTTGTCCTGCCCGAGGGCCAGCGAGGCGAGGATCTGCCCGCCCATGTGGCACGGCCCGACGCCGCTGCCGGAATAACCGAAGCCGTAGAACACGTTGCCCTGCCCGTCCAGCCGGCCAAAGAACGGCAGGCCGGTCACCGAGCGATCCGACGGCCCGTTCCAGCTCGCCGCCAGAGGCACCTTGGCCAGCGCCGGAAAGAATTCGCCAAGGGTTTCGCCCAGCAGCGGCCGATACGGCGACGGCTGGTCGAACACCGGCAACATGCGCCCGCCGAAGGCAAAGGTATTGCCGCCCTTGCCGAGCATCAGCCGGCCATCGGAGGTGTTGTGGTAGTAGTGCACGAAGATCCGCGAGTCGAGCACGCTGACGCCGGTGTCCAGGCCTGTTTCACCCAGTAGCTCGGGGCAAGGCTCGGTGATGACCATGTCGCTGGACACGATCGCCACGCTGCGCTGGAACTGCGGGAAGGCCCGCGCCATCCAGGCATTGAGGCCAAGCACCACGCGGTCGGCGCGGATGCTGCCCTGTGCCGTGCGTAGCGTGACCGGGGCCCCATGTTCGAGCCCGGTCATGGCCGTGCCTTCGTGGATGCGCACGCCGCGCGCCAGGGCCACCCGGCGCAGACCGCGCACCAGCCGCCCGGGCTGCACCGTGGCAGCGGCCGGCGAGAACCAGCCTTCCAGGTGTCGGGCCGAGCCAGCCAGGCGCTGCACCTGGTCCAGCGGCAGGCGCTCGAACGAGTTGATGGCGCGCTGCTGCAAGGCCGCGATCACCGCATCGGTGGCGCCGACCTGAGCCTGGTTGGTGGCGGTGTACAATGTGCCGTCCAGGCGGTAGTCGCAGTCGATGCCATTGGCGGCGCAGAACGCGCCGATGGCATGGATACTGGCTTCCGACTCGCGCACCAGGCGCACCGCCTCCTCCACCCCGAACAGGCGTTCCAGGGTGAAGTACTTGGCCGACCACGACAGCGCGCAGCCGCCGTTGCGCCCGCTGGCGCCGGCGCCACAGATGTCGGCCTCGATCAGCAGCACGTCCAGCGAGGGCTGGGCCTCCTTGAGCAGCAAGGCCGTCCACAGGCCGGTGTAGCCACCGCCGACGATGCACACGTCGCAACGCACATCGCCTTGCAGCGGCGGGCAAGCCGCCTGCTGCTCGCTGTCCAGGGCCTGTTGCAGCCAGAAGGGTCTCATCGCTTCAAGTTCCTCTCAGGTGCGCAGTGGCTTGATCGCCATCGCGGTATTGGGCGCCACATCGCTGGCCTCGGTCGCCGGGCGGCTGTTCCAGTGCGGCAGCAACACCAGGGCCGAGAACAATGCGCAGCCGGCGAACACGATGAACACCGTCACGCCGTCGAAGTAGCCCGGAAGCAGGCCACCAAGCACCGCCCCCACCGAGCCGCAGCCGTTGACGAAGCCAGCCGCGGTGGCACCGGCCTTGGCAGTGCCGAAATCGATGGCTGCGGCGCCGCTGATCATCGAGTCCGGGCCATACAGCGTGAGACCCATGACGAACAGCAGGCCCACCACCAGCACCACATTGCCGGTGTGCATGGCCGCCATGAACGCCGCCAAAGTCAGGGTCAGCAGCATCAGGCTGATCACGCAGGCCGGCATGCGCCGGGCGCCGAACAGCTTGTCCGAGGCCAGGCCGATGATGATCGGCCCGAGCAGCCCGGCCAGCTCGAAGGCAGTGGGAATGATCGCCGCGCCGACCTTGCCCACCGACGGCATCTGCTCGAAGACGATCACCGGCCCCCACAGCAGGATGGCGTAGCGCGCCGGCTTGAGCAGGAAGTACGCCAGGCCCAGGGTCAGTACCGTGCGGTTGCGCAGGATCTCGCGCAACGGTGCCCAAACGCTGCACAGGTTGCCGGCCGGGGCCATGCTCTGCGGCTCTGGCTCTACCGCCGGCAGGCCGACGTCCTCGGGCTTGTTGCGCTGCAGGACGAAGAACAGCACGGCCACCGCAGCCACCACCGCGGCGCTGGAAAAGAACGCCGCATGCCAGGTGCCGACCAGGGTGTAGGCCCACCAGCCGGCGAATGGCGAGGCCACCAGGCCGCCGAAGGCATAGCACGAACTCCACAGACCCAGCACACGGCCACGTTGGGCGGCAGGGAAGAAACTGCCGATGTTCTTGCACAGCCCGGCCCAGCCGGTGGACTGCGCCAGGCCCTGCACCAGCATGCAGGTGGCGAAGATCGGGAAGGTCGCGTAGCTACCCATCACCACCGCCGCCACAGCCGAGATCAGCAGGCCACCGAGCACCACCACGCGCGGGCCGAACCGGTCGGCGAGCATGCCCCAGGTGAACTGGCCCACGGCGTAGGCGGCCAGGTAGATGGCGTCGAGGTTGGCCATGGCGGCCTTGTCGAGCATGAATGTCGGGTCTTCACCGATGCCCAGCTTGGCCACCGAGAAGGCCTTGCGGGTGAAGTAGAAGGCCGCGTAGGCCAACCAGGTAATGGCGAAAATCTGCATGCGCCAACGCTTGATCGTGGCTAGGGATTGGTTCATGTGAATCTGACCTCTTGCTCGAGTGTGCCGGCAGAATGTGAAGAAACGCCTGTTTTGTTGTTGTGTTGCGCACTGCATGACGAAGGCTCGTCACTGGTCAGATGGCGCGGGTAGCTGCGCCATGGCCCAGAGATCGCGCAAGGCGGTCGCACTGGGTTGATCGGTATGGAAACAGCTGGTGACTGATAAATAAAATCGATTTATCGTATTTCACACATAAGCCCAGCTTTTTACTGGAGTTCACATGTCGGTCTCTCACGCTCAACTCAAGGCCTTTCACGCGGTGGCCGTGCACGGCAGCTTCACCCGCGCCGCGCAGAAGCTGTTCCTCACCCAGCCGGCGGTGTCGGACCAGGTCCGCAAGCTCGAGGAACGCTTCGGGGTGCTGCTGTTTCACCGCAACAAGCGCTCGGTGCACCTGACCGATCTCGGCGAGCGCCTGCTGGGCATCAGCCAGCGCTTGTTCGCCTGCGAAGCCGAGGCCCACGAGCTGTTGCAGGACTCCCGAGCACTGCACACCGGCAGCCTGGTGCTGGCGGTGGATGCGCCGGTGCACGTACTGCCGCAGATCGCTCGCTTCTGCCAGCGTTACCCGGGCATCCAGGTCAAGGTCGAGACCGGCAACACCGACGAGTCCCTGGCCCGGCTGTTCAGTTACCAGGCAGACCTGGCGCTGCTGGGCCGCGACGTCGATGACGAGCGCCTGCACTGCGTGCCGCTGCGGCGCGACCCGATGGTGGCGTTCGTCGCCCACCAGCATCCGTGGGCCAGCCGCGGCTCGATCAGCCTGGCCGACCTGGACGACATGCCGCTGGTGCTGCGCGAGCCAGGCTCGGTGACCCGGCAGACGCTGGAGGAAGAAATGCAGCGTGCTGGCCTGCGCATTCGCCCGGCGATCCAGGTCGAAGGCCGCGAAGCCGCACGCGAGGCGGTGGTGGTGGGAATTGGCGTGGGGGTGGTGTCGGCGGCCGAGTTCGGCGCCGATGCGCGGGTATGCGCGTTACCGATCATCGATTGCCAGCGGCATCTGACCGAGACGTTGGTGTGTTTGAGCGAGCAGCGATCGCGACGGGTGGTGGCGACCTTCCTGCAGATGGTTCAGGAAGAGATGTAGGGCTGTACCGGCCTCTTCGCGGGGCAAGCCCGCTCCCACAGGTATTCCACAAGTTCAAGCCCTTCGGTGATCCTGTGGGAGCGGCGGTTCGCCGCTGCGACTTGCCCCGCGAAGAGGCCGGCACAGACAACCCGACTATGCTGGCTATACCCCAACCCCAGGCCTCCCGCCATGCTCCCGCGCCTAGCCGCCGACACCCTGGTCCTGCTGCACCTGGCCTTCATCCTGCTGGTACTGTTCGGCGGCCTGCTGGTGCTCAGGTGGCGCACAGCCCTGCTCATCCACCTGCCAGCCCTGGCCTGGGGCCTGGCGGTGGAGTTCTTGCACCTGCCCTGCCCGCTCACCGACTGGGAAAACCAGCTACGCCATGCCGCAGGCGACGCCGGCTACCCCGGTGGCTTCATCGAGCACTACATATGGCCGCTGATCTATCCCGCCGAATTGACGCCACAGACCCAGTGGCTGCTGGGCAGCATCGCACTACTGCTCAACCTTGCCGTCTACGCCTATGTCGTCTGGCGCTGGCGCCGCCTCAACGGGTAGCCACCAGGAACAATCGCGGGAACGGCAGCAACACCTTGCCATCGCTGGCCGGCGGATACGCCTCGCGCATCGCTTCCAGGTACTGCTCGAGGAAACCGGCCTGTTCCTGCTCGTTCAGCTGCGCCAGGTACGGCCGCAGCGCCGAGCCCTTGAACCACTCCACCACCGCCTCGGCGCCACCGGGCAACGGGTGATGGTAGGTAGTGCGCCACACATCCACCCGCGAGCACAGCGGGCTGAGCAGGTCGTAGTAGAACGCCGCGTCATGCCGCGGCGGCAGCTGGAAACCGGCAAAGCGCTCGGCCCATGGCCCCCGGCTGGCGATCTCGCGCAGCTGGCGGTGGGCTGGTTCCTCGAGGTTGTCCGGGGTCTGCACCGCCAGGCTCGCCCCCTCGCTGAGCTGGCGCACCAGGTGCGGATACAGCGTGGCGTGGTCCGGTACCCATTGCAGCGAGGCATTGGCGAGGATCAGGTCCTGCGCCTCAGGGGCGGTCCAGGTGGCGATATCGGCGATTTCACAGCGCACCCGCGGGATGTGCAGGCGCTTGCGCTCGCGGGCCTTGTCGATCATGTCCTTGTCGCTGTCCAGGGCGGTCACCTGGGCATCCGGGCAGCGCTGCAGCAATACCTCGGTGGAGTTGCCGGGGCCGCAACCCAGGTCGGTAGCATGGCGCACCGGCCGTGGCGGCACGGCGGCGAGCAGGTCGCGCACGGCGCGGGTGCGTTCGTCTTCGAACAGGGAATACTGGGTAGCGGACCAGCTCATGGGCGACTCCTTGTGACAGACAGTGGCCTGAGCATAAGCCAAAAGGCGATCGGGCCGGAACCGACCGCCTATGCTTTCAGTCAGTCACTGTATGCGCATGCCCATGAAAGCCTCCATCGCCCTCGCCATCGTGGCCCTGATCGCCGCTGCCGCACTGCTTGGTTCGCCTTGGATGAACCAGGGTTTTCACATGCCCTAGGAAAAAAGGTGCTTCACGGATTGTCCTGGGAAGGTTCGCCGGTCGTGATGGGGCGCCTATGAGATCGCGCGCCGCCCGCGCGGCGCATCGCGAGCTGCGCTCGCTCCTACGCTTGTTTC